>NZ_BCTQ01000098.1 GCF_001571365.1 Achromobacter denitrificans NBRC 15125 | reverse complement strand
GCGAGTCCTCTCGCGCTCCACCCATCCTACAGCCCGTGCCCGCCTCCTCCCGGCGTTTCGATCACGAACACGTCGTGATGTCTGATCCGGACGACGCGTAGGATGGGTGGAGCGCGAGAGTCCTTAAGCAAGAACCCCGACACTGAACGCGCGTAACCCATGCGGCCGTGTGCAGACAGTGCATGAAGCCTTGAGCAAATTCCCCAAGCGGCCATGAGCAGACCATGCCCCGCATCGGCCGGAAAACAATCGATTGCGGCAGCATGGGTTTCGCGCGCTGGGCGATTGGGTTTTTGCGCGAGTCATCTCGCGCTCCACCCATCCTACAGCCCGTGCCCGCCCCCTCCCGGCGTCTCGATCACGAACACGTCGTGATGTCCGATCCGGACGACGCGTAGGATGGGTGGAGCGCGAGAGTCCTTAAGCAAGAACCCCGACACTGAACGCGCGTAACCCATGCGGCCGTGTGCAGACAGTGCATGAAGCCTTGAGCAGATTCCCCATGCGGCCGTGAGCAGATTGTGCCCCGCATCGGCCGGAAAACAATCGATTGCGGCAGCATGGGTTTCGCGCGCTGGGCAATTGGGTTCTTGCGCGAGCCATCTCGCGCTCCACCCAT
>NZ_BCTQ01000097.1 GCF_001571365.1 Achromobacter denitrificans NBRC 15125 | reverse complement strand
TAAATTCTTTACTGCTTAATCTTGCCTGCTGCCACTTGCTTCGCTTTCGCGTCGCCTGCCGTGTCAGCAGCAGAGAAACGAGATTATGAAGAAGTTTTTATCGTTTGTCAAGTCAGCATCGCTAGTTTCGCTTCGCTTTCTTGCCAGGCCTTCTTCAAGATCCTGCCCTCTTTAGCAGCTATCGAAACATCAGGGTAAACCCTGAGTTTTCGGTAGCAGCCAAGCATGAAACTATAACACAGTTTTTGCAGATTATGCAACCGGCTTCTGCCTAATTTGCATACTGTACTGCAACGCTACTGCCTTGCCGAATCTCTTCAGCGCGGCGGCAGCTCCTGTACCTAGCCTCTCACTAGAATACAAAACCCCACAGGCTCACCTGTGGGGTTTTGAGCAATAAAAGCCTGACGATGACCTACTTTCACAGACGTCCGTCCACTATCATCGGCGCAAAGTCGTTTCACTGTCCTGTTCGGGATGGGAAGGAGTGGGACCAACTCGCTATGGTCGTCAGGCGTAACTGGTTGAGCGGCTGCTAGCGCAACTGCTCCAATCTTGGAAGAAACACAACGTGTGGGCAATCAGAGACTAGCTCGATGATCACGCGCACAGTGGGGTGTAATTGGTGTTGGCTGGCCGCCGACGGCGCGGCCAGATTTGTA
>NZ_BCTQ01000096.1 GCF_001571365.1 Achromobacter denitrificans NBRC 15125 | reverse complement strand
GTGACCTCGGGCGCCGGCGCCGCGGCGCTGGCCTGCCTGGACCTGATGGTGGACCTGGGCCTGCCGCTGGAAAACATCTGGGTCACCGACATCGAAGGCGTGGTCTATGAAGGCCGCACGGTGCTGATGGACCCGGACAAGGCGCGCTTCGCGCAGAAGACCGAGGCGCGCAAGCTGGCCGAGGTGATCGACGGCGCGGACGTGTTCCTGGGCCTGTCGGCCGGCGGCGTGCTCAAGCCGGAGATGGTGGCGGCGATGGGCCCGCGCCCGTTGATCCTGGCGCTGGCCAACCCCACGCCGGAGATCCTGCCGGAAGTGGCGCACGGCGTGCGCGACGACGTGGTGATGGCCACCGGCCGTTCGGACTACCCGAACCAGGTCAACAACGTGCTGTGCTTCCCCTACATTTTCCGGGGCGCGCTGGACGTGGGCGCCACCACGATCACCCGCGAGATGGAAAAGGCGGCGGTCTACGCGATCGCGCAGCTGGCCGAGGAAGAGCAGAACGAAGTGGTCGCGGCCGCCTACGGCACCTATGACATCTCGTTCGGCGCCGAGTACCTGATTCCCAAGCCGTTCGATCCGCGCCTGATCGTGCGCATCGCCCCGGCGGTGGCCAAGGCCGCGATGGAAGACGGCGTGGCGACGCGCCCGCTGGCGGACCTGGAGGCCTACGAAGAGCAGCTGCAGCAGTTCGTGTACCACTCGGGCGCCTTCATGAAGCCGCTGTTCTCGGCG
>NZ_BCTQ01000095.1 GCF_001571365.1 Achromobacter denitrificans NBRC 15125 | reverse complement strand
TTTGCGGTTCTAACCTTGGTCCGTTATCCGGATCGGGGACAGTGCATGGTGGGCAGTTTGACTGGGGCGGTCTCCTCCCAAAGTGTAACGGAGGAGTTCGAAGGTACGCTAGGTACGGTCGGAAATCGTGCTGATAGTGCAATGGCATAAGCGTGCTTGACTGTGAGACTGACAAGTCGAACAGGTGCGAAAGCAGGACATAGTGATCCGGTGGTTCTGAATGGAAGGGCCATCGCTCAACGGATAAAAGGTACTCTGGGGATAACAGGCTGATACCGCCCAAGAGTTCATATCGACGGCGGTGTTTGGCACCTCGATGTCGGCTCATCTCATCCTGGGGCTGTAGCCGGTCCCAAGGGTATGGCTGTTCGCCATTTAAAGAGGTACGTGAGCTGGGTTTAAAACGTCGTGAGACAGTTTGGTCCCTATCTGCCGTGGGCGTTGGATACTTGACGGAGCCTGCTCCTAGTACGAGAGGACCGGAGTGGACGTACCTCTGGTGTACCGGTTGTCATGCCAATGGCATTGCCGGGTAGCTAAGTACGGAAGAGATAACCGCTGAAGGCATCTAAGCGGGAAACTCGTCTGAAGATTAGGTATCCCGGGGACTTGATCCCCCTGAAGAGTCGTTCGAGACCAGGACGTTGATAGGTCGGGTGTGGAAGCGCAGTAATGCGTTAAGCTAACCGATACTAATTGCTCGTGAGGCTTGATCCTATAACACTGATGGTTATTGACCTGGTGATATAGCGTTCCAAGTGTCGTTCAA
>NZ_BCTQ01000094.1 GCF_001571365.1 Achromobacter denitrificans NBRC 15125 | reverse complement strand
CCAGGCAGCGTGCTTGCCATGGAGTCCACCGGCGGCTACGAGCGCATGCTGGCTGACCTAGCCCACGAGCGGGGGCTGAAGGTCTATGTCCTTAATCCCAAGGCCTTGCATCACTACGCCAAATCCCAGGGCCAGCGGGGCAAGACCGATCGGCTCGACGCCATCATGATCGCCCGCTTCATCGCCTCCGAGCATGAACGCCTGCACCCATATCAACCCTGCGCCCAATACATCGAGCGTCTGCGTCAGATGCTGCGTTTGCGCAGGATGGCCGTGATCACCCGGACTCAACTGCGCCTGTCCAGCGAGCGGCACCATCAAGTCCATGACGCCCAGGCTCAGGTGCAGAAGGCACTCGATGCCCTGACGGAGCTGGCCGACTCCCTTGAAGATCAGATGCTCGCCGAGATCCAGGCCGTACCTGCCTTGGCGCAAGACTTCAAGCTGCTTACCAGTATCGTCGGCGTGGGCAACCTGACGGCAACGGCCCTGGTGACCACCTTCGCTCGCATACCGTTTACCAGCTCCGATGCCGTGGTGGCCTATGCCGGACTGGATCCCAGGCCCAAGGAGTCCGGCGCCTACAAAGGCATGAGAAAGCTCAGTAAGCAGGGCGATGCCATCCTGCGCAGCCTCGCCTACAACGCCGCCACTGCCGCCGCCAGATCAATCACCTTCAAACCCATGTATCAGGCATTGCTTGCCAAAGGCTGGGCAACCACTCAAGCCTTGAACATCATTGCCAGAAAGCTCTTGCGCATCGCCTTCGGCGTATGGAAATCACGCAAACCCTTCGAGCGAGAACTCTTCCTCGCCAACCAGGCTTGCGTGAAACCATAGAATCTAC
>NZ_BCTQ01000092.1 GCF_001571365.1 Achromobacter denitrificans NBRC 15125 | reverse complement strand
ACCATCCTGATACGAACGTCATCGACGGTCACGCGGGCGCAAACATCCGTCACCCGAAAGCTGTTTCGGAACGATTACAGTCCAGAACTCCGGACGGGCGCCTATGGCCTAATCCTTACGAGCGCAACCAGGGCGCAAGCCGCGCCTGGCGTTCGGCAGGAGTTGCACGATGAAGAAGCGTCTGTTGCTGATGCTGGCGATGGCCAGCGCATTGACCGGGTGCGTGGTGGTGCCGGCCAGGCCGGCGTACTACCGCCCGGCGCCGGTCTATTACACGCCGCATTATTACTACTACCCCGCCTATCCCGCGCCCCATTACTACTATCGTGGCTACTGATCCGCGCGCCCGTTGCGCCAAGGAAAAAACCATGACTCCCACCTCCCGGATCCTCCGCCCTCGGCCTTTCGCCGCCGCGATCCTGCTGGCCGCCTGCGCCGGCGCCGCGGCGCAGACGTACGAACCGCCGCCGGCGCCCGCCGCCCCCGTCTATGACGGCGGCGACCCGGCGGACGCGAATCTTGCGCTGGTGGACCGCAGCCCCGAGCCGCCTCCGCCCCTGCCCGTCTACGTCCAGCCGCCCGCCCCCGCCGACGGCTACATCTGGGTGCCCGGCTATTGGAGCCGCAACCCCTACGGCTTTTTCTGGGTGCCGGGCGCCTGGGTGCTCGCGCCCTACACCGGCGCGCTCTGGACCCCGGGCTACTGGGGCTTCGTGAACGGCCTGTACATCTGGAACGCCGGCTACTGGGGCCCCCACGTGGGTTTCTACGGCGGCATCAATTACGGCTTCGGCTACACGGGCCGCGGCTACGCGGGCGGCTACTGGAAGCGCGACCGCTTCTATTACAACCGCTCCGTCACGAACGTGAACGTCACCCGCGTCACCAACGTCTACAACCACACCGTGGTGGTCAACAACGTAGACAACCGGCGCGTCAGCTACCATGGCGGCCCCTCGGGCATCCAGCGCCGGGCCGACCCGCGCGAACTCGCCGCCCGCAACGACCGCCATGCGCCGCCCACCCAGGCCCAGCGCGGTTACGTGCGTGACGCCGGCAAGGACCGCGGGCAGTTCTACGACCACAACAAGGGGCGCCCGCCCCAGGCGTTCGTGGACCACGCCTCCGACAACGGCAGGCGTCCCGATGATCGCCCTCCGCGCGACGCCGCTCGGCCAGGCAACGGGCCGGACCAGGGGCGCGGCGGCCAGGACGCTGCCCGGCAGCAAGCCCGCCAGCAACAGCAGCGTGACCAGCAAGCCCAGCAGCAGGACCGCCAG
>NZ_BCTQ01000091.1 GCF_001571365.1 Achromobacter denitrificans NBRC 15125 | reverse complement strand
GGCGGGGGCCGCCTCGCCCGCGGGCGCGCCGCCCGAAGGCGGGGTGGTGACGAACCCGATGCGCGTCATGCCCGAGCGGCGCGCCGAGGCCATGACCTTGGCCAGCGTCTCGTAGCGGGTGTTCTGGTCGGCGCGGATGCGGATCTCGGGTTGCGGCTTGGTGCCGGCGATCGATTTGAAGCGATTGGGCAGGTCGTCGATATTGACCGGCTTTTCATCCCAGAACAGCGCGCCGCTGGCGTCGATGGCCAGGTCGATCGTCTTGGGCTCTTCCTCGATCTGCTCGGCGGCCACCTGGGGCATGTTGATCTTGATCGAGTGCGCGAGCAAGGGCGCGGTGATGATGAAGATCACCAGCAGCACCAGCATCACGTCGATCAGGGGCACCATGTTGATCTCGGAAACCGCATGGCTCCCGGATCCTTTTCCCTCGAAGCTGCCAAAGGCCATTATTCGCTCCCGCGTTGAGCCGCCGCGCCGTTGCCGTGCTGGCGGCGCAGGGCGCGCACCTTGCCGTCGGACAGCGCAACTTGCTGGCCGGTGGTCAGGAACGCGAACAGGTCATGCGCGAAGGCGTCCAGGCGCGACAGGAACACGCGGTTGTTGCGCACGAACGTGTTGTACGCCAGCACCGCCGGGATGGCAACGGCCAGGCCCAGGCCCGTCATGATCAGCGCCTCGCCGACGGGGCCGGCGATGCGGTTGATGGTCACGCCGTCGGACAGGCCGATGCCGACCAGGGCGTGGTACACGCCCCAGACGGTGCCGAACAGGCCCACGAAAGGCGCCGTCGACCCCACCGAGGCCAGCACGGTCAGGCCGTTTTCCAGCTTGGCGGTTTCTTCGTCGATGACCTTGCGCATGGTGCGGGTGACGAAGTCGGAGTTGCTGCCGGACTCTTCCAGCTTGGTCGCGCCGAACTTGTTGTGATGCGCCTGGGCATGCATGGCATGGCTGGCCAGGTGCGAGAACGGATCGCGCGCGCCGTGGGTCACGATTTCGTTCTCGACCTGTTCGAGCGAGCTGGCGTTCCAGAACTTGTTCAGGAAGTCGGCGGAGCGCTTGCGCATGCTGACGTTGCTGGCGGCCTTGACCAGGATCAGGTACCAGGTCACCAGCGACATCAGGATCAGGATGATGAACAGGCTCTTGCCGACGAAGTCGCTCTGCGCGACGAAGTGCAGGAAGCCCATGTCGGGCGTGGCGATGGGCGCAGGCGCCGCGGGCAGCGCGGCGGCCGCGCCGTGCAGCGCGTCGGCCGATTGCTGGAGCGCGCCGGCGGCCTGTTGGGCCGCCTCGCCGACCGCCGAGGCGGCTTGGGGGGCCGCGGGCGCGGCCGCGGCGGC
>NZ_BCTQ01000090.1 GCF_001571365.1 Achromobacter denitrificans NBRC 15125 | reverse complement strand
GGGCGTGGCCACGGCGGCGCGTCCGCCGCGCCGCCCCGCCAGCCGGACGGCGGATGCGACGGACGCGGCCCCGATCCGGTCGTCGGCCAGCCGCCGGCCGCCGCCGTCGGACGACGATTGGGAGTCTTTCTGACGGAGCGATCCGCCAATGCTTTGACCATGCAGTAGCGCTATCCCTTTTACGGCCCGGCGGCGGGAAAGCCGCCGGGACGACTACCGGAATACATGGAAATGTTTAGCAATCTGAAGGTGCGCACGGGCCTCATGCTTGCCCAGTTGGCGGTTGCCCTGGCGGCGCTGGTGGCGATCGTCCTGGGTTGGAACGGCATGCGGTCCAGCACCGAGGCCATCAACGCGCTTGATACCTTGAGCGTGCAGCAGGCCAACCTGATCAAGGACGCCTACACGCAGATGCTGCGCGCCACCATCCGCGCCGACATCGCCGCGGCGCAGCGTGCCGCGGGCGACGCCGGCGGCGCGGCCGAGAATACGCGCACGGTGCAGCAGCTGGTGACCGACGCCAAGAAAAAGATGGAAGCCTTCAAGGCCATTCCGAAGAACACGGAACTGGGCAAGGCTTCCGAGGGTGAACTGCTGTCTTCGTTCAACCTGTTCGCGGATGCGCTGCAATCCATGATGGCGGCCCTGGACAAGGGCGATGCGGCCGCGTACCTGAGCTTGAAGAACACCAAGGCGGGCGCCGCCAGCGGCGCCTTCTCGCAACGCCTGAGCGCCTTCGCCGACAACATCACCGCCTACAGCGAAGAACTGGTGGGCTCGGCCCGTTCGCAATCGGCGACCATGGCCATCGTCTACCTGGTGCTGGCGGCCGTGATCCTGGCCGTCTGGCTCGGCGCGTTCCTGTTCATGAACCGGGTCGTCCTGCGCCCCTTGCGCGCGGTCAGCGACAGTTTCGACAAGATCGCCGCCGGCGACCTGACGGTGCGGGTGGACGTGGACTCCACCAATGAGATCGGCACGCTGATGGCGTCGGTCAAGCGCATGCAGGAAAGCCTGACCCGCACGGTGTCGGCGGTGCGTCGCGGCGTGGAGGAAATCAACGTGGGCTCGCGCGAGATCTCCGCGGGCAACACCGATCTGTCCAGCCGCACGGAAGAGCAGGCGGCCTCTCTGGAAGAGACGGCGGCCTCGATGGAGGAACTGGCCTCGACGGTGAAGCAGAACGCGGACAACGCCCGCCAGGCCAACCAGCTCGCGGCCAGCGCCTCGGACGTGGCCGAGCGCGGCGGTTCGGCGGTGTCGGAAGTGGTGAGCACGATGCAGGAGATTTCGGCCAGCTCGCGCAAGATTTCCGAGATCGTGTCGGTGATCGACGGCATCGCGTTCCAGACCAACATCCT
>NZ_BCTQ01000089.1 GCF_001571365.1 Achromobacter denitrificans NBRC 15125 | reverse complement strand
GTCAAGCGCGTCGTTGACTACAACGTCAAGGTGCGCGTCAAGTCTGATCAGACTGGCGTGGATATCGCCAATGTGAAGATGTCTATGAACCCCTTTGACGAAATCGCCGTCGAAGAAGCGACTCGCCTGAAGGAAAAGGGCGCCGTCGCCGAAGTCGTGGCGGTTTCCTGCGGCGTTGCGCAATGCCAGGAGACGCTGCGCACGGCCATGGCCATCGGCGCCGACCGCGGCGTGCTGGTCCAGACCGACGCCGAACTGCAACCGCTGGCCGTGGCCAAGCTGCTGAAGGCGCTGGTCGACAAGGAACAGCCCCAACTGGTCATCCTGGGCAAGCAGGCCATCGACGACGACGCCAACCAGACCGGCCAGATGCTGGCCGCGCTGCTGGACTGGCCGCAAGCCACGTTCGCCAGCAAGGTCGAGCTGGCCGACGGCAAGGCCACGGTCACGCGTGAAGTCGACGGCGGCCTGGAAACGCTGACGATCAAGCTGCCGGCCATCGTCACCACCGACCTGCGCCTGAACGAACCGCGCTACGTCACGCTGCCGAACATCATGAAGGCCAAGAAGAAGCAGCTGGACACCGTCTCGCCCGAAGATCTGGGCGTCGATCCCGCTCCCCGCCTGAAGACGCTGAAGGTCAGCGAGCCGCCCGCCCGCAAGGCCGGCATCAAGGTGGCCGATGTCGCGGCCCTGGTCGACAAACTCAAGAACGAAGCGAAGGTGGTCTGATCATGACGACGCTGGTTATTGCCGAACACGATAACGCCCAGCTCAAGGGCGCAACCCTGAACGCCGTCGCCGCCGCCGCCAAGATCGGAGGCGACGTGCACGTGCTGGTCGCCGGCGCCAACGCGCGCGCCGTGGCCGACCAGGCCGCCGCCGCCGCCGGCGTGGCCAAGGTCCTGCTGGCCGATGCCCCGCAACTGGCCGACGGCCTGGCCGAGAACGTCGCGGCCCAGGTGCTGGCCGTGGCCTCGGGCTACAGCCACATCCTGTTCCCGGCCACCGCCTCGGGCAAGAACGTGGCCCCGCGCGTCGCCGCCAAGCTCGACGTGGCGCAGATCTCCGACATCATCGGCGTGGAATCCGCCGATACGTTCCAGCGCCCCATCTACGCCGGCAACGCCATCGCCACCGTGCAGTCGGCCGATGCCGTGAAGGTCATCACCGTGCGCACCACCGGCTTTGACGCGGTTGCCGCGCAAGGCGGTTCCGCCGCGGTGGAAGAGATCGCCGCGGTTGCCGATTCGGGCCTGTCCACGTTCGTGGGCCGCGAAGTCGCCAAGAGCGACCGTCCCGAGCTGGCCGGCGCGCGCGTGGTGGTGTCGGGCGGCCGCGGTCTGGGCAGCGCCGAGAACTTCAAGATCCTGGATCCGCTGGCCGACAAGCTGGGCGCGGCCCTGGGCGCTTCGCGCGCCGCGGTCGACGCGGGCTACGCGCCTAACGACTGGCAAGTCGGTCAAACCGGCAAGATCGTCGCGCCGCAGCTGTACGTGGCGGTCGGCATCTCGGGCGCCATCCAGCACTTGGCCGGCATGAAGGATTCGAAGGTCATCGTCGCCATCAACAAGGATCCGGAAGCCCCGATTTTCGGCGTGGCCGATTATGGCCTCGT
>NZ_BCTQ01000088.1 GCF_001571365.1 Achromobacter denitrificans NBRC 15125 | reverse complement strand
CAGACTGCTTTGAAACTTATGAACGGCACAAACGCTAATACTCAGGTCCTATAGCCTACAGCGTTATAGGATCAAGCGACTAAGTGCATATGGTGGATGCCTTGGCGATCACAGGCGATGAAGGACGTAGTAGCCTGCGAAAAGCTGCGGGGAGCTGGCAAACAAGCTTTGATCCGCAGATGTCCGAATGGGGAAACCCACTCCGTAAGGAGTATCCCTGACTGAATACATAGGTCAGTGGAAGCGAACCGGGTGAACTGAAACATCTCAGTAGCTCGAGGAAAAGAAATCAACCGAGATTCCGAAAGTAGTGGCGAGCGAAATCGGAAGAGCCTTTACGTTTTAGCATTCAGGATAGTCGAACGGGATGGAAAGCCCGGCCGTAGCAGGTGATAGCCCTGTAGACGAAATTTTGAGTGTGGAACTAAGCGTAAGAAAAGTAGGGCGGGACACGTGAAATCCTGTTTGAAGATGGGGGGACCATCCTCCAAGGCTAAATACTCGTGATCGACCGATAGTGAACCAGTACCGTGAGGGAAAGGCGAAAAGAACCCCGGAAGGGGAGTGAAATAGATCCTGAAACCGTATGCATACAAACAGTAGGAGCCCCCTTGTGGGGTGACTGCGTACCTTTTGTATAATGGGTCAGCGACTTACATTCAGTGGCAAGGTTAACCGAATAGGGAAGCCGTAGCGAAAGCGAGTCCGAATAGGGCGATTCAGTCGCTGGGTGTAGACCCGAAACCAGATGATCTATCCATGGCCAGGTTGAAGGCACGGTAACACGTGCTGGAGGACCGAACCCACTAATGTTGAAAAATTAGGGGATGAGCTGTGGATAGGGGTGAAAGGCTAAACAAATCTGGAAATAGCTGGTTCTCTCCGAAAACTATTTAGGTAGTGCCTCAAGTATTACTGCGGGGGGTAGAGCACTGTTATAGCTAGGGGGTCATGGCGACTTACCAAACTATGGCAAACTCCGAATACCCGCAAGTACAGCTTGGGAGACAGAGCACCGGGTGCTAACGTCCGGACTCAAGAGGGAAACAACCCAGACCGCCAGCTAAGGTCCCAAATTATCGCTAAGTGGGAAACGAAGTGGGAAGGCATAGACAGTCAGGAGGTTGGCTTAGAAGCAGCCATCCTTTAAAGAAAGCGTAATAGCTCACTGATCGAGTCGTCCTGCGCGGAAGATGTAACGGGGCTAAGCGATAAACCGAAGCTGCGGGTGTGCACTTTGTGCACGCGGTAGGAGAGCGTTCTGTAAGCCTGCGAAGGTGGCTTGTAAAGGCTGCTGGAGGTATCAGAAGTGCGAATGCTGACATGAGTAGCGATAAAGGGGGTGAAAAGCCCCCTCGCCGTAAGTCCAAGGTTTCCTGCGCAACGTTCATCGGCGCAGGGTGAGTCGGCCCCTAAGGCGAGGCAGAGATGCGTAGCTGATGGGAAGCTGGTTAATATTCCAGCACCGTCGTACAGTGCGATGGGGGGACGGATCGCGGAAGATCATCAGGGTGTTGGATGTCCCTGTTGCTGCATCGAAGATGGCGCTTAGGCAAATCCGGGCGCGTAAATCAAGGGTGTGGCACGAGCGAGCATTGCTTGCGAAGTGATTGGAAGTGGTTCCAAGAAAAGCCTCTAAGCTTCAGCTGTGCGAGACCGTACCGCAAACCGACACAGGTGGACGGGATGAATATTCCAAGGCGCTTGAGAGAACTCAGGAGAAGGAACTCGGCAAATTGATACCGTAACTTCGGGAGAAGGTATACCCCGGTAGTGTGAAGCGCCTGCGCGCTTAGCATGATGGGGTCGCAGAGAATCGGTGGCTGCGACTGTTTATTAAAAACACAGCACTCTGCAAAGACGAAAGTCGACGTATAGGGTGTGACGCCTGCCCGGTGCCGGAAGGTTAAGTGATGGGGTGCAAGCTCTTGATCGAAGCCCCGGTAAACGGCGGCCGTAACTATAACGGTCCTAAGGTAGCGAAATTCCTTGTCGGGTAAGTTCCGACCTGCACGAATGGCGTAACGATGGCCACACTGTCTCCTCCTGAGACTCAGCGAAGTTGAAGTGTTTGTGATGATGCAATCTACCCGCGGCTAGACGGAAAGACCCCATGAACCTTTACTGTAGCTTTGCATTGATCTGTGAACCGGCCTGTGTAGGATAGGTGGGAGGCTTTGAAGCGTGGTCGCTAGATCACGTGGAGCCATCCTTGAAATACCACCCTGGTTTG
>NZ_BCTQ01000087.1 GCF_001571365.1 Achromobacter denitrificans NBRC 15125 | reverse complement strand
TGCGAATGCGGGATATGGGGGTGTAGCTCAGCTGGGAGAGCGCCTGCTTTGCAAGCAGGATGTCATCGGTTCGATCCCGTTCACCTCCACCACTGATCTAGTGGTGCCGTAGAGGCCAACTCATAATGCTGCTTGCAGTGTTATGAGTTGGGTTTTACCCAACAGCTATATTCGTTCTTTAACAATCTGGAAGAAGCACAACGAAAATGTATTCATCGAGTAATCAGCTTGCTGATGAAGATGGATACGGGTTGTGATTGCATTAATTTTGTTCCAAGTTCTCAAGACTGGGGTGAATAACCTCAGACTGCTTTGAAACTTATGAACGGCACAAACGCTAATACTCAGGTCCTATAGCCTACAGCGTTATAGGATCAAGCGACTAAGTGCATATGGTGGATGCCTTGGCGATCACAGGCGATGAAGGACGTAGTAGCCTGCGAAAAGCTGCGGGGAGCTGGCAAACAAGCTTTGATCCGCAGATGTCCGAATGGGGAAACCCACTCCGTAAGGAGTATCCCTGACTGAATACATAGGTCAGTGGAAGCGAACCGGGTGAACTGAAACATCTCAGTAGCTCGAGGAAAAGAAATCAACCGAGATTCCGAAAGTAGTGGCGAGCGAAATCGGAAAAGCCTTTACGTTTTAGCATTCAGGATAGTCGAACGGAATGGAAAGTCCGGCCGTAGCAGGTGATAGCCCTGTAGACGAAATTTTGAATGTGGAACTAAGCGTAAGAAAAGTAGGGCGGGACACGTGAAATCCTGTTTGAAGATGGGGGGACCATCCTCCAAGGCTAAATACTCGTGATCGACCGATAGTGAACCAGTACCGTGAGGGAAAGGCGAAAAGAACCCCGGAAGGGGAGTGAAATAGATCCTGAAACCGTATGCATACAAACAGTAGGAGCCTCCTTGTGGGGTGACTGCGTACCTTTTGTATAATGGGTCAGCGACTTACATTCAGTGGCGAGGTTAACCGAATAGGGAAGCCGTAGCGAAAGCGAGTCCGAATAGGGCGATTCAGTCGCTGGGTGTAGACCCGAAACCAGATGATCTATCCATGGCCAGGTTGAAGGCACGGTAACACGTGCTGGAGGACCGAACCCACTAATGTTGAAAAATTAGGGGATGAGCTGTGGATAGGGGTGAAAGGCTAAACAAATCTGGAAATAGCTGGTTCTCTCCGAAAACTATTTAGGTAGTGCCTCAAGTATTACTGCGGGGGGTAGAGCACTGTTATAGCTAGGGGGTCATGGCGACTTACCAAACTATGGCAAACTCCGAATACCCGCAAGTACAGCTTGGGAGACAGAGCACCGGGTGCTAACGTCCGGACTCAAGAGGGAAACAACCCAGACCGCCAGCTAAGGTCCCAAATTATCGCTAAGTGGGAAACGAAGTGGGAAGGCATAGACAGTCAGGAGGTTGGCTTAGAAGCAGCCATCCTTTAAAGAAAGCGTAATAGCTCACTGATCGAGTCGTCCTGCGCGGAAGATGTAACGGGGCTAAGCGATAAACCGAAGCTGCGGGTGTGCACTTTGTGCACGCGGTAGGAGAGCGTTCTGTAAGCCTGCGAAGGTGGCTTGTAAAGGCTGCTGGAGGTATCAGAAGTGCGAATGCTGACATGAGTAGCGATAAAGGGGGTGAAAAGCCCCCTCGCCGTAAGTCCAAGGTTTCCTGCGCAACGTTCATCGGCGCAGGGTGAGTCGGCCCCTAAGGCGAGGCAGAGATGCGTAGCTGATGGGAAGCTGGTTAATATTCCAGCACCGTCGTACAGTGCGATGGGGGGACGGATTGCGGAAGATCATCAGGGTGTTGGATGTCCCTGTTGCTGCATCGAAGATGGCGCTTAGGCAAATCCGGGCGCGTAAATCAAGGGTGTGGCACGAGCGAGCATTGCTTGCGAAGTGATTGGAAGTGGTTCCAAGAAAAGCCTCTAAGCTTCAGCTGTACGAGACCGTACCGCAAACCGACACAGGTGGACGGGATGAATATTCCAAGGCGCTTGAGAGAACTCAGGAGAAGGAACTCGGCAAATTGATACCGTAACTTCGGGAGAAGGTATACCCCGGTAGTGTGAAGCGCCTGCGCGCTTAGCATGATGGGGTCGCAGAGAATCGGTGGCTGCGACTGTTTATTAAAAACACAGCACTCTGCAAAGACGAAAGTCGACGTATAGGGTGTGACGCCTGCCCGGTGCCGGAAGGTTAAGTGATGGGGTGCAAGCTCTTGATCGAAGCCCCGGTAAACGGCGGCCGTAACTATAACGGTCCTAAGGTAGCGAAATTCCTTGTCGGGTAAGTTCCGACCTGCACGAATGGCGTAACGATGGCCACACTGTCTCCTCCTGAGACTCAGCGAAGTTGAAGTGTTTGTGATGATGCAATCTACCCGCGGCTAGACGGAAAGACCCCATGAACCTTTACTGTAGCTTTGCATTGATCTGTGAACCGGCCTGTGTAGGATAGGTGGGAGGCTTTGAAGCGTAGTCGCTAGATTACGTGGAGCCATCCTTGAAATACCACCCTGGTTTG
>NZ_BCTQ01000086.1 GCF_001571365.1 Achromobacter denitrificans NBRC 15125 | reverse complement strand
GCTGCGTCACTTCGTCCATCTGCGACACCGCCCGGTTCACCTGGTCGATCCCGCTGGACTGCTCTTCGGACGCCGCCGAGATCTCGCCCATGATGTCCGTGACGCGCTTCACCGACGCCACGATTTCCTGCATCGTCGCCCCGGCGCGCTCCACCTGCTGCGAACCCGCGCCCACCTTCGTGACGGAATCCTCGATCAGGCCCTTGATTTCCTTGGCCGCCTGGGCGCTGCGCCAGCGAACGCACTTCGCCCGCCACCACCGCGAAGCCCTTGCCCTGCTCGCCCGCGCGGGCGGCTTCCACCGCCGCGTTCAGCGCCAGGATGTTGGTCTGGAACGCAATGCCGTCGATCACCGACACGATCTCGGAAATCTTGCGCGAGCTGGCCGAAATGCCCTGCATCGTGCTGACCACTTCCGACACCGCCGAACCGCCGCGTTCGGCCACGTCCGAGGCGCTGGCCGCGAGCTGGTTGGCCTGGCGGGCGTTGTCCGCGTTCTGCTTCACCGTCGAGGCCAGTTCCTCCATCGAGGCCGCCGTCTCTTCCAGAGAGGCCGCCTGCTCTTCGGTGCGGCTGGACAGGTCCGTGTTGCCGGCCGAGATCTCGCTCGAACCGACGGTAATCTCGTCCACGCCGCGGCGCACCGCCGACACCGTGCGGGTCAGGCTTTCCTGCATGCGCTTGAGGGCGGCGAACAGTTGGCCGATTTCATTGTGCGAACGCACTTCCACGCGGCTGGTCAGGTCCCCGGCGGCGATCTTGTCGAAGTGCTGGCCGGCTTCCACCAAGGGGCGCACCACCAGGCGGCCGAACAGCATGCGCGCCAGGATCATCAGCAACAACGCCAGGCCGACCGCGACGCCCACCGCGATCATGGCGCGGTTGAAGTTGGCGTCCGCCTGATCGATGGTGGCTTGCTGCTGGTCGGCGATGTACTTGCCGAATTCGCCGATCGCGTCGATGAACGCGGCGCTGCGCGGCGTGCCGTACTCGTTGTTCACCATATAGAACGTCGAGTAGTCTTCGCTGCGCAGGGCTTCGACCATCGTATCGACGCCGTCGTCGATGTACGAGCGGTAGCGCCGCACCAGGTTCATGGACAGCTGACGGCCGGTATCGTCCTGCAGCATGTTCTTCTGGAAATCGGCGAAGCGGCTGCGCACGCCCGTCAACAGGTCCGTGGCGCCTTTCAGGGCCGCCGCGGCGTCGCGCGCCGAGTTCTCGCCGCTGCCCCAGCCGGATTCCTGCAGGTGGCGGGCCGCCACCATCAGGGCGACGCGGGCTCGCAGCATGTCGCTGTTGATCACTTCGACCTGCTTGGAGCGCTCGGTCAGGGCGTTGACCTCGCGGATGGACTCATAGTTGCTTTGCAGGAAGTAGACGGCCAGGCCGCCGACCGCCGCGATCAATATGGCGAAGAACGCCATGACCCACAGCAGCATCGTGCCGACGCGGGCGTCGCGCAGGCGCATCTTCTTCTTCACCTTGGGCGTGCGCGGCGCCTTCCTCTTGCCGACCTTGCCGGACTTCGCACCGGATTCGAGACTCGCTTCCATAAATTTCCCCATCCCTCAGGAACTGCCTGACCAAATGAAAAACCACCCTGTGGACACGCCCTGTTACATGGCGCATACACTCAGGGCGACGTACATTGCGATCTGCGCCGCAATGCTCTCTGCCGGACTACAGGGACTTACCCGCCCCGCGGCCTGGAACCGGCCGGCTCACCCGGGCCCGGTATGTAGATGATTTGCCCCTCGGGCTCCGCCTTGGGCAGCGCCCAGTCCTGAGCGAAGTCAGGCGCAGGCGCGGGTCCCAGCAGTTTCTGGCGTTCCCAGGGTTCCAGCAGAATATTGGTGCTGTCGACGAGGCGCATCAGGCGGCCGTCCGGCCCGTACTGGAGCAGCGCTTCCTTGCGGCTATACAAGCCGTCCGCGACAAACGTGATCTTGAAGGACCAAAGCGCCAGCAGGGTGCCGTCGCTTTGTCGGTAGATTTTGTCGGGCGGGGCGGTCAGCGCCCGCGAGGTCTCTTCCAGCGTCGTCTGCCCTGGCGTCAGGGTCGACAGCTTGCTCGGGTCGAAATTGTGGCCCGTCGCCGCGCAGCCGGCGAGAAACGCCGTGAGCGCAGCCGCCGCCAGAAGATGTATATAGCCTCGCATACCTACCCATTTACCGGACTGGCCGGTGTCAGAAAGATTCCCAATCGTCATCCGCAGGCGGCGACCGGCGGCTGGCCGCCGGCGCGGGCTTGGCGGCCGGCGCGGCAGACGGCGCGGCAGACGGCCTCGCGGCGGGCCGGCGCAGCGGACGAGCCGCCGTCGCTCCCTCCGCCGCGGCCGGCTTGGCGCGGGCGGTGTGCGTCAGGCGCGCGGCCGGCGCGGCCTTGGGCGCAGCAGGCGCTTCGGCCACGGGCGCCTGGGGCGCCGCCGGAGCCGGAGCCGGCACACGCGGCGCCGGGCGCTGCTGGGCCAACTGGCGCGCGGGCACTTCGATGACTTCGCCCGCGTTGATCTTGAACACCGAGACCGCCTCGGCCAGGCGCTGCGCCTGCTCCTGCAGCGAGCCCGCCGCGGCCGCGGCCTCTTCCACCAGCGCCGCGTTCT
>NZ_BCTQ01000085.1 GCF_001571365.1 Achromobacter denitrificans NBRC 15125 | reverse complement strand
CCCGCCACGCGCCGCAGCCGGCTGCGCCGGGCGCGCGCCGCCGCTTTCCAGGCCAGCGCCGCGCAGCCCGCCGCGCCCAGCAGCGCCAGCCAGGCGCCCGCGTCAACGCCCATCTTCCGCCTCCAGGCTCGCCAGGCAGTCCTGCGCCTCCTGCCATTGGCGCTCGCTGAACACGCGCACGCCGGCGCGGCCCAACAGCTCCGCCGTCACGCCCGCGCCGGGAAGCTTGCGTCCGGCGAAATGGCCGTCGTAGACGTAGCCGCTGCCACAGGACGGGCTGCCCTCTTTCAGCACCGCGACGCGGATGGCGTGCCGGCTCGCCGCCGCCAGCGCCTCGCGCGCGCCGTGCACGAACGGCGTGGTCACGTTCTCGCCGGAGACCGCCACCACGCGGGCGCGGCCGGCCAGCACCGCGGCCGCGTCGGCGCCCGGCTCGATCTCCGCCGGCGGCCGGGGAATGGGCATGCCGCCGGCCACCTCCGGACAGACGGACACCACGCGGCCCTCCTGGCGCCAGCGCGCGAGCACCGCGTTGTCGTGCGAGACGCCGCGCCCGTCGTAGCGCACGGGATTGCCCAGCAGGCAGGAACTGACCAAAACGTATTGCATGCGCGAATCCGGCGGGCGGAACGTCGCGGCGCGGAAGCGCGCCGCCATCGCCGTCCAAACCCTGGATGATAGAACACCCTCAGGCGCCGTCCGCGCCCCGGGCCGACAGCCAGGCCCGCAGCGCCGGATCCCTCGGTTCCAGCACGTCGAACAATCCCAGCGCGCGCAGCGCGGGCAAGGCGTCGAGGATGTCTCGCCTGGCGGCCTCCACCGCCTCGGCCGATGCGCTTGGATCGGCGCAGACGCGCGCGTTCGCCAGGAACGCGCCCACCGTGCCCTTGCGCACCGTTACGCCGTTGAAATCGCCGTGGTTCCGGTCGTCCGGCAAAACGTCCTGTGCCCGCATGATGGTTCTCCTGGGTTGTGGGGTACAGCGGGTACGATAGAGCGGCTGCCTTGGCAAGTCTGCCGGGTTTCGGTCAATCAATACGGTGTTTCGGCCAATGCCTGCCGCCCTTTCCTCGTCGCCCATGCTGGATCCCGAGCGCGCCCGGTCTCGCGGCGGGCCGCGGCTGATCGCCGTCCGCCGCCAGGAGGGCGCGCTGCGCCACACCGCCATGCACCGGCATGCGCGCGGCCAGTTGCTGGGCGCCTATCGGGGCTTGCTGACGGTCTACGCCGGCGACCGGCAATGGGTGGTGCCCGCGCAGCAGGCGGTGTGGATACCTCCGGACCAGCCGCATGGGCTGCGCTCCCACGGCCCTTACGCCGGATACAGCGCCTATCTCAGTCCGGCCGCCTGCGCCGGCCTGCCGCAAGCGCCTCGCGTGCTGGAAGCGTCGGCGCTGCTGAAGGCCGCCGTCGAGCGCGCGGCAGGCTGGCCGGACGCGGACGCCGGCCCGGCCGCCGCGGCGCGGCGGCGCATCGTGGAACTGATACGGGACGAGATCCGCGACCTGCCGCAGGCCGGCGCCGCCCTGGTGCTGCCGCGGGATCCCCGGCTGCAGCGCCTGGCGCTGGCGCTGTCGGAGTTGCCGTCGGACACGCGCACGCTGGACGAGTGGGCGGCCGCCATCGGCATGGCGCCGCGCACGCTGGCGCGCCGCTACCTGACGGAAACGGGCCTGAGCGTGGGCGCGTGGCGGCAGCGCGCCCGCCTGATGCGGGCGCAGGAGATGCTGGCGGGCGGCGCCGCCGTGACCACGGTGGCGCTGGAGCTGGGCTATGACAACGTCAGCGCCTTCATCGCCATGTTCAAGCGCGAATTGGGCACCACGCCCGGCCGCTACGGCGCCCCGGCGGGCTAGGGCCGGCGCCCCGCCGCGATGGCGGCGCGCCCGGGCCCCGGCAAGCCGGTCAGGACTCGTCGGCCGCCTTGCGAGGCCGGCGCGCGGCGGTCTTGCGAGCGGGCTTGGCGGACGCTTCGGCGGCGGCCGGCGCCTCCGCCTTGGCCGCGGCCGACTTGGCGGGGGCCGACTTGCTGGCGGCCGTCTTGGCCGGGGCTTTGGCCGATTCCTGGATCACTTCCTTGGCCGCTTCCTTGGCCGGCGCCTTGGCCTCGGCCGTCTTGGCGGCGGCGCGGCCGCGCTTGGCGGCAGGCTTGGCAGCCGCGGGCGCCTCGGCGGCTGCCGGGCTGGCGGCGGACCTGATGGGCGTGGCCACGCCGCCCTCGAACGGGTCGGACACCTTGGCCGGCGCCTTGGACGACGGCTGGCGGTCTTGCGCCGGGGGTTCGGCGAAGGTCCATTCGGCGATGTTCACCGCGGGCAGCGGCGAGCGCGCCTGCGGCAAGGGCTTGGGCATGGGCGGCAGGCGCGAAGGCTGCACCGGCTTGGACTCCTGCGCCCGCGCCAGGGCGTCGGCGCGCATGGCTTCCAACGCGGCGGCTTCGCGCTCGGCTTCCCGGGCCGCATCCGCATCCTTGGCGGCCTGGGCGGCGGCATCCACCGCGGCCACGGGCTGAGCCGCGGGCGCCGGTTGCGCCGCGGGAGCAGGCGTCGGCGCGACCAAAGCCGCGGGTTCGGCCGAGGGCTCGGCGGCGCTTTCTTCGGCGACGGCCAGGCCGGCAGGCTGCTGGGCCGCGTCCCGACCCGCGCCGCCGGACTTGCGGCCGCCGCGCGACTTGCGCGCGGAACGGGAACGGGATTCTTCCTGGACCGCCCCGGCTTCCTGGGCGTCATCGGTGTCGGCGGCCGCCTGCGGGCGCGCCGGCGCGGGGCGGGAGCCGCCACCGCCGGCGGCGCGGGCCGGGGCCGGGG
>NZ_BCTQ01000084.1 GCF_001571365.1 Achromobacter denitrificans NBRC 15125 | reverse complement strand
CCGGTGGCCGCGGCCCCGGTGGCGGCGCCAGCGCCCGTGCCGGCCGCGCCGGCGCAGCCCGCCGCGCAGGCCGCGCCCGCCGAAGCCGGCAGCGTGCCGCTGCGAGTGCGCATCACGAAGGTGTCCGACAAGGACGCGGCGTCGCTGCTCGAAGAAATGGGCAACCTGGGCAAGGTCACGGCCAGCGAACGCGCGGACGGCGCCCTGACGGTCTGGATGGACAGCACCTGCACGCCGGACGATATCGAAGCGGTCTGCTGCTTCATCGTCGACGGCGACCAGCTGAGCATCGCCCGCGAGGCGGCGCCGTCGGCCGATGCGCCGGCGGCCGCTCCCCAGCCCGTCGCCGAAGCGCCCGCGCCCACGCCGGCGCCGGTTGCCGCGCCGGCTCCGGCCGCGCCCGCGCCGGTCGTCGCCGAATCGGCCGCGGCCGCCGAAGCCATTACCCAGGCCGCGCGCGCCGCGCGCCCGGCCGCCCCGGCGCACGCGGACAAGGAGTCCACGTCGATCCGCGTGGGCGTCGAGAAGGTCGACCAGGTGATCAATCTGGTCGGCGAACTGGTCATCACGCAGGCGATGCTGGCGCAGACCGCGTCCACGCTGGATCCGGTGCTGCACGACCGCCTGCTCAACGGCATGGAACAGCTGGAACGCAACGCCCGCGACCTGCAGGAAGCGGTCATGTCGATCCGGATGATGCCGATGGACTACGTGTTCAGCCGCTTCCCCCGCCTGGTGCGCGACATCGCCAGCAAGATGGGCAAGCAGATTGAACTGCAAACCTACGGCCGCGCCACCGAACTGGACAAGAGCCTGATCGAGCGCATCATCGACCCGCTGACCCACCTGGTCCGCAACAGCCTGGACCACGGCATCGAGACCCCAGAGAAGCGCGTTGCTTCCGGCAAGGATCCGGTCGGGCAGCTGGTGCTGTCGGCTCAGCACAACGGCGGCAACATCGTGATCGAGGTCAGCGACGACGGCGCCGGCCTGAACCGCGAAAAAATCCTCAAGAAGGCGATCTCGCAGGGCCTGGCGGTCAACGAGAATTCGCCGGACGACGAAATCTGGCAGCTGATCTTCGCGCCGGGCTTCTCCACCGCCGAAAAGGTCACGGACATCTCCGGCCGCGGTGTCGGCATGGACGTGGTGCGCCGGAACATCCAGGACATGGGCGGCCACGTGCAGCTGTCGTGCGAGCCGGGCAACGGCACCACGACGCGCATCGTGCTGCCGCTGACGCTGGCGATCCTGGACGGCATGTCGGTGCGGGTGGGCGAGGAAACCTTCATCCTGCCGCTGAACCACGTCACCGAATCGCTGCAGCCTACCAACGACCAGATCTATTCGGTCGCGGGCAACGAGCGCGTCATGCACGTGCGCGGCGAATACCTGCCGCTGGTCGAAATGCACCGCGTGTTCTCGGTGGGCGGCGCGCAGACCGATCCGACCCAGGCCATCGCCGTGATCATGCAGGCCGAGGACCGCCGCTTCGCGCTGCTGGTCGATCACCTGATCGGGCAGCACCAGGTCGTGGTGAAGAACCTGGAGTCCAACTACCGCAAGGTTCCCGGCATTTCGGCCGCTACCATCCTGGGCGATGGCAGCGTGGCCCTGATCGTCGACGTATTTGCGCTTGCGCGCGCCAACCGTGAGCGTTGGTCGCAGCCCGAAGCCATTCTGAATTGATGGAGAACTAACCTCATGGCAGCCAAACCGCAAGCGCCCGCCGCGCGCAATGAAGATGTCGGCAGCGAATTCCTGGTGTTCACGCTGGGCGACGAAGAATACGGCATCGACATCCTGAAGGTGCAAGAGATCCGCGGCTACGACGCCGACACGGTCACGCGCATCGCCAATGTTCCGCCGTTCATCAAGGGCGTGACGAACCTGCGCGGCATCATCGTGCCGATCGTGGACCTGCGCATCAAGTTCAACCTGGGCCGGGTCGAATACAACGAGCAGACCGTCGTCATCATCCTGAACCTCGACCGCCGCGTGGTCGGCATCGTGGTCGACGGCGTGTCGGACGTGCTGATGCTCAATTCGGGCCAGATCCGCCCGGCGCCCGAGTTCGGCGCCACGCTGTCCACCGAATACCTGACCGGCCTGGGCACGGTGGACGAGCGCATGCTGATCCTGGTGGATATCGAAAAACTCATGACCAGCGACGAAATGGCGCTGGTGGAGAAGGTCGCTTCCTGATCGGAACCTGGCCGGATGCGGGGTAAGGGCGCCATATTCGATCCGATGTGGCGCTTTCCTTTAACGATTGCAGTCAAGGAGTGGTGCTTGTGATGCGCAAGTTTTTCGCGAACATGACGATACGCAGCAGCCTGTTGTGGGTACTGGCGTTTTTCTCATTCATGTTGGTGATCGGGGCGGCGCTTGGCGTCCTGTCCCTGCGCATCAGCAACGGGACGTTGGCGGAGATCAAGCAATCGCAGGAGCTCGATGACGCGGTCGGACGCGTCGTCTCCAGCTACAAAGACACCATGAACGGCCTGGGCCGCTCGGCGGCCTCCAATTACGCCGACATCGTGCGCAACGTGGGCCAGGCAACCGTGCTCACGCAAGGCCTGTCGGCCGACGCCACCGGCCTGCTGGAGCGCGCCAAGGCGTCCATGAACAAGGGCCAGGCGGAGTTCGAATACTACAAGACCCTGCCGCGGCCGCAGGAAGCCGCCGAGGCGCTGAAGGAAATCGACGATTCCTACGGCGCGCTGGTGCAGCAGGGGCTGGGTCCGCTGGTGGCCGCCCTGGAGAAGGCCGACATGACGGCCTACCAGAAACAGGTCCAGTCGGTGCAGGACGCGCTTGAAGGCCGCTTCGCCCGCGCAATCGAAGGTTTCGATTTCTGGCGCGCCAGCAAGATGCTGGACGCCTACGAAGTGGCGCAGGTGCGCTACCAATTCGTGCTGGTGGCGGTGGGCGCGGGCGGCGTGATCGCCGCGCTGCTGGTGTTCGCCACCTATGTGTTCCTGCGCCGCCGCGTGCTGCAGCCGCTGAAGGAAGCCGGCAACCATTTCGACCGCATCGCCGGCGGCGACCTGACCGCCCGCGTGGACGTGCGCAATACCAACGAGATCGGCCAGCTGTTCGCCGCCCTCAAGCGCATGCAGGAAAGCCTGACCCGCACGGTGTCGTCGGTGCGCCGAGGCGTGGACGAGATCAACGTGGGGTCGCACGAGATCGCGGCCGGCAACACGGACCTGTCCAGCCGCACCGAACAGCAGGCGGCCTCTCTGGAAGAGACGGCGGCCTCGATGGAGGAACTGGCCTCGACGGTGAAGCAGAACGCGGACAACGCCCGCCAGGCCAACCAGCTGGCGGCGAGCGCCTCGGACGTGGCCGAGCGCGGCGGTTCGGCGGTGTCGGAAGTGGTGAGCACGATGCAGGAGATCTCTGCCAGCTCGCGCAAGATTTCCGAGATCGTGTCGGTGATCGACGGCATCGCGTTCCAGACCAACATCTT
>NZ_BCTQ01000083.1 GCF_001571365.1 Achromobacter denitrificans NBRC 15125 | reverse complement strand
CTTGCGGGCGTCGGGCTTGAGCGCGATCTGCACTTGCGACGGCGCGCGGATGACGCTGCGGTAGCCGGCGCCCGAGCCCTGGTACTGCGCGTCGGTCACGGTGCTTTCGGCCGGGGGATCGTAATAGCCTTCCGTTTTCTGCTGGGCGCAGCCTGCCGCGCCCAATGCGGTGCCCGCGAGCAGCAACCCCGTGACGCTGAGTTTGCGGGAGCGGGTAACGATGTCGACGCGCGCGGTCATGGCAGCTTATCCGTGAATTGAGTCTGTCTCCGATTTTACGCACTTATGCGAAGATTCGGTACGTTCCCTTAGCCGCACTTGAGCGTAGCCCGCACTTTATGCACAAATTACGACATGGCCGCCCGCGGCCCGTCCTTGCTCGCGTCCCGGGCCCTGCGGGCGCGGCGCGCGCGCGGCCGCGCGTTCGGCGCGGATGACGGCGATGCGGCATGTATTCGACTTGCCCCTGGGCCTCTTCATCGGCCTGGCGGCGCTCGCGGGCCTTGCGGTCGGCAACTGGCTGACGGTGCTGACCCACCGGCTGCCGCGCATGATGGAACAGGAGTGGCAGGCGCAGTGCCAGGAGGCGGCCGGCAAGGCGACGCCGGCGAGCCGCTACGGCCTGTGGTCGCCCGCGGCCCATTGCCCTGCCTGCGCCGCGCCCGTGTCCGGCTGGCGGCGCCTGCCGCTGCTGGGCTGGCTGCTGCTGCGGGGGCGCTGCGCCGCCTGCGGAACGCCGATAGGCTGGCGCTATCCCGCGATCGAGCTGCTGACCTGCGCGCTGTTCGCGGCCTGCGCCTGGCGCTTCGGCGCCACGCCGCTGGCCCTGTGCGCCATGGGCCTGTCCGCCACGCTGGTGGCGCTGGCCTGGATCGATTTCGAATCCACGCTGCTGCCCGACGCGCTCACGCAGCCGCTGTTGTGGGCGGGGCTGCTGGTCAATCTGACGGACGCCTTCGCCACGCTGCAGATGGCGGTGGCCGGCGCGGTGGCGGGCTATGTGTTCCTGTGGGTTATCTTTCATGTATTCCGCCTGCTGACCGGGCGCGAGGGCATGGGCTACGGCGACTTCAAGCTGCTGGCCGCCCTGGGCGCGTGGTTCGGCGCCGAGGCCCTGCCTATGCTGCTGCTGAGCGCGTCGCTGCTGGGCGTGCTGATCGGCGGCGCGCTGACGCTCAGCGGACGCGCCCGCCGCGGACAGCCGCTGCCCTTCGGCCCCTACCTGGCGCTGGCGGGCATCGTCACGCTGCTGGCGGGCGGTCAGCAGGCACTCTGGGAATGGTTGGGCTAGAGAGAGGGCCTGTTAACACTAAAAGGAGCCTCGCGCAGGCCCGCAATCGGGCGCCTGGCCAGGCGCGAGGCACCGGGAATACGGGAAGGGCGGCATGTTCAAGATCGGGCTGACGGGCGGTATCGGATCGGGCAAGACCCGCGTGGCGGACCTGCTCGCGGAATGGGGGGCCACGCTCGTCGATACCGACGAGATCGCCCGCATGCTGACCGCCGCGAACGGGGCGGCCATGCCGGCGATCGAGCGGGAATTCGGTCCGCGGGCGCTGACGCCCGAGGGCGCGCTGGACCGCGCCTGGATGCGCGAGCAGGCCTTCTCCGATCCGCAGGTGCGCCTGCGGCTGGAGGCCGTGCTGCATCCCGCCATCGGCGAGGAAACCGAGCGCCAGGCGCGCGCCGCCACCGGCGCCTACCTGGTCTTCGTCGTGCCGCTGCTGGTGGAGTCCCTGCCGCGCTGGCGTCCGCGCCTGGACCGCATCTGCGTGGTGGATTGCGACCCCGACACGCAGGTGGCCCGGGTGCGTTCGCGCAGCGGGCTGACGGAGCCGGCCATCCGGCGTATCATGGCGGCACAGGCTGCGCGGGCAAGCCGGTTGGAGGTCGCCGACGACGTCATCGTCAATGATGGCGCGACCACGCCGGAACAATTGCGCGCGCAGGCGAAGACCCTGCATGACCGCTGGCTGGCGCTGGCGAGCACGACGGGCCGGCAAGCCCTGGGCCAGGCCGGCACCCCTGATTAACATTGGCCCGCCGGCCAACCACAGATGGGCCTGTAAAAAAGCGTGATTGTTTACGAATACCCCTTCAATGAGCGCATCCGCGCTTATCTGCGGCTGGAATTCCTGTTCGACAGGTTGTTCTTCTTTGCACGCGAGGGGGACTCACGCCAGCACCAGGTGGCCGTCACCTCCCTGTTCGACCTGCTCGACGCCTGCGAACGCACCGACGTCAAGGGCGCGCTCTTGCAGGACCTCGAACGCCAGCGCCTGGCGCTGGTCGGCCTGCGCGATCACCCCGGCGTGGCGCAGGATGCGCTGGAAGCGATGCTGCGCGAACTGGAAAAGGTGGCCACCGCGCTGGCCGCGCCGGGCAAGACCGGCCAGTCCCTGCGCGAGAACGAATGGCTGACCAGCCTGCGCGGCCGTCTGTCGATGCCGGGCAGCGCGACCCAGGTCGACATGCCCTCGTACTTCGCCTGGCAGAACAAATCCGAAGCCGCCCGCTGCGCCGACCTGCAGTCCTGGGTGGCGCCGTTCATCCCTCTCTACGACGGCCTGACCCTGGCGCTGCGCCTGCTGCGCGAGTCCGGCCGCAAGACCGATATCGTGGGCGAGCAGGGCGCCTACCAGCAGATGCTGGGCGGCAAGCAGTTCCAGCTGCTGCGCGTGTGGCTGGACCCCGCCCAGGGCGTGTTTCCCGAGATCAGCGCCAATAAGTACATGATCTGGATACGTTTTTCCACCCAGGACGGCGAGTTCAAGCCCCAGCAGGTCGCCCGCGACGTGGGCTTCCAGATGACGTTGTGCAACTCGTAGATTCTATGGTTTCACGCAAGCCTGGTTGGCGAGGAAGAGTTCTCGCTCGAAGGGTTTGCGTGATTTCCATACGCCGAAGGCGATGCGCAAGAGCTTTCTGGCAATGATGTTCAAGGCTTGGGTGGTTGCCCAGCCCTTGGCGAGCAATGCCTGATACATGGGTTTGAAGGTGATTGATCTGGCGGCGGCAGTGGCGGCGTTGTAGGCGAGGCTGCGCAGGATGGCATCGCCCTGCTTACTGAGCTTTCTCATGCCTTTGTAGGCGCCGGACTCCTTGGGCCTGGGATCCAGTCCGGCATAGGCCACCACGGCATCGGAGCTGGTAAACGGTATGCGAGCGAAGGTGGTCACCAGGGCCGTTGCCGTCAGGTTGCCCACGCCGACGATACTGGTAAGCAGCTTGAAGTCTTGCGCCAGGGCAGGTTCGGCCTGAATTTCGGCGAGCATCTGGTCTTCAAGGGAGTTGGCCAACTCCGTCAGGGCATCGAGTGCCTTCTGCACCTGAGCCTGGGCGTCATGGACTTGATGGTGCCGCTCGCTGGACAGGCGCAGTTGAGTCCGGGTGATCACGGCCATCCTGCGCAAACGCAGCATCTGACGCAGACGCTCGATGTATTGGGCGCAGGGTTGATATGGGTGCAGGCGTTCATGCTCGGAGGCGATGAAGCGGGCGATCATGATGGCGTCGAGCCGATCGGTCTTGCCCCGCTGGCCCTGGGATTTGGCGTAGTGG
>NZ_BCTQ01000082.1 GCF_001571365.1 Achromobacter denitrificans NBRC 15125 | reverse complement strand
TTCGACGCCCCCAAGATAACACCATCTCGCGGCGGCGGCAGGCAGGACGTAGGATGGGTGAAGCGCGAGATCCTCTGCAAAAAAACACCGCCCTCCAACGCGCGCAACCCATGCTGTTGTGGAAAAACACCGCCCTCCCACGCGCGAAACCCATGCTGCCGTGGAAGACTATTTGCAGGCCGTCACCGACCACCGTCTGCTCACAACAGCATGGGTTGCGCGCGCTGGAGGGCGGTGTTCTAGCTTAAGAACTCTCGCGCTCCACCCATCCTACAGCTCGACCTGCATCCCCATCTCGACGACCCGGTTCGCTGGAATCTTGAAGAACTTGGTGCTGCGGGTCGAATTGCGCGCCATGAAGGAGAATACCGCCCGGCGCCAGCGCCACAGCGCCGGCTTCTTCGCCGCCACCACCGTCTGGCGCGACAGGAAGTAGGACGTGCGCATCGGCTCCAGGTCGATTTCCGGATAGGCCTCGGCCACCAGGCGCAAGGCTTCCGGCACGTCGGGGTCTTCCTTGAAGCCGTAGTTGATCGTGGCCTGCCAGCTCGACGCGCTGATCTTCTGCACGGTGAAGCGTTCCTCCGGCGACACGTAGGGCACGTCCGCCACCAGGATGGTCAGGAACAGCACGTGATCGTGCAGCACCTTGTTGTGCTTCAGGTTGTGCAGCAGCGCCGGCGGCACGTTGCCGGAATTCATCGTCATGAAGATGGCCGTGCCCGGCACGCGGGAAGGCGGATATTCCTCCAACTGCGCCATGAATTCCTTGAGCGGCTGGCGGTCGCGCTGCTGCATTTCCGACAGCAGCCGGCGGCCGCGCCGCCACGTCATCATCAGCGTGAACACCACGATCGCCACCAGCAGCGGCAGCCAGCCGCCCTCGTGGATCTTGAACACGTTGGCCGAGAACAGCAGCACGTCGAACAACAGCAGCAGGCCCAGCACCAGGAACCACATCATCCGCTTCACGCCCGTGCTGCCTCGCGGCAGCACCGCGAACGCCAGCACCGAAGTGGTCAGCATCGTGCCGGTGACGGCGAAGCCGTAGGCGGCGGCCAGGTTGTCGGAATTGCGGAACAGCAGCACCAGGACCAGCACCGCGCACAGCAGCAGCGCGTTGACCTGCGGCAGGTAGATCTGCCCCTTCTCGATCGCCGAGGTATGCAGGATTTGCATGCGCGGCCAGAAACCCAGCTGCACCGCCTGCCGGGTCACCGAATACGCCCCGGAAATCACCGCCTGCGACGCCACGATGGTCGCGATCGTGGCCAGCGCCACCAGGGGCGCCAGCCCCCATTCGGGCGCCATCATGAAGAACGGATTGCGGATGGCCTCCGGCTCGCGCAGCAGGAGCGCGCCCTGGCCGAAGTAGCACAGCGTCAGGGCCGGCAGCACCATGCTGAACCAGGCGCGACGGATCGCCGGACGGCCGAAGTGGCCCATGTCCGCGTACAGCGCCTCGGCGCCCGTCAGGGCCAGCACCACGGCGCCCAGCAGCACGAAGCTGATCCAGGGGAACTCGACGATGAAGCGCAGCCCCCACATGGGATTCAGCGCGGCCAACACTTCCGGCGTCTGCCAGATCTGCCAGCCGCCGAGGGCGGCCAGGGTGCCGAACCAGACCAGCATCACCGGGCCGAACAACTTGCCCATGGCGCCGGTGCCGTGCGACTGGATCACGAACAGCGCCACCAGCACCACCAGCGCGATCGGCACGACCCAGTTGTCGAGCTGGTGCGACACGATGCCGATCCCCTCCAGCGCCGACAGCACGGAAATCGCCGGGGTGATCATGCTGTCGCCGTAGAACAGCGCGGCGCCGAAAATCCCCAGCACGATCAGCACCCAGCGCAGCTTGCCCTCGCGGGCGCGCACCGCCAGTTCCAGCAGCGCCAGCGTGCCGCCTTCGCCGCGGTTGTCGGCGCGCAGCACCAGGGTCACGTATTTGAACGACACCACCACCATCAGCATCCAGAACAGGATGGACAGCACGCCCAGCAGGTGCGGCGGCTCCAGGTCCGTATGCACGCTCAGCCCCGTGAGACAGGCCCGCAAGGTATACAGGGGACTGGTGCCGATGTCGCCGTACACCACGCCCAGCGCCCCCAGGATCAGCGCCGCCCGCGACGATGGCGCATGCGCCCCCCCTGCGTGCGCGCCGCTCGGGGAAGGAGCGCCGACGGTATCCTGGCTCATGATGTGGGTTCTTGACGAGTGAGTTGGGCCCCTTTGCGGGGGCCGGGAAACACGACGGACAGCCGCGTGCCGGAAAAGTCGGGGCGGCTGGTGAGCTTCCACCAGGCGCCGTGCGCGTGCGCGATCTCGCGCACGATGGCCAGGCCCAAGCCCGAGCCGCCGGCCGTGGCGGTCGGCGACCGGTAGAACGCCTCGAACACGCGGTCGCGCTCCTCGGGCGGGATGCCGGGGCCGTCATCCTCGACGGTCAGCGACGGCGGATTGGCGCCCACGATCAGCGTGATGCGGCCGGTGGCGTTGCCGTAGCGCAGGGCGTTATCGATCAGGTTGCCCAGCAGTTCGGCCAGCAGCAAGGGATCGGCGTCGATCCAGATGGGCGCGTCGGGCGCCACCAGGTCGAGTTCGTAGCGCGCCTCGCGCACGCGGGGAAACCATTCGGCGCCGTGCGCCCGCACCCATTCGCACAGGTCGATGCGCACGAAACTGTCTTGCGGGCGGGCGTTGGGATCGGCCCGGGCCAGCACCAGCAGCTGCTGGCCCAGCCGGATCATGCGGTCGCTGACGGCCTTGATGCGCTCCGCCCTGGCCCGCACGTCGTCGGGCAGGGGCCGGGCCAGCATCAGCTCGGATTCCAGCCGCAGCCCGGACAAGGGGGTGCGCAGCTGGTGCGCCGCGTGACCGATGAAGCGCCGCTGCGCCGCCAGCGAGGCGTCCAGGCGCAGCAGCAGGTCATTGGTGTGGGTGACCAGGGGCTCGATCTCCACCGGCACCCCCGCCACTTCCAGCGGCTGCATATCGTCGATGGAACGCTGCCGGATCTCCTCGGACAGGTGGTTCACCGACCGCAGGCCCGAGCGCACGCCCTGCACCACCACCCAGGTGAACAGCGCGATCAGCGCGACCTGCCCCACCACCATCAGCCAGAAGAAATCTTCCAGCATCCAGAGCGACATGTCGATCTTGTGCGTGATGACCCAGGTTGCCGCCAGGTCCAGCAGGACGAGCAGCAGGATGGGCGGCATCAGCCGGATGACCAGATGCCGCGCGAGCGAACGGGAGGGAAGTAAGGGGCGCGAGGCCGGGGGGGCGTTGGGAGTGCGTTCCTGCGTCATGACGCGATGCCTTGCTTAGGCGGTTGGATGCGCTCGGCCGGCATATGACGGCCGCCGCCTGGCCGCGGGGCTCTCAGGCCGCTTCGACATCCAGCATGTAGCCGAAGCCGCGCACCGTCTGGATGCTGGCGCCCGTGCCTTCCAGGCGCTTGCGCAAGCGGTACACGTAGACTTCGACGGCGTTTTCGCTGAAATCGGCGTCCCAGGCGGAAAGCGAGTTCACGATCTGGCGCTTGGTCACGACACGACCGACGCGGGCCATGAGCATTTCCAGCACGGAGAGTTCGCGCACCGACAGCGACAGGCGCTGGCCGTTGGCGCGGACTTCGCGGCCGACGGTGTCGAACACCAGCGGGCCGACCTCGATCAGGGGTTGCGCCTGGCCTGCGCGGCGCCGGCCGAAGGCGCGCACGCGCGCCGCCAGCTCGGGCAGTTCGAAAGGCTTGGTTACGTAATCGTCCGCCCCGGCGTCCAGGCCGGCGACGCGATCCTCGATGCCGTCGCGGGCGGTGAGGATCAGCACGGGCACCTGGTTGCCGTCCTGGCGCAGCTGCCGCAGCACGTCCAGCCCGCTCATCCCCGGGAGGTTGAGGTCGAGCAGCATGAGGTCGTACGGCTGGCCCGCCAGGGCGCCCAGGACACGGTCGCCATCGGTCAGCCAGTCGACCGCATAACCCTGGTCGGCCAGGAATTCCTGGAGCGCATGGCCCAGGGTGGTGTCGTCTTCGATTACCAGAACTCGCATGCCGCGATTCTAGCGCGATCCCGGCCGGATGGGGGCGCGAAGTGCGCCCCCGGGCCGGAATTCGTTCAGCGCGCGGACGGCGCCGGGGCAGCGCCGGCCGCGGCGGGGGCCGCCTCGCCCGCGGGCGCGCCGCCCGAAGGCGGGGTGGT
>NZ_BCTQ01000081.1 GCF_001571365.1 Achromobacter denitrificans NBRC 15125 | reverse complement strand
CGGCGGCCAAGCCGGCTCCCAGGCCGGCCGCCGCCCAGCCCGCGCCGGCGCCGGCGCGCGGCAGGCCCTGAGCCGCGGGGCGGGCGCGGGTAGCCCTGGCGGGAGCGCGGCTTTTGGCGGCGCCCGCCGCCGGGCGGGGTTATCATCGTCGGCATGACTACTACCTATCCCACCATCGAGCAAACCGTCGGCAACACGCCGCTGGTGCGCCTGCAGCGCATCCCCGGGGCCGCTGGCGCCGCCCGGGGCAACGTCATCCTCGCCAAGCTGGAAGGCAACAACCCGGCCGGCTCCGTGAAGGACCGCCCGGCGCTGTCCATGATCAAGCACGCGGAAGAACGCGGCGACATCAAGCCGGGCGACACCCTCATCGAAGCCACCAGCGGCAATACCGGCATCGCCTTGGCGATGGCGGCGGCCATGCGCGGCTACCGCATGATCCTCATCATGCCGGATAACCTGTCGGTGGAGCGCCGGGCGGCGATGGCGGCCTACGGCGCCGAGCTGATCCTGACGCCGGCCGACAAGGGCGGCATGGAATACGCCCGCGACCTGGCCACCGAAATGCAGGCCGACGGCAGGGGCCTGGTCCTGGACCAGTTCGCCAATCCCGACAACCCCCGCGCCCACGTCGAAACGACCGGGCCCGAGATCTGGAACCAGACCGAAGGCCGCGTGACCCACTTCGTGAGCGCCATGGGCACCACGGGCACCATCATGGGCGTGTCGACTTATCTGAAATCGCGCAATCCCGCGGTGCAGGTGGTGGGCGCGCAACCCGCCGAGGGCTCGTCCATCCCCGGCATCCGCAAGTGGCCCGAAGCCTACCTGCCCAAGATCTTTGACCGCAGCCGCGTCGATGCCTACGAATCCATCGAACAATCGGAAGCCGAGGTCATGGCACGCCGGCTGGCCGCGGAAGAGGGCATCTTCGGCGGGATCTCCTCCGCAGGCGCCCTGGTCGCCGCCCTGCGAGTGGCCGAGCGCGTGAACGACGCCACCATCGTATTCATCGTGTGCGACCGCGGGGACCGCTACCTGTCCACCGGCGTCTTCAACTGAGCGTCGGGGCGTAGAAATACGCTCCACGCCGCGCAAGCTTCGTTTGCTTGCCGGCGACAAAAAACCGCCATGCCGGGTCTAACCCGGCATGGCGGTTTTCATTTGAAGGGCGCGAGCGCCGGGCTTGCGCCTGGGATCTGTCCCGAAATTACTCGGGCTGGATGCCGGCGTCCTGCATCACCTTGATCCAGCGCTTGCTTTCCTCAAGGTTGAAGGCTTCGGCTTCCTGGTAGCTCATGGCGCTGGGCAGCGTGCCTTGCGACTTCAGGGCTTCGACCACCTTGGGCGACTGCGAGGCTTCGATCATGACCTTGTTGAGCTTGGCGATGACCGGTTCCGGGGTGTCTTTCGGCGCCCACATGCCGTACCAGGTGACGATGTCGAACCCGGGCAGCACGGTTTCCGCGATGGTCGGCACGTTGGGCAGTTCGGCCAGGCGCGTCTTGGTCGTGACGGCGATCGGGCGCACCTTGCCGCTCTGGATGAGCGGCAGGGCCGGCGCCAGCGGGGCGTACATCAGATCCACGTGGCCGCCCGCGACGTCGGTCAGCGCCGGGCTGCTGCCGCGATAGCCGACGTGGGTGATCTTGGCCTTGGTGGAGGTGTTGATCAGTTCGCCCGCCAGGTGGGGCAGGGTGGCAACGCCGGGAGAGGCGAAGCTCAGCGAGCCGGGCTGGGCCTGTGCCTGCTTGATCAAATCCCCGAAGCTCTCGAACTTGGAATCGGGCGGGACGACGGCCACCATCGGCACCGTGCCCAGCACGCCCACCATCTTGAAGTCCTTGATCGGGTCAAAGCTGAGATTCTTGAATTGGGCCGGGTAGATGCCCTGAACGGACGGGTTCATCAGCAACGTGTAGCCGTCGGCGGGGGCCTTCGCCACCTGGGCCGTGCCGATGGTGCCGCTGGCTCCGGCGCGGGTTTCGATGACCAGCGGCTGGCCAAGGATTTCCCCCATCTGGACTGCGATCACTCGGCCGACGACGTCGGTCGGACCGCCTGCCGCCCACGGCATGATCACGCGGATCGGCTTGTCCGGATAAGTTGCCTGCGCGTAGGCGTTGGCTGCCGGCAGGGCTGCCACGGCGACCGCCGAGCATGCCGCGGCGAGGAAAGTGCGTTTGTTCATCTACTGTCTTCTCCTACAAAAGTGAGATTGGCCGAGGGCAGGGCTGCGTACAGCAGCGTCTTCACCTCGGTGAGCTGTTTCCCCGTGGTGGCTTCGTTCTTTTGCATCCTGCCCAGCGGGCCGGCCACCACAATTGCAAACGGTTGTTCGTATGCCCGGAACCCGAGCGAAATGGACATGACGTCCTCGACGTTCTCGCCCACCGAGCGCTGCCAGCCGCGGGCAATGCCCGCTTCCAGGTCGCGGTCGAAGTCCTCCCGGCTGGTGAGCGTGCTATCGGTGTAGGCGGCAAAGCCGCTATAGGCCTTGAACCATTTCTGCCGCTCTTCGTTGGACAGCACCGACAGCAGGGCTTTGCCCGAACTGGTGGCGTGCACGGCCTTGAAACCGCCGGGCTGATGGGAGAAGCGGATCGTCTGCTTGGATTCGGCCACGATCAGGTACACGACCTTGTCGTCGGCCAGCTTGGCCAACAGCGCCGTTTCTCCCGTGATGTCGCGCACCCGGGCCAGCACCGGCTCGATCACCGCGTTCAGCGGATCGCTATGGCAGATCAGGGTTGCCACGTGGATCAGCTTCTGCGTCGGGTAGTAGCCGTGCTTTTTGCCGATTTCATACAGGTAGCCGCGCGCCACCATGGTCTTCAGCAGGCCATGGCAACTGGAGAGCGGAATCCCCATCTGCGCAGCGATTTCGCTGTACAGCAAGGGCTTCTGCTCTTCCGCGAAGAGGTTGAGGACATCCAGCACACGGCCAGCAGTTTTCACATCCATGATGGTAGTATCCTATACGTGATAAATTTATGTCAAATTGCAATCAATCGCCAAGGAGGCGCGACGCATGAGGTGGAAGAACCGTCCCGAGGGGTCGAATTGGGGAGATTTCGGGCCTGACGACCAACGAGGTTGCCTGAATTACATCACTCCCGCGAACGTGCTGAGCGGCATGCGCGAAGTCCGCGAAGGGCTGAGTTTCTGCCTGTCGCTGCCGCTGGATTACCCGGGCGGCAACGGGGTCAACGTCCGTCGCCATCCGCCCAAGCTGCGCCCCACCGAGAGGGACGGCGACCAATATCTGAATTTCCCGCTCGGGCGCCTGCGCCCGGGCTGTGTCGACGTGCTCAGCGACGATATCGTCGAGATGAGCCTGCAGTATTCGACGCAGTGGGATTCGCTGGCGCACGTGGGCGCCCTGTTCGACGCCAATGGCGACGGCCTGCCCGAGCGCGTCTACTACAACGGCTACCGGCCCAATGAGCATGTGGTGGGGCCGGTGGATTACGACGTGGGCAATGGCTTCGCCAAGACCGACCTGGGCCAGGGGCCGGCATCCAACGCCAAGAAGCTGGACATCACCCAGCTCGCCGAGTCGTGCCTCCAGAGCCGCGGCGTGATGGTCGACCTGGCGCGCCACTACGGCCGCGAGCAGAAATCCGTGGGCTATGACGACCTGATGCGGATCCTGGACGCGGACCGGATCGAGATCGAGCGTGGCGATATCGTGCTGTTCCACACGGAATTCGGTGACGCCCTGCTGGAAAAGAACCGCGAACCCGACCCGCATACGCTGCACGAGATCTGCGCGGGCCTGGACGGCAGCGACGAGAAGCTGCTGCAGTGGATCACGGACTCGAAGGTGGCGGCGATGGCCTCGGACAACCATGCCCTGGAAATCTATCCCACGCAGAAGCCCAATGCCTGCTGCGCGGCGCTGCCGCTGCACCACCATTGCATCTTCAAGCTCGGCATGCCGATAGGCGAGATGTGGTACCTGGGCGCGCTGGCGCGCTGGCTGACGGCCAATGGCCGCAGCCGCTTCCTGCTGACCGCGCCGCCGCTGAATCTGCCCGGAGCCGTGGGCTCGCCCGCGACGCCGGTCGCAACGGTGTAATACCGGAGGCCGCGGCGCTCGCCGCCGCGGCCGGGCCGTCTTTCAGCGGCTCACCCGCGCCTCGATCTCGCCGGCCAGGTCGGCGACCGACGTGGCGTAGAAGTAGCTGCGGTTGTACTTGGTCAAGGCGAAGAAGTTGGGCGTGCCGACGCGGTATTGCGCGGTGCCGCGGGCTTCTTCCACCAGGTCGACGACGCCCAGCGGCTGGCTGGTCCAGCCTTCGGAGGAAGCGCCCGGCTGCAGGCGGGCGCCGGCGGCCGAAAGCGTGCCCCAGCTCTGCTTGGGTTCCAGGCCGCCGTCGACCAGCGGGGCGGGATCGGCGGGCAGCGCCACCGGCGCGAACACCGGCAGGCCGCGTTGCCAGCCGTGTTGCGACAGGAAACTGCCCACGGACATGATCGCGTCCCGGGTGTTGTTGCTGAGGTCGATATGGCCGTTGTCGTCGCCGTCCACCGCGTAGTGCATGACGCTGGTAGGCATGAACTGGGGCATGCCGATGGCGCCGGCGTAGGAGCCGCGAGTTTCGAGATCCAGCTTGTCCTGCATGACCAGGGTGAGGAAGTCCGCCAACTGGCCGCGGAACATCGTGGCGCGTTCGGGCTTGGCCGGATCCGGATAGTCGAAGGCCAGGGTGGTCAGCGCGTCCAGCACCCGGAAGTTGCCCATATTGCGCCCGTACAGCGTCTCCACGCCGATGATCGAGGCGATGATGGGGGCGGGCACGCCGAAGCGCTGGGCGGCCTGGTTGAGCAGGTCGCGGTTCTCGTTGTAGAAGTCCACGCCCCAGCCGATGCGTTTGGGCTCGACGAAGCGCGACCGGTAGGTCAGCCAGCTGCGCCAGATCTTCTTGCCGGGAGGCGAGGGCGCGATCAGGCGCGCCACGGTGGCGTTGTAGCGCGAGCTCTCCAGCGCCGCGACCATCGGGTCCAGCGGCAGCTTGCGATCGGCGGCCAGGCTCTCCACGAAGGACCGCACCTCCGGCCGCAGCGCGCCGTTGGCGCCCAGCGCGGCGGGGCCGTCGTCGGCGATCTCGGAGCCAGGGGTCGGCGCGCTGGGTCCGATGCGGATGGGGGCGGGGGCGGAGGAGGTTGCGGTGGCAGGCTGGGAGGCCGGGCCGGAAGCGGTGGGGGCGGTGGTGGAGCAGCCCGCCAGCACGGCGGAAAGGGTTCCGAGTTGCAGTAATCGCCGACAGATGAACATAATCTTCCTTATGGAGACCATGTATCTTACCCACCCGGCATGCCGCTTGCATGAAATGGGAAGTTGGCATCCCGAAAGCCCGCAGAGGCTCGACGCCATTTCCGACCAGTTGCTCGCCAGCGGATTGATGCCGTACCTGGACGACCGACAGGCGCCCCAGGCATCTCGTCACGACCTGTTGCGGGTACATACTGTCCAGTATCTGAACAGTTTGCGCGAAAACACGCCGGAGCAAGGGTATTTCCCTATCGATCCCGACACCCTGATGAACCCGCACACCTACGAGGCCGCGCTCTACGCGGCCGGCGCGGGCGTGGCGGCGGTGGACGCGGTGGTGGGGGGCGAGGCCCGCACGGCGTTCTGCGCGGTGCGTCCGCCCGGGCATCACGCCTGCCGCTCCCAGGCGATGGGATTCTGCTTTTTGAACAACGTCGCTATTGCGGCGCAGCATGCGATGGACTTCCACGGTCTGTCGCGCGTGGCCATCGTCGATTTCGACGTGCACCACGGCAACGGCACCGAGGACGTCTTCGCCGGCGACGAGCGCGTGCTGATGTGCAGCTTCTTCCAGCACCCGCTCTTCCCCAACAGCGGCACCGAAGATCCGGCCGCCAACATGCTGAACGTGCCGGTCCCGGCCTATACGGGGGGCGCCGCTGTGCGGGCCATCGTGACCGATACGTGGCTGCCCAGGCTGGAGGCCCACCGGCCCGAGCTGATCCTGGTGTCGGCCGGTTTCGATGCCCACCGCGAAGACGACATGGGCCAGATGGGCCTGGTCGAAGCCGATTACGCCTGGATCACCGAGCGGCTCGTCGAGGTGGCGGACCGCCACTGCCAGGGCCGCATCGTGAGCACGCTGGAGGGCGGTTACAACTTGTCAGCCCTGGGTCGAAGCGTAGTTGCGCATATACGAGCGCTGGCGAAGCTGTAGAATCAGGAAAAAATTGTGCAATGCGATCCCGGCGCATGCCGGGTAATTATTTCCATTTGGAGGCAGCGGGATGAAGGTGTTGGTACCT
>NZ_BCTQ01000080.1 GCF_001571365.1 Achromobacter denitrificans NBRC 15125 | reverse complement strand
CAGCCCGGACGATCGAGGCGTAGGATGGGTGGAGCGCGGCAGTGCCTGGACAAGAAACCCGATGCCGAACGCGCGAAACCCATGCGGCCGCAATCGCTTGTTTTCCGGCCGATGCCAGGCACAATCTGCCCACACCCGCATGGGTTTCGCGCGCTGGAGGGCGGTTTTCTTACTTAAGAACTCTCGCGCTCCACCCATCCTACGCCTCGGTCTTCCGAGGTGGATCGATGCGCCACCGGCTGTGCCGGCGTTCCGCTGGAAGGCCTATGCTGGCCGTGGACCAGCTCGGACGATCGAGGCGTAGGATGGGTGGAGCGCGGCAGTGCCAGGGCAAGAAACCCGATGCCGAACGCGCGAAACCCATGCGGCCGCAATCGCTTGTTTTCCGGCCGATGCCAGGCACAATCTGCCCACGGCCGCATGGGTTTCGCGCGCTGGAGGGCGGTTTTCTTGCTTGAGAACTCTCGCGCTCCACCCATCCTACGCCTCGGTCTTCCGAGGTGGATCGATGCGCCACCGGCCTGCGCCGGCGTTCCGCTGGAAGGCCTATGCTGGCCGGGATGACTTCCTATAGACGTCTTTTTCTGCCCGGCGGCACTTACTTTTTTACCGTGGCCGCGCGCCCACGCGGAACCCGGCGCCTCGTCGAACGCGCCGAGCTGCTGAAAGCCTGCATCCGCGCGGAGCAGCGGCTCGCGCCGTTCTCCATTCTGGCCGCGGTCATCATGCCGGACCACCTGCACATGGTCTGGCGGCTACCCGAGGGCGACAGCGACTATCCAAACCGCTGGCGGCGAATCAAGGCCCGGTTCTCACGCGCGCTCCCGATGCCTCCACCCATCGTGGCGCGGCGGGGCCGCGGCGAGCGCGAGATCTGGCAAAGACGGTACTGGGAACATGCCGTCCGCGATGAAGCGGAATTGGCCGCGTGCATCGGCTACGTCCACGCCAACCCGATCAAGCATGGCTACGTGGAGCGGCCGGAGGAATGGCCGCATTCCACGTATCTCGCGTGGAGAGAACGCCAACGGCGATGAAGGGCCGCTTGGCAAGAGCGGCCGGGCGGTTCTATAAACTGAATCACCGGGCGCATCCGCGCCCGCCCCTCCCACGGCAACGCTCCATGACCTCCCCTGCCCTGACGCTACGGCCCGCCACCGAAGCCGACCTGCCCTTCCTGCTCGCCCTGCGCAAGGTCACCATGACGGAGCACCTGCGCCGCGCCGGCGCGCCGGACGACGACGGCCATCACCTGGAGCGCATCCGCCACCGCTTCGAGGACGCGCACATCGTCTGGGCGGACGACCGCCCCGCAGGGCTGTTCAAGGCATCCCGGGACGCCGCCGCCTGGCGCGTGGTCCAGATCCAGATCGACCCCGCGTTCCAGGGCCAGGGCCTGGGCCGGCGCCTGCTGGCCGAGCTGCTGGCCCAGGCCGACGCGCAAGGCGTGGCGGTCACCCTGAGCGTGCTGCATGGCAACCCCGCCCGGCGCCTCTACGAGTCGCTGGGCTTCACCCCCATCGAGGAGAACCGGCTGGAAATCGAAATGCGTTATCCCTCCCGGCGCGCCGGTTGAAAATTTTTCTCCCCCGGGTGGAATAAGGCCGGGGCCGGCAGCGTCTGTGGAAGGCAGTCCCCAAAACTTTCCCTATCCGCGAGGCACACCATGCGCAAACACATCGCCGCAGCCCTGGCCCTTACTTCCGCCGCCCTGTTTTCGGCCGGCGCCCTGGCCCAGGCCGTCAAGACCCAGGACGGCGTCCTGGTCAACAGCGCCGGCATGACGCTCTACACCTTCGACAAGGACTCGGGCGGCAAGAGCGCCTGCAACGACCAGTGCGCCAAGATCTGGCCTCCCCTCATGGCCAGCGCCGACGCCAAGCCCATGGGCGACCTGACCGTCATCACCCGCGACGACGGCACCAAGCAATGGGCCAGCAAGGGCAAGCCGCTGTACACCTACGCCAAGGACGCCAAGGCCGGCGACAAGACCGGCGACAACTTCAAGGAAGTCTGGCACGCGGCCAAGCCCTGACCCCGCGCCGCGCCCCCCTCTCCCGCTGCCGACCATGCGCGCCGACGACGAAGCCCTGATACTGGCCTGCATCCCCAGCCTGCGGCGCTATGCCCGCGGGCTGACGGGCGATCCCCATCGGGCCGACGATCTGGTGCAGGACACGCTTGAGCGCGCATGGAGCCGCTATTCGCGCTGGCAGCGGCGGGGCGAGCTGCGCGCCTGGATGTTCGGCATCATGCACAACCATTTCATCGACGGCGTGCGCGCCACCAGCCGGCGGGCGGAGCAGACCGCCCCGGGCGAGCTGCCCGATGCGCCGGTGCGCGCCACCCAGACCGACCACCTGGAGGTGCGCGACCTGGACCGCTGCCTGCAAGCCCTGCCCGCCGAGCAGCGGGAAGTGCTGCTGCTGGTATGCGTGGAGGACCTGTCCTATCAGGAAACCGCCCAGATCCTGGACGTGCCCATGGGCACGGTCATGTCGCGCCTGTCGCGCGCCCGGGAAAAGCTGGGCCTGCTGATGCAGGGACGCGACGCCGTCAACCGGCTCCACCGCGTGAAATGACATGAACGACAAACGCCTCCACCCGGTGCCCGCCCAGGGCACCCCCATCACCGAAGCCGATCTGCATGCCTATGCGGACGGCCAGCTGCCGCCCGCGCGGCACGCCGAAGTCGAATCCTTTCTCGCCACCCATCCGCACGACCAGACGCGGGTGGACGACTGGCGGGCGCAGCGCCGCGCGCTGCACGCCTTCCTGGACCCCGTGCTGGACGAGCCGCTGCCGCTGCGGCTGCCCCTGGCGCCGCCGGCGCGCCGCTGGCCCTGGCGGGCCTTGGCCGCCAGCGTCGCGGTTGCCGCGATCAGCGCCAGCGCGGCCTGGATTACCCGCGGCGCGATGGATGCCCGCCACTGGCAGGCGGTGCTGGCCACCGCCTCGCCGGAACGCGCCGCCGGCGGCTATGCGCAGCGCGCCGCCATCGCGCACGCCGTCTACGCGCCCGACATGGGCCGCCCCGTGGAAGTGGGCGTCGACAACGAAAAAGGCCTGGTCACCTGGCTCACCAAGCGCATGGGCGCGCCGGTGCGCGCGCCCTCGCTGTCGCAGGCCGGCTACGAGCTGATGGGCGGACGCCTGCTGCCCGGCGGCGCGGGGCCGGTCGCGCTCTTCATGTACGGCGCGCCCGACGGCCAGCGGCTGACGCTGTACGTCACCCGCGAGGCGGCGGGCGACCAGACCGCGTTCCAGTTCACGCAGGAAGGGTCCGTGCGCGTGTTCTATTGGGTCGAGGGGCAGTTCGGCTATGCGCTCTCCGGCGCCGTCAGCCGCGAGGAACTGCAACGCGTATCGCAAGAGGTCTACCGGCAATTGCAGGGCTAGGCGCGGCCGGCCTGGCGGGCCTCGTGCAGCATGTGCAGCGTGATCTTGCGGACCTCGGCCTTGCTCATTCCGATGTGCGAGCGCAGCAGCCGGCCGGCCTCGTCGGCCCGCCGCGCCAGCACCGCGCGCAGAATGGCCGCATGCTCGTCATAGGTGGCGTCCACTCGAAAATCCTTGGTGAAGTCCAGCCGCCGCACGATGCGGATTTTCTCGGTCACGTCGCGGTGGATCTGCGCCATTTCGGCGTTGCCGGCCGCCGACACCAGCGAGCAGTGAAAGGCCTCGTCCAGCTGCGCCACCAGGCGGCCGTCCAGGATGCGCTGGGGCGGCGGCGCCAGCCACACGTCGGCGAGCGCGCCCAGGATGCCCGCGCCGTCCATCGGCTCGCGCGCGCACAGCCTTTCCACGGCCGCCTGCTCCAGCACCACACGCACGTCGTACAGGGCCTCGAAGCGCTCGAAGTCGAACGGCCGCGCCTGCCAGCCGCTGCGCGGCTGCGCCAGCACGAAGCCTTCGCGCGCCAGCCGCGCCAGGCCCAGCCGCACCGGCGTGCGGCTCACGCCGAGCCGCGCCGCCAGCTCGGCCTCGGTGAAGCGCTCGCCGGGCAACATGCGGAAGTCGAACAGATCGTCCTTGATGCGCTGGTAGACCTGGTCGGCCAGCGAGCCGGCCAGGGCCGGAGCCGGCCGGATGCCCAGGCCGGCCTGCACGGATGCCAGGCGCCTCATCCGGCCACGGCGCAGGCCGCGTCCTCGGCCAGCACGATCAGCGGATCGCCCGCGTTCACCGGCTTGCCCGGCGCGCAGCGGATCGCCGTCACGATGCCGGACGCCGGCGCGATGACGGACAGCTCCATCTTCATCGCCTCGACCACGACCAGCGTGTCGCCGGCCGACACGCTCTGCCCCACCTGCACCGGAATCTTCCAGACGTTGCCGCACATGTCGGCGCTGACCAGGCGTTCCCCCTCGCGCAGCGCCGCGGCGGCCTCGGGCTCGGGCGGCGGCGCGGCCGGCTCGGCCGGAGCCTCCTCGGTTTTCCACAGCGCCACCTCGGCATCGAACGCGGCCCTCTGGCGGGTCTGGAACGCCGCGATGCTGTCCGCCTCTTCCGCCAGGAAGCGCCGGTGCGCCGCGAAGTCGAAGACTTCTTCCTCGATGCTCACGGCTGCCCGCCCTTCTCGGAAGTCCTCGCGCAGCCGGTCCAGCTCGGCCTCGGTCACCGGATAGAAGCGCACCTGGTCGAAGAAGCGCAGCAGCCACGGCTTGCCCTCCTGGAACACCGGATTCCTGAGGAACTTGTTCCAGATCGGCAGCGTGCGGCCCACGAGCTGATACCCGCCGGGCGAATCCATGCCGTAGATGCACATGTAGACGCCGCCGATGCCGACCGTGCCTTCCGCCGTATGGGTGCGCGCCGGGTTGTACTTCGAGGTCAGCAGGCGGTGGCGCGGATCTATCGGCACCGCGCAAGGCGCGCCGAGGTAGACGTCGCCCAGTCCCATGATGAGGTAGCTGGCGTCGAACACAATGCGGCGGACGTCGTCGCGCCCCGCCAGGCCGTTGATGCGCCGGATGAAATCCACATTGTTGGGGAGCCAGGGCGCATTCGCGCGCACGGTCTCCTGGTAGCGCCGCACCGCGCCCAGGGTGGCGGAATCCTCGAATGCCATGGGCAGGCGCAGCACTCGCGTCGGCACTTTCAGGTCGGCCACGTCGGGCAGGCCGGCCTCGATCTCCAGCAGCCGCGCGACGAGGCGGCCCTGGGGGATGACCCCGCCGTCATAGCGGATCTGCAGCGATCGCACGCCGGGCGACAGTTCCAGCACGCCCGCGACCGGCTCGGCCTTGAGCGCTTCCATCAGCAAGTGCACGCGCATGCGCAGCGCCAGGTCCAGCACATTGTCGCCATACTCCAGCAGCAGGTAGCCGTCGCCGGCCTGCCGGTAGCACACGGACGGGCGCGTGCCCTCGGCCGGCAGGGCCGCCACGATGGCCTCGGACGCGGTGGCCGGGACCGGGGCCGGAGCCACGGCCGGCGTTGCCGGCGCCGCCAGTTCTTCCACGCGGCGGTCCTGCGCCTGTTCCAGCGCCCTGGCCTGCGCGTAGTCGATGCGCACGAAGCGGATGCGGTCGCCGGGCTTGACCTGGCCGACCTTCCACAGCTCCGCCCGCGCGATGGTGACGGGGCAGACGAAGCCGCCCAGGCTGGGGCCGTCGCGCGTCAGGATGACCGGGCTGTCGCCCGTGAAGTTGATGCTGCCGATGGCGTATTCGCAGTCGTGGATGTTGGAGGGGTGCAGCCCGGCCTCGCCGCCGCTTTCGCGGGCCCAGGCGGGCTTGGGCCCGACCAGGCGCACCCCCAGCCGGTTGGAGTTGTAGTGCACTTCCCAGTCGGCGGCGAAAAACGCCTCCATCGATTCGGGCCGGAAAAAATCCGGCGCGCCGTGCGGACCGTAGAGCACGCCGATCTCCCAGGCGTTGCCGTAGGCGGGGATGAGTTCGGGCGGCGCGGCCCGCGGCGCCGCGATGGGCGCGGCCGCGCCGGCGCCCGCCAGTTCCGGCCGCAGCAGGGGCAGCATATCGCCCACGCGCAGGGTGCGGCCGGCATGGCCGCCGAACTGGCCCAGCGCGAAGGTCGAGCGGCTTCCCAGGTAGACGGGCACGTCCAGGCCGTTGCGCACCGCGAGGTAGCTGCGGCAGCCCGACAGCGCCCGGCCGGTAACCAGCACCTGGCCGGAACGCACCGCCACCGGCTGCCACATCGGCACCGGTTCGCCGTCCAGGGTGGCGGCGCAAACCGCGCCCGTCAGCGCCACGATGGCGTCGCCGTGAAAGCGCAGGGTGGGCCCGGCCAGCGTAGCCTCGATTCCCGCCGCGTCGGCCGCATTGCCGACGATGCGGTTGGCCATGCGGAAGGCGTAATCGTCCATCGGCCCCGAGGGCGGCACGCCGATGTCCCAGTAGCCCACGCGGCCCGGGTAATCCTGCACGCTGGTGTAGGTGCCCGCTTCCAGCACCTCGATCGCCGCGGGCCGGTAGTCGAAGCTTTCCAGGAAGCGCGTGGAGATCTCGCCGGCGCGAAAGCGCGCGTCGGCCACGATCTGCCGCAGATAATCCAGGTTGGTGGCGATGCCGTGCAGGCGCGTCGCGGCCAGCGCCTCGGACAGCTTGTCCAGCGCGGCCTCGCGCGTTTCCGCGCGCACGATCAGCTTGGCCAGCAGCGGGTCGTAGAAGGCCGGCACCTCGGTGCCCGTCTCCACCCAGCCGTCCACCCGCACGCCCCGCGGAAACGCAACCTCGGTCAACACGCCAGGCGAAGGCTGGAACTGGCGCAGCGGGTCTTCGGCGTACAGCCGCACTTCGATGGAAGCGCCTTGCGGCGGGCGCGACAGGGCCTCGAAGTCCAACGGCTCTCCCGCCGCCACGCGCAGCATGCACTCCACCAGGTCCAGGCCGGTGACCTCCTCCGTCACCGGATGCTCGACCTGCAGCCGCGTATTCACTTCCAGGAAGTAGAAGCTGTCGCGCGCCGGATCGTAAATGAACTCCACCGTGCCGGCCGAACGGTAGTTCACCGAAGCGCCCAGTTGCACGGCGGCCGCGTGCAGCGCCGCGCGCGTGGCCGCGGGCAGCAAGGGCGCCGGCGTTTCCTCGATGACCTTCTGGTTGCGGCGCTGCACCGAGCAGTCGCGCTCGCCCAGCGCCACCACGCGGCCCGCGCCGTCGCCGAAGATCTGCACCTCGACATGGCGGGCGTTGTCCACGTAGCGTTCCAGGAACGCGCCGCCGTCGCGGAAGAAATGCTCGCCCATGCGCTGCACGCTGTCGAACGCCACGGTCAGCTCGGCCTCGTTCTCGCAGCGCGACAGGCCGATGCCGCCGCCGCCCGCGGTGCTCTTGAGCATCACCGGGTAGCCGATGCGCTCGGCCTGCGACAGCGCCTCGCCCAGGCTGCCCAGCAGGCCCGTGCCGGGCGTCATCGGCACGCCGGCTTCGGCCGCCAGTTCGCGCGAGCGGTGCTTCAGGCCGAACTCGCGGATCTGCGCCGGCGTGGGCCCCACGAAGGCGATGCCCGCCGCTTCGCAGGCCTGCGCGAACTCGGCGCTCTCGGACAGGAAGCCGTAGCCGGGATAAATGGCCTGCGCGCCCTGCTCGCGCGCGGCGGCCAGCAGCAAGTCCATGCGCAGGTAGCTGTCGGCCGCCTTTTCGCCGCCCAGGGCCACGGCCACGTCGGCCTCCCGGACGTGCGCGGCATTGCGGTCGGGATCGGAGTAGACGGCCACGCTGCGGATGCCCAGCCGCTTGAGGCTGCGGATGGCGCGGACGGCGATTTCGCCGCGGTTGGCGATCAGAACGGTATCGAACACGATTCGGCTCCCAGAGGTCTGGCGGGGGTTAGCGGGGCGCGGCGCCAAGGCTGGCCAGATAGGCCCGCCAGCCGCCGAACGCGGTGATGTCGAGCGCGCCTTCCAGGCCGCGCGGTTCGCAGATGAAGCCCTTGACCTGGCGGCCGTCCTCCAGCTCCAGCGTGCCGATGCCCAGCGGCGCGGGGATTTCCGCCACGAAGGCGCCGAAGGCCGGCAGGGGCACGTCCCAAAGCTCGACCTCGATGGGCTCGCCGGCGCCGGACTTCACCAGGCCGGGCTTGGGCGGCGTGGTGCCGGCCAGCGCATACAGCCGGTAGTCGCCCGCCGTGCGGGTCCGCTCCACGAACGCGGCGCGGCGCGAGGTCAATTGGTGGTTCAGCGGCATGCCGGTAAGGTGCGCGCCCACGACGGCCACGCGCACGGTGTGCGCGGCGGGTTGCGGCGCGGCGGCGGACGCGGGCAGGGGCGCGCCCGTCGCGCCCAGCGGCAGGCCTCGGCTCGCCTGCCACTGGC
>NZ_BCTQ01000079.1 GCF_001571365.1 Achromobacter denitrificans NBRC 15125 | reverse complement strand
TCGTCGCCGGCGTTTCCGGCGCGGCGGCCTGCGGCTCGCTGACTTGGGGCTGGAACGGCGTGTTGCGATCCGGCACCCGGATGGGGATGTCGTCGGCTACCGGCACGGGCTGGGAGTCGAGCACCATGGGCAGGATGATGACGGCGGCGAGGACGAGCGCGACGGCGCCGGCCAACCTGCGCCGCGCGCGGCCGCGCAGCTCCGCAGCCTGAACCTCGCTAGGCACTGCCGCCCTTTTGGAGGACTGCGCCTGGTCGGCAGGATCTTTGCGTTTGAAAAAACCCATGGAGGAGAATTCCTTGCGGCTATATGGCGGCGGGCCGCCCTGGAGCGTCTGACCCGTTCTTGCCTATGCCTTGCGACCCAGAGCCTGCAAAACCGAGGCTACGGTGAGAAACGATCCGAACACCACGATTCTATCATTCTCGCCCGCCCGTTCGCGCGCCGCGGCAAAGGCCTGGGCCGGGTCCGCGTAGGATTCGATGCCCGGGCTTTCGCCTCCCGCCGGCACCGGCGGCAAGGCGGCCGCGACCTGGTCGGCCAGCGCCTGGCCGGAGGTGCCGCGGGGGCCGGGCAAGCCGGCGCAGTACCAGTAGTCGATGCGCGTGCCGAGCTTGGCCACGACGCCGGCGAGGTCCTTGTCGTTGAGCATGCCGAACACCGCGTGGGTGTAGGGATGGAAGCCCATGTTGTCGAGGTTCTGCGCCAGCACCGCGGCGGCGTGCGGATTGTGGGCCACGTCCAGGATGACGGCGGGCTGGCCGGGCAGGATCTGGAAGCGGCCGGGCAGCGACGCCTGCAGCAGCCCCAGGCGCACGGCCTGCTGCGGCACAGGCAGGCGATCGCGCAGGGATTCCAGCGCGGCCAGCGCGGCCGAGGCGTTCAGCAACTGGTTGGCGCCGCGCAGCGCCGGATAGGCCAGCGAATTGCGGCGCTGCTCGCGCCCGCCGTAGGCCCACTGCTGGCGATCGCCGGAGTAGTTGTAGTCGCGCCCGAACAGCCATAGGTCCGCGCCGATCTCCTGGACGTAGTCGAGCAGGGATTGCGGCGGCACCGGATCGCTGCAGATGGCGGGACGGCCGGACCGGTAGATGTGGGCCTTCTCGAAGCCGATCTTCTCGCGGGTGTCGCCCAGCCAGTCGGTGTGGTCCAGGTCCACGCTGGTGACGATGGCGCAATCGGCGTCGACGATGTTGACCGCGTCCAGCCGGCCGCCCAGCCCGACTTCCAGCACCACGGCGTCCAGGCGAGATTGCGAGAACAGCCGCAGGATGGCCAGCGTGGTGAATTCGAAATACGTGAGGGAAACGTCGCCGCGCGCCGCCTCGACGGCCTGGAACTGGGCGATCAGGGCCTCGTCCGTGGCGATCTGCCCATTGATGCGGGCGCGCTCGTTGAAGTCGATCAGGTGGGGCGAGGTGTAGAGCCCGACCTTGTAGCCCGCCGCCAGCAGGATGGCTTCGAGCATGGCACAGGTGGAACCCTTGCCGTTGGTGCCGCCGACGACGAACTTCACGGCGGACAGTTCCAGCTCCATGCGCGCCGCCACTTCCCGCACCCGGTCCAGGCCCATGTCGATCGCGGTGGCGTGGATGGATTCCAGGTACTGCAGCCAATCGGACAGGGTCGAGGAAGCGTCAGGCGTACGTACAGAAGACATGGCGAGGCCGTGAAGTGGGATCAGCCTTGGATTTTAGCAGTCCGGGCCCGGTGTTTTCCCTAATCCCCTAGGGCGTGGCACGGTATCCGGCCGGAAAAACCGCTTGCCGTAATTTTTTTCATACGTAAAAATGAATTCACGTATGAGAAATTTAATGGAAGCACCATGACCCAACCCACGACGCCCAGCTGGCTGGTCCGCGAGGCCGACGTCCCCGGCTACCACCCCGCCAATCACACCGGCACCCTCAACCGGCGGCTGATCGGCCCGGACACCGTGGGCGCCCGCGGCGTGGAAGTGCTGCTGGGCGTGATCGACAAGGGCAAGGGCGCCCTGCCGCATGCCCACCCGGGCATCGAGCAGGTCTGCTACCTGCTCTCGGGCACGGCGCGCGCGCAGGTGCAAGACGAGTGGGCCGACATGGTGGCCGGCGACTGCTGCTACTTCCCGCCCGACGTGCCCCACGTGTTCACCGTGACCAGCGACGAGCCCGCGCGCCTGCTGGTGATCTACACGCCCCCTTATGAAGAATCCCCGGACCGCGTGATCCGGGGCTTTCCGGCGAATCCCCCCGCCGCCTGACGCGGCAGGGTCCGGGAGCGCGGCCGCAGAAGCCGCGCGCCGGGCCGACAACACAGGAGACAACCCCATGAAATCCCTCAGCCTGCTGGGCGCCGCCGTGCTCGGCGGGGCGGCCTTGGTGGCCGCCCCCCACGCCCAGGCCGCCGACTACCCCGCCAAACCCATCACCCTGGTCGTGCCCTTCCCCGCCGGTTCCGGCACCGACGCCGTCGGCCGCATTTTCGGCTCCGAGCTGTCGGCCATCCTGGGGCAGCAGATCGTGGTCGAGAACAAGCCCGGCGCCAACGCCACCATTGCCGCCAGCTACGTGGCGCGCGCCAAGCCGGACGGCTACACGCTGTTCGTCACCACCAATACCTCGCATTCCGCGGCGCCCTGGCTGATGAAGAATGTGCCTTACGATCCCGTCAAGGACTTCACGCCCATCGCCCGCGGCGGCAACCTGCCGTTCATCCTCGTGACCAATCCCAAGCGCCCCTGGAAGACCGTCGGCGACCTGGTGGCCGACGCGCGCCAGCATCCCGGCCGCATCACCTACGCCAGCGGCAACAGCACCGGCATCGTCGCCGGCGCCACCCTGGCCAACCGCGCCAAGATCGACATCCTGCACGTGCCCTACAAAGGCACGCCGCAGGGCCTGACCGACGTGATCGGCGGGCAGGTGGATTTCATGTTCACCGACCTGGCGTCGGGCCTGCCCTTCGTGCAGTCGGGCCAGTTGCGCGCCCTGGCCGTGTCCACCGCCGAACGCAGCGCCATCGTGCCGGACTTGCCTTCCATGGCCGAGGCCGGCGTGCAGGATTTCGACCTGAACTCCTGGAACGGCTATTTCGGCCCGGCGGGCCTGCCGCCGGAAGTGGTGGCCAAGCTGAATGCCGCGATCAACCAGGTCGTCGCCAAGCCCGACGTGAAGAAACGCCTGGCCGACCTGGGCTTCGACGCGTTCTCCAGCACGCCGGAAGCCTTCGGCCAGTTCGTGGGAGAACAACGCGACCTCTGGGGCAAGCTGATCCGCGACGCGGGAATCGAGCAGCAATGACGGCACAGCCCTCCTCCGCCTCCTCCGGCCCGCTGGCCGGCGTGCGCATCCTGGACCTCAGCTCGGTGGTCATGGGCCCCTACGCCACCCAGGTCCTGGGCGACCTGGGCGCCGACGTCATCAAGGTGGAGCCGCCCTCGGGCGACAACCTGCGGGCCGTGGGGCCCATGCGCAATCCCGGCATGGGGCATCTGTACCTGCACCTGAACCGCAACAAGCGTTCGGTGGTGCTGGACCTGAAGACGCCCGAGGGCCTGGCCGCCTGCCTGAAGCTGGCCGAGAGTTGCGACGCCCTGCTCTACAACATCCGCCCCCAGGCCATGGCCCGGCTGGGCCTGTCCTATGAAGCGGTGGCCGCGCGCAGTCCGCGCATCGTCTACCTGGGCGCCTATGGTTTCGGCGAGGCCGGCCCCTATGCGGGCCGGCCCGCCTACGACGACCTGATCCAGGGCCAGACCGGCATCGCCGCTCTCTCCGCCCAGCAAAGCGGTGAATTGCCGCGCTATGCCCCCTTGACCCTGGCCGACCGCGCCGTCGGGCTGCACGTGGGGATCGCGCTGGTGTCCGCCGTGCTGCATGCCCGGGCCAGCGGACGCGGCCAGCAAGTGGAAATTCCCATGTTCGAAGGCATGGCCCACCTCGTGCTGGGCGACCACCTGGGCGGCGCCACCTTCGAGCCGCCGCTGGGGCCCACCGGCTACGCGCGCCTGCTCGCGCCGCACCGCCGGCCCTACGCCACGGCCGACGGCTACATCTGCCTGCTGATCTACAACGACAAGCACTGGCGCAATTTCTTCGACCTGATCGGCCGGCCCGAGCTCGCGCAGGATCCGCGCTTCCGCTCGCATGGCGCGCGGGCCGCGCACATCAGCGAGGTCTACGCCTTCGTGGCCGACGTCGTCGCCACGCGCTCCAGCAAGGCATGGCTGGCGGACCTGGAAAAGGCGGACATTCCCGCCTCCGAACTCTATACGGTGGACGGCCTGCTGCAGGACGAGCACCTGGCCGCGACCGGCTTCATCCGCCGCCTGGAGCACCCCAGCGAAGGCGCCATACGCACCACCGCGCCGCTGGGACGCTACGAGGGCACGCCCACCGCCCTGCGCCGACCCGCCCCCAGGCTGGGCCAGCACAGCCGCGAAGTGCTGGAAGAAGCCGGCTACGACCCCGAACGGATCAACGCCATGGTCGCCCATGGCATCACCCAGGATGGAAGCGAAGATGGACTTTGAATTCACCCCCGAACAACTGGCCTTGCGCGACGCCGTGTCGCGCATCTGCGAGCGCTATCCCGACGAATACTGGCTGGAACGCGACCGCGAAGGCGGCTTCCCCGAGCCCCTGCATGCCGACCTGGCGCGCGACGGCTGGCTCGGCATCGCCATGCCCCCGGAATACGGCGGCGCCGGCCTCGGCATGACCGAGGCCGCGCTCATGATGCAGACCATCGCCGCCTCCGGCGCCGGCTTCACCGGCGCCTCGGCCGTCCACATGAACATCTTCGGGCTGAACCCCGTGGTGGTATTCGGCACGGACGAACAGCGCGGCCGCTGGCTGGAGCCGCTGATCGCCGGCCGCGAGAAGGCCTGCTTCGCCGTGACCGAGCCCGACGCCGGCCTGGACACCACCAAGCTCGGCACCCGCGCCGTGCGCCAGGGCGACGAATACATCGTGCATGGCCGCAAGATCTGGATCTCCACGGCGCAGGTCGCCAACAAGATGCTGCTGCTGGCGCGCACCACCCCGCTGTCCGAGGTGGAAAAGCCCACCCAGGGGCTGTCGCTGTTCTATACCGACCTGGACCGCGAGCACATCGAAGTCCGCGAGATCGAGAAAATGGGCCGCAAGGCCGTGGACTCCAACATGCTGTTCATCGACGGCCTGCGGATCCCGGTGGCCGACCGCATCGGCGAGGAAGGCCGGGGATTCGAGTACATCCTGCACGGCCTGAACCCGGAGCGCATCCTGATCGCCGCCGAGGCGGTGGGCATCGGCCGCGCCGCGCTCGACCGGGCCGTGAAATATGCCGGCGAACGCATCGTGTTCGGCCGCCCGATAGGCCAGAACCAGGGCATCCAGCATCCGCTGGCCCAGGCCTGGATGCAGCTGGAGGCGGCGGACCTGATGGTGTTCAAGGCCGCCAGCCTGTACGACGCGGGCAAGCCCTGCGGCCCCTACGCCAACTCAGCCAAGTACCTGGCGGCCGAGGCCGGCTACAACGCCTGCCAGACGGCGGTCATGACGCTGGGCGGCATGGGCTATGCCAAGGAATACCACGTGGAGCGGCTGCTACGCGAAAGCTTCATTCCCCGCATCGCGCCCGTGAGCCCACAGCTGATCATGTGCTTCATCGCGGAAAAAGTGCTGGGGCTGCCCAAGTCCTATTGAACGCGGCGGGCAGCCGGGCCGGCCTCAGGCCTGCTGCTCCAGCGCCGTGCAGGCCGCCCGCAGGATCCGGGCGTAGTTCTCCTGCTCCGGCTCGATCCGGTAGATCGGGCCGCCCACCGAAATGGCGTAGTGCTCGCCGGAGAGCGTGACCGGCCAGGCGATGGCGCCGACATCCGGAATGGATTCCCCGCTGTTCATGAACCAGCCGCGCTGGCGCGACCGGTCGAGATCGGCGAACAGCGCCTCGCGGGTGATCAGCGTGCGCTCGTTGTAGCGGGTCATCGGCATGCCTGCCAGGAGAGCCTCGCGCGCCGGCCCCTCAAGCAGCGACAACAACGCTTTACCCAGCGAATTCGCGTGAACGTCCTTGAACTCGCCGGCAACAGGCGCGTATCGGATCGTATGCGGCGAATCCAGCACGTCCAGGTAGACGACCCGGCCGTCCTGGGTCAACTTGGCGAAAACAATGGTTTCGCGGGTGGCTTCCCGCAGTTCGACGAGGCTGGGGTAGACCCGGTCCAGCACCGGATCGGCGCGCGCGATGCGCTGCGCCATGGCCAGCAGCCGCCCCGTCGGGTAATAGCCCTGGCGGCGGCCGGTTTCATAGAGATAGCCCAGCCCGGTCAGGGTGCGGATCAGCGCCAGGCAGCTGGAAACCGGGACGTCCAGCAGCCGGGCCAACTCCGACAGGGGCAACGCGCGCTTTTCGCGGGCATAGGTTTCGATGATTTCGATAACTCTCAGCGCCGTCTTGACACTCATTGCCCCATCCAAACCATTAGCGTGTGAAATATCAGACCCACCGAAAGCTAAAGTTCGCCGCAGTCCTGCCGTAATGGTAGCTGAGAATTCCCTGAAAACAGCGCGTTCCTCCGAGACGCCCTCATCGCCGTTGGAGTGATCATGGCCGTAACCCCGTTAGCCCCTGTATCGTTCGCGCCCGCGCCGGTCGCGCCCGCCCCCGTCGTGGCGGATCCCGCCATCAGCGTCACCCCGGTCGCCACCGCGACGAACAGCGGCGCCTCCGACAGCGCCACGTCGGGACAGTCCGATTCGCAGAAGCTCCCGCTGGACAAGGCGCTGGAGGAAATCAACGATCAGATGAAGGCCTGGTCCACCCAGCTCCAGTTCGAAATCGACCCCGACGTGCACCAGGTGGTGGTGTCGGTCGTGGACGCCGAATCGGGCGACGTCTTGCGCACCATCCCCAGCGAGACCGTGCTGAAGATCGCCAAAATGATCGTGAACATGCAGGGCAACGGCATCAAGACCACCGCCTGATCGGCGAATTAAAACGGTGTTTGACGCATTTTCCGCCACAAAAGCACCGAATTAGGCATGCCTTATGCCCTTACCCGGCCAATCGCCGGCTCCGTATTTTTGACAGAATCGCATCGCTAGGAAGGATTTCACATGGCTTCTATTACTAATCTCGGTTCGACTACCGGACTCCCGCTGGAAGAAATTCTCACGAAGCTTCAGGCGGCGGAGGACAAGAAGCTGAGCCTGTACTCCAATCGCCAGGCCAGCTACGAGGCCCGGGTGAGCGCCTATGGCCAGATTCAAAGCGCAGTGGAAGCCCTGCAAAAGGCCGCTTTGGCGCTGGGCAAGTCGTCGACGCTGGACGCCGTGAAGGCGAACGTGGTTGGCGAAGGGCTGACCGCCACCATAGGCGAGAACGGCGCCACGATGGGCGAATACGCCATCAAGGTAAAGAGCCTGGCCGCCGCCCAGACCCTGCAATCGGGCAACGTCGGAAGCCGCACGGCCTCCAATGGCGCCGATGGCTCGTTTGAAATCGAGTTGACCAGCGGCGACAAGCACACCGTCGAGCTGAATGGCGACACCTCGCTCAATGGCATTGCCAAAGCCATCAACAGCGACGACAAGGCCGGCGTGCGTGCCACGATCATCACCAACGAAAGCGGCAGCTACCTGATGCTCAGCGCCAAGGACACGGGCCTGCAAGCATCGGTCAAGTCCATCACGGTGACGGGCGACGACAAGCTGAAGAACATTCTCAGCTACAACGCCGGCGCCGCCACGGAGATGACGCAACAGACCGCGGCCGCGGACTCGGAAATCGAGATCAACGGCATTACCGTCAAGAGCGGCAGCAACAACATTTCGACCGCCATCGACGGCATCACGCTGAACCTGACCGCCCTCACCGGCACCGACGCCGCGACCGGGAACGACAAGGTCGTCACCCTCAAGCTGCAAAGCGACACCAGCGTGGCGAGCAAGGCCGTCCAGGATTTCGTCAACGCCTACAACTCGCTGCAAAGCACGATCACGAAGCTGACGGCTTTCGACGTGGCGGCCGCCACCAACCAGGCTCTGACTGGCGACAGCACGACGCGCGGCATCCAGTCGTCCATGTCCAGCGCCTTGCAGGTCGTCACCTCCGAGGGCTCGCTGCGTTCGCTGGCCGATCTCGGTATCACGCTGGACCCCAAGACCGGCCAATTGAAGCTGGATCAAAAGGAACTGGACAAGGCGCTGACCGCCAACCCCGCCGACGTCAAGCGCATCATGATGTCGCCCGACGGCCTTGCCGCCAAGTTCGACACCGCCGCCAAGGCGGCCCTGGGCAGCAACGGTTCCATCAAGCTCAGCCAGGACGGCCTGAACGAATCCATCAAGGACGTCAAGGATCAACTTGCCCGTGCCAAGGCTTCGAGCACCGCATCCATGGACGCCATGCGTGCCCAATTCATCGCATTGGACAAGTTCGTATCGCAGCAGACTGTCACGGCCAACTACCTGACCCAACAGTTCGCGGCTCTGAGCAAGTCCAAGTAATTTATAGAAGATGCATTAATGACTTACGCCGCCCGCCGTCCGACCGGCTCCCACTCCGTGCGTTCCTACGCCGACATTGGCCTGGAGACCCAGGTTCTGGGCGCCAGCCCGGAAAGGCTGATTTCGCTGCTGTATTTGGGAGCCCGGGCGGCCATCGGGCAGGCCCGTCTCCACCTCCAGGAAGATAGGACAATGGAGCGCGGCGCCGCTATCTCGAAGGCGATCAAGATCGTCGATGAAGGCCTGAAGACCGGATTGAACATGGAAGCGGGCGGTGAAATCGCCGCGAATCTCGCCCGTCTGTACGACTACATCGTCCGCATGCTGTTGTTGGCGAACCTGCGCGCGGACGCGGAAGCACTCGAAACCGCCGACCGCCTGCTGGCGGACCTGGCTGAAGCCTGGCAGACATCCATAGACCGCTCCGTCGCCGGCACGCAGCCTTGAAGGCATGGCATACGCATAGCCCAGCCATCGAACGCCCGAGATTTCCATGACGTCCATTACCCAGTACACCTCCCCCATCCTGGAACACTACCAGGAGATCGCTCTCATCACGGGAGAAATGCTAGCGGCCGCCCAGACGGGCGATTGGGACGGCGCCATGGTCCATGGCCAACTTTATTGCGAGCGGGTCGAGCGCCTGCGCCATGTGGAGCGCGCCACGCCGCTGGACGAGTCCGGCCGCGCCATGAAGTACGACCTGCTCGTGCGCATCCTCGAAAACGATGCCCAAACAAGGGACCTCGCCCTTCCGCAGCTGGCGCGCCTCGGGGAATTGCTGGGACGCATGAAACGCCAGCAGACGCTATTGTCCGCATACGGCAATCAGGCGCCTGAAGAATGAGCGTAGGTCCCGCCGCACTCGGCAACGTCCTGGTGCAGCGGCTGGACGCCGTGCTTGGCACGACGATGTCCGCCGCCAACGCGAATCTTGCCTCCGGCGCCCGCGCCGACGCGGTCAGCCAGCCCGGCAGCCTGGAAAAGCCCGGTCCTTCCGACGGTTCGACCCGCGATCCCCGACAAGGCATACCGTCTGGCGGCGCCCGAGGCGACCGCCAGAATACTGTTGTCGACGCCAAGACCGCCGCCGCCCTGGCGCTGGCGGCGCGCGGGCTGGTCACCAGCAGCGACCTCACGGCTTCGGCCCCGACCACGCTGGGCACGACCGCGCGCGCGATTCTTGCGCTGCTGGCCCAATACCCCGAGGCCGCCCCCGCCGTTCAGGGGCGCGC
>NZ_BCTQ01000078.1 GCF_001571365.1 Achromobacter denitrificans NBRC 15125 | reverse complement strand
GCGCTACACCCAGCAATCGCTGGATGCCCTGCGCAACCTGGGCGCGGCGGGCGCGCCCGCCACCTACGACGCGCGCGGCCGCGGCGCCCGCAGCGCCCCGGGCCGCAAGCCCATCGTCGCCGGCTGACGCCGGTGGTTTTAACTGCGTAGGATGGGTGGAGCGCGAGAGTTCTGAAGCGAGAACGCTGCTCTCCAACGCGCGTAACCCATGCGGCCATGGGCAGATAGCGCTCCCGGCATCGGCACGAAAACAGTCTATTGCCCACGCATGGGCGGATAGTGCCCGGCATCGGCCGGAAAACAATCGATTGCGGCAGCATGGGTTACGCGCGTTGGAGAGTCGTGTTCTAACTTAAGAACTCTCGCGCTTCACCCATCCTACGCGCTGGTCATCTCCAGCATCGCGTACATCTTCAGCAGGGCCACCGGCAGCACCCTTCCCGACAGCTTGCGTTCCGTTCCCATGATGCCCGACAAGGGCCCGCGCACGACCTCGGCGGCCGAGGAATGCGCCAGCTGCCAGCAGGCGGCGCCCATCTGGCCGGCGATCAGGGCCTGGCGCGCCAGGGCATGGGCGCCGTCGACGGCGGGCAGCGCCTGCCAGGCGCTGGCCATGTAGCGGAACCCGGCCTTGGCCTCGTCCTGCAGCACCAGCCAGCGCGCCACCGTGGCCGCGTCCGCCTGGGACGCCGGCAGGTTGGTCATGCCGAACAGCTGTCCGGCCACCTCGCCGCTGACCGTGTCGATCAGGCGGGCGCAGACCAGCCGGACCGGCGCGCTCTCGCCGCGACCGGGCAAGACCACTTCCGTGCCCGAGGCCCACAGGGCCAGCGGCACGCGCTTGCCGTTCTTGACGCTGACCAGCCCCGGCATGTCGCCGGGCTGGCCCACCGGCAGATACCCCACGCTCTTGCCCACCGCGTTCAGGTTGGTCGGGCAGTCGTCCTGGATCACGCGCTGGCCGCCCGCGCTGCGGGCCACCCATGACACGCCCTGGGCGTTCAACGACGGCCACAAGGCCGCGGTGCCCGCTTCCAGCAGGTGCACGACCGGCAGCCCCGCCAGTTGCCCGCCCAGCCAGCCCACCCGCGCCTCCAGGGCGATGGCGGCGTCGGGCTGGGCCGGCTCGGCCGGCGCGAACGACGACAGGGTACCGTGCGGCAGCACCAGCTGCTGCGCCGGCGCCGCCAGGGCCGCGCCGCGGTCGCTCATCAGCAGCGTGCTCAACAGCGTTCCGCCCGGCAGGCCCTCGCCCTTCATGCCGGCCTTGCCGTGCATGGCGAGCAGGTGGCGGTTGCAGGTCGCCGAGAATTCGCGGCGCACCATCGCCAGGGGCTCGTCGCCCAGGGCCGCCAGGCTGGCGCCCGCTCCCACGTACTCGCACCAGGAGGCGCGCGCCTGCACGCAAGCCGCGTCGTTCTCCAGCCAGGCGATGGTGTCATCCAGGTTCTGGGCGGCTTCGATCGAACCCGCCCCGCCCTGCGGGCGCAGGATGGCGGAAGCCAGCAACTGCCGCCGGCGCGCCGGGTCGCCGCTGTCGGTTTCGCGCGAGGACGGCACCAGCGAGGCCAGGTCCGCTTCGCTCGGGGTGTACAGCGCGCGGGCCCGCTCCACCATGGAGAACGTGCGGTCGATCAGCACGTCGGCGCGGGCCTGCTCCATGTGCTCGGGCACCTTTTGCCCGACCGAGACGTAGTGGATCGGCAGGCGATGGCGGATGGCCGTGTCCAGCGCCGCGCCCAGGCGCGTGGCTTCGTCCAGCTTGGTGATGATGCAGCCGGCCACGTCCTCTCCCACGCCGTTGCGGTAGGCGTGGGCCACTTCGTCCAGCGTGTCGCCCTGGCTGGCGGCATTCAGCACCAGCAGCCGGCGTACGGGCTTGCCCGCGTTGCACAGCATCGACGCCTGCTCGGCCACCAGCCGATCGCGCTGGCTGATGCCGGTGGTGTCGATCAGCACGATCTTGCGGTTGCCCAGCTCGCCCAGGATGCGGCGCAGTTCGCCCGCGTCGCGCACCGAATGGGCGGGCACGCCCATCAGCCGGCCGTAGATCTGTAATTGCTCCAGGGCGCCGATCCGGAAATTGTCGGTGGTCAGCATCGCCACCTGTTCCCGGCCCTCGCGCGCCACGCAACGCGCCGCCAGCTTGGCCAGCGTCGTCGTCTTGCCCACGCCGGTCGGGCCGACCAGGGCATACACGCCGCCGCCCAGGAATTCGTCTTCGGAGCGCAGCACCGGGAGGTGCGTCACCAGCTCATTGCGCGCCCAGCTGAGCGCGGCTTCGGGCGTCATTCCTTCGGGCAGCCGTTCGACCAGGGTGCGCACCAGCTTCGTGCTGAACCCCGCATCCAGCAGGCTGCGGAACAAGGCCGCCGCCGCGGGCTCGCGCCCGGGGCCCTGGCGCCCGCCCCAGAGCAGGCCGTCCATGCGGCTTTCCAGCGCGCCGCGCAGGGCGCTGATCGCGTCCTGCAGGCCGGCCGCCGCGTCGCCCGCCATCGCGGTCTGCGGCATCGCCGGGGGCTGGCGCAAGGGCGCGTCCGGCATGCGCGCCATGGACGGCACGGCGGGCTGGGACGCGGGAGGAACATAGGCAGGCGCGGGCGCGGCAGCGGCCGCCGCGGCAGCGGAAGTCGGAACGGCTGCGGGAGCGGAAGCCGGCGCCACGGCCGGCGCCGCCGTCTGCTGTCGGGCAACCGGCGCCATGGGCGGCTGCTCCGCCCGGAGGGGCGCGGCGGGCACCGCAGGCGCGTGATACGCGTTGGGCGCGGCGGGCACCGCAGGCGCGTGATACGCGTTGGGCGCGGCGGGCGCCGGCGCGCTCGGCGCAGGTGCCGGCCGGACGTCCTCGGCCTGCGCCGGCGCGGCATAGGCGGACTGGTAGGCCGCGATGGAACGCGCGGGCGTCATGTAGCCGGAAGGCGCGGCGACGGCAGGCGCGGGCGGCATGGCCGGCATGGCGGACGGCCCCGCGGGACGCGGCTCCAGCGGCCGCATTTCCATCGGACGCGGCTGGGCCGCAGACTGTCCCATGGGACGCTGTTCCATGGAGCGCGGTTGCGCCGGAAACGGCTCCGCGGGACGCCGTTCCATGAAGCGCGGCTCGGCCGGCGACTGCTCCGTGGATCGCTGTTCCACGGGGCGCGGCTGCGCGGACGCCTCGCGGGGCGGCGTCTGCACGGGCGCGTCGTCGAACGCGCCCTCCACCGTGGCCAGCACTTCCACGCCGCCATCGACGCTGCGGTTCGACACGATCAGCGCGTCCGGCCCGAGGACCTGGCGCACCTGGCGCATCACCTCGCGGCTATTGATCCCAAAAAAGCGGCTTATCTTCATGCCCCATTGCCTCCGCCGATCAGCGCGGTCACGCGGACCATGCGCTCATCGGGTATTTCCGTATTCGACAACACGCCCAGCTGCGGCAGATGGTGCCGCAGGAAGCGCGACAGCGGCGCGCGCAGTACCGGCGACACCAGGAGCACCGGCGCATTGCCCTGCGACTCCTGCCGTTCGACGGCCGCCTGCGTCTCGCGCAGCAGCGTATCGGCCAGCCCCGGCTCCAGGCCGCCGCTGGTGGTCATGGCCTGCGACAGCACGCGTTCCAGCTTCACGTCGAGCCCGATGACGCGCAGCTCGCCCTCGCCCGGAAACCATTGCTGGGTGATGGCGCGGCCCAGCGAGCGGCGCGTCAGCGCGATCAGCTCGTTGATGTCCGGCTGGCTGCCCGACCCCGCCGCCTGCGCCGCCAGGCGCGGCCCGTGCTCGGACAGCGTATCGATGATGGTGCGCATGTCGCGGATCGGCACCTCTTCCGACAACAGGCCCTGCAGCACCTTCTGCAGCACCGTGAGCGACAGGGTCTTGGGCACCAGGTCCTCGACCAGCTTGGGCGCGTCGCGGCCGATGCGATCCAGCAGCTGCTGCACTTCCTGGCGGCCCAGCAGGTTCGAGCCGTGGCGGTGCATCAGGTGGTTCAGGTGCGTCGCGACCACGGTGCCGGCGTCGACCACGGTATAGCCGGCCACCTGGGCCTGGTCGCGCAGGCTGCCGTCGATCCACAGCGCCGGCAGGCCGAACGCGGGATCGGTGGTCGGCGTGCCCTTGATCTGCATGGTCACGCCGCCCGGATCGATCGCCAGCCATTGGCCGGGCATGGCCACGCCATGGCCCACTTCCACGCCGGACAGCAGGATGCGGTAATCGTTGGGCTTGAGCTCCAGGTTGTCGCGGATATGCACGACCGGCGGCAGGAAGCCCACGTCCTGCGCGAACTTCTTGCGCAGGCTGCGGATGCGGTGCAGCAGCTCGCCGTTCTGGGCGTGGTCCACCAGCGGGATCAGGCGGTAGCCCACTTCCAGCCCCAGCTGGTCCACCATGGAGACGTCGTCCCAGCTCGCTTCGGCCGCGGCGGCCTGGGCCTGCGTGATCGCCTGCGGCGGCACCTCCGCGGCGGCGGCCACGGCCGCGGTCTTGCGTTTGTGCAACATCCAGCCGCCCCAGGCCAGCGCGCCGGCCAGCGTCAGGAAGGCGACATGCGGCATGTTGGGGATCAGCCCCATGATGCCGATGATGGCGGCGGTCAGGAACAGCACGCTGGGGTTCGAGAACAGCTGGCTGATGATCTGCTGGCCGATGTCCTGGTCGGTCGACACGCGCGAGACGACCACGCCGGCGGCGGTGGAGATCACCAGGGCCGGGATCTGGGCGACCAGGCCGTCGCCGATGGTCAGCAGCGTGTAGACGCGGGCCGAATCGCTCATCGACATGTCGTGCTGCGCCACGCCGACGATCAGGCCGCCGATGATGTTGATCGCCATGATCAGCAGGCCGGCGATGGCGTCGCCGCGCACGAACTTGCTGGCGCCGTCCATGGAGCCGAAGAAGTCCGATTCCTGCGCCACCTCCGAACGGCGCTTGCGCGCCTCGTCTTCGCCGATCAGGCCCGCGTTCAGGTCGGCGTCGATCGCCATCTGCTTGCCGGGCATGGCGTCCAGGGTGAAACGCGCGCCCACTTCCGCGATACGCCCCGCGCCCTTGGTGATGACGATGAAGTTGATGATGGTCAGGATCACGAAGACGATGATCCCGACCGCGAAGTTGCCGCCCACCAGGAAGTGGCCGAAGGCTTCGATGACCTTGCCCGCCGCGTCCGGGCCGGTATGGCCGTGCAGCAGCACCACCCGCGTGGACGCGACGTTCAGCGACAGGCGCAGCAGCGTGGCGAACAGCAGGACGGCCGGGAACGCGGCGAAGTCCAGCGGCTTGCGCGTGAACATGGCCACCAGCAGGATCATCACGGACAGCGCGATGTTGAAGGTGAACAGCAGGTCGAGCAGGAACGTGGGCAGGGGCAGCACCATCATGCCCAGCACCATCACGATCAGGATCGGACCGGCCAGCAGCCGCGCGTGCGTGGCCCCGCCACTCTTCAACATGGTGAGCAAAGCGCTCATTCCTTAAACTCCTTGTGCTGCGGTTTTGGCTTGCGGGTCCAGCTCGGCGGGCACGGCCAGCCGGGTCGGGGCCGTCGGTTCGGCCCCCCATCCCGATCGCCAGGAACGCAGCTGGAAGACCCACGCCAGCACTTCTGCCACCGCGGTGTATAGCTCGGCCGGGATTTCCTGCCCCAGCTCGACGTGTTGATGCAGGGCGCGCGCCAGCGGCGGCGCCTCCAGTGTGGGGATGCGGTGCTCGGCCGCCAGTTCGCGGATCTTGGCCGCGATCAGGCCGGTGCCCTTGGCCAGCACCCGCGGGGCGCCGTGCTTGTCCTCGTCGTACTTCAGCGCCACGGCGTAGTGGGTCGGGTTGGTCACCACCACGTCCGCCTTGGGCACTTCCGCCATCATGCGGCGCCGCGCGGCCTGGCGCTGCTGCTGCCGGATGCGGGCCTTCACGTGGGGATCGCCTTCGCTTTCCTTGTGTTCCTGGCGCACGTCCTCCTTGGACATGCGCAGCTTCTTCAAGTGGCTCCAGATCTGCCACGGCACGTCCAGCAGCACGATGACCAGGAGCGACGCCACGATGAAGGCGCAGCACATCGCCACCAGCGTCAGCGCCTTGGTCAGCGCGGCCGAGGGCGCGACGTGCATCAGGCTCAGCATATCGTCGTGGTAGCGCCAGATCACCCAGACGGCGACGCCGCCCACCAGCCCGGCCTTGGCCAGCGCCTTGATCAGCTCGACCACGGTCTGGGACGAGAACATCCGCTTCAGCCCCGACAAGGGGCTGAGCTTGGAAAAATTGAACTGCAGGGGCTTTCCGGAGATGACGATGCCGCCGAGCAGCACGCTGGACAGCACCGCCACCACCGCCAGCAGCCCGAAGATCGGCAGCAGCACCAGCAGGATCTGGCCGAAGCCGTCGACCGCGCGCTCGACCATCACGCCGGGATCGGCGACGATGCGCTGGTCGAACCCCAGGCCGTTGCGCAGCACGCCGGTCAGGGACCGGTACAGCGAACCGCCGCCCGCCCAGATCGCTCCGACACCGGCGGCCAGCATCATGAACGTGCCCAGTTCGCGGGAACGCGCAATTTGCCCCTCCTCGCGCGCCTTTTCCAGGCGCCTGGGAGAGGCGGCTTCGGTTTTTTCGAGGTCGCTTTCTTCGGACATGCTCTGCGGTGTCGTTGCGGCTCGCGGATTCTGGGATTGCGAGCTGCCCGCCGAGATTCTAGGAGGCCCCGGGCTTGGGCGATAAGCCAAGAAACGGGGGGAAAGCGGCGCTATTCCGGGATGCGTCCGGAGCCCGCCCGCGCGACCCGGCCGGCGGCGCCCCGCGCCCCGGCCGCGTCCGCGCCCTCAGCCGGCCGCGGGAATCGCCCTGGCGCCGGCGTCGTCGGCCTCCACCGCCGCCTGGAAGCGCTGGTAGTCCAGGCCGATCCGCACCGCGCCCCAGTGTTCCGGCCCCAAATAAACGGGCACGGAGATATCGTTGACGATCTCGCCGGTATCGCGCGAGTAGGTCTGGAACAGCATCGAGCCGGTATTGGCCGCCAGCCGCGACCCCACCGGGTCGTCGAAGATGCGCTTGTGGCGCGCGCGAAGGATGTCCTGCGCCGGATCCCCGGTGGGCGCGTGCGAAAACCGGCTGTTGTGCGCCGGCGCATACCCCCGGTTGTCCACCAGGATCGTGTAGATCGCGCCGGGCACCGACTCCAGCACCCGGTCCAGCAGCCGGGTCAAGGGCTCGTCGATCGCGCGGTCGTAGGCCGTGTGGTAGCGCGGCGGTTCACTGCCGGGAATGCGGCGGTAATGGCGGTCGAACACGTCCGCCCCGCCCTTCCGGGCCGCCTCCAGCAAGCCGGCGGCCGCGTCGCGGAAAGCCTCGACCGCGTCGGACAGGCCGTCGAACGCGGTGTTGCCCGTGCGCATGTCGGCCAGCACCTCCTGCACGCTTTCGGTCTGGCGGCGGATGCGGTCGATCTCGCCCGACATGCTGCCCATGCGCTGCAGCACGTCGGCGCTCAGCGCCGCGATCCGCCCGACCTCCTGGCTCATGCCGTGGTTGGTGGCATCGACCTCGCCGATCGCCTGCACCACTTCGGCCACCTGCCGGTTCATGCTGCCGAAATCGTCCACGAACCGCTGGAAGTCGGAACACGTCCGGTCCAGGACCTCGCCCGAGGCGTCGACGTCCTCGCGCAGGCTGCCAGTCTGGCGCTGCGTGTCGTCCACCAGTTCCAGCATCTCGCCGCTGTGCCGGGCGATATCGCCGGTGGCGGAATTCACGCGCTCGGCCAACCGGCCGACCTCGCTCGCCACCACCGCGAAGCCGCGCCCAGCGTCGCCGGCCCGGGCGGCCTCCACGCCGGCGTTCAGCGCCAGCAGCTGCGTCTGCAGCGCGATCTCCTTGATCAGCTTGCTGGTATCGCCCACCGAACGCGCCCGCGCGCTGAGCTGCCCCACCACGTCGCTGAACGCGGCCATTTCGCGCGTCATGCGGTCCACGCGCTGCTTGACCTCGGACAACTCGGCCAGCGCCTGTTCCGCCGCCTGCAGGTTGTGGCCCGAGACCTCGGCGATTTCACGCGCATGGGTGGACGTGGAAGCCGACAACGCCGCGATCTGCGTGCCGCTCGCGGCCAGCGCCTGCGCCGCCCGCGCCTGTTCCTGCGCGAGCTGCGAACAGCGCCCGGCCTGGAACTGGGTGCGCGCCGCGTTGAGCGCGATTTCGATGCTGGATTGCCGCACGGTCATGATCCGGCGGCGGATCTGCCCCAGGAACCGGTATAGCGGCCATATGGCGGGACTGACGGACAGGGTGCGTTCCGACAGCATGGCGTCGCCCCGGTTTAGCCGGCGCAACAACACCCACATGCCGCCCAAGCGGAATACGGATCTGGCCAAGATGAACCTCCTTGTGCTGGCCCGGATCGCCTTCTATGGGCATCCGTTGCCTGGCGCCCGTGGCGCCTGGTCTCGTGCTGCGAGGCCCCGATTCTTATGGCAGGAAGTCTATCGGCCGGGCGCGGTTCGCGCCCTTAGGGATTACGTTCATCAAACGCGGTGGCGCGCGCCGCCGGCAGGGCATGTCCGTCGGCGCGAGACCACCGGCCTAGAAGCCCAGGCTGGCCAGCAGGTCGTCGACCTGGTCCTGGCTGGTGACCACGTCGGCCTTGCCCTGCGGACTGATCTGCGGCCCGTTGAGCAGGCTGTTGGCCTCCTCGCGGCGCTCCTGCGGCACGTTGTCCAGCAGCACCTGCAGCAGTTCGCGCTCGATCGCGCCGACCACGTCCATCATGCGCATGATGACCTGGCCGGTGAGGTCCTGGAAATCCTGCGCCATGATGATTTCCATCAAGTGCGATTGCGTCTGCTGCGCCTGCTTGGGCACGTCCTGCAGGTACGCGCGGGTTTCCTTCACCAGCTCGCGCGCCTCGGGCAGTTCCAGCGGCTGGTCGTACCACTGTTGCCAGCGCGCATCCAGCGCCTGCGCCGAGCGCGACAGCCGGTCCTGGATGGGGCCGGCCTGCTCGGTCGCGTTCAGCACCCGGTTGGCGGCCTGCTCGGTCATCTGCGCCACGTAGCGCAGGCGGTCGCGGGCGTCGGGGATGGCGGTGGCCGCGTCCTTGATCGCCTGGTCCAGGCCCAGCTCGCGCATGCTGTCGCGCAGCATGCGCGTCAGCGACGCGATGCGATGGATCAGGTCGGGGGACTCAGCCGGGTCAACATTTTCCGTCGTGCTCATTGCACACCTCAGCCGGCAATTTTCTCGAAGATCTTGGTGAGCTTCTCTTCCAGCGTCGCCGCGGTGAAAGGCTTGACCACGTAACCGTTGGCGCCGGCCTGGGCCGCCGCGACGATGTTTTCCTTCTTGGCCTCGGCCGTCACCATCAGCACCGGCAGCGAGGCCAGCGCGGCGTCGGCGCGGATCTGCTTGAGCATTTCCAGGCCGTCGAGATTAGGCATGTTCCAGTCGGACACGACGAACTGGAAGCCGCCGTTGCGCAGCTTCTCCAGGCCGATCGCGCCGTCTTCGGCTTCATCCACGTTCTCGAAACCCAGCTCCTTGAGCAGGTTGCGGATGATCCGCCGCATGGTGGGGAAATCATCCACCACCAGAATCTTTATGCCCTTGTCTACCATCTTCTACTCCAGAAAAAATGTGCTTGGGAACGATCGTCCATCCGCGTCAGACGCGGTGGCCACGGTCGCCCAGGCGAGTCAGAATGCGTTCGCTCATCGCGGACAACGAAACCACTTCATCCGCGGCGCCGATGGCGATCGCCTCGCGGGGCATGCCGAAGACCACGCAGCTGGCTTCGTCCTGCGCAATCGTGTGGGCCCCGGCGCGGTGCATGGCCAGCATGCCGGCGGCGCCGTCCTTGCCCATGCCCGTCAGGATGACGCCGATCGCGTTCTTGCCGGCGGCGACCGCCGCCGAGTTGAACAGCACGTCCACCGACGGGCGGTGGCGGTTGACCGGCTCGCTGGCCTCCAGCTCGATCACATAGTTGGCGCCGCTGCGGCCCAGCCGCATGTGGGTATCGCCGCCCGGCGCCAGGTATACGTGGCCCGGCAGCACCCGGTCGCCATGCACGGCCTCGCGCACGGTCACCGCGCACAGCGCGTCCAGGCGCTGGGCGAACGAGCGCGTGAAGCCCGCCGGCATGTGTTGCGTGATCAGGATGGCGGGGCTGTCCGGCGGCAGCGGCTGCAGCACTTCGCGGATGGCCTCGGTGCCGCCCGTGGACGCCCCGACGATCACCAGCTTTTCCGAGCTGGCCAGCGGCCGGCGCAGCATGGGCGCGGGCGCGGCCTGGGCCGTGTGCGGCGTCGGCGCGCGCAGCTTGGCCCGCGAGGCCGCGCGGATCTTGTCCGCGATGATTTCGGTGTATTCGAGCAGGCCGTCGCGTATGCCCAGCTTGGGCTTGGTCACGAAATCGATCGCGCCCAGTTCCAGCGCGCGCAGCGTGATTTCGCCGCCGCGCTCGGTCAGCGACGACACCATCACCACCGGCATCGGCCGCAGCCGCATCAGCTTTTCCAGGAAATCCAGCCCGTCCATGCGGGGCATTTCCACGTCCAGCGTCAGCACGTCGGGGTTGTGGCGCTTGATCAGTTCGCGCGCCACCAGGGGGTCCGGCGCGGTCGCGACCACTTCCATGTCCGGCTGGCTATTGATGATCTCGGTCATCAATCCACGCACCAGCGCGGAATCGTCCACACACAAAACGCTTATTTTCTTCATTGTTGCTGCCCCGTTCAGGCCTTGCCCGCACATTCGTAGACCGTCTGCCCACGCAGGCGGAAATCCCGGCTGATGTAGGTGAAGTTCTCGGAATGGCCCGCGAACAGCAGTCCGCCGGGCTTGAGCAGCGGCACGAACCGCTCCAAAATCTTCGCCTGGGTGGGTTTGTCGAAATAAATCATCACGTTGCGACAGAAGATCACGTCGAACTTCTCGTCGATCGGCCAGGCCGGCGCCAGCAGGTTCAGGGTTTCGTAGCGCACCATGTCCGCGATCTCGGGACGCACCCTCACCTGCCCCGCGTTCGCGCCCCGCCCCTTCAGGAAGAACCGCCGCAGACGCTCCGCGTCCATCTTCGCCACGCGTTCCTCGGGATAGACCGCGGCGCGCGCCCGGGCCAGCACGTTGGTGTCGATGTCGGTGGCCAGCACCGAGCACGAGGAAGCCCGCGGGCCCAGCGCCTCCACCAGCGTCATGGCGATGGAGTACGGCTCTTCGCCGGTGGACGCCGCGCAGCACCAGACCGACACCGGCCCGCTGCGCCGCCGGGCGAAGTCCGCCAGGATGGGGAAATGATGGGATTCCCGGAAAAAGGCCGTGAGATTGGTCGTCAGGGCATTGACGAAGTCTTCCCACTCGGCCGCGCCGGGCTCGTTCTCCAGCTGGTCCAGGTAGCTGCCGAAATCCTGCAGGCCCAGGGCGCGCAGGCGCCGCGCCAGCCGGCTGTAGACCATTTCGCGCTTGTGCGTGCCCAGCGAGATGCCGGCGTGCGCATGGATCATCTTGCGAACGCGCGAGAAATCGGCGTCGCGGAAGTCAAATTGGCGGTCCACCGACATGGACGGCGCCGGGTAAGCCGAAGTTGCCACGTCGGCCCTCAGTGCCCGAGCGCAAGCGCATCGGGCGCCTGCAAGCGTGCTTCGTCATCGGAAGAACGGACCGAAGACAGGCGATGCGCCGGCACTTCGATCACTTCGCCCGCATTGATCTTGAACACGGCGACCGCCTCGGCCAGGCGCTGCGCCTGCTCCTGCAGCGAGCCCGCCGCGGCCGCGGCCTCTTCCACCAGCGCCGCGTTCTGCTGCGTCACTTCGTCCATCTGCGACACCGCCCGGTTCACCTGGTCGATCCCGCTGGACTGCTCTTCGGACGCCGCCGAGATCTCGCCCATGATGTCCGTGACACGCTTCACCGACGCCACTATTTCCTGCATCGTCGCCCCGGCGCGCTCGACCTGCTGCGAACCCGCGCCCACCTTCGTGACGGAATCCTCGATCAGGCCCTTGATTTCCTTGGCCGCCTGCGCGCTGCGCTGCGCCAGCGAGCGCACTTCGCCCGCCACCACCGCGAAGCCCTTGCCCTGCTCGCCCGCGCGGGCGGCTTCCACCGCCGCGTTCAGCGCC
>NZ_BCTQ01000077.1 GCF_001571365.1 Achromobacter denitrificans NBRC 15125 | reverse complement strand
CCCGGGTGGACGCCCTGTTCGCGGCGGTGGGCGAGCGCATCTGGACCGACAGCGAAGCCATGATCGACGCCGTCACCGCCGTGACCGGCAGCGGGCCGGGCTATGTGTTCCATTTCATGGCGGCGCTGGAAAAGGGCGCGGAGGAACTGGGCTTCTCGCCCGCCGACGCGCGCCGCCTCGCGGTGTCCGCCTTCCGCGGCGCGGCCGCGCTCGCGGCCAGCGAAACGGCGCCGCTGACCGAATTGCAGGACCGCGTCACCTCCAAGGGCGGCACCACCTACGCGGCGCTGTCGCACATGCGGGCGGCGGGCGTGGCGCCGGCCATCGTCCAGGCCGTGCGCGAGGCCGAGCGGCGCGCCCGCGAACTCTCGGCGGGATAGCGTCCGAGCGGGGCGCGGACGGCCGCTAGGCGCGGCGGTCACGCCGGCCCAGCCACCACAGCAGGGCGGCGGCCGCGAGGATCGCCGCCACGTTGAACTGCAAGGCATTGGCGAATGCCCGCGCATGGCATTCGGCCCGTCCCGCGCCGCCGCAGGCCTGCAATGTGCCGCTGAACAGCATGCCCACGGCGGAGACGCCCAGCGCCGCGCCGATCTGCTGCAGGGTCGATACGATGCCCGCCGCCATGCCGACGCGGCGGTCGTCGACGAACCCCAGCGCCAGATTCACCAGCGGCGTGTTGACCGCGCCCTGCGCCGCGCCCAGCCACACCAGGACCGGCAGCAGCGACCACGGATCCAGGCCGGCGCCGGCGGCCTTGACCCGCAGCATGAGCGCCGCCGTTGCCGCGCCGTACAGCAGCGCGGCCAGCGTGATGGCCGGCGTGCCGAACCTGGCCGCCAGGCGCGGCGCCGCCATCGATCCGGCCACGAAGCCGACGCTGGCCGGCGCGAAGATCAGGCCCGCCGTCAGGGCGTCCAGCCCGAAGCCCGTCTGCACCAGCAGCGCGTAGCAGAGGAACAAGGCGCTCGCGGTGGAGAACACCAGCATGACCAGCACGCAGCCCGCCGCGAACCGCGGCTGCGCCAGCAGGGCCAGGTCGACCAGCGGCGCGCCGCCCCGCGAGCCGATGCGACGCTGCATGCGCGCGAACCCCGCCAGCACCGCGGCGGACGCGAGGCCGCAAGCGACTGTCCAGGCCGGCCAGTGCCGTTGCGGGCCTTCGATCAGGGCCAGCAGCAGCAAGGCCAGGCCGACGCCCACCAGCGCCGCGCCGGGCCAGTCCATGTCCGCGCCGGAAGGCTCGCGCGATTCGGGAATGTGGCGCGCCAGCCGCCAGGCCAGCAGGCCCAGGGGCACGTTGATCAGGAAGATGCCGCGCCAGGCGAGGCCGAACAGGTCGGCATGCACGATCCAGCCGCCCAGCACCTGGCCGGCGATGGCGGCCAGCCCCAGCGTCATGCCCAGCAGGCCGAAGGCGCGCCGCCGCGCCTGTCCGTCGTAGCTGACGCGGATCAGCGCGTACACCTGCGGGAACAGCATGGCGGCGGCCATGCCCTGCAGGATGCGCGCCGCGATCAGCGTGTCGGCGGTGGGCGCCAGGCCGCACAGCGCCGAGGCCAGCGCGAAGCCCGCCATGCCCAGCATGAACACGCGCCGCCGGCCGTGGCGGTCACCCAGCCGGCTGCCCGCGATCAGCAGCACGCCGTAGGCCAGTTCGTAGGCGGCGATGATGAAGCTGATCTGCGCGAAACTGGCCGACAGGGTGGACTGCATGCTGGGGATGGCGACGTTGACCACGAACAGGTCGAAGATCGTGATGAAGCCACCCGACAGCAGGACGGCCAGGCCCCGGCGGTCCATGGCGGCGGGAGCGCGCGCGGAAACGCCGGCAGGGGAAAGCGTGGTGGTGGAGCAGGTCATGGAAAGCGCCATCGAAGGAAGATGGGCGCTATTCTGGCGAGGCTTTCAGCCTTATACAATTTAGCTGTTTATGCTATTACTAGGTGCAATACGCCCATGACTCGACCCGCGGCATCCCGGCGCCTGGACCGCACCCGCGCCGACCTCTCCGAATTCCTGCGGCTGCGCCGCGAACGGCTCAGCCCCGTCGAACTCGGCCTGCCCGCCGGCCGCCGCCGCCGCACGCCAGGCCTGCGGCGCGAGGAAGTGGCCGCGCTGGCCGGCGTGGGGCTGGCCTGGTACACGTGGTTCGAGCAGGGACGCAACATCAGCGTGTCGGCCGGCTTCCTGGAAAACCTCGCGCGCGTGCTGAAGCTGGACGCCGCCGAGCGCCGCCACCTCTACCTGCTGGCGCACCAGCGCCCGCCGTCCGAACCGGGCCGCACCTGGTGCACGGTGCCGGCGCAGGTGCGCCGCCTGATGGACGACTTGCCTGCGCGTCCCGCGTATATCCTGAACCTGCGCTGGGACGTGGTGGCGTGGAATGCGGCCGCCGACCGGGTGTTCGATTTTTCCGCGCAACCGCCGGGCCGGCGCAACCTGCTGTGGATGCTGTTCGCGGACCCGGCGTTGCGGCAGTTGTTCGTGGACTGGTCCGCGCAGGCGCCCGCCATGCTCTCCACCTTCCGGCGCGATTTCGCCAGCGCCGCCGGCGAGCCAGACATCACGGAGCTGGTGGACGAACTGGAACGCGTGTCGCCGGAATTCAAGAGCTGGTGGCGCGAACACGATGTGCATGGCGCATGCATCGGCCTGCGCCGCCTGCGCATCGCCTCCCTGGGCGAACTGGATTTCGAGCATGCGACGCTCACCGTCGATGAGAGCCGGCATCTGCGTCTGGTGGTCTACGCGCCCGCGCCGGCCGAGCCCGGCGCGGCGGAGTTCGCGCGCTGGCTGTCGGCCGCCGCGTCCGGGCCGAGCGGGGCGCGTGGTCCCAGAGAATAGGGCGGGCGTGGGTCTAGGGCGCGGCCAGGCGCGGCTCCTATAGTCGGTCTTCCTTTACGACCGCCTCGCGGATTCCGTCGCCCATCATGTCCGATGCCGTGCTAACGCGCCGCAATGCCCTGTTGCTTCTGGGCGTGGTGGTGTTGGCCTGGGGGTTCACCTGGGTCGTCAACAAACTGCTGCTGCAATACATGACGCCCATCTGGGCGGCCGCGGCGCGCAGCATCGCCGGAACCTTCGCGCTGCTCGCGCTGGGACTCGCCCTGCGGCGGGTGGCCTGGCCCGTGAAGGCCGACCTTCCCGTGATCCTCAGCGTCGGCCTGCTGCACATGGGCGCGTTCGCGGCCCTGGTGAGCCTGGGGCTGCAGCACGTGCCGGCGGGCCGCTCGGTAGTGCTGGCCTACACCACGCCGCTCTGGGTGATCCCGGCCGCCTGGCTGTTTTTGGGCGAGCCCATCGGGCGCGGCAGGCAGGCCGGGCTGGCGCTAGGCATGCTGGGCTTGATCGTGATCTTCAACCCCTTCGCCTTCGACTGGCGCAACCGCGAGGCGCTCGTCGGCAACGGCCTGATCCTGGCGGGCGCTTTGTGCTGGGCGGCCAACATCGTCTACGTGCGCGCCCACCGCTGGGTCACGCCGCCGTTCGAACTCGCTTTCTGGCAGGCCCTGCTCGCGTCGGGGGTGCTGTCGGCGGTGGCGTTCGCGGCCGAGGGCCCCCCGGCGGTGGCCTGGAATGCGGACCTGGCCTGGCTGCTGGGCTACGGCGGCATTTTCGGGATCGCGGTGGCGTACTGGGCGGCCGTGAACGTCAATCGCGCCTTGCCCGCGGGGGTGACTTCCATCGGGTTGCTGGGCGTGCCGGTGTTCGGCCTGCTGTGCGCGGCCGTGATTCTGCACGAGCCGGTCAGCGCCTCGCTGCTGGCGGGAATGGCCTTGATCGTGGGCGGCATCGCGGCGGGGGTGGCCGACCGGCGCGCTTGACGGTGACGCGGCTTCGGTTATATCGTAAGATATATATCTTAAGATACGTATCGAGGAGGTTTTCCCCATGCGCCATCCCCAATTCCTGACCGCCTTCCCCCGCGGCGCGCGCCGCGCGCGCAACAAGGCGCACGGCCCCGCCCAACCCCACGATCACGACGGCCGGCACGCCCTGCACCAGCGCCACGCCAGCGCGGCGGGCGATTGGCTGTCGAACTCGCCCGACGGCCGCGGCGATCCCGACGGCTTCGGCGGGGATGGGCGCGGCTGGGCGCGAAGCCGCAAGGTTTCGGCCGAAGACCTGCAGCTCATGCTGCTGGGCCTGCTCGAACAGAATCCCAGCCATGGGTACGAACTCATCAAGGCGCTGGGCGCGCTCAGCAACGGCTACTACACGCCGAGCCCCGGCATGGTGTATCCCGCGCTGACCTATCTGGAAGAGCTGGGCTACGCCACGGTCGAACAGGCCGGCACGAAAAAGCGCTATCACCTGGCCGAGCCGGGCCGCGCGCGCCTGGACGCCAGCCGCGAGCGCCTGACCCTGATGTTCAACAAGTTCAAGCACGTCGCCCGCAAGATGGACTGGATGCGCCAGGCCTGGAGCGGCGAGCCGCGCGCCACCGGTCCCGAAGGCGAAGACACGGTGACCGGATGGCTGCCGGAATTCGTCGAGGCGCGGCAGGCGCTCAAGCGCGCGTTGCTGGAACGCACCGACGCCACGCCCAAGGAGCAACGGCGCATCGCGGCCATCCTGGCGCGCGCCACCGAGGAAATCACGGGCCCCTGTTCCTGATTTCCGATCCTATTTTGGAGTATCCATGACCCGTACCGACCTGAACGTCGAGCGCGTCCGCCACGAATTGAAAATGCGCGCGCTGACCGTGGCCGGGGTCGAGCGCATCGCCGGCCTCCTGGCCCGCGTCACCTTCACCGGTGAAGACCTGCACGATTTCGTGTCCGCTTCGTTCGACGACCACGTAAAACTGTTCTTTCCCGAGGATCCCTCGCAGCCGCCGGCCCTTCCGGCCGTCGGCCCCGACGGCGTCAAGTTTCCCGAGGGCAGGCCCAAGCCCGCCGCGCGCGACTACACGCCGCGCCGCTACGACACCGCGCGCAAGGAACTCGTCATCGATTTCGTGCTGCACGGCGACGGCCCGGCCTCGACCTGGGCGGAGCAGGCCGCGCCCGGGCAACAGCTGGGCATCGGCGGCCCGCGGGGTTCGTTCGTCGTGCCCACTGGTTTCGATTGGCATGTGCTGATCGGCGACGAAACCGCCTTGCCGGCCATCGCCCGCCGCCTGGAAGAGTTGCCCTCCGCCGCGCAGGCGCTGGTGCTGATCGAAGTGCCCGAGGCCGCCAACGAGATCCCGCTCCCCACCTCCGCCCAGGCGTCCGTCCGCTGGCTGCATCGCAACGGCACGGCGCCGGGCCACAGCGTGCTGTTGCTGGACGCGGCGCGCGACTTGCAGTTGCCGGCGGGCGAAGGCTATGTCTGGATCGCGGCGGAGTCCGCGGCGGCCAAGGCGCTGCGGGAAATCATGGTGGGGCGGCACGCCATCGACAAGAGCCGCATCCGCGCCGCCAGCTACTGGAAGCGCGGCGCGGCCGCCGTGCACGAGTCGCACGAAGGCTGAGCGCCGGCCGGCCTCAAGCGCCGGCCAGCGCCAGCAGGTTTTTCACACGGGCGCCCGCGCCTTGCTCGCGCACCGCCAGCCCCAGCACCGCGCGCGGCCAATCCAGCGCGAAAGGGCGGTACACCACGCCGTCCGGGCGCAGGTGGCGCAGGGAGGCGGGCACGATCGCCACGCCCATGCCCGCGGCCACCAGGTTCACGGCGGACGACAGCTGCGGCGCCCGCTGTCCGATCAGCGGGTTGATACCGTGTTGCCGGCAGGCCGCCATGATGTCGGCGCTGAGGCCGTAGCCGGACTTGCGCGAATACAGGATGAAGCGTTCCTGCACCAGGTCGGCGGGCGCCAGCCGCTTGCGCCGCGCCAGCGCGTGGCCCAGCGGCAGCGCCACCACCAGCGGTTCCTCGGCCAGCTGCGTGAACGCCAGCCCGCCGTCCAGGGCGAAGGGCGGCCGCACGAAGGCCGCGTCGATCGCGCCGCTGCGCAGCTGGGCCACCAGCGTTTCGCTGTCGCCTTGCGATAGCGTCATCTCCACTTCCGGATACCGCTGCCGGTACTGGCGTATCAGTTCGGTCACCACCCCGTTGAACGACGCGGATTCCGTGAATCCCAGCGTCAGCTCGCCGACTTCGCCGCGCGCGGCTCGGCGCGCGGTCAGGACGGCGGCCTCCGCGCGCCACAGGATGTCCTGCGCGCAGGCGAGAAAGGCGCGGCCGGCATCGTTCAACGCGACGCCGCGGCCGGTGCGGTCGAACAGCGGCGTGCCGACCTCCTGCTCCAGCTGGCGGATCTGCTGGGACAGCGGCGGTTGCGCCATGCCCAGCTGTTCCGCCGCGCGCGTGAAGTGCTGGGCCTCGGCGGTGGCGACGAAGTAACGGAGATGGCGCAGTTCCATATTGGTATCTAAAGAATATGAATAATCAATTTTCCATATATTGGACATTCTAGTCTGCCGGGCCGATCATGGATGCGTCTCCCGACTTCTGCAAGGAATCTCCATGGCCGCCACTCCCAAACCCAGCACCCTGTTGCGCCAGCGCCTGGCCGAAGACATCGTCGTGGCGCCCGGCGCCTACGACGGCATGTCGGCCCGGCTGGTGGCCGCGGCCGGCTTCCCGGCCGTCTACGCCAGCGGGGGGGCGATCGCGCGCGCCGCCGGCTATCCCGACATCGGCCTGCTGAGCTTCAGCGAAGTGATGGATCGCGTCGAGAAGATCGTCGACGCCGGCGGCCTGCCGGTAGTGGCGGACGCCGACACGGGCTTCGGCGGATCGGCCAATGTGGAACGCACCGTGCGCCTCATGGAGCGCGCCGGCGTGGCCGCCTTCCACATCGAAGACCAGTCCTTTCCGAAGCGCTGCGGCCACCTGGACGACAAGAGCCTGATCGACGTCGAGGAGATGTGCCGCAAGGTGCACATCGCGCGCCAGACCCTGAGCGATGCCGACGCGCTGGTGATCGCGCGCACCGACGCGATCGCCGTCGAAGGCTTCGACGCCGCCCTGGCGCGCGCGGAGCGCTACGTGAAGGCGGGCGCGGACATGCTGTTCGTGGAAGCGCCCGAGAGCGTCGAGCAGATCCGGGCCATTGCCGAGCGGCTGCCCGGCCCGAAGCTCATCAATATGTTCTACGGCGGCAAGACGCCGCTGGTGCCGCTGCCCGATCTGGCGGCCATGGGTTACCGGTTGGTCATCATTCCGTCGGACCTGCAACGCGCCGCCATCCATGCCATGCAGGCCACGCTGGCCGCCATCCGGCAGACCGGCGACAGCAGCGCGCTGGCCGGGCAGCTGACCAGCTTCAAGGAACGCGAGGAAATCGTGCAGACCCGCCGCTACCTGGCGCTGGACGCGCAATAGGCGTCCGGCGCCAGGCGGGCCGCTACCGTGGGCAGCGCCGCGGCAGGGTGAGCGGCCACAGCCGCTGGTTGTGCGAGCCGTAGAGCGCGCGCACGCCGCACTCCATTGCCACGCGCGCCACTTGCCTGCCGGTGGAGTCGATGATCATCGACATGTCCATCGTGGACACGACGGCGCGCTGCCCCTGGAAGGGCGAGACCGTCTCGTACGCGGGCAGGATGGCCAACTGGCCTTCGGCGTTCGCGTAGCCGTAGGCGCTGTCGGCATACGCGGGCGCCAGGCCTTCGCGCAACAGGCCCAGCGCGTCGAACGCGGGGCCGGTCAGCGCGCCCTTGCCGTCGACCGCCCGCATCGCGCTGCTGGACAGGCGCGATACGGCATGGCCTTCCGAGTAGCCGGATGCATAGCCGTCGACGGTGAGGTGGGACTTGCCGTCGAGGCCGGCGTAGTCCGTCTTTTGCCTGCCGTCGGCGACGTAGCGCCACAGCAGCGAGGCGGAACCCTGCGGCCAGCTCCAATCGCCGCCGCGCAGCGCGGTGACGGTCTTGCCTTGCGCGTCGATCACGCGGGCGCCGTCGTCGTCGGTCAGCAGGGCGCGGGCGGGCGCGCCGCGGAACGTGCCCCCGACGACCGCGTCGGGCGCGATCTGCCAGCGGCCCTGCGCATCCAGATAGCCGCTGCGCTGGGCGTGGCGGATCGCCATCCAGTCGCCCAGGCGGCTGTAGCTGGCGTCTTCCATGTCGAGCGCGTCGGCGCCATCGGGCGAGATGATCCAGCGCCGCTTGCCGTCGCCGGCCTGCACGGTGCCGTCATCGTCCGCGCCGACCTGCAGGCCGGACAGGAACGCCGTCAGCGCCTGGCCGCGGGCATTGAACAGGGCCGCGGGGCGCCGGTAGTCGTCCGCCTGCGCGCCGGCCTGCCGCAGCTTCCACAGCTGCGCGTTGACGCGTTCGGCGTCGTGGTGGCTGGCCGGGATGACCCATTGGCCTTGCAGGTCGATGACGCCCACGCGGTCCGGTCCCAGCGACGCGACGGCCTGCCCGTCCTGGAATTCGCCGATGCTGGCGTATCGAGGGGGCGAAACGACCTTGCCGGCCACGAAATCGTACAGGCCCCAGGGCGCGTCCTCGGCCGCCGTTTCCACGTAGCGCACTACGCCGGGCGCGACCACCTCCGTCTCGAAATAATCCGGCAGCGCGTAGGTCTTGCCGTCGCGATCGACCATGCGGGTCACGCCGCCGCCATAGGCCAGCGCGTAGCCGTGGTGGAACGCGCCGATATGCTGCTGCGCGGGCAGGTCCATGGGCTTGCCGGCCGCGTCCAGCAGCCGCATGCCTTCGGCCGTTTCGGCGGCGTAGCGCAGCTGCTCCGCCTTCAGCCCGGGCGGCGCCGCGCGCGTGTAGTCGTCGTAGTCGCTGGCGCCGTCCAGCGGAATCACCGCGTTCCAGGAAGGATCGGCCGCGATGCCGCCATCGGCCAGGATCAGGCCTGCGCCGGTTTCGCTGTTGCAGTGGCAATAGCCTTTCCCCAAGAGGCCCAGCGGGCCTCCGGGCACGTCCAGGGGCAACTGCTTGAGCGCCATCTCCTGCGCGGCCTCGACGGCCTCGGGCTTGAGCAGCACGCGGCCTTCGCCGTCCAGCACGTTGAGCAGGCGGTTTTCAGTGAACAGCCACAGCTTGCCCTGGCGCACTTCCATCCGGCCGACATCCGCCAGCCACTCGGGCGCGGTGCCGCCGTGCAACCAGGCGCCGGTCGGGGTCAGCAGGCCGACGGGGACGCGCTCCGCGTTCGTGAACAGCACATAGCCCTGGTCGTCGTCCGCGGCGGACAGGCCTGCGCCCAACACCAGGGGTTCGGCGTGCCCCGGCGCCAGCGCCATGAGCTGCTCGCCCGAGGGATAGAGCAGGGTGTCGCCGTAGCGCCGGGAGCCGTAGGCTTCGTCCGATTTCAACTTGGCCACGGGCGCGCCGGCCGCATCGAGGATGGCGTAGTTGCCGCGGGTCAGCTCCGCGCTCCAGAACGCCTTGCCCAGGGGCGTCAGGCCCTGGTAGTTCTGGTCTTCGCCGATCGGCTTGCCTTGCGCGTCCAGCAGCACCGCGCCGCGCGGGCCGAAGGCGGCGGCCAGCGAGCCCTCGTCGCCGAGAACGGAAATGTCCTGGTAGACGGGTTCCAGGACCCAGTTCCATTGCTGGTCGAGCAGGCCGTAGCTGCCCTGCGCGTCGGTGGCGATGTACAGGCCGTTGCCATAGGAGCGGGTCAGCTGGATGCCGGTATCGCCGTAGCGGCGCTCGCCGTTGCTGGACCGGTACTCCAGCTTGTATTCCACCGTGGCCAGCGCAGGCACGCCGTCCTGCAGGGACAGCGCGGCGATGCCGGCGTCCAGCGGCTCGCCTACGGGCTCGCCCCGGCGGTCGATGAGTTGCTGCCGGCCATCCTGCGTGGCCACGGCCAGGCCGATCTCCGCGTAGTCCTGCACCGCGTCGAACTGCGGCCGCACGGCCATCCTGCCGCGTGTGTCGATGAAGCCCCACTTGCCTTGCCATTTGACGGCGGCCAGGCCGTGACGGAAGTCGCGCACCGCTTCGAAGATCGGCGGTATCGCCAGCCTGCCGTTCTGATCCAGGAAGCCCCAGGCGTGGTGGCGCAGCGTGCCGTCGCCCGGCGCGCGGCCGGCGCCTTCCACGGCGGACGGCAGCAACACCGCCGCGCGCTGGTCGGACAGCGCGCGGATGCAGCCGTTGGCGTAAGGGCTGCCGGCGCCCGAGTCGAGCGCCGCATAGTTGTCGTAAGCCACGTTTTCCACGCAGGCATAGTTTCCGTACTGCGCCTGGGCGGACAGGGAAACGCCCAGCGCGGCCAAGGCGCCGGCGAGGCGGGTGATGCGTAGTGCGCGTGACGTCATGATTGTTTCGCTTTGGCGTTGTCGGGGGCGAGCTCGAACTTGTCGGCCGCGGGGCAGCGCATCTTCTCCAGCGGCCAGACGATGCGGCCGACGTTGTCCAGGATCGTCACCGTGTCGCACACCGTGACGAACGTCGCCAGCGGTTCTCCCTTGGTATCGATGTATTGCGTGTAGCCATCCTGGCGCACCAGCGCGCGTTCTTCCTGGAAGTCGCTCACCCAGCTGAAGAGGGGAGGGATCGCGTAGCGTCCGGTCAGGTCGATGTAGCCGTAGAGCTTGCCGGTGCGCTGCTGGCGCTGCGCCGCCGCGAGGCCGTTCTTCAGCGGGCCCAGCGAATCGAAGTGCGGCCCCACCACGCGCTTGCCGTTGGCGTCGACGAAGCCGTACCTGCCGTTGCCGCCGTCGCCGCGGTAGGGCACCACGCCTTCGCTGGCGCTGCGGTATTGCACGCTATACGTGCCCGGGATGCGGGTGATCTCCTTGCCTTGCAGATCCGTCATGACGCTGCCCGAATTCCGGTCGTCCTGGAAGACGATGCGCTTCATGCCGGCCAGCGGCGTGCCGTCGCCCAGTTTCGTGGGGAGGGCTTTGCCGTTCTGGTCGATCACGCGGTATTCGGATCCGTCGTAGGCGCGGGCCAGGCCTTCGGGCTGCACGAAGAAGGGATTGAATTCGCCGTAGAGGGCGGGGACCTTCAATTCGCCCCGGGCGTTGATGGCGCCTTCGCGTTCCTCGTTCTCGATGTAGATCCAGTCCTGGTACTGCACCTTGTTCCGGGGTGGTGTATCGGAGAGGCGCAAGGCGCCGCCGCGCGCGTCGAACAGTATCGTGCCCGCGTCCGCGAGTTCGCCGATGTAGCGCCCGTCCTTCAGCTTTTCAGGCTTCCCGGCAAGGCGCTCGCTGGTCTTGCCGGTGCGCAGGTTGACCAGGCGATAGGCGCGGTCGGAATAGCCGCGGCCGGCCTGGGCGTCCGCGTCCGGGACCAGCAGGAGGCCGTCGCCCAGGTACTCCATCTCGTAGGCGCTTTCGTAGGTGGCGGGCAGCACCCACTGGCCCTTGCGGTTCACCACGCCCCAACGGCCGCGGTCCAGGACCTTGGCCCAGTCGTCTTCGAATTCCTCGATGCGTTCGTACACCGGCTTGAGCACCGGCGCGCCGTCGCGCACGTTCCAGACGCCCCAGAGGCGCTCGCGGTTCTCGTCGGGCGCGCGGTAGTGGATCAGCTCGCCGTCGAACTCCCTGGTGTCCTCCAGCACTTCGGCGGGAACGGCGACGGGCTTGCCGCGCGCATCGATCAGCACGATCTCGCGCCGCCCCGAACCCGGCAGGCTGGCCCAGGAGTAGGCGCCGCGGAACGGGCGGATTTCGGTGTAGCGGGGCGGAATGGCCCAGTTGCCTTCGGCATCGATCGCGCCGGTTTTGCGGTCGCGGGTCCGGACGGGCAAAGGCAGGGAGACGTCATAGGACGAGATACTTTCCCAGTCCGCATTCGTGACGATCTTGCCGCTGGCCGTCAGGATGCCCATGGGCTGCGAGTAATCGTTCGGGCGCAGCAGCGCCAGGGGCAGCTTGGCCTGGGCCCCGCCGCGCTGGGCGCGCCTGCCCGCGTCGAAGGCGCTGACGTGATAGGCCCGCAGTTGCGCCACGGTCGCGGCATCCAGCAGGGGCTTGCCCCCGCGGGTGTAGATCTGCACCAGGCCGCCTTCGCTGATTTCGACGCCGCTCGCCGCGACCGAGGCGGCCGCCACGGCCCGCATGGACGCCATGCGAGGAGGCGAGGGAGGCGCCGGCGCGGCGACGTCGGCCACGGCGTCGGCGGCGTCGGCGGCATCGGCCGCCGCAGCATCGGCTGCCGCAACGTCGGCTGCCGCG
>NZ_BCTQ01000076.1 GCF_001571365.1 Achromobacter denitrificans NBRC 15125 | reverse complement strand
GCGCGCCTGCCGCCGCCTCTGCCGCTGCCCCGGCGGCCGCCAAGGCGGAAGCCGCTCCGGCGGCCCCTGCCGCCCGCGCCGAAGCCCCGGCCGCCGCCCCGACGCCCGCCGCCGGTTCGCGCCCGGCGCCGACCGCCGCGCTCGAAGACGCCGGCCTCAAGCCCGGCCAGCTGCCGCATGCCTCGCCGTCGGTGCGCAAGTTCGCCCGCGAACTGGGCGTGAACCTCAGCAAGGTCAAGGGGTCGGGTCCGAAGGACCGCATCACCGCCGACGACGTCCGCGGTTTCGTCAAGCAGGCGCTGGCCGCGCCGGCCGCCGCCGCCGGCGGTTCGGCCGATGGCGCCGCGCTCGGCCTCTTGCCGTGGCCCAAGGTCGACTTCACCAAGTTCGGCCCGATCGAAGCCAAGCCGCTGTCGCGCATCAAGAAGATCTCCGGCGCGAACCTGCACCGCAACTGGGTCATGATCCCGCACGTCACCAACAACGACGAAGCGGACATCACCGACCTGGAAGCGCTGCGCGTCACGCTGAACAAGGAAAACGAGAAGTCGGGCATCAAGGTCACGATGCTGGCCTTCCTGATCAAGGCCGTGGTCGCGGCCTTGAAGAAGTTCCCCGAGTTCAATGCCTCGCTCGACGGCGACAACCTGGTGCTCAAGCAGTACTACCACATCGGCTTCGCCGCCGACACGCCCAACGGGCTGGTGGTGCCGGTGATCCGCGACGCCGACAAGAAGGGCATCCTGCAGATCGCGCAGGAAATGACCGACCTGTCCAAGAAGGCTCGCGAAGGCAAGATCTCGCCCGCCGAAATGCAGGGCGGCTGCTTCTCGATCTCGTCCCTGGGCGGCATCGGCGGCACCTCGTTCACGCCCATCATCAATGCGCCCGAAGTGGCCATCCTGGGAGTGTCGCGTTCCTCGCACAAGCCCGTCTGGGACGGCAAGCAGTTCGTGCCGCGCCTGATCGTGCCGCTGTCGCTGTCCTATGACCACCGCGTCATCGACGGCGCCGCCGCTGCCCGCTTCAACGCCTATCTGGGCGCCTTGCTGGCCGACTTCCGCCGCATCGCGCTGTAAACGGGGAGCCTCATGAGCAATACCGTTCAAATCAAAGTGCCGGACATCGGCGACTTCAAGGAAGTCGAAGTCATCGAGGTGCTGGTCGCCGTGGGCGACACCATCAAGGCCGAACAAAGCCTGATCACGGTCGAGTCCGACAAGGCCTCGATGGAAATCCCCGCGTCGCAGGGCGGCGTGGTGAAGTCCATCAACGTGAAGGTGGGCGACAAGGTTGCCGAAGGCACGGTCGTGCTGGAGGTCGAAGCGTCGGACGCCGCCGCCCCGGCCGCCAAGGAAGCCCCCAAGGCTGCCGAAGCGCCGAAGCCGGCAGCCCCCGCCGCCCCGGCCCCGGCCGCCGCGCCCGCCGCGGCCAGCTTCAAGGGCTCGGCCGACGGCGAGTACGACGTGCTGGTGCTGGGCGCCGGCCCCGGCGGCTACTCCGCCGCCTTCCGCGCCGCCGACCTGGGCCTGTCCGTCGTCCTGGTCGAACGCTACGACACCCTGGGCGGCGTCTGCCTGAACGTGGGCTGCATTCCGTCCAAGGCGCTGCTGCACAACGCCGCCATCATCGACGAAGCCCGCGAGCTGGCCGCCCACGGCATCAACTTCGGCGAGCCCAAGATCGACCTGGACAAGCTGCGCGGCTACAAGGACAGCGTGGTCGCCAAGCTGACCGGCGGCCTCGCCGGCATGGCGAAGGCCCGCAAGGTCACGGTGGTGCAGGGCGTGGGCGAATTCGCCGACCCCAACCACCTGGCCGTCACCGGCAAGGACGGCAAGGTCCAGACGCTGCGCTTCAAGCAGGCCATCATCGCCGCCGGCAGCCAGTCGGTGAAGCTGCCGTTCCTGCCCCAGGACGACCGCATCGTCGATTCCACCGGCGCCTTGCTGCTGCGTGAAATCCCCAAGAAGATGCTGATCATCGGCGGCGGCATCATCGGCCTGGAAATGGGCACGGTGTACTCCACGCTGGGCGCGCGCCTGGACGTGGTGGAAATGCTGGACGGCCTGATGCAGGGCGCCGACCGCGACCTGGTCAAGGTCTGGCAGAAGAAGAACGCCGGCCGCTTCGACAACGTCATGTTGAAGACCAAGACCGTGGGCGCCGAGGCCAGGAAGGACGGCATCTACGTCAGCTTCGAAGGCGAGGGCGCGCCCAAGGAACCCCAGCGCTACGACCTGGTGCTGCAGGCCGTGGGCCGCAGCCCCAACGGCAAGAAGATCGGCGCTGACAAGGCAGGCATCGCCGTGACCGACCGCGGCTTCATCGAGGTCGATCGCCAGATGCGCACCAACGTGCCGCACATCTACGCCATCGGCGACATCGTCGGCCAGCCCATGCTGGCGCACAAGGCCGTGCATGAAGGCCACGTGGCGGCCGAAGCCGCGGCCGGCCAGAAATCCTTCTTCGACGCCCGCGTCATCCCGTCGGTGGCCTACACCGATCCGGAAGTGGCCTGGGTCGGCCTGACCGAGGACGAAGCCAAGAAGCAGGGCATCAAGGTCGAGAAGGGCGTGTTCCCCTGGGCCGCCTCCGGCCGCGCCATCGCCAATGGCCGCGACGAAGGCTTCACCAAGCTCATCTTCGACGCCGAAACGCATCGCATCCTGGGCGGCGGCATCGTGGGCACCCACGCCGGCGACCTGATCAGCGAACTGTGCCTGGCCGTTGAAATGGGCGCCGACGTCGTCGACATCGCAAAGACCATCCACCCGCACCCGACCCTGGGCGAATCGGTGGGCATGGCTGCGGAAGTCGCCGAAGGCGTCTGCACCGATCTGCCGCCCATGAAGAAGAAGTAAGCCCGCCGGGCGGCTCGCCGCCCGACGCAAAACAAAAGCGCCGGCCCTGTTCAGGGACCGGCGCTTTTTTTAATCGCTGAACCGATCAGGCGTGGGTGTCGATGCGCGAGCCCAGCGTGGCATCCACCGCCAGCACGGGCAGCGACTGCATCAGCGTCAGCGCGGTATCGGCCTGCGCGTTCAGCGCCTTCTTCAGCACCCGGGCCTGGATTTCCTGATTGAGGTTCACGTCCTGCAAAGCCAGGGCGGTATTGACGGTATTGTTGATCGAAGCGTCCATGTCCGGGAAATCCCAATGCGTGTCGGCCGGCACGAGCCGGGTCGCAGCATTATTGCGCAGACTTGCAGTTTGATGCAAAGCATTCCGCGCCGGTGTCACCGAATATTCACGCGGAAGTTAGCTCCGCAGCCTTAAGGCCGCGTCGGGCATTCCTGCACCGTGCCCCAGGCGCGGCGCGGTTCGCAGAATTGCTTGCGCGCTTCCCACGCGCAGTCCGGACGGTCGAAGAAACCCAGCTCGGCGCAACGCGCCAATTCGCGTCTCAGCTCGCCCAGCCAGGCCAAGGGATCCTCGGCGGGAATCTCCGTCATGCGCAAGGTCGATTGCGGCCCGGCGTGTTGGCCGGCGGCTGCCGGCACGGCGCTGGAGGCGCCAGCTGTCGCCTCCGTCGGGACAGGGGATGACTCGGGGGCGGCCGCAACGGCCGGCGCCTGCGTTGATTCAAGGGGAGACTCGACGGCCTGCGATGTCGTCGCATCGGACAACCCGGCATGTTCCTGCGTCACGCCGGGAGCGGACGGCGGTTCGGTCGAAACGGAATCCGGCGTCGTGCCGGCGCCCGCCTCGGACGTCGCGCCGGGCGCGGCCGAAGACCGCGCTTCGGAGCCAGCGCCCTCCGCGCCCAGGTTCGGCAGCGGCGCCAGCGGCACCCGCACCGGCCCGGCCGCCGAAGCGCCGGAGCGCGGCGTGCTCGGCGAGCTCCAGGACACCACCAGCAACACCAGCGCGCCATAGATCGCCAGCGTATAGAGGACGGTCAACGTGGCATAGCCCACCCGCTTGCCCGTTATCGGCTGCCCGCCATCGCGGCCCAACAGGCTGCGCCAGCCCACCAGCGCCGCGCCCGGCGCGGAAATCAGCCACCAGCACAGCCGCCGCAGCAGGCCGGGTTCCTGGGTGGGGATCGCCGCCTGCGCGGCCAGCAATTCGCGCAGCGCGCGGTTCTCTTCGCGCAGACGCAGGGTCTGCTCATCCACCGGCGCCTGAGAGTCTGGATCCGTGGTGCTGCCATGCTGCGTAGCGAGTGGATCAGGTGGCGTCGTGGTCATATTAAGAAAACTATAGATACAAAATCATGCGGAGGCAATTATGAGGCAAGCGGGTCGGAATTGAAATCAGGAACAGACAGGTAAAACCGCCACATGGCCTTCGTTCGCCTTCCCGCGATCAGGGCGAACCCGGTGAGGGCGCTGTAGTCGTCACTTTCCCCACCGGTTTGACGGGGCCCGGGGGAGGCAAGACCACCAGGCTGGCCAGCGTGTTGTCGATATAAAGGACGCAGGTCAGGTTTTTGTTTGCGAATTTGTAGCCCACGCCCATGTACGCGCGGTTGCAGATCAGCCTGGCGCGCCCGAACGAGAAGTTCTGATAGCCGCAGAGCCACCGCGTGGCTGCAGCGCCTGCGGCGGATTGCGAATCCCCGTCGACAGGGCACTGTTGTTTTTGAACGCCGTGGCCACCATTGCCTTGTCCTGTTCGTTCCAGCTGTCCGGCAGTCGATGCAAGCGTGGGCTCGTGGGATTGCCGACTATGCCAGCGGCGATCAAGGTGAGATGCCGCACCTCCCGCGATGCCGAATACGAGGTCATGAGCATGATGAAGGCGGCTGTCAGCATCAGCACCATCAGTTGCCATTTGTTCATGCCTCTAGACCCGATCCGGTTGCTCCACATATAGAGCAAGCCTGGGCTCAGTGAAATGAGGAAAGCAAGCAGCAGCGGCAGCGCCGTTTGGCCCCAATCTGGTAGCGGTCCGGTGACTTGGTCGTCAGCCAAGTGCTTGATGGGAATAGCCAACAGCACGAACGCCAGCAGTCCACATATGCCATTTCCTATACCCAGCACCAGGGGGCTTCTCAGGAAGACGGTGACTGTCGTTGATGTTGCGGGCTGGCTATTGGCGCGGGGATAGGCGGCGCAAAGCGTCCATGCGCCGATGAGGACGCCGGCGGCGAGATGCGCAGACCAAAACATGACGGTGGAATTGAAGTTCGGGTTTTGCGCGAAGATGAACCAGGCGACGGCGAGCAGTCCGCCGCTGCTGGCCCAGGCCCCCACTGCGGCCTTTGGGACATTCCCAGGCCCGTATTGGGCGACTGCCAGCGCAATGAACACAGATGGCAGTGTCAGGTACAACATCATGTACGCAAGCATGATTAGGCCCAGGAGCAAGACGACTCCCAGGCTGGCTGCTCCCATTGCCGAAAGCGATACGATTTCCAGATAGTGCAGGTCGCCCAGATGAAACCAGATCAGCAATAGAGCAGGAATCAAGGCGAGGGACATCAGCAGCGGCAGCAGGCCGAGCAGGCTGCGGCCTTTACCCGAGCTGGCGCGCCGCGCATGCGCAGCGCGCAGAAAGCGTTGGTGCGGTAGCAACTGCGGACGACGAGCGTCGGCTGGTTGCGAGAGAGGGGAGATGGGCATGACAGACTTGCGTACGTCCGCCGGGCGTGAGCTTGCCGTCGGGTAGCAAGCCCTGGTGACGACGGGGGACGGGGGGCGGAACGAGCCCGATCCAGAAAAGCACAAGCCGGCGGCTGCCGGCTTGTGAGGGGTGCCGGGATATTCCCGGCTCCGCGGATCGCAGGGCGGGCCGATCAGGCCCGCGCCTGCGTTACCGTCAGGCGTTGCGGCGTGATTAACGCAGCAGCGACAGAACGGTTTGCGGCACTTGGTTGGCTTGCGCCAGAACCGAGGTGCCAGCCTGTTGCAGGATCTGCGCACGGGTCATGTTCGACACTTCCGTGGCGTAGTCGGCGTCTTCGATACGCGAACGGGCGGCGGACAGGTTGTTCACCGTGTTGTTCAGGTTGGCGATGGTCGACTCAAAACGGTTCTGGATTGCGCCGAGCGAGCTGCGCAGCTGGTCGACTTGCGACAGGGCATCGTCGAGCTTCTTCAGCGGGTTGATGGTGGCCATCGAACCCAAATCGTCCTTGGAGAGTTCAGCGCCCTTGACAGCAGCAGCGCCGTAGGTCGGGGTGCCAGCCGAATAGATCTTGTCGCCGTCACGCAGAACAGCCTCGGCGCTGCCATCCTTCTTCAGGACATACTCGACCTTGTTGCCGTCGACGTCCGCAGCCACTTCGACATCACCGGTCGTGCCATTCACAGTGACTGCATACACGGTGCCGTCTTCGGCCCTAGCGCCGTACTGACCCGTGCCGACGCCATCCTTCACGATTTCGTGCACGTTGAGGTTCTTGCCGCCAACGTTCACGACCAGATTCGAATCGTTGAAAGCCAGGGCCTTGCCGAGCTTGGCGCCATCAACGCCACCCGTGAGGTCGACCTTAACGGCATTACCTGCGCCATCATCCGTGAAAGCAGTCAGTTTGCCGCCGAACATCGCGACTTGAACGTCTTTCCCGTCAACTTGCACCTGGGTATAGCCGCCAACGCCGTCTTGCTTCAGCAGGTTGACCTTATTGCCAGCATCCGCATCCAGCGAGACGAAGTAGTCACCACCATCGATCTTCACGCTGTAGACGGCGTGCGCGGCAGCGCCGGAGTTTGCCGTCGTAGTGTCGCCCGTATCGACGGCAGTGGCGCCGCCGAGATAGGCTTTAGCGGCAGCGTCATTGGCAAAATTAGCAGCAAAGGCTGCACCGAAGGCGTCTTGACCATTGCTGTCGCCGTCGGCAATTTTGACGTTCGTCGAATCTGCAGCGGCAGCGCCCTTGGTAGCGATGCTGTCGCTGAACTTGACGGAACCGGCCGCAACGTTGAAATCGCCCAGGCCGAGCTTGTCAGCGGTGATTTCCTTCAGATCGATGGTGATCGTTTCGTTGTCGTTCGCGCCGACTTGAATGGTCAGCTTGTTGTCGGCGGCCAACACCTTCACGCCGTTGAATTGCGTCTGGCCCGACACGCGATCGATTTCGCTCAGGCGCTGATTGATTTCGTCCTGGATCGACTTCAGGTCGGAATCGGAGTTCGTGCCGTTGACAGCCTGAGTGCTCAGCTGACGAATACGCTGCAGGTTGTTGTTGATTTCGTTCAGCGCGCCTTCGGTCGTCTGGGCGATCGAGATGCCGTCGTTGGCGTTGCGGGCGGCCTGGGTCAGGCCGTTGATGTTGGCCGTGAAGCGGTTGGCGATGGCTTGGCCAGCGGCGTCATCCTTGGCGCTGTTGATGCGCAGGCCGGAGGACAGGCGCTCGATGGCGTTGCCCAGCGACGATTGCGACTTGTTCAGGTTGTTTTGAGCAACCAGCGACAGATAGTTGGTGTTGATAACTGCAGCCATGTTCAGGCTCCCAAGAGAGAAAAGCTTCTTCAAACTGGGCAGCAAGGCCGCCCACTGGTGTTAACGGGAAAGTTCGTTTACTTGCGTCTACGAATCCCTCCGTTGCCAGGATTACGGCAGTCCTAAATCAATCTTTAGGGCGATTTCGCGAAAGTCGAAATTCTTGTTGGGTCCGGCGGGGAGGGGGATGCCGGCGCGCGCGGGCGCTTTGCGGGCGCTTTCCCGGGTTGCCGGCGTGAAGGGAGGGGGCGAGAGTGTCTGGAAGGGAGCCGGGCATCTCTTGTTGGAGAGCCCGCCTTTAGGACTAAATAACCTGAGCGATCTGCCCCTCTTGGGGCAATTCCTGCCAAGCCTGTTCCTTCAGCTTGGCCCGGATCCGCGCCGTGGCCTGGGAGCGCAGCTGGCACACCCGCGCTTCGGTCACGTTCATGATGGCGCCGATCTCTTTCAGGTTGAGGCCCTGCTCATAGCACAGCGACAGCAGCAGCTTTTCGCGGTCGGGGAGGGCGTCGATGGCGTGGATCAGGGCCTGGCGGAAATCGCCGGCCAGGAGCGAATCCAGCGGGTTGCCGTCGGCCGAGCCGTGGTTCAGCGTGGCGGACCAGTCGGCCTGGCCGACGCCGGAATCGGGTTCGGTCGTGAAATCTTCGTAATGGACGATCTGCACGCCCTGCGCGTCATGCAACAGCGACTGGTATTCGCCCAGGGGGATTTCGAGCTGCTGCGCGATCTCGGCCTCGGTGGGCGCGCGCATGAGACGCTGCTCCAGTTGCTGGATGGCCTGTTCGATCTTGCGCGCCTTGGCGCGGACGCTGCGCGGCAGCCAGTCCTGGCCGCGGAGCTCGTCCAGCATCGCGCCACGAATGCGGGTCGTGGCGTAAGTCTCGAATTGTGCGTCGGCGGTTTCCTGATACCGCCGCACGGCGTCGAGCAGGCCGATCATGCCGGCCTGTATCAGGTCGTCCAGTTCGACGCTGGCCGGCAGCCTGGCTAGCAATTGCAGGGCCAGCTTCCGCACTAGCGGGGCATATTCGACCAGGCTGTCATCTGCGTGGGGCATTGCGGAATGTCGGGCGGAATCCATCAAGGCGCGCAGTCGGTTGTTGTCAATTTACGACATTGTCGACAAACGCGCGGGAAGCAAAAACGAACGAAGTTGAGTGATCGGCAAGGTGCCATTGTGCGCAATGGAATCTGTTTCATTCCCCGAAGAACGCAACGTTTTGAATGCTTGTTTTCGTGATTGCCGTAAATTTTGTGAGAAATTTCTATGTCAAGGTGTATCTAAAAAGGCAAGTTGCGCAATATCAACAAAGATTTGTCATATAAGTCATAGAAAATGACATGACCTGTGGTAAATTTTACTTAAATTGCGAACAAATGATACATTTCGCATTAAAGCAGGAAGTTTCAGGACCTACGGCAACGGTGATTGCCGAAAATTTTGCTTATCGAAGCCCCGCGGGCGGGATCGGAACTAGGGAGTTGGGCGTGCAACAAGTCGATAATTCATTGCTGGCAGACATTCGCGAAGTCAATTTGTCATATTTGTTACTTGCTCAGCGCATGCTTCGCGATGACTACGCCGCATCGATGTTCCGCCTGGGATTCAGCAATGAAGTGGCCGATATCCTGATGCGTCTCTCCCCGGCCCAGCTGGTCAAGCTGGCCAGTTCCAGCTCGCTGCTGTGCCGTTTCCGGTTCGACGACTACAGTCTGCTGTCCGCGCTGACCCACGACGTTCTGGGCGGCGCGCTGCAACAAGCGCACGCAACCATCCTGCTGGCCAAGCAACCTGTCGAAGAATTGGCCTGACGGCCTGATCAATTCCACCCGGAAACACGTGCAATGGCCTCCAAGAGCGTATCCCAGGAAGCGGACGACATCCTGCTAGCCAGTTCCATGATCACACTGGGAGCCCGGCTGCAGGTGCTGGAGGCTGAAACCAGCCTCAGCCACGACCGCCTGGCCCGCCTGTACCGCGAAATCCGCGGCTGCTCGCCTCCCAAGGGCATGCTGCCTTTCTCGGTCGACTGGTTCATGACCTGGCTGCCGAATATCCATTCGTCGCTCTTCTACAACGTGTATTCGTTCCTGAATACGCGCACGAGCAGCAAGGGCATCCGCGCCACGATCGATGCCTATCGCCTCTATCTCGAAAACGCCGGCATGGATTCCTCCGAGTCGGCCGAGCCGGTCCTGAGCTTCACGCGGGCCTGGATGCTGGTGCGCTTCTTCGACAGCGGCATGCTGCAGCTGTCGGCCTGCCGCCAGTGCGGAGGCCATTTCATCGCCCACGCCCACGATCCCCAGTCGGACTTCGTGTGCGCGATCTGCCGGCCGCCACCCCGAGCGGGCAAGACGCGCGCCGCGGCCAAGGCGCGCGCAGGCGCGCGCCCCGCTTCCGTCGCGGATGCCGTCCGGTCCTGACCGGCTGGTTTCCAAATACATCAAAAGCCCTGGAAAACTCCCCGTAACCCGCCTTTTTGGGCCGGGGGGAACAGGGGATGATTGACGCCGGTGTTTTGCCGCCGGGCCGCCCCAAGGCAAAAAGCCCTCTTTGGGGGGTAGCAAGCCGAAGGCGTGGCGTGGGGGCATTTTTTTGCCGCCGGGCCGCCCCAAGGCAAAAAAGCCCTCTTTGGGGGGTAGCAAGCCGAAGGCGTGGCGTGGGGGCATTTTTTTGCCGCCGGGCCGCCCCAAGGCAAAAAAGCCCCCTTGGGGGGCAGCAAGCCGAAGGCGCGGCGTGGGGGCATTTTTAGACTTCGTTGGCAGGGGCCTGATGTGTTGATTGTTATCGGTTTTCTCGTGGTGGCCGTGTCGGTCGTCGGCAGCTTCATTGCGCTGGGCGGCCACTTGGGCGCGCTATACCAGCCCTTCGAGCTCACGCTGATCTTCGGCGCGGCCTTCGGGGCCTTCCTGGCCAGCAACAGCAAGAAATCGCTGATGCTGGTGAAGGCGGCGCTGCCCGACGCGCTCAAGAGTTCCCGCTACGGCAAGGACGTGTACATGGAGCTGATGGCGCTCCTGTACGTGCTGCTGAACAAAGCGCGCCGCGAAGGCCTGATGGCGATCGAATCGCACATCGAGGACCCGGAATCCAGCCCGATCTTCAGCGAATACCCCCGCATCGCCAAGGACGCGAAGCTCATGGAGTTCATTACGGACTACCTGCGCATCATGATCAGCGGCAACATGAGCTCGTTCGAGATCGAGACGCTCATGGACGAGGAAATCGAAACCTATCGCCATGAGCGCGAAGTACCGGCGAAGGCGCTGCACCAGATGGCCGACGGGCTGCCGGCATTCGGTATCGTGGCCGCGGTGCTGGGCGTGATCAAGGCGCTGGCCGCCGTGGACCAGCCCCCCGCGATCCTGGGCGACCTGATCTCCAAGGCCATGGTCGGCACCTTCCTCGGCATTTTGCTGGCCTACGGTTTCGTGGGGCCACTGGCCTCGCGCATCGAGCGCCGCAGCGACGAAGCCATGAAGGTCCTGGAATGCATCAAGACCACGCTGCTGGCCAGCATGAACGGCTATCCGCCGCAGCTGGCCGTGGAATTCGGCCGCAAGGTGCTGTTCTCGGCCGTGCGCCCGACCTTCGGTGAGCTGGAAGAGCACGTCCGGCAAGCCAAGTCGGCAACGACCGGCAAGGCCTGACGGAGCGGGCCATGAGCACGGTAAACAACCACCGTGTGGTCATCCGCCGCAAGAAGTCCAAGGGCGGCGAGCACCACGGGGGCAGCTGGAAGATCGCCTACGCCGACTTCATCACGGCGATGATGGCTTTCTTCCTGGTGATGTGGCTGATCAGCGTCGTTCCGCGAGAAGAGCTCAAGGGCATCGCGGAGTATTTCCGCATGCCCCTGCGGGTTGCCATCACGGGCGGCCCCAGCAGTTCGGCCGAGATCAGCGCGGTGCCCGGCGGCGGGCAGGACCCCTTGCGCAGCGACGGCGACGTGCGCCGCGGCCAGGGCAACCGGGTCGAGGCCCAGCCCATGGGCGACGCGGAGCGCCGCGAGCAGCATCGCCTGGAAAACCTGAAGAAGCGCCTGGAAAACGTCATCGAGACCAGCCCGGTGCTCAAGAGCTTCAGGCCGCAGCTGCTGATCGACCTGACGACCGAAGGCCTGCGCATCCAGATCATCGACAACCAGAACCGCCCGATGTTCGCCACCGGCCGCGCCGAAGTGCAGCCCTATATGCGCGACATCCTCAGGGAATTGGGGCCGGTTCTGAACGAACTGCCCAACAAGGTCAGCATCTCGGGCCATACCGACGCGTCGCAGTACGCGCGCGGCGAGCGCGCCTACAGCAACTGGGAGCTCTCGGCCGACCGCGCGAACGCCTCCCGGCAGGAGTTGGTGGCCGGCGGCATGAACGAAAGCAAGGTCATGCGCATCCAGGGTCTGTCTTCCAGCATGAGCCTGGTTAAAGATGACCCGTATGCGGCCGTTAATAGGCGTATCAGCCTCGTGGTGCTCAATCAGAGCACCCAGCGGCGCATCGAAAGCGAGAACGCCGCCGCCGCGGACGTCTCCGCCAAGGATGCCCGGGAGGTGGGAACGGCAGTGGACGCGGCTCGGGCCGCGGCCCAGGCCACGACGGAAACCAAACCAGGCGCGGCGGAGAGCAACCCGCCGGCCGAAGGGGTTCGATAGCAATGGCGGCAACGATTCTGGTGGCGGACGATTCGGCGACGATGCGGATGATCGTCCAGGCCACGTTGACGGGCGCGGGATGGAAGGTCTTGACGGCCGGCAACGGCCAGGAAGCGCTGGAAATGGCCAGGCGCCACCCGGTGGACCTGGTGGTGAGCGACTGGAACATGCCGGTCATGGGCGGCCTGGAGCTGATCCAGGGTTTGCGCGAGGAAGACCAGTACCTGGACGTGCCGGTGCTGGTGCTGACCACCGAAGACGACGTGGACAGCAAGATGGCCGCGCGGGATCTGGGCGTTTGCGGCTGGCTTTCCAAGCCGGTCGACCCCGATGTGCTGGTCGAATTGGCGTCCGAACTGCTCGATGAGCAGGCCGGCGCGTAAGCAGGTTCATTTATGAAGGCGTACGGGTCATGAGTTCTGGTTTGGATCTCAGTCAGTTTTACGAGACCTTTTTCGATGAGGCGGACGAGCTGCTTGCTCAGATGGAGCAATTGCTGCTGGAGCTGGATGTGGGCGCGCCCGACATCGAACAGCTCAACGCCATCTTCCGCGCGGCCCATTCGATCAAGGGCGGCGCGGCCACGTTCGGCTGCTTCACGCAGCTGGCGGGCACGACCCACTTGCTTGAAAACCTCCTGGATGCGATCCGTCGCGGCGAAATGGCGCTGCGCACGGACATGATTGATATTTTCTTGGAAACGAAAGACGTGCTCAAAAGCCAGCTGGATGCCTACAGGGCCTCCGAAGAGCCCGATGAAGCCGTGTTTGAGCGTATCTGCGCCGTGCTGAGGCAGCTTGCGCTGGAGCATAAGGACCCCGCGGCAGCAGCGGCGGCGACGCCCGCCCCGGCGCCCGCGCCGGCCCCCGCGCCGGTGGCCGCGGCCCCGGTGGCGGCGCCAGCGCCCGT
>NZ_BCTQ01000075.1 GCF_001571365.1 Achromobacter denitrificans NBRC 15125 | reverse complement strand
CGGCGAGGAAGTCACCGGCGAAGTCATCGACGGCCCGCAGAGCGTCGTCTGGGACGAAGCGGAAAACCGCCTGCACGTGCAGAAGGCCCTGATGGAATTCCTGCTGCTGGGCCAGGTGTAGGATGGGTGGAGCGCGAGGGATCTTAAGCTAGAACACCGCTCTCCAGCGCGCGAAACCCATGCGGCCGCGAGCAGACTGTGTGCCCGGCATCGGCCGAAAAAAAAGTCTGCCCCGGCCGCATGGGTTTCGCGCGTTGAGCACCTGGGTTCTTGCCCAGGAACTGCCGCGCTCCACCCATCCTACAAAACTCTGCGGAACATCGTGCGGCTCGTGTTGCGGAACGACGGGCGCACGCGGCTGCTCCAGTCGGTCGCGCGCACGGCCAGCCACGGCGGGCTGCCGAAGGTTTCGCGGGTCTGCAGGTCGTAGCAGGCCAGATACCGCGGCGACTCGTCCCGGCATTCATAGCGCAGCGCGCGCACCGTGCCCGGCACGGAGGCCAGGCCCGGCAGGTGTTCCTGGTCGTACCAGGCGTTCAGGTCAGCCTCGGCCTCGGGCAGCACGTCGGTCTCGACGATGTAGTGCCAGGGCGCGTCCTGCCCGGCGGATGCGCCCGGCAGTTCCAGGGTCCGATGCAGCACGCGGACGCGGGCGCCCGGCGTCAGCTCGGCCAGGCGGGCCTGGACTTCGGGCAGGGCCTGGGCGCCTCGCACGTACACATAAGTGTCCTCGACGTCCACCGCCGCGAACGCGTTGACGCTCACGCCCTCCAGCCCTTGCGTCAAGCGCCCGGCAAGATCCCGCATGCGCGGTTCATCGAAGCGCTCGCCCAGCGACACCAGCAATAGCGTTTCCTGCACAGTCATCTCCTTTCAATGCCCCACGCGCAATGCCACGAGGAAGCGCGACACCATGTTGTAGGCCCCGACCGTGGCGGCCAGCTCGACCAGCTGCGTGTCATCGTAGCGGGCCCGCAGCGGCGCGAACACCGCGTCGGGCACCTCGATATCGCGCGTCATCGCATCGGTCAGGGCCAGCACGTCGGCCTCGCCGGGCGCCAGCCCCTCGACGTCGGCCGGCGGCGGCCCATCGCGCAGCGCATCCACCAATGCCCGCGGCATGCCGGCAGCCACCGCATGCGGCACGTGCGCCTCGAACTCGTACGGCGCCCGGTTCAGGGTAGCCACGCGCAGGATGATCATCTCCCGCAGGCGCGGCGGCAGCGAGGTCTTCTGCCGGATGGCGGTCAGCATGGCCTCCCAGCCCTCGACCACGGCGGGGCTGTTCAACAGCACTTGGTACAGCGGCGAAATGCGGCCGCGGGCGGCGGCGATCCGCGCCTCCATCCCGGCCAGTTCCTTGCGGGTGCCCGGCACGACGGGCGCGACTCGGCTTGCGCTCATGCGCTTACTCCGGACGGATGTTCTTGCGCTGGATCAGCGCGGTCCATTTCTCGCGGTCGGACGCGATCAGCGCCGCCAGCTCCTGGGGACTGCCTGGCGCCGCCTCGGCGCCGAACTTCTCCAGCCGGGCGCGCACGCTCTCCGCGCCCAGCGCGGCGCGAACGGCCTGGTTGAGCTTGCCTATGGTGGCCGGCGGCGTGGCGGCCGGCGCCACGATGCCGTACCAGTTGTTGGATTCCACGCCGGGGATGCCCTGCTCGGCCAGCGTCTTCACGTCCGGCAGCAGCGGATGGCGCGTCGGCGCCGCGATGCCCAGGGGCTTCAGCTTGCCGCCCTGGATGTGCCCGATCAGGCCCGGCACGTCGCCGAAGAAGCCCGATACCTGGTTGCCCATCACATCGTTGATCACCGGCGCCGCGCCCTTGTACGGCACGTGCATCACGTTCGCCTTGCTGGCGTCGGCGAACATCTCCAGCGTCAGGTGCGGGATGCTGCCGATGCCCGACGAACCGATCGCGACCGACTGCGAGGCCGCCTGCGATTTCTTCACGAAATCCGCCGCGTCCGCGGCCGGGTTGGCGGGGTTGACCACGAACACCGTGGCGTTGTTCACCACCTTGGACACCGGCGCGAAGTCGCGCGCCGGATCGTACGGCAGGTCCTTGTAGAGGGCCGGGCTGATGGCCACCGCGCCCACGCTGGTCAGGAACAGCACCGAGCCGTCGGCCGGCGCCTTGGCCACGTAGGCCGCGGCGATGTTGCCATTCGCGCCGGCCTTGTTTTCCACGATGACCTGCTGCTTGAGCTCCTTGCCCAGCTGCTCGGCCAGCACGCGGCCGACCAGGTCCACCGGGCCGCCCGGCGGGAAGGCGATGATCAGGCGCACCGGCCCCTCGGCCTGGGCGGCGCCCAGGGCGGCCAGGCTGAGCAGCCCGGCCGACAGAATTTTCTTGAACATGTTGTCTCCTCGTCGAATGATATGTTCTTGCCGCTAGCGCGCCGCCGGACGGCGGCGCGAACTGCTACCTACTGAAATCCGTACAGCCTGGCCGGGTTGTCCACCAGGATCCGTTGGCGCAGGGCCGCGTCCGGGCAGGCCCGGAAAAACTGGTCCACCAGCTCGCCGTCGTCGGGCATGTCTCCCGACACATTGGGATGCGGCCAATCCGTGCCCCACAGGCAACGGTCGGGCAAGGCCTCGGCCAGCGCCCGCACGAAGGGCAGGCCTTCGGAGAACGGACGGCGGCCGGACGCGATGCGGTCGATACCAGACACCTTGACCCAGGCCTGCGGCACCGCCGCCAGGCCGAGCAAAGCGCGCATGCCCGCCGAATCCAGCCCGGCGCTCGCCTTCACCCGTCCCATGTGGTCCACCACGAAAGGCACGGGCAAGGTCGCCAGCCGGGGCAACAGGTCGGGCAACATCGCGCCGTCCAGGTGCAGGCACAGATGCCAGCCCAGCGGCGCGATCAGCGCCACCACGCGGTCGAACACCGCCGGCTCGGGCGCGCCGCCCAGATGAGGCACGAAGTTGAAGCGCGCCGCGCGCACCCCGCCCTCGTGCAATTGCCTGACGCCCGCTTCGGTCGCATCGGCGCCCAGCAGCGCGACGCCGCGGTAGCGGCCGCCGCTGGCGGCCAGCGCATTCAGCAAGGCGCCGTGATCGGAGCCGTGGCAATTGGCCTGCACCACCACCGCGCGCTCCACGCCCAGGCGCGCATGCAGCGCCGCCATGGCCTCGTAGGGCGCGTCGGGCGGCGTATAGGAACGGCCCTCGGCATACGGAAAGACATCGGCCGGGCCGAACACGTGGCAGTGCGTATCGCAGGCGCCCGGCGGCAGCGCGTGGCGGGGGCGGGACGGCGACGCAAGCGGAGGACGGCAATCGGGCACGGCGGATTCCTGTGGGGAAAGCGCCATGGTCCCGGATTGCAGGTCGCCCAACAATGCTATATCTTTGATTTCAGATATAGAATTTCCAAATATCAAATGGACCTGAAGCAGATCGAGTACTTTCTGACGGTGGCGGAACGGCGCAGTTTTTCCCGCGCGGCCGAAATGCTGGACGTGGCCCAGCCTACGCTCAGCCGCCAGGTCCGCCTGCTGGAACTCGAACTGGGCCAGCACCTGCTGTACCGCAATGGCCGCGGCGCCGAGCCCACCGAGGCCGGCCTGCGCTTCCTGGAGCATGCCCGCGCCCTGCTCACGCTGGCCGAACGCGCCAAGGAAGACCTCCAGAACCTGCGCGAAACGCCCACCGGCAAGGTGGTGGTCGGGCTGCCGCCCCGCATCGCGCGCGTCCTGACTCCGCCGCTGGTCCAGGCGTTCCGCCGCAGCTTCCCGGAAGCCTCCATCGCCGTGGCCGAGGGCCTGAGCGCCCAGGTGCGCGAATGGCTGCTGGCCGGCCGCGTCGACCTGGCCTTGCTCTACGACCCGGCGCCCTCGCCCCAACTGGCCTACGAGTCGCTGTTCCGCGAAAACCTGGTGCTGGTGGCCGCGGCCGGGCACCAGCCTCCCCTGCCCGCCCGGATCGACGTGGCGCAGCTGGGCGACTACCCGCTGGTGGTGCCCAGCCTGCCCAATGCCATCCGCACCCTGGTCGAAAGCGTCTGCCGCGCCCAGGGCGTCAGGCTGACCATCGCCGTCGAGGTGGACGCCGTCCACACCATCGTCGAACTGGCCGCCCAGGGCGACGCCTACGCCATTCTGCCGCGTTCGGCCGCGCGCGGCCCGGCCGCCGAGCATGAACTGTCCCTGTGCGCTATCGGCAACCCCGCCATTACCAACGACCTGGTGCTGGCCAGCGCCCGCCACCGACCGTCCACGCGCCTGGCCACGGCCACCGCGCAATTGATCCAGGGCTTGAAGCTGGCCGAGCTGTTCGCGCCCCGGCCTGGACGCGCCGGCAAAAAGGCGGCCGGCGCGACAACGGTTAGCGCGGCCGCTCCGCGCTCACGCTGAACGCGACGCGGGTAACGCCGCCCTCGCTGCTGGCCGACACCGCGCCGCCATGCATGACGGCCACCGCCTTGACGATGGCCAGCCCCAGCCCGTGGCTGCGCTCCTCGCCGCTGCCCCGGCGCGCCGCGTCCGCGCGGTAAAACCGCTGGAACAGGTGCGGCAGGTGTTCCGGCGCGATCTGCGGACCGGGATTGCTGACCGTCACTTCCAGCGCGTCGCCGCGCCGGCCGATGTCCACCGTGATCGCGGCGCCCGGCGGCGAGTACTGGATGGCGTTCTGCAGCAGGTTGGTCACCGCCCTGCGGAACAGCGCCGTGTCGATCAGGGCCTCGGCATCCCGCTCGCCTTCGATCCGAACCTTCATGCCGGCCTCGTCCAGCAGGAACTCCAGGAACTCCACGGTCTTGCCCACTTCGTCGGCCAGCACCGCGTGGACCCGGCCGGTGGCGGCCTCGCCCTGGTCGGCGCGCGCCAGGAACAGCATGTCGTTCACCATGGCGCGCAGCCGGTCCAGCTCTTCGAGATTGGATTGCAGCACCTCTTGCAGATCGGCCGAACTGCGCGGGCGCGCCAGCGCCACCTGGGTCTGGCCGATCAGATTGGTCAGCGGGGTGCGCAGCTCGTGCGCCACGTCGGCGTTGAAGGCTTCGAGCTGGTTGTAGGCGCCCTCCAGCCGCGCCAGCGCGCCGTTGAACGAGGTGGCCAGGTCCTCCAGTTCCACCGGCAGCGCCGCCATGCTCAGACGTTGCGACAAGGCGCTGGGACGCAAGGCGCGGGCCTCGGCCGACAGGCGGTTCAAGGGCAGCAACCCCAGCCGCGACACCCAATAGCCCAGCACCGCCGCCAACAGCATGGCGGCGAGCGACAGCCCCGCCATGGCCCACAACAGATAGCGCAAGGTGTGCACGTAGGGCGCCGAATCCATGCCGACGATCAACCGCACTCGCGGCCGCTCCATGCTGGCCTCGACGGTGACCGAAATCGTGCTCAGCGCGTATTCGCGGTCGGGCAGCATGATGGAACCGAAGCCGTCCGTGCGGCGCTCCAGGCGGTCGATCCCCGCCAACCCCCCGCCGTACTCATAGGCGGGGTCGTCCGACAGCACCCAGAAACGCAGGCTGCCGTCAGCCGGCATCAGGGTATCCAGTTTGGCCTTGAAGCGCCCCCAGCGCGCCGGGTCCGTGGCGCGCGTGAGCGAATAGCCGAGCTCCTGGGCGGTGGTGCGCAGCGCGTCCTGCTGGATCCGGTCGAGCTGGCGTTCCAGCACCCCATACAGCGCCGCGCTGGTCAGCGCGAACACCGCCGCGGCCGCCGCGGCGAACATGATCACCAGCCGGGTCTTGAGCGAGACCTTCATTGTCCGGGCTCGTCGTCCCGCAGTTCGAGCACATAGCCCATGCCGCGGATCGTGTGTACCAGGCGCTTGTCGAAGGGCGCGTCTACTTTGCCCCGCAAGCGCTTGATCGCCACCTCCACGACGTTGACGTTGCTGTCGAAGTTCATGTCCCAGACCAGTTCGGCGATCGCCGTCTTCGACAGGATTTCGCCCTGGCGCCGCGCCAGCACGGCCAGCAGGGCGAACTCCTTGGCGGTCAGGTCCAGGCGCGTGCCGGCGCGCCACGCCTTGCGGCTGATCAGGTCGATCTGCAGGTCGCCGATGCGCAACTGCACCGGATCCTGCGCTCGTCCGCGCCGGGTCAGCGCCTGCAGCCGGGCCAGCAGCTCCAGAAAGGAAAAAGGCTTGACCAGGTAGTCGTCCGCGCCATCGTGCAGGCCCCGGATGCGGTCTTCGACGCCATCGCGGGCCGTCAGCATGATGACGGGCGTCTGGCGCAGCGTGCGCAGGGAGCGCAGCACGGCGAATCCGTCCATGCCGGGCAGCATGGCGTCCAGCACGATCACGTCGTAGTCGTGCTCCAGGGCCAGGTGCTGCCCGTCGATGCCGTTGTGCGCGACGTCCACGGCGCAGCCCTGCTCGCCCAGGCCCTTGCGCAGGTAATCCGCCGTCTTCAGCTCGTCTTCAACTATCAGGATCTTCATGTGCAGCCCCGTTTGGTGCGGCCCTGGCCCGGAAGGCGCGGCCCTGGCCGCGGCCTGGCCGGACGCGACGGGCCCGCTACGCTATTTTGGCCCAACTCCGGATGGATTCGCGAGCGCCGCCTTGCGGGCTGCCCGGGCCTCCTTGCGGCGCATGTACCAGTAATGGGCGCGGTCCAGGTACAGGTAGACGACCGGCGTGGTGAACAGGGTCAGGGCCTGCGACACGATCAGCCCGCCCACCATCGCGTAGCCCAGCGGCCGCCGCAGTTCCGAACCCTGCCCGTGGCTGAGCATCAGCGGCAGGCCGCTGAGCAGCGCGCACATCGTCGTCATCATGATGGGGCGAAAGCGCAGCACGCAGGCCTGGTAGATGGCCTCGGCCGGGGCCATGCCGTGCGCGCGCTCGGCGGTCAGCGCGAAGTCGATCATCATGATGCCGTTCTTCTTCACGATCCCGATCAGCAAAATGATCCCGATCAGCGCGATCACGCTGAGGTCGTAACCGCCCATCATCAGGATCAGCAGCGCCCCCACCCCGGCCGACGGCAGGGTCGACAGGATCGTCAGCGGGTGGATGTAGCTCTCGTAGAGCAGCCCCAGCACGATGTACACGGCAATCAGCGCCGCCGCGATCAGGTAGGGCTGCGAGGCCAGCGAATCGCCGAACGCCTTGGCCGTGCCCTGGAACGCGCCCGTCAGGCTGGCCGGCACGCCCATTTCGCTTTGCGCCTGCTGGATCGCCGTCACCGCGGCGCCCAGCGACACGCCCGGCGCGAGGTTGAAGGAAATGGTCACGGCGGGGAACTGGCCCTGGTGGCTGATGGACAGATACGCCGTCTTGTCGGTATCCAGCGTGACGAAGGTGGACAGCGGCACCAGCTCGCCCGTCAGCGGCGAAGCCAGGTAGAGCTTCGAGAACAGGCTGGGGTCCTGCTGCAATGCCGGCGTCACCTCCAGCACCACGTGGTAGCTGTTGATCTGGGTGAAATACTGGGCCACCTGGCGCTGGCCGATGGCGTCGTAGATGGTGGCGTCGATCATCGCGGGCGTGATGCCGAACGACGAGGCGCGGGCCCGGTCGATGGTGATGGACGCCGTGGCGGCCGCGTTCTGCTGGTCGGACGCCACGTCGGCCAGCGCCGGCAGGCTGCGGAACTTCGCCAGCAGGCGCGGCGCCCAGACGTTCAGTTCATCCAGGTTGGAATCGGTCAGCGTGTACTGATACTGCGTGCGCGACAGGCGGCCGCCCACGTTGATGTCCTGCCCGGCCTGCATGAACAGCGTCACCCCCTGCAGCCTGGCCAGTTGCGGCCGCAGCCGCGCGATGACCTCGTCGGCCGAAGCCTTGCGGCCCTCGTCCTTGGGTTTGAGGCCGATATAGAAGTTGCCGGTGTTGTACGTGCTCTGGCTGCCGTTGAAACCGAAACTGGCGATGTCCGGATCCTGGCGGATCACCTCGGCCATCTGGATCATGCGCTGGTTCATCAGCGCGAACGACGAGTCCTGCGCCGACTCGGCGAAGCCGAAAATAAAGCCCGTGTCCTGCTGCGGAAAGAAGCCCTTCGGGATGATCACGAACAGCACCGCGGTGCAGGCCACCGTGGCCAGGAACACGCAAAGCGTCGCGAACTGATGCCGCAGCACCAGCTTCAGGCCGCGCTCGTACGCATGCAACATGGCGTCGAAGCCGCGCTCGAACAACAGGTACATGCGGCCGTGGCGGTCCCCGTGCCGGTTCTTCAGATGGCGCGAGCACAGCATCGGCGTCAGCGTCAGCGATACCAGCACCGACACCAGGATCGCCAGCGTCACCGTCACCGCGAACTCGCGGAACAGCCGGCCGACGATGCCGCCCATCAGCAGCAGCGGGATGAACACCGCCACCAGCGACACCGAAATCGACACGATGGTGAAGCCAATTTCTCCCGCCCCCTTGTACGCGGCCTCAAGCGGCGGCATACCCTCTTCCACGTGGCGGTAGATGTTCTCCAGCATCACGATCGCGTCGTCGACCACGAAGCCCACCGATATCGTCAGCGCCATCAGCGACAGGTTGTCCAGGCTGAAGCCCGCCACGTACATCATCGCCGCGGTGCCCATCAGCGCCAGCGGCACGGTCACGCAGGGAATCAGCGTCGCCGCCACATTGCGCAGGAACAGGAAGATCACCATCACCACCAGGACGATGGTGAGCGTCAGCGTGAACTCCACGTCCTCCACCGAGGCGCGGATCGTCTGGGTGCGGTCGATGATGGTGTTCACATGCACCGAGGGCGGAATGGATGCCTCCAGCCTGGGCAGCGCCGCGCGGATCCGGTCGACGGTTTCGATCACATTGGCACCCGGCTGCTTGCTGATCTGCAGCACGATGGAGCGGCCGTTGGTGATCGTATTGTCGGGCGGGGAGGCCGGGCCCGCGTAGGCCCAGCCGGCCAGCTTGGTGTTCTCGGGGCCGTCCACCGCCACGCCCACGTCGCGCACCCGGATGGGCGCGCCGTGGCGGTAGGCCAGCACCATGTCGTTCCAGGGCTCCGCCGACAGCAGCTGGTCGTTGGTGTAGGTGGTGAAGCTCTGGCGCGGCCCGTCTATCGTGCCCTTGGGCTGGTTGACCGTGGTCGTGGCGATCACGCCCCGGATGTCCTCCAGGCTCAGGCCCAGCGCCGCGATCTTGCCCGGGTCCACCTGAATGCGCACCGCGGGCTTCTGCTGGCCGCCGATATTGACCAGCCCCACCCCGGAGATCTGCGAAATCTGCTGCGCCAGGATGTTGTCCGCGTAGTCGTTGACCTGGATCAGCGGCAGGGTTTCGGACTGCACCGCCATCACCATGATGGGCGCGTCCGCCGGGTTCACCTTGCGGAAGGTGGGCGGGTTGGGCAGGTTGGCCGGCAACTGCCCGCTGGCGGCGTTGATCGCGGCCTGCACATCCACCGCCGCCGACTCGATGCTTCGGTTGAGGTCGAACTGCAGGGTGATCTGCGTCATGCCGATGGCGCTGACGGACGTCATCTGCGACAGGCCCGCGATCAGCGAGAACTGGCGTTCCAGCGGCTGGGCGACGTTGGATGCCATGGTCTCCGGACTGCCCCCGGGCAGGTTGGCCTGCACCTGGATCGTGGGGAAATCCACCTGCGGCAATGGCGCGACCGGCAACAGCGGCCAGGCCGCCACGCCGACCAGCAGCACCGCCAGCGCCAGCAGCAGCGTGCCGATGGGTCGCTTGATGAAAGTGGCTGATACGCTCATTGGGCGCCTCCCGCCGCGCGCGCGTCCAGCTCGCGCACTTTACTGCCCGGCTTGAGCTTGTACTGGCCGTCCACCACGACCCGCTGCCCGGCCTCCAGGCCGTCCTGGATGACCGCCACCCCGTCCTGCGTGCGCTCCACATGCACGGCGCGCGGCTGGGCCACGCCCGCGCCATCCACCGCATACACATAGGTTCCCGACTGGCCGCGCTGCACCGCCTGGGCCGGCACGGTCAACGCCCGCTCATGCGAGTCCAGGATCAGGCGCGCGTTGACGTACTGCCCGGGCCACAGGCGGTGGCTGGGATTGTCGAACATGCCTTTGAGCTGCACCGTGCCCGTGGTCGTATCGATCTGGTTGTTCAGGAGCACCAGATGCCCCGATCCCAGCGGCTGCCCGCCCTCGCGCGGATAGGCCAGCACCGCCAAGGGCTGGCCGCGGTCCATCGCGGCGTTGATGGCGGGCACCGCCTCTTCGGGCACGGAAAAGAACACGGCGATCGGATCGATCTGGTTGATCACGACCAGGCCATTCGGATCGGCTGCGTGCACGATGTTGCCCGGGTCCACCAGCCGCGCCCCCACCCGCCCCGAGATCGGCGCCACGATGCGCGTGTAGTCCAGCTGCACCTTCGCGTAGCTGATCTGGGCGTCGTCGGTCTGCACCGCCGCCTCCAGCTGAGCCACCAGCGCGCGCTGCGTGTCCAGGGTCTGCTGGGTGGCCGCGTCCTCGCGCTGCAGGCGGATGTAGCGCTGCAGGTCCAGCTTCGCGTTGACGAGCGTGGCCTGGTCCTTCGCCCGCTGCGCCTGGACCTGCGCGAGTTGCGCCTGCAGGGCGCGCGGATCGATGCTGGCCAGCACCTGGCCGGCCTTGACGTCCTGCCCTTCCGTAAACCCCACGCTGTCGAGCTGCCCGTCCAGGCGCGCCTTCACGGTCACGCTGGCGGCGGCCGTCACCGTTCCCACGCCCGTCAGGTAGCGGGCCAGGTCCTGCTCCCCGGCCAGCGCGGTGCTCACCGGCACGGCCGCCGCGGGCGGAGCCGGTGGCGCGGAGCCGCCGCGCAGGGACAGCCAGGCCGCCGCGCCTGCCGCGATCGCGATCAGGACGCCGCCTGCCAGAATGACGCTGCGCCGATGAGGGGAAGTCACTGCCTTGTCCATGAAGTCACTCATTCGTAGGGGTGGGTCCGCCCGCGGCGGGTTGCGAGCCGGCGGCGGCGAGCGCCTGCGCGTCCGGCGTCCGCAGGGCGGCGGCCGACCAGCCTCCGCCCACGGCCTTGACCAGCGCGACGCTGGCCACGAGCCTGCGCCCGCGCAATTGCACGGCGGTGCGCTCGTTGGACAGCGTCAGCGCCTGCGCCACGGCCACGGTCAGGAAGGTGGTGGTGCCCGCGCGGTACTGCGCCAGCGCGAGTTGCTCGCTCAGCCGGGAGGCCCGGACCGCGTCATCCTGCGCCTGTGCCTCATCGGCCAGCACCCGCAACGTGGACAGGTTGTCCTCGACCTCCTGGAAGGCGCCGAGAACGGTCTGCTTGTACTGGGCGGCGGTGGCGTCGAACGCCGCCACCGCCTGCGTATCGCGCGCCTTCCTCAGGCCGCCGTCGAATAGCGTCCCGGCCAGGAGCGCGCCCAGCGACCAGACCCGCCCCGGCGCGCTGAACCATTGCGCGAAATTGGCGGCCGCGAAGCCGCCGCTGGCCGACAGCACCAGCGACGGGAAATACGCCGCCCGCGCCACGCCGATCCCGGCATTGGCCGCCGCCGCCTGGCGTTCGGCGGCCGCGATGTCGGGCCGCCGCTCCAGCAGATCGGACGGCAGGCCCGCCGGCACCGCCGGCACCTCGGCCAGCCACGGCTGGTCGGCGGGCAGCGGCGGCAGGCTGAAGCGGGCCGGCGGCTGGCCGGTGAGGATGGCGATCGCATGCTCCAACTGGCTGCGGGTGGCTTCCAGGTCGATGGACTGGGCCTGGGCGGTCTTCAGTTGCGCCTCGGCCAGCGCCACGTCCGACCTCAGGGCCACGCCCGCCTCGTACTGGCTGCGCGTCAGCGCCAGCGAGCGCCCGTAGGCCTGGAGGGTGCTGGCGTACAGATCCTTTTCGCGGTCCACGGCGCGCAACTGCAGGTAGTCCTGCGCGAGCGTGGCCTGGATGCTCAACCGGGCCGCCGCGAGTTCCGCCTGGCTGGCCTGGGACGAGGCGTCGGCCGACTCGACCTGGCGGCGCACGCCGCCCCAGATATCGGGCTCCCAGGACACGTCGATCGCCGCCGCGTAGCTGTTGCCGGTGGAAATGGTGCCGTTGCCCGGCGCCCGGGCCCGCGCGCCGGACGCGCTGGCCCCCACGGTGGGCCAGAACCCGGCCCGGGCCGCGTCCGACGCCGCGCGCGCCTGGCGGTACTGGGCCTGGGCCTGCTGGATCGTCTGGTTGGCGGCGTTGGCCTGAACGATGAGCTTGCTCAGCGTGGCGTCGCCATAGGCGTCCCACCAGGGATGGTCGCCATCGATGGCGCGCGGCTCGGCCGGTTTCCATGGCCCCATTTCTTTGTAGGTGTCCGGCACATCCACGGCCGGACGCTGGTAATCCGGCCCCACGGCGCAGCCGGCAAGCGCCAGCGCGGCGGCCAGGCTCGCCGCCGCCCAACCGGGCCCGGTCCTGTGATTGGTGTTCATGTGGCGCCGCCCTTTCCGGCTGACTGTCGGTACGCTCACACTGTAGAAACCCCAACCCGACCCTGCGCTGTCCTGAACCTGACAATCCGGACAGTTTCGGCGCGATTCGCCCGCCGCCGCGCCGCCCCCGGCCCGCCCCCATCAAAAGAGTTAAAATAGGGTCCTTCTTTTCTTGTCCGGCGGCTAGGGGCTTTCAAAGTCTGCTGTCAAAGCCTGCTGTCAAAGTCCTGTTGGCATCTCACATCGCACAATGACCACTATCCTCCCGAACCTTCCTACCGGCCAGAAGGTCGGCATCGCCTTTTCCGGCGGCCTCGACACCAGCGCGGCGCTCCTGTGGATGCGCAACAACGGCGTCATTCCCTACGCCTACACGGCGAACCTGGGCCAGCCCGACGAGTCCGACTACGATGAGATCCCGCGCAAGGCCATGGCCTACGGCGCCGAGAAGGCCCGCCTGATCGACTGCCGCGCGCAGCTGGTCGCCGAAGGCATCGCCGCCCTGCAATCGGGCGCGTTCCACATCTCGACCGCCGGCATCACCTACTTCAACACCACGCCCATCGGCCGCGCCGTCACCGGCACGATGCTGGTGGCCGCCATGAAGGAAGACGACGTCAACATCTGGGGCGACGGCAGCACCTTCAAGGGCAACGACATCGAGCGCTTCTACCGCTACGGCCTGCTGACCAACCCCGACCTGAAGATCTACAAGCCCTGGCTCGACCAGCGCTTCATCGACGAGCTCGGCGGCCGTTCGGAAATGTCGGAGTACATGCGCCAGGCCGGTTTCGACTACAAGATGTCGGCCGAGAAAGCCTACTCCACGGACTCCAACCTGCTGGGCGCCACGCACGAAGCCAAGGACCTGGAGCACCTGAACTCCGGCATCCGCATCGTCAAGCCCATCATGGGCGTCGCGTTCTGGCGCGACGACGTGGCCGTCAAGGCCGAGGAAGTCACCGTCCGCTTCGAGGAAGGCCAGCCGGTCGCCCTGAACGGCGTGGAATACAGCGACCCGGTCGAGCTGATGCTCGAAGCCAACCGCATCGGCGGCCGCCACGGCCTGGGCATGAGCGACCAGATCGAGAACCGCATCATCGAAGCCAAGAGCCGCGGCATCTACGAAGCCCCGGGGCTGGCCCTGCTGTTCATCGCCTACGAGCGCCTGGTCACCGGCATCCACAACGAAGACACGATCGAGCAGTACCGCGAAAGCGGCCGCAAGCTGGGCCGCCTGCTGTACCAGGGCCGCTGGTTCGACCCGCAAGCCATCATGCTGCGCGAAACCGCCCAGCGCTGGGTCGCCCGCGCCATCACCGGCGAAGTCACCCTCGAACTGCGCCGCGGCAACGACTACTCGCTGCTGAACACCGAGTCGCCCAACCTCACGTACGCGCCCGAGCGCCTGTCCATGGAGAAGGTGGAAAACGCCCCCTTCACCCCGGCCGACCGCATCGGCCAGCTGACCATGCGCAACCTCGACATCGTCGACACGCGCGAAAAGCTGTTCACCTACGTGAAGACCGGCCTGCTGGCCTCCTCGGGCACCTCGCTGCCCCAGTTGAAAGACGCCAACAAGAAGTAATCGCTTCTTCGAGAAAAACCCTCCGCGGCATCAAGCTGCGGAGGGTTTTTTTTGGCTGTTCCAAGATAAAGCCATCGTGTGGAACGTAGGATGGGTGGAGCGCGAGATCCTATGCAAAAAAATACCGCCCTCCAGCGCGCGTAACCCATGCTGCTGTGAAAGACTGTTTGCAGGCCCCGTCACCAACCACCGTCTGCTCACAACAGCATGGGTTTCGCGCGCTGGAGGA
>NZ_BCTQ01000074.1 GCF_001571365.1 Achromobacter denitrificans NBRC 15125 | reverse complement strand
GCGGCGGACGCGCCGCCGTGGCCACGCCCGCCGGCTTGGGCCGCGCCACCTGCGTCAGGCGGGGCGCGGGGACGGCCTTGGGCGCCGGTTCCGGGGATTCCGTTTGCGGGGCGGGCGCGGCGGCAGCCTGCGTCCTGGCCGCCGGCGCGGGCTGCGGCGCCGGCATGCGCGGAGCGCTGCGCTGCTGCGCCAGCTGCTGGGCCGGCACTTCGATCACCTCGCCCGCATTGATCTTGAACACCGAGACCGCCTCGGCCAGGCGCTGCGCCTGCTCCTGCAGCGAGCCCGCCGCGGCCGCGGCCTCTTCCACCAGCGCCGCGTTCTGCTGCGTCACTTCGTCCATCTGCGACACCGCCCGGTTCACTTGGTCGATCCCGCTGGACTGCTCTTCGGACGCCGCCGAGATCTCGCCCATGATGTCCGTGACGCGCTTCACCGACGCCACGATTTCCTGCATCGTCGCCCCGGCGCGCTCCACCTGCTGCGAACCCGCGCCCACCTTCGTGACGGAATCCTCGATCAGGCCCTTGATTTCCTTGGCCGCCTGCGCGCTGCGCTGCGCCAGCGAACGCACTTCGCCCGCCACCACCGCGAAGCCCTTGCCCTGCTCGCCCGCGCGGGCGGCTTCCACCGCCGCGTTCAGCGCCAGGATGTTGGTCTGGAACGCAATGCCGTCGATCACCGACACGATCTCGGAAATCTTGCGCGAGCTGGCCGAAATCTCCTGCATCGTGCTCACCACTTCCGACACCGCCGAACCGCCGCGCTCGGCCACGTCCGAGGCGCTCGCCGCCAACTGGTTGGCCTGGCGGGCGTTGTCCGCGTTCTGCTTCACCGTCGAGGCCAGTTCCTCCATCGAGGCCGCCGTCTCTTCCAGCGAAGCCGCCTGCTGCTCCGTGCGGCTGGACAGATCCGTGTTGCCCGCCGAGATCTCGCGCGAACCCACGTTGATTTCGTCCACACCGCGACGCACTGCCGACACCGTGCGGGTCAGGCTTTCCTGCATGCGCTTGATGGCCGCGAACAAGTGGCCGATTTCGTTGGTGCTGCGCACTTCGATGCGGGCGGTGAAATCGCCGGCGGAAATCTTGTCGAAATGGCTGCCCGCTTCGTGCAGCGGACGCAGCACGGTGCGGTTGATGAAGATCCAGCAGCCCAGGGCCAGCGCCAGGGCAATCGCCAGCATCACGATGGTGACGGTGCGCGATACCCCGTGGGCCACCGCCGCCTGCGCGACCAGATCATCGGTGGCCTTGTCCACGAACGCCAGGACTTCGCCCACGGCTTCTCGCAATGCCGTGTTCGCCGCGCTGCCCGCGTCGTTCAGGTCCAGGTAGTCCTGCACCGCCATGGACGCCAGCGCCGTCGCCTGGCGCTTGAACAGACCGTCGAACTGCTTGTAGGCGTTTTCCAGCTTGGCGCTCACGGCCTCCGAACCCGCCAGGCGCGGCGCCTTGCGGTAGGCGTCGAGCGCCTTGGCGCCTTCCTGCATCAGGCCTTCGGCGCGCTTGGCCTGCGAGGCTGCCTGCTCGGTCTTGCCCTGCTGCATGTCCATCAGGGAGGTCGCCAGCAACAGGCGGCCGCGCAGGAACAGGCTGTAGGCTCGGTTCAGCTGCGCCGCCTGCGTGGAATAGGCGTCGTTGACCTGGTCCAGCTTTTGATTGCTGGAATCCAGGCCGACCCACGCCACGCCATTGGATACGAACATGGCGCCCGTGAAGAGCAGCAGCACCAGGATCAGACAGGTGCGAACTTTCAAATTGACAAGCATGAAATATCCGAGCGTTTAGCGACAAGAACCCACACTACCTACCGCGCACGCAACCACGGACGCCCCGGCCCTGGGCCGGCAGCGTCCGTAAGCGCGCCTATCGCCACCCCTTTGGAGCGTGGCCTGAAACTTCACCGCCCTACTTGCGGCTGAACAGACTGGACCCCTGAATCGTCATGAAAGCCGCCGACGCCGCCTGCAGCGCGACCTGGCGCAATGCGAGCTGGCTGGCGCCTTGGTAGTAATCCAGGTCTTCCAGATCCGACAGGGACTTGGCATACGTCAGCCCCTTTTGCGCCCCTGTCGCGTCCAGCGCTTCCAATTCGTTCATGCGCGCGCCCACGGAGGCATTCACCGTCAGCACGTTGTCGTAGTTGGAGGCCAGCTTCTTGTTGGCGGTAGCCAATTCGTTGTTCAGCCTTGCGGTCGCCACCGGATCGCCGGCGCTGGGCGCGTCCAAGGCAGAAATAAGGCTGTCCAGGGTAGCGAACACGTCCACGTCGGTCGACTGAATGCTCTCGACATTGATCACATCGTCTGCTTCGGGAGCGCCCTTGATCGCCACGGAGACGCCGCCGAAATCTATCGTCGCGCCTGCGACATAGGGCGTTGCCGGCTGGCCGGCATCCGGCACCGTCACCGGATTGCTGCCATCGGCGTCGGTCGTGGTCACGCGGTAGCCCATCTCCCCGCTGACCGGGTCGGCTTCGAACTTCACCGAGAAGTTCTTGCCCAGGTTGGGGCTGCCGGGCGTCACGGAGGCCGCGCCGAATTCCGCGGTGCCGGCATTGGTGGAGGGAGCGGACGATACGTATGCCTGAGACCCCGGATTGGCGCGGCCGAAAATATCCTTGCCCAGGTCGCTCGTGGAAAGCTGGCGGCTTTGATCGACCTGGATCGTGCGCTCGCCGACCGATCCGCTATAGACGATCTTGCCCGACGGATCCTCCGAGTAGGGCATCACCTTGCCGTCGTTGCCGGAGAACAGGTACTGGCCATTGCCGTCGGTCGAGTTCGCCAAGCCCAGCAGCTGTTCCCGCGTGCTCTTCAGCGCCGTGGACAGGGCCTGTCGGTCGCTGTCGGACAACACGCCACCTGCCTGGATGATGCGGGTCCGCGCTTCCTGCAAAACGTTCGTGATCGCATCCAGGGTATTGCTTTCCTGGCCAAGATTCGTATTGGCGGTCTGGCGGTTCATCGCGTACGTCGAATTCATGCTCTGCGTCTGCGCCACTCCGATAGCCAACGCGGCCGCCAGTGGATCATCCGCGGGAGTGAGGTTCTTGCGTCCGCTGCCGATCTGTTCGACCAGGCGATTCATGTCCGATTCCTGAGAAAGAATGCCGCTCAGGCCGTTCGTGTACATCATCGTGGTGCTCAGGCGCATGGTGCAGCTCCGATAATCTCTTTAATCATCACAATTCAACCGTCCGATCAACCGCGCAGGCCCAGCAGCGTATCGAAAATGGTGCTGGCCACGTCGATGATGCGCGCGCTGGCCTGGTACTGTTCCTGGTACAGCGACAGGCTGACGTATTCCTCGTTCAGATTGACGCCGGAAACCGATTGCTGGGCGGCCGCCGTCTGCTTGATGAGGTTCACCTGTGCCGTGGCGGCGGCCTTGATCTGCGCGGTCTGCACGCCCACCGTGTTCACGACCTGGCCGAACATGTCGGTCGTACTCATCGTGCCGTGCCCCAGGAGCTTGGCGTTTTCGAGCTGGGCGAGCTTGAGGGCGTTCTTGCCGTTGGCATCGCCGAGCTCGTCGTCGGCCGCCGCGATCTTCTCCGGATCACGGATCACGACCTGGAGGTCGCGCGCCGCGTCGCGCGTCGGCGACAGCGACCATTTGTCGCCCGCCTGCGGCGGCGCGTTGATCGTCAGCGTCACCCCCATTTCGCTGTCCAGGTTCAGCGTGGCGTTGGGAGGAGTACCCGTGGCGGGGCCGTTATAGACCTGGGCGCCCTCGGGCATGCGCAGCACCTGGTAGTTCGTGCCATCGAACGAAATTTCGTAGTCCTTGGCGTTGATGTTCGCCGCGTTCGTGAACGTACCGGATATCTGCGCGTTGCTCTTATTCTGGGTGTTGGGCACGGCCTCGGGCGCGCCGATGCCGAAGAAGTCGCCGCCGGGATTCCCGTTCTGGTCGAAGCCGTCTCGGTGCTGTGCATTGAACGTGAGCGCCAGGCCAACCGCCATCTGGCCCAGCTGGTTCTGCATCACGTCCAGCGACGAGGCGCGGAACTGCAGCAGGCCGCCCAGCTTGCCGCCGGTGATTTCGCTGTCGTTCAATTCGACGGCCACCGTCTTGCCGGAACCGGCCGGCAAGGTGTAGGCCAGCACCGTGCGGCCGGCGTCCTTGGCGGACGCCACCGCCTGCAGCGGATAGATGGAATTGCCCGACAGCAGCGCCTGGCCGCCGCTGGCGAGCGAAATGCTGATCTTGTCGCCTTGTTCGTAAGTCGTGATGCCGATCAGCTGGTTCAGTTCCATGACGGCCTGGTCGCGCTGGTCGAGCAGGTCGTTCGGGGGGCTGCCGCCGGCCTTGCCGGAAGCCAGGGAAATCTGGGTATTGAGGTCGTCGATGCGGGCCAGGTAGCTGTTGACCTGCTCCACCGTCGTCGTGATCTGCGTGTTCAGCCCTTCGCGCTGGTTCTGCATCTCGGTGTAGGCCGAGCGGATCTGCGTGGCCAGGCTGTTGGCCTTGCCCAGCAGGTCGGCGCGGGCGGCCGGATCCGAGGGCTTGCTGGCCACCGCGTTCATGCTGGTGAAGAAGTTGTTCAGCCCGGGCGCGATGCCGACGGTGCGGTCGGCGAACAGGTTGTTGACCTGCGACACCTGGTCCAGCTGGGCTTGCAGCTGGGCGCCGCTGCCCTGCGCGCCGACCAGCTGCTTGTACAGGAAGCTGTCGTAGCTGCGCACGACGGTGTCCACCTGGACGCCGCGGCCGATGTATCCGTTGCTGGTGGCCTGGGCGCCGGCGGTGGAAACCATCACGCGCTGGCGGTTGTAGCCGACCGTGGTGGCATTGTTGATATTGTGACTGGTGGTTGCCAGACCTGCCTGGGCCGCGTTCAGCCCGCCCAATGCCGTTTTGTACAAATTCATGCTGACAATGCCCCGTATTTAACCGCAACCGATATAACTGGATACTCCGTTAACGGCAGGAGATGACCCGAATTTAGAGTCCTTCCAGCATCCGCCGCGAAATTTCCACCTTGGACGCCGCGCCCCGCAACTGGCCCATGACGCCGATGAGCTTCTGGGCGTACTGCGGATCGGTCGCGTAGCCCGCGTCCTGGATCCGCCGGGCCGCCTCGATCTCGTTGCGCGCCTGGGTCACGCTTTCGTAGCGCGGGCTGTTGCCGATCAGGCGGGCGTAGTCCGCGAACGATTCCTCGTAAGAGGCGTAGGCGCGGAAAGGTTGCGTCACCCTTTTCGCCACGCCATCCTCGTATTCGGTCGTGAGCACGTTGACGACCTTGCCCTTCCAGCTGGCGCCCGCCTTGATGCCGAACAGGTTGTAGCTGGTGGAGCCGTCCGCGTGCTTGATCTCGCGCTTGCCCCAGCCGGACTCCAGCGCCGCCTGGCCCATGATGAGACGGGCCGGCACGCCGCTTTCCTGCGAGGCCAGATTGGCCGCGCGCGCCATCTTCGACACGAAGTCGACGACGTGCTCGGGCGCGCCTTCGGCCGCCGCCAGGGCCCGGTCGCTGGGGCGGTTGTTGCGCATCACGTTCAGCAGCGCCGACACTTCGCGCGAACCGCCCGTGCGGAAATCGAGGTCGCCGCCCTGCCCGATCTGCTTGATGGCGTCCGGGGACACGTCGCCCGGCTTGCCTTCCTGCATCTGGGCCAGGATGGCCTTCGACAGCCCGATGCCCGGCGTGGCCAGGTGCAGCGCCAGCTGCTCGTCGGCCATCGACTGCAGCATCTGCGTCTGCTGGGAATCGAACAGGCCTTCCTTGGGCGTGGCCTCGCGCATGCGCTTGAGCATCATCTGCAGGAACAGGGCCTCGAACTGCTTGGCCACCTGCTTCTGCTGGTCGGTGCCCGCCGGATCCTTCTTGACGTCGCGCTTCAGGTCCGACAGGCGCCCCATGTCGAAGACCGAATCCTGCCGTTGGGCGCCGCGCGCCGCGTCTTGGGTGTATGCCATCGCCGTCAGATGATTTCCAGTTCGGCGCGCAGCGCGCCCGCGGACTTCATCGCCTGCAGGATCGCCAGCAGGTCCTGCGGCGTGGCGCCCAGGGCGTTCAGGCCCTTGACCACGTCGGCCAGGTTGGCGCTGGTGCTCACGCGCTGCAAGGAGCCGTTGTCCTGGCGCACTTCGATCTGGGTGTTGGGCACCACCACCGTCTGCCCTTCGGTGAAGGGCGTGTCCGGCTGCGATACCTGGTTCTGGCGGTTGATGATCACGGAGAGATTGCCGTGCGCCACCGCCGCCTCTTCGATCATGACCGTGCGGTTCATGACGACGGAGCCGGTCCGGGCGTTGATGATCACCTTGGCCACGGTGGGCGCGCGGGCGACCTGCAGGTCCTCGACCAGCGACAGGAAGCGCGCCTGGGAAGCCTGTTCCATGGGCGTGCGCACCTGCACCACGCGGCCGTCCAGGGCCGTCGCCGTGCCCTGGCCGAATTTCTTGTTGAGCGCCGCCGCCACGTTCTGCGCGGTGCCGAAGTCGGTATTGTTCAGCTCTACGTGGATGTAGCCATCGCGCGAGAACGTGGTCGGCACGGAGCGTTCGACGATGGCGCCCGCGCTGATGCGGCCGCCGTTCAATTGGTTGATCTGCACGCTGGAACCGCCCGCGGAAGCGCCCGCGCCGCCCACCAGGATATTGCCCTGGGCGATCGCGTAGACCTGGCTGTCGGCGCCCTTGAGCGGCGTCATCAGCAAGGTGCCGCCGCGCAGGCTCTTGGCGTTGCCCATGGAGGACACCACGACGTCCAGCGTCTGGCCGGGCCGGGCGAAGGCCGGCAGGGTCGTGGTGACCATGACGGCCGCCACGTTCTTCAACTGCATATTGCTGCCCGACGGCACGGTGATGCCCAGCTGCGACAGCATGTTGGTCAGGCTTTGCTGGGTGAACGGCGTCTGGCGCACCTGGTCGCCGCTGCCGTCCAGGCCCACGACCAGGCCGTAGCCGATCAGCTGGTTGCCCCGCACGCCCTGGATCGAGGCCAGGTCCTTGAGCCGCTCGGCGTGCACCGCGCCGGCGCCGGCCAGCAGGCTGGCGGCGACGCAAACACGCGCCAGCGCGCGAAAGAGGAAGACAGCATGTTTCATATCAATTGTCCAAAACGCCCCATGCGCAGCGCCTCGGGGGTGGGCCTATCCTTCATGTTCAGAACGGCGATGCCATCAGGAAGAAGCGTTGCAGCCAGCCCATGGTCTGGACTTCGTCCATGACGCCCTTGCTGCGGTATTCGATGCGGGCGTCGGCCACCTGCGTGGACGACACGGTATTCGTGCCGGTAATGGAGCGCGGATCAACCACGCCGGAAAAGCGCACGTACTCGCTGCCGCGGTTGATGGCGATCTGCTTCTCGCCCGCGACTTGCAGGTTGCCGTTGGACATCACGCCCACCACCGTCGTGGTGATGGTGCCGGTAAAGGCGTTGTTGGCGGTGCTGTCGCCCTTGCCCTGGGACACGTTGCCGCCCTTGGCGTCGGTGTTCAGGTTGGCATTGGCCCAGCTGTCCATGAAGGACGGCGCCGCGGCGATGCCCAATGTGGCGTTGCCGCTGCGGTTGGTGTTCGTGGCGACGTTCTTGGACGCGTTCGTCTTTTCGTTGAGCACGATGGTGACGATGTCGCCCACGTTGCGCGGCCGGCGGTCCTCGAACAGCGGATAGTTGCCGTAGGTCGTGGGCTGGTAGATCGAGCCCGTGGGCTGCGCCGAAGGCATGGGCGGCGCCGGCGGCGCGGCCGTCGTCGGCCCGGTCACGATGGGTTCGGGCGGAATCATGGCGCAGCCGGCCATCACCGTGGCCAGGGCCGCGCTCATTGCCAGGCGCAGGACAGACATGGGCATCACAGTTGGGTCAGGCGAGCCAGCATTTCGTCCGACGTCTTGACGGCCTTGCTGTTCATTTCGTAGGCGCGTTGCGTGGTGATCATGTTGACCAGTTCTTCCGCGACGTTGACGTTGGACGTCTCGACGTAATTCTGCATGATCGAGCCGGCGCCATCCACACCGGGCTGCAACAGGTTGGCCGGGCCGGAGGCGTCGGTTTCCAGGTACAGGTTTTCGCCGATGCTCTGCAGGCCGGTCGGGTTGATGAACGTGGCGATCTGGAGCTGGCCGATCTGCACGTTCACGCCGGCGGCGCCCGGCTGGGTCACCGAAACCATGCCGTCGTTGCCGATGGTGATCGACAGCGCGTTGTCGGGCACGTTGATCGGCGGCTGGATCACGTAGCCGCTGACCGTGGTCAGCTGCCCGTTCTGGTCGCGCTGCAGCGCGCCGTCGCGGGTGTAGCCCTGGGTGCCGTCGGGCAGTTCGATCTGCAGGAAGCCGCGGCCGTTGATGGCGATGTCCATCTCGCTGCCGGTGTTGTTCAGGTTGCCCGCGGTATGGATGCGCTCGGTCGCGGCCACGCGCGCGCCCGTGCCCAGCTGCAGCCCGGAGGGCAGCTGGGTGGCGTCGCCGACCTGCGCGCCGGGCTGGCGTAGCGTCTGGTACATCAGGTCCTGGAACACGGCGCGGCCGCGCTTGAATCCATTGGTGGAAACGTTGGCCAGGTTGTTGGAGATCACGTCCATGGAGGTCTGCTGACCTTCCAGGCCCGTCTTGGCGATCCACAGCGAACGCATCATGATGAAGTACTCCTGGTGCCGCGGCCCGGCCGCGCGCGAAAAAAGGTTTTAAATCAGCTGCCGAATCAAGCGCTTACCGACAGGATGCCGTTGGCGCGCTCGGCGTTGCGGTCCGATTGCTGGATCACCTGCATCTGCTGCTCGAAGCGGCGGGCATTGGCGATCATGCCGACCATCGCCGCCATCGGATTGGTATTGCTGCCTTCCAGCACGCCGGCCAGCAGGCGCAGGCTGGGATCGGCGGGCATCGGAGGCACGGGCTGGCCGTTGACGGGCGCCCGGCGGAACACGCCGTCGTCGCCGTGCACCAGCTGCTCCTTGGGCGGGTCGACCAGCTTGAGCCGGCCCAGGTTCAGGATGTTGTTCGGCGCGTCGCCGGCGCCGATGGCCGTGATGGTGCCGTCCGAGGTGATCGTCAGCGCGGCCTGGTCCGGCACGTCGATGATGCCGCCCTGGTCCGACAGCACCGGCTGGCCCAGCGAGGTCTGCAGCAGGCCATTGACGCCGACCTGCAGGCTGCCGGCACGGGTATAGGCCTCGCCCTGCGGAGTCTGCACCGCCAGCCAGCCGCGCTCGCTGGACAGAGCGACGTCCAGGTCGCGCCCGGTGGTCTGCATCGTGCCCATCTGGAAGCTGTTGCCCGGCGTGGACGCGACCGTCGAGACCCGCGTGGGCAGGCTCACTCCGTCCGTCACGAGAACCGACCGGTACAGCGCGATCTGCTCGCGAAAGCCCGGCGTGTTCACGTTGGCCATGTTGTTGCTCAACGCGGCCTGGTGCTCCGTGATGCGCGCCGCGCCATTCATCGCGGTGTAAATAATCCGATCCATTTCCTATTCCATCGCCATCGTCATCGAATATGCGCCTGAAGCGCCGCCCTTCCCCTGCAACCGCCCTCCCCGAGCCGGGCGCCACGGATCCGGCTCCGCCGGTCCGCCAGGCGCGCCCCCTGGAGGGGGGGCCCGCCGAGGGGGAAGCGCCTGCGGCGCTTCGGAGGTGAGCCCTCTACTTCAGGTTCATCAGGACTTGCATGATTTCGTCCTGCGTCTTGATGGTCTGCGAGTTGGCCTGGTAGGTGCGCTGGGCGATGATCATGTTGACCAGCTCCTTGCTCATGTCCACGTTGGAGGACTCGGTCGCCTGGCCCACCACCTTGGACAGGCCGTTGGTGCCGGGCTGGCCCAGGATAGGCTGGCCCGAGGCCGCCGTTTCCGTCCAGGCGTTGTTGCCCACCGGCTGCAGGCCTTGCAGGTTGGAGAAGTCGGCCAGCACGATGGTGCCGACGACCTGGGTTTCGCCGTTGGTGTAGCTGGCCACCAGGCTGCCGTCGCCGCCGATGTTGATGCCGCTGAATTCGCCCGAGGTGTAGCCGTCGGGCTTGGCCACCAGCTTGTAGCTGCTGCCGTACTGCGTGGTGCCGGTGTAGTCCAGCGCGATGTTCAGCGGATCGGCCGGGGTCGTGGTGCCGCCGGGCTGCGCGACGCTCAGGTTGACGATCGGCGCGCTGGTCAGGGCGCCGGCATTGTTGAAGTTCAGCTTGGTGGGGTTGCCCCAGGTGCCGCCGGCTTCCGTGGTCGGCGCCATGGCCTTGCCGTCCATGGTGTAGTAGACGTCGTATTCGCTGCCGGCGCCGCTCGCGGGGCGCTTGACGAAGTACTGCATCACCTGGTGCGAGTTGCCCAGGGAGTCGTACACGGTCATGGGCGACGCGTTGGTGTAGCTGCTGGAGACGGTCGGATCGAACGGCTTGGCCAGTTCGATCGTGGGCGCCTCGTATGCCTGGTAGCTGGGCATGACCGTCAAGTCTTCTGCCGTCCTGCCCCCGGTAATGGTGATATTGCCGGTTCCGGCCGCGTTGGGATACGTACCGTCTATGGGCGTAGGGGCAATGTCGAACACCGCGTCGCCATTCGTGTCCCTGCGGAACGAATAGACCGTGCCCCCCAGATCCACCCGGCCCGGCGCACCGGGATCCGTCGTAGTATCCACGGTGTAGATAACCTTCGCGTTCGCATCCAGGTTGGCCACCGTCGTGGCCGTGGCGGTCGCCTTCGGCGCCACGTTGGCCATGGGCAGCTGCAGTTCCACCGGATTCGCGCCGATGGCGCCGGCCGGGTAGCCGGTCAGGCGGTAGCCCTGGGCGTTCACGATGAAGTTGTTCTTGTCGACGAGGAACTCGCCGTTGCGGGTGTACATCACGGCGCCGCTCTGGTCGGTGACGCGGAACATGCCCTTGGCGCCGTCGATCGCGATGTCGTATTCACCGCCGCCGCCGTTCACCGTGCCCACGGTGAAGCGCTGGTTGATGGCCGCGACCTTCACGCCCAGGCCGACCCGCGAACTGGCATAGACGTCCGCGAACGAGGCGGTCGACGACTTGAAGCCGACGGTGCCCGAGTTGGCGATGTTGTTGCCGATGACGTCCAGGTTCTGCGCCGCGGCATTCAAGCCGCTCAATCCTTGTCCGAAGCCCATGTTCTCTCTCGCTAATCCTTAAACTGAGTGAAGCCGCCGCCCGTGCGCCGGCACCGATTCGTCGCGCCCGCTTCAGGCGCCGATTACCTTGCGCACGTCCAGCATGCTGGTCTGGCCATCCAGGCCCAGGTCCAGTCGCAGGCCGTTGGTGGAATACGCCACGCTCTTGACCTGGCCGTAGCTCAGCACTTCCGAGTTCACCTTCTTGCCATCCACGTCCGTGGCCAGCACGGACACGGTGTACGCGCCGGGCTCCAGGGCCACGCCGCTGTCGTTCTTGCCGTCCCAGTTCAGCGTGTAGACGCCGGTGGACTGTTCGCCCATCTCGATGGTGCGCACGATCGCGCCGTTGGCGTCGGCGATGCGCACCTGGACCTTGGCCGCGTCGGCCTGGAGGTCCAGCCCGTAGGGCGTGACCACGCGCTCGGCGGCGTTGTCGCCGTCCACGCCGACCTTGACTTTGGAGCCGGGGATCAGCACGCCCTTGCCGATCATCGCCACGGCGTTCATCGACTGCGACACGTCGATCTGGCCGCTGATGGCCAGCATCGTGTTCTTCAGGTTGGTGATGCCTTCCACCGTGGAGATCTGCGCCAGCTGGGAGGTCAGCTCGGCGTTCTGCATCGGATTGAGCGGGTCCTGGTTCTGCAGCTGGGTCACCAGCAGCTTCAGGAACTGGTCCTGCAGGCCTTGGGCCGTGCTGCTTGAGTAGGCGCCGGTCTGTGCAAGTCCCAGGCCGGTCTGGCTCGTGGTTTGGTCGACAGTGGTCATGAATTCACTTGTTCAAGAGTTAGGACTGGCCGATGGTCAGGGTCTTCTGCATCAGCGCCTTGGCGGTGTTCAGCACTTCCACGTTCGCCTGATAGGAGCGCGAGGCGGCGATCATGTTGACCGTTTCGGCCACCGGATCGACGTTGGGCATGCTCACGTAGCCCTGCGCGTCCGCCATCGGATGCTGCGGGTCGTAGACCTGCTTCAAGGGCGACTGGTCCTGGACCACGCCGGCCACGCGCACTCCGCCGATCTCCTGGCCCAGGGCCTGGCCGGCGGGCGGATTGACCTGGAACACGACCTGGCGCGCGCGATAGGGCTGGCCGTCCGGGCCGACCACGCTGTCGGCGTTGGCCATGTTGCTGGCCGCGACGTTCATGCGCTGCGATTGCGCGCTCAGCGCCGAACCGGCGATATCAAAAATGCTCAGCAAGGACATTGCCTGGCGCTCCGTTCAGTAATCATTCCTGGATTGCGGCCATCATGGTCCGGATACGGCCTGACAGCATCTGCATGGTGCTTTGGTAGTGCAAGGTGTTATCGGCGAACTGCACGCGCTCGATGTCCATGTCCACCGTGTTGCCGTCCATGCTGGGCTGGTACGGCAGGCGGTACAGGAGTTCGGTGGGGCCTTGCGACACGGCCTTGGCCGGGATGTGGCGGGCGGACGTCAGCGTGAGCGAGGTGTCGGGCAGGCGCTTGGTGCCTTCCATGGCATTGGCCATCGCCGTCTTGAAGTCGAAATCGCGGGCCTTGTAGTTGGGCGTATCGGCGTTGGCGATGTTCGACGACAGCACTTCCTGGCGTTGCGCGCGCAGTCCCAGGGACTGCTGGAAGAACCGGAAATCTTCGTTAAGCCTGTCTAGCATCGTGGCGCCTTCGTGCATTGCAATTCGGATGGACATGGGATCCCGGACGCACCGCTATCCCATTGGATGACGGCATCATAGGGGTGCGCGGGCCGCCACAATCAGCCAAATAACCCGTCATTTCTCATCCAATTCACGTATTGCCCGGCGCCGCGGACTTCTACAATTCATCCATCATGAAAAGCACCGCAAGACGACTCCGCGCGCGCGCCGGCTGCCTGGCCGCCCTGCTGCTGCCCCTGGCGGCCGCGCAGGCCCAGGACGCGGCGGCCCAGCCCTCCGAGGCGATCGCCCTGGCCGCGCAGGCCTACCTGCAGGACCAGCTGGCCAGCCTGCCGGGCCAGCCGTCGATCGCGATCGACCCGCCGCGGGCCGAGCGCCTGACGCCTTGCGACGTTTTGTCCCCGTTTTTACCATCCGGCATGAAGCTGCGCGCCCGCATGACCGTGGGCGTGCGCTGCAACGCGCCCAAACCCTGGACCACCTACGTGCAGGCCACGGTCAGCGTGCCGGGGCAGTACTACGTGGCCTCGCGCCTGATCGCGTCCGGCCAGGCCCTCTCGCCCGACGACCTGGCGCCCCGCGACGGCGACCTGATCGCCCTGCCCCCCGGCGCCATCACCGATCCGCAGGCCGTGGTCGGCATGACCGCCGCCTACCGCATCAACGCCGGGCAGACGGTCCGCGGATCGTCGCTGCGCAATGCCCAGTCGGTGTTGCGCGGCACCAATGTGCGCATCAACGCGCGCGGCAACGGATTCGTGGTCAGCAGCGAAGGCCAGGCGCTGGAGAATGCCGCGCCCGGCGCCATGGTGCAGGTGCGCACCGCCGGCGGCCAGGTGGTCAGCGGCGTGGTGCGCAATGCCGGCCTCGTGGAAATACAACTGTAGGGGTTGTTACATATCGCGTTGCACCAATGGCCCGCCTACCCTAAAGTTCCTTCCGACCCTGTCGTTACAGAGACATGAAGTAGGCGGATCCGTCGCACAACCGACCCCAGGACGCCCTGCGGAGATAATCTTGAAGATCAATTCCACCACCAACCGCCCCCTATCGGCGGACGCCGTCGGCACCCGCCCGGAATCGGCGGTCGCCCAGGCCTATGGCGCCAGCAGCGCCAGCGGCTCCAGCAGTTCGCAGGTGGCGCTGAGCTCGGCCTCGCGCAAGATGCTGGCGCTGCAGGACGGCTCGAACGACATCAACGTCGAGCGCGTTGCCGCCATCCGCGCGGCGATCGCCTCGGGCCAGCTCAAGATCGACACCGGCCGTATCGCCGACAGCCTGATCGCCAGCGCCCGCGACCTGCTGAAGTAAGCCCCGCAACACTCCGACCCGAGCAGCAGCATGACCACGAACACCGTCGACTCCCTGCAAACCTGCATGAGGCAGGAAGACGCCCTGATCACCGAGTTCTCCGCCATCCTGGAAGAAGAGACCGAAGTGCTCGTGGGCCCGGGCAACGTGGGCGCGCTGCAGGAAATCACGGAACGCAAGAGCAGCGTGGCCCGCAAGCTGGTGGATCTCAGCCAGACGCGCGACACCCTGCTGGCCGAGATCGGGCTGCCCAGCGGGCATGCCGGCACCGAACAGGCCGCCGTGCTGCACCCGCAGCTGGCCGGCGTCTGGCAGGCCCTGCTGACGAAGTCGGCATCCGCCAATGAAATCAATCTGCGCAACGGCGCCCTGATCGACGTCCATCTGCGCTACACCCAGCAATCGCTGGATGCCCTGCGCAACCTGGGCGCGGCGGGCGCGCCCGCCACCTACGACGCGCGCGGCCGCGGCGCCCGC
>NZ_BCTQ01000073.1 GCF_001571365.1 Achromobacter denitrificans NBRC 15125 | reverse complement strand
GGGCTTGGCGACAAACGCAAGGGCCGGCACGCCCCATGCTCGGGGACGAGTTCCTGACTCTAAGGGGGATCGGGCTATGCCGGCCTTGCCTGTATCCACTCCGTGAACACAGAAATAAGCATACAAGGGGGCTGCGCCGCCTTGGGGCGGCCCGGCGGCGGCGCGGCCATTCTTGCGTGGGTTTTGCGATCTGGCGCGATGCTAGGCTCCCCACGCTGCGCACGCTTTGCGTGCTTGCTGCCCCCCGAGGGGGCTGCGCTGCCTTGGGGCGGCCCGGCGGCGGCGCGGCCATTCTTGCGTGAGTCTTGCGATCTGGCTTGAGGCTGGGCTTCCCAGGCTGCGCAAGCTTTCGCTCGTTTGCTGCGATCTGGCACGGTGCAGGGGCTTCCGCACCGCGTGCGCTTGCGCTCCGGCTGCTCGCGGAGCGTCTGCGTTCTTCCTTTACGCGGCCTGCGCCTTGGCCGAGGCGGCCAGGGCGGGATGCCACAGCGCGTCTTGCACGCGCCGCACGCCGGTTGCCATCGAGCCGTCCTGGTACAGCTTGATCCAGCGGTAGCCGGGTGCCATGTTGTCCACGACGTGTTTGCCGTCGCGGATGCTGAACTGGAAGCAGGTGGACGGCGTGGCCAGCATGCGCAGGTTGTGGCGGCGGCGGTCGAATTCGTGGTGCACGTGCCCCCACAGCAGCACGCGGACCTGCGGCCAATGCGTCAGGAGCTTGAACAGCGCCTGGGGGTTGTCGATCATCATCGTGTCGTGCCAGTGGCTGTCGATCTGCATCGGATTGTGGTGCATCGCGACCAGCGTGTGGCGGCCGGGCGCCGCGGCCAGCGCCGCCTCCAGCATGTCGAGCTGGCTGTCGGGCAGATGGCCCGCGTTGGAGCCCGGCACGGTGGTGTCCAGCGTCACGACGCGCCAGGCGCCCACGTCGGTTACCGGCGCGGACCATTCCGCCAGTTCCTGGCGCATCACGGCCGGCAGGTCGTGGTTGCCAGGCAGGCAGCGCACGCAGGCGCGGTCCAGCGCCGGGGCCTCGGACAGGATGCTGGCAAAGCGCCGGTAGGCCTGCGCCTCGCCGTCCTGGGACAGGTCGCCCGTGGCCAGCAGCAGGTCGGGATGGCGGCCGTCCGCCTCGATCTGGCGCAGCACGGCGCGCAGGCTGGCGTCGGTGTCGACGCCCAGCATCGCGGTGCCGGCTTCACCGAACAGATGGCTGTCGGTCACTTGGACCAGCATGGCGGGCGCGTCGTCGCGCCGGGTCAGGGAATGGATGCGGGCCAAGTGCCGCTCCTGAAAAGTTTGTGCGATTCCACATTACCCAAAAAACATGGCGCGGCGCGTATCGAGCCTCCGCATTGGGGTAACGAAACGTGCATTCTCTACGATTCTCTACAGTTTCCGGCCCGGATCGGAATAAAAAAGCCGCTATTCTTGTGAAACTTCTCACAAGCTTCAAGATCGGACGCGGCGCTACCCATGGATGTCGGTTTTCTCGTATTCGGCCTGGCCGGATTGCTCACGCTGGTCTGTTTCATGCCTCCCCTGGCCGGCCGCCTCAAGCTGCCGTACTCGGTGCTGCTGGCCATCGTCGGCTGCTTGCTGGGCATCATCGTGCACGTGCACGGCTGGGCGCCCAGCTGGATCGGCGACTTCCTGGACTCCCTGGAACGCTTCGAGATTTCGTCCGAAACCTTCCTGATGGTGTTCCTGCCGGTGCTGCTGTTCGAGACCGCGCTGTCCATGAACGTGCGGCGCCTGATGGACGACATCGGCCCCATCCTCATGATGGCCATCGTGGCCGTGGTGGTGTGCACGGTGGCGGTGGGCGTGACCCTGGACGCCATTTCGTCCTACGGCCTGGTGGTCTGCCTGCTGCTGGGCGCCATCGTCGCGACCACCGACCCGGTGGCCGTGGTCGGCATCTTCCGCGAGGTGGGCGCGCCCAAGCGCCTGACCACGCTGGTCGAGGGCGAGAGCCTGTTCAACGACGCCGCGTCCATCGCCTTGTATTCGGTGCTGCTGGCCGTGCTGGGCGGCCATGGCGAGCTGACCGCGAGCGGCATCTTCAACGATTTCATCGTGCACTTCATCGGCGGCGGCGTGGCCGGTTTCGCCATGGGGCGGCTGGCCTGCTTCCTGTTCGCCTGGCTGCGCGGCTTTCCCACCGCGGAAATCACGCTGACCCTGACGCTGGCCTATCTGTCCTTCTTCATCTCGGAGCACTACCTGAACGTCTCCGGCGTGGTGGCCACCGTGATCGCCGGCCTGGTGGTCGGATCCACGGGCCGCACCCGCATGTCGCCCACCACCTTCGAGTACCTCTCAAGCGCCTGGGAGCAATTCGGCTTCTGGGCCAATTCGCTGATCTTCCTGTTCGCGGCCATGCTGATCCCCAAGCTGATGGCGGCGGCGGACTGGCAGGAACTGGTGCTGGTGGCGGTGCTCTTCGTGACGACGCTGGTGGCCCGCGCCATCGTGGTCTTCGGCCTGTTGCCGCTGCTGGGCCTGACCCGGCTGGGCACGAAAGTCAGCAATCCCTACAAGGTGGTGATGCTGTGGGGCGGCTTGCGCGGCGCGGTGTCGCTGGCGCTGGCGCTGGCCGTCACCGAACAGACCGGTGTGCCCGAAGAGGCGCGCCAGTTCATCGCCGTCGCCACCACGAGCTTCGTGCTGATCACGCTGTTCGTCAATGGCATCAGCCTGCGCCCGCTCATCCGCATGCTGGGCCTGAACCAGCTGTCGCCGGTGGAGCGCACCATCCGCAACCAGGCCCTGGCGGTGGCGCTGGAAGACTTGCAGGGCAAGACGGACGAGGTCGCGCGGAGCGAACATATCGGCACGGAGGTCCGCGACCGCATCCGCGCCGTGTTCGACGCCAGCCTGACCAGCGTGCATGACGGCCAGGTCGGCCAGATGAGCGACGACCAGCGCGTCGCGGTGGGGCTGGCCATCGTCGCGCAGCGCGAAGAGGAAATGTTCTTCGACATCCTCAAGGCGCAGATTGTTGATTGGCGCATGGCCGAAACCCTGTTGGCGCGGGCGGAACGGCTGGAGGACGCGATCCGGCTGGGCGGCATTCCCGGCTTCGAGCGCGCCATCATCGCCGACGTGCGCTATTCCACGGGCTTTCGCCTGGCCCTGCGCCTGCACTACGTGTTCGGATTCCAGAGCTGGCTGGCGCGCGAGCTGGGCCAGCGCTTCGCCAACCTGATGAGCAAGCGGTCGGTCGCGCAGCGCCTGATCGCCTTCGCGCGGGAGCAGATCACGCCCCTGCTGGGCGAGGAGGCGACGCAGCGCATCGTGTCCCTGCACCAGCGCCGCCTGGACCTGATCGAGAACGCCATGCAGGCCCTGAACCTGCAGTATCCGTCCTACGCACAATGGTTGCAGGAAAGCTATCTGGGCCGCGTGGCGCGCGAAATGGAGCGCATCCGCTACCGCGACATGCTCGAACAGTTCCTGATCAGCGGCGAGGTCTACGCGGACCTGATGGCGCAATTGAAGAGCCGCTGGGCCCATATCGACAAGCATCCGCCGCTGGACATCGAAATGAGCGCGGCGGAGCTGATCAAGCGCGTGCCGCTGTTCGAGGGCCTGTCGGCCGATTCGCTGCGGGCCATCAGCAAGCTGCTCAAGCCGCGCCTGTCGCTGCCGGACCAGCGCGTCCTCACCAAGGGCCGCCATGGCGAAGAGATGTGTTTCGTGGCTTCCGGCGCGGTGGCCGTGCATCTGCCCGACAACACCATGATCGAGCTGGGCAGCGGCGAGTTCTTCGGCGAACTGGGGCTGCTGGGCGAACAGCAGATCGCCCCGGACGTGACCTCGCTGGGCTACAGCAAGCTGCTGATGCTGTCCTCGCGCGATTTCCACGCCCTGCTGGCGCGCGACGAGCATTTGCGCGAGCGCATCCAGCTGGTGGCCAAGCAGCGCCTGCGCGCGATCGAAGTGTGGAAGCAGTTCTCGCAGGCCAATGCGGCCCCGGCCCCGGCGCCCGCCCCGGCTTCGGCGCCCAGCCCTGCGCAGGCGGCCGAAGCGGCCGAGGCCGCGGGAGAAAGCCCGCGCGAGCGGCCCGATGCCGATCCGCCCCGCGAAGATTCGTCCCGCGATGACTCGACGCGCGACGACCCGCCGCCGGGCTCGGTGCTGGGCGAGCCCGGCGTGGTGCCCCGCTAGGCGGGGATTTCGCCGGCCGCGCGGCGCTGCATGATGTCTTCGACGATGACCAGCGCCGCTTCCAGCGTGAATTCGCCGTCCGCGATCCGGCGCACGGCCGTGGCCACGTCCACCGTGGCGATTTCCATGACTTCCCCGTCCCGGTTGGCGGGACGGGCATCGGGCGCCAGCACGCAGGTGCTGGTCAGGACGTCTTCGACCTGATAGCCCTCGGGCAGGCGCCGATGGATGCGCAGGATGGTGCGCAAGGGCGAGCGCCGCGCCAGGTCGGGCTCGTCCAGCCCCGCCTCTTCGCCGCATTCGCGCACCAGCGCCCATTCCAGGTCTTCGCGGCTGCCGGCCAGCCCGCCCACCAAGGTATCCCACATACCGGGATCGGTGGATTTGCTGAGGGCGCGGCGCGCGACCCACAGGCGGCCGTCGGGCGTCCAGGCGTTCAGGTGCACCGCCTTGGTGAGCAGGCCCAGGGGGCGCACCGCGGCGCGTTCGATCACGCCCAGGGGCTCGTCGCCATCCATGACATCCAGCAATTCATCGCGCCAGCCGCGCAAGCAGTTGGCTTCGCGCAACAGTTCCGCGGCCAGTTCGAGCAGGCCGTCGAGTTCCGCGCCCGGCTCCATGCCGCCGCCGATGCGCAGGGCCTCGCCGTCCGCGTCGATGCCGGCGGCGCCGCGCAAGGCGTCGCAGGCCGCGTGCGTGGCCCAGCCGCAGCGGCGCCCCGCTATATATAAAGCGCGCGCGCCGTCGGGCGCGGGCTCCTGGGCGCGTGCGCAAAGGGCGGCATACAAGTCGGACAACTGCTGAGGCATCGTGGAACCGTCGTGATGATGTTGCCGACGATTTTATGCCACCCGGTTTGCGGCGCGCGGTCAAGAGGGCGAGGCCAGATGGGGGCGGGGCCTATGAATTCAAGGGCACTAACTTACATCTGTTTGCGCGTCCGCTATAATCCGCCAGTTTCTTTGTGATTTCGAGTGGGAACGACAGGGGCCGCTCTATCTCCCTGCCTCGCCCTGCCATCTAATAATTGCGTGTTGCCCGTTTCCGGTGACTTCCGCCACTAGAGAACGGACCTACGCGCCGTGTTTCGAGGTAAGCATGAAGAAGTGGAGAGGGATACTGGGGGCTTGTGCGATGCTGATTGGCAGCGTGGCGGGTGCTCAGGTGCGAGACATGCCCGGCGGCCCGAAGGTCAATCAGCTCAACCTGCATGAGGGCGTGACGGCGATCTCGCGCGACATCATGTGGCTGCATTGGATGCTGCTCACGATCTGTATCGTGATCTTCATCGGCGTCTTTGGAGTCATGTTCTATTCCATCTGGGCGCACCGCAAGTCGCGCGGCCACAAGGCCGCGACCTTCCACGAGCACCTGGGCGTCGAAGTCGCATGGACGGTCATCCCGTTCATCATCGTCATCGCCATGGCGCTGCCGGCCACCAAGACCGTGGTCGCCATGAAAGACACCTCCAGCGCCGACGTCACCGTGAAGGTCACCGGCTACCAGTGGAAGTGGGGCTACGAGTACCTCGACGGCCCGGCCGCCGGCATCAAGTTCCTTTCCACGCTGTCGACCCCGCGCGCGCAGATCGAGAACCGCGAGCCCAAGGGCGAGTTCTACCTGATGGAAGTGGACAATCACCTGGTCGTCCCGGTGAACAAGAAAGTCCGCATCGTCCTGACCGCCGCCGACGTCATCCACTCCTGGATGATTCCCGATTTCGGCGTGAAACAGGACGCCATCCCCGGTTTCCTGCGCGACACCTGGTTCAATGCCGACAAACCCGGCATTTACCGCGGCCAGTGCGCGGAACTTTGCGGCAAGGATCACGCATTCATGCCCATCGTCGTGGAAGTTCTGGCGCAAGCCGACTACGATAAGTGGGTTGAAGACCAAAAGAAGAAGATGGCGGCGAACGCCGACGATCCCAATAAAGAGTGGACGGAAGCCGAACTGGTTGCTCGTGGCGAGAAGGTTTTCGCTGCAAATTGCGTTGCCTGTCACCAGGCCAACGGCAAGGGCATCCCGGGCAGCTTCCCGCCGCTTGACGGAGACAAGGTTGTTCTGGGCCCGAAGGCGGAACAGATCAACACCGTGCTGAAGGGCAAGCCCGGCACCGCGATGGCGCCATTCGGTGGGCAGCTCAACGATGTCGAGATCGCAGCGGTCATCAGCTATACGCGCCATGCCTGGAGCAATGCAGGCAAGGGGCAGGACCCGACGGTTCTTCCGAAGGACGTGATGGCCGCGCGCTGATTGCGCGCGTCCAGTTCCTCCACCGTTAGAACCGGTTCCGTTTAGTTAGAGATACCCTGCCGGCCCCGTGGATCGGGGGCGGCACTCAGCAGGAAGGAGTCCATCATGAGCAGCGTCACTGTAGACCACGTGTCGCCGGGCCACGGCCACGGTCACGATGACCACCATCACGCCATCCCCACCGGCTGGCGCCGCTGGCTTTTCGCCACGAACCACAAAGACATCGGGACGATGTACCTCATCTTCTCGTTCGTCATGCTGCTGGAGGGCGGCACGCTGGCCTTGCTGCTGCGCACCGAGCTCTTCGAGCCGGGCCTGCAGTTCTTCCGCCCCGAGCTGTTCAACCAGTTCACCACCATGCACGGCCTCGTGATGGTGTTCGGCGCGGTCATGCCGGCGTTCGTGGGCTTCGCCAACTGGATGATCCCGATGCAGATCGGCGCCTCCGACATGGCGTTCGCGCGCATGAACAACTTCAGCTTCTGGCTGCTGCCCGTGGCCGCCATCATGCTGACGGCGTCGTTCTTCGTGCCCGGCGGCGCCACCGCCGCCGGCTGGACCCTGTACGCGCCGCTGTCGCTGCAGATGGGCCCCGGCATGGACCTGGCGATCTTCGCGCTGCACATCATGGGCGCGTCGTCCATCATGGGCGCGATCAACATCATCGTGACCGTGCTCAACATGCGCGCGCCCGGCCTGACGCTGATGAAGATGCCGCTGTTCTGCTGGACCTGGCTGATCACCGCCTTCCTGCTGCTGGCCGTGATGCCGGTGCTGGCCGCCGCCATCACCATGGTGCTGACCGACCGCCATTTCGGCACGGGCTTCTTCAACGCCGCCGCCGGCGGCGATCCGGTCCTGTACCAGCACGTGTTCTGGTTCTTCGGGCACCCCGAGGTCTACATCATGATCTTGCCGGCGTTCGGCATCGTGTCGGCGATCGTGCCCGCGTTCGCCCGCAAGAAGCTGTTCGGCTACGCCTCGATGGTCTACGCCACCGCCTCCATCGCCGTGCTGTCCTTCATCGTGTGGGCGCACCACATGTTCACGACGGGCATGCCCGTGACCGGCCAGCTCTACTTCATGTACGCCACCATGCTCATCTCCATCCCCACCGGGGTGAAGGTGTTCAACTGGGTCGCCACCATGTGGCGCGGCTCCATGACGTTCGAGACCCCGATGCTGTTCTCGATCGGCTTCATCTTCGTGTTCACCATGGGCGGCTTCACCGGGCTGATCCTGTCGGTGGCGCCCATCGACATCCAGGTGCACGACACGTATTACGTGGTCGCCCACTTCCACTACGTGCTGGTGGCGGGCTCGCTGTTCGCCCTGTTCGCCGGCGCCTACTACTGGGTGCCGAAGTGGACGGGCCGCATGTACAGCGAAAAGCTGGGCAAGCTGCACTTCTGGTCCACGCTGATCTCGTTCAACGTGACCTTCTTCCCGATGCACTTCCTGGGCCTGGCGGGCATGCCGCGCCGCTACGCCGACTACGCGGGGCAGTTCACGACGTTCCACCAGATGGCCACCATCGGCGCGTTCTGGTTCGGCCTGTCGCAGTTGATCTTCCTGTGGGCGATGATCCGCTGCTACCGTGGCAAGGGCGACGTCGCCTCGGCCAAGCCGTGGGAAGGCGCCGAAGGCCTGGAATGGACGGTGCCCTCGCCCGCGCCCTTCCACACCTTCGAAACCCCGCCCGAAGTGAAGTAATCACGCTTTTCATGTTCCAGGTAGCACAGCAATGACACCCGAGCAGCGCCGCCGCAACAGAATCGCAGGACTGGTCCTGCTGGCTTTCGTCATCGCCGTGTTCGCCTGGACCGTGTTGCGCGGTTCGGCCCTGCTGTCCGGCGTCGCCGTCAACTAGGCGCGGGCCATGAGCGACGACCTCCGCGAAACCTCGCAGCGCAAGCTGAGTTTCCTTCAGACCATGAAGGCGGTGGCGTGGGGATTCTTCGGTGTCCGCAAGGGGGCGGGCCACCGGGAGGACGTCGCCAAGCTCAACCCGGTCCATGTGATCGTGGCGGGGCTGCTGGCCGCGGCCATCTTCGTTACTGTGCTGGTATTAATTGTGCGTTGGGCCGTTTCCAGCCTGACTTGAATCACTTAATTCTATAAATCTGTACCAGGGAGAAAGCCATGAGTGCAAGCCACTCGGTTCAAGGTAAAGAGGCACCGTACTATTTTGTGCCCGCCGATTCGGGTCATCCCGTGCGTACGGCCGTGGCGTTGCTGTTCATGGGGCTGGGCGCCGCGGGCTGGATCAACGGCGTCAGCTGGGCCAAGTGGTCCCTGCTGGCGGGTTTCATCGGCCTGATCGTGGTGCTGTACTTCTGGTTCGGCGACGCCATCCAGGAATCCGAGGCCGGCCTGAACAGCAAGCGCATCGACGGCTCCTACCGCTGGGGCATGAGCTGGTTCATCTTCTCGGAAGTCATGTTCTTCGCGGCGTTCTTCGGCGCCCTCTGGTACACGCGCACCATCACCACGCCGTGGCTGGGCGACATGGACCACCGGTTGATGCTGTGGCCCGACTTCCAGGCCGTGTGGCCGAACTTCGGCCCGGCTGGCGTGGTCGAGCACTTCCAGACCGTCGGCCCCTTCTGGCTGCCCACGATCAACACCGCGCTGCTGCTGAGCTCGGGCGTGACGCTGACCATCGCCCACCACGCGCTGCGCGAGAATCACCGCGGCAAGACGATCTTCTGGCTGCTGGCTACCGTCATCCTGGGCTTCGTGTTCGTGACCTGTCAGGCTTACGAATACCACCATGCCTATACCGAGCTGAACCTGAAGTTCAATTCGGGCGCCTACGGCTCGCTGTTCTACATGCTGACCGGCTTCCACGGCTTCCACGTGCTGCTGGGCGCCACCATGCTGACCGTCATCCTGATCCGCCTGATCCGCGGGCACTTCACCGCCGATCACCATTTCGGCTTCGAGGGCGCCGCCTGGTACTGGCACTTCGTGGACGTGGTGTGGCTGGGCCTGTACCTGTTCGTCTACTGGTTCTGACCGGTACGTGGTGAGCAGGATGGGTGTCGCGCGCGACACCCATCCTGCGGCCGAATTCCCGGGAACCTGCGTCCCGGCTGCCTATCTAAGGCCTGTGCTCTCGATCCAGCCCATGTGGTGGGCGAACAGCACGAAGAGGAACAGGGCCACGGAAAGTCCGATGCGTACCGTCAGCGCGTTGACCGTGCGGCTGGTGGTGCCCTTGTCCCGCATCAGGTAGACCAGGGCGGATGCCAAGCTGGCCAGAATACCGATAAAGGCCAGGACGACAAAAACACGCATGGTGGTCTCCGGACGAATCAGAGTTATTGAAGAAAGATGGCCCGACCGCATTCAACCCGCTACACGGTAGCCGCCTTGCTGCTGCTCGGCGCCGCCGTGATGATCCTGGCGTCGTTGGGGCAATGGCAATTGCGGCGTGGCGATGAGCGACGCGCCATTCTGGCGGCTATCGAGGCAGGCCGCAAGCAGGCGCCGCTGCAATTGACCCCCGCCACCGACCCCGCCGCCATGACCGCGTGGCGCGCCGCGCAGGCCACCGGCGTGTGGTTGCCACAATTCAGTGTACTGCTGGACAACCGCAACCAGGACGGCAAGCCGGGCTATTGGCTGGCCACGCCCTTGCTGCTGGATGCCGACGCGCGGCGCGCGGTGCTGGTGCTGCGCGGGTGGTTGCCGCGCGCCCTGCCGACGCCGGGGCAGGTTCCCGGCCAGGGGCCGGCGCAGCCGTCCTTGCCCGCCGCGCCCGAGGGCCCGCAGACGGTGACCGGAGAGCTCTCCTTGCGGGTGCCGCGGCTGTTCGAGATCTGGTCGCTGGGAGGATCGGACCAGTCCGTCCTGCCGGCGGCGCTGCCGGTGGCGGGCGGCGCCGTGCCGCAGGTGCAGAACCTGCCGCTGGACGCCTATGCCCAGGCCACCGGGCTGACCTTGCTGCCCACGGTGCTGCTGCAGTCCGGCAGCGGCGCGGACGACGGGCTGGTGCGGGACTGGCCGCAGCCGTCCGTGGATTTCCAGCAGAACACGTCCTATGCCGTACAGTGGTTCGCTTTCGCGTCGATTGCCGCCATCGCGTGGCTGGTGGTGCTGGGGGGCGCCATCCGGCGCATGCGGCGCCACGAGTCCGGCGGACCCCGGGCCTGACCCGGCGCCCACCCTCAACCCGCAAGACGACAGGATACAAAGTGGCTCGCGATCTTTCTTCTACCCAGCCCGCGCGCAAGCGCTCCTTGATGCCGATGTTGCTGGTGTTCCTGTGTTCGCTGGCGCCCATCGTCGCGGCCGTGGTGGTCTACATGAATCCGCAATGGTGGCCCGCGGATTCGAGCAATTACGGCACGCTGGTGAATCCGCAGCGGCCCATGCCCGCGGCCGGCGAGTTGCGCCTGACCACGCTGGACGGCAAGCCTTTCGACCTGCAGAGCCTGAAGGGCAAGTGGCTGCTGGTCGCCGCCGATGGCGGCGACTGCCCGGAAAGCTGCGCGCGCAAGCTCTTCATCACGCGCAACAGCCACGCCAGCCAGGGCAAGAACGTGGACCGGCTGGCCCGCGTCTGGTTCATCACCGATGATGCGCCGGTGCCCGACAAGGTGCTGGAAGCCTACAAGGGCACGGTGATGGTGCGCGCCAACCCGGACCAGCTGGCGCGCTTCCTGCTCGCGCGCGACGGCGCGGCCGGCCAGCCCGGCCTGCAGGACCCGATCTGGGTGATCGATCCCCTGGGCAACCTCATGATGCAGTACCCTGCCGAGGCCGATGGCGTGAAGGTGCGCAAGGACATCAGCAAGCTGGTCTATAACTCAAGGATAGGGTGACCCCCCCCCCGGAGCGCCTGCGGCGCTTCCCCCCCAGGGGGGCGCCGCAGCAGACCGGCGGAGCCGGATCTGCGCGGCCCTGATTGGCGTGGCGGCGTTTGCATGCGGGGGCATGGTGCTGGTGTGGCGGCGGAGGGCTGCTGGTTTTACGTGCCGCGCGATTCGCGCGGCGCGGCAGAGTAATGGTTTATGGAAATGGAACGCATCAAAGCGCGGTATCGCAAACTGGTTTTCTTCACTTGGTTCCTGACGCTGGACCTGATCATGTTCGGCGCGTTCGTGCGCTTGACGGACTCCGGCCTGGGCTGCCCGGACTGGCCCGGCTGCTATGGCAGCGTGACGCCGCTGGGCGCCATGGGAGACATCCACGAAGCGTCGCAGGCCATGCCGTTCGGCCCGGTCACGTTGTCCAAGGCCTGGATCGAAATGATCCATCGCTATGTCGGCGCGATCCTGGGCATGCTGATCATCGCCATTGTCTACATGGCCTGGCGCTACCGGAGCCAGCTGGGCCGTTCGCCCAGGCTGGCCATCGTGACGCTGATCGCCGTGTGCGTGCAGGGCGCCTTTGGCGCCTGGACGGTGACGCACAAGCTGATGCCCGTCGTCGTGACCACGCACCTGGTGTTCGGCCTGTCGGTGCTGGCGCTGATGACCTGGCTGTCGTCGCGAGAGCGCCCGCATCTGGCCGTGGCCGCGGCGGCCGCGCGCTGGAAGCCCTGGGTGGCGGGGGGCTTCGCGCTGCTGCTGGTGCAAGTGACCCTGGGCGGCTGGGTCAGCACCAATTACGCCGCGCTGGCCTGCATGGACTTCCCCATGTGCCACGGCGCGTGGGTGCCTGAAATGGACTTCCACGGCGGTTATTCGATCATCCGGGCCCTGGGCGAACTGCCGTCGGGCGAGATGATCTCCCAGCCCGCCCTGACCGCGATCCACTGGGTGCACCGCAACTTCGCCTTCGTGGTGTTCCTGTACCTGGGCATATTGGCCTGGCGCCTGCGCGCCGAACCCGGCCTGCGCGGGCCGGCCACGCTGATGCTGGCGCTGCTGGGCGCGCAACTGCTGACCGGCCTGACCACGATCTTCTTCCAGTGGCCGCTGTTGATCGCGGTGTTGCACAATGGGGGCGCTGCCGGCCTGACCCTGGCCGCGGTGGTGTTGATGGTGCGTTTGTCCACGGCAGGGCGCCCGCCCGCCGGGGGCTGCGGCCCCAATTCGGTGCACGTTTAAAATAGGGCCCACTATGACCAGTATTGCCGCTCCTCAGCCCGGATTGTTCCGCCAGTATTTCGTCCTCACCAAACCGCGCGTGACGCAGTTGGCGGTGTTCTGTGCCGTGATCGGCATGTTCCTGGCCGCGCCGGGCATCCCGGACATGCGCCGGGTGTTGTTCGGCACCCTGGGCATCTGGCTGCTGGCCGCGGCCGCTTTCGCCATCAACTGCCTGATCGAACAGGAAATCGACGCCCGCATGTTGCGCACCGCGCGTCGCGGCACGGCGCGCGGCACGATTTCGGCGTTCCAGGTGCTGAGCCTGTCGGGCCTGCTGGGCGGCGCGGGCATGTTCGTGCTTTATCACCTGGTCAACCCCCTGACGATGTGGCTGACCTTCGCCACCTTCGTGGGCTACGCGGTGATCTACACCGTCATCCTCAAGCCGCGCACCCCGCAGAACATTGTCATCGGCGGCCTGTCCGGCGCCATGCCGCCGGCCCTGGGCTGGGCCACGGTGGCCGACTCGGTGCCGGCCGAAGCCTGGATCCTGGTCCTGATCATCTTCATCTGGACGCCGCCGCACTTCTGGGCGCTGGCGCTGTACCGCAACCACGATTACGCCAAGGCCGGCCTGCCCATGCTGCCGGTGACGCATGGCAACCAGTTCACGCGCCTGCACATCCTGCTCTACAGCGTGGCGCTGGTCGCCACCACGCTGCTGCCCTACGCCATCCGCATGAGCGGCGAGCTCTACCTGGTCTCGGCGCTGGCGCTGGGCGGCATGTTCGTGTCGTATGCCTGGCGCCTGTACCGCGCCTACAGCGACGAGCTCGCGCGCAGCATGTTCAAGTTTTCCATTCTTTACCTGGCGCTGCTCTTCGGCGCCCTGCTGGCGGACCACTGGGTCGGCCTGTTGCGCTGATTCCCTGGAGGTTGTCGATGTCCGTGTTTTCCGCCAGCCGCCGGCTGGCCTTGCGCCTGGGCGCAGCCGCCGCCTTCACCGCCGCCCTGGCCGCCTGCGGCGAGAGCGCGCCCACGTTCAAGGGCAGCGACATCAGCGGAACCCAGCTGGGCCGCGGCATGGAGCTGTCCGACCACAACGGCAAGGCGCGCCAGCTGTCCGACTTCGCGGGCAAGGTGGTCGTGGTGTTCTTCGGCTTCACGCAGTGTCCCGACGTGTGCCCGACCTCGCTGGCCGAGCTGACCGAAGTGATGAAGAAGTTGGGGCCGGACGCCGAGCGCGTCCAGGTGCTGCTGATCACGGTGGATCCCGAGCGCGATACCCCCGAAGTCCTCAAGCAATACGTTACCGCTTTCGACCCGCGCTTCCTGGGGCTGACGGGCACGCCGGACCAGGTCAAGAAGGCCGCGGCGTCGTTCAAGGCCTACTACGCCAAGGCGCCCACCAAGGACGGCAACTACACCATGGACCACACGGCCGCCTTCTACCTGCTCGACGGCAAGGGTGAATCGCGCGTGCTGGCCAACAACAACATCGGCGTCGACGCGTTGGCGCACGACATCCAGGCGTTGCTGAAGCAGTAGGGCTTACTTGCCCGCCGCGGCGGCCCAGCCGTCGAGGGCGGCGCGGGCCTGCTCGCCGAGTTCGGCGGTGGCGATCTCGCGCCGGTGGGCCATGATCATGAGGGCGTAGGGGGTCGCGAGGGCGGCCGCCTCGGGGCAGAGGCGGCATTCGTCGCTGACGGACGGCGAAACGTTGCGCCAGTAGTTGATCGCCTGTTCGAGCAGGGGCAGGGTGACGGAATCCATGCGCCTATTGTCCACGATTGGCCCGGGCTGTCCACCGCGGCCGCGCAGCAAAGAAGCGTCACCATCGCAACATGCCGAAACCGCGCTCGGGTGCTATACCACTGCCGGTTAGTTACGATGGAGCATCGTCATGAGTACCTCTACCCGAATCGACACCCCGCGCCGCGGGCTGCATCCGCTGGTCGCGGCCGCCGCGGTCGCCGTCATCGTCATGTGCTCGGTGGGCGTGGCTGCCGTGCTGGGATGGTTGCCTACTCCTTCGGCCAATCCGCATGCCGAGGAAGCCGTGGCCGAGGCCGGCCCGGAAGACGCCAACCTGGCGC
>NZ_BCTQ01000072.1 GCF_001571365.1 Achromobacter denitrificans NBRC 15125 | reverse complement strand
CATGGGTTTCGCGCGTTGAGCACCTGGGTTCTTGCCTAGGAACTGCCGCGCTCCACCCATCCTACGGCGCATCCACTGCCGCCAGGATCTTGCCGAACAGCGCATCGGCATGCGCCGAGTCCAGCCAGCGGACGATCACGACCATTTTGCGCTCCGGCTCCACCCAGGTGAACGAGCTGCCCGCGCCCACGCCGAAGAAGCTGGACGCCGGCACGCTGGGGAACACGCGGCCTTCGTGGTTCAGCCAGATGAGATAGCCGTAGTACGGCGCGATCTCGCAAGGCGTGCGCATGGCCTGGATCCACTCGGCGGACAGCACCTGGCTGCCGTTGGCCTGGCCGCCGTTCAGCAGCATCTGGCCGATGAGCGCCTGGTCGCGGGCGCTGATGGACATGCCGCCGCCCCAGTGCGAGCCGCCCGGCACCGACGGCATGCGCTGGCCGTCGATCTCGACCCAGGCGTTGTCGTAGCCCACCCATTGCCAGTTCTCGCTGGCGCCGATGGGCCGGGTGACGGCCTCGCGGAAGACCTCGGGCAGCGGCTTGCGGAACAGGTGCAGCAACGCGTAGGACAGCTGGTTGATGCGCACGTCGTTGTATTCCCAGTACGTGCCGGGGCGCTGCAGCGGCCGCGCATCGCCCTTCTTGCCGTCGGGCGGCACTCCGAAGGTGACGGCGCGGTAGCGGTCGGCCTGGTCGGACACGCCGAAGCGCTCGCCTTCCCATTCGCTCGTCTGCTGCAAGAGGTGGCGCCAGGTGATGTCGGCGTTCTGGCCGCTGTCGAAGCCGATGCCGGGCACGCGCTTGCCGACCGGCTCGTCCACGTCGGGCAGCAGGCCGCGGTCATGCGCCACGCCGGCCAGGATCGCCAGGTAGAGCTTGGCGACGCTGAAGGTCAGGTCGGCGCGCTCCGGCTCGCCCCAGGACGCGACGGTCTTGCCGTCCACGACCACCACACCCGATACCGGACCGCGGTCGTGGATGGGGCCCAGCAGGCGGTTCCAGGGCGGCGGATCGTTCAGGTGCACGCCAAAATTGCCCTTGACGCTGCGGTCCCAGGCGGATTCATGGTCATTAGCGAACTGGATCGCCTGCTGCATGAGCGTATTCATTCCTTGTCCTCGTCGTCATTACACAGATCTTTCAATCGGGCGCACGGCTTTCAATCGAGCGCACGGTTTTCAATCCGGGGCGCCGCCGGATCCGGCTCCGCCGGTCCGCCAGCGCCGCCCCCCTGGGGGGGCCCGCGCAAGCGGGTTGGGGGGGGTCTACCCCTCCAGGAAATCCATAGCCGCCCGCACGCCGCCCGGCCGGTGCGGCACGCCGGCAGCGGAAAGGCCCATCTCCACGCCCGCCAGGGTTCCGCACAGCGTCAGGTCGTTGAAATGCCCCAGGTGGCCGATGCGGAATACCCGGTCGGCCAGCTTGCCCAGGCCCTGCCCCAGCGACATGTCGAAGCGCTCCAGCACCGTCTTGCGGAAGGCATCGGCGCCGTGCCCCGCCGGCATCACCACCGCGGTCAGCGCCGGGCTGTGCGCGGCCGGATCCAGGCTCAGCAGTTCCAGGCCCCAGGCCGCCACGGCCAGGCGCGTGGCCCGCGCATGGCGCAGATGGCGCGCGAACACCTGCGGCAACCCTTCTTCCCGCAGCATGACCAGCGCCTCGTGCAACCCGTAAAGCAGGTTGGTCGACGGCGTGTAGGGGAAATAGCCGCGCTCGTTCGCGGTCAGCATCTCGCGCCAGTCCCAGTACGAGCGCGGCAGGCGCGCCGTGTCGGCCGCGGCCAGCGCCTTCGCGCTGACGGCGTTGAAGGCCAGGCCGGGCGGCAGCATCAGGCCCTTCTGCGATCCGGCCACCGTCACGTCCACGCCCCATTCGTCATGGCGGTAATCGACGGAGCCCAGGGAGGAAATCGTGTCCACCATCAGCAGCGCGGGATGCCCCGCGCCGTCGATCGCCCGGCGCACGGCGGTGACGTCGCTGGTCACGCCGGTGGAGGTTTCGTTGTGCACCACGCACACGGCTTTGATCCGGCGCTCGGCGTCGTCGGCCAGCCGGGCGCCGATGGCGGCCGCGTCCACCGGGTGGCGCCAGTCGCCTTCCAGGAAGTCCACCTCCAGACCCAGCCGCCCCGCCAGCTTGCGCCAGAGGCTGGCGAAGTGCCCCGTCTCCACCATGAGCACGCGGTCGCCCGGCGACAGCGTGTTGACCAGGGCGGCCTCCCAGGCGCCGGTGCCCGAGGACGGGAAGATCACCACCGGCCCCCGGGTCTGGAACACCTCCCGGACGCCTTCCAGCACCGCCAGCCCCAGCGCGCCGAATACCGGGCCGCGGTGGTCGATGGTGGGCTGGTCGATGGCGCGCAGGACGCGGTCGGGCACGTTGGTGGGCCCCGGAATCTGCAGGAAATGCCGGCCGGACGGATGGTTGTTCAGGGTAAGCATGCGACGTCCCCAAGTGGAATCGTTTTGTATACCAACGAAAGGTGCCGGCGGACTAACTATCCGCGCGCGGCAGTCGAACTTGCGGCATGCGTCACTCTATCCCATTGTTTTTACGTAATTAACCTAGGGTATACACCCATCCAGGCGCGCCGGAATCCAGGTTTATAGTTCCGCAAAACACGGGGAATATTTGTATACCAATGAGCAGCGTTCCTAGCCTGATGCCCGAGGCCGCCCTGCGGCCAGCGGTCCGCGACGCCGGCGGCGGCGCCAGCCGCACGCTGCCGGCGACGGTGGCGGGGCAACTGCGCGAACGCATCATCCAGGGGGAATTCCCGCCCGGCTCGCGGTTGAACGAACGCGCGCTCTGCGACCTGCTGGGCGTGTCCCGCACGCCGCTGCGCGAAGCGTTCCGCCTGCTGGCCGCCGAGGGGCTGGTGCAGATCGAGCCGAACCGGGGCGCGCAGGTGGTGGCGCTGTCCGAGGCCAACATCCGCGAGGCCTTCGAAGTCATCGGCGGGCTGGAAGCCATGTCGTGCCGGCTCGCCTGCGAACGCGCCACGGACCTCGAAATCGCCGAGATCCGGGCGCTGACCTACGAAATGATGGCCAGCCACGCGCGCCGCGACCTGCCCACCTACTTCCAGACCAACCGCGAGATCCACGAGCGCATCAGCCTGGCCTCGCACAACAGCCTGCTCAAGCAGCTGTACGACGCGCAGAACGCGCGCATCCAGAACCTGCGCTTCGTCTCGAACGAGAACCGGCAGAAATGGGACCTGGCGATGCGCGAGCACATCGAGATGGCCGAGGCCCTGGAGGCGCGCGACGCCGACCGGCTGGCCGGCATCATGCGCCAGCACCTGCAACGCAAGTGCGAGGCGGCGCTGAAGACCTTGCGCCCCGCCGCCACGCCGCCGCCCGATTCCGACTGATCCCACTATCCCGCCCGACGGATACGCAGTAGACACGCAGTACGTGCAGTGACTTCCACAGGAGCCTCGCCATGGCCGATTGCCGCGTCCCCCCCGTATCATCCCCGCCTTTCCTCCGCTGCCTTCCCCCGTTGAAAACCCTGGCCGCCGCCTTGCTGGCCTGCGCCGCCGCGGCCGCCCAGCCGGCCCTGGCCGGCAAGAAGGACGACACGCTGCGCATGGCGTACGACCAGGCGCCCGAGAGCGTGGACCCCTACTACAACAACGTGCGGATCGGCGTCATCATCGCCGCCAACGTCTGGGACACCCTGCTCTACCGCGACCCGGTGACCAATGAGTACAAGGGGCAGCTCGCCAAGAGCTGGAAGCAGGTCGACGACAAGACCATGGAATTCGAGCTGCGCGAAGGCGTCAAATTCCACAACGGCGAGGAGTTCGACGCGGACTCGGTGGTGTACACGCTGAACTACGTGGCCGATCCCAAGAACAAGGCCGTGACGCAGCAGAACGTGGCCTGGATCGACAAGGTCGAGAAGATCGACAAGTACAAGGTGCGCCTGACCACCAAGGAGCCCTTCCCCGGCGCCAAGGAATACCTGTCCACCACCGCCGCCATCCATCCCGCCAAGTACTACCAGGAAGTCGGCCCCAAGGGCATGAACGCCAAGCCGGTGGGCTCGGGCCCGTACAAGGTGGTGGACTACCAGCCGGGCAAGTCCATCACGCTGGAACGCAACGCCGACTACTTCAAGGATTCGCCCAAGGCGCAGCCGAAGATCGGCAAGGTGGTGATCCGCTTCATCCCCGACCGCCAGACCCAGATGGCCGAAGTGATATCGGGCGGCGAGGACCTGATCATGAGCGTGCCCAAGGACCAGGCGGAACAGCTGGGCGGCATGCCGGCGCTGCAGATGGTCACGGGCAACACCATGCGCATCGTCTTCATGCAGATGAACATCCTGGAGGGCACGCCGGCGCCCCAGCTGAAGGACGAGCGCGTGCGCCGCGCCATCATCCACGCGATCGACCGCGAATCCATGCTCAAGAACATCGTGGGCGAAGGCGGCGGCCTCATCAACACCATCTGCACGCCGTCGCAGGTGGGCTGCACCCAGGACGGCGCCACCGTCTACAAGTACGATCCGGCGCTGGCGAAGAAGCTGCTGGCCGAGGCCGGCTATCCGAACGGGTTCGACATCGACATCGTGGCCTACCGCGAGCGCAACCAGACCGAGGCCATCATCAACTACCTGCAGGCGGTCGGCATCCGCGCCAAGCTGAACTTCCTGCAATACGCGGCCATGCGCGACATGATCCGCGCCAACAAGGCCTCGCTCACGCACCAGACCTGGGGCTCCAACCTGGTCAACGACGTGTCGGCCTCCACGCCGGTGTACTTTGCCTTCGGCAACGACGACATCACCCGCGACCCGCAGGTGCGCGACCTGCTCAACAAGGGCGACCACACCATCGATAGCGCCGCGCGCAACGCCGCCTACAAGCAGGCGCTGGACCAGATCGCGCAGAAGGCCTACGCGGTGCCGCTGTGGACCTTGCCGGCCTACTACGTCGCCACCAAGGACGTGAACTTCAAGCCCTACTCGGACGAGCTGGTGCGCTTCTGGGACATGAGCTGGAAGTAAGGCGCGGCGTGCGCCGGGCCCGGCTCCGAGCCGGCCCGGCGGCGCGTAACGGAGAGGAAGTCCTATGCTTTACTTCACGATCAGGCGCCTGGGCCTGGCGGTGCTGGTGGCGCTGACCGTCTCGATCCTGGCGTTCTTGCTGCTGCACCTGTCGGGCGATCCGGCGCTGGCCCTGGCCGGCGAAGGCGCGCGCCAGGCCGATATCGACATGATCCGCAAGACCTACGGCCTGGACCGGCCGCTGGCGGTGCAGTACGCCGACTGGCTCTGGCACATCCTGCGGGGCGATTTCGGCACCTCGGTGTATTTCAAGACCGAGGCCGGGCCGCTGATCCTCTCCAAGCTCAAGACCACGCTGCTCCTGGGCCTGGGCGCCCTCGGCTTTGCGCTGCTGGTATCGATCCCGCTGGGCGTGCTGGCCGCCCTGTACAAGGGCAGCCTGATCGACCGCGCCTGCCTGGCGATCGCGGTGCTGGGCCAGGCGCTGCCCAACTTCTTCTTCGCGCTCATCCTCATCATGCTGTTCTCGATCTCGCTGCGCCTGCTGCCGGTCTCGGGCAGCGGCAGCTGGCAGCACTTCGTGATGCCGGCGATCGCGCTGGGCTATTACGTGGCGCCCGCCTTCATGCGGCTGATCCGCGCCGGCATGATCGAGGTCCTGGCCGCGGACTACATCCGCACCGCGCGGGCCAAGGGCCTGCCGGCGCGCAAGATCGTCTTCAAGCACGCGTTGCGCAACGCCATCGTGCCGGTAGTGGCGCTGGCGGCGGTGCAGCTGGGCTACCTGCTGGGCGGCTCGGTGGTGATCGAAACCATCTTCGCGCTGGACGGCCTGGGTTACCTGGCCTACCAGAGCATTACCTACAAGGATTATCCGGTGATGCAGCTGATCGTGCTGCTGCTGTCGGTGCTCTACGTCCTGCTGACCCTCGCCGCCGATATCGCCAACGCGTGGCTCGATCCGCGCATCCGGGTGTCCTGACATGAGCGCGCCCTCCCTGACCCCGTCCGTGCCCGGCGCACCGGCCCCGGCGCCGCTGGAACTGTCCGCCTCCGCGCTGCGCTGGCGCCGGCTGCTGCGCAACAAGGCGCTGCTGGCCGGTGGCGGCATCCTGCTCGCCATCGTGCTGATCGCGATCTTCGCGCCCTGGATCTCGCCGCACGACCCCTACTTCCAGGACCTGGCCTACCGCACCGCGCCGCCCGTCTGGTACGCCAAGGGCACCTGGCTGCACCCGCTGGGCACCGACCAGCTGGGCCGCGACTACCTGTCCCGCCTCTTCTACGGCGCCCGCATCTCGCTGCTGATCGGCATCAGCGTGGCGCTGATCTCCGGCCTGATCGGCACGGCGATGGGCATGGCGGCCGGCTACTTCGGCGGCAAGACCGACATGGCCGTGTCCTTCCTGATCACCACCCGCCTGTCCATGCCCGTGATCCTGGTGGCGCTGGCCACGGTGGCCATCGTGGGCGGCTCGCTCTGGGTCGTGATCCTGGTGCTGGGGCTGCTCAAGTGGGACCGCTACGCCGTGGTGATGCGCAGCGCCACCCAGCAGGTGCGCTCGCTGGAATACGTGGCCGCCGCGCAGGCGGCGGGCGCGTCCACCTGGCGCATCGTCTGGGGCGAGGTGCTGCCCAACGTGGTGCCGCAGCTGATCGTGATCGCCACGCTGGAGGCGGCCAGCGCCATCCTGCTGGAAGCCTCGCTGTCCTTCCTGGGCCTGGGCGTGCAGCCGCCGCTGCCGTCGTGGGGCCTGATGATCTCGGAGGCCAAGGCCTATATGTTCTTCTCGTTCTGGCTGATCGCCATTCCCGGGTCCGCGCTGGCCTTGCTGATCTTCGCCATCAACCTGGCGGGCGACGGGCTGCACCAGCTCCTGACGCCCGAGGAGAAATCCTGATATGAACGGCACCGACATCGTTCTGGACGTACAAGGGCTGAGCGTCGACATCGCCACGCCGCGCGGCCCGCTGCACGCGGTGCGCGACGTTTCCTTCCAGGTCCGGCGCGGCGAGACGCTATGCCTGGTCGGGGAATCGGGCTGCGGCAAATCCATGACTTCGCTGGCCGTCATGGGGCTCCTGCCCAAGGCCGCGCAGCGCCGCACGCGCCGCCTGGCGGTGCTGGGCGAGGACCTCTCCGCCGCTCGCGGCCGGCGCATCAATGCCTTGCGCGGAAGCAAGATGGCCATGATCTTCCAGGAGCCCATGACGGCGCTGAACCCCGCCTACGCCATCGGCGAGCAGCTCACCGAACACTACATCCACCATCGCAAGGCCAGCGCGCGCCAGGCCCGCGACCGCGCGGTGGAACTGCTGGAGAAGGTCGGCATCGCCTCGGCGGGCCAGCGGCTCGGCCAGTATCCCCACCAGCTCTCGGGCGGGCTGCGCCAGCGCGTCATGATCGCGATGGCGCTGATGTGCGGCCCCGAACTGCTGATCGCCGACGAACCGAGCACCGCGCTGGACGTCACCATCCAGGCGCAGATCCTGCGGCTGCTGGCCGACCTGCAGGCCGAGCTGGGCATCGCCATGGTGCTGATCACCCACGACCTGGGCGTGGTCGCGCGCATCGCCCGGCAGGTGGCGGTGATGTACGCGGGCCAGATCGTCGAGGAAGGGCCGGTGGCGGAGCTCTTCGCCTCGCCCCGCCACCCCTACACGCAGGGGCTGCTGGGCTGTATCCCGGTGCCGGGCCGCACGCCGCCCGGCGAAGCGCTGGGCACCATCCCCGGTGTCGTGCCCGCGCTGGTGGGCGATCTTCCCGGCTGCGCCTTCTTCGACCGCTGCCCCCACGCGCAGCCGCGCTGCCGCCAGGCGGTGCCCGTGCGCGGCGCCGCGACGGGCCAGCAATGGCGCTGCATCCTCCATCCGGAAGGAGCCGTCGCATGAGCCCCCTGTTGCAAGCCGACGCCGTCAGCCGGCAGTTCTCGATCCGCTCCGGCATGTTCCGGCCGCGCAGCACCCTGCACGCCGTCAATGGCGTGGACCTGGCGGTGGAACGCGGCGCGGTGCTGGGCATCGTGGGCGAATCGGGCTGCGGGAAATCCACGCTGGCGCGCATGCTGCTGGGCCTGACGCCGCCCACCGAGGGCGCGGTGCGGCTGGACGGGCAGGACATCCGCGGCCTGGACCGCCGCGCGCTGGCCCGCCGCGTGCAGCCGATCTTCCAGGACCCGTATTCCTCGCTGAACCCGCGGCGCTCCATCGCCTCCATCGTGTCCCTGCCGCTGGAGGTGCACGGCATCGCCAATCCGAAGCAGCAGAAAGCCATCGAGATGCTGGAACGCGTCGGGCTGCCGCCGCGGCTGGCCCACAACACGCCGGGCCAATTGTCCGGCGGGCAACGCCAGCGCGTCGCCATCGCGCGGGCGCTGGTGATGCATCCGGAGATCGTCATCTGCGACGAGCCCACTTCCGCGCTGGACGTGTCGGTGCAGGCGCAGATCATGAACCTGCTGATGGATCTGCGGCGCGAATTCAATCTCACCTATGTCTTCATCAGCCACAACCTGGCTGTGGTGGAGCATATCGCCACCCACGTGGCGGTGATGTACCTGGGCCGGGTGGTCGAATCCGCCGCCACCGCGCAGCTCTTCCACGATCCCCGCCACCCCTACACGCAAGCGCTGCTGGCCTCGGTGCTCACGCCCGAGCCGGGCCTGGGCATTCCGGACATGGGGTTGGGCCTGTCGTTCCCGGACCCGCTGCGCCCGCCCTCCGGCTGCCCGTTCCATCCGCGCTGCCAGCATGCCATGGACCGCTGCAAGACCGAGCGCCCGCCGCTGGCGCAACACGGATCCGCCGTGGTGGCCTGCCACCTCTATCCTCCCGCCCCCTCTTCCCCGAACGGAGTCCTCCCATCATGACCCGAGCACAAGCCATCGCCCAGGCGGAACGGTGTTTCGATTCCGGCGCGTTCCGCGCCCTGCTGGCGCGCCGCCTGGCGATGCCCACCGAAAGCCAGAATCCCGAACGCGCCGCGATCCTGGCGGACTACCTGGAAACCGAGATCCGGCCGGCCTTCGAGGCCCTGGGCTTCGCCTGCCGCACGCTTACCCATCCGAAGGCGCTGGCGCCGTTCCTGTACGCCGAGCGCATCGAGGACCCGGCCCTGCCCACGGTGCTGGGCTACGGCCACGGCGACGTCATCCGGGGCCTGGAGCGGGAATGGAAGGAAGGCATCTCGCCTTGGGCGCTGACCGAAGCCGAAGGCCGCTGGTACGGCCGCGGCATCGCCGACAACAAAGGGCAGCACACCGTCAATATGGAAGCCTTGCGGCTGGTGCTGGAAACCCGCGGCAAGCTGGGCTTCAACGCGAAGTACCTGATCGAGATGGGCGAGGAAACGGGCTCGATGGGCTTGCGCGAGCTGTGCGACGAACACCGCGACCTGCTGGCCGCCGACCTGCTCATCGCCTCCGACGGGCCGCGCCTGAGCGCGCAGCGGCCCACCGTGTTCCTGGGCGCCCGCGGCAGCCTGAACTTCGACCTGAGCATCGACGCCCGGGCGGGCGGCCACCATTCGGGCAACTGGGGCGGCCTGATCTCCAACCCCGGCATCCAGCTGGCCCACGCCATTTCCACGCTGGTGTCGCCCACCGGCCAGATCCGCGTGCCGGAGTGGGTGCCCGCCGAACTGCCCGCGGGCGTGCGCCGCGCCCTGGCCGACTGCCAGGTGGATGGCGGCGCCGACGGGCCCGAGATCGAACCCGACTGGGGCGAGCCCGGGCTCTCGCCGGCCGAACGCGTCTTCGGCTGGTGTTCGTTCGAGGTGCTGGCCTACAAGACCGGCAACCCGGACACGCCGGTCAATGCCATCCCGCCCAAGGCCTGGGCGCGCTGCCAGCTGCGCTTCGTGGTGGGCGTGGATCCCGACGCACTGATCCCCGCCCTGCGCCGCCACCTGGACCGCCAGGGCTTTCCCATGGTCAAGATCGCCCTCACGCGCGAAAGCATGTTCCGCGCCACCCGCATCGATCCGGAAGACGCGTGGGTCCGCTGGGCCGTGGACTCGCTGGAGCGCACCTCCGGCGCCAAGGCCGCCGTGCTGCCCAACCTGGGCGGATCGCTGCCCAATGACATCTTCACCGACGTGCTGGGCCTGCGCACGATCTGGGTGCCGCACTCCTACCCCGGCTGCTCCCAGCACGCGCCCAACGAACACCTGCCGCCGGACCTGCTGCGCCAGGGCCTGAGCCTGATGACCGGGCTGTACTGGGACCTGGGCGCGGGCGGCACGCCGGCCCTGGCGCGCTGAAGCGCGGCCGAACGCCGCGGCCTGGCCACGCCGCGCCGCATATCGCCAGCGGATATAAACAAGCGGCGAATAAATCGTTGGCGGCGGCGCCCGCAGTCATTAGAGTCCAACGCCGTCATGCCGCGCCCGCATTCCGCGGGCGCGCCGCCACTTTCGAGAACCCGCTCCATGCCTATCCGATTCCAGGCCGCGCGCCGCCGCGCCCTGCTTGCCCTCACTCTCGCCCTCGCCGGCACGGGCGCCGCCCAGGCCGAACAGCGCGTGATCCGCATCGTCGTGCCCTACGGCACCGGCGCCGTCCAGGACACGATCGCGCGCGCCATCGGCGACGAACTGGGCCAGGCGCTCAACGCCTCCATCGTGGTGGAGAACCGCGCCGGCGCCGGCGGCACGGTGGGCACGGCCCAGGTGGCCCGCGCCAAGCCCGACGGCAACACCCTGGTGCTGGCCGCGGCCAGCCACCACATCGCGGGCTATCTGTACAAGAACCTGAGCTACGACCCCCACAAGGATTTCACCGGCGTGGCCTACGTGGGCAACACCGGCTACATCATCCTGGCCTCGGCCGCGCTCAACGCCCGGAACACCGCCGAATTCATCCAGGCCGTGCGCGCCAAGCCGGGCGCCTACGACTACGCCTCGGCGGGCAACGGCAGCGCGTCGCACCTGGGCATGGCCTCGTTCCTGACCGCCGCCGGCGCGCAGATGCAGCACATCCCGATGAAGTCCACCGGCGACGCCGTGACCGAGCTGCTGGCCGGGCGCGTGCAGGCCGTGACGGCCGCCACCATCGGCGTGACCGCCTACCGCAATGACCCGCGAGTGACCTTCCTGGCCTACACCGGCAAGAGCCGCTCGCGCTTCGCGCCCGACCTGCCCACCGCGGCCGAAAGCGGCCTGCCCGGCTACGCCTTCGATTCGTGGCTGGGCCTGCTGGCGCCGGCCGGCATCGCCGCCGCGGACCGCGACCAGATCAACGCCGCCGTCAACAAGGTGCTGGCCGATCCCAAGGTGCAGGCGCGCCTGGCCGCGCTGGGCGTGGAAGCCGAAGCCAAATCGGCCGCGCAGTTCCAGGATCTGCTGAAGGCGGATTGGGCCGCGGCCGAAAAGCTGGTGGCGGCCTCGGGCGCGCGGGTCGAGTAAGGGCTCTGCCCCCCGCCCGGGCGGCCTCAGCCCTCGTCCGCCGACGGATCGTCTTCGGGTCCGTCGCCGGGCACATACTCCAGCAGGTCGCCCGGCTGGCATTCGAGGTAGCGACAGATCGCTTCCAGCGTCGAGAACCGAACCGCGCGCACCTTGCCCGACTTCAGCAGCGAAACGTTGGCCTCGGTGATCCCGACGGCGCGGGCCAGTTCGTTGGAGCGGATCTTGCGCCGGGCAAGCATGACATCGAGATTGACGACGATAGGCATGGGCGTCAGACCGTGAACTGCTGGTCTTCGTCGATCTTGCGCGCCTCGTCCATGACCCAGGCGATCACCATCAGCACGCCGCCCGCCACCGCGGCCAGCGCCATGCCGGCGTCGATCCCCACGCTGATCACCCGCTGCCCGGGAGGATTGCCCGAGGAAATCGTCAACGCCATGATCGGCGTGTAGATCAGCTGCCCGACGGCGAAGAGCGCCAGCGACAGGCCGAAGCCGCGCAGCGCCGCCACATTGCGCTCGCCGAACATGGCGCCCGCCGCATACAGGCGGAACAGCCGGCGCAGATGCACCAGCCCCAGCACCAGCGGCCACGCCAGGACCAGCGACAACGCCAGGCAGACGCCGCGCAACCAGGGCGGGAACGACGTCACGCCGGCCACTCCTTCCATCCAGGCGGCATTCAATTCGGCAAGATCCAGCGTCAGCCAATACACCGCGACGAGCACGGGCGCGCCCACCATCAAGGCGCTGCACACGCTGGCGAAGCGGCGGCTGATCCTGCCGATACGTTGCCGATTGGCTTCCTGGCTTTTCATAGTCATGGCGATCCCACTAAGGACATTGAAGTAGGCCGAAGTCTAGCATTTTTTATCGATAAACAATAATAAAATGAATCTAAACAGAAATTTCTCAGACCCACGCACACGGTCAGCACCCGGGAACGCCGGGCGCGCGCGGCAGGCGCGGGCGAAAAAAAAGCCTCCGGCTAGGAGGCTGTTCGGAGCGGCTGCCGTTCTCGCATGCCATCCAATAACAGGTCGGTGATGAAGTCCGCCAGCGCCTCGCGCCGTTCGGCGTCGGGCGCCTGCCGCGTGAACCGCTCGACGATGCCCATCAGCGACTGCGCGAACCAATCGGCGCGGACTTCCGGCCTGAAGAGGCCCGCCTCCTGCTCGGCCCGCACGTTGTCGGCGATCATGCCCACCAGTTCATCCTTCAGCGCTTCCGCCTCGTCGACCTGGAAGAAGCCGATGCGCGTCAGGTTGGGATCTTCCTGGAGGATGGCCAGCAGGCCGTTCACGCCCTGGCGGATGCGGCCGGCGAGTTCGCCCCCTGCCAGGCCGGCGGGCAGGCGCGCCTGGCCGATGGCGTGCCGCAGGCGCTGCGCGAACATGCCCACCAGTTCATCGTAGGCGGCCTGCTTGCTGGTGAAATATTGATAGAAGACAGGCTGGGTCACGCCCGCCCGGGCGACGATGTCGCTGATCCGGGTATGCTGGAATCCGCGTTCCGCGAATTCCGCGGCGGCGACCTCCAAGAGCTGCAACCGCGTGCGTTCGCCTTTCGTGAGGCGCTTGTCTTGCGCTGAAGTAGAAGGTGGGGCCGTAATCATCGCGAGAAAATACTACCGTTCAGCACTTTTAGCCACTCTTTCAGCACCCCTTTTATCCTGCCGATGTCCTTGCCGCTACGCGCTTTGTCCGCCACCCTGGCGCTCCCGCTTGCCCTCCTCGTTTCGGGCTGCGTGCCCTACCCCGTGTACAAGACAATGCAGCCGGATGCGCGCATCACGGTGCTGGACGAAAGCGCGCAACCCGTGGCGAATGCGCGCGTGGTGCTGATCAGCAGCGCCTACCCCTACGGCCGCGAACAGTTCCGCAACGAAACGCGCAGCGGCGCCGACGGCACGGCCGCCTTCGAGCCGATTCGCGAATGGCGCGCGGAATCGATGATGCTGCACGGATCGCAGGTGTACTTCTGGAACTGGTGCGTGGAGAAAGCGGGTTACGAAACTTACGAAACCTTGAATCGCGAGCCCTCGGGCTTCGACGAGCGAGCGCAGGTCCGCTTGCGCGCGGGCGAGTCGCGCCCATGCAACAGCGGGCAACGGCCGCCGGCCGCGCGCCGCGGCGCTGAAACGGGTTGAAATCCCGGTAGCGCTTGAGACAACTTGTAGCGCCGGCGCGGCAGTAAAGTAGGGATATCGCCCAGGGTTGCGCAAGGTGCCGGCCGGGGCGTATCAGGAGTGGAATCATGAAGCGGTTTTCGAGCCGGGCGGCCGTGGCGGCGCTGGCTCTGGCGATGGCCAGCGCGCCGGCGCTGGCGGGCGGCGGACACGGCGGTGGCTACCACGGCGGTTACGGCGGCGGTTATCACGGCGGCTATCACCACTATCACGGCGGAAGCAGCAGTTCCAGCGGCTGGTGGATAGGCGGCGCATTCGCGCTGGCCGCGGTCGGCCTGCTGCTGGCGGCGGATTCGAGTCCCGCCTACGTTCAAGGCGGCGTCTACGCGCCCGGCGTGGTCTACACCAGTCCGCCGGTGTATGCCGCTCCCGTCTACGACGCGCCGCTGTACCAGCCGCCGCCGCCGCAGTACGCGCCGGTGCAATATGAACACGCCCAGCCCGTGAGCCCGGCCCAGGCCGGCGCCACTGCGGACTGCCAGCGCTGGGCCATGAACCAGAGCGGCTATGACCCGGCCACCATCACGCAATGGACCACGCAGGTCATGGTGGACACCTACAACCGCATGCTGGATTCCTGCATGGCTAGATAGGCCCCCCTACCCGAGGGCTTCATACCTTTATCTGGGGTATACCCGGTTGTCACTGCGCGCCGGCATGCACACACTGCATGCCGGCGCGCCGCATTGGACGGCCGTCGTCGCGCCCGGGCGACATACGCCGGGCACCAAGGGGAAAGAAGCATGTTGAATTTCAAGCGGATTGCCGGGCTTTGCGCGCTCGGCGCGGCCTGCGCGTTCTCGGGCGCCGCGCAGGCTCAGGCCGACAAGTCCCAGGCCATGACCATCGTAGTGCCCTACGGCGCCGGCGGCATCGTCGACAACACCGCCCGCGCCTTCGCGCAGAAGCTGGCGGCGGAACTGGGCAAGCCGGTGGTGGTGGAGAACCGCGGCGGCGCGGGCGGCATGATAGGCATGAACGCCGTGGCCCGCGCGCAGGACGAGAACACGCTGGCCTTCACCGCGGTCAGCCCCGTTACGCTGTCGCCGCACGTGATGAAGACGCTCTACGACCCGCTGAAGGATCTGGCGCCGGTGGCCGCCGTCATGTATTCGCCGGTCTATCTGGTGGGCGGCCCGAAGTTCACCGGCAAGACCTTCAAGGATATGCTGGCCCAGGCCAAGGCCGATCCCGACGGCCTGTCGCTGGCGACGGCCGGCGTCGGCTCGCTGGGCCACCTGATGCTCGAACAGATCTCCGGGCAGGCGGGCGTGCGCATCGCCCACGTGCCGTACAAGGGCATGGCCCAGATGGTGCCCGACGCGCTGGGCGGACAGTTCACGCTGATGCTGGTCAACGCGTCCGGCCCGATCAACGCGCTGATCGACGAAGGCAAGCTCACGCTGCTGGCGGTGGGCTCTCCGGTCCGCCTGCCGGGCCGGCCCGACACGCCCACGCTGGCCGAGCTGGGCTATCCCATGGCCAACATGACCTCCACGTTCGGTTTCTTCGCGCCCGGCACCGCCAGCGCCGATTTCCGCGCGCGCATGAACGGCCTGATCAACAAAATCGCCGCCATGCCCGACGTGAGCAAGCCTCTGACCGACTCGCTGAACATCATGTCGCCCGGCACCGTGGAGCAGTTCACGGCCCAGGTGCGCAAGGAATACGAGGACAACGGCAAGATCGTGAAGCAGGCCAACATTCGCACCGAATAGGCGCCGCGGCGGCGGGCCGGCGGCTCGGCCCCGCTACGCCCGCCGCGCGCACAGCAGGCCCGCGGCCAGGAAGGCAAGCGCGGGAACGATCCAGACGAACCCCGCGTCCGTGTAGACCACCTGGTCGACCGGGTCGTAGTAGCGGCCCAGCTCGTTGAAGTCCCATCTCAGGTACTGCGCGTACCACGCATAGAAGCACAGCGCGGACAGGCCCAGGCAGGCCGCGCCCGCCACGCGCCGCAGCCGGCTGCGCCGGGCGCGCGCCGCCGCTTTC
>NZ_BCTQ01000071.1 GCF_001571365.1 Achromobacter denitrificans NBRC 15125 | reverse complement strand
GCGCGCTGGGCGTCTAGGTTCTTGCCTGGGAATTGCCGCGCTCTACCCATCCTACCCTCTCATCCGTCCCCATCCCTTCCGCCGGTCTCGCCCACCCACTACACGCAGGGTACCGGGCGTAGGATGGGTGCAGCGCGAGACCATTCGCGCAAAAACCCAATTGCCCAGCGCGCGAAACCCATGCGGTGGGCAAGAGTGTGTTTTCCCGCCGATGCCGGGACTCTCGGCCCACGGCCGCATGGGTTTCGCGCGTTGAGCACCTAAGTTCTTGCCTGGGAACTGCCGCGCTATACCCATCCCACCCATCCCACGCATCCCCCACGGCCCCCACGGCCCACACCACACGCCCCATCCCTCGTCACCCTCCCGATTTCGGGCAAACCCTGCTTGCCCATGAAGTGTATGCACTTTAGTATGCACTTCATCTCCCCTTGGCGAACCCTGACACTTTCGGTCCGGTATGACGCAATCTTCCCCCGCGATCCGCCCCGCAGCGCGCACCCAGGCCGCCCAGGCCGAGTTGTACGGCGCCGTCAAGGCCATGGCCGTGCGCTTCGAATTCAAGCCTGGCGAACGCATCAACGAGGTAGAGCTGGCGCGTCGGCTGAACGTCAGTCGCACCCCGTTGCGCGAAGTGCTGAACCAGCTGATGGTCGAAGGTTTCCTGACCCGCTCGGTCAATCGGGGCTTTATCGCCCGCTTGCTGGACGCCAAGCAGATCCACAGCCTGTACGAATACCGCGCGGTGCTGGAGGCCGGGATCGTGCGGGCCGCCTGCGAGCGCGCCACCGACGAGGAACTGGCCGGCCTGCGGGCGTTCGTGGAACGCTCGCGAGACGTGCCCGAGGACAGCGAGGCCACGCGCCTGCTGGAACTGGACGAAGCCTTCCACCTTACGCTGGCCCGGTTTTCGCGCAACGACGAGTTCGTGCGGGCGCTGGAAAGCGTCAACGCCCGCATCCATTTCGTGCGCTGGATCGACATGCAGCAGGGCCGCCGCGGCCATACCCAGGGCGAGCACCTGCGCATCGTCGAGGCGCTGGAGCGCCGCGACATCGACGCCTTGCCCGGCCTCGTCAACGCGCACATCGGCCGCCGGCTGGATCAGATCACCGACGTCATACGCACCGGTTTTTCCACGATTTACATGCGGGACCAGGCCGAACCCGCCTCGGCAGTGCCGGCCAACACCATATCAGCAGGGGAAAAGCAATGAACCACAGGTTGACACGCGGTCTGGCGGCGTTATGCATGCTGACCGCAGCAGGGGGCGCCTTCGTCGCGGCGCCCGCCATGGCCGAGGAACGGCCGCTGGTGCTGGTCGTGCCCTATCCGCCAGGCGGCAGCACGGACATCCTCGCCCGCATCTTGCAGCCGCGCCTGTCGGAGCAGTTGGGCGGCCGGGCCGTCGTGGTCGAGAACCGTCCGGGCGCGGCCAGCCAGATCGCAACCGCCTTCGTGGCGCGCGCAGAGCCTGACGGCAATACGCTGCTGGTCAGCTTCGACAACCACGGCATCAACCCCGCCGTGAAGCCCAAGCTGCCTTACGACACGTTCAAGGACTTCGTGGCGATCTCGCAGACGGTGCGCTTTCCGCTCGTGATCGGCGCCAATCCGAGCGTGCCCGGGGACAACCTGAAGGAGTTCCTGGCCGCGGCCGCCAAGCAGCCGCCCAACAAGTTCAACTATGCCTCCACCGGCGTCGGCTCGCTTAACCACCTGGCGCCCGAAGAACTCAAGCGCCTGTCCAAGGTCGAGCTGCTGCACGTGCCGTACGGCGGCGGCGGACCGGCCATCCAGGCGGTGGTGGGCGGCCAGGCCAATATGACGTGGCTGAGCTTCGCGGCGCTGCGGGGCCAGATCCAGGCGGGCAAGATCAAGCCGCTCGCGGTGGCCGGCGACAAGCGCCTGCCCGAACTGCCCAATGTGCCGACGGTGGCCGAATCCGGTTTCCCCGGTTTCGTCGCCTACTCGTGGAGCGGCATGTTCGCGCCCAAGGGCACGCCGGAGGCCACGATCAAGAAACTGACCGCCGACTTCAAGGCCGTGCTGGCCGATCCCGAAATCAGGAAGAAGGTGACCGAGGCTGGCTTCGAGATCGTGGCTTCCGACGGCCCCGCGCTGGACGCCTACGTAAAGTCGGAATACGACCGCTGGAGCGCGTTCATCAAGAGCAGCAACATCAATCTGGACAACTGACCGGCACGCGGCCGGGATCGCCCGGCCGCGCGCAAGCAACACGTGGAGATGACATGGAAAACCTGACCGGCGCCGAAGCCATGGTGCGGATGCTGCAGCACAACGGCGTCAAACACATTTTCGGCCTGTGCGGCGACACCAGCCTGCCGTTCTATGACGCGCTGTACCGCCTGGATCACGGCATGCAGCACATCCTGACGCGCGATGAGCGCAGCGCCGGCTACATGGCGGACGCCTATGCCCGCGTGACGGGCAAGGTCGGCGTGTGCGAGGGGCCGAGCGGGGGCGGGGCGACTTATCTGCTGCCCGGCCTGGTGGAGGCCAACGAATCGTCCGTGCCCGTGCTCGGCATCACCTCGGACGTGGCGGTGGGCTCGCGCGGCAAGTATCCCCTGACCGAGCTGGACCAGGAGGCACTGTACCGCCCGCTGACGAAATGGAACCGCACCATCGACCGCGCGGACCAGATCCCGGGCATGGTGCGGGCGGCGTTCCGGGCCATGACGACCGGCAAGCCGGGCTCGGCCCACCTGTGTTTCCCGTACGACGTGATGAAGCAGCAGGTGGACGCCGCCGACATCTGGGCGCAGCCCGAGCACGGCCAGTTCCCCGCGATGCGCTTCGCGCCGGATCCCGCCGACGTCGCGCGCGCCGCGCAGCGGCTGGTCGGCGCGCGCGCGCCGGTGATCATCTGCGGCGGGGGCGTGGTCATCGCGGGCGCCAGCACGGCCTTGCAGCAGCTGGCCGAGGCGCTCAAGGCCGCGGTCTGCGTGACGGTGAGCGGGCAGGGCAGCCTTGCCGACACCCATCCCCTGAACGCGGGCGTGGTGGGCTCGAACGGCGGGGTGATGGCGACCCGCGACGTGGTGGCCGCGGCGGACGTGGTGTTGTTCGTGGGATGCCGCGCCGGCTCGACCTCGACCGAGCACTGGCGCTTCCCCAACCGCAGCGTGCCCATCCTGCACATCGATATCGATCCCATGGTGATCGGCGCCAACTACCTGACCGAAGTCGGCATGGTCGGCGACGCCAAGCTGGCGCTGGAGGCGCTGGGCGCCGAGGTGGCGCAGCGCCTGGCGCACCGTCCCGCGGACGCGGCCGACGGCGCGGTGCTGGCCGGCCGAGCCAAGGCGGCCCGCCAGGCGCAGCTGGAGCCGCTGGCCAACAGCCTGGACGCGCCCATCCGCCCCGAGCGCGTGGTGCAGTCCCTGAACCGGCTGTTGCCGGACGACGCCGTGGTCTGCGCCGATCCCGGCACGCCGTGCCCGTACTTCTCGGCCTACTACGACGTGTCGCGTCCCGGCCGCCACTTCATCACCAACCGGGCGCACGGCGCGCTGGGCTTTTCCATGTCCGCCGCGCTGGGCGCATGGGTGGGCCGGCCCCAGTCCAAATGCGTGTCGGTGATGGGCGACGGCAGCTTCGGCTTCACGGTGGGCGAACTGGAAACCATCGTCAGGCACAAGGCGCCGCTGTTGATGGTGGTGTTCTCGAACTCGGTCTACGGCTGGATCAAGGCCAGCCAGAAGGCGGGCTACGACAAGCGCTACTACAGCGTGGACTTCAATCGCACCGACCATGCGCGCATCGCCGAAGCCTACGGCGTGAAAGCATGGCGCGTGGAAGATCCGGCCAAGCTGGACGCGGCCATCAAGGCCGCCATGGAGCACGACGGCCCGGCGCTGATCGATGTGGTGGCCCAGCCGCTGCAGGACGCGGCGGCGCCGGTCAGCCAGTGGATGGGCTGAGCTGGTAGCGGGCGCCGGCGCCGTCCGCGCGGGCGGCGCCGGCCCTATACTGATCCGCTGCGGCAGGGCGAGCCACCGGGGCCGTCCGCCAGGACAGGGGAGTCAGGCATGGATCTGGGGATCGGCGGCAAGACGGCACTGGTATTTGGCGGCAGTCGCGGGATGGGCAGGGCGTGCGCCCTGCAATTGGCGCGGGAAGGCGTGGCGGTGACGATCGCGGCCCGCAATCCGACCACGCTGGAGCAGGCGGCCGCCGAGATGTCGCGCGAGACCGGCATAGGCGTGGGCTGGGTGTCGGCCGACCTGACGCAGGCGCAAGGCCGCGACGCGGCCATGGCGGCCTGTCCGCATCCCGACATTCTCATCAACAACGCCGACGGGCCGCTGCCGGGCGACTTCCGGAATTGGACGCACGAGGACTGGGTCGCGGCGCTGGACGCCATGATGCTGGGCCCCATCGACATGATCCGGCGAGTCGTCGACGGCATGATAGAACGGCGCTTCGGCCGCATCGTGAACATCGTCTCGCGCAGCGTAAAGGCGCCGCACGCCGAGCTCGGGCTGTCCAACGGCGCGCGCTCGGGCCTGATCGGTTTCGTGGGCGGGCTGGCGCGGCAGACCGTGAGGCACAACGTCACCATCAACAATCTGCTGCCGGGCGCCTTCGCCACGGACGCGCAGGTCAGGCACATACAAGGCATGCTGGAACAGTCGGGCGGCAAGAGTTTCGAGCAGCTGTGGGACGAGCGCGGCCGCGCCAACCCGGCGGGCCGCTACGGCCAGCCCGAGGAACTGGGCGCCCTCTGCGCCTACGTCTGTTCGGCGCAGGCCAGCTACATGACGGGCCAGAACCTCCTCATCGACGGCGGCGGCTACCCCGGCACGTACTGACGGTTCCGCCAAATGGCTGGACGGCTGGACGAGGACGGGCCGAACAGGCAAGATTGGGCCGATCGCGTGAGGACTCCCCATGGACCAGACCGACATCAAGATACTGGCCTTGCTGCAGAAGGACGCTACCTGCTCGGTCGCCGAGATCGCCGAGCAGGTGCACCTGTCCGTGACCCCATGCTGGCGCCGCATCCAGAAGCTCAAGGATGACGGCGTCATCGCGCGCAACGCCATCCTGCTGGATCCGCGCGCCCTGGGGCTGAACCTGACCGTGTTCGTGTCCATCCGGACCAGCCAGCACAACGAGAAGTGGACGCAGAGCCTGATCAACGCCGTCATGGCCCTGCCCAATGTGGTGGAGTTCCACCGCATGGCCGGCGACGTGGACTACCTGTTGAAGGTCGTGGTCGAGGACATGGCGGCCTATGACCGCTTCTACCGGCGCCTGATCGGCGCCGTGGACCTGCTGGACGTCAGCGCCAGTTTCTCGATGGAAGTCATCAAGAGCACGACCGAACTGCCGCTGGACTCGGTATAGGCGGGGCGCGCAAATTTATTTCCCGGGCAGCCGGTGCCGGGGATGCAAATTCCGTTCGGGGCTTCGCCGGCGCCCCATCTCGCAATGCTTTTGCGGGGGCAAGCGCGTAGGATATCCGCCATTCCACGCATGGAATGAATCGGGATATCAGAGGACCCTATGTCGTTGGCAGTACCCGCCGGCTGCGCCGGCCCGGCAAAGACACGGCACGCGCTTTCGGTGGACGACCTGCTGACCGGCTGGAACGGCGCCGACGACCTGTGGGTGTTCGCCTACGGCTCCCTGATATGGCATCCCGGCTTCGCCTGGCGCGAACGCCGCCTGGCGACGGTGCGCGGTTATCACCGCTCCCTGTGCCTGTGGTCGCACGATCATCGCGGCTCGCCCGACAATCCCGGCCTGGTGTTCGGCCTGGACCGCGGCGGTTGCTGCCGCGGGGTGGCCTTCCTGGTGGCTGCCTGCGACGTGCCCGCGGTGTTCCAGGCGCTCTGGCGCCGGGAAATGATCACTGGAGCCTACTCGCCGCGCTGGCTGACCTGCCATACCGAGGCCGCGCCGGTGCGGGGGCTGGCGTTCCTGCTGAATCGGGCCTGCCAGGAATACGCCGCCGGCCTCAGCGACGACCGCCTGCTGGCCTCGGTGCGCAATGCCGTGGGGCAATCGGGCCCCTGCCTGGATTACGTGGTGGAGACGGCGCGCGCCTTGCGCGCGCACGGCATCGACGACTGGCGCCTGGGCGATCTGGTGCGCAAGCTGGAGGCCTGCTGAAGCGGCCGGCGCGGCCCGTTCAGAACTGCCAGCGGCCGAAGACGAACAGCACGTTGCCCGCGCCGCTGGAACCCGGGATGTAGGTCGCGTACAGCATGGAGTTCTTGTAGCCCGCGCTCACCAGCGGCAGGATGCCGGGGAAGGGCACGTAGCTCATGATGTCGTGGCGCGCGGTGAGGAACACGGTGTAGCCCGCGCCCAGCCGGAAATTCTCGCTGACCTCGCCGATCTTCAGGAAGCCGTAGCCGGCGATGGGCTGGACCTTGCTGTGCGAGTCGAGGAAGGCCATGGCGTAGAGCCCTTGCCAGTCGCCGTCCTCGTCGTAGAGGCTGCGTCCGTAGCCGCCGCCCCAGGCCAGTTCGTTGAAGCTGTCGATCTTCTCTTTGCTGTAGGTGGCGCGGTTGTGCCACGAATAGCCGGTCAGGTAGAGATCGTTGCCGCCCTGCGTCCAGATCTGGTCCACGCGCTTGCATGCCGATTGCGCCCAGGAGGGCATGCTGTCACAGGCTTGAACGGCGGAGGCAAAGGGAAGCAGCAGCAGACAGAAGATCGCTGCCCGGAGTCTGGCGGTCATTGCGGGCACTGGGGGGAGGAAGATGACAATCCCATTACTGTAATGGAACGGTCGTCGTCCTCCCTGTCAGCCAGCTGTCAAGCGCCGTTTTCCCGGGGGATTCGGGGGCCGGCGCGGCGCCGCCTGTTGCAGGCGGGCTACAGCAGGAAGAGCGTGGCCAGGCCCAGGAAAATGAAGAATCCCAGCGAATCCGTGGCGAAGGTGAGCAGCACCGAAGAGCCCATCGCCGGATCCTTGCCGAAGCGGGCGCGCACCATGGGCACCAGCACGCCCACCGATGCGCCCACCAGCATGTTGCAGACCATGGCGGCCATCATCACCAGCGCGATGGACACTGAATGCGAGATCGCCCAGGCGAACAGCGCCGCCACCAGGCTGCCGCACAGCCCCACCATCAGGGTCACCAGGAGCTCGCGCTTGACCAGCTGCCAGAGATTGCGCCCGGTGATGCGGCCCATGGCCAGCGCCCGGATGATGAGCGTCATGGTCTGGTTGCCGGAGTTGCCGCCGATGCCCGCCACGATGGACATGAGGAACGCCAGGATGACGATCTGGCTGACCGTGCCTTCGAACTGGGATGCCACGAACGAGGCCGTGGCGGCGGTACAGAGGTTGAAGAGCAGCCAGGGGGCCCGGTTGCGCAGGGCGGTGGCGACGGGGGCGAAGATGTCTTCTTCCTGCAGACCGGCGCGCGACAGCGCCTGCTCCTGCGAGTCTTCGCGCATCACGTCCACGACGTCGGCGATGGTGACGCGGCCGATCAGGCGGCCCTGGTCGTCCATCACGGGGGCGGACACCAGGTCGTAGCGTTCGAAGGCGCCCGCGGCGTCGGCGTCGGAGTCCAGCGGGTTCAGCGCCAGGAAGTCCGAATTCATGACCGCGCGCACCTCGGTTTCGGGTTCGCTGACCAGCAGGCGCGACAGGGGCAGGATGCCTTGCAGCTTGTCCTGGCGATCCACCACGAAGATCTGGTCGGTATGGTCGGGCAGTTCATGCAGCCGGCGCAGGTAGCGCAGCACCACTTCCAGCGTCACGTCCTCGCGCACCCGGACCATCTCGAAGTCCATGATCGCGCCCACGCTGTCTTCCGGATAGCCCATGGCTTCCAGCAGCTGCGCGCGTTCTTCTTCGGTCAGGCCCTTCTGGACTTCGGCCACCACGTCGGGCGGCAGGTCGGGCGCCAGGTCGGCCAGCTCGTCGGCGTCCATGTTGCCGGTGGCGGCGACCAGGTCCTGGCGGTCCATCGCTTCGATGAGCGATTCCCGCACCCAGTCTTCGACTTCCAGCAGCACGTCCGCGTCGTGCTCGGGGCTGACCAGCGCCCAGATCGCTTGCCGCTCGTCCTTGGGCAGCGATTCCAGGATGAAGGCGATGTCGGCGGGATGCAGGCCGTCCAGCAGGGTCTTGAGTTCGGCTTCGTGCTGGCGGTGGACCAGGTCCTCGACCAGCGAGGCCTTGGAATCGCCCTCTTCCTGGCGGTGCACGAGGTCGGCGACCAGTTGCTGACGCCGCAGGCGCTCCTGCACTTCCGCCAGGGCGTGCTGGGCGTCTTCCGGATCGAGGCGGCGGGGCGTCGCGGGCGGTTTCTGCGCGGCGGCGGACTGCGTCATGCGTTACGACTCAAAGGGTAGGTAGCGGGCGGCCGCGCCGCGCTTCGTCGGTGGCGACGTAGGTCAGCGTGGCTTCGGTGACCTTGACGATCTCGGCGTCCAGGCGCTGGCGTTCCGCGTAGACCTCGACCGACACGGTGATCGAGGTCTTGCCGGTCTTGACGATGGCGGCGTAGAAGCTGAGCAGGTCGCCCACGAAGACCGGCTGCTTGAACTGGAAGGCGTTGACCGCCACGGTGGCCACGCGCCCGGCGGCGCGCCGCGCGGCGGGGATCGACCCGGCGATATCCACCTGGGACATGATCCAGCCGCCGAAAACGTCTCCGTGGATATTCGCATCCGCCGGCATCGGCATGACGCGCAATACCGCGTCGCGGTGGGCGGGCAAAGTCGTGGAAGGGGTTTTGGTGCTGGAGGTCATGCGGCCGACTCCACTGCAATAGAACCAGCCGATTATGCAGGAAAAACGAGACCGCCGCGTGTATGCGTGAACCCCGCCGCGGCGCCTGGCCGCGGCGGGGCCGGCGATCAATAGGCGAGCTTGACGATGGCGTAGCCGCCAACCAACAGCCAGGCGTACAGGATCAGGCCCAGGGCCATCACGCGGGGGCCGGCCTTTCTGATCTGGGCGAAGCGGGTTTCGATGCCGAGCGCCGTCATGGCCATGGTCAGCGCGAAGATGTCCAGCCGGCGGATGGCGGCCACGGCGTCGGCCGGGATGATATCGAGCGAATTGATGATGGCCAGCACCAGGAAACCCACCGCGAACCAGGGAATGGGCAGCTTGGCGCCCTTGGCCTGGCCGCCGGCCTGGGAGGCGGCGCTGCGCAGGTACATACCCAGCACCAGCAGGACCGGGACCAGCAGGGCCACGCGGGTCATCTTCACGATGGTGGCGACTTCCGTGGTGGCGGGGTCGATGTTGCTGGCCGCGCCCACGACCTGGGCGACTTCGTGGATGGTGCCGCCGATATAGATGCCCAGCGCCTGGGTGTCGAAATTCAGCCAGCCCGCGTGGTAGAGCACCGGGTACAGGAACATGGACAGGGTGCCGAACAGCACGACGGTGGCGACGGCCACCGCGCTCTTGTGTGGCGCGGCCCGCAGCGTGGGTTCGAACGCCAGGACGGCGGCGGCGCCGCAGATCGCGCTGCCGGCGGCGGTGAGCATGGCGGTGTCGCGGTCCAGGCCCAGCAGGCGCTGGCCGGCCACCGTGCCGATCAGCAGGGTGCCCAGCACCACCGCGACCGAGACGGCCAGCCCGGGCAGGCCGACGGCCGCGATCTGCTGGATGCTGATGTTCAGGCCGTAGAACGCCACGGCGATGCGCAGCAGGCGGCGCGCGGTGAAGTTCACGCCCACGCCCCAGTCGGCCGGCATGGTGCCGCGCAGGAAGTTGCCGTACAGCATGCCGCAGACGATGCCCACCACCAGCGGCGAAAACCCGAGCTGGCGGATGGCGGGAAGGTCGGCGAGCTGCATCACGGCGGCGGCCATCAGGCCGACGAACAAGACTCCGTTGAGTTTGTCCCGCCACGGCGTGGCCGCCGGCGGCGCGACGGGCGTGGCCGGCGTGGCGGGCAGGGGGACGGCGGTGCTGGAGGAATTGCTCATGGTTGGCCTTGGCGCATATCTAAATAACTACACGAAATATTAATTTCGCCTCTACTATTTGAAAAATCTTTATTTCGGATATGTAATATCGGGAATTCTGATAATTTGGCCGATAGTCGCCCTATCGTGGCCCCTCCATGACCCCGGACCAGCTGCTGACCTTCGCCTGCGTGGCCGATACCGGCAACATCAGCCGTGCCGCCGGCGTGCTGAATCTTTCCCAGCCCGCGGTGTCAGGCCAGCTGCGCATGTTGCAGGAATGGTTCGGCGAACCTCTGTATCGCCGCAGCGGCCACGGCATCGCCCTGACCGACGCCGGCGAACGCCTGGCCGAGCAGGCCCGGCAGCTGCGGCAGGTATACCGCCAGGCCCAGGCCGTGCGCGAGTCCTGGCGCGGCCTGGAGACGGGCGCCCTGCGCCTGGGCGCCAGCACCACGCCCGCCAGCTATCTCTTGCCCAGCCTGGTGGCGGACTTCCGCCACGCGTTTCCGGCGGTGAGCCTGCACCTGTCCGACGGCAACACGCGCGAGATCGTCGAGCGTCTGCCGGCCCTGGACCTGGCGTTCATCGAGGGCGACGTGCCGGCCGGCCTGCCCGCGGACACGGCGGTGCATGCGTGGCGCCAGGACGAAGTGGTGGCGATCGTGCGGGCGGATCATGCCCTGGCGGGCAAGGGGGCGGTGACGCTGCGCGACCTGGCCGCCTCCGCCCTGGTCATGCGCGAACCCGGCTCGGGCGTGCGCCGGCTGGTGGAGCGCGCGTTCGCCGACGCCGGGCTGGCGCCCTCCGTGGGCCTGGAGCTGGCGGGGGTGGAGGGGGTGAAACAGGCGGTGCGCGCGGGCCTGGGCGTGGGCTTCGTGTCCGTCATGTCGATGCGCCACGAAGACGGGGCGCTGGCGGCGCTGCGCCTGCTGCCCAAGCCGCTGACGCGCACCCTGAGTATCCTGGTGCCGCACGCTGACGCCGCCGCCCGCGCGGCCGAGCGCTTCCTGGCAATGTGCCTGGCGGTCGGCGCGCCGGACGGCGTGTGAGGATCAGGCCTTGGCCAGGCGCTTGAGCGCCAGCTGGACCCAGTACGTGCCGCCCAGCGGCAGCAGTTCGTCGTTGAAGTCGTAGCTGCCGTTGTGCAGCGTGCAGGGGCCCATGCCGTGGCCGCTGTCGCGATGCCCGCCGGTGCCGTTGCCGATCCAGACGTAGCAGCCCGGCAGTTCCTGCAGCATGAAGGCGAAGTCTTCCGCGCCCATGGTCGGCTGCACCTGGTCGTTGACGTTGGCTTCGCCGACGATGTCGCGCAGCACGTCGGCGCAGAACGCGGCTTCCGCGGGATGGTTGATGGTGGGCGGATAGTTGCGCTGGAACGTGAATTCCACTTCGCAGTCCATTGCCGCGCAGGTATGGCGCGCGATCTCTTCCATACGGCGTTCGATCAGGTCCAGCACTTCCAGCGTGAACGTGCGCACCGTGCCGCGCAATTCGGCGTGATTGGGCACGACGTTGTCGGCGCTGCCGGCGTGGATCTGCGTGATGCTCAGCACCGCCGCGTCCAGCGGATTGCGGTTGCGGGTGATGATGGTCTGGAGCGATTGCGCCAACTGCACGGCCGCCATGACCGGGTCGATGCCCAGGTTGGGCATGCCGGCGTGGGTGCCCTTGCCCTTCACGACGATGGAGAACTCGTTGCTGGACGCCATGATGGGGCCGGGGGTCAGGCCGAACTGGCCGGGCTTCATGCCGGGCCAGTTGTGCATGCCGAACACGGCTTCCATGGGGAAGCGCGTGAACAGGCCGTCGTCGATCATGCGCTTGGCGCCGCCGCCGCCTTCTTCCGCCGGCTGGAAGATCACGTAGACGGTGCCCGCGTAGTCGCGGTGCTGCGACAGGTAGCGCGCCGCGGCCAGCAGCATGGCGGTGTGGCCGTCATGGCCACAGGCATGCATCTTGCCGTCGTGCTTGCTGGCGTGCGCGAAGGTGTTGACCTCCTGCATGGGAAGCGCGTCCATGTCGGCGCGCAGGCCCACGGCGCGGTCGCCGGGAAGATTGCCGCGGATGATGCCGACGACGCCCGTGCCGCCCAGTCCGCGATGGATCTCGATGCCCCATTCCTCAAGTTTCGCGGCCACCACGTCGGCGGTGCGGAACTCCTCGAAAGCCAGCTCGGGATGCGCGTGGATGTCGCGTCGGATCTCGGATATGTCTTGGTGCCACGCGACGATGGGTTCGAGGAGTTTCATGGGGGGCGCTCGGGCGAAATAAGGGAACGCAACAAGGGTATCATCAATCAAAAACCAATTTAATGGAGACAAATACCATGACGCGTCCGTGGCTTGCTCATTACCCGCAAGGCGTTCCGGCGGAGATCTCCACCGAGGGATATTCCTCCCTGACCGACCTGCTGGACCGGGCCTGCAAGCAATACGCTTCGCGCATCGCGTGCACCGCGATGGGCAGCGACATTACCTACGCGCAACTGGATGCCCACGCCCGCGCCTTCGCCGCCTGGCTGCAAGGCCTGGGCCTGCCCAAGGGCGAGCGGGTGGCGTTGATGATGCCCAACGTGCCGGCCTACCTGGTCAGCATGCTGGGCACGCTGCGAGCCGGCCTGGTGGTGGTCAACGTGAACCCGTTGTACACGGCGGAGGAACTGCAGCGGCAACTGCTGGACAGCGGCGCGTCGGTCATCGTCATCCTGGAGAACTTCGCGCACACGCTGGAGCGCGTCACGGATCGCGGGCAGCTCAAGCACATCGTCGTGACCGGGCCGGGCGACCTGCTCGGGGGCCTGAAGGCGCCCCTGGTCAACCTGGCGGCCCGCTACGTGAAGAAGATTGTGCCCGCCTGGCATATCGACGGCGCGCGCATGCTGCCCAAGGTGCTGCGCGAAGGCGCGAACCTGCCCTTCACGCCGCCGGCCCTGTCGATGGACGACGTGGCGGTGCTGCAGTACACCGGCGGCACGACCGGCGTGCCCAAGGGCGCCATGCTGTCGCACCGCAACCTTACGGCCAACGTCTTGCAGACCGAGGCGGTGGCGCAGCCCGTGGTGCACGACCTCGCCGGCCAGCAGCTCACCATCATCAGCGCGCTGCCGCTCTATCACGTGTTCGCGATGACCGTGTGCGGGCTGTATGGCATGTACGCCGGCATGCGCAACGTGCTCATCATCAACCCGCGCGACCAGCCGTCCCTGATCAACGCGTGGCGCAAGACGCCCATCAACATTTTTCCCGGCGTCAATACGCTGTTCAACGCGCTGGCGCACAACGAGGATTTCGCGCGCCTGGACTTTTCCGCCCTGCGGCTGACCCTCGGCGGCGGCATGGCGGTGCAACGCCAGGTGGCCGAGCGCTGGCTGAAGATCACCGGCAGGCCCCTGGTCGAAGGCTACGGCCTGTCCGAGACTTCGCCCGTGGCGACCGTGAATCCCACCAACGCGACCGAGTACTCGGGGTCCATCGGCCTGCCGTTGCCGTCCACCGACGTGGCGATCCTGGACGACGACGGGCGCGAGGTGCCGCTGGGAGAGCGCGGCGAAGTGTGCATCCGCGGGCCGCAGGTCATGCTGGGCTACTGGCAGAAGCCCGAGGAAACCCGGCATTCCATGACGGCGGACGGCTACTTCCGCACCGGCGATATCGGCATCATGGACGAGCAGGGCTACACCCGCATCGTCGACCGCAAGAAGGACATGATCGCGGTGTCGGGGTTCAAGGTCTATCCGAACGAGGTCGAGGCGGCGGTGGCGCAGCATCCGGGTGTGCTGGAGTGCGCGGCGATCGGCATCCCGGACGAGCATTCGGGCGAGGCCGTCAAGGTGTTCGTGGTGAAAAAGGACCCGTCGCTGACCGAGGAGCAGATCCAGGAATGGTGCCGGGAGCGCCTGACCGGCTACAAGCGTCCGCGCTACGTGGAATTCCGCGACGAACTGCCCAAGAGCAACGTGGGCAAGATCCTGCGCCGCGAATTGCGGCCCGACGCCCAGCCGCCCGAGGCGGGCAAGGCGCCGTAGCCGGCGGCTCAGCCTTTCTTGTCGAGGTGCGGGGCGATCATCTCATGCAGGGCGCGTTCGATGGCGGGGTTGCCGGCCACGACGCGTCCGCCGATGGGCCAGGGATCCTGCTGGTGCATGTCCGAGCAGGCGCCGCCCGCTTCGCGCAGGATCAGCGTGCCCGCGGCCACGTCCCAGGGCGCCAGCCCCATTTCCCAATAGCCGTCGTACCGGCCGCAGGCGGTCCAGGCGAGGTCGAGCGCGGCCGCGCCCATGCGGCGCACGCCGCGCGCGCGGTTGATCGCGTCGTGCAGCATGGGCATGTATTGCGCGGCGAAGGAGAAGTCCCGGAACGGGAATCCGGTGGCGAGGACCGCGTCTTCGATCGTCGGCGTGCGCGAGCATTGGATGCGCCGGCCGTTGAGCCACGCGCCCAGCCCGTGTACGGCGGTGAAGAGTTCTTCGCGGCTCGGGTCGTAGACCACGCCGACCACCGGCGTGTCTTCGGCCAGCGCTTCATGGGCCGTGATCGAGGTGCCCTGGTGGGCGATCAGCGCGATCGATACCGCGTAATGCGGGATGTCGTGCAGGAAGTTGGTGGTGCCGTCCAGCGGATCGATGTACCAGGTGGCGGCGCCTTGCGCGCGGCCGCCGGTTTCCTCGGCGACGATGCCGAACTTGGGCGTGCGCGCCTTTAGTTCCTGGATGATGGCAGCCTCCGCCTCGCGGTCGGCCTGAGACACGAGATCGTTGCGCGCCTTGCGGTCGATCACGAGGTCCGTGCGCCGATGCGCGTAGGATTGCAGGATGGCTGCGCCGGCATGGGCTGCTGTGACGGCCGCGTCGATCGCGGCGCACAGGTCGATGGGCGAGGCCTGCGAGTGGGACTGATCGTAAGTATCCATGAAATCAGTGTAAGCCCATGTATGCGTCAATGCCGTGGCAGCCCGATGAAACGGCCCCGTCGCGTGGCGTCCATCCAACGCAGGGTGGCCGTCGTCCGATAATGCGTGCCAATACCAATTCCGTTTGTTTCCGCCGTTTCCATGTCCTCCAATTACGTACCCCTGATTCCGGCCGTGGCCGAATTCGATGCCGACGGCAGGCTGTACAGCCCCGTCTATGGCGACGTCTACCATTCGCCTTCCGGCGCGCTGGGGCAGGCGGAGCATGTGTTCCTGCGCGGCAACGGCCTGCCCCAGCGCTGGCGCGGGCGCAGCGCCTTCACCGTCTGCGAGACGGGCTTCGGCCTGGGACTGAATTTCCTGGCGCTGTGGAAAGCCTGGCGGGACGATCCCGAGCGGCCCGCCGCCTTGCACGTGGTGTCGATGGAAGGGCATCCGTTCGCGCGCGAGGACCTGGCCGCCCTGCTTGAGCGCTACGCGCCCGAACCGCTGGCGGACCTGGGGCGGCGGCTCGCGGCCGAATGGCCCGACCTGCTGCCGGGCCTGCACCGCATGGAATTCGAGGGCGGGGCGGTGACGCTCACGCTGGGCTTCGGCGACGCGCGGGTGCTGGCGCCGCGCCTGAGCGCGCGGGTGGACGCGTTTTTCCTGGACGGCTTCGCGCCCGAGCGCAACCCCGAGATGTGGGCGCTGCCGCTACTGCGCGACCTGGCGGCCCTGGCGGCGCCCGGCGCCACGGTGGCCACCTGGGCCTGCACCGGCGAATTGCGCCGGACCCTGCAGGAGGCGGGGTTCAATGTGCGCCGCGCGCCGGGCTATGGCGGCAAATGGCATATGACGGCCGGGGAGGCCGCGCAGGAAGGGCGCGTGGCCGCGGCGTTGCGGCCTTCGGGCGCCGGCCATGCCGTGGTGGTGGGCGCGGGCCTGGCGGGGGGCGGCATCGCCCAGGCGCTGGCCGCGCGCGGCTGGCGCGTGACCGTGATCGACGCGGGCCGTTCGGCGGGCGCGCCCGCGCATGCGGGCCACGTCGCCGCGGCGCTCACGCCGGTGGTGGCGCGCGACGACAACGCTCGGGCGCGGCTGTCGCGCGCGGGCAGCCAGCGCGCCCTGGCGCGCTGGCTCGGCTT
>NZ_BCTQ01000070.1 GCF_001571365.1 Achromobacter denitrificans NBRC 15125 | reverse complement strand
GGCCCCCGCTGCGGACGGCTCGGCCGCCGCCGGCAAGCCGGGCAGCCCCGGGGCGCATGCGAACCTCCCCGCTGGCGCCAAGGGCCCCGAGGCTGCGGCGCACGCCGCGCTGGCCGCGGGCGGCCCGGGCGCCCGCGCGCTGGGCCAGGCCTTGCGCCACGCGCTGCAGACCAGCGGCCTGTTCTATGAGTCCCACCTGACGGACATGGTCTTCGGCCGGACCAATCCCGCCCAGTTGCGCGAGGAGCCGCAGGCGCGGCTCGACCGGAACGCCGTGTCGCAGGACGCGCCCGCCCGGCCGCGCGCCGAATCCTCCGCCCCCGCCCGTTCGGGCGGCGACGCCTCGGCGCCGTCCGGCTCCGGCGGCACGGCATCGGCCGCGCCCACGCCGGGCACGCCCGTCGCCGGCATCCACCAGGACCTGACCGTGCTCGTTCGCCAGCAGCTCGACGTGCTGGCCAACCAGGCGCTGACCTGGCAGGGCGAAGCCTGGCCGGGCACGCCCATGGAATGGGAAGTGGAGCGCGATCCTTATGGCGGCGATCCCGATTCCGGGGTGCCCACCTGGGCCACGCGCGTGAAGCTGGACCTGCCGCGCCTGGGCCTGGTCGACGCCCGGCTCAACCTGGCCGGCGACCAGCTCGTGCTGCAACTGATCGCCCCGCACAGCGCGCCCGAGATCCATGACGCCTCGGACACGCTGCGTTCTCGCCTGCTGGCCGCGGGCCTGACCCTGAGCAATCTGTCGGTGAGCGTGGTGGAACCGCGCCCCGTCATGCCGGCCGATATCTGATGAATACCCCTTCCAACGCCCTGGACGCCGGCCCCAACGCCAACCGCAACGCGGCGGTCGCCATTTCCTACGAGGAAAAGGACGGCGCGCCGCGCGTGGTCGCCAAGGGCTACGGCCAACTGGCGGACACCATCGTCCGCGCGGCCGAAGAGAACGGCCTGTATGTCCACGAATCGCGTGAATTGGTCGGATTGCTCATGCAGGTGGACCTGGACGCGCATATCCCGCCCCAACTCTACGTAGCGGTGGCAGAATTGCTGGCCTGGCTATATCGCCTGGAATCGCGCGAGGTTCCCGAAGCCCCGCCCCCCGCCTGACCCTATTGATTGAGGACGACCATCGTGTTGGACGCCAGCGACCCGGAGTTCCTGCTGACCCGGCCGGAAGACATGCGCGCAGCCCTGTTCGAGCTGACGCACCCCGACAGCCACATCCTGGTGCGCGACGCCGCAGACCGCGAGATGGCCGTGCTCATCCTGGGCGCGGACAAGCAGACGCGCCAGTTCTTCTGGCGGCCTCGCGACTACGCGGGCGCGGACTTCGAACAGTCCGACACCATGGGCCTGCTGAGCGGCACCACGTTCTATTTCAACGCCACCGCCTATGGCGGGGTGCAGATCCGCTTCCGGGTGCAACGGCCCGAGGTGATCCATTTCGATGACGGCAGCGCGGCGCTGATGTCGCCCTTCCCCGAGCGCCTGGCCCGGATCCAGCGCCGCAAGATGTTCCGCGCCTCCCTGATCGGCAGCGCCGGCCAGTGCCAGGCCACCTGGCAGCCCTCGCCCAAGGAAAAGCCGCACAGCTTCACCGTCCGCGACATTTCCGTGGACGGCGTGGGCCTGCGGGCGGTGATGGAGGTGGGCGCCCTGCCCGAGCGCGGCGCCATCCTGGAAAACGTCCAGCTGGATTTCGGCGAACTGGGCCGGATCACCGCCAATCTCGAAGTGCGCAACGTCTATCCGGTGTCGGGGCAGCCCATGACGCAGGCCGGCGCCGCGGGCGAAGAAGCGCCGCGCCACGTCTCCCTCACGGGCGAGCCGCCGGTCAGCCACCTGGGAGCGATCTTCCTGAATCTGGATGCGCGCCAGGAGAACTGGCTGCAGCAGGTCGTGTGGCGCCTCGAACGAGGCGCGCAGCGCAATTGATCCCACGGCGCCGGGCAGGCCCGGCGCCGGGATCGGACGGCCGTCGTCAGACGGCCATCGAAGAGATTTCCTTGTAGGCCGCAACCAGCTTGTTGCGCACCTGCACCGCAGTCTGGAAGCCGATGCTGGCCTTCTGCATATCGATCATCACGTCGTTGAGCGAGATGTCCGGGGCGCCCAGCTCGAAAGCCTTGGCCTGGGCGGTGGCCGCATTCTGGGCGGCCGTGACGCGGCGGATGGAACGCTGCAGCTCGGCGGCGAAGCCATCCGGCTGGGCAACCCTCTCGCCCGCGGCGAGATTGCCCGTTTCCGCCTTGCTGACGACTGCGCGCATCTGCTGGAGCATGCTCTCGATGCCGGACAAGCCTGATACAGCCATTACTGATTCCTTGCTGGTGGGGATTACGCCAAAGTTGCATGCAGCGTAACGCCGATCCGGCCCGGCCATAGCCGATAAGAACCGCCAAAAACCCCGACATTTCCGCGAATGCGGCCGCCCTTGAGCGGACCCGCGCCGGGCCTGCTGGCGTTCCGGCCGACATAGGGGATAAGTAACGCCAAAAACCGGCTGTTTTCAACGATTGGGATTGTCTTCCCAAGGGCAATAATCCACGCTCTCCCCAGACCAGAAGCACGTTGCATGTGTAATCTGCCCTACCAAGACATGAAGTCCCATTCCCAGCTCCGCGTAGCCAGCGGGAGCCGTCGATGAATCAGCAGGCCACCCTGAGTTCGTCGCTGCTGGCGAAGTTCCCCGTCCTGGAGAAGGTCCGCGCGCTTCCCAAGCCCGTCCTGCTCGGCGCGGCGGCGGCCGTCGTCGCGGCGATCGTCGCGGTCGCGATGTGGAGCAGCGAACCCAATTACAAGGTCCTGTTCTCCAACCTGGACGACCGGGACGGCGGCGCGATCGTGACGGCGCTGGGAACGATGAACGTGCCCTACCGCTACAACGACACCGGCACCGCCCTGCTGGTTCCGGCCGAGCGCGTGTACGACACCCGCCTGCAGCTGGCTTCCCAGGGCCTGCCGCGCGGCGGATCGGTCGGCTTCGAACTGATGGACAACGCCCGTTTCGGCGCGAGCCAGTTCGCCGAGCAGATCAACTACCAACGCGGCCTGGAGGGTGAGCTGGCCCGTTCGATCGAAGCCATGCACACCGTGCAGCATGCCCGCGTGCACCTGGCCATGCCGCGCCAATCGCTGTTCGTGCGCGAGCGCCAGGCGCCCACCGCGTCCGTCCTGCTCAATGTCTACCCCGGCCGCAGCCTGAGCGACGCCCAGGTCTCCGCCATCTCCTGGCTGGTGGCTTCCAGCGTGCCCGAGCTGACCGCGGAAAACGTGTCCATCGTCGACCAGAACGGCCGCCTGCTGTCGGCGCCGCTGGGCGAAGGCCGTGGCATGGACGCCGACCAGATGCGCTTCGTGCGCGAAATGGAGCAACGCACGGTCGAGCGCATCCTCACCATCCTGAACCCGCTGGTGGGCCCCGGCAACGTCCACGCCCAGGCCAGCGCCGACGTCGACTTCTCGCGCCGCGAGGAAACCTCGGAAGTCTATCGCCCGAACCAGGAACCCGGCCAGGCCGCGGTGCGCAGCCAGCAGACCAGCGACTCGACCCAGCGCGGCATCAACCCTGCGCAAGGCGTGCCCGGCGCGCTGTCGAACCAGGCCCCGACCAACGCGCAGGCCCCGATCGCCAACCCGCCGCAGCCGCAACCGCCGCGCCCCGGCCAGCCCCAGCAGCCGGCCAATGCCCAGCAGCAGCAACAACAACAGCAGCAGACCGGCACGCAAGCCGCCACGGGCAACCTGAACGAACGCCGCGACGCCACCACGAACTATGAAGTGGACCGCACCATCAGCCACATCAAGCAGCCGGTGGGCACGCTCAAGCGCCTGTCGGTGGCCGTGGTCGTCAACTACATCCGCGACAAGGACGGCGAGCCGCAAGCCTTGCCGCCCGAAGAACTGAACAAGCTGACCAACCTGGTCCGCGAAGCCATGGGCTACTCGGATGCGCGCGGCGACTCGCTGAACCTGGTCAACAGCCAGTTCAACGATGGCCCGCCGCCGGTGCCGGTCTGGCGCGATCCGGAAATGATCTCGCTGTTCAAGACGATCCTGGCCTGGCTGGTCGGTGGCGTGCTGGCGCTGTGGCTGTACCGCATCCTGCGCCGCACGGTGGGCGACTACCTCTACCCGCCGGTCGATCCCGAGCAGGCCGAGGCCGACCGTCTGGATGCAGCGCGTGAAGCCCAGGAAGCGGCCCGCGCCAAGGAAGTGGACCGCTACCAGGACAACCTGGAACGCGCCCGCACGATGGCCAGCAAGGATCCGCGCGCCGTCGCCATGGTTATGCGCACTTGGATGAGCAAAGATGAAAAATGATTCTCCCCCGATCGACGGCATGACGCGCAGCGCCGTCCTGATGATGTCGTTGGGCGAAGACGCGGCGGCCGAGGTGTTCAAGTACCTCAGCGCCCGTGAAGTCCAGCAGGTCGGCGCGGCCATGGCCAGCCTCAAGCAGGTCACCCGCAACGACGTGGCCGTGGTGCTGGAAGAGTTCCGCCAGGAAGCCGACCAGTTCATGGCCGTCACCCTGGGCTCGGACGACTACATCCGCACCGTGCTCACCAAGGCGCTGGGCAGCGACCGCGCGGCCGGCCTGATCGAAGACATCCTGGAAGCCGGCGAAGGCGGCAGCGGCATCGACGCGCTGAACTGGCTGGATCCGAACACGGTGGCCGAACTGATCGGCGACGAGCATCCGCAGATCATCGCCACCATCCTGGTGCACCTGGAGCGCGACCGCGCCGCCGGCGTGCTGGCGCTCTTGACCGACCGCCTGCGCAACGACGTGATGCTGCGCATCGCCACCTTCGGCGGCGTGCAGCCCGCGGCGCTGTCCGAGCTGACCGAAGTGCTGAATTCCGTGCTCGCCGGCCAGGGCGCCAAGCGCAGCAAGATGGGCGGCGTGCGCACCGCGGCCGAGATCCTGAACATGATGAATTCGGCCGAAGAGGAAACCGTCGTCGCCAGCCTGCGCGAGCGCGACAACGACCTGGCGCAGAAAATCATCGACGAGATGTTCGTGTTCGACAACCTGCTCGACGTCGAAGACCGCGCCATCCAGCTCATCCTCAAGGAAATCGACAACGACACCCTCATGGTCGCGCTCAAGGGCGCCCAGGAAGAACTGCGCGCCAAGTTCCTGCGCAACATGTCCAGCCGCGCCGCCGAAATGCTGCGCGAGGACCTGGAAGCCCAGGGCCCCATCCGCATGTCCAAGGTCGAGACCGAACAGAAGAAGATCCTGCAGATCGCGCGCCGCCTGGCCGAGAGCGGCCAGATCGTCCTGGGCAACCAGGGAGACGACACGTATGTCTGAAGCGGACAGCGGCGCGACGACGCTCATCTCGCGCAGCGCCGCCTGGCGGCGCTGGCAGATGCTGTCGTTCGACGAGCCGGCGCCCGTCGAGGTCGAGCCCGAGCCGGAACCCGATCCGGGGCCGGACCCCGAGGTCGTCATGGCCCAGCTGCGCGCGCAGGCCGTGGCGGAAGGCCGCGAGGCCGGCCACGCCGAAGGCCACGCGGCCGGCTTCGAAGCCGGCCGGCAGGCCGGCCACGAGGCGGGCCTGGCCGCGGGACGCGAACAAGGCTATGCCGAGGGCCTGGCCCAGGCGCGCGAACAGGGGGCCGCGGAAGCGCAGCGCCTGCACGCGCTGGTGCAGTCCTGCGCCGTGTCGATAGGCGCGCTCGAAGAAAAAATGGGCCAGGGCCTGCTCACGCTGGCGCTGGACATCGCCCAGCAGGTGGTGCGCACCACGCTCGCCGAGCAACCCGATACCGTTGCCGGCGCGGTGCGCGAAGTGCTGCACATCAATCCCACCGCCGGCGGCCAGATGCGCCTGTGGGCCAATCCGGAAGACATCGAGCTGATCCGCCTGCACCTGGCCGACGAGCTCAAGGAAGGCCATTGGCGCGTGCTGGCCGATGAATCCATCGCGCGCGGCGGCTGCCGCGCCGAAACCCCGTTCGGCGACATCGACGCCACCCTGCAGACGCGCTGGCGTCGCGTGGCGGCCTCGCTGGGCCGCAACGTGGCTTGGGAGGACCCCGCGTGACCGGAAATCCGGCGCCCGCAGTGGCCACGCCTACGCCGGCCGCGCCTAAGCCGGCCGCGCCTATGCCGGCCGCGCCCATCATCGATCGCTGGCAGACCCAGCTGCAGATCGGCTCGATCCGGGCCGCGTCCACCGACCCCTGGCTGGTCAGCGGCAAGATCACGCGCGCCACCGGCCTGGTCCTGCACGCGACCGGGCTGCGGCTGCCGGTGGGCGCCGCCGCCCGCATCGAGATCGCCCGCGGCCATGATCATTGGGCCGATGCCGAAGTCGTCGGCTTCGACGGCCACACGCTGTACCTGATGCCGCAGGCGGACATTTCCGGCCTGCCGCCCGGCGCGCGCGTCGTGCCCGGCGAACCCCCGGTCCAGCGCCAGATCCCGCTGCCGCGCAAGGCCGAGCTCAACGGCAACGCCAAGCCGCAGCTGGGACGCCACCTGCCGGTGGGCAACGCCCTGCTCGGCAGGGTGCTGGACGGCGCCGGCCGGCCGCTGGACGGCCTGGGCCCGCTGACGGGCGCCGAACTCGCGCCCCTGTCCGCCCAGCCCATCAATCCGCTGTCGCGCGCGCCCATCGATACGGTGCTCGACACCGGCGTGCGCGCCATCAATGGCCTGCTCACCGTCGGCCGCGGCCAGCGCATGGGCCTGTTCGCCGGCTCCGGCGTCGGCAAGAGCGTGCTGTTGGGCATGATGGCCCGCTATACCAAGGCCGACGTCATCGTCGTGGGCCTGATCGGCGAGCGCGGCCGCGAAGTCAAGGAATTCATCGAGCACAACCTGGGCCCCGAGGGCCTGGCGCGTTCGGTCGTGGTGGCCGCGCCGGCCGACGTGTCCGCGCTGCTGCGCCTGCAAGGCGCGGCCTACGCCACCCGCCTGGCCGAGCACTTCCGCGACCAGGGCCAGGACGTGCTGCTCATCATGGACTCGCTGACCCGCTACGCCATGGCGCAGCGCGAAATCGCGCTGGCCATCGGCGAGCCGCCCGCCACGAAGGGCTACCCGCCGTCGGTCTTCGCCAAGTTGCCGATGCTGGTCGAACGCGCCGGCATGGGCGCGCCCGGCCCGTCGGGCAAGGCCGGCTCGATCACCGCCTTCTACACCGTGCTGGCCGAAGGCGACGACCAGCAGGATCCGATCGCCGACTCGGCGCGCGCCATCCTGGACGGCCACGTCGTGCTGTCCCGGCATCTGGCCGAAGCCGGCCACTACCCCGCCATCGATATCGAAGCGTCCATCTCGCGCGCCATGACCTCGCTGATCCCGCAGGAACAGTTCGCCGTGGTGCGCCGCTTCAAGCAAAGCCTGTCGCGCTACCAGCGCAACCGCGACCTGATCGCGGTGGGCGCGTACGCCGCCGGCAACGATCCGCAGCTCGACGATGCCATCGCCCGCTACCCGCGCCTGGAAGCCTTCCTGCAGCAGGACATCGGCGAGAACATCGGCTACGAAGCCGCCGTCGGCCAGCTGCGCGCCAGTTTTGAGTTGAGGGATACCTATGCCTAGCCAACTGCCCTTGGACATGCTGATCAACCTGGCCAAGGAGAGCACGGACGAAGCCGCCCGCCTGCTGGGCCGGCTCAATGCCGAGCGCGGCAACGCCGAGCGCCAGCTCGGCATGCTGCACGACTACCGCCAGGACTACCTGGAGCGCCTGCAGCAGGCCATGACCAACGGCATGTCGGCCAGCGACTGCCACAACTACCAGCGCTTCATCGGCACGCTGGACGACGCCATCGGCCAGCAGCAGGCCGTGCTGCGCCAGGCCGACGAGAACCTGGCCAAGGGCCGCCAGTATTGGCAACAGGAACAGCGCAAGCTCAATTCCTACGATGCCCTGGCCCAGCGCGAACTGCGCGCCCAGGCGCTGGTGGAGTCCCGCCGCGAACAGCGCGCCAATGATGAATATTCTGCCCGCCTGGTCCAGCGCCAGGCCGGCATGCACTAAGCGATACCTAACAGGAAGCCCCAGATGACCGCTCCCCTGCCCTTGCCTTCCATCGCGCCCGTCGCCCCGACCTCGATCGCCGACGCGCTCGGCGCCAAGCCGACGCCCGCCGACAAGAAGGGCCCCAGCTTCTCCGATGTGCTGGCGCAGCAGCGTCCGAACCGGCAACGCCCCGACCAGGCCGCCAATGCCCGCCCGGCGGACGGCGCCCCGAAGGCGCCCGCCAAGGGCCAGCAAGGCTCGGGCGATCCCGCCGCCAAGGCCGAAGGCGCCGCCGCCGGCGCCATCGACGAAGCCGTGCAGGGCGCCGCGCAGGCGGAAGCCGGCGCGCTCGCCGTCGCCGCCGCCCAGCCGGCCGTCGTGCTGCCGCAACAGGCGTTGGAAATCGCCGCCCAGGCCGCCGAACAGGTGCAGCTGGCGCGCGGCAACGCCACCGCCGCGGCCGCCGCGATGAACACGGGCGCCGCCGTGCTGACCGCCGCCCTGGGCGCGGCCGATGCCGTCGTCACCGTGGGCGCGCCGGTCGCCGCCACCGCCCAGCAGGCTGAAGCCGCCGCGGCGCTCGCCGTGCGCGACGCCGAAGCCGCGCTTCCCGTCGTCACCGCGGCGGTCAAGCCCGGCAACGCGCAGGCCGCCCCGCAAACGCCGGCGGCTCCCGCCGCGCCGGCCAAGGCCGAAGCGCCGCGCCTGGCGCCCGAAGCCGCGTTGCCCCGCGCCGCCGGCCACCCGCGCGCCGAAGCCCCCGCGCAGCCGCTCGCGCCGATGCGCGAAGAACCCGACACCCTGCCCGCGCAGGCCGACGCCGGCCAGCAGTTCCAGGCCCCCCAGCACAACGTCCCGGCCCACGATGCCCTGGCGCCCGCGCTGGCCGCGGCCGCCGCGCAGCGTCAGCCGGCGCCGATCGCCAACCCCGCCGCCTTCGCTGCCCCTGCCGTTCCCCTGGTCCTGCAAGTCGCCACGCCGGTCGGCGGCACGCACTGGGGCACCGAACTCGGCCAGCAAGTGGTCATGATGAGCCACGGCGCCCGCCAGGGCATGCAGACCGCGGAACTCCGCCTGGATCCGCCCGACCTGGGGCCGCTACGCGTCAGCCTGAACCTGGCCGACGGTGTTGCCAGCGCGTCCTTCGTCTCCGCCCACGCTTCCGTGCGCCAAGCCATCGAAACCGCGATCCCGCAGTTGCAGCAGGCGCTGGCCCAGGCCGGCATCTCGCTGGGCCAGACCAGCGTGGGCGAGCAGACTGCCCAGCAGGAGTTCGCGCAACAAGGCGGCAACGGTTCGCAGCGACAATCCGGCGGCGGCCTGGCGGCAGCCGATGGCGCGGCCGAAGCGCCGGTCGCCGTGACCGTGACGCGCAATGCCAACGCGCTGGTGGACACCTTCGCCTGACCCATGCGCGGCCCGCTTCCGCCAAGGATTGCGGGCAGTGCAGCAATAGCTTGAGATACGCGGCTTTCGCCCTGTTTTTCGCCTCCAAGCCGAGGCGGCATTTGGGGCAGAATGCTTTCATCCACTAAGAACCCGTTTTCATCAGCGGCAAAACACGCTTCGACACCGAGATGGCGACTTCCAAATCCACACCCCTGCCTGCGCGCGGCGCATCATCCCCCCGCACGGGCGGCCTGGGGCGCATCCTGCGCCCGCTGCTGGCGCTCCTGGTCCTGCTCATCGTCGCCGCGGCCAGCGCTGGCGCCACCTGGTTCATCACCCAGCGCATGCAGCCGCAAGGCGCGGCGCCCGTGCAGCTGGGCGTAGGCCAGGGGCAACCCGGCCAGGCGGGCCAGGCCGGTCAGGGCCCGCAAGCCACGCCCGCCACTTTCGTCACGCCGCCGGCCGGCCCGATCGCCGTGCCGGCGCCGATCTTCGTGCCGCTCGAACCCTTCACGGTCACGCTGCAGAATCCGGACACGGAACGCATCATGCACGTCGGCCTGACCCTGCGCGTCAGCGACGAGCAGACCCGCACGCGCCTCGAAAAGTACATGCCCGAAGTGCGCAGCCGCATCCTGATGGTCCTGTCGTCGCAATCGCCCATCGGCGTGCAGACGCAGCAGGGCAAGACCGACATGGCCAACGCGATCAAGCAGGCCGTCAACCGCCCGTTCTCGCCCCTGCCTGACGGCCAGTACGTCACCGACGTGCTCTTCACGGCGTTCGTGGTGCAATAAGCATGGCCTACGAGGCATTCCTTTCGCAGGACGAGGTCGACGCGCTGCTGGCTGGCGTCACCGGCGAGAGCGACAGCAAAACCGAAGCGGCAGGCCAGAACACCGGCGCGCGCGCCTACGACCTGAGCTCGCCCGAGCGCGTCGTGCGCCGCCGCATGCAGACGCTGGAGCTGATCAACGAGCGGTTCGCGCGCCAGATGCGCAACGTGCTCCTGAACTTCATGCGCCGCAGCGCCGACATCACGGTCGGCTCCATCAAGATCCAGAAGTACGCGGACTTCGAGCGCAACCTGCCGGTGCCGAGCAATCTGAACATGATTCAGATGAAGCCCCTGCGCGGCACGGCGCTCTTCACGTATGACCCGAATCTGGTGTTCCTGGTCATCGACAGCCTGTTCGGCGGCGATGGCCGCTACCACACGCGCGTCGAAGGCCGGGACTTCACCACGACCGAGCAGCGCATCATCCGTCGCCTGCTCAACCTGACCCTGGAGAGCTACGGCAAGTCCTGGGACCCGGTCTATCCGATCGAATTCGAATACGTGCGCTCGGAGATGCACACCAAGTTCGCCAGCATCACCGGCAACAATGAAGTGGTGGTCGTCACCTCCTTCCACATCGAATTCGGCGCGACGGGCGGCGACCTGAACATCTGCCTGCCCTATTCCATGATCGAGCCGGTGCGCGACCTGCTGACCCGGCCGTTGCAGGAAACCACGCTCGAAGAAGTGGACCAGCGCTGGTCGCAACAGCTTTCCCGCCAGGTGCGCAGCGCCGATATCGACGTAGTCGCGGAATTCGCCCGCATCCCGTCCTCGATCCGCGAGCTGATGCACCTCAAGGTAGGCGACGTGCTGCCGGTGACCGTGCCCGAAACCATCATCGCCAGCGTCGACGGCGTGCCGTTGATGGAATGCGGCTACGGCGTCTTCAACGGCCAGTACGCCCTGCGTGTACAGAACATGTTTACCCACGATACAGAACCCAACGAGGCCTCTGACCATGACTGACAAGAACGAGCCCGGCACCGGCTCGTCCCCGGCCGACGACTGGGCCGACGCGCTCGCCGAACAATCCCGCGCCAATCCGCCGACCCAGGCCGACGGCCTGAAGCCCCAGGACGACTGGGCCGCCGCGATGGCCGAACAGGCCGCCGCGCCGGCTGCGGCGCCTGCGGCCGCTCCGGCAGCCCCCGCCGCCCCGGCCGCGCAGTCCGCGGCGCAATCGGTATTCAAGCCCCTGGCCGGCGCCACGGGCGGCACCGGCACCGACATCGACCTCATCATGGACGTGCCCGTCCAGCTGACCGTCGAACTGGGCCGCACCCGCCTGACCATCAAGAACCTGCTCCAGCTGGGCCAGGGCTCGGTGGTCGAGCTCGACGGTCTGGCCGGCGAGCCGATGGACATCTTCGTCAACGGCTACCTCATCGCCCAGGGCGAAGTGGTCGTCGTCGAAGACAAGTACGGCATCCGCCTGACCGACATCATCACCCCGTCCGAGCGGATCAACCGCTTGAACAACCGCCGCTGATCCTGGCGCCATGACCGAATCCGCCCTCACCCGCGTCATCCTCGGCCTCGTGCTGGTCCTGGCCGCCATCTTCGTGGCGGCCTGGCTGGCCCGCCGCGCCGGGCTGACGCAGCGCGGCGGCGGCAACGTGCTGCGGCAGGTCGCGAGCCTGCCGGTCGGTCCGCGCCAGAGCATCGTGGTGGTCGAGATCGAAGACACCTGGCTGGTGGTGGGCGTCGGCCCGAACCAGCTCAACACCCTGCATACCCTGCCCGCCGGCCAGCTGCCGGAAGGTTCCCCCTTGCCCGCCGCCGCCTTCGCGGCCAAGCTGGGCCAGGCGCTCAAGCGCCGCTAGCGCCACGGCGCGCTCCATGCGACACCCATGAGTTTGCTCACCCGCTCGACCCTTGCCCGCGCCCGCCCCGCGCTGCCCCTGCTCGCGGCGGCCGGCCTGCTCGGCCTGGCCTTTTTCCCCGCGGGGGTCGTCGCCCAGGCCACCCTGCCCGCCCTGACGGCCACGCCGGGCCCCAACGGCTCGGAGACCTACTCGCTCAGCATGCAGACCCTGCTGCTGATGACCTCGCTGTCGTTCCTGCCGGCGGCGCTGCTGATGATGACGGGCTTCACCCGCATCATCATCGTGCTCGGCCTGTTGCGCAGCGCCATGGGCACCGCCATGTCGCCGCCCAACCACGTGCTCATCGGCCTGGCGCTGTTCCTGACCTTCTATACGATGTCGCCGGTCTTCGACAAGATCTACGCCGACGCCTACAAGCCGCTGTCGGAAGGCTCGATCCAGTTCGAGACCGCGGTGGAACGCGCGGCCTCACCGCTGCGCACCTTCATGCTGCACCAGACCCGCGAGAACGACCTGTCGCTCTTCGCCAACCTGGCCAAGCAGCCGGCCCTGGAAGATCCCAGCCAGGTGCCCATGCGCATCCTGGTGCCGGCCTTCATCACCAGCGAACTGAAGACGGCGTTCCAGATCGGCTTCACCATCTTCATTCCGTTCCTCATCATCGACCTCGTGATCGCCAGCGTGCTGATGGCGCTGGGCATGATGATGGTGCCGCCGGTCACCGTGGCCCTGCCCTTCAAACTGATGCTCTTCGTGCTGGCCGACGGCTGGAACCTGCTCATGGGTTCGCTGGCGCAGAGCTTCTACCAATAACGCCGGAAGGAGAATCGCCATGACCGCCGAAACCGTCATGACCATGACCTACCAGGCGATGAAGATCGTGCTGGCGATGGCCGGTCCGCTGCTGCTCGTCACGCTGATGGTGGGCCTGGTCATCAGTATTTTCCAGGCCGCCACGCAGATCAACGAAATGACGCTGTCGTTCATTCCGAAGCTGCTGGCCATGTGCGGCGTGCTGGTGCTGCTGGGCCCCTGGCTCATCGGCGTCATGGTCGACTACATCCGGCAATTGATCGGCCAGATTCCCATGCTGGTGTCCTGAGCGGCCGCCGCCGCCGGCCCCCGCGACGCCCGCCATGATCGCCTTCACGCTCGAACAGCTCAACGGCTGGATCGGCCAGTTCCTCTGGCCGTTCGTGCGCATCCTGGCGCTCGTGGGCACCGCCCCGCTGTTCTCGGAATCGCTGATCCCGATCAAGGTCAAGATCGGCCTGTCGTTCGTCCTGGCCGTCGCCGTCAGCCCCGCCCTGGACCCCATGCCGCCCATCGCGCCGGGCTCCTTCGCCGGGCTGTGGATGGTGATGCAGCAGGTCCTGATCGGGATCGCGCTGGGCTTCACCATGCGTCTGGTGTTCGCCGCCGTGCAGACCGCCGGCGAATTCGTGGGCCTGCAGATGGGCCTGTCGTTCGCCTCGTTCTTCGATCCCAGCTCGGGCGCCAACACCGCCGTGCTCTCGCGGCTCTTCAACATCATCGCGATGCTGACCTTCCTGGCGCTGGACGGCCACCTGCTGGTCCTGGCCGCCCTGGTGCGGTCCTTCGATACCCTGCCCATCGCCATGATCCAGCTGCATCAGAACGGCTGGGGAGTGGTGGTGGAATGGGGCAAGACGGTCTTCATCTCGGGCCTGCTGCTCGCGCTGCCCCTGATCTGCGCCCTGCTGACCATCAACCTGGCCATGGGCATCCTGAACCGCGCCGCGCAGCAGCTGTCGGTGTTCTCCATCGGCTTTCCGGTCACGCTGATCGTCGGCGTCACGGTGCTGGCCGTGGTGCTGCCCCATGCGGGCCCGTTCCTGGAATCGCTGTTCGAATCCGGCCTGACGGCCATGAGCCGAGTCGCCGACGCGCTGGCCGGCAAGTAGCGGGCCCAGGCGGCAGGCCGGATCGCCGGCGCCCCGCGCGAGGCAGGACGCCAGGCTTGGGAGGGCTTACTGCTGGCCGGTCAGCCGGAACACGCGGATCGTGTCGCGCAGCGCGCCCGACTGGCTGCCCAGCTGCATCACGGCGCCGCCCAGGTCTTGCACCAGGGCGGTATTCTGCACCGTCATCACGTCCATCTGCGACACCGCCGTATCTACCTGCTCGATGCCGCTGGACTGCTCCTGCGAGGCGCGCGAGATTTCGCCGATGATGTCGGTCACCCGGTGCACCGCGGCCACGATTTCCTGCATGGTGGCGCCCGCCTGTTCGGCCTGGAGCGACCCTTCCGAGACGCGCTCCACCGAATCCTCGATCAAGCCCTTGATTTCCTTGGCCGCCTGCGCGCTCTTCTGCGCCAGCGTGCGGACCTCGCCCGCCACCACCGCGAAGCCCTTGCCGGATTCGCCGGCGCGGGCCGCTTCCACGGCGGCGTTGAGCGCCAGGATGTTGGTCTGGAAGGCGATGCCTTCGATGATGCTGACGATGTCGGCGATCTTGCGCGAGCTGTCGGAAATGCCGTGCATGGTTTTCACCACCTGCCCCACCGCGACGCCGCCGCGGCGCGCCACGTCCATGCTGCTGGCGGCCAGCTGATTGGCCTGGCGCGCATTGTCGGCGTTCTCGCGCACGGTGGAAGTCAGCTGTTCCATGCTGGCGGCGGTCTGCTGAAGCGAAGACGCCTGGCCCTCGGTGCGGCCGGCCAGTTCCTGGTTGCCGCGCGCGATGTGGGCCGCGGCGTGGGTGGTGCCTTCGATACCGCGGTAGACGTCCTGGGCAATGCCGATCAGGCTCTTGCGCATGACTTCGAGCGAGAACTTCAGGCTGCCGACTTCGTCGTCCGACTCGGCCACGATCTGCGTGGTGAGGTTGCCGGCCGCGACTTGGCGCGCCATGTTGGCCGCGTCGACCATCGGATCCAGCAGGGAGCGCGACAGGCGCCAGCCCATGCCGAAGATGGCGGCGATGCCCAACCCGACCGCCGAGCAGCCCAGCACGGCCTCCAGCGTATCGAGCTGGTCCCAGTTGGCGCGCAGCCCATAGGCGCCCGCGGCGGCCACGATGCCCGAGGACAGCAGCGCGTGGCGCAGCATGCGGCTGCGCACGCTGCGCGCGAAGGGAAACGCCAGCACGTCCAGCCCGCGCCGCCAGCCGGCCCGCACCGGGCGCCCTCGCAGGATGCGAACGCCCTTGGCCGAGCCCTCGCGCATGCGCGCGTAGAGTTCCTCGGCCATTTCGACCTGCTCTTCCGACGGGCGCACCCGAACCGACGAGTACGCCACGACCTCGCCGTTCTCGACGATGGGCGTGGCGTTGGCCAGCACCCAGTAGAAGCCGCCGTCCTTGCGGCGGTTCTTGACCACGCCCAGCCAGGATTCGCCGGCCTGCAGCGTATCCCAGAGGTCTTCGTAGGCGGCCGGCGGCATGTCGGGGTGGCGCACGATATTGTGGGCCTTGCCGATCAATTCCTCGCGGGAGAATCCGCTGACTTCGACGAAGGCGGGATTCGCGTAGACGATCCTGCCTTTGGTATCAGTGCGCGAGATCAGGTACTGATCTTCACGCAGCTTGGTTTCCACGTTATGGACGGGTAAGTTGACGCGCACAGCTTGTCTCCGGTCATATCAAAATCAGCGAATGAATAACGGCGAGCAAACTGGACCCGATGCCCCGCATCTACACCTTCCCGCCCGGTTCGTCTGGCCCCGGCGCCGGCAGGCGCCACGAGGCCATCGAACACTGTTTCATCGCCCTGTTCAGGCGTTATTTTCGTTAACGGCAGTATTTTCGAAAACTTAACGTGCGCACGAAATGTGCCTTTTCGGGCGAAAAAAAACCGCGGCCACGCGTGGGCGCGGCCGCGGTCTTGCCTGGAACTTCGGGTATCAGGCCTGGGTCAAGGTCGGCGCGGAGTAGCCGCTCAACTGGTGAGCCGGCACTTCGATGACTTCCCCCGCGTTGATCTTGAACACGGCGACCGCCTCGGACAGGCGCTGCGCCTGTTCCTGCAGCGAGCCCGCCGCGGCCGCGGCCTGTTCCACCAGCGCCGCGTTCT
>NZ_BCTQ01000069.1 GCF_001571365.1 Achromobacter denitrificans NBRC 15125 | reverse complement strand
CGACCATCAGCGTCATTCCCATCAGCGGCCACGCGGCGCGGCTCTGCAGGAAGGGAATCTTGCGCGTGCGGATCATGTGCACGACCAGCGTCTGCGACAGCAGGCCCTCCACGAACCAGCCCGACTGGAAGAGCGTCTGGTGTTCCGGGGCGTTGGCCTGGAATACGTACCACATGAGCGCATACGTGGCGATGTCGAATATGGAACTGATCGGCCCGAAGAACACCATGAACCGTCCCAGGCCCTCGGGATCCCATTGCTGGGGCTGCTTCAGCAATTCTTCGTCCACATTGTCGAACGGAATTGCCGTCTGGGAGATGTCGTACATCAAATTCTGCAGCAGCAGGTGGATGGGCAGCATGGGCAGGAACGGCAGGAAGGCGCTGGCCACCAGGACCGAGAAGACATTGCCGAAATTCGAGCTGGCGGTCATCTTCAGGTACTTGAGCATGTTGCAGAAGGTCTTGCGGCCCTCGATGACGCCGTCCTCCAGCACCATCAGGCTCTTTTCGAGCAGGATGATGTCGGCGGCCTCCTTCGAGATGTCGACCGCCGAGTCCACGGAAATGCCCACGTCCGCCGCCCGCAGCGCCGGCGCGTCGTTGATGCCGTCGCCCATGAACCCCACGGTGCAGCCCTGCGCGCGCAGGCTGCGCACGATTCTTTCCTTGTGCGCAGGCGTCAGACGGGCGAACACATTGGCCTCCCGCACGGCGGCGGCCAGCTGGCCCTCATCCATTTCCTCGATCTCGGCGCCGAGATAGACCTTGCGGACCTCGAAATCGACTTCGCGGCACACCTTCTGCGTGACCAGCTCCACGTCGCCGGTCAGGACCTTCACCTCGACGCCCGACTGCTTGAGCGCCGCGAGCGCGGGCCCGGTGGATTCCTTGGGCGGATCCAGGAAGGCGATGTATCCCACCAGCACCAGGTCGGATTCGTCGGCGACGCCGTAGGTTTCCTGGGTGGGCGGCATTTCCTTGACGCCCACCGCGATGACGCGCAGGCCGTCGCGGTTCAGTTCCGCCGTCACGCGGCGGATGTCGGCCTGCCGCGCCTCGGTCAGCAGGTGCACCTCGTTGCCCACGCGCAGGCGGGTGCAGGCGGACAGCATCTCTTCCAGCGCGCCCTTGCAGATCAGCTCATGATGATCGCGCCCGTTCTCGGTTTCGTTGACCACCACCGACATGCGGCGGCGCGAGAAATCGAACGGAATCTCATCGACCTTGCGGTACTTCGCGGCCAGGTTCAGCTTGCGCTCGACTTCGGCATGCTGCAGCACCGCCACGTCCAGCAGGTTCTTCAGGCCGGTCTGGTAGTAGCTGTTGAGATAGGCATAGGCGAGCACGTCGTCGCAGCTCGCGCCGTAGACGTCGGTATGCCGCTCCAGCACGATGCGGTCCTGGGTCAGGGTGCCGGTCTTGTCGGTGCACAGCACGTTCATCGCCCCCAGGTTCTGGATGGCGTCGAGGCGCTTGACCACCACTTTGCGCTGCGACATGCGCAGGGCGCCCTTGGCCAGGGTGGCCGTCACGATCATCGGCAGCATCTCGGGCGTGAGGCCGACGGCAATGGCCAGGGCGAACAGCAGCGCTTCCAGCCAGTCGCCCTTGGTGAAGCCGTTGATCAGCATGACGATGGGCGCCATGACCAGCATGAAACGGATCAGCACCCAGCTCACGCGGTTGATGCCTTGCTGGAACTGGGTGGGCGCCCGGCTGGCGTGGGTGACGCGGCCGGCCAGCTGGCCGAAATAGGTCCGAGATCCCGTCGCGACCACCAGGGCGCTGCCCGAGCCGCTGACCACGTTGGTCCCCATGAAGGCCATGTTCTCCAGTTCGAGCGCGTTGGCCGTCGAGGCGCGCTGGCGGGCGTGCTTTTCGACGGGCAGGGACTCTCCGGTCAGGGCGGCCTGCGCCACGAACAGATCCTTGGCGCCGAGGATGCGGCAATCGGCGGGAATCATGTCGCCGGCCGACAACAGCACCACGTCGCCCGGCACCAGCTCGGCCAGGGGAACCTCGACCTGCCTCGATCCGCTGACATGCAGCGTCCCGCCGAAAAAGCGGTGGACGCCGCTGCCGTCCGGATCGGCGGGATCGCTGCGCAGGACGGTGGCGGTGTTCTGCACCATGGCCTTCAGGGCCTCCGCCGACCGGTTGGAGCGCCGTTCCTGCGCGAACCGCAACACGGTGGAGATCAGCACCATGGATCCGATGATGATGGCCGCGGTCCAGGACTGGTCCTCGGGCTCGGCCATGCGGACGTCGGTGATCCACGACAGGATCGCCAGGGCCGTCAACAACAGGTTGAACGGGTTGCGGTAGGAGAGCCAGAGGTGGGCATACCAGGACAGCGGCTTTTCGTGATCGACCTCATTGGCGCCGTAGCGCTCGCGCGAGGTCTGGGCCTGGGCTTCGGACAGTCCGCCCCGGCCGCTGCCGAACAGGGAGAACAGTGCGCCGTCGTCCAGGCGCGACAGGTCCAGCATCTGCCGGTTGGCATGCCGGCCGACCTCGGAGGATACGGTGGCGGCATCCCCGGCCCGCAAGGGCATCGGCGAGCGGCGGAAATGGCGGCCGGTGCGCCGCAAGCCGGCGGCGGACGAAAAGAATGACTTCAGGAACTTCATCATCGGAGTGCTCCGGATTCTTGGTGTTGTCGGAGACACGGACGACCCCTCCGCGGCGGCCGCGCGCGGCCAGCCGGGACCGCGGCTTGCCTGAAGGGCAAACCGTCGGCCGGCTTACGGGCGTGCGCAGGCACCGGGGCGATGTTGCCGGTGTCCGGATCGCGTCATGGATGCGCCGGGTGCAAAAAACGGAAGGGGAGCTGGCGAAGGAATCCTGGCCGAAGAAAGCGGCGCACGCGAGGTGGGCCTGGCCGGGGATCCTGGGCTGCGGACTCCGTACGGACCGGATGGCTATCCGATCGTCGGCTCGCAGCGAGAAGACGGGTCAGACAGGCATGCCGATGCCGCGCACTGGGCGCAATCGAGGCTCGGGGTCTAAGGCACTGGGCATGATCTCTCCTGTGTAGAGGCTGGCGGCGTCAGGCCAGCGCGGCCTGCGCGCCGAAATGCACGTGGCGCACGGCGGGGTTGGCGCTCAGGCGGCGGGCCTGCGACATCAGTTCGCCCCGCAGTTCCGGGGGGCAATTGACGGTGATGCAGGCGGAAGCCATGCCCGGATCCCGGCCCTGATCGATCTGGACCTGCGAGACGGCGAGGCCGGCGGCGCTGAAATCCAGGTAGATCTGCTTGCGCAAGGCGCCCAGCTCGTCGCGCGGACAAATGACCGTCAGGCGCGAAGTGCCGCGGCGGCGGCTCAGGGCGGCGGCACGGTCCACGCCGTTGCGGCGCAGGAACAAGTCGAAGAAACGCATAACGACCTCCATTGCGAGAATGGGGAGCGTGATCGTGATTACGCGCGCACACCTGCGCGGCGCATGGCGAACGGGCACGAAAAACAAACGTGCGCGAGCGCGGGCGCTGCGGCTAGCGGCGGTTCTGGCGTTTTACGTTGGGGAGGTTCCCGGCAAGCCGCTGGCTTGCGCTGTGGTCCTGGCCGGAGCCGGGAGCCTGGGATACGACCGCAACCTGTTCAACAGGTTGCGGCAGACGGAGTTCTGCGTGGACCTGTCAAACAGCGGCGTCGATGCAAGATCGACAACTTTCGCCGGAATCGGTATTCACGAAGACTGCTCCTGGGATGGATAACGGGCAAGAGTTTACGCGGGTTTTTACTGATGGACAAGGTTTGCCCACGGAAAAAACGGGATTCGGTCCGAAAAAAAAAGCGGCGCGATCGGGATCCGCGCCGCCCGCCCGATCAAACGTAGAAATGCCAGCCCAGATAAGCGGCGAACAAGGCGTACAAACCGCCCACCGCGGACAGGGCGGGCACGCTCATGGCCGAGCGGTGGAAACGCAGCCACAGCAGACTGATCGACAGCATGGTGAACAGGCCGGCCACCAGCAGCGGGGCGTCGAGCATCCACGGCGTCATGAAGATGCCCAGGGCGCTGGGGATGGTGGCCTGGATCATCATGGCGCCCGAGATGTTGGCGAGCGCCAGGCGCTCCTTGCCCTGCCGCACCCAGATGAGCGCGTTCATGATTTCGGGCAGTTCGGTGGCGACGGGCGCCAGCAGCAGCGCCGCGACGTGCGGCGAGGCGCCCATGGCCACGCCCAGCACCTCGATCTGGTTGACGAACACGTGCGACGCCCCGGCGATCACCACCAGCGCCAGCACCGTCTGGACGATCGCCCAGGACAGGGCCGGATCTTCATCGCGCGGACGCAGCTTGAGCGGCTCCAGGTCTTCGCTGTCCAGGCTTTCCTCGTCATGGCTGAGTTCGCGCTTGACGTAGAGGCCGTAGGTTGCGAGGAACAGGATGCCCAGCCACGGCTTCCAGGCGAACGCCAGCAGCCCCAGGCCCACCTTGAAGATGAAGATGCCCATGAACCAGGCTTGGTCGCGGGCCAGCCGGCGCTGGTCCGCGTTGATACAGTCCGCCTGGTTGGGGCGTCCGCGGCGGGCGCGCCACAGGGCCAGGCCGACGACCGCATAGGCCAGCGTCGCCAGCACCAGCGGCCCGCCCATGGCGGCGCCGACGCCGATGTCTTTTTGTTCGGGGGTCTCGCCGAAGACCACGGCCATGAAGGTCACCGCGCTTTCCGGCAGGGCCGTGCCGAATGCGGCCAGCACGGTACCGGTGGCGGTGGCGCCCAGCTGGAAGCGATGGCCTACCCATTCGACGCCATTGACGAAGAATTCGCAGGCGAAATAGATCACTGCCGCGGACAGAAAGAACAGGAACAGGGTGAGCAACATATAGACGCAGCCGGACGAGCAGAAACCATTGGCGCGACATCGCGGCTCGCCCGGCTAGGGTGAACGCAATGCGGCCAAAGGTCTCGCCTGGCTGATCCATGCGGCGGGCGTGCCGCCGAGCATGGAAACCGCTAGCGCCATGGAGTTCTAGCGGCTGCTCCGCAGCGCTGAACCACCAAGTCTGTTGACGCTAGCTCCTTTGGGGACAAAGGATGGCTACTCCCCAATGACAGAGCCGCGATTGTAGCAGCTTGCCCGCGCCCGTCCAGCAATTCCCGCCACGGCGGCGCGGGGTGTCGGGTTTCGGGGATGGCGGGTAAAGTAAACGTCATCCGCATCTTTGCCGGGGTTCGCGCCCCGCCCGCCATGAGCCTGCCTCCCGACGACATCGCCCCTTTCGCCGCCCGGCGCCAGCGCCTGATGGACCAGATGCGCGCGGAGGGCGGCGGCATCGCCATCCTGGCGACCGCCCCGGAAGCCATCCGCAACCGCGACGCCGAGTATCCGTACCGGCACGACAGCGATTTCTTCTACCTCACCGGCTTTACCGAACCGGACGCCTGGCTGGTGCTGGTCGCCGGCGCGTCCGACCGCGCCCTGCTCTTCTGCCGGCCGCGCAACGTCGAGCACGAGATCTGGGAAGGCAAGCGCTTCGGCCCAGAAGCGGCCGCGGCGCATTTCGGCTTCGACGACGCCCACCCCGTCGACGCGCTGGACGAGCTGATGCCCTCGCTGCTGCTGGACCACGCCACGCTGTACGCCCCGCTGGCCGGCGACAAGCGCACGGACGGCAGGCTGCACCGCTGGCTGGCGGCGGCGCGCGAGGCCGCGCGCGGCGGCCATGCCCCGCCCGCCCGGCAGCAGGACATCCGCCCCGTGCTGGCGGAAATGCGGCTGCTCAAGGACGCCTCGGAGATCGCGGCGATGCGGCGCGCGGCGAAGATCTCGGCTGGCGCCCACGTCCGCGCCATGCGCGTGTGCCGCGCCGGCATGCGCGAATACGAGCTGGAGGCCGAACTGCTGTACGAATTCCGCCGCCATGGCGCGCAATCGGTGGCCTACAACAGCATCGTGGCCGCAGGCGCGAATGCCTGTGTGCTGCACTACCCCGCCGGCGAGGCCGTCCTGCGCGACGGCGACCTGGTCCTGATCGACGCGGGCTGCGAGGTCGACAGCTATGCCAGCGACATCACCCGGACGTTTCCGGTCAACGGCCGCTACAGCGGCCCGCAACGCGCGCTCTACGACCTGACGGTGGCGGCCCAGGAAGCCGCGGCCCAGGCCACCGCGCCTGGCCGCGACTTCAACGAAGGCCACCAGGCCGCCCTGCGCGTGCTGGCCCAAGGCATGCTCGACCTGAAGCTGCTGAAGGGGTCGCTGGACGGCGTGCTCGAATCCGGCGACTACAGCCGCTTCTACATGCACCGAACCGGGCACTGGCTGGGCCTGGACGTCCACGACGTGGGCGACTACCGCCAGCCCGGCCCCGCCCAGGGCTCGGAACGCCCCTGGCGCAAGCTGGAAACCGGGATGATGCTGACCATCGAGCCCGGCATCTACGTGCGGCCCGCCAACGACGTGCCCGAGGCCTACTGGAACATCGGCATCCGCACGGAAGACGACGCGCTGGTCACGGACGAAGGCTGCGAGCTGATTACGCGGGGCGTGCCGGTGCAGGCCGCCGAGATCGAAGCGCTGATGCGGGAATAGGCGCGGCCGGCCAGGCGCGGCCGGCTTAGGCGCGGCCCGCTGCCGCTAGAAGACGTAGCCGTCCAGCCAGCCCATCGCCACCCAGGTGTAGACCACGACCATGGCGACCGCGAACATGGAGGCAATCGCGCCGATCAGGCAGGCCAGGATGGCAACCAGCACCGGGCCCCAGCCCGTCTTGGTGGGCCGGCCCAGCCCGGGGTTGTAGAGGCGGTCGAACTTCTCGTCCGGCATCAGCGAAAACACCGCGCTTTCGATGAACCCGTCGATCATGGGGATGAACAGCAGGAAGAAGGCCGGGTTGTCGTACCAGACCGGATAGAAGCTATAGGCGCAGAAACCGCTGAGCAGGGCCAGCGCGGTCACCAGCCAGGCATGACGCCGCCCCAGATACCACCAATGCGCGCCGATCCAGCCGAACAGGCAGGCCAACAACCCCACGGCGACCTTGCCGCGCGGGCGGCGGGCGGATGCGGCGGACAAGGAGGAGGAAGCTTGGGCCTGCGTCATGTCGGTCAACCGGAAAGGGATGCCATGGCGCCACGACGCGCCGGCTGCCAGCGATTGTAGTGGACGGTTAAAATCCGCGGATGACCTCCTCCGCCTTCGACATTGCGATTCTCGGCGCGGGCCCCGTGGGCCGCGTGCTGGCCCTGATGCTGGCGCGCGTGGCGCCGGATCCGGCCCGCATTGCCTTGCTCGCGGGCAGCGCGCCCGCCCCGGCGACGCCGGCCGCCGCCGTGCCCGCCGCGGATCCCCGGGTGCTGGCGATGAACCACGGCAGCCGCGTGCTGCTGGAATCGCTGCACGCCTGGCCCGAGCGTTCGGCCGACATCCGCAACATCCATGTATCGCAACGCGGGCGGCTGGGCCGCACCCTGATCCAGAACACCGATTTCGGCGTGCCCCAGTTGGGCAGCGTGGTCGCGTATTCGGGCCTGCACGCCAGGCTGGACGAATGCGTGGCCGATTGCGGCGTCACCATCCTGACGGGGCCGCCCGCCCAGATCGGCCGCCAGGACGCCGACGGGGTGCGGCTCCGGCAGGGCGAGTCCGAGTTGCTGTGCCGGGTGGCGGTGCAGTCCGACGGCGCGAGCGCGACCGACCTGCGCCGCGACTACGACCAGCACGCCGTGCTGACCACCGCGCATGCCACCCTGCCCCGCCGCGGCTGGGCCTGGGAACGCTTCACCTCGGAAGGTCCGCTGGCCCTGCTGCCCCACCCGCAGACGCCGGACGCGTATTCGGTGGTGTGGTGCAGCGCGCCCGCCCGGGCCGCCGAACTGGCCGCGCTGGACAACGCCGCGTTTTCGCGGGCGCTGTCGGCCGCCTTCGGCGACCGCCTGGGCCGCCTGTCCAGCCAGGCGCCGCGCCACGTTTTCCCGTTGGCGCTCAGCGCCCGCCGCGCGCAGGTGCATGGCCGCGTGGCGGCCATCGGCAACGCCGCGCAGACCCTGCACCCCGTCGCGGGCCAGGGTCTGAACCTGGGCCTGCGCGACGCCGCCCGCCTGGCCCAGACGCTGGCCGGCTGGCTGGCCCATCCCGACGCCAATCCGGCCCCCGTCCTGGCCGAGTTCGCCCGGGCGCGCCACGTCGACCGGGCCATCACCGCCGGCCTGACCGACCTGATGCCGCGGATCTTCTCCACCGGCCTCGCGCCCGTGGAGCACGCCTGCGGCCTGGCCCTGTTGGCGCTGGACCTGGCATCCCCCTTGCGGGCGCCGCTGGCGCAGCACCTGCTGCAAGGGTTCCGCGCCTGATTCCCCCTGTGATCCGCCCCTTTTCGGGGCCGGATCGGTCTGTTTTCGCCTCCTCGCGTCGCCCGCCATTTGCCGGGTGAAAATGGGGGTTCGATCGAGCCGGTTAAAATGTGAGCATGCGCATAGGCCAATGGTCCCTTCCGAACAACGTCCTAGTCGCGCCCATGGCGGGCGTGACGGACCGTCCTTTCCGCCAGCTTTGCAAGAAGCTGGGGGCGGGCTATGCCGTCTCGGAAATGGCCGCCAGCAACCCCAAGCTGTGGGACAGCGTCAAGACTTCCCGCCGCCTGAACCACGACGGTGAAATCGCCCCGATCTCGGTGCAGATCGCCGGCGCCGACCCCGCCATGATGGCGGAGGCGGCGGTGTTCAACGCCAATAAAGGGGCCCGGATCATCGACATCAACATGGGCTGCCCGGTCAAGAAGGTCTGCAACGTCGCCTCCGGGTCGGCGCTGCTGCGCCACGAAGACCTGATCGCCCGCATTCTCGATGCCGTGGTCACGGCCTGCGCGCCCCTGGGCGTGCCGGTCACCCTCAAGACCCGGACCGGCTGGGACCGGGAAAGCCGCAATGCGGTCCGCGTGGCGAAAATGGCGGAAAACGCCGGCATCGCCGCCCTGACCCTGCACGGCCGCACCCGCGCCGACCTCTATACGGGGGAGGCGGAATATGACACTATCCGCGCCGTCAAGGCGGAGCTGTCCATTCCCGTCATCGCCAACGGGGATATCGATTCTCCCGAAAAAGCCAGGCGCGTCCTGGATTACACTGGCGCCGACGCGGTCATGATCGGCCGGGCGGCCCAAGGCCGTCCCTGGATTTTCCGCGAGATCGACCACTACCTGCGCACGGGCGAAACACTGGCCCCTCCCTCTTACGGGGAAATGCGCGAGCTGCTGCTCGAACATCTCGACGACCATTACCGGTTCTACGGCGAGCACACCGGCGTACGCACGGCGCGCAAGCACATCGGCTGGTACCTGGACGGCCTGCCGGGCGCGGACTCGTTCTGCGCCCACATGAATCTGATCGACAATACCCGAGACCAGTGGCGGGCCGTGTCGGACTGGTTCGACATCATCTCGCGCGACGGCGGTCCTCATCCGGCGCCGGTCGCAGAAGCCCTGCTGGCGGCATGACCGCCTCAACACCAACATAAAAATATCTGTACTCAAATGAGCAAGAAAGATGTCCTGGAAGAATGCGTGCGCGCCAGCCTGGAGCGCTATTTCGAAGACTTGGGCGAATCCGAGCCCCACGACATGTGGGACATGGTGATGCGTTGCGTGGAACGCCCGGTGCTCGAAGTGGCGCTGGAGCGATCCGGCGGCAACCAGTCGCGCGCATCCGAAATGCTGGGCATCACTCGCAACACCCTGCGCAAGAAGCTGCTGGCGCACAATATCCAGGTATAGTTTTCCCGCGCGGACGGCCGCCGCGAGGCGCCGCCCGCCCCTCCAGATTTCCCATCCTGACCAGAGCGAGAAAGGCGCAACCGCCCCACTCCCGTCCCTCACCATGAAAATCGAAACCGCCCTGCTTTCGGTGTCCGACAAGACCGGCATCGTTGAATTTGCCCGCGCCCTGGCCGCGCGCGGCGTGCGCCTGCTGTCGACCGGCGGCACCGCCAAGTTGCTGGCCGACTCCGGCCTGACCGTCACCGAAGTGGCCGCCCACACCGGCTCGCCCGAGATCCTGGACGGCCGCGTCAAGACGCTGCACCCGAAGATCCACGGCGGCCTCCTGGCCCGCCGCGACAGCGCCGAGCACATGGAGACGATCAAGGCGGCAGGCATTGATCGCATCGACATGCTGGTGGTCAATCTGTATCCGTTCCGCGAAACCGTGGCCAAGCCGGACTGCACCTTCGCCGACGCCGTCGAGAACATCGACATCGGCGGCCCGGCCATGCTGCGCGCGGCGGCCAAGAACCACGGCACCGAAGCCGGCGGCGTGACGGTCGTGATCGATCCCGTCGACTACTCGCGCGTGCTGTCGGAAATGGACAAGGGCGGCGTCTCCTACGGCCTGCGCCTGGCGCTGGCCGCGAAGGTCTATGCCCACACGGCGTCTTATGACGGCGCCATCGCCGCCTACCTGACCAGCCTGGCCGACGCCGAGCCCAAACAGGACGCCGTGCCTGCCCGCAACGAATGGCCGGGCACGCTGACCGTGCAGGTCAAGCAGGAACAGGCGCTGCGCTACGGCGAGAACCCCCACCAGACCGCCGCCTTCTACGTGGACGCGCAGCGTCCGGCCGGCCTGCTGGGCAACTACCGCCAGCTGCAAGGCAAGGAACTGTCCTACAACAACATCGCGGACGCCGACGCCGCCTGGGAATGCGCGCGCAGCTTCGAGGCGCCCGCCTGCGTCATCGTCAAGCACGCCAATCCCTGCGGCGTGGCGGTCGCGGCCGACACGCTGGGCGCCTACCAGCAGGCCTTCAAGACCGACCCGACCTCGGCCTTCGGCGGCATCATCGCCTTCAACCGTCCGGTGGATGCCGCAACGGCCGAAGCCGTGAGCTCGCAGTTCCTGGAAGTGCTGCTGGCGCCCGCCTATGACGGCGCCGCGCTGGCCATCCTGGCCGCCAAGAAGAACGTGCGCGTGCTCGAAGTGCCCATGGGCACGGGCCAGAACGCCTTCGACATCAAGCGCGTGGGCGGCGGCTGGCTGGTGCAGAGCCCGGACGCCTACAACGTCCCGCGCGATGCCCTGAAGGTGGTCAGCAAGCGCCAACCCACCGAAGCGGAAATGAACGACCTGACCTTCGCCTGGAAAGTCGCCAAGTACGTCAAGTCCAACGCCATCGTGTTCGTGGGCGGCGGCATGACCCTGGGCGTGGGCGCCGGCCAGATGAGCCGCATCGACTCGGCCCGCATCGCGTCCATCAAGGCGGAGAACGCCGGCCTGACCCTGAAGGGCTCGGCCGTGGCCTCCGACGCCTTCTTCCCGTTCCGCGACGGCCTGGACGTGGTGGTGGCGGCGGGCGCGACCTGCGTGATCCAGCCCGGCGGCAGCGTGCGCGACGATGAAGTCATCGCGGCGGCCGACGAGCACGGCATCGCCATGGTGCTGACCGGCACCCGCCACTTCCGCCACTGATGCGCGTCCTCGGCATCGATCCCGGCTTGCGCCGCACCGGCTTCGGTGTGATCGATGTCGACGGCCCGCGGCTGCGCTACGTCGCCAGCGGGACCATTGTGGTCCCGCCGGCGCTGACCCTGTCCGAGCGCCTCAAGGTCATCCTGGACAACCTGCGCGAAGTCGCGCGCGACACGCAGCCCGACGTGGCCGCGCTGGAAATCATCTTCCTGAATACCAATCCGGCCTCCACGCTGCTCCTGGGCCAGGCCCGCGGCGCCGCGCTGTGCGCGCTGGCCGACAGCTCGCTGACCGTGCATGAGTACACCGCGCTGCAGATCAAGAAGGCCGTGGTGGGCACCGGCCGCGCCGCCAAGGAACAGGTGCAGATGATGGTGCAGCACCTGCTGGCGCTGGACGGCGCGCCTTCGCCCGACTCGGCCGACGCGCTGGCCTGCGCGATCTGCCACGCCCACGCCGGGCCCATGCAGGAAAAGCTCGAACGCCTGGGCACCACCCTGCGCATGAGCGGCAAGACCCGCATCCGCAACGGCCGCCTGATCGGCTGAGCCTTCCGGCCCGGCGCGCCCCGCGTATAGAATCCCCGCATCCGCCGCGAATCCCGCGGCCTCACCATTGCCAGGCCTGCCATCACCATGATCGGACGCATCACCGGAACCCTGATCGAGAAACTCCCGCCCACCATCTGCGTGGACGTGGGCGGTCTGGGTTATGACATCGACGTGCCCATGAGCACACTGTATTCGCTGCCGGACACCGGCGCTCGCGTCACGCTCTACACGCACCTGACGGTGCGCGAGGACGCCCATATCCTGTACGGCTTCGCCACGGCCGGCGAGCGCAACGCGTTCCGCCAACTGATCAAGGTCAGCGGCATCGGCGCGCGGACCGCGCTGTCGGTCCTGTCGGGGCTGTCGGTGGCGGATCTGGCGCAGGCCATCACGCTGCAGGAATCGGGCCGCCTGACCCGCGTGCCCGGCATCGGCAAGAAAACCGCGGAACGCCTGCTGCTCGAAATGCGCGGCAAGCTGGGCGCGGATATCGGCGCCGCCGCGCATGCCACGCCCGACAACCAGTCCGACATCCTGAACGCGCTGCTGGCGCTCGGCTACTCCGAGAAGGAATCGCTGTCGGCCCTGAAGACGCTGCCCGAAGGCGTGGGCGTGTCCGACGGCATCAAGCAGGCGCTGAAAGCGCTGGTGCGCTGATTACAGGTAGCTCGGCGCGACGGCCTCCAGGCCGGTCGGCACCACGTGCAGCTCGGGGGCGATCGGCCCCGTGCAGACGTTATCGCGGCGCAGGGAATCCAGGTTGTCGCGCGACATCAGCGGCTTGCCCGGCAGGCATTCGAACAGCCGTGCCTGCATGCGGCCCACGCCCATCGGCATATTGACCACCGGCCTGGGATGGCCGCTCCAGGCGGCGCACAGGCGCGCGATCTCGCCCAGCGTGTAGACCTGCGGCCCGCCCAGTTCGTAGGTCTTGCCGCAGGTATGCGTATTGCCCAGCGCCGAGACGAGGGCGGCCACCACGTCGCCCACGTATACCGGCTGCATGCGCGCATGCGCGCCCGCCAGCGGCAGCACGGGCAGCCAGCGGGCGAGCCGCGCGAACAGATTCGTGAACTGATCGTCCGGGCCGAAGACCACGGACGGGCGAAAGATCGTCCAGCCGCCCTCGCCCCAATCGGCGAATTCCTTCTTGATGGCGGCTTCGCCGTCGCCCTTGGAGCGCTGGTACATGCTGTCGCCGTTGGAATCCGCGCCGAGCGCGCTGATGTGCAGCAGGCGCGGCACCCCCTGCCGGCGGCAGGCCTGCGCGATGCGCTGCGGCAGAAGCACGTGGGCCCGTGCGAAATCCGCGCCGTAGGGCCGGCCGGCATTTCCGTGCAGGATGCCCACCAGGTTAACGACGGCGTCGCAGCCCTGCGCCAGGCTGTCCAGCGTGGCGTCGTCGTGCACGTCGCGTTCGAGCAGGGTGACGGTGGGGAGGATCTGCAGATCGCGCCCACGGCTGAACAGGCGCGTGGGCACGATGATCTGATGCGGGTCCGCGGCGAGCCGCGCTACCAGGTGACGGCCGATGAAACCGGTGCCGCCGATGACAAGGATACGCATGTCGCAGCCCCTGTTCGTCAGGATTCAGCCCCGATTCTGCCCTGCACCGGCCCCAACCGCAAGCGCGTATCGGCGGCCCCGCCAGCGGGCTGCCGAGGGGCCGTCAGGCGGCCAGCAGCTTGGCGTAGGCCGGAAGGTCGACGTTGCCGCCGCTGATGATGACGCCGACACGGGCGCCGCGCACCGGCACCACGCTCTGCATCACGGCGGACGCGCCCAGGCAACCGGTGGGCTCCACTACCATCTTCATGCGTTCGGCGAAGAACTTCATGGTGGAGATCAATTGATCATCCGTCACCGTGACGATGTCGCGCACATGCTTCTGGATCAGCGGGAAAGTGAGATTGCCGAGATGCGTGGTGGCGGCGCCGTCGGCCAGGGTCTTGGGGGCCGGAATTCGGACGATTTCACCCTTACGCAGGGATTGCTGGCCGTCGTTGCCGGCCTCGGGCTCGACCCCGTAGACCAGGCAGCGCGGGCTGAGGGCAAACGCGGACAGGGCCGACCCCGCCAACAGGCCGCCGCCGCCCAGGCAGACGAACAGGTAGTCCAGCTCGCCCACTTCCTCGAACAGCTCCTTGGCGGCGGTGCCCTGGCCGGCGATCACGTCCTCGTGGTCGTAGGGCGGGATCAGCGTGGCGCCCGTCTCCGCCTGGATGCGGCGGGCGATGGCCTCGCGGTCCTCGGTGTAGCGGTCGTAGGTGACGATCTTGCCGCCGTAGCCTTCGGTGGCGGCGCGCTTGGCCGCGGGCGCGTCCAGCGGCATGATGATGGTGGCCTGCACGCCCTGCAGCCGGGAGGCCAGCGCGATGGCTTGCGCATGGTTGCCCGAGGAGAAGGTCACGACGCCGGCGGCCCGCTGCTCGGGCGTCAGGCGCGCGATGGCGTTGTATCCGCCGCGGAACTTGAAGGCGCCCATGCGCTGGAAGTTCTCGCACTTGAAGAACACCGAGGCGCCGCTGATCGCGTCGGCGGTGGCCGAGGTCAAGACGGGCGTGCGGTGCGCGTTGCCGGCCAGGCGCTCGCTGGCGCGGGCGACATCGTCGTAAGTGGGCAATTCGGGCTGCATGGGATTTCGGTCCTTGGGTCGCGAAAGGGAATCGGAACTCCAGGATGATAAACCCGCCGCGCGCCCGCGGGCGCCGGGCGCGCCTATTTGCCGAACAGGTCGCCCGACCCGCTGGCCGTGCCAGCGGGAGGGGCCAGCCCCAGGTGCCGCCAGGTGGTCAGCGTGGCGGTGCGGCCGCGCGGCGTGCGCTGCAGGTAGCCGTGCTGGATCAGATAGGGTTCGATGACGTCTTCGATCGTGTCGCGCTCTTCGCCGATGGCCGCCGCCAGGCTGTCCACGCCCACCGGCCCGCCGTCGAACTTGTGGACGATGGCTTCGAGCAGCTTGCGGTCCATCAGGTCCAGGCCCTGCGGGTCCACTTCGAGCATGGCCAGCGCGCGGCCGGCGACGTCCGCGTCGATGGTGCCGCCCGCCTTGACCTCGGCGTAGTCGCGCACGCGCCGCAGCAGCCGGTTGGCGATGCGGGGCGTGCCCCGGGCGCGGCGCGCCACCTCGGCCGCGCCGTCCGGCGTAATGCCGGCATTCAGCAGGCCGGCGCTGCGCGTCACGATGCGGCCCAGGTCGGTGGCGTTGTAGAACTCCAGCCGCGACACGATGCCGAAGCGGTCGCGCAGCGGATTGGTCAGCATGCCGGCGCGCGTGGTGGCGCCCACCAGGGTAAAAGGCTGCAGGTCCAGCTTCACGCTGCGCGCGGCGGGCCCCTCGCCGATCAGGATGTCGATCTGGAAATCTTCCAGCGCCGGATAGAGGATTTCCTCGACCACGGGCGACAGGCGGTGGATCTCGTCGATGAACAGGACATCGTTCTTTTCGAGGTTGGTCAGGAGCGCGGCCAGGTCGCCGGGGCGCTCCAGCACCGGGCCGGACGTCTGGCGCAGCTGCACGCCCATTTCGTGCGCGATGATGTGGGCCAGCGTGGTCTTGCCCAGGCCCGGGGGGCCGAACAGCAGCACGTGGTCCAACGCCTCGCCGCGCTTCCTGGCGGCGGCGATGAAGATTTCGAGTTGTTCGCGGGCGCGCTGCTGCCCCACGTATTCATCCAGCGCCTTGGGCCGCAGGGCGCGTTCGATCGACTCCTCACTGGGAGACACCGGCTGCGGCGCCACGATACGGGGGGCGTCGGGACGGGAAGAAAGCGAGTCGGACTGGATGGCCATGGTGCGGAAACGGCAAAGGACGAAGCAAGATGCATCGTACCGTATGAACCGGCCCTAGGCCGTCTCGGACAGCGGCAGCCTGACCCGCACGCACAGCCCGCCGGACTCGGCCTCGCTCAGTTCCAGCGATCCGCCGTGGGCGCGCGCGATGGCCTCGGCCAGGGCCAGACCCAGCCCGACGCTGCCGGTGCGCGTGCGCGCGTCGTCCAGCCGGCTGAAGGGGCGCAAGGCCTCCTGGCGGCGCTCCGGCACGATGCCCGGGCCATGGTCGGCCACGTCCAGCACCGCGTAGCGCCCTTCCCGGCGCAGCGCCACGTCGACCGGCGGCGCGCCGTGGTTCAGGGCATTGCCGATCAGGTTGTCCAGCAGGCGGCCCAGCGCCACGGCATCGGCCTGTACCACCAGGGCCGCCTCGTCGTCGGCGATCCGCAGGTGGATGTCGGTGCCGGCGCCATGCCAGGCGCCCACGCGCTCGGTCAGCCAGTCGCCCAGGACCATGGAGGAGTAGCGGTAGGCGGCCGGATCGGTTCCGCGCACGAAGCCGATGAACTGGTCGACCATGTGCTGCATGTCCTGCAGGTCGGCCCGCAGGCCCTCTTTCAGCTTGGAGTCGTCGGCCAGCTCGATGCGCAGCCACATCCGCGACAGCGGCCCCTTCAGGTCGTGCGGCAGGCCGGACAACAGGGTGCGGCGCACCGAGTCGGACTCGGACAGCGCGTCCAGCATGGCGTTGAAGCGCTCGCCCAGCACCCGGGTTTCGTGCGGGCCCGACGGTTCGACGCGCTGCGGCTGCCCCGCCGCCAGCCGGTCGGCGGCGTCGGCCAGGCGGGTGATCGGGCGCGTGATGTGCCAGGAGAAGCCCACGGCCAGCAACAATAGCAGCCCCAGCCCGCCCAGCCAGGCGGCGATGAAGGGCGTGGCCACCGGCGGATCCAGGCGATCCAGCGGGATGACCAGCCATTCGCGCAGGCGCGGCACGTCCTCGCTGGCCGAGTTGGGGGCCAGCGAAATGAAGATTTCCGGAGTGGGGCCGCGCGACAGCGCCACGCGCGTGCCGTCGTTCAAGCGCTCGTTGAGCTGCTGCACCAGCACCCGCAGGTCGCGGCGGATATCGTCCGGCTCGGGCTTGTAGCGCCGCATGTGCTCTTCATGCTCGCGCGCGCGCTGGTCCTCGCGCTCGTCGTCGCGCACTTCGGGCGGCGGCGGCGCCGGCGGCCCGTGCAGTTGCGCATCGGCCCCGGGAGGCGGCGC
>NZ_BCTQ01000068.1 GCF_001571365.1 Achromobacter denitrificans NBRC 15125 | reverse complement strand
CTCGGCCCTGCGGCTACTGGCCCGCGGCGGCGTCGCGGTCGTGCCGGTGCCCGGCGTGCAATGCTGCGGCGCCCTCGAACTGCACATGGGCCGGCGCGAAGCCGCCGTCAAACATATGGCACAGGCCGTGCGCAGCTGGTCGGCGGCCCTGGAGGCCGGGCATATCGATGCCATCGTCAGCACCACGTCCGGCTGCGGCTCGGTCATCAAGCGCTACGAGGAACTGCTGTCCGACCGCCCCGACCTGTCGGCGCACGTGAAGCGGGTCGTGGACGCCGTCACCGACATCACGCAGATCGCCGCGGGGCTGCCGCTGTCGGCCAGCGGCGCCGCGCAAGGCCTGGCGGTGTCCTATCACGATGCCTGTTCGCTCAAGCACGGCCTGAAGCTGGAGCGGCCGCCGCGCCGCGCCCTGGGCAAGCTGGGCCTGGACGTACGCGACATCGCCGAATCCCACCTGTGCTGCGGCTCGGCCGGCACCTACAACATCCTGGAACCCGCCATCGCGAACCGGCTCGGGCAGCGCAAGGCCGCCCATGCCTCGGCCGGCCAGCCCGACGTCATCGCGGCGGGCAATATGGGATGCCTGGTGCAGATGTCGCGCTTCACTCCCGTGCCCGTGGCGCACACGGTCCAGTTGCTGGACTGGGCCACGGGCGGCCCGCCCCCGCGCGGCCTGGAACACTTCCGGCCCGCGCCGCCTCGGGCAGCGGCCGACGATCAACCCCCGGCGGCCCCGCCGGTTCCGACAACCGCCGGCAGCGGCGATCTTCTGTGGTGAACGACGAATGCCTTCCAATGACCCTATCGTAGATTTCGCGCATGCCGTCGCGGCCGAACTTGGCGCGGATGCCATCACGCTCGGCGACGACGTCCTCGGACGCTACGGCGAACATACCCTGCCCAGCCCGGACCAGCGGCCCGGCGCAGTCGCCTATCCGGACTCGACCGCGGCGGTGCAGACGCTGGTGCGCCTGGCCAACCGCTACCGCGTCCAGCTCTATCCCATCAGCAACGGCCAGAACATCGGCCTGGGCACGCGCTCGCCCATTCGCGCCGGCCAGGTGGTGGTGGACCTGGGGCGACGCATGAACCGCATCCTGGAGGTGAACGAAACGCTGGGCTATTGCGTGCTGGAGCCCGGCGTGAGCTTTCGCGCCATGCACGACGAACTGCAGCGCCGGGAAAGCAAGCTCATGATCTCGCCGACGGCGGGGCCCTCGCAGGGCAGCATTCTCGCCAACGCCCTGGACAAAGGCGGCGGCAGCGGCGCGTATGCCGATCACTTCGGCATGAGTTGCGGCATGGAAATCGTGCTGGGCAACGGCGACGTAATCCGCACGGGCGACGGCAGCCTGGCCGGCGATTCCCACCCCAACTGGCACGTCTCCAAATACAGCTTCGGCCCGACGCTGGACGGCCTGTTCTCGCAGTCCAACTTCGGCATCGTCACCCGCGTGGGCATGTGGCTCATGCCCCGGCCGCCCCACATCGAGCCCTTCTTCTTCACCTTCCCGGACGATGAAGACCTGGGCGAGATCGTTGAACGCATCCGCCCGCTGAAGCTGAGCAATTTCGTGCCGACGCTGATACGCGCCACCAACGATCTGTACCTGCTGTCCTCGGCCGCGACGAATCCCGAATACGCCGCCAGCGGCGGCGCCCGCCCGCTATCCGACGAAGGCCGGGCCGCGCTGCGGCGCCAGTACGGACTGGGATCGTGGACCGTCTCGGGCGCGGTGTACGGCGCCAGCCGCGCGGCCGTGCAGCCGCAGATCGAACGCATCGCCCAACACTTCCTGGCCTCGGGCAAAGGACACCAGATTCCGCTGGAGGAAGCCGAGGACATCGGCCCCTTGCATATCGCCATCAACTCCAACACCGGCGTGCCGACCGACAGCGAACTGAAAATGCTGGGCTGGCGTCCGGGCGGCGGCGCGATCTGGCTGTCGGCGGGCTCGCCCGTGGTGGGCGAGACGGTCAACGCCCTGCAGGCCGAGGCCCGCCGCATCTGCCAGGACCACGGGCTGGAATACCTGCTGTCCAACGTCTGCGGCGCGCGGTTCGCGCGCGCCATCCACGCCATCATCTACAACCGCGAAGACGCCGGCGAAACCGCCCGCGCCGACGCCTGCTACCGGGCGCTGGGGCAGCTCTTCGCCGCGCGCGGCATCTTCGTGGGCCGCGCACCGACGATGTACCACGGCTTCCACCAGGCCCAGCGCATGCCGGAAGTGGTGCGCGCCTGCGCATCCATCAAGGCTGCCCTGGATCCCAACGGCGTCATCGCCCCCGGAAAGTACGGGATCGAATGACGATACGGGCGACAGGCCCGCGGCGAGAGCCGTCCGGACAAAACCCGCAACGGCGGGTTTTGTCGCTCTCCTGAACCGCTCACTGCCCGGCCCCGGGAAGGACCCGCCGGATGCCGGGCGGAGTGTGGCACGGCGCTTGCTGCGCGAGGGGGTGTCATCACTGCCCGCGCAGTCTTTCCGGAGACCCATCATGCCCCGAACGCCCGACGCTTCCCCGCCCGACCCCGGGATAGACGAATCCAGCCGGCCCGACCTGGGCCCCAGCGACTCCTCGGACTCGGCCAGCGACCTCCCGCCCGACCAGGCCCATACCGACAGCGACGCGCAAGGAACCGGCGACCGAGAGAGCGTCAATCCGCGCGATCGCGACCCCGAGGGTGCGGACATCGGCCCCGACCACGTCACCGACGCGGACCACGCCGGCGTGTCGCGCAGGCGACCCGACCCGGTGCGCAACGGCGGCTAGGCCCGCCATGGACGCCATCGAGCGGGTCGCCGCCTTCATGCACGAGCACGCGTTGACCCTGGTCACCGCGGAATCGTGCACGGCCGGCCTGATCGCCGCCACCCTGGCCGACGTGCCGGGAGCGGGCTCGCTGCTCGACTGCGCCTACGTAGTCTATTCGCCCGCCTCGAAGGCCCGTTGTCTGGGCGTTTCGGCGCGCACACTGGCGCGGCACAACCTCACCAGCGTGGCGGTGGCCCGGGAAATGGCGCTGGGTGCCTCGTTGAAAAGCCCCGCCCTCGTGGCGGTGTCGAACACCGGGGTCACGGACGCCGTCGACAGCGACATTCCGGCCGGCACACAGTGCTTCGCCTGGGTGTTCAAGGCCGGCCAGGCCGATGCGGCGCCTACCGTCTACTGCGAGACCCGACGCTTCGCCGGCAGCAGGAACGGCATACGCCAAGCCAGCGCCCGGTACGCCCTGATCCGCCTGGCCGAGTACTACGCCGAATTGGCGGGCAGCCGGCTGGGCCGTTGAGCCGGGCCGGGGCCGGGAACACCGATTGCTGGAGGAACCGAGCACCCGGCTTTCAACGGCGCCCCGCGCCCACTCTGGAGGTTTCCCATGAAAACCCGTCACCTGACCGCAACCCTATTCGCCTCGATGACCCTGGCCGCGGCCCCCGCGGCCCTGGCGCAGACGCCGCCCGCCGCGCCCCCGACCTCCGCGCAGGCCAAGCTCGACAGCGCCGACCACGACTTCGTGGAAAACGCCGCCCAGGCCGGCCACATGGAAATCGCGGGCAGCAAACTGGCCCTCGAAAAGGCCCGGAATCCGGACGTGAAGGCATTTGCGCAGAAGATCATCGACGACCACGGCAAGGCCGGCGAACAGCTGGCGTCGCTCGCGAAAAGCAAAGGGTACGACGCGCCCACCGAGCCCTCCCTGGTGCAGCAAGCCAAGCTGAAGGCGCTGGGCCTGCGCGACGACAGCTTCGACAAGGCCTATATCGACGAAATCGGCGTCTCCGCGCACGAGGACGCGGTGAAGCTCTTCGAGAAGGCTTCGAACGACGTGAAGGATCCCGACATTAAGCAATTCGCCATACAGACCTTGCCGGTCCTGCAGCAGCATCTGCAGATGGCGCAAGGCCTGCAACAACGCGCCGACGCGGCGAAAAAGTAGTGAAGGCCCGCCCCACGGGCGGGATCACGGAGAGGGACTGACACGCAAACTGCAGGCGTGTCGAGAACAACGGATTGGCTGCGGGACACGCATATGGATCGTGAGGAACTACTCGCACAAATGATCGCCACGCCGGCGGTCGACCGAAGCTTCCATGACTGGCCGGAAGTGCTGGCCAACTACGCGGAATGCCTGGCGACGCTCGAACCCAAGCTCCAACGCGAGGAGATGGAAAGGCTGATCCAGGCGGGCGCGGATTTCTACCGGACGCTGGCGCGCGCCGAACAGTACCGGCGCGCGTCCGTCTGGGACGAGCCTCCGCCCTAGACTCTCAATACTCGTAGGAGTGCCGGCGGTAAGCCTGCTTTACATACCGCTTCAGTTCCGCCTCGATCGACGAAACCGGCGCAGCCGACGGCCCAGCATCGGGGTCCATCAAACGCCGCGCGGCCTCCAGCGTGCGTTGCGCCCTGAGTTCGCCCTCGCTCAAATTGACGGAAGACTCTGCGGCCGAGTAGCTTTCGAACTTGTCCATGACGACTCTCCGAATAGGCTGGGGTAGACAGCGGTAGACAGGATCAGCAAGCGTCGTTCCCGGCGGGTTCTCCTGCGCAACGGCGCGCCGCTGCGGGCCTGCCGCGGCATGCCATTTGCTGCGCCCCGCGGTTTCGGCCCAAGGAGGCGGCATGCACATCGACTGGCTTTCCGGCATTCCGGTCATACCGGAACATCCGCTTTTGCTGTGGGCGTTCGCGCTCACGGCGGGCGCCGTCCTGTTTTTCGCCCTGAGCGCCGCGCTGCGCATCGCGCGCACGCGCCTGCAACGGCGCGCCGAGATGCCGGGCCACCCGCTGGCGCGCTCGCTGTCGGAAGTCCTGCGGCGCACGAACAGCGTTCTGCTGCTCATCCTCTCTTTGCTGATCGGCGCCGAGATCGTCGGGGCGCCGCTGCCCTGGAGCGGGCGCAACGCCCAGCATCTCTGGTTCGTCCTGGTGACGCTGCAACTAGCGTTGTGGTTCGACCGCGCGCTGGACGTGGGCCTGGCCCATGCGCTGGCCGCGCGCGGGCAGGCCAGCACGGTCACGGCCACCCTGTTCCGCTTCCTGCTGCGCACGCTGGTCGCGGTCATCGCCCTGCTCGCCATGCTGGACAACCTGGGCGTGAACATCACCGCGCTGGTCGCCAGCCTGGGCATTGGCGGCGTCGCGGTGGCGCTGGCGGTGCAGACCATCCTGAGCGATCTGTTCGCCTCGATCTCGATCGGGCTGGACAAGCCCTTCGAGGCGGGGGACTTCATCGTATTCGGCCAGGTAGCCGGCAGCATCGAACACGTGGGCCTGAAGACCACGCGTATCCGCAGCCTGGGCGGCGAGCAGATCGTCTGCTCGAACACGGAGCTGCTTAAACAGACGATCCAGAATTACAAACGCATGCAGCAGCGGCGCATCGTCTTTACCGTGCGCATCACCTACATGACGGCTGTGGACGAGGCGGCCGCCGTGCCGGGACTCATACGCGGGCAGATCGAACGCCAGCCCGAAACGCGGTACGACCGCGCGCACCTGGCCCGGTTCGGTGAAAACGCACTGGAGTACGAGGCCGTCTACTACGTCATGACGGCCGACTACAACCGCTACATGGACATACAGCAGGAGATCAACCTCGGCGTCATGCGCGAACTGGATGCCCGGGGCATCGCCCTGGCGCTGCCGGAGCGCGTCGTCCACGTGGCTGCGCCGTCGTCTCGCGAACCCGGCTCTCCCGCCCCCGCGCGCCCGGGCACGGCATTTGCGATACCCCCGGCACCATAGCGTCCAAGGGATTCAAATGAAGCACATACGCATTGCCGTTTTCCCGGTAGCCGGCCTCGGGACCCGCTTTCTTCCCGCCACCAAGGCGATGCCCAAGGAAATGCTTCCCGTCGTAGACAAGCCGCTGATCCAGTACGCCGTGGAAGAAGCCGTGGCGGCCGGCTTCACCGAACTGGTCTTCGTCACGGGCCGGAACAAGCGCGCGATAGAAGACCACTTCGATCGGGTTCCCGAGCTGGAACTGGATCTGGAAGCGAAGAACAAAGTTGCGCTATTGGATTGCGTGCGCAACGTCCTGCCATCCCATGTCAATTGCGTCTACACGCGCCAGCCCGCCGCGTTGGGGCTGGGCCATGCCGTGCTATGCGCGGCGCCCATCGTGGGCAACGAGCCCTTCGCCGTATTACTGGCGGACGACATGATCGATGCGCCCACGCCCGTCATCGGCGAAATGGCGAAGGTGGCGAGGGAGTTCGGCGGAAGCGTGCTCGCGCTGCAGAGAATTTCCCGGGCCCACACACGCCAGTACGGCATGGTGTCGGGAACGCAGCAGTCGCGGGGGGTGCTCAAGCTGACCGGGATGGTGGAGAAACCCGACCCCGCCGACGCGCCTTCGGACATGGCGGTGGTGGGACGGTACATCCTCGATCCCAGCATCTTCGATTGCCTGCGCCGGACGGAGCCGGGCGTCGGCGGCGAAATCCAGCTGACCGACGCCATCGCCGCCCTGCTGCGGGAAAACAAGGTCTTCGGCTACGAGTACGAGGGCACTCGATATGACTGCGGCAGCAAGGCCGGCTTCTACCAGGCCACGATGGAAATAGGCAGGAAGTACCACGGATTGGGCGATCCGGGCGCTTAGGGCCTGTCAACACTAACCCAGCCCGGTCACGGGCAAGGCCCGCCGCAACGCGGCGGCCAATTGCGCCAGGCCGGATTCGAGGGAACCGGAAATGTGGACGCGCAGGCAGGCGCGGCCCCGCGATACGAGCTCTTCCATATCGCCCAGCGCCTGCGCGCGCTGGATGGCGGCAAAGCCCAGACGGTGCCCCGGCGCCTCCAACTCGACCGGCGCGTCCGCGGTGATGAACAGATACCGGCCGCCCGCTGGTCCGCCCTTGTGCAACTGCCCGCTGGAATGCAGGTAACGGGGGCCGAACCCGCCCACCGTCGCCGCGCCGGTGGCCTGCCGGAGGCTGCGCCGCTGCGACGCAAGCCAGGCCTCGTGTTCCGGGTCGCGGGGCATGTACGCGAGCAGCGCGGCGTAGCCGCCGGCTTCGAGCGCGCCAAAGTGCGCGGCGAGCAGCCCCGCCGCCGACTCGGCGCCCGGCGCGTCCCCGTGAAAGGCGAGCGCGCCCTCGACCAATAGGGGTCTCTCGTCCAAAGTGGCCTGGCCCGCCTCGTGGCGCAACGCCAGGGCGCGGGTGCGCGCCTTGCTCGCCTCCACGTCGGGCTGGTCGAACGGGTTGACTCGCAGGATCGCCGCCGCGACCGCGGTGGCCACCTCCCAGCGGAAGAACTCCTGTCCCAGCAGGCGGGCGGAGGGCAGTTCGCAACGCAGCACCGGGAATCCCGCCGCCGCCAGGCGCTGGGCATGGCCGTCCAGTTCGATGCAGGGCGCGTCGCCGTGGGCCAGATGGACGAAGACGCGGTCGCGCCCGTAGTCCGCAGGCGCCCCCAGCGGTTCATGGTCGACCGGGACGATTCCCCGCCCATCCTTGCCCGTGGACTCCGCCAATAATTGTTCCAGCCAGCCCCCCAGGCATTCCAGGCCGGGATCGGCCAGGAAAGTGAGCTTGTCCTGGCCAGCCAGCGCCGCCTCTCCCAGCAGCACGCCCAGCATCAGGCCGGGGTTCGCGCGCCCCGGCGTTCGCGGCGCGCAGGCCCGCAGCATCGGGCGTGTGTCGCGCAGGAAGGTCGCCGGGTCATGGCCCAGCAGCGCCAGCACGACCAGTCCGAACGGAGACAACACGGAATTGCGGCCGCCCACGGAAGGCTCTCCCTCGAAGACCGCCGCATAACCTTCGTCCCGCGCGCGAGCGCAGAGGGAAGAACCGGGATCGGTGATGGCAACGAACCGCCGGCCCGCCTCCTGGCGCCCCAGCCGCAGGCTCAGCCGCTCGTGAAAATAGGAGGCGAGCATGTTCGACTCCAGCGTCGAACCCGACTTGCTTGCCACGATGAACAGGCATCGCGCCATGTCGACGCGGGAGCACAGCGCAAGCACCTGGGCCGCATCCGTGGTATCCAGCACGTGCAGCCGCAGCCCGCCGCCGTCGCTGCCCAGGATGTGGGCCAACACGTCGGCGCCGAGACTGGCGCCTCCCATTCCCAACACGACGGCGTCCGAAAAACCGGCCACGCACAGCCGGCGGCAGAGGGCGGCCATGCGCCCGAGATCCCGGGATGCCCGCTCCGGCCGCAACCAGCCCAGCCAGCGGTCTTCGTCCGCCCCGGTCCACAGCGTGGCGTCGCGCCGCCACAGGCGCGCCATCCACGTATCGCGGTCCGCCTGCGCGAGTCTGGCGCGGGCCCGCGCCTCCAATTCGGCGGGGATCTCGAAGGAAAAGCCATTGAGCGCGGGCGTGTGCCGCGGCTGCCTTGGGGCAGCGCGTCTGGCCACGCCACGGCCCGCGGAGCCGCGCGCTCGCGCCGCCGGGAAGAAATCGAAACCAGAATGACCATGCATGGCGAAGAGCCGGCCGGCCGGCGCGGGAGCGGGGGAAGGGGTGCCCGGAAAGCGAGGTTCCGGGAAAGTCGGAGGCCGGGTCCGCGCATGGGCGCGAAAGCCGGTGAGCGCGGAACTGGCGCGGCCGCAGCCTCCTGCCGCGCCAGCATTGCGCGTTACCAGTAGGGATCCTGGTTGTAATACTTATGCAGGTCCCGGGCCCAGGTTTCGTCCGCCATCCGGGGCCAGTTGTCCTTGTCGAAGCCGGGCGCGTTCTTCAGGACTTCCTTGTCCACGTTGAGGACGAAGCACTTGCGGTCGGTATCCAGGGTCAGCGCGGCCCATGGAATGGCGAACAACTTGTCCCCCATGCCCAGGATGCCGCCACGCGACAGCACCGCGTAGGCGACCCGGCCGCGGGGCACGTCGATCATGATGTCCTTGATGGATCCCAGCTCTTCTCCGGCGGCGTTGTAGACGTCATTGCCCTCCAGCGTGTCCGCCGCCATGATCTCGGGGCCGGGCCCGGTGGCCGAAGCCTTGGGGCCGCCAACGATATTGGTTTGATGCTCCATGCGTTTCTCCTCTGCGGGGCCTATCCCCTGTTGAACTGCGGTTTCGGCGATTTCGCTACGCCATTCGTTCACAGGCCTGCGCGCAGCGCGTGCAGGCGTCTTCGCACTCGCCCATGCCGTCGAGCCGGGAACAGCTTTCGGCGCACGCGCGGCACATTTCCGCGCAGGCGGCGCAAACCCGATCATGAAGTTCCACGCCGATCAGCATCGTGTGGGCAGCCGAGCGGCAAATTTCCGCGCAGGCCATCATCAATCGGAAGTGCCCGGGCTCGACATGCTCCCCACCCGCCTCCAGGCAATGCTGCGAAGCAGCCTGCAGACAGCTGCGGTAGCAGGCCAGGCAGCGGCTTATGCAATCTTCCATTTCCTTGTCGGTACCAGCCATTCCATCCTCCTTATCGGTTCGGATTCGGGCCGACCTATGCAGCAAGCGCCGTGCCCGCGCCCTGAGCGCTCGCCGCAGGCCGGCATCGCGGACCGGCCCTACATCGCCGGCACACTGCTGGCTGCGGGAGCCAGGCAGCGTCAAGCCTGGATCGGCAATGCCCGACCTCGGGCTGAGCGGCCAGGACGCGCGCGATATCGCGGCCTTTCTCCATACGCTGCCGCCAGCGGACTAGCGGGCTGCGCGCAGACCTGCACGAGCTTCCTGTCGGACAGTCGGTAGGCAGTCAAGGCGCCGCCGCTGACGCAGCCCGTATCCAGGCAGACCACGTCGCCGCGCACCAAAAGTCCGAGCGCGGCCCAGTGGCCGAATACCACGGCGTGCCGCTGCACTGCCACAGTGGGAAGGTCGAACCAGGGCACTGTCTCACGCGGCCAATGGCCCGGCGTCGCCCGGGCGGCCGGCGCCAACGCGCCGCGCCGCGTGCATAGCCTCATCCGGGTCAGCGCGGCCACGATGAACCGCAGCCGGCGCTGCCCTTGCAATGAAGCGTCCCATGCCGTCGGCGCCCGACCGCACAGGAGCCGCATGTGATCGCGCCAGCCGTCGTCGCGCAACAGGGCTTCGACCTCCCCTGCCAGGGCCAGCGCTGTGGCGATATCCCATGCGGGCAACACGCCGGCATGCACCAGCACGTGCGCTTCTTCCGCATGCATCAGTGGTCTGTGGCGAAGCCAGTCCAGCAGGCGTTCCACGTCGGGCGCATCGAACAGATCGTCCAGCGTATCTTCGCGGCCCGGGCGCTGGCAGCCGGCGGCGATGGCCAGGGCATGAAAATCATGGTTTCCAAGGACTACGGTGGCGCGATCGCCCAGCGCCATGACGCGCCTCAGCGTATCCGCCGACCTGCTGCCTCGATTGACCAAGTCGCCCACGAACCAGAACCGGCAGTCGGGATCCTCTGCGATTTCAGGGCGCGCCAACAGGGAGTCCAGCGACTGGACACAGCCGTGCACGTCGCCGATCGCCCAGATCGCGCGGTTGCGCGGGATGGCGGCGAGGGTCATGACGCGGCCGAAAGCGCAGTTTCAACTCTTGCTGCGGGCGCCGGCGCCCCGGTTGCGCTGGCTTTGCTGGTCCTGGCCGGTGCCGATCTGGCTGACGTGGCCTTCCTTCTTGCTGCGGTTCTGCAGGTCGCGGTGGCTGGCCTGGGTTTCCCGCGGCGTATCGTCGCTGGAAGGATTGGGTTTGTGATCTTTGGGTTTCATGACGGACGTCCCTCTGTGGATCGGATGCCCCTCCCATCCAGCAAGCGGCATGCCCACGGCGCTCCCGATGGGGCGTCGACGGCGCGGCCGGCACGCCACTTGCTCGACGGCCTCCATGGACAAGTTCATCGAGATCTTCTCCCTGCAGGCGGGTTTCGCCGAAATGATCATCCGCGGCACGACCATGTACTGGGTGCTGTACGCTCTGTTGCGAATTTCAGGCCGGCGCGACATGGGTTCCCTGGGCATGGCCGACATGCTGGTGCTCGTGCTGGTGGCGGACGCCGCGGGCAATGCGATGTCCGGCGACTCCTATTCCATGGGCGACGGAATCATCGTCGTGGCCACTATCGTAGGGTGGAGCTACCTGCTGGACAGGCTCAGCTACTACGTGCCCCCGTTGCGCCGGCTGCTCGAACCCCAACGGGTCTGCCTGATCAGGTCCGGCCGCGTGCTCGCCAGCGGCCTCAAACGCGAGCACATCACGCGCAGCGAACTGATGGAGCAGCTGCGCCTCAAGGGCGTCGCCAATCTGGCGGAGGTGGAAAGAGCCTACCTGGAAGCCACGGGCGAGTTCAGCGTGATCCGGGCCCGCGGCGCCGCCGCCGAAGGAGCCGGCGCGTCCACCCTGGAAGAGGATGAAGCGGCGGGCTGACAGCCTCTTGCGTCGACGCAAATATTCCAGAGCGTGGCATTTTTTCCCGAGGGCGCCAGGCGCGCGCGTCGGTGACGGCGCTGCGCCGTCGCGCGGCTAGGATCCGGCGGCCAGCCGCCGCGCCCGGGCAAGCGCGTCCACGATGGTCGAGTAGGCCGCCTGCCGGCCTTGCGCGTCGGGGTTGCGCAGCGCATACGACGGATGATAGGACGCCAACACGGGAATCCCTCCGCGGTCCAGCGTCTGGCCCAGCGCGGCCGCCAGCTTATGGCCGCGATCCTGCAGAACGGCGCCCAACGCGGTGGCGCCCAGCGCGACGATGACGCGAGGCCGGACCGCCGCGAGTTCCTTTTCCAGCCAATAGGCGCAAGCCTGGATCTCCCCTTGCGCGGGCGACTTGTGCATGCGGCGCTTGCCGCGCAACTGCCATTTGAAATGTTTGACGGCGTTGGTCAGGTACACCTCGTCCCGCGTCACTCCAGCCTCGGCCATCACCTTGTCGAGCAAGGCGCCCGCCGGGCCGACGAACGGCAGGCCCGCCAGGTCCTCTTTGTCGCCCGGCTGCTCGCCCACCAGCATGATGGCGGCGCCGCGCGCACCCGCGCCCGGAACGGGCTGGGTGGCATTGCGCCACAGGCCGCAACGCCGGCAGGCCTTGAGCGTCCTGGGCCGCTGGCCAGGGATGATATCGCCGGCGTCGGCGCCGGCGCGCTTGGGTGAGGCTGTCATGGCGCTTTCCTGCCGCTGGCGGCGCACGATGCCACGCTTGCCTGAGGTTGTCCCAGCAGATCTCGGGGCTTCGGCGCGGATTGAAGACGGAGCAATTTCCAGCAACCGCCATGCCGAAGAATTCGCACGCGCCTCCGGCGAGCGATTGCAGCGGACGGTAAAAAATGCCGGATGAGCACCGACGCGTCGGCGCGCGCCGAGGAAAACGAGCGGGCATGGCGCTTGCGGGTTGGGCCTGGCTATTCCCACAAAGGAGCGTACTCATGAAGATTCGAGCCCTCACCTACGCGCTGGCCCTGTCGGCCGGATTGGCTTCGGCCACGGCACTCGCGCAGTCCGCGACCCCCACCTCGCCGTCGAACACCCCGAACGACAGCACCGCCGTCCCCCCCAACCAGCCCGTGCCGCCGGGACAGCAAGCGCCGGCGCCCAACGCCACGCCCAACACCCCGACCAACCCGCCCAATCTGGACAAACGCGACCAGACGAGATCGGACAAGCACATGAACGGCAAGTCGGGTAAACATCGCGAAGCCAATGACAACGTGCCCGCCACGCCAGGCAGCGGCGCCATGCCGCCTCCCGGATACCCGAACACGGGCGGGAAGTAAGCCCCAGCGGCGTTTCGTGTCAGCGGGACGGGGCGGCAGCGAACTGCGCAGCCCCGTCCCGCCCGTCGTTCCCGCGAGCTAGTAGAGCCAGCGCGCGAAGATGCCCACCAGGAACAGCACCGCGATGACCGCCAGCCACATCGCCAGCATGGCCCATGGTCCGCGCCGCATCCGGATCTTGCGGGACTCGGCTTCGGAGCGAGGAACTTGAGGATCGGGGGTCGTCATATCGGCTACTCCGCAGGCAAGCGGCAAGAAGTTCCGCCATATTCCAGCATAGAGCGTTCCCACCGGCATTTCCCGCTCAGATCCGGGAAGCAAAAACCCGATCGCCCGTGAGCCGCGGACGCATCTAGCCGCGAGGCCACAGCCAGTACCCAGCCGCGACCGCCAAGGCGACCCACAGCGCCACGATCACGACGGCCCCCGCAGTGCTGCGAGGCTTGGCCCCCTGGTTCCGCATCCAGTCATCCGCCTGGCCGCGGCACTCCGCCAGGACATCGGGCGGCAGCAGCTTGATGGCCAGCCAGATCAGACAGGGCAGCAGCAATACGTCATCGAGATAGCCCAGGACCGGGATGAAGTCCGGGATCAAGTCGATCGGGCTGAGCGCGTAAGCCACGACGAACACCCCCAGCGCCTTCGCGTGCCAGGGCGTGCGCCGGTGCTTGCCCGCGAACCAGAGGGTGACGCCGTCTCGCTTTATCCGCCTGGCCCAGGATTTCAAGCTGCTGTTGACGGTCATGGAAATCCTGGCAAGCGATCGATTCGACGCCACGATTTTAAGCGGCTCGCGCCAGGCGAGTCTCGGCTGTCTCGCCAACCGTCCGACATGAGAAAGCCCCGACCGGAACATCCGTATCGGGGCTGTCAACGCGGTTCAATCCACCTGCGGCCCGCGGCCGCCGCCGGTCCCGCCTCGTGCTCAGCTGGCAGCCTGACAGGCCAGCAATTCCTTATCGGTAATCACCCATTTATCGGCGCCATCGATCCGGACGTCTTCCAGCACGCACTGATCGCCATCCTCATCGACGACGCGCACGTCCCACTTCCCCCGGGTCACTCCGGTCAGGGTAAGGGAGTCGCCCTTCTGCAACACCTCGTCTTCCAGATGGTCTTCGCCCCAGCTTTTCTGCTTTGCCGGCGAGAAATAGATTTCGTGGATCTCCCAGGAAGACTGGTTGACGAACACCACATCCGCAGCCGACGCAAGCATAGGGAAACACGCCAAAGCCGCCACTGCAAAATGCCGCACTTTCATTACTTCACCGTTGTTTGTGGTTAGAAATGCGGGATGTCGACGCAGGTGAATTTGGCGAGGCCAGCATTCGGAATCCGCGTGAAATATTGGCGCGAATTCTAACGAACCATTACATCCCTCCATATCACTGAAATCAGTGATTTTGCGATCCCGTTTCCCATCGGCATCGCTAGCCCGTCCCACGATAGGCTCACCAAGCCGCACAGCATGATGAGCGGCCCGCTGCACACGCTTCCTTCCGATTCCTAGGTGGTTGCTACCGGATTCAGACGATCCGCGATCTCCCGCTGCACGCGCCTCAAGTGGGCGCGCATATTCTGCTCCGCGGCATCCGGCGACCGGCTCGCAATCGCTTCGGCAATTGCCCGATGCTCCCGATCGCGCATCTGAATCCGTTCTCGCGTGATCTGCGTGGTCGCGGGAATGTGCAGGCGCTGGTCCGCGCCGACATGCCGCAAGAAGGCATACAGGCTGGCCGCCAGCTGGTTCCCCGAACTGTCGGCAAGCAGTTTATGGAATGCGATGTCGCCTGTTGAACGCGCGACCCCCGAAGGCGTCGTCGCGGCTTCCAGGATCTTCGCGATCTGGACGGGAGAGGCCCGGATCGCAGCCAATCGCACGATCGCAGGCTCCAGCACCATGCGCAGCTCGATCACCTCTAGCGCATTCGTTTCCTGGACCACGACGTCGCCCTTGAGGATGGGCGGGTCGTTGCGACGGATGACCGGCCGCGGCAGTTCGGCGGCTTCGCGCATCTTGTCCAGAGCCAGGCGCAGGCGGTGGCGATTGACGTTCAACTGCACCGCGAGAACTCGCTCGGATGGCAGCTCCTCGCCTTTTCCCAATAGCGCTCGGATCTGCGTAACGAGCCTGAGTATGTCATTCGAAACCTCGGGTTGGCGGGTGCGTGCCATCGCTTTCTCGTCTTATATCGTCGCAGCCATCTTAGGTTCGAAACCCGTTTGGTCGCAATAAAAATAAACAACCGGTTGAGAATAAGAAAAATCAAAAACAATCCATTCAACTCTTTGTTTTTTATGATGTTTTTTTGAAAACCAATAATAAGCACCGAGACGCTTAAGGGTTTTCCATATCGAACCACAAATACCGTTTACACAACCATTGGTTGTTATTAGATTTGTTCCGCCATGTCGTTCATCAATAACTTTCAAGGGGAACGTTTATGCACGCAACCAGTCCCGCCAGCGGCAATCGCGAGGCGGATTTGACGTCCATGTATGAACAGATCGAGCGGAAATCCATGTTTCCGTTCTGGGCTCGCGAGAACGAAGCGCACGACGATATAAAACAGCTCGTCAGCGGCCCCAAGGCAGTGCCTTTCCGGTGGTCGTACAAAGACGATATCCAGCCTCTGCTCGCCGAGTCGGCGCGGCTGATCTCCACCGAAAACACGGACCGCCGTTCGCTGATCCTGATCAATCCGGGCCTGGCGCCGCGCCGCGCAACGGTATCGACCCTGTACACAGCGTACCGGCAGAACGATCCCAACGAGATCATGCCGCCGCACTCGCACACCGCCAGCGCCATCCGCTTTGGCCTGACGGGCAAGCAGAACTTCACCGGCGTCGAGGGCGAAGACATCACCTTCCTGCCCGGCGACATGGTGCTCACGCCGCGCGACACGTGGCATAACCATGGCAACCTCGGCAACGAGCCCGCCGTCAACCTGTCGGTGCTCGACTATCCGCTGGTCGAGAATCTCAACGCTCTGAGCTTCAAACACGATTACCAGGAGAACGGCGAAATCGTGCGCAAGCAGAGCGCGCGCTTCCAGACCGAGTACTCGCGCACCGTCTATGGCGTGGGAGGCCTGACGCCCCGCTTCGTCGACCACCGGCGCGGCGGCGGCGATTCCTCGCCCATGTTCGTCTATCGCTATGAAGCCATGCGCGAGTTGCTCTATCGCTTCCGCGACTGGGACGAATCGCCCCACGAAGGCCTGCTCATCGAATACACGCACCCATTGCGAGGCGGCCCGGTGTACCGGACGATGACCTTCTTCATGCAAATGGTCCGTCCCGGCGAAAAGACGCTGCCCCTGAAGCAAACGGCCAACCTCCTGGTGTCGCCGTTCTCCGGCGAAGGCTCGATGACGGTCGGCGAAAGCAGTTTCAAGCTCGCGCCGTTCGATACCGTCGCCGTTCCCAGCGATACGTGGGTCCAGTACCGCAACGACCACGCCGAACCGCTGATTCTCTTCATCGCCAGCGACGAACCGGCGCTGCGCGCGATGGGCCTTTTCCATCAGTGGGGCCGCACTGCGCAAGGCGACCTCATTGAATTGGTCTGAGGAGACCGGACTTGGCTAAAGCTTGGAACACCTCCTTAGTGGCCCACGTGGATTGCGAGGGTGGAGGGCAGGTTTGGGTGGAAGGGAACACGATGTTCGTGTCCCACATGCGGCCGCCTTACGGAACGTCGATCTACGACGTCCAGGACCCGCGGCGGCCCCGGTTGCTGGCCTCGCTTGAAGTGCCGATAGGATGGCACTCGCACAAGGTGCGGGCCAAGGACGGCCTGATGATCGTCAACTATGAGAAGTTCCGCACCGGCGCGGACGACTTTGGCGGCGGGCTGGGCATCTATGACGTCAGCCGTCCCGACCGTCCGCGCCTCATCAAGCACTGGAAGACGGGAACGCAGGGCGGCGGCGTGCATCGCTACGACTTCGACGGACGCTACGCCTATCTATCGCCCACGGCGCCCGGTTTCATCGGCAACATCGTGAAAATCCTGGACTTGCAGGAACCGTCGCGTCCCGAAGAGGTGGGAAGCTGGTGGATCCCCGGCCAGAACATGCAGGCCGGAGAGGACTATCCCTGGGACAACTACGTCCCGCCTCGCTGCCATCACCCGCTGCGCATGGGGAACCGGCTGTATGTGTCCTATTGGCACCACGGCATGTTCATCCTGGACATCGAGGACATGTCCCGGCCCAGGCTGGTGTCGCAATTCAACACGGGCCCGGCGCATCCTCATCCGACGCATACGGCGCTGCCCATCCCCATGCAGCTGAAAGGCCGGCAGATCCTGGTCGTGGCCGACGAAGACGTCGCCAAGCTGCGCCCGTCGCCGCCGGCCTTCACCTGGCTGTTCGACATCACCGATGAACGCCAGCCCATCCCCATCTCGACGTTCCAGGTGGACGGCGTCGACCCGGACGGCACGCCGAAGGAAGCCATGTCGGGCTGTCACCAGCCGGCCGAGCGCTTCACCGGCAGCGTGCTGCCCTTTGCCTGGTTCGCGCGCGGATTGCGGCTGGTCGACATCAGCGACCCCTTCAGGCCCAAGGAAGTCGGCTACTACGAGCCGGACACGCCCGCTGGATTCGAGCGGGTCTCGTCGAACGACGTCACGACCGACTCGCGCGGCCTGCTCTATCTGCTGGACAGGCAACGCGGGCTGGACATCATCGAAAGCTCCGTCTACGGAAACTGACATGGCATATCTACAGCAAGCCTTCGGCAAGAAAAATCCCAACCTTCCGTTTCATCCCGCCGTGCGCGCGGGCGACTTCGTCTTCGTGTCCGGCCAGGTTGCCAAGGACGAAAACGGCGTGATGCAGGAAGGCACCATCGAGCAACTGACGCGCAGCACCATCGAAGCCATGCGCCGCGCCCTGCAAAGCGCCGGCTGCGACCTGGCGGACGTCGTCAAGGTAACGACCTACCTGGAAGACGCGCGCGATTTCGGCCGCTACAACGGCGTCTTCAAGGAGTATTTCCCGGACGGCATGCTGGCGCGCACCACGGTAGAAGCGCGTGCCGTCATCGACACCAAGATCGAAATCGAATGCACGGCCTACAAGCCGCTTTGACCGCAAGCAGACAACCAAACCATTTCAAGGGAGTTGCATCATGTTGGAAGTTCTCGGCCGCGCCACGTCCGGCAATGTTCAGAAAGTGCTGTTCCTGCTGGAGGAATTGAAGGCCCCCTACCTGCGCAAGGACTACGGCAAGACGTTCGAAGGGACAACGCTCACGGGGGAATACAAGGCCATCAACCCCACGCAAAAAGTGCCGACCCTGCGCGATGGCGACCTGCACATCTGGGAATCGCACACCATCCTGCGCTATATCGCCAACACGCGCGACGGCGCATCCCTGTATCCCGCTGACCCGGCGGCGCGCAGCCAGGTAGAGCGCTGGATGGACTGGACGCTCGCGTCGCTGAACGTCGCCTACCTGGCGGGGTTCAAGGAGGCCAAGCTGCCCCCGGAGTCGCTGACCGAAGCCGCGGCCAAACTGCTGACCGCGGAGCTGTCGCTGCTCGACGGCCATCTGGCTGGCAAGACCTGGGTGGCGGGCGATACGTTCTCCCTGGCCGACATCTGCCTGGCCCCGCTGGTCCGGCGCTGCCTGAAGTTTCCGCACGCCAAGCCCGAGCTGCCCAGCCTGAAGGCATGGATGAAGCGGATCGAGGACCGGTCCGCCTTCTCCACGGCCGTCGCGGCCGGTTGAGGCCGGCCATGGAGACCCGCATGCACAAACCGCCAGACGACTCGCAGATCCGCGCGCGCGGGCTGACTGTCGACTTCGACACTCGCGCCGGACGCGTGCGGGTGCTCAACGACATCGATGTCGACATCGCGAAGGGATCCTTCACCTCGATCATCGGCCCGTCGGGCTGCGGCAAGAGCACCTTGCTGAAGGTCTTTGCCGGCCTCGTTCCGCCGACCGGCGGCGACGTCCGCGTGGCCGGCGTCCCGCCCACGGAAGCGGTGCGCCAGCGCCGCGTGGGCATGGTCTTCCAGGAAGCGGCGCTGATGCCGTGGCGCACGGCGCTGGAGAACGTCTGCTCGCTGATGCGCCTGGTGCATGCCCGGCCCAAGGAGGAGATCCTTCAGCGCGGCCGCGACATGCTGCGGCTGGTCGGGTTGGAATATGCGGCCGACCGGTATCCCAAGCAGCTCTCGGGCGGCATGCGCCAGCGCGTCTCCATCGCCCGGGCCCTGGCCCTGGATCCTGAAGTGCTGATGATGGACGAGCCGTTTGGCGCGCTGGACGCCATCACCCGCGAAACCATGAGCGACTTCCTGCTGGAAATCTGGCAGCGCACCGGCAAGACCATTGTGTTCGTCACCCACTCCATCGACGAAGCCGTGTACCTGTCGGATCGCGTCTACGTCATGGCGACCAATCCGGCGCGCATCGTCGACTGCCTGCCGGTCGCGCTGCCGGGGCCGCGCAGCGAAGCCACGTTCGCCAAACCGGAATTCCACGAAAAGTCGTATCAGCTTCGCCAACTGCTCAAGACAGGCCACGCCCAGGGGAACGCATCATGACGGCCGGTAGCACCATGAAAGCCAAAGCGCAGCCGCAAGCCCCTTCCGTTCCCCGACTTCCGGGCAGAATCCGCTACGCGCTCGGCTCGGCCATGCCCAGCATCGTGCTCGTGCTGATCATCCTGGCGGCCTGGGAGGCCTGTGTCCGCATTCTGGAGGTGCCCGCGTTCGTCGTGCCCGCGCCCACGGACATCGCGGCCGTCCTGATCGAAAGGCAGACGGAGCTCTTCCAGGCCTCGCTCGTCACGGGCGCCGAGATCCTGTACGGCTTCCTGTACTCGTGCCTGGTGGGCATCGCGATAGCCCTTCTCGTCGATCGCTACGCCTGGTTCGGGCGCGCAAGCTATCCGCTCATCGTGCTGTTCCAGAACGTGCCGAAGATCGCCCTGGCCCCGCTGCTGATCCTCTGGTTCGGGTACGACCTGCTCCCGAAGATCGCCCTGATCGTGATCATGGCCTTCTTCCCGGTCACGCTCAACATGCTGGTCGGGCTGCGATCGGCGGATGCCAACCTGATTGCGCTGCTCAGGTCCATCGGCGCCACCCCGAACCAGATACTGAGCCAGGTCAAGGTTCCGGCCTCTCTGCCCGCGCTGATGGCGGGCATGAAGGTCGCCATCACCCTGAGCGTGATCGGGGCGATCGTGGGCGAGTTCGTGGGCGCATCGGCCGGGCTGGGCTACATGATCCAGTTCGCATCGAGCCAGATGGAAACGGCGCTGGTGTTTGCCGCGCTGGTCCAGATCTCGGTGCTCGGCGTCTTCTTCTACTACCTCATCGAATTGATAGAAAACAGGTTTCTTGGCTGGGCAAC
>NZ_BCTQ01000067.1 GCF_001571365.1 Achromobacter denitrificans NBRC 15125 | reverse complement strand
GGCCCCCACGCTGCGCACGCTTTGCGTGCTTGCTGCCCCCCGAGGGGGCTGCGCCGCCTTGGGGCGGCCCGGCGGCGGCGCGGCTATTTTTGCGAGGAGCCGCAAAACAGTCTGCTCTTCAAGGTATGCGCTGCGATGCAAAGTAGTGACCGCTCGAACGCACTTGCTGCGTTTGCTTGGTGCCCGGGGGGCGGCCCGGCGGCGGCGCGGCTATTTTTGCGAGGAGCGGCAAAACAGTCTGCTCTTCAAGGCGTGCGCTGCGATGCAAAGTAGTGGCCGCTCGAACGCATGCTGCGTTTGCCTGCTGAGAATCTTTACGCGGCGTATTCTCGGCGCTTGGCAAAAAAATAGGGGCCGCCTGAGCGACCCCTATCTGATGCTTGCCGTGCGTGGCGGGCTTTAGTTCCAGCGGCCGCCGTTGCCGGCGAGGCTGAAGCGGCCGGCGCCCATGAAGGCGATGGCCAGGCCGGTGAAGAGGAACATGCCTTGCAGTTCCAGCGCCCAGCCGCCGTTGTTGGTCAGGCTGCTGATCTGGCCGCTGTGGGCCAGCAGGATGGCGACGACCATGTTGATGGCGATCAGCAGGCCCCCGAGGCGGGTGTAGACGCCGACGATGATCAGGACGGGGGCGAGGATTTCGCCGACGTACGCGCCATAGGCCAGGAAGCCGGGCAAGCCGTGCGAGGACAGCATGCCGCTGATGCCGCCGACGCCGCCGCCGGTCAGTTTGAACAGGCCGTGCAGGAGTATCAGAATGCCTAGGGTCAGGCGCAGGATCAGTTTGCCGGTGTCGTCGGACTTGATCATGGTGGGTTCTCTTCTATTGGTTGAAAGGGACAGCGGCCGTTGGAGCGCGTTGCGAGCCTTTGGTTCCACCCCCGGGACTCCCCGCCGGGCGGGGAAGCGAACCGGGGACGGGCCGGGCCATTATTGCAAAACCCGATCAAAATCATCAAGCATTTGTCGTGGCCTCGCGACGCTTTTCAACAAATGCTTACCGACGGGGCAGGCGCTCAGAATTCTTCCAGGAAGCGCATGCGGAAGCGGCGGCCCTTGATGTTGCTGTTGGACAGGCGGGAGAAGGCCTGCTTGGCGATCTGGCGGTCCAGCGCGACGTAGGAGACGAATTCGCCGATATTGATCTTGCCGACCTGCTCGAACGCCAGGCCGCCGTCGCCCGTCAGGGCGCCCAGCAGGTCGCCGGGGCGCAGCTTGTCTTTCTTGCCGCCCTGGATGCACAGGGTGATCATCGGCGCGCGCAGCGGGCGGTCCGCCTTGGGCCGCAGCGATTTGATGTCGGCCCAGACCAGCGGCGCGCCCTGGTATTGCTCGATCAGGTTCGCCCAGCGCATTTCATCGGGCGAGCACAGGCTGAGCGCCAGGCCTTTCTGTTCGCCGCGGCCGCTGCGGCCGATGCGGTGCACGTGCACCTCGGTGTCCTTGGTGACGTCCACGTTGATGACGGCGCCCAGGTTCTGGATGTCCAGGCCGCGGGCGGCGACGTCGGTGGCGACCAGCACGGCGCAGCTCTGGTTGGCGAACTGGATCAGAATTTCATCGCGTTCGCGCTGTTCCAGGTCGCCGTTGAGGGCCTGGGCGCTGATGCCTTCGGCCTGCAGGCGCTCGACCAGGTCGTGGCTGCGCACCTTGGTATTGCAGAACGCCAGCGTGGAGGCCGGCCGGAAGTGCGCCAGCAGGCGGGCCACGGCGTCGAGCCGGTCGCGGTCGTCGATTTCGTAGAAGATCTGCTCGATTCGGCTGGCGTCGTGCTGCGCCTCGACCTTGACTTCGGCGGGGTTGCGCAGGAAGCGGGCGGCGAGCTTGCGAATGTTGTCGGGGTAGGTGGCCGAGAACAGCAGGGTCTGGCGCTTGACCGGGCAATGCGAGGCGATGGCGACGATGTCGTCGTAGAAGCCCATGTCCACCATCCGGTCGGCTTCGTCCAGCACCAGGGTGTTCAGGCCGGCCAGGTCCAGGTTGCCGCGGGCCAGGTGATCCTGGATGCGGCCGGGCGTGCCGACCACGATATGGGCGCCGCGGGCCAGGGATTCGGCCTGCGGGCGCGTGGCGGCGCCGCCGCACAGGGTCAGGATCTTGATGTTGGGGATCTGGCGGGCCAGCCGGCGCAGTTCCTGGGCGACCTGGTCGGCCAGCTCGCGGGTGGGGCAGAGCACCAGGGATTGGGGGGCCAGCCAGGGCGGGTTGACCTTCTGCAGCACGCCCAGCCCGAACGCCGCGGTCTTGCCGCTGCCGGTCTTGGCCTGCGCGATGATATCGCGGCCCTCCAGGATCAGCGGCAGGCTTTGCGCCTGGATGGACGTCATTTGCTCGAAACCCAGGCTTTCCAGGTTGGAAAGCAGGGCGGGCGCGAGGGGCAGGGAAGAGAAGGCGGTGTTCGTCACGTTGCGGGGCGCCAGGCGAGGGCGCCTATAGGGGAATCAACCGAGAGTGTAAGGCCTGCCGGCCGCCCGCGGCGCCTTGGGCCGGCGCGGACGCCGGATGCCGCGCGTTCAGGGCTCGTCCGGCGCGTCGGACGGCGGCTGGTAGGTATGGGCGAGCTTGCGGGCGGCTTCCTGCATGCGGGGCAGCCAGGCGCGGGCGCCCTCGATGGATAGGCGCGCCACGGGCGCGTGCAGCGCCACCGCCGCGATGGCGCGCGACCCTTGCAGGATCGGCACCGCCATGCAGACGATGCCGAGCAGGAATTCCTCGCGGTCGAAGCTGGCGCCTTCCTTCTTGATGACGCGCAGTTCGCGTTCCAGCGCCGCCACGTCGCACAGGGTGTTGGGGGTGTAGCGCGGCAGCGGCGCGGCGGCGAGCAGGCGCTCGCGGGCCTCCCGCCGCATATGGGCCAGGAACAGCTTGCCGCTGGCGGAGCAATGCAGGGGCACGCGCGAGCCCGATTGCAGGTTGACCCGCAGCGGCCAGGCGGTTTCGACGCGGTCCAGGTAGATGACCTCGTCGCCGTCCAGCATGGTGCAGTTGCAGGTTTCGCCGATTTCGTCGACCAGGCTGTCCAGGATGCGGTGGCGTTCGCCCCGCAGCGGCGAGTTCAGCAGCGTGTCCCGCGCCAGCGCGCTCAGCCGCGGGCCGCTGACGTAGCTTTTGCCGGCGGGTTCGCGCAGCAGCATGCCGGCGTCGACCAGGCGCGACAGGATGCGCAGGACGGACGGCTTGGGCAGGCCGGTGGCATCCGTAAGCGCGGCCAGCGTTACGGGCTGCCCGGCCCGGGCGACCTGTTCCAGCAGGGTCAGGGCGCGCAGCGCGGCGGAGGATTCGTCTTTCATCTTTCAATAATTGAAGATTCGGCGGCGTGATGCCTATCCTCGCACGGATTTTGCAGAAAATGAAACGCCATGGGGTGGGATCGGCGCCCGTTCTGCTGCAGTATCGGATCACGCCGGCCTAGCTGCAATCCGACCCGCGCCGGCCTGCCAGGAGAGAGACCATGAGCAGCAAGCAACATATGACCCCCAGCGAAGCGTTCGTCGAAACGCTGGTCGCCCAGGGCGTCAAGGACGTATTCGGCATCGTCGGCTCGGCCTTCATGGACGCGCTGGACCTGTTTCCGGCGGCGGGCATCCGCTTCGTCCCGACGGTGCACGAGCAGGGCGCGGCCCACATGGCCGACGGCTATTCCCGCGTGACCGGCCGCCATGGCGTCTGCATCGCGCAGAACGGGCCGGGCATCACCAATTTCGTGACCGGCGTGGCGGCTGCCTACTGGGCGCACAGCCCGGTGGTGGCGATCACGCCCGAGACCGGCACCTCGGGCATGGGCCTGGGCGGTTTCCAGGAAACCGAGCAATTGCCGATCTTCTCCCGCATCACCAAGTACCAGGCGCATGTGAACCGCCCCGACCGCATGGCCGAGTTCACCGCCAAGGCCTTTGACAACGCCCTTGCCGAACGCGGCCCCACGCAGTTGAACATCCCGCGCGATTACTTCTACGGTGAAGTGGACGTGGCCATTCCCGAACCGCGGCGGGTCCGCCGCGGCCCGGGTTCCGAGGAGGACCTGGAAGCGGCGGCCGCCATGCTGGCTCAGGCCAAGTTCCCCGTCATCGTGGCGGGCGGCGGCGTGCTGTTCTCCGAGGGCCAGGCGGAATGCGTGGCGCTGGCCGAGCTGCTGGGCGCGCCAGTGGTGACGAGCTACCTGCACAACGATGCCTTCCCCGCCAGCCACCCGCTGTGGTGCGGCCCGCTGGGCTATCAGGGCGCCAAGGCGGGCATGAAGCTGCTGTCGCAGGCCGATGTGGTGCTGGCCCTGGGCACGCGATTGGGGCCCTTCGGCACCTTGCCGCAGCACGGGCTGGACTATTGGCCGCAGGGCGCGCGCATCATCCAGGTCGACGCCGACCACCGCATGCTGGGCCTGGTGCGGCCGGTGTCGGTAGGCATCTGCGGAGACGCCAAGCCGGCCGCCGCCGCGCTGACCGCCAAGCTGAAGGGGCGCGACGTGGCCAGCGCGCGCACCAAGGCGGCGCGTGGCGAACAGATCGCGGCGCAGAAGGCCGAGTGGGAAAAGGAACTGGACAGCTGGTCGCACGAGCGCGACGACTGGAGCCTGGACATCATCGAGCGCGGCGGCGGCCGCATGCATCCGCGCCGCATGCTGCGCGAACTCGAACTCGCCATGCCCAAGCACGTGATGGTGTCTACCGACATCGGCAACATCTGCTCGGTGTCCAACAGCTACCTGCGCTTCGACGAGCCGAATTCGATGCTGGCCGCCATGAGCTTCGGCAACTGCGGCTACGCCTTGCCGGCCCTGATCGGCGCCAAGCTGGGCCGCCCCGACCGGCCGGCCGTGGCCTACGTGGGCGACGGCGCCTGGTGCATGAGCTTCCAGGAACTGCTGACCTGCGTGCGCGAGCAGATCCCGGTGACGGCGGTGGTGTTCCACAACGGCCAGTGGGGCGCGGAGAAGAAGAACCAAGTGGACTTCTACGGGCGCCGATTCGTCGGCAGCAACCTGAAGAACCCGAACTTCTCGGAACTGGCGCGGGCCATGGGCGCGGAGGGCATACGCGTGGAGCACGCCGATCAGGTGGGCGCTGCCTTGCAGGCCGCCTGCAAGGCGCAGTCGGAAGGCAAGACCACCGTGCTCGAAATGATGGTCAGCCAGGAACTCGGCGATCCGTTCCGTCGCGATGCGCTCAAGCAGCCGGTGCGCTTCCTGGACAAGTACAAGCCTTACGTGAACCAGCCGTTCAGCCCGGGCGAGGTGCCGCTGCCGATCGACCCCGTCGGGCGCTGACCGCGACGCGCCCGGCGCGGCAATGTCCGCGCCGGGCTTTCCCCGCTAGGCCTGGCGGCTCGTCCGCGGCAGGAGCACGTAGAGATGGAAAGCGATCGATTGTTCGAGCCGCTGCGCCGCGCCGCGCTGTCGGCGGGGCGCCTGCGCACCGCGGTGGCCTACCCGCTGTGCCCCACCAGCCTGGGCGCCGCGGTGCAGGCGCGCGACGCCGGCTACATCGAGCCGGTGCTGGTGGGCCCGGCCCGCAGGTTGCAGGCCCTGATGGCGGAGGCGGGCCTGGCCGAGGGCGAACTGGAGGTGGTCGACACGCCCGACGACGAAGCCCAGGCGGCCTGCGCGGCCGCCGCCCTGGCGCGCGACGGCGCGGTGCGCATGCTGATGAAAGGCAGCCTGCACACTGATCACTTCATGTCGGCGGTGGTGGCGCGCGACGCCGGCCTGCGCACCGCCAGGCGCATCAGCCATGCCTTCGTGATGGCGGTGGCCGCCTATCCCAAGCTCTTCATCCTAACCGACGCGGCGGTCAATATCGCGCCGACCCTGCAGGAGAAGGCGGACATCGCGCAGAACGCGATCGACCTGGCCCGCGCCCTGGGCGTGGAACGGCCCAAGCTCGCGGTGCTGTGCGCCACCGAATCGGTGAACCCGTCGATGCCGGCCACGCTGGACGCCGCGGCCCTGTCGAAGATGGCCGACCGCCAGCAGATCCGGGGCGGAGACATCGACGGCCCGCTGGCCTTCGACAACGCCATCTCGCGCGTGGCGGCCGACCAGAAGGGGATCGTCTCGCCGGTGGCGGGCGACGCCGACATCCTGCTCGTGCCCGACATCGAGGCCGGCAACATGCTCTACAAGGAGCTCACCTGGCTGGCCGGCGCGGCCACCGCGGGGCTGGTGCTGGGCACGCGCGTGCCCGTGCTGCTGACGAGCCGCTCGGATTCCATGCCGGCCCGCGTCAACAGCTGCGCCGTGGCCGCGCTGTACGCGCGCGCGCTCGCCGGCTGATCGCGATCGGTCCTGGATCGGGCCTGGCTCCAAAAAGTCCGGCGGTTTGGTACTAAGCCCGGGCCGGCAGGCTGGCTACGCTAGTTCCAAGGCCATCCATTGAATGGCTCGTGCGACAGAACACTAAGGGGTAGAACATGCGCAGCGCAAGAAAATGCTTGACCGCGATGCTGGCCGCCCTGGCCATGGCGGGCGGGGCGGTGGCGGCGGATGCTCCCAAGCCGGGAGGCACGCTGGTCATCGGTTCGACGCAGGTGCCGCGGCACCTGAACGGCGCGGTGCAGTCGGGCACCGCCACCGCGCTGCCCAGCGCGCAGTTGTTCGCCAGCCCGCTGCGCTACGACGCCGACTGGAAGCCGCAGCCTTATCTGGCGCAGTCGTGGGAGCTTTCCCCGGACGGCAAGTCGCTGACGCTGCACCTGCGCAAGGACGCGCTGTTCCACGACGGCAAGCCGGTCACCTCGGCGGACGTGGCGTTCTCGGTCATGGCGGTCAAGAACAACCACCCGTTCCAGACCATGTTCGCGCCGGTGGAGGCCGTCGATACGCCGGATCCCCATACGGCGGTGCTGCGCATGAGCAAGCCGCACCCGGCCATCCTGCTGGCGCTGTCGCCGGCCCTGATGCCGGTGCTGCCCAAGCACATCTACGACGACGGCCAGGACCTCAAGACCCATCCGCGCAATTCGGCCAACGTGGTCGGTTCGGGGCCGTTCAAGTTCAAGGAGTTCAAGCCAGGGCAGGAAATCGTGCTGGAGAAGTTCGACAAGTTCTTCCTCCCGGGCAAGCCCTACCTGGACCGGATCGTCGTGAAGATCAATCCGGACGCCACCAACCTGCTGATCGGGCTGGAGCGCGGGGACATCGCCGCCTTGCCGTTCATGACCGAACCCACCATCCTGCGCCGCGCGAAGGACAATCCGGCGCTGGCCATGACCAGCCGAGGCTACGAAGGCATCGGGGCGCTCAGCTGGCTGGCCTTCAACACGGCGCGCAAGCCGCTGAACGACGTGCGCGTGCGCCAGGCCGTGGCCTACGCCGTCGACAAGGGCTTCATCACCAAGGCGCTGAACGCGGGCTTCGCCTCGCCGGCCGACGGCCCCATCATCGGCACGAGCCCGTTCGCCACCCAGGACGTCCGGAAGTACCCGCTGGACCTGAAAAAGTCCGAGGCGCTGCTGGAAGAGGCGGGCTACAAGAAGGACGGCAAGGGCGAGCGGCTGACGCTGACGGTGGACTACATGCCGGGCTCGGACGTGCAGGGCAAGAACGTGGCGGAATACCTGCGCAGCCAGCTGAAGAAAGTGGGCATCGCCGTGCAGGTGCGCGCCTCGCCGGATTTCCCGACCTGGGCCAAGCGCATCGCCAGCCACGATTTCGACATGACCACCGACATCGTCTTCAACTGGGGCGATCCCGTCATCGGCGTGCACCGGACCTACCTGTCGAGCAACATCCGCGACATCATCTGGACCAACACCCAGTCGTATTCCAACCCCAAGGTCGACGCGCTGCTGGAGCAGGCGGGCACCGAGACCGACGTGGACAAGCGCCGCGCGCTGTACGGCGAGTTCCAGCGCATCGTCACCGAAGACCTGCCCATCGACTTCCTGACCGTCATCCCGTACCACACGCTGACGTCCAAGAAGGTGCATGCCTTGCCCGAGGGGATCTGGGGCGTCATGTCGCCGATGGACGATACCTACCTGCAGTAGGGGGGCCGCCATGACGCGCTATCTCTTGCGCCGCCTCGCCTACGCGCTGGTGCTGCTGCTGGCCGTGGTCACGCTGAACTTCCTGCTGATCCACGTCTCGCCGGGGGACCCGGTGGAAACCATCGCCGGATCGATGGGCGGCATCAGCGAGGAACTTCGGGCGCAGCTGCGCGCGCAGTACGGGCTGGACAAGCCCTTCCTGGTGCAACTGGGCCTGTACCTGTCGCAGGTGCTGCGCGGCGACCTGGGCTATTCCTACTTCTTCAATGTGTCCGTGGCGCAACTGATCTGGGATCGCGTGCCCGCCACGCTGCTGCTGGTGGTGACTTCGGTGCTGGGCGCGTTCCTGGTCGGCACGCTGCTGGGCACGCTCGCGGCGCGCAAACCCAACGGGCCGCTGTCGCAGGGCATCACGCTGCTGTCGGTCGTGGGCTATTCCGCGCCGGTGTTCTGGACCGGCATCATCCTCATCCTGCTGTTCGCCTCGGTGCTGCCGATCTTCCCGGTGTCCGACATGCGTTCCGCCGGCGGGCCGCAGGACGGCTGGGCGGGCGCGCTGGACGTGCTGCACCATCTGGTGCTGCCGGCCTTCACGCTGGCCTTCGTGTACCTGGCGCAATACAGCCGGCTGGCGCGCGCCAGCGTCATGGAGGCGCTGTCGGCCGACTACATCCGGACCGCCCGCGCCAAGGGCCTGCCGGAGCGCACGGTGCTGTACAAGCACGCGCTGCGCAACGGCGTGCTGCCGGTCGTGACCATGCTGGGCCTGCAGTTCGGCAACGTGCTGGCGGGCGCCATCCTGGTCGAGACGGTCTTCAACTGGCCCGGGCTGGGGCGCCTGGCCTTCGATTCCGTGCTCCGGCGCGACTACCCCACGCTGCTGGGGATCCTGCTGTTCGCATCGCTGCTCGTGGTGGTGATGAACCAGCTCACCGATCTGGCCTACCGCCTGATCGATCCCAGGATCAAGACGACATGAGCCAAGTTCCCCCCGCCGTTCCCCTTGCCGCGCCCGCGAGCGCGGCCGCCCGGCCGCCGGCGCGCCAATCCTGGGAGGCCCTGAGGGTCTTCGCGCGCAATCCGTCCGCGGTGGCCGGCGTGCTGCTGCTGGCCGTCATCCTGGCGGTGACGATCTTCGGCCCCATGGCGATGCAGGCCGATCCCTTCGAGATCGCCGGCGCGCCGATGAGTCCGCCGGGGGAGGACGCGCTGCTGGGCACCGACTATCTCGGCCGCGACGTGCTGACCGGCATGGTCTACGGCGGCCGCGCCACGCTGCTGGTCGGGGTGGTGGCCGCCGTGCTGTCCATGGCCATCGGCCTGACGGTGGGGGCGCTGGCCGGCTATTACGGCGGCTGGATCGACGAAACCCTGATGCGCATCACCGAGTTCTTCCAGGTGCTGCCCACCTTGCTCTTCGCCATGGTGCTGGTAACGCTGTTCTCGCCGTCGCTCGCCACCATCGCGGTCGCGATCGGCGTGGTCAGCTGGACCGGCACGGCGCGGCTGGCGCGCGGCGAATTCCTGCGGCTGAAGCGGCGGGAGTACGTGCTGGCGGAGCGGGTGATCGGGGCGGGCGACGCGCGCATCATCTGGCGCGTGATCCTGCCCAATGCGCTGGCGCCGCTGATCGTGTCGGCCACGCTGGCCATCGGCATGGCGATCCTGTTCGAGGCGGGGCTCTCGTTCCTGGGGCTGGGCGATCCGAACATCATGAGCTGGGGCCTGATGATAGGCAGCAACCGGCCGTACATCCTGACCGCATGGTGGGCCGTGACCTTGCCGGGCGCCGCCATCTTCCTGACGGTGCTCGCGGTCAGCCTGATCGGCGACGGCCTGAACGACGCGCTCAATCCCAACTCGCGGGGGCGCGCATGAACGCCGCCGACCCGATCCCCGTGCTGGAGGTGGACCGCCTGAGCCTGGAATTCCGCGCCCGGGGCCGCGTGGCCGAGGTGCTGAGCGCGGTCAGCTTCGCGCTGCGGCCGGGCGAAACGCTCTGCCTGGTGGGCGAGTCCGGCTGCGGCAAGAGCATGACGGCGCTGGCCATCATGCGCCTGATCCCGGCGCCCGGCCGCATTGGCGCGGGCAGCGTGCGCCTGCGCGGCGACAACCTGGCCGACCACGACGAGGAAGCCATGCGCCGGGTGCGGGGCAACAAGATTTCCATGATCTTCCAGGAGCCGATGACGGCGCTGAATCCGGTGTACACGGTGGGTGACCAGATCGCGGAACCGCTCAGGCTGCACCAGGGGCTGGGCCGGGAACCGGCGCGCGAGCGCGCCATCGAAATGCTGAGGTCCGTCGGCATTCCCTTGCCGGAGCGGCGGGTGGACGACTACCCGCACCAGATGTCCGGCGGCATGCGGCAGCGGGTGATGATCGCCATCGCGCTGGCCTGCGACCCGGACGTGCTGATCGCCGACGAGCCCACCACCGCGCTGGACGTGACGGTGCAGGCGCAGATCTTCGACCTGCTGCGCGAGCAGCAGGCCCGGCGCGGCACCGCGGTGCTGCTGATCACGCACGACATGGGCGCGGTATCGGAGATGGCCGACCGCGTGGTGGTCATGTACGGCGGGCGGGTGGTGGAGCAGGGCGGGGTGCGCGACATCCTGGCCCATCCGCGCCATCCCTATACCCGCGGGCTGATCGCCTGCCTGCCCGAACTGGACCGCGAGCCCAGCGACGTCCGCCCGGACCTGCCGGAGATCCCCGGCGTGGTGCCTTCCGTCTGGGAGCGCGGCGCGGGCTGTCCGTTCCTGGAGCGCTGCGGCCAGGCGATGCCGCGCTGCCGCGACGCGTTCCCGCCGCTGACGCGCGTGGGCGACGAGCAGGAAGTGGCCTGTTGGCTTTATCCGGAGGCAACGCCATGACGCAGCCCCAAGCCCCCGCCTTGCTGTCGGTGCGCGACCTGGCCGTGCATTTCCCCATCGGCGGCCGCGGACGCGACGGCAAGCCGGTAGTCGTCAAGGCCGTGGATGGCGTGTCGTTCGACCTGGAGCGCGGCCGCACGCTGGCCATCGTGGGCGAGTCCGGCTCGGGCAAGACCACCACCGCGCTGTCCGTGCTGCGCCTGGCCGACCCGACCTCCGGCTCCATCCACTTCGACGGCGCGGACCTCACGGCGCTGCGCGGAGCGGACCTGCGCCGCATGCGGCGGCGGCTGCAACTGGTGTTCCAGGATCCGTATTCCTCGCTCAATCCGCGGCAGCGGGCGGGCGACATCGTGCGTTCGCCGCTGGACCTGATGGGCATCGACCCGCCCGGCGGCCGCGAGGCGCGCGTGGCGCGGATGTTCGAGCTGGTCGGCCTGCGGCCCGAGCAGCGCCAGCTGTTCCCCCACCAGTTCTCGGGCGGGCAGCGGCAGCGCCTGAACGTGGCGCGGGCGCTGGCCAGCGCGCCCGACCTCATCGTCTGCGACGAGCCGGTGTCCGCGCTGGACATCGCGATCCGGGCGCAGATCCTGAACCTGCTGCGCCGGATCCAGCGCGAGCAGGGGCAATCCTTCCTGTTCATCTCCCACGACATGGCGGTGGTCGAGCACATCTGCGACGACATCGCCGTCATGTACCTGGGCAAGATCATCGAGCAGGCCTCGCGCCGCGCGTTTTTCTCGCGCCCGCTGCATCCCTATAGCGTGGCCCTGATGTCGGCGGTGCCGACGGTCAAGGGCGGCCGCGAGCTGGCGGCCCGCCGCGTGCGCCTGACGGGCGATCCTCCCAGCCCGGTGGATCCGCCGCCGGGCTGTCGTTTCGCCGGCCGCTGCCCGGCCGCGCAGCCGCTGTGCGCCACGCGCGAGCCGGCGCTGCGGGAGGTCGTGCCGGGGCACCGCGTGGCCTGCCATTTCGTCGAATCCCGCGACGGCGTCCTGGAGTCGCCGTTGCGGGGCTGAACCGCCCAAAGCCAGAGGAGAACACCCGATGACCCAGTCCGCCACGACCATCTACGCCGCGCGCGGCATCCTGACCATGAATCCGGCCCAGCCCAGGGCCACGCACGTCGCGGTGCGCGACGGCCGCATCCTGGGCGTGGGCAGTCGCGAGTCGCTGGCCGGCTGGGGGCCGGCGGAGGTGGACGAACGCTACGCGGACAAGGTGCTCATGCCGGGCCTGGTGGAAGGGCATTGCCACCTGCCCGAGGGCGGCATGTGGAAGTTCGTCTACGTCGGCTTCTACGACCGGCGCGGGCCCGACGGCCGCTTGTGGGAGGGGCTGAAGAGCTTCGACGCCGTGGCCGGGCGGCTGCGCGAGGCGGAGGCGGCCCTGGCGCCGGACGCGACGCTGATCGGCTGGGGCTTCGATCCCATCTTCTTCGAGGGCCGGCGGATGGACGTCCGCGACCTGGACGCCGTGTCCGCGCGGCGGCCGGTCGTGGTCATGCATGCCAGCATGCACCTGATGAACGTGAATACGCCGATGCTGGCCCGGGCCGGCATCGACCGCGACACCGACATCGAGGGCGTGACGCGGATGGAGAACGGGCAGCCCAGCGGCGAGCTTTGCGAATTCGCCGCCATGTTTCCGGTCATGCGCCTGATCGGCAGCCCGTTCCGCACGGTGGGCGTGTCGGAAGACGGCCTGCGCATGTTCGGCAAGGTCGCGCAATGGGCCGGCGTCACGACGGCCACGGACCTGGTCAACGAACTGGGCGACGACGGCCTGCGGACCCTGGCCCGCGTTACCGCCGAGCCCGACTATCCGGTGCGCATCGTGCCGGCCGCCTCGGCCCTGACCTACGCCGGCGATCCGGCGCGCTGCCTGGCGAAGCTGGAGGAGGCCCGCGCGCTGAATCACGGCAAGCTGCATTTCGGCATGGTCAAGCTGGTGGTGGACGGGTCGATCCAGGGCTTTACCGCCCGGGTGCGCTGGCCGGGCTACTACAACGGCGCGCCCAACGGCATCTGGGTCATCGCGCCGGCCGAACTGGACACGCTGGTGCAGGCCTATCACGACGCCGGCGCGCAGCTGCACATCCACACCAACGGCGACGAGGCCACGCAGCTGGCGATCGAGGCCGTGGACCGCGCGTTGCGCCGCAGCCCGCGGCGCGACCACCGCCACACGCTGCAGCATTGCCAGATGGCCGACGCGGCGCAGTTCCGGCGCATGGCCAGCCTGGGCATGTGCGCCAATCTGTTCGCCAACCATATCTACTACTGGGGCGACGCGCACTACGCGCTGACCATGGGGCCGGACCGCGCCAACCGCATGGATGCCTGCGCCAGCGCGGCGCGGGCGGGGGTGCCTTTCTCCATCCACTCGGACGCGCCGATCACGCCCCTGGGCCCGCTGTTCACCGCCTGGTGCGCGGTGAACCGGCAGACCGCCTCGGGCCGCGTGCTGGGCGAGTCGGAGCGGATCGGCGTGGACGCGGCGCTGCGCGCGGTCACGCTGGGCGCGGCCCATACCTTGCACCTGGACCACCTGGTGGGTTCGATCGAAGTCGGCAAGTACGCGGACTTCTGCGTGCTGGAGGACGACCCGCTGGCCCTTCCGGCGGACAGGCTGAAAGACGTGCCGGTGGCCGGCACCGTCATCGGCGGCGTGCCCCTGGCGCCGCGGGAAGGTTGAGATGGCGGCGTCGCATGGCACGCCGGCGCGCATACCGCTGACCGTGGTGGGCGGGTTCCTGGGCGCGGGAAAGACGACTCTGCTCAACCATGTGCTGGCCGCGAGCCGCCGCCGCGCCGCGGTGCTGGTGAACGATTTCGGGCCGATCGATATCGACGCGGGCCTGGTGGCGCAGCGCGCCGACGAGGTGATCCGGCTGGCCAACGGCTGCGTCTGCTGCTCGATGGCGGGCGGGCTGGACGACGCCCTGGCGCGCGTGCTGGCGCTGGATCCCTTGCCCGAATGGATCGTGATCGAAGCGAGCGGCGTGTCCGATCCGGGCCGCATCGCGCAGGTCGGCATGTCCGATCCGCTGCTGCAGCTGGAAGGCGTGGTGGTGGTGGCCGACGCCGCGAACGTGCGCGGGCTGGCGGCGGATCCGCTCTTGGCCGATACGCTGGAACGCCAGCTCAGGGCGGCGGACCTGCTGGTGTTGAACAAGACCGACCTGGCACCGCCTCAGGAGCTTGCGGCCTTGCGCGCCTGGCTCGACGGCATGACCGGCGGCGCGCCGCTCATCGAGGCCACGGAAGGGCGCGTGGACTTGCGTTATCTGCTGGACGAGGCCGCCGCGCCGCCCGTCGCGCCGCATTCGTGCCACGGGCCCGGTTGCGCGCATCCGGCGCACCACGCCATGGCGCAGGACGATCCCGGCCATCCGTTCGAAAGCTGGCTGTGGCGGGCGCCGGCCCTGCTCGACGCCGACCGGCTGGCCGATCGCCTGCGGCGACTGCCCAGGCAGCTGCTGCGGGCGAAGGGCTGGGTGCGCACGGACCGGCACGGGCTGGTGCTGGTGCAGTTGGCGGGCCGCCGGGTGCGCTATGACGCGCGGGCCGCGCCGCCCGCCGGCCTGCGGGAACCGGCGCTGGTGCTGATCGGCCTGCGCGGCGCCGTCGACGCGGACGCGGTGGCCGCCTGGCTGGCGCCGGCGGCGGCCTAGGGCCTGTGCAAGGCTCGACGCAGCGCGAGCAGGCCCCAGCGCCTGCTCGCGCCGACGCGCGACGCGAAGCCGTTCTGGTGCAAGCGATTTCCCGCTTCTGGTTCTAGACCCTGCCAGGCGGCTCACTTACCTTGGATCCTGAAGGCTGGCGCGCTTCGCGCTGGTCGCTACCGGAGGTCTGCAATGCAAAAGACCGTCACCGCGGACATGCTGGCCGAATTCGCGGCGGCCTGGAACCGCCACGACATCGAGGCCCTGATGTCCTTCATGAGCGACGACTGCGTATTCGAAACCGTGGGCGGGCCCGAGCAATGGGGCACCCGGCACGCGGGCCGCGACGCGGTGCGCACCGCCTTCGCCGCGGCGTGGGCGGCCTTTCCCGACGCGCAGTGGCGCAACGGCAGGCATTGGGTGGCGGGCGACCGGGGCGTGTCCGAATCCACGTTCACCGGCACCGCCGCGGACGGCTCCAGGGTGGAGGCCGACATGGTCGACGTCTTCACGTTCCAGGACGGCAAGATCCGCGTGAAGAACGCGTTTCGCAAGCAGCGGCCGGCCATGCCGGCGCGATCCTGAGGCCCGCCCGCGCCCAGCAACCGGAATCGCCGCATGGATACCCAAATGTCCTTCCAACCTGAAGGCCCGGCCCGTTCGGGCGGGCCAGCAATCAGCGCGTACAACCCGGCCTACGATCCGCTGGTGTCGCCGCCCGGCCGGGGGCAGGACTATGCGCCCACCTACTGGGTCGCCACCGCGGGGCCGCCGCCCGAGGACGACGGCCCGCTCGCCGGCGATATCGACGCCGACGTGGTCATCGTCGGGTCCGGTTTCACCGGGCTGTCGGCGGCGCTGACCCTGGCGCGGGACTTCGGCGTGAAGGCCGTGGTGCTGGAAGCCAACCGCGTGGTCTGGGGCTGCACCAGCCGCAACGGCGGGCAGGGGCAGAACGCCTCGGGGCGGCTGTACCGCTCGCAATGGATCGCGCGCTGGGGCCTGGACATGGCCAAGCGCCTGGACGCGGAGATCCGCGAGGGTTTCGAGTACTGGAAGAGCCTGGTCGCGCAGGTGGATTGCGACGCCCAGCCGGGCGGCCATCTGTACACCGCGCATCGCCAGAAGAAGATGGCGTTCCTGGAGAACGAGGCGCGCGTGATGCGCGAGGCCTTCGGCTACGACGCGAAGATGCTGGGCAAGGAAGAACTGCGCGAGCGCTACGTGGACGACCGCGAGGCCGTCGGCGCAATGCACGAGCCCGACGGCGTGGGCGTGCATCCGCTGAAGCTGGCCTACGGCTATCTGCGGCAGGCGCGCGCGCTGGGCGTGAGCGTCCACCCCGGCAGCCCGGTGCTGGGCTGGCGCGCGGAGAACGGCCGGGTGCTGCTGCAGACGCCGGGCGGCGTGGTGCGCGCGCGCCGCGTCGCCTTCGCCACCGGCGGCTACACGGCGCAAGGCGTCAACCGCTTGCTGGACAACCGCATCATGCCGGTGCTGTCGAACTCGCTGGTCACGCGGGTGCTGTCGCCGGCGGAGCGCGAGGCGGCGGGGCTCAAGAGCACGGTGTTCATCACCGATACGCGGACCCTGCGTTTCTATTACCGCCTGCTGCCCGACGGCAGCATGCAGATCGGCAGCCGCAGCGCGCTGCGCGGCGCCGACGCGCAGAACCCGCGCCACCTGGCGCTGCTGCGCGATGGTCTGGCGCGCAAGTTTCCCGCCTTGAAAGGGGTGGACGTGGCGTATTCGTGGTGGGGCTGGGTGGACGTCAGCCACGACATGATGCCGCGGGTGACGCAGCCCGATCCGGCGCAGCCCGTGTATTACGCGTTCGGCTACGGCGGCAACGGCGTGGCGTTCTCGGCCCACGCGGGCAGGCGGCTGGCGCAGCGCATGATGGGCAAGGACGGCGTGTCGTGGAACCTGCCGATCTACGATTCGCCCTTGCCGGGGCATCCGTTCGCGCCATTCCGCCGGCTGGGCCAGGGCCTGCTGTACCGTTGGTACTACCTAAGAGACGAACTGCTCTAGCGCGCTGAGATCCGGGCCTTGCGCGGCCCGCCGCGCTTCGGCGCGGGCGCGGTGGCGGTCCACCACTTTGGCGAGCCGGGCGATGCCCGGCTCGATGTGTTCCGGGCGGATCGACGTGAACCCCACCCTCAGGAAATTGCGCGGCGCGTCGGCGCCGTTCATGAAGAACACGTCGCCGGGTTCCACCACCACGCCTTCGGCCAGCGCCGCTTCGGACAGTTCGGCGGCGTCGAGCCAGGGCGGGCCCTGCAGCCAGCAGGACGAGGACCCCGTGATGGGGATGACCTTGAAATCCGGCAGGTGCCGCGCCAGCGCGCGCGACAGCTCGTTGCCGCGCTTCTGGTAGGCCTGGGACTGCCGGCGCAGCAGGGCGTGATGGTGGCCCAGCGAGATGAAGAGCGAAAACGCGCGCTGGATGTAGGCCGACGGGTGGCGCAGCATGAGGCGGCGCAGCGCGCGCAATTCGGCCGTCAGCTCGCGCGGGGCCACGATGTAGCCGATGCGCAGCCCCGGCGCGAAGGACTTGGCCAGGCTGCCCACGTAGATCACACGGCCGTCTCGGTCTAGGCTCTTGAGCGCGGGGATGGCGCCTTCGCCCCAGCGGCTTTCACTTTCGAAATCGTCCTCGATGATCATGCTGTCGGCCTGGCGGGCCAGCGCCAGCAGGCTTTGGCGGCGCTCCATCGAGAGCGTCACGGTGGTGGGGCATTGGTGGCCCGGCGTGACGAAGAGATAGTCGCAGCCCAGCAGGTGGGTGCCGGTGCACAGGCCCTGCTCGTCCACCGGCATGGGCAGCAGGTGGCGCGTGTGGCTGGCGAAGATGTTGCGGGCGTCGGGGTAGCCCGGGTCTTCCATGCCGACCACGGTGTCGTCGTTGACCAGCAGGTCCGCCAGCAGGTAGAGCGCGTGCTGCGCGCCGACCGTGATGACGATTTCCTCGGCGTCGGCCCACACGCCGCGGCGCGGCAGGACCTGGGTGCGGATCTGCTCGATCAGCGCCGGGTCGTCATGGGTGATCAGGTCCGGCGCCCAACTGCGGATGTCCAGCACCGAGAGCGCCTTGATGCAGCATTCGCGCCATTCCGCGGTGGGGAACAGGTCCTGGTCGAACTGGGCGTAGACGAAGGGGTAGGGCTGCTTCTGCCAGTCGCGCGGCTTGGTGATGTTGCGCTGCCGGGAGGGGCGAAAGCGCAGCCGTTCTTCCCAGCGCACCGCGGGCGCGCCGCCGCCTTCGCCCGGCGCGGCCCCTTCGGCCGCCGCGGCGTCGGCCGTCGGGCCGGAGTGGCCCTGCATGACGGTGTCGCTGACGAAATGGCCGCTGCGTTCGCGCGACACCAGGTAACCTTCGCTCACCAGCTGCTGGTAGGCGAACACGACGGTATTGCGCGCGATGCGCAGTTGGTCGGCGAGGTGGCGGCTGGACGGCACGGGGGTGCCGGGCGGCAGGTGGCCGCTCAGGATGGCGGACACCAGCATCTGCCGAACGCATCCCTGCAGGCTGAGGTTGGGCGCGCTTTCCCGTTCGAACAGGCGCTCCCACAACACAGGCTTGAGCATCGAGGCCTGGCTGGACATGTAGGCTCCCCCCTTGTGAAGGCAGCGCGGGCGGAAGCGGCGCGCAGCGCGCCGCCTCCGTCCCGGGTGCCGTCACTCAGGATAGAGGAGCCGGATGGGGGAAGGAATGAGGGATTGCCCTGCCGGCGGCCGGGGCCGTCCTAGACCCGTCCCTTCCAGGGAATCACGAACTTTTCCAGGTAGCGGACCAGCAGGTCGAAGGCGAAGGCGAACACGCCGATCACGATGATGCCCATGATGACGGTATCGCTGGCCAGGAACTGGGCGGCGTTGAGCACCATGAAGCCCAGGCCGCGGTCGGCGGCCACCATCTCCGCCGCGACCAGCGTGGTCCAGCCTACGCCGATGCCGATGCGCATGCCGGTGAAAATTTCGGGCATGGCGGCCTTCAGGATGACGTGCCAGACGATCTGCGCGCGCGACCCGCCCATGGCGTAGGCCGCGTGGATCTGCTCGATCGATACCGAGCGCACGCCAGCGCGGGCCGCGATCGCCATGGGGGCGAAGATCGCCAGGTAGATCAGCAGGATCTTGGGGAACTCGCCGATGCCGAACCAGATGATGATCAGCGGCAGGTAGGCCAGCGGGGGCAGGGGGCGGTAGAACTCGATCGGCGGGTCGAAGATGCCGCGCGCGTAGCGGTTCACGCCCATCAGGATGCCGACCGGGATGGCGGTCAGGCAGGCCAGGAAGAACGCGCCGAAGACCCGCGACAGGCTGGCCAGCGCGTGTTCGGTCAGCGTGGAATTGGCCACGCCTTCCGTCATCGCGAAGACGAACTTGTCGTAGACGGCCAGGGGCGAGGGCAGGAACAGCGGCCGCACCCAGCCCGCGCCGGTCACCAGGAACCACAGCGCGATCAGGGCCAGGCTGGTGATCAGGCTGATGTGCCCGCTGTAGCCCGCGCCCGGCGCGCCGTACACCATGCCCGGCGTCGCGGGTTTGTGCCCCGAGCGCCCCTTAGACATGGACGCCCTGGGGGGAGGCGGAGGCGCGTTCGTCGCCGTAGATGATGCCAAGGACTTGTTCGCGCATGTCGATGAAGTCGGGACTGGATTTGATGCTGCGGCCATCGCGGGTCTCCAGGTAGCGCCGGTTGAAGTCGGGCGTGAAGGTGTGCGTGATCCGGCCCGGGCGCGGCGACATGACGATCAGCCGCGACCCCAGGAAGAGCGCTTCCTCCACGCTGTGCGTGATGAAGAAGAACATCTTGTTCGTCTGCCGCCAGATGTCCAGCAGCAGTTCCTGGATGGTCTCGCGGGTCAGCGCGTCCAGCGCGGCCATGGGCTCGTCCATCAGCAGCATGGCGGGGTCGCAGGTCAGGGCGCGCGCGATGCCCACGCGCTGCTGCATGCCGCCGGACAGCTGGTAGATCATGTGGCGGTGGAAGTCCTGCAGCCCCACCAGCTCCAGGTTGCGGCGGGCCCGGGCGCGGCGGGTCTGCTTGTCGACCCCTTGCAGCATCAGGCCGAACTCGGTGTTCTCCAGCACGTTCAACCAGGGCAGCAAGGCGTGCTTCTGGAACACCACGCCGCGGTCGGCGCCGGGGCCGACGATGGGCTTGCCGCCCAGCGTGATCTCCCCCTCGGTCGGCGACAGGAACCCGGCCAGCAGGCTGAGCAGGGTGGTCTTGCCGCAGCCCGAGGCGCCCAGCGCGACGACGAACTCGCCCGGCTGGATGGTCAGGTTGACGTTCTGCAGGGCGATCACCGGGCCGCTGTCGTGCAGGCCGGGGTAGGTGACGCTGACTTTCTCCGCGCACAGCTGTTGCGCGGCGGGCGTGGAATGCTGCATGGTCATGCCGGCTCCCGTGGAAGAAGGCGGCGCCGGCGGGCGCCGCCGTGTCGCGGGCCGGCGGCGCGGGAAGGCCGCCGGCGCGCCGCTTACTTCGCCGCCGCCTTGGCGTACTTGTCGGTGACGTGAGGGCTGTAGTCGGCCAGGGCGCGGTCGATCTGCTTCTGGTCCTTCAGGAAGTTGGCGCTGGCGGTGAAGGCGCGCGCGGCGCCCGATTCCTTGCCGCCGCCCAGCCATTCGTTCGAGGCCTGTTCCTGCGCGGTCGGGAAGACCAGCAGCTTGAGCGCCTCGACCATGTCCTCGGGCTTGCCGCCGATCAGCTTGACCATGCCCTTGACCTGCGGCGATTCGGCGGTCCACTTGGCGCCGTTGGCGCGGTAGTCGGCATAGGACTTGGCCAGCACGCCGGTGAACGCGGCCATGAACTTGGGATTTTTGGCGGCCCAGGCGCGGTCGACCACGATGCCGTCGAAAGTGGGCACGCTGGCCGCGCCGATCTGCTCGGAGTCCGCGATGATCTTGCCGGTCTTGGCGATTTCGGTCAGGGCGGGCGGCCAGACGTAGGCGGCGTCGATGTCGCCGCGCTGCCAGGCCGCGACGATCTGGGGCGGCTGCATGTTCAGGATGCGCACGTCGCGCGGGCTGATCTTCCAGACCTGTTCCAGCCCCACCAGCAGGTGGAAGTGCGAGGTCGACACGAACGGGGTGGCGACGCGCTTGCCCTTCAGGTCGGCCGTGCTATTGATGCCCGAGCCGTTGCGCGCCACCAGCGCTTCCGACTTGCCGATGTTGTCGAGGATCCAGAACAGCTCCATGTCCACGCCGCGAGTGGCCGCGGCGGTGATGCCGGTGGAGCCCAGCACGCCGACCGGCACGTTGCCCGAGGCCAGGGCGGTGGAGATATCGCCGCCCGACGTGAACTGGCGCCAGTCCACCTGGTAGCCGGCTTCCTTCAGCGCGGTATCGAAACTGCCGTCCGCGATCGCGGACAGGAATGGGCCGACGATCAGCTGGTAGCCGACCACCAGCTTGGTCTGGGCATAGGCGGGAGCGGCCAGCAGCGCGGCGGCCAGGCCGGCCAGGGTGCAGCGGCGGATGAGGCGGTATATCGCGTTCATGGTGATCTCCGGGAGGGAACGGCCGCGCTCCGGCGCGACCGGCATGCTGATAGCCAGTTTGCCCGGATGGGATCAGAACGCTAGGGCCAGATGCCTGGATCAGTAGGAGCCAAGGGGTT
>NZ_BCTQ01000066.1 GCF_001571365.1 Achromobacter denitrificans NBRC 15125 | reverse complement strand
GGCGCCCGCGGCCCCGCCCGCCGCAACCCAGCCGGCCAGCCCGGCGGGCGCCGCCGCCCCGGGCGGCAATGCCGCCGCGCCGGCCTTGCCCGCCACCGCGGTGGTGGGGGCGGCCGATCCTTTCGCGGCGCTGACCTGCCAGCCGCGCCAGTACAACGATGCGCTGGCGCTGGCCGTGACCTTCACCCAGCCGGTGGACGCCAAGGCCGAACTCGACGGTTTCCTGCAGGTAACGGACACGGGCTCCACGTCCGGCGCGTCCGACCAGGATTCCGAATCCGCCGCCAACGCCGGCGATCAGCCCGCGTCGGTCCGCCCGGGCGATTCCGCGCCCAAGGGCAAGATCGTCAAGGGCAACTGGGTGGTCGGCGACAACCCGCGGATCGTCTATTTCCCCTACGTGCAGCCGCAGCGCTCCTACGCCGTCACGATGCGCGCCGGGCTGCCCGGCGCCGGCGCCTCGGGCAAGCTGGCCCAGGTCGCGCATTGCGAGGTCAAGACCCAGGCCATGCCGCCGTCGTTCTATTTCGCCAGCCGCGGCGTGGTGCTGCCGGCCGGCCAGAACGGCGGGCTGCCCGTGGCCACCGTGAACACCCCCGAGGTGGACGTGCAATTCCTGCGCGTGACGCCCGAGCGCGTGCCCGAACTGTTCGACACCGTGCTCGGCATCGGCCGCAGCGCCGCGTCCCGCGATGAAGAAGACCAAGGCAGCGACTATGAAGACGAGTGGCGCTATTCCGACAACCGCAGCCTGAAGGGCTCGGTCAGCAACTGGGACCTGGACCGCCTGAATTCGCTGACGACCAGCGTCTACCAGGGCCGTTTCGTCACCGACGACAAGCCCAACCGGCGCCACGTCACCTTCCTGCCGGTCGAAGGCATCAAGGAACTGCAGGAGCCCGGCATCTACGTCGCCGTGATGAGCCAGCCCGGCCGCTTCCGCTATGAATACCAGGTCACGTATTTCTACGTCAGCGACATCGGCCTGCATGCGCGCCGCTACGCCGACCGCATCGAAGCCTATTCGGTGTCGCTGAAGAGCGGCACCGCGATCCCGGGCGCCGTGTTCGAACTGGTGGACGGCGCCGGCAAGTCGCTGGCCAAGGCGGCCGCCGACGGCCAGGGCCACGTCCGCTTCGACGGCAGCTTCGCCAATGCGCGCGTCATCCGCGCCTCGCGCGACAAGGAAATGACGGTCCTGGCCCTGGGCGAACCGGCCCTGGACCTCTCCGAATTCGACACGGGCGGCCATACCGCGCGCCCCAACAACCTGTTCGTCTACGCCGGCCGCAACCTCTATCGCCCCGGCGAGACCTTCAATGTGTCGGTGCTGCCGCGCGACCTGGACGGCCGCATGCTGGCCCCGTCGCCCCTGACCGCCACGCTCAAGCGGCCCGACGGCCGCACCGTGCTGACCACGCTGTGGCACCCCGCCAAGGACCTGCCCGGCTATATCGAGCGCAGCATCGACCTGCCGCTGGACGCGCAGACCGGCACCTGGATGCTGGAGCTGCGGGTGGACCCCGCCTCGCGCATGCCGGACGCCTCCTGGAAGTTCCAGGTCGAGGAATTCCTGCCCGAGCGCATGAAGATGGCCCTGACCTCCGACCAGGACGTGCTGTCCGCGGGCGAGGACCTGACCGTCGACGTGCAGGGCGATTACCTGTACGGCGCGCCCGCGGCCGGCAATCGCCTGCTGTCCACCTTCCAGGTCAAGCGCGACCGCTACGCGCTGGCCCAGCAGTGGCCGGGGTTCATCTTCGGCGACGTGGCCGACGACTCGCGCCGCATGTTCGGCGAGCTCCCCGAAGCGGCGCTGGACGACAAGGGCCGCGCGCAGCTGGAAGTTCCGTCCAGCAGCGACGGCACGCATTCGCCCATGAAGATCCGGGTGTCGGCCAGCCTGCTGGAATCCGGCGGCCGCCCGGTGGTGCGTTCCATCGAGCGCAGCGTCTGGCCGGCCGACAAGCTGATCGGCGTGCGCCCGCAATTCGACAGCGACGTCGCCCGGGAAGGCACGCCCGCCGCTTTTGAAGTGATCCGCGCGAACGCGCAGGGCAAGGTCGAGCCGCTGGCGCAGGCGCAAGTGCGCCTGTTCCGCGAGGAACGCCAGTATTACTGGCGCTTCGACGACCAGCGCGGCTGGAACAGCGGCTACACCGAAACCGATGAATTGGTGGATTCGCGCGAGATCGCGCTCAATGACCGCGCCCAGCTGACGCTGCCCGTGAAGTGGGGCCGCTACCGCCTGGAGATCGCCGATCCCGAAACCGGCGAAACGATGCGCTACCGCTTCTACGCCGGCTGGAACGCGCAGGACGCCGACGCCATGGGCAACCGCCCCGACCGCGTCCAGATGAAACTGGAAGGCGTGCCGGCCAAGCCGGGCGAGACCGTCAAGCTGACCCTGACCCCGCCGCACGACGGCCAGGCCCTCATCACCGTCGAGGGCGACCGCATGCTGTGGTCCACCTGGGTGGCGGTGAAGGCCACTGGCACCCAGGTCGAGATTCCGGTCGACAAGACCTGGAAGCGCCATGATCTGTATATCGCCGCGGCGGTGTTCCGCCCCGGCAGCGAGGGCGACCGCGTCACTCCGGCGCGCGCGCTGGGCCTGACGTTCCTGCCCATCGCCAGCGCCGACCGCAAGCTCGACGTGACGCTCACGGCCCCCGTCAAGGCGGTGCCCGAAACCAAGGCCACCGTGCGCGTCAAGGTCGACGGCGCCCAGGGCAAGCAGGCCACCGTGACCCTGTCCGCCGTGGACGTGGGCATCCTGAACATCAACCAGTACAAGACGCCCGATCCGCTGGACTATTTCTTCGGCAAGCACCGCTACGCGCCCGAACTGCTGGACATGTACGGCAAGCTGATCGAGAAAATGGACGGCACCAAGGGCAAGCTGAAGTGGGGCGGCGACGCCGCCATGCGCGGCGACAGCAAGAGCCTGCCGAAGAAGGTCAAGCTCGTCGACCTGTTCTCCGGCCCGGTGAAGCTGAACGCCCAGGGCGAAGCCGACATTCCGCTGGACCTGCCCGACTTCAATGGCACCCTGCGCCTGATGGCGGTGGCCTTCACGCCCGACAATTACGGCAGCGCCGACACCGAAATGGTGGTGGCCGCGCCCATCGTGGCCGAGCTGAATACCCCGCGCTTCATCACGCCGGGAGACCAGGCCGCCATCGCGCTCGACGTGACCAACCTGAGCGGCGCCGAGCAGAAGGTGACCGTGAAGCTGGAAGCGCTCGATCCGCTGGCCATCGTCGACGGCGTCAAGACCGTGACGCTGAAGGACAAGCAGCGCGCGACCTTGCGCTTCAACGCCACCACCACCGGCTCGTACGGCCTGGGCCTGATGCGCCTGACCGTCGACGGGCAGGGCGGCGGCAAGCCCGTGCACATCGTGCGCGAATCCGTGCTGCAGGTGCAGCCCGCCCACGCGGCCGAGCGCCAGGTGCGCCGCCTGCGCCTGAATCCGGGCGAAACGAATACGCCGCAGGCCTCGTGGGTGGCGTCCTATTACCCGGACTCCACCACGGTCAGCCTGACCGTGTCGAACCGCCCGCCGTTCAACGTCAACCGCCTGGTCGAAGGCCTGCTCAACTATCCCTACGGATGCACCGAGCAGACCATCAGCGCGACCCTGCCGTGGGTGCTGATCGACGAAGACGCGGCCAAGCAGTTCGGCCTGAAGCCGCGCACCCAGGCTGAACGCGCGGCCAAGGTGGCCGGCGCGATCGGCCGCATGGCCGGCATGCGCAACGCGGTGGGCTCCTACAACCTGTGGAGCAGCTCCTCGTCGCGCGACGTGTGGCTGACGGCCTACGCGGTCGGCTTCCTGCAGGACGCCCGCGACCAGGGCTTCGAAGTGCCCGAGGCCACGCTGGACCGTTCGCGTCAGTGGCTGCTGGAGCAGGTGCAGCAGAGCACTGGCGGGTTCGGCACCTGGTCGCCCAACCTCAAGCGCAACCTGGAGTCCGGCCGCTTCGACTCCGGCGACGCCAACATCCTGCGGGAAGACCACCGCCGCTTCGCCGGCCTGGCCACCGCGGTGCTGGCGCTGGCGCGCGACAACAAGGCGCCGTTGTCCACGGTGCGCCAGCTGTTCGACAACTACCAGGAGCGCGCGCGCTCGCCGCTGCCGCTGATCCAGCTGGCGGCCGCCTTCAAGCTGATGGGCGACGAAGGGCGCATGAAGTCCGCGCTCGACCTGGCCGTGGCGCGCGAATACGGCATCAGCCAGCGCCGCACCAACGGCTACTACGACGAGTGGCTGGGCGACTACGGCAGCGGCGTGCGCGACTACGCGCTGGCCTATGCGCTGGCCCAGCGCTACGAGCTGCGTAACGAGCGCATCGAAAGCCTGATGACGCAACTGGCAAGCCGGCTGGGCAACCGCTCGTACCTGTCGACGCAGGAGCAGATGGCGTTGCTGCTGGCGGCCCGCGCGATGGGCGGCGACAAGGCCACGCCGTGGGAAGCCGCGCTGACGGTCAACGGCACGCGCAAGCCGCTCGCGGGCGGCAAGAGCGACCAGACCGTGTCGCTGTCGGCGGCCGAGCTGGCCGGCACGCAGCTGGTCAACACCGGCAGCCAGTCCCTGTTCGTCGAATACGACATCCAGGGCAGCCCCACCACGGCCCCCGCGCCGCGCAACGACATCATCCAGCTCAAGCGCGGCTGGTACCGCCCCGATGGCCGCCCGTGGGATGGCGGTTCCCTGCAGACCGGCGACATGCTGGTGGTGTGGGTGCAGGCCAGCGCCAACCAGAACATCCCCGACGGGCTGCTGGTCGACCGCGTGCCGGCCGGGTTCGAGGTCGAGAACCTGAACCTGTCGCAAAGTCCGGAAATGCAGGACTGGACGATCGGCGGGCGCCGCGTGGCCGACGCCATGGCGGATCCCAACATCAAGCACCGCGAGTTCCGCGACGACCGCTACGTGGCCGCCGTGGCGCTGGGGCGCGGCAAGGTGGACGTGTTCTACCTGGTGCGCGTCGTCACGCCGGGCCGCTACGCGGTGCCGTCGACGGTGGCCGAGGATATGTACCGGCCGGAAATCCGGGGCGTGGGCGAGCAATGGAGCACGGTGGAAATCCGCGACCGCGGCGCCAAGCGTCCTTGAACGCCGGCGTCACCCCGGCGGAGGGCGCCCGGCGCGCCCGCCGCTGGCGGCGGCGGGGCATCTTCGCGGCCAGCGCGTTGTTCGCGCTGGCCGCGTCGTTATTCGCGCTGGACCGCCTGTATCCGCTCCCGCCCGTGGACTCGGGCGGCGCGGCCGTGGTCGTGGCCGCCGACGGCACGCCGCTGCGCAACTATCCCAGCCGCGACGGCATCTGGCGCTATCCGGTCAAACCCGACCAGGTGTCCGAGCGCTACCTGGAAACGCTGCTGACCTACGAGGATCGCTGGTTCTATTGGCACCCCGGGGTGAATCCGGTGGCGCTGGCGCGGGCAGGGTGGCAGTGGGCCACCAACCGCCGCATCGTGTCGGGCGGGTCTACGCTGACCATGCAGGTGGCGCGCCTGATCGATCCGCAACTGGCCGGCAAGCCGTCGCGCACCATGTCGGCCAAACTGCGCCAGGCCTGGCGCGCCGTCCAGCTGGAAATGCACTACAGCAAGGACGAGATCCTTTCCCTGTACCTGACCCACGCGCCCATGGGCGGCATCGTCGAGGGCGTCGAAATGGGCTCGCGCCTGTGGCTGGGCAAGCCCGCCCGCGACCTGAGCCCGGCCGAGGCCGCCATGCTGACCGCCTTGCCGCAGGCGCCGTCGCGGCTGCGGCCCGACCGCCACCCCGAGGCGGCGCAGGTCGCCCGCGACAAGGTGCTGGACCGCATGGTGGAGCTGGGCCGCTGGACGCAGGCCGAGGTGGACGACGCCAAGATCGAGCGCGTGGTGGCCCCGCCGCTGCGGGCGCGCTGGCTGGCCCCGCTGGCCGCGCAGCGGCTCCTGCAGGAAGCCGGCGCGCGGCGAGCGGGCGCCCGGCGCCCCGGCGAGCGCCCGGCCCTGGTCGAATCCACCCTGGACGCCGACATGCAGGCCTCGGTGGAGCGCATGCTGCTGGATCGCGTGGACAGCCTGCCGCCCAAGGTCTCGATGGCCGTGCTGGTCATGGACAACGACACGCTGGAGGTCAAGGCCTATGCCGGCTCCGCGGACTTTTCCGACGATACCCGCTATGCCCACGTGGACATGGTGCGCGGGGTGCGTTCGCCCGGCTCCACGCTCAAGCCCTTCCTGTACGCGCAGGCGCTGGACGAGGGCCTGATCCACTCCGAAAGCCTGCTGATGGACGCGCCCATGTCCTTCGGCGGTTACGCGCCGGGGAACTTTCAGGCGGCATTCGCCGGTCCTATCAGCGTGGCGCAGGCCTTGCAGCGCTCTCTCAACGTGCCCGCCGTGGATCTCCTGGACCGCGTCGGGCCCAGCCGGTTCGCGGCCGTCATGCTGGCCGGCGGGGTGCGGTTACGATTGCCCGCCGGCGCGGAGCCGAATCTGAGCTTGATTTTGGGCGGGGGTGGCACCACATTGGAAGAACTGGTGGGCGCCTACCGGGCCTTGGCCCGCGACGGCGTTTCCGGGCGGCCCCGCCTGCGGGCGGAGCAGCCGCTGGTCGAGTCCCGTATGATGAGCCCTGGGGCGGCCTGGATCGTCCGCGATATCCTGGAGGGCGGCGGCCATCCCGACCGGCCGTTCTATCAGTCGGGCAGCCCGGCCCGCCGGCTGGCCTGGAAAACCGGGACGAGTTTCGGCTTCCGCGACGCCTGGGCGGTCGGAGTGACCGACAGATGGACGATGGGCGTCTGGGTGGGCCGTCCCGACGGCACGCCCAATCCGGGTTTTTTCGGGGCCAACGTGGCGGCGCCGCTGTTGCAGGATATCGTGGCGGCATTGCCGGAAGGCGCCCAGCAGGTCCGCGTCAGGCCCGAAACGGTGCAGGCGGCCGTGACGTGCTGGCCGCTGGGCTACAAGCTGGGCAGCGTGCCGTCCGGGGTGTGTCCCGAGCAGCGCGCGGCGTGGATCCTGAACGAAACCGCGCCGCCGTCGTTCGCGGGCTATGCCGATGCCACGCAGGGGCCATTGCGCCTGCAGGGCGTGGCCGCGGGTTCGGTGCTTCGGCCCGTGCCCGGCGGGCGCCAGGTGGCGGTGGATGTGGATGTGCAAGGAGCCGAGGGCGAGGTATGGTGGATGCTCGATGGACGCGTGGTCAGCCATGGCGCCTCGGGTCATCCTTTCAAGGTAGTGCTGGCGCTGGACGGCCGGTATACGCTTACTGTCATGGATGCGCATGGCCGCCACGACAGCGTGGTTTTTGAAATCGCTGGCGTTACGCCATGATCGGCATAGAATATGAATCGTGTATTTGACCGCTTCGATGCGTTACGGAGGAAGCGTGATTTCTCAAGAGCTTGAAGTCAGCCTGCATATGGCTTTCGTCGAGGCCCGTTCGGCCCGGCACGAATTTATTACCGTCGAGCACCTGCTGTTGTCGTTGCTCGACAACGCTTCGGCTGTCGAGGTACTGCGCGCCTGCGCTGCCAACCTGGATGATCTGCGCCGCAACCTGCGCCAGTTCGTCTCGGAAAACACGCCCGTCATTCCCAGCGGCGCCGAAGTCGACACCCAGCCCACGCTGGGATTCCAGCGCGTGATCCAGCGCGCGATCATGCACGTTTCCGCGGGCGGCACCGGCAAGAAGCCGGTCACCGGCGCGAATGTGCTCGTGGCCATTTTCGGCGAAAAGGATTCGCACGCCGTGTACTACCTGCAGCAGCAGGGCGTCACGCGGCTCGATGTCGTCAACTTCCTCTCGCATGGCATTACCAAACAGCCACAGGTGGAGTCCGCCGCCGTGCAGAAAGAGCAGCAGACCAATGGTGAAGAGCAGGGCGAATCGCGCCAGTCGCCGCTCGACCAATACGCGACCGACCTGAACGCGGCCGCGCTGGCCGGGCGCATCGATCCCCTGATCGGGCGCGAGCACGAAGTCGAGCGCGTGATCCAGGTATTGTGCCGCCGCCGCAAGAACAACCCGCTGCTGGTCGGCGAGGCCGGCGTGGGCAAGACCGCCATCGCCGAAGGCCTGGCCTGGCGCATCACGCGCGGCGAGGTGCCCGAAGTCCTGCAGGCCGCCCAGGTCTTTTCGCTGGACATGGGCGCGTTGCTGGCCGGCACCAAGTACCGCGGCGATTTCGAGCAGCGCCTCAAGGGCGTGCTCAAGCAGATCCGCGGCAACCCCGACGCCATCCTGTTCATCGACGAGATCCACACGCTGATCGGGGCCGGTTCGGCCTCCGGCGGCACGCTGGACGCCTCCAACCTCCTGAAGCCGGCCCTGTCTTCCGGGCAGCTCAAGTGCATCGGCGCAACCACGTATACGGAATACCGCGGCGTCTTCGAGAAAGACCACGCGCTGTCGCGCCGGTTCCAGAAGATCGACGTGCCCGAGCCCAGCGTCGAACAGACCGTGCAGATCCTGCGCGGCCTGAAGAGCCGCTTCGAAGAGCACCACAGCGTGCGCTACTCGGCGGCCGCGCTGTCGGCGGCGGCTGAACTGTCCGCGCGCTTCATCAACGACCGCCACCTGCCCGACAAGGCCATCGACGTGATCGACGAGGCCGGCGCCGCGCAGCGCCTGCTGCCGCGCTCGCGCCAGAAGAAGGTGATCGGCAAGGTGGACATCGAAAACATCGTGTCCAAGATCGCGCGCATCCCGCCGCAGTCCGTCTCCAACGACGACCGCAGCAAGCTCGCCACGCTCGACCGGGACCTCAAAACCGTGGTCTTCGGCCAGGACAACGCCATCGAGGCCCTGTCCGCCGCCATCAAGATGGCGCGCTCGGGCCTGGGCAAGCCGGAAAAGCCGATTGGCGCCTTCCTGTTCTCCGGCCCCACCGGCGTGGGCAAGACCGAGGTGGCCCGCCAGCTCGCGTTCACGTTGGGCGTGGAACTGCTGCGCTTCGACATGTCCGAATACATGGAGCGCCACGCCGTGTCGCGCCTGATCGGCGCGCCTCCGGGCTACGTCGGGTTCGACCAGGGCGGCCTGCTCACCGAAGCCATCACCAAGCAGCCGCATTGCGTGCTGCTGCTGGATGAAATCGAAAAGGCGCACCCGGATGTGTTCAACATCCTGCTGCAGGTCATGGACCACGGCACGCTGACCGACAACAACGGCCGCAAGGCGGACTTCCGCAACGTCATCCTCATCATGACGACGAACGCGGGCGCCGAAACGCTGAACCGTCCGTCCATCGGCTTCGCGAATTCCCGCGTCGTGGGCGACGAAATGGCGGAAATCCGCCGCATGTTCACGCCCGAGTTCCGCAACCGCCTGGACGCGATCATCCCGTTCGCGCCCCTGGACCGCGAAATCATCCTGCGCGTGGTGGACAAGTTCCTCATGCAGCTCGAAGATCAACTGCACGAGCGTCGCGTGGAAGCCGTCTTCACCACGCGCCTGCGCGAGCATCTCGCCAAGGAGGGGTTCGATCCGCTCATGGGCGCGCGTCCCATGCAGCGTCTCATCCAGGACACGATCCGGCGCGCGCTCGCCGACGAGCTGCTGTTCGGCAAGCTGGTCGAGGGCGGCACCGTCACGGTGGACCTGGACGACGAAGGCAAGGTGACGCTGAGCTTCGACGACAGCGGCAAGCCGCCGTCCTCGGATGCGCCCGACAAACAGGAAGTCGAATTGGTCGACTAGATAAGGGCCTGCCTCCCTTATGACCGCGGACCGCCAGCCGCTGATCGAGTGCGAACACTGCGCAAGCATCTATCGCCGGCATCAGCTGAAACCTGGCGAGACCGCCAATTGCGCCCGCTGCGGTGCCATCCTCTGGCGCTACAGCGGGCTGACTTTGTCCAATTGGCTGGCGCTCGCCATCGCCGCCCTGATCGTCTTCGGGGTGGCGAACGCCTATCCTGTCGCCTCGATGTCCGTGCAGGGCATGACGCAGCAGGCCTCCCTGCTGGACGCCATTTCCATCACCTGGCGCCAAGGGCATTGGGTGGTGGCCATCATGACCGGCCTGGCCGGATTCGCGCTGCCGATGCTGCAGCTCACCGTGCTGCTGTGGGTGCTGGGCCCCTTGTCCCGAGGGCAGGAGCCCGTGGGCTTTCGCCAGGCCATGCGGCTCCTGGGCTTCCTGCGGCCCTGGTGCATGATCCCCGTGTTCCTGCTGGGCGTGCTGGTGGCGGTGGTCAAGCTGGCCGGCATGGCCGCGGTCTCGCCCGGGATCGGGCTGGGCGCCTTCGGCGTCCTCACCGTGCTTCTCACCATGCTGGGCCGGCTGTCGCCGCACGTGCTGTGGCGCTATGCCGAAACCGTGGGCGTGGCGCCGGTGCACGTGCCTCAGGCCGGGCCGGCCGAAATCCTGACCGGCTGCCACGTCTGCGGCCAGGTGCAGGCCTTGCCGCGCGAGGCCGACGAAGAGGCCGAGCACCATTGCGTGCGCTGCGACGCGCTGGTCCACTACCGCAAGCCCGATCACCTGGCGCGCACCTGGGCGCTGCTGCTGGCCGCCGTGGTGTTCTACATTCCCGCCAACGTGCTGCCGGTGATGAAGGTCAGCTCCGTGCTGGGCGACAGCGCCCACACCATCCTGGGCGGCGTGGTCGAACTGTGGGAAATGGGGTCCTGGGACATCGCGCTGATCGTCTTCATCGCCAGCGTGGCGGTTCCGCTCACCAAGCTGCTCGCGCTCATCCTGCTGCTCCTTACCGAGCAATGGCGCAGCACGACCAACCTGCGTCCGCGCACCCGCCTGTATCAAATGGTCGAGTTCATCGGCCAATGGTCGATGCTGGACGTTTTTGTCGTTATATTGCTTGCGGCGCTGGCGGATTTCCAGGGCTTGATGGAAATCAGCGCGGGGGCGGGCGCGGCGGCATTCGGCGTGGTCGTGATCCTCACGATGCTGTCGGCCATGAGCTTCGACCTGCGCCGCAGCTGGGACCTCGAAGGACAAAGTGAAATAGAATCAGCGCCGGTGGAAGGCCGGCGCCAGCCGGCGCCCGGCGCCGGTCAGGAAATGGGCTAGGCCGCGGTTTTCGCCCACCAAAAAGGAAGAGTAGATGTCCGAGCAAGCACCCGGATCCGGTGAGGAAAAGTTCGCTTCACCCACGATCTCGCGCAAGCAGAAGAGCCGGATCTCATGGATCTGGCTGGTGCCCATCGTGGCGGCCCTCATGGGCTTGTCCCTGGTCGTGCGGACCTGGATGCAGGCCGGGCCCGACATCTCCATTTCGTTCAATACCGCCGAGGGGCTGGAAGTCGGCAAGACCCAGCTGCGCTACAAGGACGTCACCATCGGCACGGTGAAGTCCATCGGCTTCAATTCCGATCGCACCAAGGTGGTGGTGCAGGCGGAGCTGGCCAAGGAAGTCTCCGACCTGGCGCGCGAAGGCACCAACTTCTGGGTGGTGCGCCCGCGCCTGGACGTGAGCGGCGTATCCGGACTGGGCACCTTGCTTTCGGGCGCCTATATCGGCGTGGACGCGGTCGAAGGCAAGAACGGCAACAAGGCCACCAAACTGAGCTTCGAAGGCCTGGAAGTCCCGCCCGCCGTGACGCATGATCGCGCCGGCAAGCGCTTCAAGCTGAAGGCGTCGGACCTGGGCTCGCTGGACATCGGTTCGCCGGTGTATTTCCGCCGCATCAACGTCGGCCGCGTGATCGGCTATGCGCTGGACCAGACCGGCAAGGCCGTGAACGTCGAGGTGTTCGTGGATGCGCCCAACGACAAGTTCGTCACCAACGGCACGCGCTTCTGGAATGCCAGCGGGGTGGACTTCAGCGTCAATGCGGATGGGTTGAAGGTGCGCACGCAATCGCTGGTGTCCATGGCGGTCGGCGGGGTGGCGTTCGAGCCGGTGCTGACCGCGCGCGATGCCGGCACGCCTGCGGCCGCGGACGCCCAGTTCGATCTCTACCCGACCGAGACTGCGGCCAAGGCGAACCCGGACGGCGAGGCCTTCCCGATCCGCATGCGCTACGACCAGTCCATCCGCGGGCTCGCCGTGGGCGCGCCGATCGATTTCAGCGGCATCACGCTGGGCAACGTCACCCAGATCAACCTGGACTTCGACCCGGTGTCCAAGCGCTTCTACTCGCTGGTGGACGCCACGCTCTATCCGGAGCGCCTCGGCCGCGTCTTCGACGAAGTGCGCGACCGCGCCGTCCAGGACGGCGACGTGGCGGGCGGCCGCCTGCTGGGCGGCATGATCAAGCACGGCCTGCGCGCCCAGCTGCGCACCGCCAACCTGCTGACCGGCCAGCTCTACGTGGCGCTGGACATCTTCCCGAACGCCAAGCCGGTCGAGTTCAAGATGTCCGATCCCGCGATCATCCCGACCGTGCCGGGCAACCTCGACCAGCTGCAGCAGCAGGTCAGCAACATCATCGCCAAGGTCGAGAAGATCCCGTTCGACAAGATCGGCGAAGACCTGCGCGCCACGCTGGCCAGCACCTCCAAGCTGATGGGCCGCCTCGACAAGCAGGTGGCGCCGGAAGCGCAGAAGATGCTGAAGCAGGCCAGGGATTCCATGGCGCAGATCAACGCGCTGCTGGCGTCCGACGCCTCGCTGCCCGTCAACACGGAACGGGCGATGCAGGAGCTGGGCCGGGCGGCCCGCTCGCTGCGCGCCCTGGCCGATTTCCTGCAAGCCAACCCCGAGGCCTTGTTGCGCGGCCGCGGCCCGGACCCGATCCCCGGCGCCGGTCCTGTCAGGAACTGAAACCCATGAATAGACGCCTCCTTGGCCGCGTGTGCCCATCCTCTCCGTCCACTCCGTCGCAGCCCGGGCGGACGCGGGCTTCCCGCCTGCGGGCGGTCCTGGCCCTGGCGGCCGTATCGGCCGCGCTGGCGGGCTGCGGCGCGTCGGCGCCCGTGCATTACTACACGCTCCAGGGGCCGGCCGCGCCGGCCGCGGGCGCCGGCGCGGCCGGCGCCGCCTACCTGATCGACGTGCAGCCGGTCAGCATCACCACTCAGGCCGACCAGCCCCAGCTCATGGTGCGCACCGGGGACGGCAGCCTCTCGGCCCTCTATTCCGAGCGCTGGAGCTCGCCCCTGGGCGACGAGCTGCGCGGCGCGCTGTCGGATGCGCTCAAGCGCGAACTGGGCGCGCTGGACGTGCAGATGGTCAAGCCGGGGCCCGGCGCCGCGGTCTGGCGCGTCCAGACCGACGTGCAGCGCTTCGAGCTGGTCTCGGGCAGCATGGCCCAGCTGGACGCCACCTGGCGCGTGCGGCCGGTCAATACGAAGGGCGCCGGCCTGCTGTGCCGCAGCGTCGTCACGGAAACGGTGGCGGAAGAGGGCGTGCCCGCGCTGATCGCCGCGCAGCAGCGGGCGGTGGCCGCGCTGGCCGGCACCATGGCCTCGGCCATCCGGGGCCAGGCGCCCGCGGGGTCGGCAGGGGTCCAGATGCTGGGATGCTCCGCCCTCAAGGACTGATATCCGCCTTCCGCAAAACCCGCCTGATCTCAATCGGTTAACCTAGGGTTAACCGCAATACAAACGCGGTTGCAACCTGTCTAGCATACGGTCCTGCCCCAGCTGGGTTTCGGGTTTTGTCGCCCGTGCGCCCAGCGCTACCTCTGCCATGCGACAGGAAGCAATCTCTTATGGCCAGCACGACCCTAGGCGTCAAAGTCGACGACGCGCTCCGCGACCGGCTCAAGGCCGCCGCGCAAAAGCTCAATTGCACGCCGCACTGGCTGCACAAGCAGGCGATTCTTGCCTACCTGGACAAGATCGAGCGCGGCCATCTGCCCGCCGAGATGTCGCACCTGGGGTCGGAAGGGGGCGGCGAGGACGACGCGGGCGACGGGCATTCCGCGCCCACGCCGCCGTTCTACGAATTCGGCCAGGACGTGCAGCCCCAGTCCGTGCTGCGCGCGGCCATCACGGCGGCCTACCGCCGCCCTGAGCCGGAATGCGTGCCGCTGCTGCTGGGCCAGGCCCGCATGCCGAACCTGGAAAAGATCCACGCGATGGCCAGCGACCTGGTGAAGAAGCTGCGCGGCAAGCGCAGCGGCGGCGGCGTCGAAGGGCTGATCCAGGAATTCTCGCTCTCCAGCCAGGAAGGCGTGGCGCTGATGTGCCTGGCCGAGGCGCTGCTGCGCATTCCCGACCGCGCCACGCGCGACGCGCTGATCCGCGACAAGGTCGCCCGCGGCGACTGGAAGTCGCACATGGGCGGTTCGCAATCGCTGTTCGTCAATGCCGCGACCTGGGGCCTGATGATCACCGGCAAGCTGGTGGCCGTCAGTAGCGAACAGTCGTTGTCGAAGGCGCTGACCCGCCTGATCGGCAAGGGCGGCGAGCCGCTGGTGCGCAAGGGCGTGAACATGGCCATGCGCATGATGGGCGAGCAATTCGTGTCCGGCCAGACCATCTCCGAGGCGCTGGCCAACAACCGCAAGATGGAATCGCGCGGCTTCCGCTATTCCTACGACATGCTCGGCGAGGCCGCGACCACGGCCGAGGACGCCGACCGCTACTACGCCTCGTACGAACAGGCCATCCACGCCATCGGCAAGGCCGCGGCCGGCCGCGGCATCTATGAAGGCCCGGGCATCTCCATCAAGCTCTCGGCGCTGCACCCGCGCTATTCTCGCGCCCAGCGCGAGCGCGTCATGGCGGAGCTGCTGCCGCGCGTGAAGGCCCTGACGGCGCTGGCCCGCAGCTACGACATCGGCCTGAACATCGACGCCGAGGAAGCGGACCGCCTGGAAATCTCGCTCGACCTGCTGGAAGCGCTGTGCTTCGAGCCCGAGCTGGACGGCTGGAACGGCATCGGCTTCGTCATCCAGGCCTACCAGAAGCGCGCGCCCTTCGTGATCGACTACGTGATCGACCTGGCCCGCCGCAGCCGCCACCGCGTGATGGTGCGCCTGGTGAAGGGCGCCTACTGGGACAGCGAAATCAAGCGCGCCCAGGTCGACGGCCTGGAAGGCTATCCGGTCTACACGCGCAAGGTCTACACCGACGTGGCCTACCTGGCCTGCGCCCGCAAGCTGCTGGGCGCGCCCGAGGCGGTCTATCCGCAGTTCGCCACGCACAATGCCTACACCCTGTCCGCCATCTATCAACTGGCCGGCCAGAACTACTATCCCGGCCAGTACGAGTTCCAGTGCCTGCACGGCATGGGCGAGCCGCTGTACGACGAAGTGGTCGGGCCGCTGGCGCAGGGCAAGCTGAACCGCCCCTGCCGCATCTACGCGCCGGTGGGCACGCATGAAACGCTGCTGGCCTACCTGGTGCGCCGCCTGCTGGAAAACGGCGCCAACACCTCCTTCGTGAACCTGATCGGCGACGAGAGCATTCCCGTCGAGCAACTGGTGGCCGATCCCGTCGAGGCCGCCTCGCGCATCGCGCCGCTGGGCGCGCCGCACGAAAAGATCCCGCTTCCGCGCGAACTCTATGGCGATCCGCAAGAGGGCGCCCGCGCCAACTCGGCGGGCCTGGACCTGAGCAATGAACACCGCCTGGGCTCGCTGTCCGCGGCCCTGCTGGCCAGCGCCGGCATGCCGTGGCGCGCCGGCCCCATGCTGGGTGAAGGCGAAGCGGCCTGGGATGCCGCCCGCGCCATCGAAGTCCGCAACCCCGCCAACCTGCGCGACGTGGTCGGCCACGTCATCGAAGCGACGCCGGAAGAGGCCGAGGCCGCCTTGCGCGAAGCCGCCAACGCCTCGCCCATCTGGCAGTCCACGCCGGTTGCCGAGCGCGCCCAGTGCCTGCGCCGCGCGGCGCAACTGCTGGAAGAGCAGATGCAGACCCTGCTGGGCCTGATCGTGCGCGAGGCCGGCAAGTCCCTGCCCAACGCCATCGCCGAAGTGCGCGAAGCCGTGGACTTCCTGCGCTATTACGCGGACCAGGCGGAAACGGAATTCAGCAACGACACGCACCGCCCGCTGGGCACCGTGCTGTGCATCAGCCCCTGGAACTTCCCGCTGGCCATCTTCACCGGCCAGGTCGCGGCCGCGCTGGCCGCCGGCAACACCGTGCTGGCCAAGCCCGCCGAGCAGACCCCGCTGATCGCGGCGCAAGCCGTGGCCATCCTGCGCGCGGCCGGCGTGCCGGCCGGCGCCGTGCAGCTGCTGCCGGGCCGCGGCGAAACCGTGGGCGCCCAGCTCGTGTCCAGCCCCGGCGTGCGCGGCGTGATGTTCACCGGTTCCACCGACGTCGCGCGCATCATCTCGCGCACGCTGGCCGACCGTCTGGACGACGCCGGCCACACCATTCCGCTGATCGCGGAAACCGGCGGCCAGAACGCCATGGTGGTCGATTCCTCCGCGCTTGCCGAGCAGGTGGTGTTCGACGTGCTGACCTCGGCCTTCGATTCCGCCGGCCAGCGCTGCTCGGCCCTGCGCGTGCTGTGCGTGCAGGAAGACAGCGCCGACCACGTGCTGACCATGCTGCGCGGCGCGATGCGCGAACTGAGCGTGGGCAACCCCGACCGCCTCTCGGTGGACGTGGGCCCCGTGATCGACACGGAAGCCCGCAACGGCATCCAGCGCCACATCGAAGCCATGCGCACGGCCGGCCATCGCGTCGACCAGGCGGAACTGAACGGCGAATGCCGCCACGGCACCTTCGTGCCGCCCACCATCATCGAGATCGACGACGTCGGCGAACTGACGCGCGAAGTCTTCGGCCCCGTGCTGCACGTGGTGCGCTACAAGCGCGACGAGCTGGACGCCTTGCTGGAAGCCGTCAACGGCACCGGCTACGGCCTCACCTTCGGCGTGCATACCCGCATCGACGAAACCATCGCCCACGTCACCGGCCAGATCCACGCGGGCAACGTCTACGTCAACCGCAACATCGTCGGCGCCGTGGTGGGCGTGCAGCCCTTCGGCGGCGAATGCCTCTCCGGCACCGGCCCCAAGGCCGGCGGCCCGCTCTACATGTACCGCCTGCTGGGCACCCGTCCGGCCGGGCTGCCGCCCGCGCTGGACGCGTCGGCGCCGCTGCCGCAGCGCATCGCGCTGCCGGGTCCCACGGGCGAGACCAACACCTACCTGGTCGAGCCGCGCGGCGCCGTGTATTGCGTGGCGGCCACCGAGGCCGGCGCGCGGGCGCAGTGGTCGGTCGCCAGGCAGACGGGCAACCATGCCTGGTTCGCCGACACGCCGGCGGCGCGGGCGCTGCTGGCCACGCTGGACGCGGAGCAGGGCGGGCAGGCCGGCATCCTGGACGACGAGGAAGTCGACCAGGCCGACTACCAGGCCGTGCTGTTCGAAGGCGATGGCGACGCGCTCCAGGCGCTGAACCAGCGCATCGCCCGGCGCCCGGGCGCCATCCTGTCGGTGCACGGCCTGACGCCGGACGCCATCGCGGCCGGCGCCGGCTACGTGCCGGAGCGCCTGTTGACCGAGCGCTCCATCAGCGTCAATACCGCGGCCGCGGGCGGCAACGCCAGCCTCATGACCATCGGTTGAGGGGCGTCGGGGCTGACCTGCCGGGATCCAAGGGTTATCTCCAATATCGGGCAAGGTTGCACTGGAAGGAAAATCCGGTCGCACCTCAAATCCGGATGTCGCAACCCGGCATCCGGATTTTGCAGAACATGCATGTGCAAGACCCCGCCACCATCGGGGCTTGCGGTAGTAAAAAACCAGAAGCCTGGCTAAAAGCTCAGGTATAACAAGGTCTTAAGTCCGACACCCCGGAGGATACCCATGAAGTTCCGCACCACTTTGAAGCTTGTCGCCGCCAGCCTCGCCGCCACCGGCCTGGCCGCCGCCGCGCAGGCCGCAGACGTCAAGTTCGGCTTCGCCGCGCCGCTCACCGGCCCGCAGTCGCACTACGGCGAAGATATGCAGAACGGCCTGAACCTGGCCCTGGAAGAAGCCAACAAGAAGGGCATCAAGGTCGACGGCAAGCCCGCCACCTTCGTGCTGGTATCCCGCGACGACCAGGCCGATCCCCGCGTCGGCGTGCAGGTCGCGCAGCAATTGGTCGACCAGGACGTCGTCGGCATCCTGGGCCACTTCAATTCGGGCACCACGATCCCCGCGTCGCGCGTCTACCACGAAGCCGGCCTGCCGCAGATCGCGATGGCCACCTCGCCCGAATACACCAAGCAAGGCTACGAGACCACGTTCCGCATGATGACCAGCGACACCCAGCAGGGCGCCGCGGTCGGCAAGTTCATGGTCGAGAAGCTCAAGGCCAAGAAGGTCGCCATCATCGACGACCGCACCGCCTACGGCCAGGGCCTGGCCGACGAGGTCGAGAAGGCCGTCAAGGCCGCCGGGGGCCAGGTCGTGCGCCGCGAGTACACGACCGACAAGGCGAACGACTTCACCGCCATTCTGACCAACATCAAGGGCGCCGCGCCCGACGCCATCTTCTACGGCGGCCTGGACGCGCAATCCGGTCCCATGAAGCGCCAGCTGGCGACGCTGGGCCTGAAGGCGCCGCTGGTCTCGGGCGAAATGACCCGCAGCGACACCTTCATCAAGCTGGCCGGCGACGCCGCCGACGGCACCTACGCCTCGCTGGCCGGCGTGCCGCTGGACAAGATGGCCGCGGGCAAGGACTTCGAGCAGCGCTACCAGGCGCGCTTCAAGAAGGCCCCCGGCGTCTATGCTCCGTATGCCTACGACGGCGCATGGAACATGATCACCGCCATCGAGCAGGCCGGCTCGGCCAAGCCCGAGAAGTACCTGCCGGCCCTGGCCAAGCTGAACCGCAAGGGCGCGACCAGCGAGCACATCTCCTACGACGCCAACGGCGATCTGAAGGAAATCTCGGTCACCATCTACGAAGTCAAGAACGGCAAGTGGGAGATGGTTGAAACGATGGTCAGCCAGGCCAACTGACGGCGGCTGACCCGGGCGGGCGGCGGCCAGGCCGCGCCCGTCCGCGATATTGCGCGCGCGCCGTCCGGCGCGCGCCATGCGCAGCGGCGAGGCAGGCCCCAGGGCCGCCGCCGCGCCCGACGCGCGATTTTTCCAGGCTTATTCCGCGGCCCCTATGGATATCTTCATTCAACAACTGATTAACGGCGTCACGCTAGGCAGCGTGTACGCCCTGGTCGCCCTCGGCTACACCATGGTGTACGGCATCATCGGGCTGATCAACTTCGCGCACGGCGACGTCGTGATGATCGGCGCGATGGCGGCCACCACGGTCGCCATTTCGCTGGTCGGCGGCGATCCCGGCACGTCGGCCTTCGTGGTCCTGGGCGTCGGCCTGCTGGTCTCGGTGCCGCTATGCATGGCGGTGGGCTGGACCGCCGAGCGCGTGGCCTACCGGCCGCTGCGCCGCGCGCCCCGCCTGGCCGCGCTGATCACGGCCATCGGCGTCTCCATCATCCTGCAGAACGTGGCAATGATGGCCTGGGGCCGCAACTACCTCAATTTCCCGCAGGTGCTGTCGCCGCAGGTGTTCGAGATCGCCGGCGCGCGCATGAGCACGCTGCAGGTCGCCATCGTGGTGATCGCCGCGCTCATCATGGGCGGGCTGCTGGCGGTGGTGCACAAAACCCGCCTGGGCACGGCCATGCGCGCCACCGCGCAGAACCGCGAAGTGGCCGGCCTGATGGGCGTGAACATCAACACCGTCATCTCGGCGGCGTTCCTGATCGGCTCGGCGCTGGCCGCCGTCGCGGGGATGATGGTCGCCACCTATTACGGCGTGTCGCAATACACCATGGGCTTCATGCTCGGCCTGAAGGCGTTCACCGCCGCGGTGCTGGGCGGCATCGGCAACCTGGTCGGCGCGATGGCCGGCGGCCTGCTGCTGGGCATCATCGAATCGCTGGGCGCGGGCTATATCGGCGACCTGACGGGCGGCTTCCTTGGCAGCCACTACCAGGACGTGTTCGCGTTCTTCGTGCTGGTGCTGGTGCTGATCTTCCGTCCGTCCGGCCTGCTGGGCGAGCGCGTGGGAGACCGGGCATGAGCGGAAACCTGAAAAGCAGCGGGTTCTCCACCCGCAACCTGATCGGCATCGCGCTGATCGGCATCGTGCTCGCGGTCCTGCCGTTCGTGATCGGCATGGCGGGCCAGAGCTGGGTGCGCATCCTGAACTTCGCCTTGCTGTACGTGATGCTGTCGCTGGGCCTGAACATCGTGGTGGGCTTCGCCGGGCTGCTGGACCTGGGCTACATCGCGTTCTACGCCGTGGGCGCCTACACCTGGGCGCTGCTGGCGTCGCCGCATTTCGGCCTGCACCTGCCGTTCTGGGCGATCCTCCCGATCGCGCTGGCGGTGGCGTGCCTGTTCGGCGTGCTGCTGGGCGCGCCCACGCTCAAGTTGCGAGGGGACTACCTCGCCATCGTGACCCTGGGCTTCGGCGAGATCATCCGCATCTTCCTGAACAACCTGAACGCGCCGGTGAACATCACCAACGGGCCGCAGGGCATCAACCGCATCGACACCTTCAAGGTGGGCGAGTTCGCCTTCGGCCGCACCGAAAGCCTGCTGGGCTTCCGCGTGACGGGGCCCGAGAAGTACTACTACCTGCTGCTGGCCCTGACCCTGATCATCGTAGTGGTGTGCGTGCGGTTGCAGAATTCGCGCATCGGCCGCGCCTGGGAAGCCATCCGCGAAGACGAGATCGCGGCCAAGGCCATGGGCATCAACACCCGCAACATCAAGCTGCTGGCCTTCGCCATGGGCGCGTCTTTCGGCGGCGTGGCGGGCGCGCTGTTCGCCTCGATGCAGGGCTTCGTCAGCCCCGAGAGCTTCTCGCTCATGGAATCCATCTCCATCCTGTGCATGGTGGTGCTGGGCGGCATGGGGCACATCCCGGGCGTGATCCTGGGCGCGCTCATCCTCGCGGCGCTGCCCGAGTTCCTGCGCGCGGTGGTCGAGCCCGTCCAGCACATGCTGTTCGGCGCCGTGGTGCTGGATCCCGAAGGCATACGCATGCTGCTCTTCGGCCTGGCGATGGTGTGCGTGATGCTGTTCCGTCCCGCCGGCCTGTGGCCGTCGGCCGTGCGCAAGCGCGAACTCGCCACCAAGGCCCAGGGAGGCGCGGCATGAGCAAACTGCTGCAAGCCCAGGGGCTGGGCAAGCGTTTCGGCGGCCTGCAGGCCTTGTCCGAAGTGAGCTTCGACATCGAGCAGGGCGAGATCTACGGCCTCATCGGACCCAACGGCGCGGGCAAGACCACGCTGTTCAACGTGCTGACCGGCCTGTACATCCCGGAGGAGGGCTCCTGCACCTTCGACGGCGTGTCCATGTCGGGCAAGAAGCCGCACGAGGTCGCCTATGCCGGCCTGGCGCGCACCTTCCAGAACATTCGGCTGTTCGCCAACCTGAGCGCCATCGAGAACGTCATGATCGGCCGCCACATGCGCACCCGCTCGGGCGTGTTCGGGGCGGTGCTGCGCACGCGCGGCACGCGCGCCGAAGAGGCGGCCACCGAAGCGCGGGCGCAGGAGCTGCTGGAATACGTGGGCATCGGCCACCGCGCCAACGACGTCGCGCGGTCGCTGCCCTACGGCGACCAGCGGCGCCTGGAGATCGCGCGGGCCCTGGCCACGGATCCCAAGCTGCTCGCGCTGGACGAGCCGGCGGCGGGCATGAACGCCTCGGAAACCGTGGTGCTGCGCAAGCTGATCGAGAAGATCCGCGCCGACGGCATCACCGTGCTGCTCATCGAACACGACATGAAGCTGGTCATGGGATTGTGCGACCGCGTGCTGGTGCTGGAATACGGCAAGGTGCTGGCGATGGGCAAGCCCGCCCAGGTGCAGCGCGATCCCAAGGTCATCGAAGCCTACCTGGGCGCGGGCGCCGCCCAGGATCCTCTGATTCATCAGGAGCGCCCGGCATGACGGCGGCATCCCAACCCTTACTGGAATTGCGCGGCCTGCAGGTCGCCTATGGCGGCATCCGCGCCGTGCGCGGCATCGACCTGCGCGTGGACGAAGGCGAGATGGTGTGCCTGATCGGCGCCAACGGCGCGGGCAAGAGCACCACCTTGCGCGCCATCTGCGGCCTGGTGCCGCTGGCCGGCGGCGAAGTGGTCTACGCCGGCCTGTCCATCGGCGGCCAGAAATCGCACGACCTGGTGCGCCGCGGCCTGGTCATGGTGCCGGAAGGCCGGGGCATCTTCGGCCAGCTCACCATCGAGGAAAACCTCGCGATGGGCGCCTACGTGCGCCGCGACGCCGCGCAGATCCGCCAGGACACGGACCGGGTCTTTACCCTGTTCCCGCGGCTGGCCGAACGCCGCAAGCAGGCGGCCGGCACGCTGTCCGGCGGCGAGCAGCAGATGGTGGCGATGGGCCGCGCGATGATCGCGCGCCCCAGGTTGCTGCTGCTGGACGAGCCCTCGATGGGCCTGGCGCCGCTGATGGTGGAGAAGGTCTTCGAGGTGGTGCGCACCATCGCCAGCGAAGGCGTCACGATTCTGCTGATCGAGCAGAACGCGCGCCTGGCGCTGGAGAACAGCCATCGCGGCTACGTGATGGAGTCCGGCGAGATCATCCTGTCCGGCGCGGCCGGCCAGATGCTGCACGACCCGAAGGTGCGCGCCGCTTATCTGGGCGAGACCGAGTAAAGGGTGAGGGGGGCAGGGCTTCGAGCTTGCGGATGTCAGCGTTCTTTAGCCGCCGAGGCTGCCCTGCGCCATTCCGATGCTCGCCCCACTGGGGCTGCGCTTCGGATGGCTCCGGGGTCCTCGGCTGGCAGTCGCGTCATGCGATGGTTTTGAAGCTCTGCCGTGGACAGATGC
>NZ_BCTQ01000065.1 GCF_001571365.1 Achromobacter denitrificans NBRC 15125 | reverse complement strand
TTCGCCCGCGCCGATGCGCAACTGCTGGACTTCTTTCTTGAAAGACCTTTCAGCCATCTAGAACTCCTTCCCGGCCCGGCCCGCGGGTCCTCAAGCGTTGCTGCTGCGCAGCATCGTGACGTCAGGAAAATCTCATCTAAAAAATACTTTAGGAGTCAACGTTTTAGCTGTCAACAAAAAAGATGAAATTTCATGGAATTAAAAAAATATCACGCTAAAACAAGGACGTATATACTCGTTGTTATCTACTTCCGAGGCCTGCTCGGGGCCCTGGGATGGTGCAAAAACGGGTTGCGATTTCGGGTATACCCTGTGCTGCGCAACAGCATTGCGGCACGTCATGGCGCGCGTGGGCTCCACCGTGGTGCAATGCGTCTTTCGTCGGGCCGCCTCGGGCGTTCCGGCATCCTTGGATTCCGGTGCGTGGGAGCAAAGCAACATGCGGTTGGACAAGCAGCGGGACACAGGCGCGGGGGCGCAAGGCGCCCGCTTCGTCGATGGTTATCTGGCCTACCTGCTGGCGCAGGCCAGCCAGCGCATCTCGGCCGAATTCCATCTGCAGGTGAAGGCGGCCGGCTTGTCGGTCACGGAATGGCGCGTGCTGGCCAGCCTGCAAGGCAGCGCCGGCGAAACCATCGGCACGCTGGCCGTGCTCGCGATCACCAAGCAGCCCACCCTGAGCAAGGTGGTGCAGCGCATGGAGGCGGAGGGCCTTGTGGCGCGCACCGGCGTGCGCGCGGACCGGCGGCAGACCCGGGTCTGCATCACCGCCAAGGGGTCGAACCTGATCACCGCCTTGTGCGAACAGGCGTTGCAGCACCAGAAGGCGGTGCTCGCGCCTTTCGGCGAGGAAAAGGCCACGCAGCTCATCGAGATGCTGGAGGTGCTGATGACCGAGCACGTGCCCTTGGATTTGTCGGCGCCGGAAGACGATTAAAGGGGGTGACGCGCGCCGCGCAGGCGCCGGACGGCCCCAACGCTGTTTACTTCGATTTTTTTGTTACAAGCATATGCGTCCCCAATATGTTTTCCCTCTGTGAAAACCCGTTCCGGTACGCATAAACCCTGAATTGACGGGGTTCTTGCGGGTAGGCAATATCGCGCCGGTATTCAGATTACAGTCAGGAGTAGAACCTATGCGCCGCACTTTGATTGCTATCGCGATCGCCGCCGCCGTGGCCGTGCCCTCGATCGGGCAGGCCAAGACCTTCCGCTGGGCCGCCCAGGGCGACATCCTCACCTTCGATCCGCATTCGCAGAACGAGGGGATGACGATCGCCGCCAACAGCTACATCTACGAACCGCTGGTGGACTACGACAAGACCTTCAAGGTCACGCCGCGCCTGGCCACGGAATGGGAGCAGGTCTCGCCCACGCTGTACCGCTTCAAGCTGCGCCCCGGCGTGAAGTTCCACGACGGCGCCGCGTTCACCGCGGACGACGTCGTGTTCTCGATCCACCGCGCCATGGCGCCCACGTCGAACTACAAGGCGTACACGACGGGCATCAAGGAAGCGCGCAAGATCGACGACCTCACGGTCGAGGTGGAAACCTCGGCGCCCAATCCCGTGTTGCTGCGCCAGCTGACCAACGTGTTCATCATGAACAAGGCCTGGTCGGAGAAGAACAACATCGCCAAGCCGCAGGACTTCGTCAACAAGGAAGAAACCTACGGCGCCCGCAACACCAACGGCACCGGCCCCTACAAGCTCAAGTCGCGCGAAGTCGACGTGCGCACGGTCTTCGAGGAAAACAAGGACTGGTGGAACAAGGCCGGCAAGGTCGGCAACGTGACCGAAGTGGTGTTCACGCCGATCAAGCAGAACGCCACCCGCACCGCCGCGCTGCTCTCGGGCGAGATCGACTTCGTGCTCGATCCCGCCGCGCAGGACCTGGAGCGCCTGCGCCAGTCCGCCAAGGTCGTGGAAGGCAACGAATACCGCACCATCTACCTGGGCCTGGACCAGAAGCGTCCGGAGCTCCAGTATTCGGGCATCAAGGGCAAGAACCCGTTCCAGGACATCCGCGTGCGCGAGGCGCTGTACCGCGCCATCGACGTGGACGCGATCAAGCGCGCGGTGATGCGCGGCCTGTCCGCGCCCACCGGCACGATGATCGCGCCGCAGGTGCACGGCTGGGCGGAATCCCTGCACAAACGCGTGCCCTACGATCCCGAAAAGGCCCGCGCGCTGCTGAAGGAAGCCGGCTACGACGGCACCCTGAACTTCACGCTGGATTGCCCGAACAACCGCTACATCAACGACGAAGCCATCTGTCAGGCCGTCGTCGGCATGTGGGCCAAGGTCGGCGTGAAGGCGACGATGAACGCCATGCCGCGCTCCACCTACTTCCCCAAGGTGCAGTCGTCCGACACCAGCGCCTACCTGTTCGGCTGGGGCGTGCCCACCTTCGACGCCATGTACACGCTGCAGAACCTGATCCGCACCAAGGGCGAGGGCGCGGACGGCATGTACAACCTGGGCAACTACAGCAACAAGGAACTGGACGTCATCATCGACCGGATCAAGACGGAAACCGATCCGGCCAAGCGCGACGCCGACATCATTACCGTGCTGCAGGGACACGCCAAGGACTTCGGCCACATCCCCCTGCACGACCAGGTCATTCCCTGGGCGATGCGCAAGAACGTCACGGTCATCCACCGTGCCGACAACCGTCTCGTTGCCGATTGGGTCAAGGTTGACTGATCCTGGCTAATCAGACGGCGGGGCCCGCGGGGCCTGTCCATCGCTCCCCGGGGCGCGGACAGGCCCCGGGCTTCCGCCGTTTTGCCTTTTCCGCCTATGTTTGCTTTCATACTGCGTCGCCTGTTGCAGGCCGTGGCGGTGATGCTCACCGTTACGCTACTGGCCTTTGTGCTGTTTCAATACGTCGGCGACCCCGTCACCATCATGCTGGGGCAGGACGCCACCGATGCCGAGCGCATCGAACTGCGCGAGCGCCTGGGGCTGAACGAACCCGCCATCGTTCAATTCGGCCATTTCGTGGCCAACGCCGCGCAGGGGAATTTCGGCATCTCCCTGCGCCAGAGCGAACCCGTTTCCACCTTGCTGAAGTCCCGCCTGCCGGCCACGCTGGAGCTGTCCATGGCGGCCGCGCTGCTGGCGCTGCTGGTGGGCGTGCCGCTGGGCGTCTATACCGCGCTCAAGCGCAACAGCCTGGTGTCCCAGCTGCTGCTGGCGGGCTCCCTGCTGGGCGTGTCGTTGCCCACCTTCCTGATCGGCATCCTGCTGATCCTGGTGTTTTCGGTGCAGCTGGGCTGGCTGCCCAGCTACGGGCGCGGCGATACCGTCAGCCTCGGCTGGTGGACTTCCGGGTTCTTCACCGCCACGGGCTGGAAGCACCTGATCCTGCCGGCCATCACGCTGTCGCTGTTCCAGATGACCCTGGTGCTTCGGCTGGTGCGTTCCGAAATGCTGGAAGTGCTGCGTTCGGACTACATCAAGTTCGCGCGCGCCCGCGGCCTGAAGCGCCGCGCCATCCACTTCGGCCATGCGCTGAAGAACACGATGGTGCCGGTGATCACCATTACCGGCCTGCAGCTGGGCGGCATCATCGCCTTTGCCATCGTCACGGAAACCGTGTTCCAGTGGCCGGGCATGGGCCTGCTGTTCATCCAGGCGGTGCAGTTCGCCGACGTGCCCGTCATGGCGGCCTACCTGTGCCTGATCGCGCTGGTATTCGTGGTGATCAACCTGATCGTCGATCTTCTGTATTTTGTCGTGGACCCGCGCCTGCGTTCCGGGCTGACCCGCGGCGGGGGGGCTCACTGATGCGCGCCGTACTCAAACGCTGGTGGGACAGCGATATCGCCTGGGCCTGGCGCCGGGCGCCCGTGGCCATCGCGGCGACCGTGCTGCTGGCGCTGCTGCTGATCGGCTCCTTCGGCGCCGGCTGGGTGGCGCCTCACAATCCGTTCGACCTGACCAAGGTAGAGCTTCTGGACGCGTTGCTGCCGCCCGCCTGGGAAGCCAACGGCCTGCCGACCTATCTGCTGGGCACCGACAGCCAGGGCCGCGACCTGTACTCGGCCATCCTGTACGGCACCCGGGTATCGCTATTGATCGGCCTGGCCTCGGTGCTGCTGTCCATGGCGATCGGCATCGTCCTGGGGCTGATCTCGGGGTACGCGGGCGGGCGCATCGACGCTTTCATCATGCGTATCGCCGACGTGCAGCTGTCGTTCCCCGCCATCCTGATCGCGTTGCTGATCGATGGCGTGGCGCGCGCGGCGGTGCCTCGCGAGATGCACGAGCTGATCGCGTTCCCGGTGCTGATCGGCGCGATCGCGCTGGCGGGCTGGCCGCAGTATGCGCGCACGGTGCGCGGCTCCACGCTGGTGGAGAAGAACCGCGAATACGTGCAGGCGGCGCGCGTGATCGGGGTGGCTTCGCCCGTGATCATGTTCCGCCACGTGCTGCCCAATGTGCTGGGCCCGGTGCTGGTGCTGGCCACGGTGCACCTGGCGACCGCCATCATCACGGAGGCCACGCTGTCGTTCCTGGGCGTGGGCGTGCCGCCGACGGCGCCGTCGCTCGGCACGCTGATCCGCATTGGCAACGACTTCCTGTTTTCCGGGGAATGGTGGATCACCATCTTCCCGGGCGCGGCGCTGGTGCTGCTGGTGTTGTCGGTCAACCTGCTGGGCGATTGGCTGCGCGATGCGCTCAACCCGAAATTGAATTGAGGTACCGCGCATGAGCGCATTACTTGAAGTCCGCAATCTGCGCGTGGAGTTCCCCACGCGCCGCGGCACGCTGCGCGCGCTGGACGACGTGTCGTTTTCCATCCAGGCTGGCGAAGTCCTGGGGGTAGTGGGCGAGTCCGGAGCCGGCAAATCGCTGACCGGCGCATCCATCATCGGCCTGCTGGAGCCGCCTGGACGCATCGCCGCAGGCGAGATCCTGCTGGACGGCCGTCGCATCGACAACCTGCCCGACGAGCAGATGCGCCGCGTGCGCGGCCGCGAGATCGGCGCGGTGTTCCAGGATCCCCTGACCTCGCTCAACCCCCTGTACACGGTGGGCAGGCAACTGGCGGAAACCATCGTGACGCACCTGGACATGAGCTGGTCCCAGGCGCGCAATCGCGCGGTCGAATTGCTGGCGTCCACCGGAATTCCGGCGGCGCGCGAGCGCATCGACCACTACCCGCACCAGTTCTCCGGCGGCATGCGCCAGCGCGTGGTGATCGCGCTGGCCCTGGCGGCCGAGCCCAGGCTGGTGGTGGCGGACGAGCCGACGACCGCGCTCGACGTGTCGATCCAGGCCCAGATCATCGAGCTGCTGAAGCGGCTGTGCCGGGAGAACGGCACCGCCGTGATGCTGATCACGCACGACATGGGCGTGATCGCCGAGACCGCCGACCGCGTGGCCGTGATGTACGCCGGCCGCGTGGCCGAGATCGGCCCCGTGGCCGACGTGATCCACAAGCCGCGCCACCCCTACACCTCGGGGCTGATGGGTTCCATCCCCTCGCTGGAAGGGCATGCCGAAAGGCTGGTGCAGATCGACGGCAGCATGCCGCGGCTGAACGCCATTCCGCCCGGCTGTGCGTTCAATCCGCGCTGCGGCCGGCGCCTGCCGTGTTGCGCGCACGACCGCCCGGAACTGATGCCCGCCGGCACGTCCCTGGCGGCCTGTTGGCTGCATGAGGGAAGCGCCGCCGCGCCGTTCCCGCCAGGCGGGGATGTTGCCGCTGGCGGCAAAGGATCGGAGGAATCGGTATGAACACGCCCTTGGTGCAAGTAAAGGACGCGGCGCGCTGGTTCGATGTGTCGCCGCCCTGGCTGGAGCGCAAGCTCGCGGGCAAGCCGCGGGTGATGCTGCGCGCCGTGGACGGCGTGTCGTTCGACATCGCGCGCGGCGAAACGCTGGCGCTGGTGGGCGAGTCGGGCTGCGGCAAGTCGACGGTGGCGCGCATGCTGGTCGGGTTGTACGACCTGACTCGCGGCGATATCCATTTCGACGGGCAGCCCCTGTCGCGCATGTCGGAGTCGGGCGGGCGCGCGCTGCGCAAGCGCCTGCAGATGATCTTCCAGGATCCCTATGCCAGCCTGAACCCGCGCTGGCGCGTTGGCCGCATCATCGCGGAACCGATGCTGACCCATACGCAGATGACGCCGGCCGAGCGCAGCGCCCGGGTCGGCGAACTGCTCAAACAGGTGGGCCTGGATCCCGCGGACCAGGGGCGCTACCCGCACCAGTTCTCGGGCGGCCAGCGCCAGCGCATCTCGATCGCGCGGGCGCTCGCGGTGAATCCGGAGTTCCTGGTGTGCGACGAGCCCACCTCGGCGCTCGACGTGTCGGTGCAGGCTCAGGTGCTGAACCTGATGAAGGACCTGCAGCGCAAGCTGGGGCTGACCTATCTGTTCATTTCCCACAACCTCGCGGTGGTGCACCACGTGGCCGACAGGGTGGGGGTCATGTACCTGGGCCGCATGGTGGAAGTGGCGCCCCGAGACGAGCTGTTCCAGCGGCCGCGCCATCCGTACACGCGGATGCTGCTGGAAGCCATCCCGGACATCAACGGCGCAGGCAAGCCGCGCACGGCCGTGGCCGGGGAAGTGCCGAATCCGCTGAACCCGCCTTCGGGCTGCACCTTCCACCCGCGCTGCCCGCATGCGAACGAACGCTGCAAGCGGGAGGCGCCCGCCGCGATGGTCTCAGGCGTGTCGGTGGTGGCTTGCCATGCGGTAGAGGAGGGGCGGATCACGGCGTGATCCGCCTTGCGGCCGGGGCCGGCGCCGCGCGCCGGGTCCGGCCGGTTCAGTGACGGCGGCCGTGGTCGCGGGGAGGATCGCGGACCTCGCCGTCATCCTCGTCGGCATCGTCTTCGTCTTCGTCGTCTTCATCCTCATCTTCGTCTTCGTCCGGATCCTCCGGCACGGGCTCTTCGGTGAGGGCGAAGGGCAGCACGTCTTCCAGGCTGTCGGACCAGGCGGATTCCTCGCCGTCGTGGTCGAGCTTGACGAAGCGCTCGCCTTCGTTCAGCGAGATCTCGATGGCCCAGAGATAGAGGCAGTCGTAGGTGTCGTCGTCGGATTGGGGCAGCCCGCCGCGGTTGCCCAGCAACCGGGCGCCGGGGCCGCCCAGCTGGACGTGGGTCTGTTCCTCGTCGGGCTTGGCGTTTTCGTCCATGGGCACGCCGTAGGTCACCCATTCGGTGCCGTCGTCGCCCAGCACCACCTCCGCCAGTACGGGTTTGCCCAGGTAGGCGCTCAGGGCGTCTGCCGTCTTGGCCAGCATGTCCAGTTCGGATGCGCTGAAATGGGTCAGGGAGGCTGGGGGGGTGGCGGAGGCGGACATGGGGAATTCCTGGACGCGATGAAGCCGCGGCGGCACGGCAAAGTCGGATGAAAGCAAATTGAAAGTCAGGCGTATTGTCTCGCGATCGGCTCGGCAGTGCATCGGACGCTTGGACGACGCGATTTTCCCGGGCTAGGGCGGCGGGGAACCGCCGAGGCAGCGCCTGCGCGCGCTGTCCGGCGATTGGCCGGTCAGCCGCTGGAACATGGCGATGAACGCGGACGGCGTACTGTAGCCCAGTTCTCGCGCGACGGACTGGACGGACTGACCCGCATCCAGCAGGCCCAGGGCGCTGACGACCCGCAGCCGCAGCCGCCATTCGTTGAAGGACATGCCCAGGCGCTGCTGGCAATGGCGCAGCAGCGTGCGCTCGGTGATGCCGGCGGTGGCGGCCCAGTGCGTGGCGCCGCGCTTGTCGCCGGGACGGCGTTGCAGGGCCGCCAGGATGGGCGCGAGCACGGGGTCGGTAGCCGACGGCAGGTAGCTGGCATAGGCGCGCGCCTGGCGCGCCTGGTCGATGACGATCTGGGCCATGCGCCGGTCTTCGGGCGTATCCGGATAGCTGACTCCCCGCCGTTCGAAGTCGGCCAGAATCGCGCGCATCACCGGGCTGATCTCCAGCGTACAGGGCTTGTCAGGCAGGCCCTCGCAGGCCGCCGCGGGAATATCGATGCAGGCGTAGTGCACTTCTCCGGCGTTTTGGCAGCAATGCTCGACATGCGGCGGTATCCAGATGGCGTACTGCGGCGGCGACAGGTAGGTCATGTCGCCGATGCCGATTTCCATGATGCCCGAGATCGCGAAGTTCAGTTCGGCCCACGGCGACGTGTGGCGCTTCATGCGCGAATGGGGCGTGAAATGGAGGATGCGGCAGGCCAGCGGGTAGGGCAGGTGGCTGGCCAGCAGCGGCGCGGCGTCGACGGCAGCCATGTCGGAAGTTCGTCTGGTTTTGTCGGTTTTTCATTATATACAGCATGTCGGACAGGCCCTACACTTGCCCCTCTTTTCCGTTTCCGCCTTGCCCCGCCATGCCGACCGCCCAAGCCACGCACCCTCCCGCCCGCTACCTGTTGTTTCCCCTGCTGGCGGCCCTGATCTGGTCGGTCAACATGATCGTGACCAAAATGGCGGCCGGCGTGATCGCGCCCGCCGCCATCGGGTTCTACCGCTGGGCGCTGGCGGGCGTGCTGCTGACCCCGTTCGCGCTGCCCGGGGTCTGGGCGCAACGCCGCCAGATCCTGCCCAACCTGCCCAAGCTCGCGGTGCTGGGCGGGCTGGGGATGGCGCTGTACCAGGGCCTGGCCTATGTGGCCGCCGCCAGCACCACGGCGACCAATATGGGCATCATCACCGCGATGATTCCGTTGATGACCATCGCCGTGGTGGCGGTGGTGCTGCGTGAGCTGCCCTCGGCGATGGCCATGCTGGGCGGCCTGCTGTCCCTGGCGGGCCTGGCCCTGCTGATCGGAGAGGGCGATCCCGCCCGCCTGCTGTCGGTGGGCGCCAACCACGGCGACGTCTTGATGGGCGTGGGCGCGCTGGCCTATGCGCTCTACGGCGTCCTGCTGCGCCGCTGGGCGCTGCCAGTGGGGCCGTGGCAGTCCCTGTACGTGCAGGTGGCTTTCGGCGTGTTGTTCCAGTTGCCGGCCTTCCTGGCGGCGCCGGCTTCGCCCCTCAATGGCGACAACCTCCCTCTGGTGCTGTACGCGGCGCTTTTCCCCTCGCTGTGCGCGCCCTTCCTGTGGATGCAGGGCGTGAAGCACCTGGGGCCGAACCGCGCCAGCATTTTCCTCAACGTCATGCCGGTCGCCACCGTGGCGATCGCGGCGGTGTTCCTGGACGAGAAACCCCACCTGTTCCACATCGTCGGCGGCGCGATGGCGCTGGCCGGGGTGATGCTGGCGCAGATGCGCGCGGGCCGTCCGGCGGGGCCGTCCAAGGCGGCCTGACGTCCCGCGGACGGGGCCGGGCCGGCCGTAGCGCCGCTGACGCCCGCCGGTCAAGGTTCCGGCCTACAATCAGCGGTTTATCAGCTATATCTTCCCTACGAGCCCATGGCCCAATACGTCTACACCATGAACCGCGTCGGCAAGATCGTGCCGCCCAAGCGGCAGATCCTGCGCGACATCTCGCTTTCGTTTTTTCCTGGCGCCAAGATCGGCGTGCTGGGCCTGAACGGCTCGGGCAAGTCGACGCTGCTGAAAATCATGGCGGGCGTCGATAAAGAGATCGAAGGGGAAGCCATCCCCATGCCGGGCCTGAACATCGGCTATCTGCCGCAGGAACCGCAGCTCAATCCCGAACACACCGTCCGCCAGGCCGTCGAAGAAGGCCTGGGCGCCGTCGTCACCGCCAAGAAGCGGCTGGACGAGGTGTACGCCGCCTACGCCGAACCGGACGCGGACTTCGACGCGCTGGCCGCCGAGCAGGCCGACCTCGAAGCCATCATCGCAGCCGCCGCCTCCAGCGGCGCCGACGATATCGAGCACCAGATGGAAATCGCCGCCGACGCGCTGCGCCTGCCGCCCTGGGATGCCATCGTCGGCAAGCTGTCCGGCGGCGAGAAGCGCCGCGTGGCGCTGTGCCGCCTGCTGCTGTCCAAGCCCGACATGCTGCTGCTCGACGAACCCACCAACCACCTGGACGCCGAAAGCGTGGAGTGGCTGGAACAGTTCCTGCACAAGTTCCCGGGCACCGTGGTGGGCGTGACCCACGACCGCTACTTCCTCGACAACGCGGCCGAATGGATCCTCGAACTGGACCGCGGCTACGGCATCCCCTGGAAGGGCAACTACAGCTCGTGGCTGGAGCAGAAGGAAGACCGCCTGAAGCAGGAAGAGTCCTCGGAATCCGCGCGCCAGAAGACCATCAAGAAGGAACTGGAGTGGGTGCGCCAGAATCCGAAGGGCCGCCAGGCCAAGGCCAAGGCGCGTCTGGCCCGCTTCGAGGAACTGTCGTCCTACGAATACCAGAAGCGCAACGAAACCCAGGAAATCTTCATTCCCGTGGGCGAGCGCCTGGGCAACGAGGTCATCGAATTCAACAACGTCAGCAAGGCCTACGGCGACCGCCTGCTGATCGACGACCTGAGCTTCAAGGTGCCGCCGGGCGCCATCGTCGGCATCATCGGCGCCAACGGCGCGGGTAAGTCGACGCTGTTCCGCATGATCGCGGGCCGCGAGCAGCCGGATTCGGGCGAGGTCAAGATCGGCCAGACCGTGAAGCTGGCCTACGTCGACCAATCGCGCGACGCGCTGGAAGACAAAAAGACCGTATTCGACGCCGTGGCCGATGGCGCCGACCTGCTCACGGTGGGCAAGTTCGAAATGTCGTCGCGCGCCTACCTGGGCCGGTTCAACTTCAAGGGCGGCGACCAGAACAAGGTCGTGGGCCAGCTGTCGGGCGGCGAACGCGGCCGCCTGCACATGGCCAAGACGCTGATCGCCGGCGGCAACGTGCTGCTGCTGGACGAACCGTCCAACGACCTGGACGTCGAAACGCTGCGCGCGCTGGAAGATGCCCTGCTGGAGTTCCCCGGCAGCGTCATGGTGATCAGCCACGACCGCTGGTTCCTGGACCGTATCGCCACGCACATCCTGGCCTTTGAAGGCGATTCGCAGGTCGTGTTCTTCGACGGCAACTACCAAGAGTACGAAGCCGACAAGAAGCGTCGCCTGGGCGAAGAGGGCGCCAAGCCCAAGCGCCTGCGCTACAAGGCCCTGAAGTAAGGCTTCGGCGGCAAGTCCTCGAAAAACCCGGCCATGCCGGGTTTTTTCATTGCGGCGCCGCGTCGCGGTATGCTGGGCGCTAGTCCAGGGAGTTCTCCGCCATGCTGCTTTCCGCCTCCGATTCCACTTTGCTGATCGTCGACATGCAGGGCCGGCTCATGCCGGTCATCCATGACGGCGAGTCCGTGCTCAATGCGGCCCACAAGCTGGCCCAGGCCGCGCGCCTGCTCGACGTGCCGGTCGCCGCCACCGAACATCATGCGCGGATGCTGGGCGCCACCGTGGAGCCCCTGCGCGCTCAGGTGCAGTCCACCTTCCAGAAGATGCACTTCTCGTCGGCGCTGGAGCCGGGGTTCGACGCCTGGCTGCCGGCGGCGCGCAAGACCATCCTGGTCGCGGGCTGCGAAGCGCACATCTGCGTGCTGCAAACCGTGATCGGGCTGATCGACCTGGGCTACCACGCGGTGCTGGTGGCCGATGCCGCGGGTTCGCGCAAGCCGTCGGATCATCACGCGGCATTGCGCCGCGCGCGGGCTCACGGCGCGGAAATCGTCACCTCCGAGATGGCGATTTTCGAGTGGATGCGGACTTGCGAGCATCCGCGTTTCCGCGAGGTGTTACGTCTGGTCAAATAGCGCCGGCCGGCTGCAACACTGTGCGGGGGAGGCGCAAAGATTCTCTCGCCCTTTGACACAATTCATGGGCAAACCTCACAGCCAAGGCAACGATATTTTGCGATCCTGAAGGTTCCAAACCCGCATGGGGTCCGCGTGCTCGCGAGTTCATCGACGCAGACCCGGGTATGAGAATAGGAACCCAACTATGAAAATCGCATCTCTCTCCAAAATCTGTATTGCATTGTCGATGACCGTCGCCATGGCTGGCTGCTCTTCCTGGGACGGCATGAGCCATCGCCAGAAGAGCACCGTCGGTGGCGCTGCATTGGGCGGCGTCGCAGGCGCCGTGATCACCAATGGCGGCATCCTCGGTACGGTGGGCGGAGCGGCGATCGGCGGCGTCATCGGCGATCAGGTCGGCAAGCGCTAAGCGCGGCCTCCCATGCAAAACGCCCGGCAGTGCCGGGCGTTTTTTTTGTGCGTGGCGCGCCGGCGTGCCGGACGCGCGAATGCGGCCTCAGTTTTCGCTTTGCGGCATTTCGATCTTCACTTCCAACACTTCCAGCGTGTCCTGGCGTTCCAGGTGCACCTTGATGTCGTCGGGATTGATCTTCACGTATTTCGAGATGACGGCGATCAGTTCTTGCTGCAACTGCGGCAGGTAGTCGGGCGAGTCGCCGCGGCCCCGCTCGTGGGCCAGGATGATCTGCAACCGTTCCTTGGCGACGGAGGCGGAAGTCTTCTTTTGACCGAGCAGAAACGACAGGAAGGACATTGCTTACTTGCCTCCGAACAGGCGTTTCAGGAAACCGGGCTTTTCGTAATCGGTAAAGCGCAGGGCCTTGTCTTCGCCAAGGTAACGGGCCACGACGTCCTTGTAGGCCTCGGAGACGTCGGTGTCCTTCAGATGGATGGCCGGCAGGCCTTGGTTCGACGCTTGCAGCACGGCTTCCGATTCGGGGATGACGCCGATCAGCTTGATGCGCAGGATGTCTTCGATGTCGCCCAGCGACAGCATTTCGCCGTCGACGACGCGCTTGGGGCTGTAGCGCGTCAGCAGCAGGTATTCCTTGACGGGTTCGTCGCCCTGGACCGCGCGCTTGGACTTGGCGGCCAGGATGCCCAGGATGCGGTCGGAGTCGCGCACCGACGAGACTTCCGGGTTGGTCACGACCAGCGCGTCGTCGGCGAAGTAGGCGGCCATCAGCGCACCCGTCTCGATGCCGGCGGGCGAGTCGCAGACGATGTACTCGAAGCCCATGCCCTTCAGGTCGTTGATGACCTTCTCCACGCCTTCCTGCGTCAGCGCGTCCTTGTCGCGCGTTTGCGAGGCCGGCAGGATGAACAGGTTTTCGAGCTGCTTGTCCTTGATCAGCGCCTGGTTGAGCGTCGCTTCGCCCTGGATCACGTTGACGAAGTCGTACACGACGCGACGCTCGCAACCCATGATCAGGTCGAGGTTGCGCAAGCCGACATCGAAGTCGATGACCGCGGTCTTGTGGCCCCGCATCGCGAGTCCCGCAGAAAAACTGGCGCTGGTGGTGGTCTTGCCCACGCCGCCTTTGCCGGAAGTCACCACAACAATGCGTGTCATGACGATCAAACCCTTATGTTCGAATAAATCGCGTTATCGTAAAGCAAAAAGCCCTTGTAAGGCTTCTTACAGGATGTGTTGAAATCTTTGAGCCGCCCGGGCAAGCCATGCATTGATGCAAAGCAAGCCCGCGCGATCAGGGTTTGAGCGCTTCGATGCGCAGCGTGTCGCCGTCCAGCCGCACCAGCGCCGGCTGGTTCTGCAGCGTGCGGTCCAGTTTGTCCTCGACCACGCGATAGACGCCGGCCACGGCCAGCAGCTCGGCATCCAGGTGCGTGGTGAAGATGCGCGCCGACGCGTCGCCGCGCGCGCCGGCCATCGCCTTGCCGCGCAGCGGGCCGTACACGTGCACGTTGCCGTCGGCGATGACTTCGGCGCCCTGGCTCACCATGCCGATCACCACCAGGTCCGTGTGCCGCGCGTAGACGCGCTGGCCGGACCGCAGGGGCTTCGTGATGACGAGCGCCGACGCGGAGTGCGGCGTGGCGGGCGTGGGGCTGGGGGCCGAGGTGGCGCCGCTGGCTTCGCGCGCCGGCAGGGGCTCGCCATCGGCCTTGGCGGCGGGCGGTTCGGCGGCTTCGGTGGGCGCGGCCGCGGTTTCGACCGCGGCGGCGGGCACCGAGGGCACCGGGGTGGCGACGTCGTTGGGCGGCGCCGTGTCGACCACGGGAGCGGGGCGGGCCACGGGCGTGGACAGTTCCACCGGCGTCAGGCCGGCGGCGCGGGCCGCTTCGAGGTTGGCGCCTTCGGCGACGACGCCGATGGGGGGCAGGTTATGGCCCCGCAGCGCCGCCACCAGGGCGGCCCAATCGATGGCCTCCTCGACGCGGCTGGCATCGATGACCACGGGTTCGTTTTCGAAGAAGCTGCCGGCGTCGGCCATTCGCTTGGCCAGCGCGGCCTCCAGGCGTTCGGGGTCGGCGCTGTGCAAAACCACCCTGATCGCATACAGAGTGGCGCTTTTGAAGTCCAGGGCTAGGGATTCAGTATTCATCTTGGTTTGGGCTGGCGGTCCGGGCGCCTGAAACAGGGGCGCTGAACCGGCTGCGGGATGTCGGGCATGATAACCCGCCCGTGCGCGGCCAGACGATGAAATGAGGGCCCCACAAGGGGGTGTTTTTCATCTCGGGGCGGCCCAGCAATGAAAAGTTGCCCCCACGCCGCGCCCGCTGCGCGAGCTTGCTGCCCCCCAAGGGGGTGTTTTTCATCTCGGGGCGGCCCAGCAATGAAAAGTTGCCCCCACGCCGCGCCCGCTGCGCGAGCTTGCTGCCCCCCATGGGGGCTTTTTTCATCTCGGGGCGGCCCAGCAATGAAAAAGGCGCCTTCCGGCGCCTTTTCTCCAGCAACGCGGACGCGATCGCTCAGCCTTGGGCCCAGGAATCGCGCAGCGTCACGATGCGGTTCAGGACCGGCGCCTCGGGCGTGGAGTCCTTCAGGTCGGCCATGAAATAGCCCAGCCGTTCGAACTGCCAGGTGGCGCCGGGCGTCGCCACGGTGCCGGGTTCCAGCCAGGCCGTGACGGTCTGCTTGGAGTTGGGGTTCAGGCAGGCCAGGAAGTCCTTGTCGCCGGCGTCGGGGCGGGCGTCGGCGAACAGGCGGTCGTACAGGTGGATCTGGGCGGGAATCGCGTGGGCCGCGCTGACCCAGGTGATGTTGCCCTTGACCTTGACGCTGTCGGCGCCGGGCGTGCCGCTCTTGGTGTCGGGCAGGTATTCGGCATGGACCTCGACGACGTCGCCGGCCTCGTTCTTGACGAAGCCGGTGCAACGCACCACGTAGCCATACTTCAGGCGCACGGTGTTGCCCGGGAACAGGCGGAAATACTTCTTGGGCGCTTCCTCGCGGAAGTCATCGCGCTCGATCCAGAGCTCGCGCGACAGCGGGAACTCGCGCAGGCCGGCTTCCGGATCGTGCGGGTTGCGCGGCGCGGTGCAGATCTCGGTCTGGCCTTCCGGATAGTTGGTGATGATCAGCTTGATCGGGTCCAGCACGGCCACGGAGCGGGCGGCGATGGGATCCAGGTCGTCGCGCACGGCCTGTTCGAGCAGGCTGTAGTCGATGCGCGAGTCCGACTTGGACACGGCGGTGCGTTCGCAGAACAGGCGGATCGACGCCGGCGTGTAGCCGCGGCGGCGCAGGCCGAAGAGGGTGGGCATGCGGGGGTCGTCCCAGCCGTCCACGTGGCCTTCGCGCACCAGTTGCAGCAGCTTGCGCTTGCTGGTGACGACGTAGCTCAGGTTCAGGCGCGCGAATTCGTACTGGTGCGGCAGCGGCTGGGCCAGCTTGCCCAGTTCGGCCAGGCGTGCCAGGATCCAGTCGTAGAACGGGCGCTGGTCTTCGAATTCCAGCGTGCAGACGCTGTGCGTGATGCCTTCCAGGGCGTCTTCCACCGGGTGCGCCCAGCTGTACATCGGATAGATGCACCATTGGTCGCCCGTGCGGTGGTGGGTGGCATGGCGCACGCGGTACATGACCGGGTCGCGCAGGTTGATGTTGGGCGAAGCCATGTTGATCTTCGCGCGCAGCACCAGGCTGCCGTCGGGATGCTTGCCGTCGCGCATTTCGCGCAGCAGCGCGAGCGATTCCGCGGCGGGGCGGTCGCGCCAGGGCGAATTGACGCCGGGTTCGGTCAGCGTGCCGCGGTTGGCCCGGATCTCTTCGGCGTTCTGCTCGTCCACATAGGCGTGGCCGGCTTCGATGAGCGCCTCGGCGAACTCATACATGTAGCCGAAGTAGTCGCTGGCGAAGTACAGGTTGTCGTTGCCGTCGGCCTTCCAGTCGAAGCCCAGCCAGTGCACGGCCTCGATGATGGCGTCGACGTACTCCTGGTCTTCCTTCTCGGGATTGGTGTCGTCGAAGCGCAGGTGGCAGACGCCGCCGAAATCGCGCGCCAGGCCGAAGTTCACGCAAATGCTCTTGGCGTGGCCGATGTGCAGGTAGCCGTTGGGCTCCGGCGGGAAGCGCGTGCGGATGCGGGCCGGATCCAGGCCGCCTTGCTGCTGCAGGGCCGCCGGGCCGGGCTTGCCCGCCCAACGCTTGCCAGCGTAGCGGTTGGCCTCAAGGTCGTCTTGGACGATGTTCAGCAGGAAATTCGATGCGGCAGGGGTCGGCGTCGTGGCGGAGGTCATTCTTGAAAGAATAGGAAAAAGCAGCGACAAAGCGTCAATTTTGCCACGTTCCGCAGGCAGCCTCTTTTCGGGGGGTGTGCAACCGGTTTCAAACTGGCCCCACAGTCTTGTAACTGGCTCTACACTACGGGCCATTATGGACATATCCACCCTATCCCTGGCCCGCGTGCAGTTCGTGGCCAGCCTGAGTTTCCTGGCGCTGTTCCTGGCCGTCTCCCTGGCTCTTGCCTGGGTGCTGCTGTTCTTCAAGATCCGGGCTCGCTGGTCGGGCCATGGCGGCTGGACGGCCGCCTACCGCTTCTGGGTGCGGATATTCGCGCTGGCCTTCGTGCTGACCCTGGCCGCGAGCGTGCCGGTGCTGATCCAGATCGGCAGCCTGTGGGCGGGGCTCATGGACAAGATCGGCAATGTGGCCGGCCCCTTGCTGGGCTACGGCATCCTGTCCGTGTTCATCCTGAAATCGTGCTTCCTCGGCGTCATGCTGTTCGGCCAGCGGCGCGTTTCCGATGCCGCCCATACGCTGGCGGTGCTGATGGTGGCGGTGGGGCAGCTGGTCGCGGTGTTCTGGGTGCTGGCCCTGCAATCCTGGATGCAGACGCCGGACGGCGCGCTACTGGTCGACGGTCGCTACCAGGTCTACGACTGGACCGCCGTGGTGCTGAATCCCTCGGTGGGCTGGCGCATGGCCGTGGTGACCGTGGGCGCTGCCCTGGCCGCCTCCTTCCTGATGATGGGCGTGACCGCCTTGCAGGCTTTGCGGCGCCCGCTGGGCGACGGCGAGCGCAGCGCGTTCAAGACGGCCCTGGTGGTCGGCCTGGTGGCCGCGCTCATGCAGCTGCCGGTGGCTACCGGCGCCGGCGAGATGGTCGCCCGGCTGCAGCCGGCCAAGGCGGCCGCCGCCGCCGGCTTCTGGGAGAGCGGCCCCGAGCCGAGCCTGGTGCTGTTCGGCTGGCCGGACGCCCGCAACCACACCAACGTGGCGGACTTGACCCTGCGCAACATGGGCGGGATGTGGCTGCACCGCAATGCCGACGGCACCTACCAGGGGCTGGACAAGTATTCGGGCATGCTGCCGCCGGTCGCGCTGACCTTCTGGTCGCTGCGCGTGGCGGCCGGAATGGGCCTGCTGATGCTGGCCGTGGCCTGCGTGACTTTCCTGTGGACCTTCCGGCGCGGGCTGGATCCGTCGACCTTGCCGCGCTGGTGGCAGCGGGTCATGTGCGGGATGATGTTCTCGGGCGGCATCGCGGTCGTGGCCGGATGGTGGGTGTCCGTCATCGGCCTGCAACCCTTCGTAGTGAACGGCACCGTCACGCAATCCGAGGTGCTGGGCACGGCGTCTTCCAGCACCGTGCTCTACGGCCTGGTGGGCTACGGCGTGCTGTATGCCCTGTTGCTGGCCGCCTTCGCCGGCATGCTGTTCCACGCCGCGCGCTACGGCGTCGTGCCCGTGCGCAAACTGGGTGGAGGCGCGCCATGATCGCCATGCTTGCCGCCTCGCAGGGCTTGAGCCCCGACGATCCGTCCTTCTGGATGCCGCTGGCCTTCATGGCGCTGCTGTTCCTGGTGATCGCCGCGGGCATGGTGCTGGACGGCTTCGACCTGGGCGTGGGCATCCTGCTGCAGCTGGCGCCGGAACACGAGCGCGGCCGCATGATGAGCCTCTTGAGCCCCTGGCGCGACGCCAACGAATTCTGGCTGCTGCTGGGCATGGGCCTGTTCGCCGCGGCGTTTCCGTTCGCCTGGGGCGCGGTGCTGGGCAAGCTTTACGGGCCGCTCACCTGCATGGTGCTGGGCGTGGTGCTGCGCAGCGTCGCTTTCGAATTCCGCATCCGCGCGCGCAACGAAATGAAGCCGCGCTGGATCTTCGCCTTCTGGGCGGGCTCGCTGATCACCGCTTTCGGCCAGGGGATGATGCTGGGCCGCATCGCGACCGGCTATCAATCCGATGCCGGCTACGGCTGGTTCTCCATGTTCGTGGGCCTGTGCGCGGTGGCCGCCTACGTCCTGCTGGGCGCGTCCTGGCTGGTCATGCGGGTGGATGGCGACCTGCAACGGCGCGCCGCCAACTGGGCCCGCCACGGCATCCGCTGGACGGCGGTGGGCATGGTGTCGATCGCGGTGACGCTGGGGCTGGCCAATGCCGGCATCTTCTACAAGTGGAGCAACATCGCCCACCTGAGCCTTGCCGCCACGGTCTGGCTGCTGATGCTGGCGGGCTTCGTCGCGGTGGAAATGCTGCTGGCCCGGCTGCCCGGGCGGGCGGACCGCTTCAGCTGGCTGCCCTTCGTGCTGTGCGTGGCGCTGTTCCTGCTGATGCTCAGCGGCCTGACCTACAGCCTCTTCCCCTACCTCATCCTGGACGACATGACGCTGTGGGACGGCGCGGGCGCGCTGGGCTCGATGCGGCTGGTGCTGGCGGGCGCGGTCGTTGGGATACCGGTGGTGCTGGTGTTCAACATCCTGGCCTACCGCTCGGTGTTCGGCAAGGAGCGCGCGCCGGTGCCGCTCTTGCCGCCGCCCGGTTGAACGGCGGGGTTGGGTGGCGGGGCTGGGCGTAGGATGGGTGGAGCGCGGCAGTTCCTAGGCAAGAACCTAGGTGCTGAACGCGCGAAACCCATGCGGCCGTGAGCAGACAGTGCCCGGCATCGGCCCCAAAAAACAGTCTGCCCACGGCCGCATGGGTTGCGCGCGTTGGATACCTGAGTTCTTGCTTAAGAACTCTCGCGCTCCACCCATCCTACAGCACTGGTCGGGCGACACGCTGGAGGATTTCTTCGCCGTAGGCTTCCAGCTTGCGGGCGCCCACGCCGCTGATGTGGCTCAGCGCATCCATCGAATCGGGCTGGGCCAGCGCGATTTCGCGCAGCGTGGCGTCGTGGAAGATGACGTAGGCCGGCACCCCGTGGCTCTTGGCGACTTCGCCGCGCCAGGCGCGCAAGGCCTCGAAGACGGGCTGCAGTTCGGCCGGCAGGTCGATGGCGGCCGCCTTGGCGCGCCCGCCGCCGGTCTTGCCCGAGCGCGTCTTCTTTTCCGATTCCCGGCGCAGCATCAGCTGCCGCTCGCCCTTGAGCACGGCGCGGCTGCCTTCGGTGAGGGCCAGGGTGCCGAAGCCTTCGTGGTCCACGGTCAGCAGGCCCTGGGCCAGCAGCTGGCGCAGCACGCCGCGCCAGGCGGTGTCGCTGAGGTCGGCGCCCACGCCGAACACGCTGAGCGTGTCGTGGCCGTGCTGCGTGGTGCGCTCGGTGACCTTGCCGCGCAGGATGTCGATGATGTGGCCGGCGCCGTAGCGCTGGCCGCGTTCCTTCCACAGGCGGTAGACGGCGGACAGCACCTTCTGCGCGGCGACCGTGCCGTCCCACGCTTGCGGCGGATCCAGGCACACGTCGCAGTTGCCGCAGGCCGTGATCTGCTGGCCGAAATAGGCCAGCAGCCGCACGCGCCGGCATTCCACCGTTTCGCACAACCCCAGCATGGCGTCGAGTTGCTGGCCGAGACGCCGGCGGTAGGCTTCTTCGCCGGGCGATTCGTCGATCATGCGGCGCTGCTGCACCACGTCCTGCAGGCCGTAGGCCAGCCAGGCCGTCGCGGGCAGGCCGTCGCGGCCGGCGCGGCCGGTTTCCTGGTAGTAGCCTTCCACGGACTTGGGCAGGTCGATGTGCGCCACGAAGCGCACGTCGGGCTTGTCGATGCCCATGCCGAACGCGATGGTGGCGACCATGACCACGCCGTCCTCGCGCAGGAAGCGGGCCTGGTTGGCGGCCCGCACCTGGGGGCTGAGCCCGGCGTGATAGGGCATGGCGTCGATGCCCTGGTTGCACAGGAATTCGGCGGTTTCCTCCACGCGGGCGCGCGACAGGCCGTACACCACGCCCGATTCGCCCTCGTGCTCGTTGCGGATCATCTCCAGCAATTGCTTGCGCACCTCGTTCTTCTCGACGATGCGGTAGCGGATGTTGGGGCGATCGAAGCTGGCGACGAAGTGGCGGGCGTCGTCCAGCGACAGGCGCTGGGCGATTTCACGCCGGGTGTCCGCGGTGGCGGTTGCGGTGAGCGCGATGCGCGGCACGTCCGGCCAGCGCTCGTGCAGCATCGACAGGCCCAGGTATTCCGGTCGGAAGTCGTGGCCCCATTGGGACACGCAGTGGGCTTCGTCGATGGCGAACAGCGCGATGCGGCCGCGTTCCAGCAATTGCAGGCAGCGGTCGGTCAGCAGGCGTTCGGGCGCCACGTAGAGCAGGTCCAGCTCGCCGGCCAGGAAAGCCTGTTCGACTTCGCGGGCCACCCGCCACTCCTGCGTGGAGTTCAGGAAGGCCGCGCGCACGCCCAGTTCGGTCAGGGCGTCGACCTGGTCCTGCATCAGCGCGATCAGCGGCGACACGACGATGCCGGTGCCTTCGCGCACCAGCGACGGCACCTGATAGCAGAGCGACTTGCCGCCGCCGGTGGGCATGAGGACCAGCGCGTCGCCGCCGCCGATCACCTGTTCGACAATGGCTTGCTGGTCGCCGCGGAAGGATTCGTAACCGAAGACGCGCTGCAATACGCTGAGGGCGCGCGCGTCAGACATGGGGGTAGGCCGGGAGCATCATGGCAGGGATTTTAAGCCCCAATTCCGGCCGCCCCCTTCCGGGAGGGAGATTTTCGTCCGACGGGCGTCCTGCCTACCAGCTCAGCCAGGTGCCGCGCATGAAGGTATCGACCGGCATGCTCAGGTTGGCCCGCCATTCGTAGTCGCCCGACAGGATGTCGCGGTCGGCGCCGACCGCCAGCTTCACTTTGGGCGCCACGAACATGCTGTGGGACAGCCCCACCCGCTGCTCGGCCAGGGCGGAGCCCTCGCGCAGCCCTGAGTAGGTGCCGCTGAGCGTGCCCCAGCCCGTAATGGGCACGCCCGCCGACAGCGTGTTGCGGGTCTGCGCCGCCGAGGCCGCGCCGCTCGAATACGTGGACAGGTCGCCGAAGCCCGCGCCGATCTGCTCGGCCGTATAGCCCAGGTTGACGGTGTCGGCCACGTCCACGCTGTAGCCGAAGCGGTAGCGCCAGGCGTTGACGGCGTCGAACGAGCTTTGCGTGGCGCCGGCCCGGAACGTGCCGTAGTCGCCGGCGGAATAGGTGGTGCCCATGCCTCGCGTGGTGAGCGAGGGCGCGCTCTGCATCTGTCCTTCCAGGGTCAGGACGGGCGTGAGGCCGTAGCGCACGCTGCCGCTGCCCACCGAGGCGCCGTAGTCGACGGCGCCCGAACTGGCGGCGGGATCCATGTTGTTGAGCCGGCCCACCGAGGAGGAATAGCCGAAGCTGCCTTCGGGGGCGGTGGCGCCGGATCCGCCCCAGTTCGAGATCTGCAGGCCACCCACCGGGGCCCCGCTGCCCCAGGCCGGCGCGTTGGCCGTGATATTGCCCACGGCGAAGGAGGGGCCCGAGGTATTGCGGTAGACCCAGTTGCGGCTGCCCCCGTAGCGCAGGCCGTCCTGCCCGCCGACGGAGGCGAACCAGGGCCGCGAGGGGCGCGACACGCCCGAAATCACCACCACCGGCACGCTGGAAATGTCTCCGTCCTCCAGGCCGAAGGAGTAGTCGGGCGCGGGTTCCTCGGGCGCGGCCAGCACGCAATCGGCCGGCAGCGGCTCGACGTCGCCCGTCAGCGCGGCTCCGGTGCCGGGGATGCCCAGGTCCAGGAGGTTGGCCTCGCCCGTGGCGCGCACGCTCGTGTCCACGGCGGGTTCCATGGTTTGCAGGTCGCAGGGGGACGGGTCCAGCGGCACCGCGCGCGATTCGAGGGACGGAGCGGGGCGCACGGGCAGGGGCTGCACGGGCGCGAGCGCGCCGATGCCGCGCGTCCAGCCGGCGGCCGCGCCGGGAGAGGGCAGGAAGGGATCGGGCGAACCGCCGAGCGCGGGGGCGAGCGGAAAGGCCGCGCCAGCCGCCAGCGCCGCGCGCAACAGCCACTTTCGCCGGATGATTGCAGGGGCGATCATAGGAACAGTGTAGAGAGGGGGCGCCGCCGATGCTGTAAACGTTCTTTAACGGCTCGCGGCGAACCGGCGCCTATTTTATCGCCCGGTCCGCAGGCGATAAAAAATACCCGAAACGGTGCCCAACATCGTGCAACAGGTATATTTCAGTTGATTTCCTGCCTCTTGCAGCCAGACGCGGCGCACCGCACTATGGCATCCATGGACACTCCTCATACCAAGCTGCTGGTCGTCGACGACGATCCGGCCCTGCGGCAGCTGCTCGCCGACTACCTGAACCGGCACGGCTACGACACGCTGCTGGCGCCGGACGCCACCGACCTGTCCGCCCGCATCACCCGTTACGCGCCCGACCTGCTCGTGCTTGACCGCATGCTGCCCGGCGGCGACGGCGCGGACGCCTGCCGCCGGCTGCGCGAGCAGGGCGAGGATATCCCCGTCATCCTGCTGACCGCCCGCGACGAGGCGGTGGACCGCATCATCGGCCTGGAGGCCGGCGCGGACGACTACGTCGGCAAGCCCTTCGATCCGCGCGAACTGCTCGCCCGCATCGAGGCCGTGCTGCGCCGCAAGCGCGGCCCGTCCGCCCTCACCAAGGACGCGCCGGTCTCGTTCGGCCCCTTCGTGTTCGACCCGTCCACGCGCCAACTGTCGCGCGAGGGCACGGTGGTCAAGCTAACCGGGGGCGAGATCAACCTGCTGGAAGCGCTGGTGCGCAACGCCGGCAAGCCGCTGTCGCGCGAACGCCTGCTGGCCCTGGCCCGCGATGACGACGCCGGCGAGCGCAACGACCGCGCCATCGATATCGCCATCCTGCGCCTGCGTCGCGTCATCGAGGACGATCCCAAGCAACCGCGCTGGATCCAGACCGTCTGGGGAATCGGCTACCGGTTCTCGCCCTAGGGGCCGCCAGCACCCATGCGCTTCTCTCCTGGTTTTCTGGTGCCGCGGTCGCTGCGGGCGAGGCTGATCCTGCTGATCCTGGGGTCGGTCCTGTTGACGCAGGCGGCCACGCTGGTGACGGTGTCCTACTTCCGCCACAAGTTCATGGAAGACGTGGCGATCGGCTACATCGTCACCACGATCCGCACGCTGCGCGCGGCCGTGTCCCAGGTGCCGGCGGAGGACCGCGCCGATTTCGTGCGCACCGCCTCGCAGAACCAGTGGCGCCTGTGGTCGCGCGTCCTGCCGGCCGAAGCCAAGCTGCAACGCTTCAACGGCCGCCGGCCGGCCGCGCCGCCCAAGCCCGCCCCCCGGCCCCCCGCGCCGCCTCCCGGGGCCGATGC
>NZ_BCTQ01000064.1 GCF_001571365.1 Achromobacter denitrificans NBRC 15125 | reverse complement strand
CGTCTGGGCCAGGCGGCCCGCGGCCGCCTCGACGGCGGCGAGCGCGGCGGGCTTGTCCGCCAGCGCGGCGTCGGCGTCGCGGGTGCGGCGCGGGCCGGCGCGCAGGGCCAGCAGTTCGCGGGCGTAGGCCAGGCCGGCGGCCAGCGCATCGTCCACGCCGGCCAGCGCGTCCACCAGCCCCGCGTCGCGCGCGGCTTCGGCGGACAGGTGCTTGCCCGCCAGCATCAGGTCCAGCGCCGCCTGCGCGCCCATGAGGCGCGGGGCGCGCTGCGTGCCGCCGGCGCCGGGCAGCAGGCCCAGCGTGACTTCGGGCAGCCCCAGGCGGGCGCCGGGCAGCGCGATGCGGTAATGGGCGGCTAGCGCCACTTCCAGGCCCCCGCCCAGCGCCGCGCCATGCAGCACGGCAACCACGGGCTTGGCGCTGGCCTCGATCTGGTTGCAGAGATCGGGCAGGATGGGCGGTTGCGGCGGCTTGCCGAATTCGCGGATGTCGGCGCCGGCGATGAAGTTCTTGCCGGCGCCCGTCAGCACGATGGCGCGCACTTGCGGATCGGCCTGCGCGTCGCGGATCGCCGCGGCCAGGTCGGCGCGCACGGCGGCGCTCAGGGCGTTGACCGGCGGATGGTCGATGGTGACGACGAGAACGTCTTCGTAGCGGCGCGCGAGGGCGGCGCCGGTGCTTGCGCTGTCGGTCATGGACAGTGTCTCCGTCAAGGGCGCCGCGGGCCCGCCGCGCAGGGGCGGATTCGGCGCCTGGCGGGCCGGGGTGGCTCGCCTTTTTTTTGTGGCTTTATTCTTTCCCAGTAAATATGTCTTGACAATGGCATCTATAATTGACACTACGTATAAGAAATTTTGACAATGCCTCGCAAGGGCCTCCCGGGAGACGCCGCATGGACACCAAATCCCTGACCTTGCTGGTCGAGATCCTGGACGCCGGCAATCTGAGCGAGGCCGCGCGCCGCCTCAAGATGACGCGCGCCAACGTCAGCTACCACTTGAGCCAGCTGGAGCGCGCCGTCGGCATGCAGCTGGTGCGGCGCACGACGCGGCGCGTCGAACCCACCGAAATCGGACTGAAGCTGTATCGCCACGGCCGCAGCATCCAGGACGAACTCGCCGCCGCCCGCGAATCGATCGAGACCCTGGGCAAGACGCCCCAGGGCAAGGTGCGCCTGAGCGTGCCCAGCGGCTACGGGCAATTCGTCATGACGCCCTGGCTGCTGGAATTCAAGCAGGCCTATCCGGATATCGTGCTGGACGTGCTGTTCGAGAACAGCGTCGACGACCTGCTGCGCGACGAGGTGGACATCGCCGTGCGCATCATGTCGGAGCCGCCGCAGAACCTGGTCGCGCGGGAGCTGGGCCAGGTCCGCTACGTGGCGTGCGCCTCGAAGGCGTACGCGGCCGCCCGCGGGCTGCCGAACCGGCCCGAGGACCTGGCGGGCTGCCCGATCATCAGCGCCGCCGTCATCGGCCGCCCGCTGCGGCTGTCCGCATACTATGGCGGCCAGCCGCGCCAGCACGTGGTGCTGGAGCCCACCGTGATCTCGCGCAACTACGCCTTCCTGCGCGACGCGATCCGCGCCGGCCTGGGCGTGGGCATCGTGCCGGACTACGTGGTGCACGAGGATTTCGCGCGCGGCGATATGCTGGCCGCGCTGACGCAATGGCGGCTCAGTATCTTCGGCCGCGGCATGTACATGCTGTACATGCCGAACCGGCATCATCCGCGCGCGATCGCGATGATCATCGAATTCATCCTGGAGCGCGCCCAGGCGCGCCACGAGGGCATGCCGGGCCTGTTGGCCGCGGCAGGGTAGGCGGGGCATGGCGGGCGCTGCGGGCCAGGCGAGGCACGCGTTTCCTGACTGGGCGTTCAGCTTGGCGGGAATAAAATCCGTTTTCATCACCGCGGCCGGCCGCGGGCCGGCAGCGCCTCACTACGCTACTTCCAGGCCCGACCATGTCCGCGTTCGACATCCAATTACTGCTCACCGCCCTGGCGAGCGTCCTCGTGCTGGTGGCGCTCATCGTCTCCCGCATCCGCATGCACCCGCTGCTGGCGCTGCTCGTCGTATCGATCGGCGTCGGCTTCGCCACCGGCATGGAGCCGGTGGCCATCGTCAAGAACCTCACCAACGGCGCGGGCAAGACCCTGGGCGCGGTGGGCGTGGTGATTGCGCTGGGCGCCATGCTGGGCAAGATCCTGGCCGACTCCGGCACCACGGAGCGCCTGGCCAACGCCATCCTGCGCCACACGTCCCCCCGCATGATCCCGTGGGCCATGACGCTGGTGGCGTTCGTCATCGGCATCCCCATGTTCTTCGAGGTGGGCCTGGTGGTGATGCTGCCGCTGATCTTCAGCGTGGCGCGCAAGCTGGAAACGCAGGAGCGCTTCAAGGGCTCGGCCTACGTGTACGTGGGCGTGCCGGTGATTTCCGCCCTGGCCGCGATGCACGGCATGGTGCCGCCGCACCCCGGCCCGCTGACGGCGATCGCCACGCTGAAAACGACGGTCGGCCCGACCATGATCTACGGCTTCATCGCGGCGCTGCCCGCCATGATCCTGGGCGGCCCGCTGTACGGCGCCTTCATCGCCCCGCGCATGACGACCCGTCCGGACGAAGCCCTGCTCGACCAGTTCACCGCGGCCCGGCCGCAGGCCGACGGGCGCGGCGAGCCCAGCGTGGGCCTGGGCGTGCTGGCCGCGCTGCTGCCGGCGCTGCTGATGCTGGTGCATGCGCTGGCCGAAATGTTGCTGCCCAAGGATTCCGTCGCGATGCGCGCGGCCGCCTTCCTGGGCGACCCGATGGTGGCGATGCTGCTGGGCGTGCTGTTCGCGGCGCTCACCCTCGTGTACCTGCGGGGCGGGGATGCCGAGAAACTGCGCGACGCGCTGGGCAAGAGCCTCAAGCCCATCGCCGGCATCATGCTCATCATCGCCGGCGGCGGCGCCTTCCAGCAGGTGCTCACGAGCGCCAAGGTGGGCGACGCGATCGTGCAGCTGACCCATCAGTTCGCCTTGCCGCCCCTGGTCCTGGGCTGGCTGATCGCCATGCTACTGTCGGTGTCGACCGGCTCGGCCACCGTCGGCATCGTGGGCGCGGCGGGCCTGCTGGCGCCGCTGGCGGGCGCCGACCCCAGCCTCAACCTGCCGCTGCTCGCGCTCTCGATCGGCTGCGGCTCGCTGTTCTTCAACTACGCCAATCACGCCGGCTTCTGGATGGTGAAGGAGTCCTTCGGCATGACCATGGGCGAGGCCACCAAGACCATCTCGGTGGTGCAATCCATCGTCTCGGTGGCCGGCCTCGCCATGGTCCTGCTGTTCAACACGCTGCCGCCGCTGGGCTGAGGAGAGAGAGAGGGAACCCATGACCGAAACGCCCCGAACCGCCGCCGCGCCCGCGACGCGCTCCGCCCTGGCTTCCGACGCGCGCCGCGCCCAGCTGCGGCGCATGAAGATCGCCGCGCTGGCCTTGCTGGTGGCGATGATCAGCGGCTTCATCACCAGCCACGTCATGGGCGGGCAGGGCGCCTGGGCCTGGGTGCGGGCGTTCTGCGAGGCGGCCACGGTCGGCGCGCTGGCGGACTGGTTCGCGGTGGTGGCGCTGTTTCGCCGTCCGATGGGCCTGCCGATTCCGCACACCGCCATCATCCCCAGCAACAAGGATCGCATCGGCGACAACCTCGCCGTGTTCGTGCGCGACCATTTCCTGGATCCCGACACGCTGATGGAAAAGCTGCGCGTGTTCGATCCGGCCGCGCGCCTCTCCCGCTGGCTGGCGCGTCCGCGCCAGGCGCGAGCCCTGAGCGAAGGCGCCCGCAACGTGGCCTTGCAGACGCTGGACCTGCTGGATGACCGGGCCGTGCGCGGCGTGATCCAGGCATTCGTGGTCAAGACCCTGCGCCGTTGGGACGCGGCCGACACCGCGGGCGAGGTGCTGGGCCTGCTGACGCGCGACGGGCGGCACCAGGAGCTGCTGGACGCCGCCCTCGAACGGCTGGGCGGCTACCTGGGCGAGGAAGAGGTGAAGGCGCGCGCCTCGGGCCTGCTGGTGAAGTTCGCGAAGAAGGAATGGCCTCGCATCATCGCCGCCGTGGACGTGCTGAAGTCGGTGGATGGCATCGCCGACAACCTGGCGGACCGGCTGGCCCGCGCCCTGGTGGAAGAGCTGCGCGACGTGCTGTCCGAGCCCGGCCATCCGGTGCGGCGCGACTACGAGGCCTGGGTGCTGGACTACATCCGGCGCCTGCGGGAGGACCCCGCGCTGTCCGCGCAGATCGAGGCGCTGAAGCAGCGCGCCATCGACCATCCCAAAGTGCAGGAGTACGTGCAGGGCCTGTGGGACGACATCCACGCCGCCTTGCGCCGCGACCTGTCGGACGAGGATTCGGCGCTGGCCCGTCACCTGGAAGGCGCCTTGTTGGCGCTGGGCCGCAAGCTGGGCGAGGACCCGGGCCTGCGCGAGGCGATCAACAACCACGTGCTGGGCGCGGCGCGCCGCCTGACCGGGCGGCTGCGCAACGGCGTCACCGAGCACATCTCGCGCACCGTCAAGAATTGGGACGAACGCCATCTGGTCGACGAACTGGAGCTCAGCGTGGGGCGCGACCTGCAATACATCCGTTTCAACGGCACCCTGGTCGGCGGCCTGATCGGCGTGGCGCTGCACGCGGTGGTGCTGCTGGTGCGCGGCTGAAGCGGCCGGCTCCGCGTTTGTATCAGGAATGAAGATTGCTGGCGGACGGCCGCAAGCGAATGCTATTGTTTTTGGCGGCATGGCCGGCTTCGAGGCCGGCCATGCCCTATCGGGCGCCCGCGGCCCGCGGGCACGAATCCTGGGAGGCACTCCATGAAGAAAATCTCGTTGCTGGTCTCGGCGCTTGCGCTGGCGGGCGCCGCCGGCGCCGCGTCGGCGGAAAACGTCTCGATGTCCTTCCTGACCGCGGACGGCGTGGGCAAGAGCGCCGGTTCCATTTCCGTCAAGGACACCAAGGGCGGGCTGCAGTTCACGCCCAACCTCAAGGGACTGCCTCCCGGCGAGCACGGCTTCCACGTGCACGAAAAAGGGTCTTGCGGACCCGGCATGGTGAATGAGCAGATGGCGCCCGGCGGCGCGGCGGGCGGGCACCTGGACCCCAAGGGAACCAAGGCCCACAAGGGGCCGATGGCCACCGACGGGCATCAGGGCGACCTGCCGTTCATCGTGGTCGGGGCCGACGGCTCCGCCAAGAAGGCGGTCGTCGCGCCGCACCTGAAGCTGGCCGACGTGAAGGGCCATGCGCTGATGGTGCACGTGGGCGGCGACAACTACAGCGACACGCCCAAGCCCCTGGGCGGGGGAGGCGGGCGCCTGGTCTGCGGCGTGGTGAAGTAGCCGCGCGCCTCAGACCGTGCCATTGCGGCCGTGCTGGCGGTAGCCCTCGCGCTCGGCCAGCCGGTCGTAGTAGGCCGCGACCGCCGGCAGGCGCGGCTTGTCGAAGGGCGTGAGAAACCACCGGTTCACCGACAGGCCGACGGGAATGTCCGCCAGCGAGAACGCCTCGCCCGCGACGTAGGCGCCGGTCTGCGACAGGCGCTGCTCCAGTATGCCCATGCAGTGCGCCCAGGCCTGGCAGGACGCCTCGGTGGCGGCCGCGTCGCGGTGCGCGGCGGATTGCCGCGCCAACGCCATGAAGGCATAGGACCAGGAGCGGTTCAGGTCGGTGGCTTGCCAGTCCATCCACTGATCCACCCGGGCGCGCAGTTTGGGCGCCGCGGGATACAGCGCGTCGCCGCCATATTGCGAGGCCAGGTAGCGGATGATGGTGTTGGATTCCCACAGCACGAATTCGCCGTCCTGGATGACGGGCACCATGGCATTGGGATTCAGCGCGAGGAAGCCGGGCTCGGCGGTGGACCGGAAGCCCGAGCCCCAGTCTTCGCGCTCGAACGGCAGGCGCAGTTCGACGCAGGCCCACAGCACCTTGCGCACGTTGATGGAAGAGGCCTTGCCCAGGATGTTCAGCATGTTGCGCGCGCCGGGCGCTCCGGAGGGATGACCGGGGCAGTCTAGCGGGCCGGGGCCGGCGCCGCCAGATACAGATTCAGGCCGCGCGGCCCGCAACAGTTGCCGCTTCGCCCGCTGCCGGCTGGACGCGCAGGCGCAGCACCGGCGAACTGAACAGCACCGCGAACTGCACGGCGAAGCCGGCGGTGGACACCCACAGGCACGCCTCGACGCCGACCCGGGCCGCCAGCGCGGCGCCGATCAGCGCGCCGACGGGGCGGGCGCCGAAGGTAGCGGTGAGGATCACCGCCGAGACCCGGCCCAGCAAGGCATTGGGCGTGACCGCCTGGCGCAGCGTGGTGGTGGTGATGGTCCACAGGATGGGGCCCGCGCCGAACAGGAAGAACCCGGCCGCGGCCCAGGCGCCCGAGGGCTGCGCCAGCGTCGCCAGCAGGATGCCGCTGGCCGCCAGCGCGGTCAGGGGCCCGGCGCCTATCATCGCGCCGAAGGACAGCCTCCGGGCCAGCCAGGGCGCCAGCAGCGCGCCCGCCACCATGCCCGCGCCGTAGATGCCCAGGGTGATGCCCACGCCCGCGGCCGACAGCCCCAGCCGTTCGATCGCATACGCCACGTAGACCGCCTGCAGCACGAACCAGGCGGTATTGAAGAACACCGCGGTAATCAGCACGGGGCGCAGCAGCGGATGCGCCGCGACGAAGGCGGCGCCTTCGCGCAGCTCGCTCATGACGCGCCGCCTGGGGCGGGGGCCGGGCACGTCGCGGGGCAGGCCGGCGAGCAGCAGCGCCGCCAGCAGCGAGAGCGCGGTGGCCAGCGCGTAGGCGATGGGCGCGCCCATCCACCCGACCAGCGCGCCGCCGGCCGCCGGGCCGGCCGAGAACGCCGCGCTGCGCGCCAGCTCCAGCCAGCGGTTGGCGCCGGCCAGTTCGGCGGGCGCGACCAGCCGGGGCACCAGGGCCGGCGCGGCCACGTTGTAGGCCACGGTGCCGACCGCGCCGAGAAAACCCAGCGCGGCCAGCCAGCCCAGGTTCAGCCCGCCCGCCCACAGCAGCGCCAGCAGGCCCAGCAGGCTGGCCGCGCGCGCGGATTCGGCGGCGGTCATCAGCGTCCGGCGCGAGACGCGGTCGGCCAGCACGCCGGCGGGCAGCGACAGCAGCAGGAAGGGCAGGGTCTGGGCGGTCTGCAGATAGCCGGTCTGCGCCGCGCTGGCGCCCAGGGCCAGCACCGCCACCAGGGGCGCGGCGGCCAGCGCCATCTGTTCGGAGAATTGCGCGGCCAGGTTGGAGGCGGCGAGGCGGCGGAACGCGGCGGGCAGGGCAGGCATGGAGGCGGAGGCGCGCGCAGCGCGCGGCGGAAACGACGAGGGCACGATCATGATCGCGCCCTCGTCGTCCGGCACTCCGTTCCTTGCCGTCGGCAAGGCGCGGCGTCAGGGGATGGGGGGATAGCTCCCGAAGCCGTCCGGCCAGGACGTCAGCACCTCGTAGCCGGTCTCGGTGACGACCACCATGTGCTCCCACTGCGCCGACAGCGAGCGGTCCTTGGTGACCACGGTCCAGCCGTCGGGCAGCTGCTTGGTCTGGGGCTTGCCCGCGTTGATCATGGGCTCGATGGTGAACATCATGCCGGGCTGCAGCACCAGGCCTTCTCCCGGGCGGCCGTAGTGCAGCACCTGGGGCTCGTCGTGGTAGATCTGGCCGATGCCATGGCCGCAGTATTCGCGCACGATGCTGAAGTGCTCGCGGTGCGCCACCGTCTGGATCGCGTGGCCGACGTCGCCCAGCGTCGCGCCCGGCTTCACTGCCATGATTCCGGCGCGCATGGCTTCGTAGGTGGTCTCGACCAGGCGGCGCGCCAGCGGGCTGGGCTGGCCCACGTAGTACATGCGGCTGGTGTCGCCGAACCAACCGTCCTTGATGACGGCCACGTCGATGTTGAGGATGTCGCCGTTCTTCAGCACCTTGGCCGACGGGATGCCGTGGCAGATCACGTGGTTGGCCGAAGCACAGATCGTCTTCGGAAAGCCGTGATACCCGACGTTCGCCGGGATCGCCTTCTGCACGTTCACGATGTAGTCGTGGCAGATGCGGTCCAGTTCGTCGGTGGTGACGCCGGGGCGGACGTGCTCGGCGATCATGTGCAGCACTTCGGCGGCCATGGCGCCGGCCTTGCGGGCCATGTCGATGTCGGCGGCGGACTTGATGGAAACTTTGCGCGCCATTTACGCGGCCTCCTGCTGGGCGGGCTGCGGAAGGCCCTGGGACAGGGCGGCGATGGCGAAGCCCTCGGCCTGCTCGATGCGGATCAGCATCTGGCAGATGTCCGCGTGGCGCAGTTCGGGGTAGAGCTCGGACAGCATGCCGATGCGCATCCAGTGTTCGGCCTGGGAATTGATCGAGCGGCTGAGCGCGCCGCTGGCGACGCGCAGGTTCTCATGCATCTGCTCGGAAATCTTGACGATGCCCATAGGTGATCCATATATGGTTTATATATGGAACGTATCTTACCGCCGGGTGGGGGCGGCGCGCAAATCGGCGTGTGGCGCCTAGCGCGCCTTGCCGCGCGCGGTCTTGCGGGCGCCGGCGCGCGGCGCCTCCTTGGGCGGGGGCGCGGCGGCGGCGGTCATCTGCTCCATCCACATCAGCGCGTCCGTGTACGACAGGAACTGCTGCAGGTAGCCGGGCGAGAGCTCGCGCATGAGCGTGAGCGTCCGGTGCACGAGCTGGTTGGAATTGAGCGGGCCGGCGTTCTTGTGGACCTGTTCCTGCGACTGCCGGACCTGGCGGTCGGCGCTGACGCGGGACCAGACGCCGCGAAAATATTCCAGCACCGGCAGTTCCGGATAGGCGGCGCGCAGCGCCATGAAGGGCTCTCCGCCGCCCTCCGCCGGATCGGGGCTGGCGAGCCGGTCGGCCAGCAGGCCCAGCGGGCCGCGCTCGGCTTCCGTTGCCGGGGCGGCCTCGGCATCCGCACCGGAAGCGGCGCCGGGATCGACGTCGGCCGCGGCGGCGGAACGCAGCGCCTGGGCGGCGGCCAGGTCGGCCTCGTAGGCCTCGATCAGCGCGGCCAGCCTGCCGTCCAGCAGCCGGCGGGCCTCGCCGTCGCGGTCGGCCGCCCGGCGCGCCATCGCGTCCAGGAACTGGAAGCGCGCCGGGGCGTGCCGGTCGGCGCCGCTTTCGCGCCAGGCGTCCAGCACGGCGCGGGCGTCGAGGAGGTCGCCGCGGGTGCCGTCACTGCTCACGGGGCTGTCCCGGATTGGCGGAGGGGCGGGGGATGGGGCTGATTTCGACGCGGCGGTTCCGGGCGCGGCCTTCCTCGTCGGTGTTGGCGGCCACCGGCTGCTCGGCGCCGAAGGCGGCCGCGAACACGGACGCCGACGGCACGCCTTCGTCGATCAGCGCGCGCGTCACGGTCAGGGCGCGCTGGGCCGAGAGGTCCCAGTTGTCCGCGAAGCGGCGGTTGCCTTCCCGCACCTGCTGGTCGTCGGTGTAGCCGCTGACCATCAGGATCTCGTCGTGAGTCTTCAGATAGGCCGCCAGCGGTTCGATCAGCGTCTTCAGCACCTCGCGGCCCTCGGGCTGCAATTGGTCGGAGTTCAGGGCGAACAGCACGCTGCCGCTGATGCCGATGCGGCCGTTGATCAGGGTCACGCGGCCGGCGGCCAGGGGGCCCGCCAGCGCCTGTTCCAGCGTTTCGCGGCGCTGCGTCTCGGCCTGGCGCTGTTTGACCTCTTCTTCGAGCTGGGTCGACAGCTGCAACTGCACGGCAACGACGCTGACCAGGATCAGGACGAAGGCGCCCAGCAGCACCGACATCAGGTCGCCGAAGACGGCCCAGGCCGGGACTGTCGGCTCCACGCCGCCGTCGATGTCCTCGCTCATGCGGCCTCCGCTCCCGCCGTGGCGCGCTGGCCAGCCAGTTGCTGCAGGTTTTCGACGATCTGCTTCTGCGACATCAGGCTCAGGTCGACCACTTCACGGGCCTGCGCCACGTAGTAGGCCAGCTGCTCGTCGCCGCGCGCGATGGACTTGTCCAGCGCGGCTTCGATGCGCTCCAGGTGCGCCACCAGCTTGTCGTTGGATTCGCCGAACAACTGCACGGCCGTGCCGAAGGATTCGCCCAGGCTGGCGACTTCGACCGCGCCGCTGGTGACCTGCGCGGCCACGTCGGCCAGCTTGCCCGTCTCGCTTTCGACCAGGTCGGTGAACTGGGTGCCCACGCGGTCGAGCAGGCCGGCCGAGGAGGAGACCAGCGCGTCCACGGCCGAGCGCTGCTCGGCGGCGGTGTGGTTGACGGCGTCGAGCAGGGTGCCCAGCGTTTCGAGCAGGCGGCCGCGCTCTTCCAGCATGTCGTTGTCGCGGGCCATGCTGTCGGACAGCTTCTGGCGCAGTTCGCCGATGACTTCGGCGGCGGCGCGCGGCGCTTCCGAGGCGGCCTGCACCAGGCGGCCGATTTCGGCGATGGTTTCGCTGGCGTGCGCCTGCGTCCGGGACGCGATGTCCTGCGCGGTCAGCGCCAGCGCGTCGCAGATCTGCTGTTGCTGGCTGGCGGTGCTGGCGCCGGCCTGTTCCCATTCCGCGCGCAGCGCGTCGGCCATCTCGCCGAGCTTGCCGGTCCAGGCGGCCAGGCGGGCTTCGTCGCCCGAGGCCAGCGCGGCCTGCAGGTCCGCATGCGATTGTTCCAGGGTCTCCAGCAGCGCGGCCGAATGCTGGCCGAAGGCGGCCGCGGCGGTCTCCAGCGCTTCGCGGTTGCTGCTGGCCAGCTGTTCGCCGACCTGTTCCTGGCGGGCCTGCGCGTCGGTCCAGGCCTGGGTGACGCCGGCGGCCGCCGTTTCCAGGCGGGCCGACAGGGCTTCCAGCAGGCCGGCCTGCGCCTGCGCCTGCGCGGCGAGGTCGCGCGAGGTCTGGGTCAGGGTGTCGCTGATTTCGAGCTGGCGGATGGCGGCCTGCGTGCCGGCCTGTTCCCATTCCTCGGCCAGGCGCGCCGCCATCGCGGACAGCGTGCCGGTCCAGGCGGCCAGGCGTTCCTGGTCGCGCGAGGCCAGCGTGTCCTGCAACTGCGCGTGCGACTGGTCCAGCGTGCCCAGCAGGGCGGTCGCCTGCCGCTCGAAAGCCGCGGTGGCGTTTTCGAGCGCCTGCTGGTTGTCGTTGGCCAGCTTGGCATTGATTTGTTCCTGGCGCCATTGGGCGTCGGTCCAGGCCTGGGTGACGCTGGCGGCCGCCGTTTCCAGGCGGGCCGAAACGCCTTCGAGCAGGGTCGTCTGCGCCTGCGTCTGGGCCGTGATGTCGCTCGCGCTGCGGGCCAGCGTGCCGGTCCAGGCCGCCAGGCGTTCCTCGTCGCGGGAGGCCAGCGCCGCCTGCAGGTCCGCATGCGACTGGTCAAGCGCGCGCAGCAGCGAGGCCGAATGCTCGCCGAACGCGGCCGACGCGGTTTCCAGCGCCGTCCGGTTGTCGCCGGCCAGCTTCTCGCCGGCCTGTTCCTGGCGGGCGAGCGCGGCGGTCCATTGATCGGAGACGCCGCGCGCCGTGGCTTCCAGGCGCGTCGCCATGCCTTCCAGCAAGGCGGCCTGGGCCTGCGCCCCGGCGGTGACGTCGCTCGCGGCCTGGGCCAGGGATTCGATGATTGCCTGCTGGCGGGCCACGGTGTGCTCGCCCGCCTGTTCCCATTGCTGGCCGAGCGCGGCCGTCATGGCGGCCAGCGTGTCGCTCCAGGCGGCCAGGCGTTCCTGGTCGCGCGAGGCCAGCGTGGCCTGCAGGTCCGCGTGAGACTGGTCGAGCGCGCGCAGCAGCGAGGCCGAATGCTGTTCGAAGGTGGCGGCGGCGGCCGCCAGGGCCTGCTGGTTGTCGCCGGCGAGGCGGGCGCTCGCGGCTTCCTGGCGGGCGAGGGCGCCGGCCCATTGCTGCGACACGCCTTCGGCCGCGGCTTCCATGCGGGCCGACACGCCTTCGAGCAGCTTGGCCTGCTCTGCGGCCTGGCCCGTGATGTCGCGCACGGTCTGCGCCAGGGTGTCGGCGATGGCCTGTTGGCGGTCCGCGGCCTGGGCGCCGGCCTGCTGCCATTCCTGGCGCAGCGTCGCGCCCATGGCGCCCAGCGTTTCGGTCCAGGCCGCCAGGCGCTGCTGATCGCGCGAGGCCAGTTCGGATTGCAGCGCGCCATGCGATTGGTTCAGGGTGCGCAGCAGCGAAGCCGAGTGTTGTTCGAAGCTGGCGGCGGCGGCCGTCAGCGCCTGCAGATTGTCGCCCGCGAGTTTTTCGCTGGCTTGTTCCTGGCGCGACAGGGCGTGCGTCCAGGCTTCCGACAGGCTGCCGGAGGAGGCTTCCAGGCGCGCCGAGACCGTGTCCAGCAGGGCGGCCGAACGTTGCTCGAACGTTTCGGCGTAGCGGTCCAGCGAGGCGCGCAGATCCTGGGCCAGCGCTTCGCTGGCGCGCTGCTGTCCGGCCAGGGCCTGGCTCCAGATCTCGGCCACGTTGGCGGTCGAGGCCTGGAGGCCGGCGGCGACGCCGTCGAGCTGGCGTTGCACGGCCTGCGTCACGGTGTCCTGCAAGGTGGCGGTTTCGCGCGACAGGCTGGCCATGGTCGCGGCCACCACGGGCTGCAGGGCTTCGCCGGCGGAGCGGGCGCTGTGCGCCACGCCGTCCTTCATCGATTGCTCCATGACCGACGCGAGGCGGGCGTACGCGGCCTCGGCCTTGCCCTGGAACGCGTCCTGGCTGGCCAGCTGGCGGTCGTTGAGCGACTGGTTCTGCCGCGCCATGCCGTCCATCATGGTTTGCAGCTTGTCGACCAGGGCGGGCATGGCGTCGGCCTGACGCTGCATGACTTCGGCCTGCCGCTGGAGCAGCTTGAAGGATTCCTCGCGTTGATAGCCCTGCGAATACACGCGCAGGGTGGTCGCGGACTTGGCGTCGAGCGATTGCGCCGCCCGGATGCGGTCGCGGCGGGCGAGCGTCGCCAGCAGGCCCAGCATCGCCGAGGTGGCCACGCCGGCGATCGAGGTGCCGAACGCGAAGCCCAGGCCCTTGACCGGCGCGGCCAGCGAGGCGCGGATGGCGGCCAGGTCGGTGGCGCTTTCCAGCGCCAGCCCGGTGCCGCGCAGCGTGACGACCATGCCCAGGAACGTGCCCAGCATGCCCAGCAGCACCAGCAGGCCCACGAGGTAAGGGGTGAGCGCGGGGCCGGGCAGGCCCGCCCGCTCGCCTTCGATGCGCAGGCGCGCGGCGTTGCGCAGGCTGGGCGCCAGCTGGTCCAGCCAGGTGGCCAGGCTGCCCGGCGCTTCCGACAGCCCGGAGAGGGCGCGGGTCAGCGTGGAGGTCGCCTGCTGGTAGCGCCACAACTCGAAGGCGCCCGCGAGGTAGCAGGCGCCGATCAGCAGGGTCACGGCCAGCGCCAGCGGGTTGGTGCCCGCATAGCCGATGGCGATCCAGCCCGCGACGGCCAGTCCGGCCAGGAAAACGACGAAATTGATCAGGTATCTGGACATAGTGTCCCTAGCTGGCGCGAAGGGCTGCGAGCAGCCCTTCGACCGGTTGTAAACGAACATCCAATTCGGCGAGGAGCACGCTACGCATATCCTTGCGGAACGTATCCAGCCATGCGCCCGAGGCCGACGGCGCCGGCGCGGCGGCCTCGGCGCCTTCGGCCTCGGCTTGCGCGGCGGCTTCGGCCTGCGCCGCGGCCAAGGCCGTTGCCTCCGCCTGGCGCAGGCGCTCGAAATGGCCTTGCAGCAGTTTCGGGATCGCGCCCAGCAGGGCGCGCTCCTTGGGCAGCAGGGCGCGGTCCATGATGGCATCCACCACGGCCAGCCGCGTCCATTCGCCGTTCCTGGCCGCGACCATGCCGCGCAGCCGGCTGCGCAGATTGCCCACGCTGGTTTCCATCGTGTGCTGCAACGATAGATACCGCTGGCGGAAATTCGCGTAGTCGGCCTCGGCTTCGGCCAGGGCCGCCAGCTTTTTCGTCGGCGCCGGCTGGCCCGGCACGGGCCGCCTGGCGGCCGTGGCCGCGGTATCGCTGGCGATGGCGTCGGCCAGCGTGGTCCGGACCCGCTCGCATTCGCGTTCCTCGGCGCTGCTGAACATGCGCGCGCCGGGCGCGATCACCGGCGGGCTGGTATTGAGCGCCGCCGACAGGGCGATCGCGTCCGTCCAGCCGAGCCAGAGGCTCAGATGGTCCGAGAGCGATTGCCTGGATTCCGGAACATCGACATCCGTCAGGCGAGTCAGCAAGCGAATGAGCGTCGGGCCGCTTAAACCTGTGCGCTGTGGGGCTTGCAACATACCACCAGAGTCAAAAAGGGGGGAGTTTACACGCTGGAGGGGGCTGCACGGGAGGCCCGGAGGGCAGGAGGAGGCGGGCGGCGCTTAAAAAGGGGGGCGCATCGCCGGGGCGATGCAATATTGTGACGCCCGGGCGGGGTTGTGACGACCGCCCTAGGCGGCGCGGGCCGCCGGCAGGCCGGTCGGGTCCAGGTGTTGCGCCAGGAAATCGATGAGGCGCCGGGTCTTGGCCGGGATCAAACGGGTCTCGGTAAGGGCATGGACCGCGACGGGGCCGAGGCTCCAGTCCGGCAGCACGCGCACCAGGCCGTCCGCCTCGCCGCCCAGCGCCGCGATGCCGGCGCCCAGCGCGGCGAGCTGCCGGGCCATGCAGGCGTCGTTGACACCGTAGCGCTGGGCGGCCGGCACCCGGCACCGCTCCTCGCCGCGCTGAAGCAGCCAGGGGCCGGCGGCGCCGGCGCCCAGGCGCAGCCCGATGCAGTCGTGGTTGTCCAGGTCGGCGGGGGCAGCCGGCGCGCCGCGCGCGGCCAGGTAGGCGGGCGACGCGTAGAGCCCGGCCTGGACGGTGCCCAGGCGACGCGCCACCCGCGAGGAATCGGGCAGTTCGCCCAGGCGGATCGAGACGTCGCCGGTGTCGGGCTCGCGGTCGGCGCCGTCCGGGTCGGCCACGCCCAGCTGGAGGCGGATGTCGGGATAGCGGCCGCCGAACGCCACCAGGGCCGGCAGCAGGGCGTCCAGCGCATAGGCGGCGGGCAGCTGGACGCGCAGCGGGCCGCTGGGCGTTTCGAGCTGTTCGCGCAGTTCTTCGTGCGCGATCTCGGCCTGCGCCACGATGTGGCGGCAGCGTTCGAAGTACAGGCGGCCGGCCTCGGTCAGTTCCACGCGCCGCGTGCTGCGGTTGAGCAGGCGCAGGCCGACGGCCCGTTCCAGTTCGGCCACGTGGCGCGATAACGTGGACGTCGGGACGCCGAGCGCCGCCGCCGCCCGGCTGAAGCTATGCGCCTTCGCTACCTCGGCGAACGATTCCATGCCATGCAGGCGTCTCATCAGGGATCTCCCGCGCGCGGCCCTGCCGGACCGGCGCCATCAGAATGCGTAGATCACGCCCACGTTGGCGAAGACGTTGGTCTTGCGTTCGGTCAGCGGGCTGTCGCGGGCGTCGCCGACCAGGGTGTTGACGCCCAGCGTCGTCACCGCGCTCCAGTGCGCGTCCAGGCGGTGGGCCCAGGTGCCGTAGAGCGCCACGGACTTGAAGCCGGACGAGGGCGAGTAGGCATCCAGCCCGGCGCGGCTGCGCGCCGCCTGCGACGGGGTCACGCCGAACCAGGTCTGCATGGCGTCGTCGTTGGCCCATTGCGTGCTGGCGCCCAGCGTGACGCGGTTGTTGGCGTTGCGCCAGGCGTCGTAGGTGGCGCGCAGTTCCAGGGTGCCGCCGTAGCCGCTGTGCGCCGCCTGCCGGTAGGCGGCCATCAGCGAGTAGGGGCCGGGCGACCATTCGATGAACGCGCCGTAGGCGCCGTGGAAGTCGATGTCGTCCAGGCCCTTGCTGCGGTCGGAATCATCCGATTGGCGGCCCAGCGCCATGCCGACGAACGCCCCGGCCGTCCAGTCCGGGGCCAGGTCCGTCTTCAGGCCCATGGCCGGCAGGCCGGCGCGCGGCGAAATGAAGAAATTGCCCGATTGGTAGTTGATCATCGGCACGGGCAGGGCGCGGTACTCGCGCGACCCCTCGTACACGGGCACTGCTCCGACCCCCAATCCGACGAAGTTGGCGCTGCCTTCGGCCTGGGCATTGCCCGTCAGGGCAGCCAGCAGGGCCGAGGCCATCGCCGGCCCGCTTGCTAAAATCCTACGCTTCATTCCATTGCTTCCTGTGCGTTTTTCGGGGCGGGCCGATTGCCTCGCCGTTCGAGGTCCGCATTGTCGGCATGGGGTTTTAATAATTCTTTAAAGCGGTGCCGGCATTCTCTGGCCTCGTTTGATTGCCTTGGAGTGCCCTTGCGTGTCCTGTTAGTGGAAGACGACGCCATGCTGGGCGATGCGTTGCATACCAGCCTGGCCCAGTCGGGGGCGGATGTAGACTGGGTGCGCGACGTCGCCCAGGCCAGGCTGGCCCTGGTGGAGCACGGCTATAACGCCGTGTTGCTGGATCTCGGATTGCCCGATGGCAGCGGCCTGGCGGTCCTGAAGCAGCTGCGCGCGCGCTACGACCCCACCCCCGTGCTCATCCTGACCGCGCGCGATCGCCTGAGCGAACGCGTGCAGGGCCTGGACCTGGGCGCCGACGACTACATCGTGAAGCCGTTCCAGCTCGATGAATTGCTGGCCAGGCTGCGCGCCGTCGTCCGGCGCAGCAGCAACGCGGTCGTGTCGGCGCTGCGCTGCCGCGACGTGGTCGTGGAGCCGGCCAGGCGGGCCGTGACCCGCGCCGGCGCGGAGGTCAGTCTGAGCGCCCACGAATACCGCACGCTGCTGGCGCTGATGGAGCGCATCGGCCACACCGTCAACCGCGAACAGCTGGAAGCCGCGGTCTACGGCGATAGCGGCGCCATTGAAAGCAACACGGTGGCGGTATATATCCACCAGCTGCGCCGCAAGCTGGGCGACAAGCTGATCACCACCGTCCACGGCCTGGGCTACCGCATCGAGGCGGCGCCTTGAAGACGCTGCGCCGGCAACTGACGCTCACGCTGCTGCTGACTCTGCTGCTGGCGTGGATCGCGGTGTTCGCCTTCCAGCAGTATGAAACCTCGCGCGCGCAGACCGGCGTGCGCGACCAGTGGCTTCGCGACGCGGCCGACCAGATCCTGGCGGCGCTGCCGGTGAGCCTGCTGGGCAGCGTCGCGCCCACCGAGCGTTTCGCGCCGCCGGCGTCCGGCCGCGTCGATGGCGACCGGATCCGTTTCCAACTCTGGTCGCTGGCCGACCGGCGGCTGCTGCTGCGCTCGCCGGAATCGCCGGCGCAACCGTTGAGCGGCGGCTTCGCGGAAGGCTATGCCGACGTGGCGGCCGATGGCGCCGACTGGCGCGCGTTCGCGCTCACCGACGCCAGCGGAAGGGTGCAGGTGCAGGTGACCAAGCCCATGAGCGAATGGCGCGAATCCTGGTACAGCCTCAAGCGCGGCCTGCTCATCGTTTCCCTCCTGTTCGTGCTGCTGGCGGCGGTGAGCTGCGCGGTGGTCGGGCGCGCCTTCCGCAAGGTGGACCGCGCGGGCGAGGCCATTTCGCGGCGCGGGCCGTTCGACCTGGCGCCGCTGCCGTCGGCCGGCATGCCGGGCGAACTGCGGCCGTTCATCCATTCGATCAACCAGCTGCTGCTGCGCGTGAAGGGCGGCATGGACCGCGAGCGCCGCTTCCTGGAAGACGCGGCGCACGAGCTGCGAACCCCGCTAGCCGCGCTCAGCGCGCATGCCGAGCTGGTGGAGCGCAGCCTGGGCGGCGGCGACGCGGCGGCCTCGGTCGAGAAGCTGCGCCGGGTGGCCCAGCGCACCTCGCGCCTGTCGGAGCAATTGCTGGACCAGGCGCGCATGGATGCCTTGAGCGCAAGCGCGGACGAGCCCGTGCCCATTGAACTGGATGGGCTGGTCGTCCTGCTGGCGCGGGACTGGGAAGGCGACGCCACCCGCAAGCGGCAGCGCATCCAGCTCGACGTCCAGGCCTGCGTCGTCCAGGGCCGGCTGGACGCCATCGGCGTGCTGGTGCGCAACCTGCTGGACAACGCGGTGCGCTACACGCCCGAGGACGGGCAGATCGCCGTGTCCTGCGGGCCGTCCGCCGACGGCGGCGCGTTCCTGCGCGTGGCGGACGACGGCCCGGGCATCGCGCCTGCCGAGCGCGAGCGCGTGTTCGACCGCTTCTACCGCGCGGCGGGCACCGCCGGCGGCGGCAGCGGCATCGGTTTGTCGCTGGTGGCGCAGATCGCCGCGCAACACGGCGCCGAGGTCGCCATGGGGACGGGCCTGCGCGGCGCTGGCGTGGCGCTGACGGTGTCGTTCCCGCCCGCGGGCGCCTGACTTCCGGGCGGCCGAACCCTCGATCCGGCGCGCCCCTTGGTGGTAGATTAGGCCCAGGTCTGGTCACCCCGAGGAAGCGGCGAACGTGGCGGAATGCCCATGGACTTTCTGATCGCCTCGGCTGCGCGCGCGCTGGCGGCCGGCGACCCGCTGGGCGCCCTCAATCACATCGCCCTGCGGAGCGACGCGTCCGCCCTGGCCCTGCGCGGCATCGCCATGGCGCAGCTGGGCGATTTCCGGCGCGCCAAAACCCTGCTGCGCAGCGCCGCCCGCGGCTTCGATCCGAAAGACGCGCTGTCGCGCGCCCGCTGCGTGGTGGCCGAGGCCGAGATCGCGCTGGTTTCGCGCGAGCTGGCCTGGCCCGAGAAGGCGCTGGAGGCCGCGCGCGCGGCCTTGCAGGCCCACGGCGACCCGGCCAACGCCGCGCACGCCCGGCACCTGCAGGCCCGCCGCCAACTCCTGATCGGCCGCCTCGATGAGGCCGAGCGCATGCTGGCGAGCCTGGACCCGGCGGTTCTGGCGCCCGCGGCCCGCGCCGTGCATGAATTGATCGCGGCCGGCATCTCCCTGCGGCGTCTGAAAATGCAGCCCGCCCGCGCCGCGCTGGCCCAGGCCGAACTGGCGGCCGGCCATGCCGGCATCCCCGCGCTGGTGGCCGAGGTCGAGAGCGCGTCCCTCGTGCTTTCCACGCCCGCGGCCCGCCTCATCGGGCAGGGCAGGCAGCAGCCCCTGCTGCTGGACGAAGTGGAGGCGCTGCTGGCGTCGGACACGCTGGTGGTGGACGCCTGCCGCCATGCGGTGCGCGAGGCCGGCACCGTGGTGCCGTTGGCGAGCCGTCCGGTGCTGTTCGCGCTGGCGCGCGCGCTGGCCGAGGCCTGGCCCGAGGCCGCGCCCCGGGAAGCGCTGATCGCCCAGGCATTCCGCACCGCGTATTTCGACGAAACGCATCGCGCCCGGCTGCGCGTCGAGATCGGCCGGCTGCGCGCCGCGATCCGCCCGCTGGCCGGCATCGCCGCCACGCGCGGCGGCTTCGCGCTCAAGCCGCGGGCCGGCCGCGAGGTGGCGGTGCTGGCCCGGCCCGTGGAGGACGCCGATCGCGAGCATGGCGCCATTCTGGCGTTCCTGGCCGATGGCGAAGCCTGGTCGAGCTCGGCGCTGGCGCTGGCGCTGAACACCAGCCAGCGCACGGTGCAGCGCGCGCTCGACGCGCTGGCCGCGGCGGACAAGGTGCAACCCTGCGGGCAGGGGCGCGCCCGGCGCTGGATGACGCCGCCCGTGCCCGGATTCACGACAACCTTGTTACTCCCGGCGGCGCTGGCGGGCCGCTAGCATGGTGACACCCATTCGAGGACACCGACATGAAACGCTCTCAAGCCCAAATCATCCGTGAATACGGCCCCTTTCCGGGCGTGGACGCCGTCCACGGCCTGACCTACGACGGCCGCCAGGTGTGGTTCGCCACGGGCGGCAAGCTGCTCGCCCTGGACCCCGACAGCGGCGCCACCACGCGCGAGATCGAGGTGGCGGCGAACGCCGGCACCGCGTTCGATGGAACGCATCTCTACCAGATCGCCGACGGGCGCATCCAGAAGATCGAGCCCGGCAGCGGCCGGGTGGTCTCCACGATACCCGCGCCCGGCGCCGGCGAGGACTCGGGCCTGGCCTGGGCCGAAGGCAGCCTGTGGGTGGGCGTGTACCGCCAGCGCAAGATCCACCAGGTGGATCCCGCCGACGGCCGCGTGCTGCGAACGCTCTCGTCCGACCGCTACGTCACGGGCGTGACGTGGGTGGACGGGCAACTGTGGCACGGTACCTGGGAAAACGACGCGAGCGAACTGCGCCGGGTCGACGCCCGCACCGGCGACGTGCTGCAAAGCGTGGAGATGCCCGCGGGCATGGGGGTATCCGGATTGGAGTCGGATGGCGCCGGCCGCTTTTTCTGCGGCGGCGGCGACCGCGGCAAGCTCAGGGCGGTGCGGCGTCCGGCTCAGGAGGCCGGCGATGCGCCCGCGGGCAAGATGCCGGCGGAATCGTCCGCCGGGTAGCCCGGGATGCGCCGGCGCTCCTTGCGGGCGTCGGCAGGCCTACCAGCGGATCGTATAGGGCCGGTCCCCCAGACCCCACACGCCGTTTTTCCGTTCCAGCATGATGTGCCGGGTCTGCCACTCGTCCGGCTCGTGCTTCGAGGGAAACCCGGATATCTGGGGATAAAAGGCGGGATCCGCCGCCCAGTCCGCGGTGGCGCGGTCCAGCCGCCATTCGAACTTCACCGCCGAGACGGCATTGGGATTGTCGTCGAACGGATTCTTGCCCGGTTTTGAGTAGTCGAGGATCCTGCCGACCTGCAGGCCGGGCGCGCAGAACTTCGCCGTATAGACCAGCTTGGAGCCGATGCGGGCCTCGCCGTCCGTGTAGTACGCGCGGCCTTTTTCGGTGAGCTCCATGCGGCTGGAGGCGTCCTCGGGCTTCTCGTCCGGCTGCGGAGGCGAGCCGTCGCCGCTGGCGCTGACGCGCTTGACCGTGATGAGCCCGTGCTTGATCAGGCCTTGCACGATCTTGTCCTGCTCGTCGAGGAACGCCGTATAGACATCGGTAGGCAGGGGCCGCACTCCCACGACATTGACGCAGGCGCTGCCCGGCGCATTCGTGGGCGTCGCCATGGCATCGACCAGGATGCCGCGTATCTTGCTTTCGCTCAGGCCCGGGCCCAGCGAGGATTGATTCCAAAAATAAAAACCGCTGGCGCCGACGGCGATCACCCCGAGCGCGGCCGCCGCCAGCGTAGTCCGGCGACGGTGGGCGGTGCGCTGCTTTTGGTGCATTCGAATCCTTCTCTGCGGGCTTGCCGGACACGGCGCCTACTACTAAAGCGCTAATCCGGCGTCTAGGGTAATTCCTGACGAAAAGCTGATTGTCAGCGATTAGTCAGAAAGGTTTAATCAGCACACAGTTTCGCATCATCCGCCGCCCGGTACCGGGAACGCGCAGCAGGTGTCGCCATCCCGCGTCCTCGCAGGAGAAGTAACTACAAGCTGGTCCATGTAGTCCTTTCAGGAGACAACAAGCCATGCAACACGTTACAAAACCCCGCCGCAAATTCATCTCCGGTGCTGCCGTCGCCGGTGCCGCCGCCCTGGGATTCCCGGCAGTCGGCCGGGCGCAGAATGCCCCGATTTCCCTGCGTTTCCAGAGTACCTGGCCCGCCAACGACATCTTCCACGAGTTCGCGCGCGACTACGCCCAGAAGGTCAACGACATGGCCGGCGGCCAGTTGAAGATCGAGGTGTTGCCCGCGGGCGCGGTGGTGAAGGCGTTCGATCTGCTGGACGCCGTGTCCGCCGGCACGCTGGACGGCGGGCACGGGGTGGTGGCCTACTGGTATGGCAAGAACACGGCGGTGGCGCTGTGGGGATCCGGGCCGTCCTTCGGCATGGATGCCAACATGCTGCTCGCCTGGCATGAGTACGGCGGCGGCAAGGAGCTGCTGACCGAGATCCAGAAAGCCATGGGTGTGAACGTGGTGTCGCTGATGTACGGGCCGATGCCGACCCAGCCTTTCGGCTGGTTCAAGCGCCCCATCACCAAGATGGACGAGGTCAAGGGCCTCAAGTTCCGCACCGTGGGGCTGGCCATCGACATGTACACGGCCATGGGCGCGGCGGTGAACGCGCTGCCCGGCGGCGAAATCGTGCCCGCGCTGGACCGCGGCCTGCTCGACGGCGCCGAATTCAACAACGCGTCCTCGGACCTGGCGCTCGGCTTCCAGGACGTCTCCAAGATCTGCATGCTGCAGAGCTTCCACCAGAGCGCGGAGCAGTTCGAGGTGCTGTTCAACAAGGGCAAGTACGACGCCTTGCCCGAGCACCTGAAGCACATCCTCAGCTACGCCGCGCAGGCCTGCAGCGCGGATATGTCCTGGAAGGCGGCGAACCGCTATTCGCAGGACTACGTGAAGCTGCAGAAGGACCACAACGTCAAGTTCTACAAGACGCCCGATGCCATCCTGCAGCAGCAGCTGAAGATCTGGGACGAGATGATCGCCAAGCGCTCGGCCGAGAACCCGCTGTTCAAGAAGGTGCTGGATTCCCAGCGCGCGTTCGCCGAGCGGGTGGGCCGCTGGCACGGGGACACTTCCGTCAACTTCCGGATGGCCTACAACCACTACTTCTCGCGCAGCAATAAAGCGTGAGGCCCATCCCTCGTACCCGCTAGCGCGGGCCCCCTCAAGGGGGCGGCACCCACGGACCGGCAGAGCCGGATCCGTGGAGCCCCGGATTGGGTAGCGCATCCTGATTGGGCAGGGCAATCCTACTCATCCGTATCCCGCGCTGTGCGCCGTTACGCGGCGCGCGGCTGGGCGCCATGCGCGTTGACCTGGAAGTGAGATGCTCCGAATCATACGTTTCATAGACCGCATTTCCACCTTCGTCGGACAGGCCTTCGCCTGGTTGATCGTCATCCTGACCTTGCATGTGTGCTGGGAGGTGGCCGCCCGCTACCTGCTGAACCAGCCCAGCGCGTGGGCGTTCGATCTGCAGATGATGTATTACGGCATCCTGTTCATGATGGCCGGCGCGTACACCCTGGCCAAGAACGGCCACGTGCGCGGAGACATCCTCTACGGGTTCCTGCCGCCGCGGGTGCAGGCGGGGCTGGACCTGACGCTCTACATCGTGTTTTTCTTCCCCGGCGTGATCGCGCTGGTCTGGGCGGGCTGGTACTACGCCGGCTACTCCATCGCCATCCGCGAGCACTCTTCGCTGATGGCCGACGGGCCGCCGATCTATCCCTTCAAGGCCTTCATCCCGATCGCGGGCGCGGTGCTGCTGGTGCAGGGCGTGGCCGAAGTCATGCGCTGCCTGCTGTGCCTGCGGCGCGGCGCCTGGCCGTCGCGCGCCGAGGACGTGGAAGAGGTCGACGTCGACAAACTCAAGGAAATGGTGCATGTCAAGGACGAGGACATCGCCCGTCTGGACCGCTACGTCACTCCCGGGGAGCCTCGCCAATGAAAATCCACAAGGCATTGTGGTTCGGCCTGTCGTGCATCGGGCTGGTCATCCTGATGATCGCGTTCCTGACGCCCTGGGACAACCTCACCACCGGGCACATCGGCCTGCTGATGCTGGCGCTGATCGTGGTCGCGATCATGCTGGGCTTCCCCACGGCGTTCACGCTGATGGGCATGGGCGTGCTGTTCACTTTCCTCGCGTACTACATGCAGAGTTCGGATCCGGGCCGCTCCATCGGGCAGACCCTGGACCTGATGGTGCAGCGCACGTACGCCACGATGACGAACGACTCGCTGATCTCGATCCCGCTCTTCGTGTTCATGGGCTACCTGGTCGAGCGCGCCAACCTGATCGAGAAACTGTTCCGCTCCATGCACCTGGCGCTGGCGCGCGTGCCCGGGGCGCTGGCCGTGGCCACGCTGGCGACCTGCGCGATCTTCGCCACCGCCACGGGCATCGTCGGCGCCGTGGTTACGCTCATGGGCCTGCTGGCCATGCCGGCCATGCTGAAGGCCGGATACAGCGTGCGGCTGACGGCGGGCGCCATCACGGCGGGCGGCTGCCTGGGCATCCTGCTGCCGCCCTCGGTGATGCTGATCGTCTACGGCGCCACCACCGGCGTGTCGGTGGTGCAGCTGTATGCCGGCGCGCTGTTCCCGGGCATCATGCTGGCGGTGCTGTACATGGTGTACGTCATCATCGTGGCCAAGCTGCGGCCCGACATGGCGCCGCCCTTGCCGATGGCCGAGCGCGGCGTGCCGCTGTCGCCCGAATCGGCCGCGCTGGCCTCGGGCGGCCACGTGCGCGCGCTGTCCGGCATGGTGGCCGCCATGTTCAAGGGGCGCCGCAACTGCGAAGTGCCGTTCGGCGTGCTGCTGCGCTACATGGCGATGGCGTTGGCGCCGCTGGCGGTGACGGTGCTGCTGGTGGCGGTGGTCTACCAGGCCACGACGCGGCCGGAAGTGGTGTATGAAATCCCGGCGGAATTGCAGCTGGGGTCGGGGGACTTCGATTCCGGCCTGAGCGAGCCGCCTTCCGACGGCCTGGCCGAACCGCCCTCCGGCGAACTGGCCGAGCCGCCGTCGGCCGAACCGGCGGCCGCCTCGGTGGCGGAGCCGCCGGGCACGCCGGCCGCGCCGCCCGCGACGGCCGCCGCCGCGGCAGACGCAGCGGCGGGGGGCGGAGCCG
>NZ_BCTQ01000063.1 GCF_001571365.1 Achromobacter denitrificans NBRC 15125 | reverse complement strand
ATCGCCGCGCCCACCGGGTTCTGGATCTTCGCGGCCATCTGCGCAGCGGTGATGCTGGTGTTCTACGCCATGCTGACGTGGGCCCGCATGGAGATCTTCAGGATGCTGATGGCCTCCTTCTTCCCGCTGGCCGTGATGATCGCGGCGGTGCTGGGGTCGATCGCCTTCGGCCTGGCCACGCCCAGCGAGGCCGCCGCCATGGGCGCGATGGGCGGCGCGCTGCTGGCGCTGGCGTACCGGCGCCTGAACCTGCCCGTGCTGCGCGAATCCGTCTTCCTCACGGCCAAGACCAGCGCCATGGTGTGCTGGCTGTTCGTGGGTTCCTCGATCTTCTCGGCGGCGTTCGCGCTGCTGGGCGGGCAGCGCATCATCGAGGAATGGGTGCTGTCGCTGGGGCTGTCGCAGCTGCAGTTCCTGCTGCTGGCGCAGATCATCATCTTCCTCCTGGGCTGGCCGCTGGAATGGACGGAGATCATCGTGATCTTCATGCCCATCTTCGTGCCCTTGCTGAATACCTTCGGCATCGATCCGCTGTTCTTCGGCCTCCTGGTGGCCTTGAACCTGCAGACGGCGTTCCTCTCGCCGCCGGTCGCCATGTCCGCCTTCTACCTGAAGGGCGTTTCGCCGCCGCACGTCACGCTCAACCAGATCTTCATGGGCATGATGCCGTTCATGGGCATCCAGGTGATCGCGATCTTCCTGCTCTACGTGTTCCCGGGCATCGGCATGTGGCTGCCCACGGTGCTGTATCGCTAGGGCATCCGGCGCCAGGGCTAGCCCCGGCGCCGGATGCCGCGGCTCATGGGCACCGGACCCTAGTACGGATGCATCATTGCGGGGGCCTCGCGCGCGGACGTAAGCTGGCCGCTGGTTCGGCTTGCGGGAACCAGCCAACCCTCAGAGGCGCGGGTGTCGCGTCAAAGCGAGGCAGCATGGACCGGGCAATCGTGCTTGTCGGCGTCAGCCGCACCCAGGGCGACCTGGGCCGGCTGGAGGCGGTAGAAAGCGCCGTGGACCAGATGGAAGCGTGGGCCCGGGAACAGGGCATCCCCGAGGACCGCATCGTCCGGCTCACGGATGGCGCGGACCATCCCGTCACGGCGCGGCGCATCTATCGCGCCGTCGACCGGCTCATCGGCCTGGATACGCTGGAACAGCTGATCGTCTATTTCTCCGGACACGGCTGCATGCTCGGCCGCAACGAGTTCTGGCTCCTGTCGGACGCGCCGGGAGACCCGAACGCAGCGGTCAACCTGGAGGCCTGCTTCGACCTGGCGCGGTATGGCCGGATCCCGCACGTGGTGCTGATCTCGGACGCCTGCAGGACCGTCGCGAAAAACGTGCTCCAGAACCGGATCTACGGCGCCACCATCTTTCCGAGTTTCGACGACGGCGGCCCCGGCTGCGGGGTCGATATCTTCTACGCCACCCGTCCGGGCGCGCCCGCGCTCGAATTGCCGACGCTGGTCGGAGTGAACGAGGTCTATCAGGCGGTCTATACCGAAGTGCTCTGCGACGTGCTGCGCGGCGGCGAGCCGAAGCTGGTGGTCGATGGCTTCATCCGGCCCCGGCCCTTGAGCGAGGCGTTGATGGCGCTGGTGCCGAAGGACCTGCTCCGGCGCGGCATGGCCGTCGGGGTCAGCCAGGAGCCGGACGCGCGCATCAGCTCCGACGATCGCGCCTGGGTGGCCCGCTTCGACGTGAAGAAGCCGCAGGGCGTTCCCCGTCCGCGCCCGCCCGGGCCCGGGTCGCGCGGCGACGGCAAGGGGATCGACGGCGAGGCCGGGCCGGCCGAGGACGGAACACGGGACGACGATATGCCAGACGACGACCTGCCGCCGCTGCCCGTCGGCAGCCTCGTGGAATACCTGCTCACGCACCCGGCGGACGTCGCGGGCCTGGAGCTTCAGGTGTCGCGGAACCTGTCGGACCCGGCGGGCAGCCTGCTCCACAGCGTGATCCGGCGCGCCATCGGCGAAGAGCCCGCCTTGCGCGAACCGGGCTTCATCCTGCGGGGCCGCGAGGCCCGGCGCGTGGTGTGCCACGACTACGACGGCAGGATAGGATCCCGCGCCGACGTCTATCATCCGGCGCCCGGCGCCCGCCTGGAACCGTACACGGCGTGGGAGTTCCCCCATCTTTCAAGCCCGGCGCAAGCCTTGCTGATCTTTCGCGACGGCTCCGGAACGCTGCTGCCCGTTTTTCCGGGATGCGCGGGCATCGTGGAATTCGACGCCGAGGGCGGCTTCGCGCTGCGCTACGAACCCCTGGACGGACAGGCCGACGCGGACGACCTGCGCGAACTGCGGTGGCTGCGCGCGGCCGTGGCCGAAGCCGCCAGCCAGGGGCGCTTCGCGCTCGGGCGGGCCAGCGCCCGGATGCTGGAGGCCCGCATGCAGGGGCTCCGCTTCCTGGATCCCGTGCTGGCCCTGCACGCCGCGTATGCCTATCGCGAGATCGGCGAGGTCGAGCGCATCCGCGCCTTGCAATACTATCTCTGGCAGAACCTGGGCGCGCGCCTGTTCGACCTGGCCTTCCTGTCGGGCGACATGCTGCGGGAAGACTATGGCGTGACCGGGTTCCTGCCCGCGACGCCGATGCAGTCCACGGGATGGGTGTTGATGGATTCCCTGGGGCGCAACCTGCCGCGGGAACTGCGCGACCTGCGCCAGTACGACACCGGCTCGCTGTGGGCGCATTACACGCCGGAAGGCGTGCGCGCGCTGGAAGCCTGGCTGCAGCCGCAGGTCGGCCCGGCCGAGGTGTGCGAGATGGAGGTGCCCAGGGCATGAAGGAACTGGTGCTGATCCATGGCCGGTCGCAGCAGGACAAGGATTCGAAGGCGCTCAAGCGCGCCTGGATCGAGGCCTGGGGCAGGGGGCTGGCGGCGGCGGGGCTGACCCAGCCCATCCCCGAGGAGCGCATCCGCTTTCCGTACTACGGCGACACGCTGCGGGATCTGCTGGCGGGCATTTCCGAAGCGGACGCCGCGAAGATCATCGTGCGCGGCGCCCAGGCGGACGATATCGCCGCGGGCCTGCTGCTGGCCTTGTTGAACGAATACATCGCCGCCTGCGGGATCGGCGAAGACGAGATCCGTCGCAATCTTCCGCCCGCCACCGGCCCGGTCGCGGTCGAGCGCGGGCCGCAGAACTGGCGCTGGGTGCATGCGGTGCTGCGGGCCATCGACCAGCGCGTGCCGGGCAGCGGCGTCCTGATCGGCCTGTTGACCAGCGACGTCTCCCTCTACCTGCGCAATACCAATGTGCGCGGCGCGATCAACGGCGGCGTCGGCGAGGCGTTCGACCGTCCGCGGGACAAGGTGGTGGTCGCGCATTCGCTGGGCTCCATCGTCGCCTACCTGCTATTGCGCCAAGCCGGCAGCGAGGCGGGCTGGCGCGTGCCGGCCCTGATCACGCTGGGCTCGCCTTTGGGCATCAAGGCGATACGCGGGCGCCTGGGCGGCGTGCGGCACCCGGATTGCGTGGGCCATTGGTTCAACGCCCGGGATCCCCGCGACGTGGTCGCGCTGTATTCGCTGGACGAGCGCAACTTCGGGATCGTCCCGGCCATCGAGAACAAGATCGACGTCGATAACTCCACCAGCAACCGGCATGGCATCGAGGGATACCTGGAAGACGCGGAAGTCGCCAGGCGCATCCACGACGCGCTGGTCGCGTGAAGCACGGCTGGGGGCGCGCCGCAGGAACGGCGGCGATTCGGGGTTCAGGGGGCGGGGCGGGCGAGCGCGTAGACGGCGGTCTGGCGCTGGTAGTGCTGCTCCATGCCCCGGAACGCGAACCCCAGCTTCTCCAGGACCCGGATCGAGCCGAGGTTGGCGGGCCAGGCGACGGCGAGAAGTTCGGGCACGTCCAGCGCGCGCCACGCATGGGCGCAGAGCTGGCGGCCCGCCTCGCTGGCATAGCCGCGGCCCCAGGCATCGCGGCACAGTCGATAGGCGAGCTGGATGCCGCCGGTGCCCGCCAGCGGCGTGAGGCTGATCCAGCCGACGGCCCGGTCCTGGGCGACCACGGCCCAATGCCCGATGTCCGTGGGCGGTTCGCGCAGCCAGGCCAGCAATTCCTCGCGCCGGGCGTCGGTGGCGGGCTTCACGCCGGTGCTGTGGCGCATCACTTCGGGGTCGGACTCCATGGCGAGAATCATGGGCACGTCGTCCGCGCGCAGGCGGCGCAGCGTCACGCTGGCGGATAGGGTGGACATGGGCGGTACCGAGAGGCCGGGTCAACGGCCATGATAGCGGGTGTCTCGACGGGCCCGCGCTTGCGCGCATATAGTTAGGTGCCTTACTATATTTGCTCATTCATTTCCGGAGCGCCTTCCATGCAGGACGCGCAACCCATGCTGGAGCCCAAACACCGCGCGTTGCTGGACGTGGCGGCAGGTCGGGGCCTGCCCTCGGCCGACGGCATCGGCCTTTGTTTCCAGCTGCTGTCGCTGGCCGCGGCCATCGACCGCGATTGCGCGGCCCGGCTGGCGCCTTGCGGGCTGTCCGAAGGCAAGTTCGTGCTGCTGTTCCTGTTGCATGAACAGGCCGATGGGATGGCGCCGCACGAGCTGGCCGAAGGCGCCGGCGTCACGCGCGCCACGGTCACCGGATTGCTGGACGGGCTGGAGCGCGACGGCTTCCTGTCGCGCCAGGCCGGCAAGGACGACCGCCGCAAGATCAGGGTGAAGCTGACCGCCAAGGGCAGGACCGCGGCGGCCCGGCTGTTCCAGGAACACACGGACTGGATCGGCTCGCTGTTCGCGGGCCTGGACGATCCGGACCGGGCGCGGCTGCGCGAGCTGCTGGCGCTTATCTGGCGCGCCACCGACGCGGGCCGCGCCGCCACCGGGGAGATGCCATCATGAGCAAGGCCACGCCGCCCGCGCCCAAGCCCGCGGGCAGGGGCGTCAAGGACATCGCCGGGGAACGGCTGGCGCAACTCAACGCGGGCGAGCCGGCCTCCACCCTGACCGAATGCCTGGCCGTGGATTTCGCCGCGCTGATGCAGGCGGCGGCGCCGCAGGCCGGGGCCGACGCCGTGGCCGCGATGCGGGCTCAGGCGGCGCTGGGCATTTCCCGCCGCATGGCGCTGGCGGCGCACCTCCTGGACGAGCGGCTGGGGCCCGAGGGCTTCGAGATGCTGAAGGCGCATCGCTCGGACACCGTGCGCGGCTGGGCCTGCTTCATGGCGGGCGCGGCGCCGGCGGCGACGCTGGACGAGTGCCTGGCGCGGATACGTCCGCTGGCCGACGACGCGCATTTCGGCGTGCGCGAATGGGCCTGGCTCGCCGTCCGGCCCAGGCTGGCCGCCGACCTGGACGAGGCGCTGCGGTTGCTGCGGCCATGGACGGCGGAACCCTCCGAGCGGCTGCGGCGGTTCGCCTGCGAGGCTCTGCGTCCGCGCGGGGTCTGGTGCGCGCATATCGCCGCGCTGAAGGCCGATCCGGGCCGGGCGCTGCCGCTGCTGGAACGGCTGCGCGCCGACCCCGCCGTCTACGTGCAGGATTCGGTGGCGAATTGGCTGAACGACGCCAGCAAGGACCGGCCCGATTGGGTGCGCGAGGTCTGCGCGCGCTGGTCGGCCGGCCGGCCCGCCGCCGCCACCGAACGCATCTGCAAGCGGGCGCTGCGCTCGATCGGCGGGTAGGCGGCGTCCGATTCGTTATAGTCGTTCCAGCCCGCGGATCGCCCGCGGCACGGCGGCCCCGGCCGCGCACAACAGTCCAAAGGACGGGCATGGAAGAGACGACACCGGATTGGGCATCGCTGGTCGATGACCTGAACAGATTGCTGCGCCTGAAGACCACGGTCATCGGCATGAAGCTCTACGAGCGCGAAGAGGACATGGCGACGGTGAAGGGCTTGCGGCGCCCGCAAGCCACGCACACCACCGACCAGATCGTGGGCATGGCGGCCCGGCTGGGCTGGACCGTGGGCATCACGGGCGACGACCTGGTCGGCGCGCAGTGCCGCGCCGTGATCGGATTGGGGCCGCAAGACGAGGCCTGGAAGAGCGGCAAGGACTACGTCGGCGTGTGGCACGCCACGCCGGAGGACGCGCGCGCCCGCCAGGAGGCGCTGTCCTGTGTGCCGGCGGGCAGGTATCGCGGCATGGTGGTTTCGCCCCTGGCCTCGGGCCGGCTCGATCCTCCCGACATCTGCCTCGTCTACGCCACGCCCGGGCAGATGATCATCCTGATCAACGGCCTGCAATGGAAGAACTACCGGCGCTTCGACTGGAGCGTGGTGGGCGAGACCGCGTGCGCGGACTCCTGGGGCCGGGCGCTGGCCACCGGCGAGCCCAGCCTGTCCTTGCCCTGTTTCGCCGAGCGCCGCTATGGCGGCGTGCCGGACGAGGAAATGCTGATGGCCTTGCCGCCGCGCTATCTGCCGATCGCCATCGAGGGCATGAAGGCCCTGTCGGCCAACGGGCTGCGCTATCCCATACCGCCCTACGGCATCCAGAACGACGTGCGGGCCGGCATGGGCGTGAGCTACGCGCAGCGGGCGGGCAAGCCCTAAGGCTGGAGCCTTGCCCAGGCCGGCAATCGGCCGCCAGGCTAGGCGCGGTCGCCGCCGCGCAGCGCGGCCGCGAGGACGCGGGCCGCCGGTCCGAGGGGTTGGTCGATGCGGTGAGCCAGATAGGTTTCGGTGGCCACCTGGCTGCCGCGTCCCAGGCTGTCGGTGGGCAGGCGCAGCAGGCGGCCCTCGGCCAGGTCGCGCTCCACCAGCCACAGCGGCAGGCGGCCCCATCCTACGCCGGCGACGATCAGGGCGTGCTTGGCGTCCTGGCCGTTGACGCGGCAGGTCTGCGGCGACAGCACCGCGAAGTCGCGCCCCTGGGTCAGCGCGGAAGGGTCGGATTGCACGATCTGCACGTGATCCGCGAGCTCGGCCGGGCCCAGCGGCGCGTCGGCGCACATATGCCCGGCCAGCGCGTGCGTCGCGCCGACCACGGCCACCATCTGCACGGACGACAGCGCTTGCACGGCGATATGGGGATGGCGGAAATGCTCGCCGGCGATGATGCCCAGCGTATGGCTGCGCGCCAGCAGCGCGTCTATCGGACCGCCCAGGGGCAGCACCGAAACGCGGGCGGAGACCGAGGGGTAGGTCGCGCGCAGGGCGTTCAGGGCGGCGCCCACCTGCGCGATCGGAAACAAGGTATCCACGGCCACGGAGAGTTCGAGCTCGACGCCTTCGCCCAGCCCCTGGGCGCGGGCGCGCAGGGCGTCCACGCGCAGCAGGATGTCGCGGGCATTGGCCAGCAGCGCTTCGCCTTCCGGCGTGATCACGGGGCGATGGCCGCCGCGGTCGAACAGGGTCACGCCCAGTTGCGCTTCGACGTTGGCGATGGCGTGGCTGACGGCCGATTGCACGCGCGACAGGCGGCGCGCCGCCGCGCGGAAACTGCCGGTGTCGGCGACGGCGGCGAACACGCGCAGCTGATCCAGGGTAAGGGCGTCTATCATCCTGCCACTCGATCTATTGAATCGATCAGTCCAATCAGAAGATTATCACTTACCGGAATCGGTCCGCGGTGGCATGCTGGCCGGGTTCGAAACAAGGGGCAAAGACGAGATGGGCAAGGAAGGAGCGCGTTGGGGGGCGGTGCTGGCGATCGTGGGGGCTGGCGTGGTGGCGGCGCTGCAGGTGGGCAAGCTCATCATCGCCGCGCCGCTGTTGCGCAAGGACTTGGGGCTGGACCTGGCGTCGATCGGGGCGCTGGCGGCGGTGTTTTCCCTGCTGGGCATGTTCGGGGGGATTGCGGCGGGCGGCGTCATCACGCGCTATGGCGCCCGGCGCATGCTGCTGGCCGGGTTGGCGGCGACGGCGGCGGGCGCGGTCCTGGGGGCCGCGGCGCCCACCTACGGCGTCCTGCTGGCGTCGCGCGTGGTCGAGGGCCTGGGGTTCCTGATGATTTCGGTTGCCGGGCCGGCGGCCCTGCAACGCATGGTGTCGGCCTCCAACCGGGACTTCGCCTTCGCGCTCTGGAGCTGCTACATGCCCGCCGGCATGGCCATCGCGATGCTGGCCTCGCAGGCCTTCGGCGATTGGCGCGCCTACTGGTGGTGCGCGGGCGCGGCGGTGGCGGTGGCGCTGGTCAGCGTGGCGGCGCTGGCGCCGGCCACGCCGCCCGGGGCGCGGCTGTCGTGGCGCAGCCTGCGGCAGGACACGGTCGACACCGTGGGCGCGCCCGGCCCGGGCCTGCTGGCGCTCTCGTTCACGCTCTACAGCCTGATGTTCTTCGCGCTGTTCACCTTCCTGCCGGTCCTGCTGACCGAGCAGCTGGGCCTGTCGCTGGCCACGGCCGGCCTGTACAGCGCCATCGCCAGCGCCGCCAACGTGGTCGGCAACCTGGGCGCGGGCATGCTGCTGGCGCGCGGATGGCGGCGGTCCACGCTGATCGCCTGCGCGAGCGTGGCGATGGGCGCGGTGGCGCTGCTCATCTTCCGCTCGGTGCTGCCGGCCATGCCCACCTTCCTGCTGTGCGTGCTGTTCTCGGCGGTGGGCGGCCTGATACCGGCCACGCTGCTGAACACGGCGCCCCTGCTGGCGCCGCGTCCCGGCCTGACGGCGGCATCGGTGGGGCTGGTCATGCAGGGCAGCAACCTCGGGCAGGTGATCGGGCCGCTGGCCGTGGGCGGCGCGATCGACCGCTACGGCTGGACCTCGGCCTCCTTCATCGTGGCGGCGGCGGGGCTGGGCGGCGTGCTCCTGGCCTGGCGCCTGCGGCGCCTGGCGGCCGCGGGGCTGTAGGCGGCGCCGCCGGACGCGCCGGTGTCACGCCGCCGGCATATCATGGGGGCTCGTCTTTCGTGGAGCCCTTATGCATACGCCTGCCCCTCGCCTGGTCATTTTCGATTGCGACGGCGTCCTGATCGATAGCGAGATCATCGCGGCGCGCGCCCAGTCGCGCGCCCTGGCCGCGCACGGCATCGCCATCACGCCCGAAGAGGCGGCGCGCCGGTTCGCCGGCATTCCCGACGCGGACATGTGGCGCACCTTGCAGCAGGAAAACGATCGCAGCCTGCCGGACGGATTCGCCCGCCAGTACGCGGACCGGCTGGAAGCCACGTTCCGCCAGGAACTGCGCGCGCTGCCCGGCGCGGCCGAGACGGTGGCTACGTTGCGCAAGCGCGGCATGGACGTTTGCGTGGCCTCCAGCAGCATGCCGGCCAAGCTGGAGGCGGCCTTGAGGATGGTGGGCTTGTGGGAGGCGTTCGCGCCGAACGTCTTCAGCACGGCCCAGGTGGCGCGCGGCAAGCCCGCGCCGGATGTCTTCCTGTTCGCGGCCCGCCAGATGCGCGCCGCGATCCTGGATTGCGTGGTGGTGGAAGACAGCGTGCCGGGCGTGCGGGCGGCACGCGCCGCGCGCATGCGCGCCATCGGTTTCGTGGGCGCGTCGCACAACGGGCCGGACCAGCGCCAGCGGCTGCTGGACGAAGGCGCCTCCGAGGTCATCGACGACCTGCGCCGTCTGCCGGAGATCCTGTAGTTCAGGCCGCGGCGGCGGGCAGCGGCTCGGGCTTGACGCGCACCGCGCGCAGCACGCCTATCATCAGGCAGGCGATGCCGGCGAGCGTCAGCGGCTGCGGCATCTGCCCGCGCAGGATGTAGGCATAGGCCAGGGCCGCCAGCGTTTCGAACACGATGAGCTGCCCCGCCAGCGCGGTCGGCAGGCGCTGGCTGGCCTCGTTCCAGCACAGGGTGCCCAGCCAGGACGCGAACAGGCCGATGATGGCCATCAGGCCCAGGAACACTTCCGGGCGCGGCCCGGCCGGCATCGGAAAGGCGCTCCCGGCGGCTGCCATTCCTCCCCAGAGCGCGGCATAGCCCGCGAGCGCCAGCGGCAGCGTGGCCACGCCCTGGGCGGTGGCCCAGGTGCGCGGGCTGCGGTCGGGGTGGGCGCGCAGCCAGTCGGCATTGCGCAGCGGATACCAGGTCCAGCAGGCCACGGCGCCCAGCGCCAGCAGCGCGCCGACGGCATAGCGGCGCAGGTCGGCGTCGGCCTCCTGGCGCAAGGCCTGGAGCTCCACTTGGTTGACGAAGGCGATGCCCAGCGCGATCAGCGCCAGCGAAGGCGCCAGGCGCTTCCAGGGCAGCTTGCCGTCGCGCCGCGCGTTGCGCAGGTTGGCGCTGATGGCGATCACCACGGGCAGCGTGCCGATCAGCATGGTGGGCAGCGGGCCGCCGGCGCGCTGGATGGCGCTGGCCAGGCACAGGTAGTACAGCAGGTTGCCGATGGCGGCCAGCTTCAGCGCTTCGACCCAGTCGGCGCGGCTCAGCTGGCGCAGGGCGCGGCGGTCCAGCCAGGCCAGCGGCAGCGCGATCAGGCCGAACGCGAGGTAGCGCGCCACCGATTGCAGCGCGGCCGGATATTCCGGCAATAGCAAGGGGCCCACGAACACCAGCCCCCACATCAGGCCGGCGGCCAGGGCGTAAAGGGTTCCAGCCCACATACGATTCGCTCCAGGTCGGTCAGGCTCCAATCTACCGGGGGCGGGGCCGGGGCGTCTTGTACCAGCTTGCTGCGCGCCGGCCTCAGGAACGCACTTGTTTCTGGTAGCGGGCGGGCGTGACGCCGTAGCGGCGCGAGAAGGCGCGGGTCAGGTGGGCCTGGTCGGTGAGGCCGGCCGCCAGCGCCACCTGGGCGGGCGGCTCGCCCGCGGCCAGCCGGCGCTTGGCGTCGAACAGCCGCAGCGCCATCAGCATTTGCTGCGGCGTGGCGTGGTATTCGGCCTGGAAGCTGCGCAGGAAGTGGAAAGGGCTGAGCCCGGCCACGGCCGCCAGCTCATCCAGGGTGAGGCGGCGCGACAGGTGCGCGCGCAGGTAGTCGATCACGGGCGCGAAGCGCGGCGCGCCCTCTGTTTTCGCGGGCCGCGCCATGCGCGCATGGCGCCGGAATTCGGCCAGCAGCGCATACAGCGCGCTGTCGAAGGCCAGCGGTTCGCGCGCCTGCCACAGGGTATCGAGCAGGGCGGTGACGCGCTGCGCGCCCGGGGCGTCCCGGCCCACGGCGGCGTCGAACCACCAGTCGCTGTCGCCCGTCACGCGCGCCACCACGTCCGGATCCAGATAGGCCATGCGGTAGCGCCAGCCGCCTTCGGTTTCGGCGCGGCCCGTGTGCAGCTCGTCGGGATTCATCAGCACCACCGAGCCGGGCGGCGCCAGATGTTCCGAGCCGCGGTAGCGGAAGCGCTCGACGCCGGATTCGATGGCGCCCAGGCCGTAGGCCTCGTGGGTGTGGGGCTCGAAGGCATGCCGGATGATGTGGGCCCGGTACAGCTCCACGCCGGGTCGATGCGGCGCCTGCCGGAATTCGGCGCGGTCGCCCGGATGGTCGAACGCCGCCGGCACGCCCGGCATGGCGGGCGCGGCGGAATCCGGGGCAAGGGCGTGGGCGGGAAGCATCTTCGGAATTTAAGCATGCCGGACGCGTCACCCGCCCGCGCCCATCGCAGCGGCCCGCTCCAGCAACAGTTCGCGCTCGCGGGCGTTGCGCGTCATGCCGGCGGCGCGCTCGAATTCGGCGCGGGCTTCATCCTGGCGGCCCAGCTTGGCCAGCAGGTCCCCGCGCACGCTGGGCAGCCAGTGGTAGTTGGCCAGCGCCGGGTCTAGCGCCAGCTGGTCGGCCAGGTCCAGCCCCGCCTGCGGCCCGAACGCCATCCCGACCGCCACGGCGCGGTTCAGCTCCACGACCGGCGAGGGCTGGGCCTGCGCCAGCGCGTCGTACAGCGCCACGATGCGCGGCCAGTCGGTGTCTTCGGGCGTGCGCGCCCGGGCGTGGCAGGCGGCCAGCGCGGCCTGCAGCGCATAGGGGCCGCGGGCGCCGCCCAGCGCGTCCGCGCGAGCCAGCGCGGCCAACCCGCGGCGGATCAACAGCGGATCCCAGCGGCCGCGGTCCTGCTCCATCAGCAGCACGGGGCGGTCCTGGGCATCGGCGCGCGCGCGCAGGCGCGACGCCTGCAGCTCCATCAGCGCCACCAGCCCGTGCGCCTCGCTGTCGCCGGAGGCGAGTTCGGCCAGGATGCGGCCCAGGCGCAGCGCTTCGTCGCACAGGGCGGGGCGGGTCCAGTCGTCGCCGGACGTGGCCGAATAGCCTTCGTTGAAGATCAGATAGATGACTTCCAGCACGGAGGCCAGCCGCTGCGCGCGCGCTTCGGCGGGCGGCACTTCGAACGGCACGCGCGCGGCCGACAGGCTGCGCTTGGCGCGCACGATGCGCTGCGCGACGGTCGATTCCGACGCCAGGAAGGCGCGCGCGATCTCCGCCGTGGACAGGCCGCCCAGCAGCCGCAGCGTCAGCGCCACCCGCGCCTCGGTCGACAGCAGCGGATGGCAGGCGGTGAACATCAGGCGCAGCAGGTCGTCGCCGATATCGTCCTGACGCGCTGCGTCCAGCGCGTCGACGAAGTCGGGTTCCACGTCGGCCTGCAAGGCCTCCAGCTCGCGGCCGATCTGCTCATGCTTGCGCGTATGCAGCGCGTCCAGCCGCAGGCGGTCGCGGGCGCGGTTCTTCGCGGTGGTCATCAGCCACGCTCCCGGGTTGTCCGGCACGCCGGTTTCGGGCCAGCGTTCCAGGGCGGCCACCAGCGCATCCTGCGCCAGTTCTTCCGCCAGGCCGACGTCGCGCACCAGGCGCGCGACGCCGGCGATGACGCTGGCGGCCTCTATCCGCCAGACCGCCTCGATCGCGCGATGGGTGGCCGCCAGCGCCGTCATACGACGGGCGTCTCGCCGGGCACCATGTACACCAGTTCCCAGACGTGGCCGTCCAGGTCCTCGAAGCCGTGGGCATACATGAAGCCGTGGTCCTGCGGCGGGCGCGGCGCGGTGCCGCCCGCGGCGAGCGCCCGGGCCACCAGGTCGTCGACCTCGGCGCGGCTGTCGCAGGACAGCGCGATCAGCACTTCGGTGGTCCGGGTGGCGTCGGCCACGGGCTTGCCGGTGAAGGTCTGGAAGAAATCCGTCACCAGCAGCATGACGTAGATGTCGTCGCTGACGACCATGCACGCGCCCTGGTCATTGGTGAATTGCGGATTGAAGCTGAACCCCAGGCTTTTGAAGAAGGCCTGCGATTTCTGCATGTCGGCGATGGGGAGATTGACGAAGATCTGCTTGGACATGATGTGTGGTTTCCGTTGGGTTTCCGCGGGGAGCTGGCGGGGGAGGGCGGGGCGGGCCGTTCAGCGGCCCTGGGTCGAGATCTGCCGGAACCGTTCGACGGCCTCGCTGGGACCGAGATCGTCCAGCTCGTACATCTGGCGCACTTCGATCGAGCAGGGCTGGCCGACGAAAGGCTCGGGAAAGCGCAGCGACCACTGCATCGCTTCTTCGCGCGAGCGCACCTGGATCATGGTGTAGCCGGCGATCAGCTCTTTGGTATCGGCGAAAGGCCCGTCCACCACCGAGCGCTGGCCGTGGTCGTAGCGCACGCGCCAGCCTTTGGACGAAGGCTGCAGGCCGTTGGCGTCCAGCAGCACGCCGGCCTTCGCCAGGGCTTCGTGATAGGTCGTCATCGCGGCAAGCATGCTTTCCTCCGGCATGACGCCGGCTTCGCTGTCGGGCATGGCCCGCACGAGGATCATGAATCGCATTCCTGGTCTCCTTGGTTGGGAAAACGCAGCGCCGGACGGTTCCGGGGCTTGTACAGGCACGACGAATCGCAACATGCCGAATCGACAGGAAAACAGAAAACCTAGGGTATGTACTGAGTCGGGAGCCGCGCGGGACGCCCGGCGCGCCGCCGGCGTCAAGCAAATGGTTACGAAGGCTCGGGCCTGGTTTCACTATCCGTCCCTACACTCCCAGCGTTCCAGACTCTCGGTAACGATATGAAGATCCTGTGTAGCCTCGCTTTGGTGGCATCCCTGCTTTCGGGCTGTGCCGTCTATACCCCCGGCGGTTCGGTCATCGTCGATCCCCACGACGGGGGCGGCCGGGGCGGCTTCTGTCCGCCGGGGCAGGCCAAGAAGGGGAACTGCTAGCCTCCGCCGGCCGGATCGGCCGCGGACGCGGGGCCTGGCCTACATGAAGCAGGGCCCCAGTTCGCGCACCTCCACCGTCGCCCATTGGGCGGCGGGGCACTCCGCCGCCAGCGCCAGCGCTTCTTCGCGCGTCTCGCAGGTCAGCAGGAAGAAACCGCCGATCATTTCCTTGGCCTCCGCATAGGGGCCGTCCAGCAGCGAGCGTTCGCCGTCGCGGATCCGTAGCCGCACCGCATCCGCTTCGGACTTCAGCGATTCCGCGCGCGCCAGCAGCCCGCGCGACTTCAGGCTTTCGGCATAGTCCACCATTTGCGCATAGGCCTCGCGGCCCTCTTCGGGCGTGCGCTGGGCGCGCTGGCCCACCGGTTCGACGATGAAAAGCAGGTAGGACATGGACGCTTCCAGTACGGGCGAGAGGCCGGGTCCGCCAGATTACCGCCGATTGCCGCCTGGCCGCCATCCCGGAATGCGGCCTCGGGGGACGCCCGCCGGGCAACCGGAGGCGGCCGCGTTCACCCGTCGCGCGAGGCGTCGTTTTTCAGCACGCCGCGAACGTTGAGCGCGGCCAGGCCCAGTTGCAGCGCGATCAGCGCATAGGCGCCGTCATGCCAGCCCCAGGCGATCCACAACACGTTGCTCAGCAGGAATACCCAGAAACCCGCATGCCGCTTGCCCATGCCGCGTGACGCCACCAGCCACGCGGCCGCGAGCGAGGCGGCCATGGCCGGCCATTGCAGGAACTCCCATACCGCGTCCATGTGCATTGTCCATCCCGGTTCATGGCGGAAGGCCGGGGGCATTCCGCCCGAGGCGGTTGCTTCCAGCAATCGCCATGCCGGCCGGCCGCGGCGGGCGCCGGCCTTGGCGGGTACGCCGTTTGCTGGACAGGGGGCTTCTTCCCGACAGCTGCGGACGGCATGCCTACAAGAATCTCCTCCTTGCCCGGTCCCGCGCCCCGCGGGCTGGACGAGCTGTTGGCGGGTCCATTCCCGGCGGCCGACACGGGCCGGCGGCTGCGTCTCCTGGTGGACGCGGGATGCGGCGCCTTGCCCTTGCCCGGGTCCGGCGAGACGCTCGGCCGCTGGCGGGCGTTGGCGCAGGTGGGGGAGGCCGACCTGGCGCTCGCCAAACTGTTCGAAGGTCATACCGATGCGCTGGCCATCCTGGCCGAACTGGGCGCGCTCGCGCTCGCGCCGCGCGGCAGCCGCTGGGGCGTATGGTGCGCCGAGCCGCCAGGCAATCGCGTCGCCATCATCCGCGCACCCGGTGCGGGCGTGACGCTGCGGGGAACGAAAGCATGGTGCTCCGGCGCGGCCGGCATAACGCATGCGCTGGTCAGCGGCTGGAATGACGAAGGCCGGCCGTGCCTGGCCGCCGTGTCGCTGGAGCAGGCCGGCGTCGCGTTCGTCGACGCGGGCTGGGAAGCGATAGGCATGCGCGGCAGCGCCACGGTGAATGTGCGGTTCGATGACGTGCCGGCGGCGGCCGTCGGCGCGCCGGATGCCTATGTGCACAGGCCGGGCTTTTTGCACGGCGGCGCCGGGGTCGCCGCGTGTTGGTTCGGCGGCGTCAGGCGCATCGCGCGGCAGCTGCGCGCGGGCGCCGCGGCGGCGCCGTCCGACCCGCACCGGATGGCCCATCTGGGCGCCGTCGACACCGCGGTCGCCCAGGCGCGCGCCATGCTGCGCGAGGCCGCGAGCGAGATCGACGCGCACCCGGACGATGGCTGCGCGCTCGCGACGGCAAGGGCCAGGCTGGCGGTCGAGGCCGCGGCGGAGGAAGCGTTGCGCCGGGCCGCGCGCGCCCTGGGCGCCGGCCCCTTGTGTCAGGACGCGGGCTATGCCCAGGCCATGGCGGACCTGCCCGTGTACATCCGCCAAAGCCATGCCGAACGCGATCTAGCCGCGCATGGCCAGCTCGTGGCGGCGCTGGCGGAGCCGCCATGGACACTGTAGCGGCGCACTTCGAGCGGCTTTATCGGAGCCGGGAAGATCCGTGGGGGCTGCGCGCCCACTGGTATGAACGGCGCAAGCGCGAACTCCTGTTGGCCACCTTGAGCCGCGACCGCTATGCCCATGCTTTCGAGCCGGGCTGCGGCGAAGGGGATCTCACGCTGCGGCTCGCGCAACGCTGCGACCGGGTGTGCGCGGTCGACCTGTCCCACACCGCCATCCTGCGCTGCCAGGCGCGGATCGCCGCCAGCGGATTGCCGGGCGTGCGGGCGCTGAAGCGGGACCTGCCCGCTCAATGGCCCGCGCGGACGGAGCGCGGCTTCGATCTGGCCGTCATCTCGGAATTCGGCTACTACCTGCGCCGCGAGGACCTGTCGCGGTTCCTGGACGCGTTGGCGCGCAGCCTGCGGCCGGGCGCGGAAGTGGTGGCTTGCCATTGGCGCGGGGATTTTTCCGACCGGCTCCTGGCCACGGACGCCGTGCACGAGGCCATCGGCCGCCTGCCCGGCCTGCGCCCGCTGGCCAGCCATCGGGAAACCGAGTTCAGGCTGGACAGCTGGCGCGGGGAAGCGCCGCAAGAAGGAGGGGACGATGATCGGAATCTGCATTCCCGCCCATGACGAAGAGCGCTATATCGGCGCCTGCCTCAAGTCGGCCACGACGGCAGCCCGGCATCCGCTGTTGCGGGCCGAGCCCGTCCAGATCGTGGTCGTGCTGGATATGTGCCGGGACCGGACGGCGACGCTGGCCGCCGCCTGGCCGGTACGCTGCCTGGCGATACGGGCCCGCAATGTGGGCATGGCGCGGGCGGCCGGCGCCCGGCATCTGCTGGAAGCCGGCGCGCGCTGGCTGGCGTTCACCGACGCGGACACGCGCGTCTCGCCCCGCTGGCTGGTAGAGCAGTTGTCGTTGCAGGCGGACGTGGTGTGCGGCACCGTGGGGGTATCGGGCTGGGCAGCCCATGGCGCGCAGGCCCGCGCCGCGCGCCGCGGATTCTCCCTGCACTATCAGGACCGGGACGGGCACCGCCACGTCCACGGAGCCAACCTGGGGATCGCTGCGCCGGCATACTGCCGGGCGGGCGGCTTTCGCGCGCTCGCCTGCAGCGAAGACCAGGCGTTGGTGGACCGGCTGCTGCTCGACGGCTGCCGCATCGCCTGGAGCGCCCGCCCTCGGGTCGTCACCAGCGCGCGTCCGCACTCGCGGGTCGAAGGCGGCTTCGCCACCGCGCTGCGCGCCTTTCAGGCGTGATGTCACTTGCCCTCCTGTAGTATCGCGGCACGCGAGACGACCGGGCATCGGGCGCGCCTGCCATGCCCGCAAACAAAACAGGATGTGCGATATGAACCAAGAAGAACGAAACTCCGCGCCCTCCGAAGGCCGAACCCCCACCGGCGGCTTCGCGCCGCTGGTTCCCGAACTGGACGTCTCCAACCTGGCGGCGAGCCTGGCCTTCTGGCGCGGCCTGCTGGGATTCGAAGTCGCGTATGCCCGCGTGGAGGCGGGCTTTGCCTACATCGAACGGGGCCCGTTGCAGTTCATGCTGTGCGAAATCAACGGCGCCTGGGAAACCGGCCCGCTGGAGCGGCCCTTCGGGCGCGGCATCAATTTCCAGATGCAGGTGCCCGCCGTCGAACCGCTGGCCGCCGCGCTGGAGGCCGCCGGCTGGCCGCTGTTCCGTCCCATCGAGGAAAAGCGTTACCGGGTGGGCGCCGGCTGGGCGGCCTGCAAGGAACTCCTGGTGCAGGATCCGGACGGCTATCTGCTGAGGTTCGCGGCCGATCTGGACTAGGGGATTCCGGCATCTGGATTGAATACTTGCTAAAAGCAAGTAATAATATGCCTCAGGCAAATAGTTTGGGGTGGCCATGTCGGACCAGGCGCTATACGGGCGTGCCGAGGCGGTGCGCAAGTTCAACCGCTTCTATACGCGGCACATCGGGGTGCTCCACGAGCACCTGCTGGCCAGCGAGTTTTCGCTGACGGAAGTCCGCATCCTCTATGAGCTGGCGCACCGGCCCGCCATCAGCACCTCCGATCTGTGCCGGGAACTGAACCTCGACGCGGGCTACGTCAGCCGCGTGGTCTCGGGCTTCGAGAAGCAAGGCCTGATCGCCAAGACGCGGTCCGCCGCGGACGCGCGCGTCGCCGAGCTGGCGTTGACCGAGGCCGGGCGCGCCGCGTTCGCGCCCCTGGACCGGGCCTCCCGAAACGAAGTCATCGCCGTGCTTGAGCAACTTCCGGAGCCAGCGCAACAGCAGCTGGTAGGCGCCATGAACGACATCCAGAATCTACTGAGCGACACGACGCCCGCGGGCTACCTGCTGCGCGATCCGCTGCCTGGGGACATGGGCCTCGTGGTGGCCAACCAGGCGATGGTCTACGCCCGCGAATATGGCTGGAACGCCGAATACGAAGCCCTGGTGGCGGAGATCGTCGCCAGGTTCATCCGCGAATTCGATCGGAGCCGCGAACGCTGCTGGATCGCCGAGAAAGACGGCAGGATGGTCGGATCGGTGTTCGTGGTGCGGCAGGACGACACGACCGCCAAGCTGCGGCTGCTGTACGTGGACGCCAGCGCTCGCGGGCTGGGGATCGGACGCCGCCTGGTGGACGAATGCCTGCGGTTCGCGAAGCAGGCGGGCTATGCGCGCATGATGTTGTGGACCAACAGCGTGCTGGCGGACGCGCGGCGCATCTACGAAAAAGCGGGCTTCCAGCTGATCGAAGAGGAAGCGCACCACAGTTTCGGCCAGGACCTGGTCGGACAAGTGTGGGCCCGCGACTTGTGATCGCGCAGGCGCGCCTCGCCGCGCCGGGCGATCCCGCCTGCTCGCGCGACGAGCGCGGTCCAGAATGAACGACTACGCCAAGGCGATCGGCGCCGCCGCGGTCACCGGCATGCTGGTGGGCGCCGCCATGGTGTCCACGCGGACCGTGTCGGCCGACACCACGCCCGAGACCCTGGCCTTCCTGCGGTACGCGATCGGGTTGGCGCTGCTCGTGCCGCCGGCGTTGCGCGGAGGGTCGGCGCGCATCTCCGCGAAGGACCTGCTGGCGATGGGCGGGCTGGGAATTTTGCAGTTCGCGGTCTTGATGCTGTTGATGAACTACGCGCTGGCGCGGCTGCCGGCCGCGAGCTGCGCGCTGGTGTTCTCCACCTTGCCGCTGGTGACGATGTGCCTGGCGCTCGCCACCGGCCGCGAGCGCTTCAGCGCGTCCCGGCTGTGCGGGGCCGGCGTCGCGGTCATCGGCATCGTGGTGCTGCTCGCGCCGTCGTCGGCGGCGGGGCAGGGCGCGTTCGACGTCCGCGCCTGGGCGGCGCTGCTGGGCGCCACGTTCATCGGCGCCGCATGCAGCCTCCTGTACCGGCCGTATCTCGCCCGGTATCCGGCGCTGAGCGTCAGCGCGTTCGCGATGTTCGTGTCGGTCGTGTTCCTGGCGGCGATCTGCCTGGCCAGCGGCGCGCCGCTGGCGCCCCGGCTGTCGGCCGCGCAGTGGGCCAACGTCGTGTTCATCGGGCTGTCCAGCGGGCTGGGGTATTTCTGCCTGTTGTGGGCGCTGGGCCGCCTGGAGGCCAGCCGCGTGATGGCGTTCCAGGCGCTGGCGCCCATCACGGCGGTCGTCATCGAGCTGCTCGGCGCGGCCTATCCCCCGACCTGGCGCCTGGCGGGCGCCTTCGTCCTCGTGCTGTCGGGGGTCTGGTTCGGCACGCGCGAAGGCCGCGCGCCGAAAGGCTAGGGCCGGGTCAGGCCGCGGCTTGCGGCGCCTGGATCATTTTCCAGCCGTTGCCCGCGGGGTCGCGGAAACCGGCATCGATGCTGCCGTAGCGCTCGACCGGCTCCTGCGTGAATTCGACGCCGGCGGCGCGCAGGCGGGCATGGCTTTCCCGGCAATCGGACACATGCAGGACGAGCGGCGGCATGGCGCCCTTCGCCACCATCTCCAGCAGGATCCGGGCGGTGGCCTCGTCGTGGATCGGCGCGCCCGGCCGGAACAGGCCGAGCTGGAACGAGGGCTGGTCCGGATGCCCGACGGTGAGCCAGCGGTAAGGCCCGTTGCGCACATCCGCGTGCACGACGAAACCGAGCTTCCCCACATAGAACGCGAGCGCTTCGTCCTGATCGTCGACGTATACGCCCGCCACATTGATGCCTTGGTTCATGAGACCTCCTGGGTTGATGGCGGGACTGTAGCGCCGGCCTGGCGGCGGCGCTTCTCCAAAACTGCGATGTTGAGGTCGGGGCGCTGCGCGGCGTTCAGGACGCAGGCCGGGATGCCCGCGAGTTCGTCGCCGGCCTCGCGCGCCCGCTGGCGCATGGCGCCCGGACTCATGCCGGTGACGTCGCGAAACACGCGGCCGAAGGTGCCCAGGCTTTCCCAGCCCGTGGCGTAGGCGATTTCGGTAATGCCGGCCGGGCTGTCGCGCAGCAGCGCGATGGCCAGGCCGATGCGTCGCGTCAGCAGGTAGCGATGCGGCGGCAGGCCGAAAGCCTGCTTGAAGGACCGCGCGAAATGGGCTTCGGTGACGCCGGCGATCGCGGCCAGCCGCTGGACGGGCCAGGCCTCGTGGGCGGCGGCATCCATGCGGTCTTTGGCGCGCAGCAGGCGGCGCAGCAGGGCGGGGGCCATGGGTTCGACGGGGGCGGACGAGAGAGGTCCAGTGTAGGCGCAGGGCGGGAAAGCGACTGAAACAGCTTATACACCCGGTATCTCAAGCCGCAAGACTGACACAGAGCTGAAGTGATACCTTGCCCATGCCGATAGTGATAGCGACTGCGGATCGTCCCGATGCATGGGGCGGCGCGCGACAAGGAGAATAAATATGCCCATCACCAAACGATTGATCCAGGCCGTGCTCGCGGGCGCGTTGGCGCTCGGACTCAGCGGCGCGGCGCTGGCCGACAAGCAGACCCGCAATACGGTGATCGGCGCCGGGCTGGGCGGCGTGGCCGGCGCGCTGCTGTCGGACGGCGACCCCTGGCTGACCTTGGGCGGCGCCGCCGCCGGCGGGGTGCTGGGGCACGTCATCACCGACGACGATGACCGCCGGGGCCGCCGCCATTGGGACCGCGATCGCGGCCGCGGCGATTCCTACCGGCGCGCCGGCTACCGCGGCCATGACGGCTATCGCGGCCATGGCCGCGGGAACGGGCGCGGCAACGGCCACTACCGGCATTGAGGGCGCGGCCGGCCCGAGGCCGCCGCTCAGCCCTGCGGAATCTCCAGATGGAACGCCGGGTCGTGGCGGCCCGGCGAAAAGAACCGCGATATCGCGCCGCTGGCCTCGGCGGCTTCTATCGCTTGAAGAAAGGCCCTGGGGTCGTCGATGGACGAGGGCGCGATGTCGATGACGTTCACCTCGTTCGGATTGGAGCAGTGCAGGCTGACCTTGGACGGTCCCACGGCGTTGATGGTGGCCGTCATGGCGGCGATGATGGAAGCCGGCGCCAGGCCCAGCCGGCGGGTCCGCACGTATTCCTCGATCACCTGGTCGCCCGCGTCCGCATACAGCGCCAATTGGCTGGACACGCCCAGCGCGCGGATATTGTTGTACATGGCGCGCGCCTGTTCGGAGGGCGTGCGGCTGGTGCTGGTGATGAGGCAGGACGGGCAGGCGGCCTGCTCCAGCAGCCGGATCACCAGCTCCCGGGTGCGCGGGCCGACCACGGTCTGCCTGGCATTCGGCGCGAACTTGATCAGCGGGGGGGCCATGGCAATCTCCGGACGCGTGGCGTGTTGGAACCGGAGATAGTTTGCAGGCGCCCGCGCGCTTCGCGCATACCCAATTTGGCGTATTGCCGGGCGCGGGGCGCCCGGGCAGGTCAGGATTTGCCGGACGCGGCCGCCGCCGGCGCCTGCGCCGCCTTCTGCGGCGCGGTAATGTCCATGATCAGCTCGACCCGGCGGTTGGCGGCGCGGCCCGTCGGCGTGTCGTTGGATTCGATCGGGCGCGTTTCCGCGTAACCCACGGCGCGCAGGCGTTGCGGCGCGACGCCGTCGCGCACGAGCTCGCGCAGCACGCTGGTGGCGCGGCTGCTGGACAGCTCCCAGTTGGAGGCGAACTGGCGCGTCTGGATGGGCACCGGATCGCTGTGGCCTTCGACCGAAACCTGGTACTCGTTCTTGTTGAGGATGCCGGCCAGGCGCTTGATGACGTCCAGGCCGGTCGGGCTGAGCGTGGCCTGGCCCGAGGGGAACAACAGCTCGTTGCTGATGCGGAAGCTGACGGACTGCTCGTTGACGATCACGTCCACCGAGTTGCCGAGATCGGCCAGGCCCAGCGATTCCTTGGACGGGGCGCGCAGCGGGGGCGCGGCCTCGGCGACGATATCGCCTTCCTGCGCGGCCTGGGCGCCGGCAACGGCGGCGGCGGGCGCGGCGGGGGCGGGCAGCTCGGCCCAGCTGGCCGGGATGGCCACCGAATCGAAATCCGAATACTCGCCGTCGTACGTGGGCAGGCCGCTGGCGGCAAGGGTGCCGACCAGCTCCACCGGCTCTTCGCTATGGCCGAAGGCCTGGCCGTGCAGGCGCGTGAGGGCAAGCAGCACCACCAGCAGGGCCAACAGCAGGGTGATGAGGTCCAGGTAGCTGAGCAGCCAGTTTTCGGAATCCTGTTCGACGGTTTCCTCGACGTGCCAGCGGGCGTAGCGGTCCTGGCGGCCGCTCTTGCTCTGGCGCCAGCCGCTGTCGGCGGCCGCTTTCTGGGCGCGCAGCTGGGCCTGGCGGGCCTGCTCGATCCGCTGCGCCAGGGTGGGCGAAATCAGGCTCATTGGCGCGCGGCTGCGGGGCGGGCGATGGAAACGGGCTGGGCGGCGGGCTTGACCTGGCCTTCCGCCTTGCCTTGCGGGGCCTTCGCCTTGGCGGCGCCGCCGTCGTAGATCTCGTCTTCGACGTGCATCACGAAGGAATTCAGGGTTTCGCGCACGACGGCGGGGCCGCGCTTCTCGCACATCATGGCGATGCCCTGCAGCACCATGTTCATGGACTCGACGCGCCGCGCGGTGCGGCGTTCCAGCTTCAGCGCGATGGGCTTGCAGACCAGGTTGGCCAGCAGGATGCCGTAGAAGGTGGTCATCAGGCCGATGGCCAGCTGCTGGCCGATGACCTGGATGCTGCCGTCGCCCAGCACCGACATCAGGTTGATCAGGCCGACCAGCGTGCCCAGCATGCCGAAGGCGGGCGCGAAGGTGGCCATGACGCGGAACATCTGGGCCTCGGCCTGCTCGCGGGCGCGCAGGCGCGCCACGCGCCATTGCAGCAGTTCGATGATCTGGTCTTCCGGGGTGTTGTCGATGATCAGCTGCACGCCGGTGCGCAGGAAGGGGTTGGAGACCTTCTTGAGCTCCGCCTCGACCTTGCGCACGTCGGTGTTCATCCACAGCTGGGCCATCGCGACCAGCTCGTCGATGTCGCGCTGCTGGTCGTGCTGGTCGTTGCGGAACACGGTGCGCACCAGCTTGAAGATCCGCACCACCTCCGACAGCGGATAGGCGATGAACAGGGCGGCGCAGGTGCCGCCCAGCACGATGGCCAGGCCCGGCAGGTTGACGTAGAGGCCCGGGTCGGTGGCGGCCAGCGCCACGACGATGACCACGGTAAACAGGCCGACGGCGGCGCCGATGAGGGTAGACGGATTCATGGAACTTGCCCGATAACAAAGGCATTCCGAGCGCGGAATGCCGGATTTTCGGGAATTCTAGCCAGGACCGGCGCGGCTCAATCGGCCGGAAAGCGGGGCGAAAAGGGCGGTAAGCGCCGGCTTGGCCCGGCCCGCCGGTTCGCCCGCCCGGGGCCGCGGAAACGGGGTCGGTTCAGCCGGCGGCGGCCTGGCGCCGGGCCAGCCATTCCTCCCGGGTGATCTCCCAGATCTCCGTGGGCAGGCGTCCGCTGACGTAGCCGCGCTCTTCCGTGCCGACCAGCCGCATGCCGCCGCGCAGCGAAATATTGCGCGAGGCGATGTTGGCGACGGCCTTGGGCGCGCGCAGCACCGGCTTGCCCAGCGCCTCGAACCAATAGGCGGTGGCGGCCTCGCTGGCCTCGGTCATGTAGCCCCGGCCGCGACAGGCGGGGTCCAGCCAGAAGCCGCGGTTGTTGCCGGCCTCGTCGTCCATCAGGCTGACGATGCCGATCAGGCGGTCCGGCTCGGCCCGCGTGCGGATCGACCAATGCCACTGCGTGCCCCGGCGCATGGCGGGGATCGCCACCTGTTCCAGATAGTGGCGGGCGCCGTCGGGAGGATAGGGCCAGGGCACCTGGTCGGCCAGGTAACGCACCACTTCCCATTGGGGAAAGATGCGCTGGACGGCCTCCGCGTCCCGGACGTCCAGGGGCGGGAGAACGAGGCGGGCGGTGGACAGAGGGGGCGGGAACGGGTCTGCGGGCACGGGAAAAGGGGGCTGGGCGCCATGGCGGCCGGCAGATATGTATATCATGAGCGACATCTGGCGGCGTCTCGCCCGGCGACCGCCACTGAACTGGAGCAAAACATGAACAACCCCAACGAAAGCGTCAGCATGGCGCTTTTCTGCGATTTCGAGAACGTGGCGCTGGGCGTGCGCGACACCAAATTCCACAAGTTCGATATCCGCCCCGTGCTGGAGCGCCTGCTGCTCAAGGGCAGCATCGTCGTCAAGAAAGCGTATTGCGACTGGGAGCGCTACAAGGAATTCAAGGCCCCCATGCACGAGGCCAATTTCGAGCTGATCGAGATTCCGCACGTGCGCCAGTCGGGCAAGAACTCGGCGGACATCCGCCTGGTCGTGGACGCGCTGGACTTCTGCTACACCAAGTCGCACGTCAACACGTTCGTGATCATCAGCGGCGACTCCGATTTTTCGCCGCTGGTGTCCAAGCTGCGCGAGAACAACAAGAAGGTGATCGGGGTGGGCGTGAAGCAATCCACCTCGGACCTGCTGATCGCCAACTGCGACGAATTCATTTTCTACGACGACCTGGCGCGCGAAGGCCAGCGCGCCGCCGATGCGCGGCGCGACAACCGCGGCGCCAGCGGCGGCCAGCGGCGCACGCCCGATGAAGAGCGCCGGCGCAAGGAAGAACTGGAAGCGCGCAAGACCCAGGCGGTCGAAATGGTGGTCGAGACCTTCGACGCGCTGGTGGCCGAACGCGGCGACAGCGGCAAGATCTGGGCGTCCGCCCTGAAGGATGCGCTCAAGCGCCGCCGCCCGGATTTCAACGAGTCCTACTACGGCTTCCGCGCGTTCGGCAATCTGCTGGAAGAAGCGCAGTCGCGCGGCCTGCTGGAAGTGGGCCGCGAAGAGAACGCCGGCACCTATGTGTACCGCGACAGCACGGGCGGCG
>NZ_BCTQ01000062.1 GCF_001571365.1 Achromobacter denitrificans NBRC 15125 | reverse complement strand
TGGGGGCGCTGCGCGATTGTGGACGGGATGCTGGTGCCTGATACCTGTGTGAGATGACGGTCCCTGTGTGAGATGACGGTCCGTCCGTCACTTGAACCCCGCCGCCGGATGGGTGGCGCGCGTACGGGTCTGCCTGCGCAAGCGGCTGCCCAGCGCGCCACCCATCACCGCTCACCCCCCCAACGCTGGGCGGGCCTTCAGCACACCACCCTCCGCATGCGCGAACGCGCACACCATTCCAATACTCACCACCGCGTATGCCATTTTCGGCCGCCCGGGCGGCCGAAAATGGCGGGCCCCGCAAGACTCGTCAATGAGCCCGGCTCTAGCAGCGCCTCAAGCCTAGACACGCGTAGCCCGTCGGCGCGGGTGGCGTGGACGCGAGCAACCTCGATGCGCCCGAGGGAATCTGAAGGAACCGCCGCAGGCGGTGACGAAGATGACGACGGGGCAAGTCCGGAGCGAAGGCTCCGGACCGCAATCGTGGGCGCGAGCGTCCGCGACGCCCGTGCCGGCGGGCGGCACAAGAACCCGACTCTCCGCCCTTCTTTTTTAGCGTCCCCATTTAAACGCCAACCGATCTAGATACTTTCCCCATTTGCAACCCACCCCGGTCAGGTATATATTTCAAGCCTAAACTATCAAGGTTTAAATCTCTGCGGCCCCCAGCTCCAGGAACATCGAGCGGTTGTCGCGTACCACGGAGCGTATACGGCAATGAAAATAGCCTGCATTGGCGGGGGTCCCGCCGGTCTGTATTTCGGTCTGCTCATGAAATTGCAGAATCCCGAAAACGAAGTCACCGTGATCGAGCGCAACCGGCCGTACGACACCTTCGGCTGGGGCGTGGTGTTCTCCGACGCCACCATGCAGAACCTGCGCGAAGCCGACCCCGTCTCCGCCCAGACCATCGGCGACGCCTTCAACCATTGGGATGACATCGACATCCATTTCAAGGGCCGCAGCATGCGCAGCAGCGGCCACGGTTTCATCGGCATCGGTCGCAAGAAGCTGCTGAACATCCTGCAGGCGCGCTGCGAGGACGTGGGCGTCAAGCTGGAGTTCGAGAACTTCGTGCAGGACGACCAGGCCATCGCCCGCGAATACGACGCCGACCTGGTGATCGCCTCGGACGGCATCAACAGCCAGATCCGCACCCGGTACGCCGATACTTTCCATCCGGATATCGACCAGCGCCGCTGTCGCTTCGTCTGGCTGGGCACGAAGAAGGTGTTCGACGCCTTCACTTTCGCCTTCGTGCAGACCGAGCACGGCTGGTTCCAGGCGCACGCCTACCGCTACGAAAACGGCATGTCCACCTTCATCGTGGAAACGCCGGAGGAAACCTGGCAGGCCGCCGGCATCGAGCAGATGAGCCAGGAAGAGGGCATCGCCTACTGCGAAAAGCTGTTCGCGCCCTGGCTGGACGGCAATCCGCTGATCAGCAACGCGTCGCACCTGCGCGGCTCGGCGATCTGGATCCGTTTCCCGCGCGTGATCTGCAATACCTGGGTGCACTGGAACACGCTGGAAACCGCCCGCGGCCAGCGCCGCGTGCCGGTCGTGCTGATGGGCGACGCCGCCCACACCGCCCATTTCTCGATCGGCTCCGGCACCAAGTTGGCGCTGGAGGACGCGATCGAGCTGGCGCGCTGCCTGAGCGGCGCCGAGGGCAGCGTCGAGGCCGGCCTCAAGCACTACGAGGAAGTGCGCAGCGTGGAAGTGCTGAAGATCCAGAACGCCGCCCGCAACTCCACCGAGTGGTTCGAGAACGTCGCGCGCTACGCCGACCTGGAGCCTGAACAGTTCGCCTATTCGCTGCTGACCCGTTCGCAGCGCATTTCGCACGAGAATCTGCGCCTGCGCGACCCCGCCTGGCTCGAAGGCTTCGAGCGCTGGATCGCGGAGCACGCCGGCGAGGCCACGGCCCCGGGCGCGCGTCCGGCCCTGCCCATGCTGACGCCCTTCAAGGTGCGCGGCGTGCGGCTGAAGAACCGCATCCTGGTGTCGCCGATGGCGATGTACTCGTGCGTCGAGGGCGTGCCGGGCGACTTCCACCTGGTGCACCTGGGCGCCCGCGCCATGGGCGGGGCGGGCCTGGTCATGGTGGAAATGACCTGCGTGTCGCCGGACGGCCGCATCACCCCGGGCTGCCCGGGCCTGTGGAACGACGAGCAGCGCCAGGCCTTCACCCGCATCGTCGATTTCGTGCACGGCAACAGCGATGCGCGCATCGGCGTGCAGCTGGGTCATGCCGGCCGCAAGGGATCCACGCAGCTGGGCTGGCAGAAGATCGACCATCCGCTGGCCGAGGGCAACTGGCCGCTGATCTCCGCGTCCGCGCTGCCGTACATCGAGGGCGTGTCGCAGACGCCGCGCGCCATGACCCGCGCCGACATGGACGAGGTCCGCGACAACTTCGTCGCCGCCGCGCGCCGCGCCGAGCAGGCCGGCTTCGACTGGCTGGAACTGCACTGCGCCCACGGCTACCTGCTGTCGAGCTTCATTTCTCCGCTGACCAACCAGCGCGAGGACGACTACGGCGGCAGCCTGGAGAACCGCCTGCGCTTCCCGCTGGAAGTGTTCCGCGCCGTGCGCGCCGTCTGGCCGGAGAACAAGCCCATGTCGGTGCGGATCTCCGCCAGCGACTGGGTCGAAGGCGGCATCACGGCCGACGACGCGGTGGAGATCGCCCGCCACTTCAAGGCCGCCGGCGCCGACATGATCGACTGCTCGTCGGGCCAGGTCAGCAAGGAAGAAAAACCGGTCTACGGCCGCATGTTCCAGACGCCGTTCGCCGACCGCGTGCGCAACGAGGCCGGCATTCCCACCATCGCGGTGGGCGCCATCTTCGAGGCCGACCATGCCAACGGCATCATCGCCTCCGGCCGCGCGGACCTCTGCGCCCTGGCGCGTCCCCATTTGGCCGACGCCTCATGGACGCTACGCGAAGCGGCCAGGGTGGGCTACCGTGACGTAACGTGGCCCAGCCAGTACTTCGCCGGCAAGCGCCAGCTGGAAACCAACTTCGAACGCGCCGCCGCCATGGCGCAACTGGATATCAAATGAACCCAACTCCGCTTCCCCTGGCCGGGCGCCATGCCCTGGTGACGGGCGGCGCCCGCGGTATCGGGCTGGCTTGCGCCCGGGCGCTGCTGCAGCGCGGCGCCCGCGTCACGCTGCTGGGCCGCGACGGCGCGGCCCTGGATGCCGCGACCGACAGCCTGGCCCGCCTGGGCCAGGTGCAGGCCGTCAGCGCGGACATCGCCGACGAGGCTTCGGTGCGGGCGGCGTTCGCCCAGGCCGAAGTCGAGTTCGGGCCGGTGCAGGTGCTCGTCAACAATGCGGGCCAGGCGGTCAGCGAACGCTTCGACCGCACCGACTCCGCCCTGTGGCAGTCCATGATCGCGGTCAACCTGACCGGCACGTTCAACTGCATCCAGGCCGCCCTGCCGGGCATGCTGAAGGAAAAGTGGGGGCGGGTCATCAACGTGGCCAGCACCGCCGGCCTGATCGGCTACGGCTACGTCAGCGCCTACTGCGCGGCCAAGCACGGCGTGGTCGGGCTGACCCGCTCGCTGGCGCTGGAAGTCGCGCTGAAGGGCGTCACCGTCAACGCCGTCTGCCCCGGCTATACCGAAACCGACATCGTGCGCGGCGCGGTCTCGAACATCGTCGACAAGACCGGCATGTCGCCGGAAGCCGCCCGCGCCAAGCTGGCGGAACGCAATCCCCAAGGCCGCCTGATACAGCCCGAGGAAGTGGCCGAGACGGTCGCCTGGCTGGCGCTGCCCGCCTCGGCCTCCGTGAATGGCCAGGCCATCGCCGTCGATGGCGGCGAAGTGATGACCGGCTGAGGCCGGCCGCCCATCCACCCCGAATCCAAGAATGGAGACACCATGAGCACCCAGCCCGAAGAACACACCATGAAGCACCACAAGCGCCCGTTCGCCGGTTACCAGGCGAAGACGTTCCTGTGGGAGGTGTCGGCCGACGGCAAGATCGGCACGGTCACCCTGAACCGCCCCGAGCGCAAGAACCCGCTGACGTTCGATTCCTACGCCGAGCTGCGGGACCTGTTCCGGGCGCTGGTGTACGCCACCGACATCAAGGTGGTCGTGGTGACGGGCGCGGGCGGAAACTTCTGCTCGGGCGGCGACGTGCACGAGATCATCGGGCCGCTGACCAGGATGTCCATGCCCGAACTGCTGGACTTCACCCGCATGACGGGCGACCTGGTCAAGGCCATGCGCGCCTGCCCGCAGCCCATCGTGGCGGCGGTCGACGGCGTCTGCGCCGGCGCCGGCGCCATGGTCGCGCTCGCTTCCGACCTGCGCCTGGGCACGCCGCTGGCGCGCACGGCCTTCCTGTTCACCCGGGTGGGCCTGGCCGGCGCCGACATGGGCGCCTGCACGCTGCTGCCGCGCATGATCGGCCAAGGCCGCGCTTCCGAGCTGCTGTACACCGGCCGCGCCATGACGGCGGAAGAGGGCGCCAGCTGGGGCTTCTTCAACGCGCTGCACGAGTCCGGCGCGCTGGCCGACGCCGCGCAGACCCTGGCCGCGCAGTTGGCCGCGGGCCCGACGTTCGCCCACGGGGTCACCAAGAAGCTGCTGCACCAGGAATGGAACATGGGCGTGGACGAGGCCATCGAGGCGGAAGCCGAGGCGCAGGCCATCTGCATGCAGACGCGCGATTTCCATCGCGCCTACGAAGCCTTCGTGGCGAAACAGAAGCCGGTATTCCAGGGGGATTGATGGTCCACCCCCGAGGCGCCTGCGGCGGACCGGCGGAGCCGGATCCGCGCGATCCCGCCCGGGGACGGCCGGCTTGATGGACAAGGAATGGGTTGGAGCGATGGAGAACGCAAGATGAGTGATATGAGCTGGCTGGATTGGCCTTTCTTCGACGACGCGCACCGCAAGCTCGCGCGCGAGGTGGACGCCTGGTGCGAGCAATCGCTGGGCGATGTCGACCACCATGACGCGGACGCGGCGTGCAAGAAGCTCGTGAAGGCCATGGGGCAGGCCGGCTGGCTGCGCTACGCGGTGGCGGGCGGCCCGGGCGGAGCCTGGGGCGGCGCGCTGCCGGAGGTGGATTCGCGCTCGGTCTGCATCCTGCGCGAGACGCTGGGCCGGCATGAAGGGCTGGCGGACTTCGCGTTCGCCATGCAGGGGCTGGGCAGCGGCGCGATTTCGCTCATGGGTTCGGACGAGCTCCGCCAGCGCTACCTGCCGCGCGTGGCGCGCGGCGACGCCATCGCCGCCTTCGCGCTGTCCGAGCCGGACGCGGGGTCGGACGTGGCGGCGCTGGCCTGCGAGGCCAGGCTGGACGGCGACCACTATGTGCTCAACGGCGCCAAGACCTGGATCTCCAACGGCGGCATCGCGGACTTCTATTGCGTGTTCGCTCGCACCGGCGAAGCGCCGGGCGCCCGCGGCATCAGCGCCTTCGTGGTGGATGCCGGCACGCCGGGATTCGAGATCAGCGAACGCATCGACCTGATCGCCCCGCATCCGCTGGCGACCATCACGTTCGACGACTGCCGCATCCCGGTGTCGCATCGCCTGGGCGACGCGGGCCAGGGATTCAAGCTGGCCATGATGACGCTGGACATCTTCCGCGCCTCCGTGGCGGCCGCCGCGCTGGGGTTCGCGCGCCGGGCGCTGGACGAGGCGCTGGCGCGCTCCAAGTCGCGCCGCATGTTCGGCCAGACCCTGGCCGACCTGCAACTGACGCAAGCCGCGCTGGGCGACATGGCCACCGCCATCGACGCGTCGGCGCTGCTGACGTACCGCGCCGCGTGGATGCGCGACGTGCAAAAGGTGCGCACCACGCGCGAAGCGGCAATGGCCAAGATGACGGCCACGGAATCGGCGCAGGCCGTGATCGACCGCGCGCTGCAGATGTTCGGCGGCGCCGGCGTGGTGTCGGGGATGCCGGTGGAGAAGCTCTACAGGGAAATCAGAGCGCTGCGTATCTACGAAGGCGCCACCGAAGTGCAGAAGTTGATCATCGCCCGTGAACTGCTGAAAGCGTAAGGAAGCCATCGAGCTCCGGCGCCCAGGCAAGCAACAACACCGCATAAGCCAAGGGGAATTTCATGGAAGCATCCGCCCACATCGACACCTTTGCCCGGGACAACCTGCCCCCGGGCGAACAATGGCCCGAGTTCCTGCTCGATGGTCCCGACGTGGCCTATCCCAAACGCTTCAACTGCGCCGTCGAGCTGGTGGACGCCATGGCCGATCGCGGCCATGGCGACCGCGTTGCGCTGCGCTGGCGCCAGGATGGCAAGCCGGCCGCGATGACCTACCGCGAGCTGGCGGCGCTGAGCAACCGCATCGCCCGGGTGCTGACCGAAGACATGGGGCTCGTGCCCGGCAACCGCTTGCTGCTGCGCGGCCCGAACAACCCGATGATGGCCGCGTCCTGGCTGGCCGCGGTCAAGGCCGGGCTGGTCACCGTGCCCACCATGCCGCTGCTGCGCGCCAAGGAGCTCAAGCAGATCATCGACAAGGCCCAGGTGCAGGCGGTGCTGTGCGATGTCCGCCTGAAGGAAGAGGCGGATTTCTGCGTGCAGCCCGGCCATGAGCATCATTGCCCGGCGCTGTCGAAGGTCATGTATTTCAACGATGGCGCCGTCGATGCGCTGGACGCGCTGGCCGCGGCCAAGCCCGACACCTTCGATGCCTGCGACACCGCGGCCGACGATGTGTGCCTGATCGCTTTCACCAGCGGCACCACGGGCGCGCCCAAGGGCTGCATGCATTTCCATCGCGACGTGCTGGCGATGTGCGACCTGTTCCCCAAGCATGTCATCAAGCCGGGGCCGGACGACATTTTCTGCGGCACGCCGCCGCTGGCCTTCACGTTCGGCCTGGGCGGCCTGTTGTGCTTCCCGCTGCGCGTGGGCGCCAGCACGGTGCTGGCGGAAAAGCTGTCGCCGGAGAGCCTGCTGGAGCTGATCCAGGAATTCCGCGCCACCATCGTCTTCACCGCGCCGACCTTCTACCGGCAGATGGCGGCGCTGGTGGGCAAGTTCGACATTTCGTCGCTGAAGAAGAGCGTGTCGGCCGGGGAGGCCCTGCCCGACGCCACGCGCCAGCTCTGGAAGCAGGCGACCGGCATCGAGATGATCGACGGCATCGGCGGCACGGAAATGATCCACGTGTTCGTGTCCAGCCCGCCCGAGTCGGTGCGCCGCGGCGCGATCGGCCGGGTCGTGCCGGGCTATGTGGCGCGTATCGTGGACGACGAGATGAAGCCGGTGCCCAACGGCACGGTGGGCCGGCTGGCGATCAAGGGCCCCACGGGCTGCCGCTACCTGGCCGACGAGCGCCAGCGCCGCTTCGTGCAGGACGGCTGGAACCTGCCGGGAGACACCTTCCTGCAGGACGACGACGGCTATCTGTTCTACCAGGCGCGCAACGACGACATGATCGTTTCCGCGGGCTACAACATCGCCGGTCCGGAAGTCGAGGACGCCCTGTTGCGCCACGAGGCCGTGGCCGAATGCGGCGTGGTCGGGGCGCCGGACGAGGAGCGCGGCCAGGTGGTGAAAGCCTTCGTGGTGCTCAAGCCGGGCTACGAGGCGGGCAGCGAGCTCACGGCCGCGTTGCAGCAGTTCGTCAAGGCCAGCATCGCGCCCTACAAATACCCTCGCGCCATCGAGTTCGTGGATGCGCTGCCGCGCACCGAGACGGGCAAGCTGCAGCGCTTCGCGCTGCGCAAGATGGCGTGAACCGGCACCAAGGAACCCTCATGGCAGCTCCCTTCATCAGCCAGGTCGAAGTCCGCTTCCGTCATTGCGATCCGGCGGGCATCGTCTTCTATCCGCGCTACTTCGAGATGATCAACGACTTCGTCGAGGAGTGGTTCGACAAGGGGATGGGGCTGCCGTTCCACGCATTGCACGTGGAGAGGCATATCGGCACGCCGACGGCGTCGGTGCAATGCGATTTCAGCGCGCCCAGCCGCTGGCACGAGCGGCTGCGGCAGGTGCTGGAGGTGCAGCGCATCGGCGGCGCCTCGTTCAAGGTGCTGGTGAAGTTCGAAGGACCGGACGGACAGCTGCGCCTGGCGGCGACGCTGACGATCGTGACGGTGGATTTACGGACGATGAAGTCCATGCCGCTGCCTGCGGATCTGCGGGAACGCATGCAGGCTTATCTGGTTCCCGCGGCGTGAGCGGCGGGTTTGTTTTTCTTGATAATAGGATGACGTTATGAAGATTCTGCAACCGCCGGATTGGATGGCGCCCCGGGGCTATTCGAATGGCGTGCTCACCGAGATGGAGGTGGGCAGCAAGCTCGTGTTCGTGGGCGGGCAGGTGGGGTGGAATGGCCAGCAGCAGTTCGAAACGGACGACCTGGCGGAGCAGGTGCGCCAGACGCTGGCGAATATCGTTGCGATCCTGGCGGAAGGCGGCGCCGGGCCGGAGCACATTGTGCGGATGACCTGGTACGTGACGAACAAGGAAGAATACGTGGCGGCGTACCCCGCCATCGGCAAGCACTACCGGGAGTACATCGGCCGCCACTTTCCGGCGATGACGGCGGTGGAAGTGGCGGATCTGGTTGAGGATCGGGCCAAGGTGGAAATCGAAGTCACGGCGGTGGTGCCGGCGCGGTGATCGCGGCGGCTGTTTGCGGGTTGCAGGCTGAGGGCGTTAGTTCTTGAGACGCCCGTCGTGTCGGGGGCCTGGGGTGCGCGGGTCAACGATTGCGGTCCGGAGCCTGCGCTCCGGCCTGCCCCCTTGTCATCCTCGTCCTCGCCTTCGGCGACTCCTTCGGATTCCCTCGGGCTTATCGACTCCCCGCGCACCCCAGGCCCCCGACACAACGGGCTCCGTCAGTTGCAATCTGACGTTCGCCGGAGCGGGCGGCGTGCTTGGGGTTCTCGCCGCGGGTGGGAAGGTGGTGGAAGATCTTGCGTTGCCCGCCCCATGCCGGCCGCGCGGGCGGCCTCGTGGGGCTTACGCGGCGTCTTGCGGTTGGTGATGACGCTGCGCGCTGTTGTTGATATGGTCAGGTGTCAGACACCTGCGGAAACTCTCGCGGCATCTTGGTGTGCCGCCGTTATCCCAGCACACGCCGCGTTTCGCGCGGCAATTCTCCGAAGCGTTCGCGGTAATACTCCGAAAACCGTCCCAGGTGTCCGAACCCCACGCCCAGCGCGACCTCGGTCACGCTGGCGCCGGCCTGCGCCTGCAACTTCCGCCTGGCCGTGTCCAGCCGCAGCGCGCGCAGGGCGTTCATGGGGGTGGTGTCGCGGTGTTCCTGGAACAGGCGCGTCAGGGCGCTGGCGCTGGCGCCGGCGTGGCGGGCGATGTCGATCAGGGTCAGCGGAGCGGACAGGTGCTCGCGCATGTAGGACTCGGCCAGCGCCAGGCGGCGCGGGACGGCGGGCGGTAGGCCGGCGCGGGCCTGCCAGCTGTTGGGCTGGTTGTAGAACAGGTGCAGCACCAGCGTGTCTTCCAGGTGTTCCAGCCAGGCCGCGGGCGGGCGCGGGGCGCCGTCGTCCAGCGTGGGCAGCAGGTGGATCAGGCTGGCGACCATGCTGCGCCAGGCGGCGCCGACCGGCGTGTCCAGCCGCAGCGCGGGGCTGAAGTCCAGCGGGCCGGCGGCGGCCTCGCCGAAGGCGCGCAGGCCGATGGCTTCCAGTTTTCCGCGCGGGATCTTGAGCAGCAGCTGTTCGCAGCCGGCTTCCCAGTGCAGGCGCAGCGGGCGGTTGGGGGCGATGACGGCGGCGCAGGTGGGGTCGGCGTTGACGCGGTCGCCGCCGCATTCGATACAGGCGCGGCCGCGCAGGGGCACCTGCACCAGCATGAAGTCCTGCAGCCTGTCGGGTTCGATGTGGACTTCGGCGCCGTAGCGCAAGGTACAGACTGTCAGGGAGCCGAAGCGGGCCCGGTTCAGTTGGGCATCCACGCGGCCGCCCTTCCACGTCAGCCGGTGTTCCTTCAGGGCTTCGGACACGAGCGCCCGCGTTTCGTCCTGCTGGGTAGAGCTGAAGACGCGCCGTTTCAACAGGGGCGCCAGCGTGAGTCGTGACCAGCCATGCATGCATGCCTCCGGGACGGGAACGCTCCCGTATCTGAGGCCAGGGTAATGTAAACGGCAGGCCCTTGGAATTAAGTGAATCCCGGATAAGCCTGACGGTAATCGGATAGAGCGGCGCCGCCCTCCGGCCTACTCTAAGGCCTGTGCGCGGGCGCCTGCGAGGCCCCCGCGTCCATCGGCAGCACGCATCGACCGGGGCAGACGGATTCTGTCAGCGTGGCGCCGGCGGGACCGGCGGGGAAAACGGGGTGGTTCATGAATCGAAACCTATGGTGCCGGCGCGCGCTGGCGGCGCTGGCCTGTCTGGCCGCCGCGGCCAGCGCGTCGGCGGCCGACAAGATCAAGATCGGCTTGCTGACCACGCTGTCCGGACCCGGCGCGGCGCTGGGCAACGAGATCCGCGACGGCTTCAATCTCGCGCTGCAACATACGGGCGGCAAGCTGGGCGGGTTGCCGGCGGAAGTCGTGGTGGCGGACGACCAGCAGAAGGCCGATACCGGCCGCCAGGCGGTGGAGCGCCTGCTCAAGCGCGACCGCGTGGACGTGATGACCGGCATCGTGTTCTCGAACGTGCTGCTGCCGGTGATGCCGGCCATCCTGCAATCGGGCACCATCTATCTCAGCACCAACACCGGGCCGGAGAACTACGCGGGCGCGGGCTGTAATCCCAATTTCTTCGCGGTCGCCTGGCAGAACGAGGACATCCCCGCCGCGATGGGCAAGTACGCCGCGGACCAGGGCTACAAGCGCGTGGCGCTGATCGCGCCCGACTATCCCGGCGGGCGAGAATCGCTCAACGGCTTCAAGCGCCTGTACAAGGGCGGCCTGTCCGAGGAAATCTATACCCAGCTCGGCCAGCTGGACTACGGCGTGGAGATCACGCGCCTGCGCGCGAGCAAGCCCGACGCGGTGTTCTTCTTCCTGCCGGGCGGCATGGGTGTGAACTTCATCAAGCAGTTCAACGGCGCGGGCCTGAGCAAGGAAATCGCGCTGCTGGCGCCGGGCTTCTCGGGCGACGAGGACACCATCGCGGCCGTCGGCGCGCCCATCGAGGGGCTGCGCAACACGTCCCAGTGGGCCGCCGACCTGGACAATCCCGCCAACCGCAAGTTCGTCGACGACTTCACCAAGGCCTACAAGCGCAGCCCCACGCTGTACGCGTCCCAAGGCTATGACGCCGCCATGCTGCTGGACAGCGCGGTGCGCCAGACCGGCGGCAAGCTGGGCGCGGACGCGCTTCGCCCGGCGCTGCGGCGCGCGGACTTCAAGTCCGTGCGGGGGGATTTCAAATTCAACAGCAATCAGTATCCGGTGCAGAACTACTACCTGCGCATCGTCGAGGCGGGCGCGGAAGGCAAGCTGTCCAACAAGCTGTCGGGCACGGTGCTGACCCAGTACCAGGACCCGTTCGCCGCTTCCTGCCGGATGAAGTAGGGCGCTTGCCCGCAACCAGGAGAGACGCATGACCCAGAGCATTACGACGCGCGACGTGACGGTCGCCTCGCACGATGGCAAGTCCTTTGGCGCCTATCTGGCGGTGCCGGCGTCCGGGCGTGGCCCGGGCCTGGTGCTGTGCCAGGAGATTTTCGGCGTGAACGACTTCATGCGCCGCGCCGCGCAGTTGCTGGCCGAGGAAGGCTACGTGGTGCTGGTGCCCGACCTGTTCTGGCGCCAGCAGCCGGGCATCCAGCTGACGGACGGCCCGGCCGACATGCCGCGCGCCTTCGAACTCTACAAGGGCTTCGACGTGGAGCTGGGCCTGCGCGATATTGCCTCGACCATCGCCGTGCTGCGCGAGCTGCCCGAGCAGGAGGGCGGCGTGGGCGTGCTGGGCTATTGCCTGGGCGGCAAGCTCGCCTATCTGGCCGCCTGCCGCACCGACGTGGACGTGGCCGTGGGCTACTACGGCGTGGGCATCGAAGACAGCCTGGCCGAGGCCGAGGGGCTGCGCGGCCGGCTGGTGCTGCATATCGCCGAGCAGGACGGCTTCTGTCCGCCGCCGGCGCGCCAGCGCATCCTGGAGGCGCTGGGCGGCAAGCCCGGCGTGGAACTGTACGTCTATCCGGGCATGGACCACGCGTTCGCGCGCACCGGCGGCGACCACTACGACAAGCCATCCGCGCTGATGGCGCACCAGCGCAGCATGGCCGCGCTGCAGCGCGCCATCGGGCCGGAGTTCGATTATTCGTACCTGTGGGACAAGCACTGCGAGTACGAATTCGGCACGCGCGACGTGGCGGCCACGATGGCCACCATGGTGGCCGAGCCCTACGTGAATCACATCCCCACCATGACGGGCGGCGTGGGCTACAAGGAGCTGAGCCGCTTCTACCAGCATCATTTCGTCAACAGCAATCCGCCCGACACCCGCCTGGTGCCGCTGTCGCGCACGGTGGGCGCCACGCAGATCGTGGACGAACTGCTGTTCTGCTTCACGCACACGACCGAGATCGACTGGATGCTGCCCGGGGTTCCGCCCACGGGCAAGTACGTGGAGATCCCGCTGGTGGCCATCGTGAAGTTCCGCGGCGACAAGCTCTACCACGAGCATATCTATTGGGACCAGGCCAGCGTGCTGGTGCAGGTGGGCCTGCTGGATCCGAAGGGCCTGCCGACGGCCGGCCGCGAAACGGCGGCGAAGCTGCTGGACGAGACGCTGCCGTCCAACACGCTGATGGCGCGCTGGAAAGACAGCGAAGGCAAATAGGAGGCGGCCATGTCATATACCGAAGCGCAACTGGCGGCCATGGTGCGCGGCGACAGCGTGCATCGCGCCGTCTACACCGATCCCGCCATTTTCGACCTGGAGATGCAGCGCATCTACGGCCGCGCCTGGGTCTACGTGGGCCATGAAAGCCAGGTACCCAGGACGGGCGACTATCACACCACACGGGTGGGCGACCAGGACGTGCTGATGGTGCGCGCCGCCGACGGCCGCGTGCACGTGCTGTACAACCGCTGTCCCCACAAGGGCGCCAAGGTGGTGGCCGACGGCGACGGCTGCGCGGGCAAGTTCTTCCGCTGCCCGTATCACGCCTGGACCTTCAAGCTGGACGGCAGCCATCTGGGCGTGCCGCTCAAGCAGGGCCTGGAAGGCACTTCCTACGACCCGGCCGATCCGTCGTTCTCGATGCGGCGGCTGCCGCGGGTGGAAAGCTATCGCGGCTTCGTGTTCGCCAGCCAGTCGGCGCAGGGGCAGGGCCTGGAGGAATTCCTGGGCGGCGTGCGCTCGTCCATCGACAACCTTTGCGACCGCTCGCCGGTGGGCGAGGTGGAAGTGGCGGGCGGCATCTTCCGCGTGATGCAGCGCTCCAACTGGAAGGTGTTCTACGAAAACCTGCACGACACCATGCACGCCCGGGTCACGCACGAGTCTTCGTATGCCGCGGCCCGCGACGAGGCCAAGGAGATCGGCGAGATGCCGCTGGAACTCCACATCATGGACGGCAACGGCGAGCCCTACGAATTCTGGGAAAAGCTCGAATTGCGCGCCTACGCCAACGGCCACGGCTACATGGAAGGCATCTTCAATCCAGGCGCGGCCGAGCGCGATCCGGTATCGCGCGCGCATTTCGAGACGCTCACCGCCGCCTACGGCGAAACCCGCGCCCGCGAGATCCTGGGCATGAACCGCCACAACACGGTGATCTACGGCAGCGGCTCGCCCCACACCGTGTTCCAGCAGTTCCGGGTAATCCGCCCCATCGCGGTGGACCGGACGATGATCGAGATCCAGACGTTCCGCTGCAAGGGCGCGCCGGACGGCGTGTTCAAGCGCGCCATGCTGTACGCCAACGTCATCAATTCGCCTTCGTCCAACGTGATGCCGGACGACATCGAACTCTACAACCGGTGCCAGGAAGGCAACGCCACGCGCGGCGGCGACTGGGTCAGCATGCACCGCTACCACGGCAGCGACCGCAGCGACGCGGACGGCATGGTGTCGCTGAACGGCACCAGCGAGCTGCCGATGCGCAACCAGTTCCACGCCTGGAAGACCTATATGGAAGCCGGCGCCGCGCAGACGGGCGCGGCCGCCACGGGAGGCGCCGCATGCTGCTAGACCTTGATTTCGACGTCGCGACCGATGCCCTGTCACCCGCCGACGTGCCGGCCGATGCCTACCACCGCATCGCGCAGTTCCTGTATCGCGAGGCCCGCCTGCTGGACGAGCGCCGCCATGCCGACTGGCAGGCGCTGTGGACGGCGGACGGCATGTACTGGATGCCGCGCAAGCCGGGCCAGCAGAGCCCCTACGACCACATCTCGTTGTTCTGGGAAGACCGCATGCTGCGCGACGTGCGCATCCGGCGGCTGGAACATCCGCGCAACTGGTCGCAGCAGCCGCCCACGCGCAGCGCGCGGCTGGTGGGCGGGGTGCAGGTGGAGGGCGTGGACGCGGGCGGCAACCTGGTCGTGCATTCCGTCTTCCAGATGACGGAGTGGCGCAAGCGGCAGCCGCGCCAACTGGCCGGCCGCTATACCCACAAGCTGGCCGCCGACGGCGACGGCTGGCGCATCCGCATGAAGCGGGTGGACCTGGTCAATTGCGACGACGTGCACGACGTGTTCGAGGGGTTCGTGTGAGCGCGCCGGACGCCGCGGTGCTGGCGCTGCACTACCAGAACGACGTGCTGCATCCCGAGGGCAAGATCCGAGTCGGGCTCGACGCGGACGGAACGGCGCGGCGACGCCTGCTGGACGGCGCCGCCGCGTTGCTGGCGGGCGCGCGGGCCGCCGGCCTGCCCATCGTGCACGTGCGCATCGCCTTCCGTCCGGACTACGCCGACCTGCTGGCCAATTGCGACATCTTCCGCAACGTGGCCGCGATCGGCGCGGTGGCGGAAGGGGCGTGGGGCAGCGCCTTCTACGAGGGCTTGCAGCCGCTGGCCGGCAGCGCGCGCGAGTTCGTGGTGAAGCACACCCGCATCAGCGCGTTCCACGGCACGCCGTTGGAGGAAACCCTGCGCGTGCTGGGCGCGCGCCGGCTGGTCGTGGCTGGAGTCGCCACGCATTCGGTGGTCGAGGGCACGGTGCGCCACGCGGCAGACATCGGCTACGAGGTGATGGTGGCACAGGACGCCTGCGCCTCGGCCGACCCGGCGGTCCACGAGGCGTCGCTGGCCAGCATGCGCCTGGTCGCGCGCACCGCCACGGTGGCCGACGCGCTGCGCTGGGCGGCCGCGCCGCTTGAGTGTCGATAAGGAAGAATCATGGATTTCACCGGATTTCCCGGCGTGGCCGGCAAGACCGCCATCGTGACGGGCAGCACCCAGGGGCTGGGCGCGGACATCGCGCGCGGTCTCGCCGCGGCGGGCGCCAACGTGGTGCTGGTCGGGCGCAACGCCGAGGCGGGGCGGGCGCTGGAAGCGGCGCTGGCGGGGCGGGCGTTGTATTGCGAGACGGATATCGGGCAGGACGACCAGATACGGCGCTGCCTCGACGCGGCGCTGGCGCGCTTCGGGCGGCTGGACATCCTGGTCAACAACGCCTGCCAGTACGCCGACCGCGGGCTGGCGTCCTCCCGCGAGGAATGGCACCGCACCCTGGACACCAACCTGGTGTCGGCGGCCATTTTCACGCAACTGGCGGCGCCCTCGCTGCCGCGCGGCGGGGTGGTGGTGAATATGGGCAGCACGGGCGGCAAGTTCGGCGCGGCGGGGCGCGCGCTGTACCCCGCGTCCAAGGCGGCCCTGCTGCAGATCACCAAGAATTTCGCCGTGGAGCTGGCGCCGGCCGGCGTGCGGGTGCTGGCGGTGTCGCCCGCCTGGACCTGGTCGCCGTCGGTGGAGCAGTTGTCGGGCGGGTCGCGCCAGGCGGCCGACGCCGTGGGCGCGCATTTCCATCCGCTGGGCCGGGTCGGGTCGGGCGAGGAAATCGCCGCCGCCGTGTGTTTCGCCTGCTCGGACGCGGCTTCCTGGATGACGGGCGTGGATATCCCGGTGGACGGCGGATTCTCCATCCTCGGACCCGACCGCGGCATTTCGCCGCGGGCCTGGTTCAAGGAGCTGGCGCCGCCGGCGCCGGCGGGCGGCGTCAGCGGATGACGATCTGCCCTTCTTCCAGCCCGGCCTTGCCGCCGATCTGGTCTTCCAGGAATTCCTGCATCTTGTTGCCCAGCTGAATCGTCACGCCGCTGCAAAAGCGCTTGGCGGCGCCGATGGTGGCGGTTTGCAGGGGCTGGAGTTCGCGCGCCAGCTGGGCTTCCTCCACCTCCAGTTCCAGCAGTTCGTGGCCCAGCTTGGCGTGGGTGTTGCGGGCGCGTTCGGCCACGTCGGCCGGGGCGCGCTGGGGATTGGTCTGCAGGAAGGTCAGCAGCTTTTCCAGCTTGGCCTTTTCCTCGTTCATCTTCTGGCGCTTGCGCGTCAGCGCCGTGCGCTTGATGTCGGCGTGCGGATCGAGGCCGGCCTGCACCAGGGTGGGAATGCCGGAGGGGGCGCCGATGGTGCCGGCGCGCACGCTGCGCAGGGCGCGGGTCTGCCCGCCCGCGATGGCGCTTTGCTGCGTATTGGGCGGGCCGACGTTGATGCTGCCGCCGGCGGCGATATTGCTCTGGCGGATTTCGCGCTCCACTTCCACGTCCTGGCCGGCGCTGACGATCGCGTTGGCGATGAACCGGGCGCGCAGCGCCCCGCCACAGACGATGCGGGCGGTGCGGGCGGCGGCCGCGGCGTCCTGCAGCGCCTCGGCCGTGCCGATGATGCCGCCCTTGACCGTGACGCTGCCGCCGGCTTCCACCAGCGCGGCTTCCATGGTGCCGTTGACGACCACGTCGCCGGTCACGCGGACTTCCATGGTGGCGCTGATGTCGCCGCGGACTTGCAGCGAGCCCTCGAAATTGATGTTGCCCGTCGACAGGTTGACCGCGTCCACCTCGACCATGGGATTGACCTGCACGCCGTGGCTGACCAGGGTGGGCGTGCCGGCGATGGCGGCGCGCAGCAGCAAGGGGTCGTCCGGATCGATCTCCACGCCCGCCAGTTCCTTGGCGAACGGCGTGTCGGGCATTTCGTCGGGCAGCACGGGCGCGCCCAGCACGTCGGTGCCGTCCACGCCAGGCAGCGGCGGCACGCGGCGCATCAGCGGCGTGCCGGGCGATACCAGCAGCAGGTTGCCGAGGTCGCGGTAGTCGACCTGGGCCAGTTCGTCGATATCCTCGCCGCGGGGCTTCAGGCGGTCCAGCAGGCTTTCGAAGCGGGTGGGGGTGCCGCGGGTGGGCGGCGTGCCCTGAGCGACCAGCACGGTTTCACGGCTGCCCTGGCTGACCGCCTCGGCCAGTTCGCGGTCCAGCACGCCGTGGACGATGCCCTGGTCGGCCAGCGCCTGGCGCACGTCCATCAACGAGACGGGCTTGCCGCCTTTGGGCGGGTGCAGGGTCAGCAGCGCCGACATGCGGTCGGCGTCCAGCTCCACTTCGAAACTGCCGTCGACGACCATGCCCACCGGCCCCTGGACGGTGTCGTCGGCCTGGCGGCATTGTTCGATGAAGGCCAGCACCGCATGGCTGTCCAGCGCCTCGGCGGACCAGCCCTGCGCGACGGCGGCGGCGGCCAGCGTGTCCCAGGTGGGGAGGTCGGCATTGAAGGCGGGCGCGTCGATGGCCGGATCGGCCAGCGCGACGTCGGTGTCTTCGCCGTCTCCATTGCCATCGCCGTCGCGCTCGGCCGTCGCGGGCGCGGCGGAGGCCTCCTCCGGCCCGGCGGCGGCCGGGTCGGGACGAGACGGCGGCGTATAGCTTGCCGTCAGCACCAGGGTACCGGCGTCCAGCGTCAGCTGGAGCATGTTTGTTGCGTCCATCTCAGCCTCTCCCGCTTGGCGCTGACGGCCAAGTTCACTCATTTGGTAATGATACGAAATATTAGGTCATATTCTAACGCAAGCAGCTAGGACTACTGGAAAGTAGTTGTACTAGGACCGTCCGCAAGCCCTAATGCCGTCCCTGTTTTGCCCTGGGCGCGCCCGCGCGGGCGCAGGATTAGGACGTCGGCAGGAGCGACAAAACCGCGTCGCCGCAGCAGCATAAGAACTCGCCAACGCGTCCTCGGACGCCGCCGGAGCCCCGTCCATGCACTGCCATGCCCATTCCATCTTCCCGGCCCTGCGCGCCTTCCTGGCGCGCGCCGGGAGCATGGCGGCGCTGGCGGCCTTCGTGGCGGGCGCTCTGGCGCTGGCGCCCGCCCGCCCCGCCGAGGCGGCCGATATCTACCGTTACAAGGACCCCTTCGGCGTCTGGCGGGCGATGAAGGTGCCCACCGGCCATGCCAAGTATTACAAGCGGGCGCAGGCCCGGGCGGCCTGGCGCGGAGGGGGGGTGAAGGTCTGTCTGTCCTGCGATCCCAAGTCGGGCGACGGCGCGCGCCTGGCCTCGCTGGACCCGACGCCGCGCGCCTTGCGCTGGGGCGAGGCCAAGCCGCCCACCGCGCACGACGGGCTGATCGCGCGGGCCGCCCAGGATTCCGGGGTGGACCAGGCCCTGCTCACCGCCGTGATCGCCATCGAATCGGGATTCCGCAGCGACGCGCGCTCGCCCAAGGGCGCGCTGGGCCTGATGCAGTTGATGCCGGCGACGGCGGCCCCGCTGCTGGCGGTCGACGACGTCGAGACCGCCCTGGTGGACCCGGCCACGAACGTGAGGGCGGGATCGCGCCACCTGCGCCGGCTGATCGACCAGTATCCCGGCCGGCTGGACCTGGCGCTGGCGGCCTATAACGCCGGCGAAGGCGCGGTGCGCAAGTACGACGCCGTGCCGCCCTATGCGGAAACCCAGGCCTACGTGCGGGACGTCACCGCCCTGTACGAGCATTACAAGGCGCCCTGAGGGGCGGCCGCGGGCCGGCCCCCCCGGGGCGCGCCATTACATCGATTTGAAGACCTTGTCCGCGATGTCCAGCGTGGACTGGATCACGGCGTCGTCGTGGGTGGCCGACACGAAGCCGGCCTCGAATGCCGAGGGCGCGAAGTGCACGCCGTGGTCCAGCATGGCATGGAAGAAGCGGTTGAATGCCGCCGTGTCGCAGGCCGAGACCTCGGCGAACGACGCCGGCACCTTGTCGCTGAAATAGATGCCGAACATGCCGCCCACCGAATCCGCGGAAAACGCCAGGCCGGCGGCGCGCGCGCGCGCTTGCAGGCCCTGGGCCAGCTTGGCGGTCTGGGCCGACAGCTTGTCGTAGAAGCCGGGAGCGGCGATCAGGCGCAGCGTGGCCAGGCCGGCGGCCACGGCCACCGGGTTGCCCGACAGCGTGCCCGCCTGGTAGACGCCGCCCAGCGGGGCGATGTGCTTCATGATCTCGGCGCTGCCGCCGAAGGCGCCCACCGGCATGCCGCCGCCGATCACCTTGGCCAGCGTGGTGATGTCGGGCTTGACGCCGGTCAGGCCCTGCACGCCTTGCGGGCCCACGCGGAAGCCGGTCATGACTTCGTCGAAGATCAACAGCGCGCCGTGCTGCGTGCAGACTTCGCGCAGGCCTTCCAGGAAGCCCGGGGCCGGCTTGATGAGGTTCATGTTGCCGGCGACCGGCTCCACGATGATGCACGCGATATCGGCGCCGTGCTGGGCGAAGGCTTCGCGCACGGCTTCCAGGTTGTTGTATTCCAGGGTCAGCGTGTGCGACACGAACTCGGGCGGCACGCCGGCCGAGCTGGGGTTGCCGAAGGTCAGCAGGCCGGAGCCGGCCTTGACCAGCAGGCTGTCCGAGTGCCCGTGGTAGCAGCCTTCGAACTTCACGATCTTGGCGCGGCCGGTGGCGCCGCGCGCCAGGCGGATGGCCGTCATGGTGGCTTCCGTGCCCGAGCTGACCAGGCGCACCTGTTCCAGCGAGGGCAGGCGCGAGATCAGGACCTCGGCCAACTCGATTTCCGCTTCGGTGGGCGCGCCGAACGACAGGCCGTTGACGGCGGCTTCCTGCACCGCGCGCACCACGTCGGGGTGCGAGTGGCCCAGGATGGCGGGGCCCCAGGAACCGACGTAATCGATGTACTGCTTGTCTTCCGCATCCCACACGTAAGGACCTTGCGCGCGCTTGATGAAGCGCGGCGTACCGCCCACTGAGCGGAAGGCGCGCACGGGCGAGTTGACGCCGCCGGGGATGCTGCGGCAGGCGCGTTCGAATAGCTGGGCGTTACTGGACATGGCGTTCAAGGCTTGCGGTTGGGGTTGGCGGAATAGGGCGCGGCGCAGGCCGCCGCGGCGGCACGGATGCTGGGCGCTTCGAAAAGGGCGGTGATGACGGCGATGGAATCGGCGCCGGCCTGCGCCACCAGCGGGGCGTTGGCCGGCGTGATGCCGCCGATGGCCACGACGGCCGGGCGCGGCGCGTCGCGCTCGTCCGTCAGGCGGCGGGCCTCCGTCAGGACCGAGAGCGGCGCCCGCACGGTGTCGGGCTTGACCGTCGAGGCGAACATGGCCCCGAAGGCGATGTAGTCGGCGCCGGCGTCGAGCAGTTCGCGGGCGCGGCCGAGATCGTCGTAGCTGGAGCCGCCGAGGATCAGGTCGGGGCCGGCCTCGGCGCGGATGCGCGCCAGGCTGTCGTCGTCGCGGCCGACGTGGGCGCCGTCGGCGCCCACTTCCAGCGCCAGGCGCCAGTCGTCATTGATCAGGAACACCACGCCCAGTTCACGGCACAGCGGCGCCAGCGCGCGCGCCTGCTCGGCGCGCACGGCGTCGGGCACGTTCTTGCGGCGCAGTTGCAGCGCGCGCATGCCGCCTTCGGCGGCCTTGCGGACCGCCTGGAGCAGGCGCTCGGTGTCGTCCCATTCGGGGGTGACGCCGTACAGGCCGGAGGGAAAGCGCAGCGGTTTCATTGCGGTTGGATCCGGTTGGGGATGCGCCGGCCCATGCCCGGCAGGAAACTGGCGGCGATGGCGGCATCGGCGTGGGCCAGGCCCTGGCGCACGGCTTCCGGCATCTCCAGGCCCCGCGCCAGCATGGCGGCGATGGCGGTGGCGGCCACGCCGCCCGCGTCGCCGTTGCGGTCGGGGGGCGCCTGCCAGGGCAGGGTGCTGGTCTGGCCGTTGGGGCCGAGCAGCATGTTGGCATAGTGGCCCGGACGCTGGGGGCTGCCCAGGACGAGCACCCATTCCGCGCCCGCCGCCACCAGGGCGTGCATGGGAGAAGGTGCGTCCCCGATATCGATGTCGCCGTCGGCATGCCATTGCGCCAGGCGCAGGTGCTCGATGACCAGCAGGTCGGTCTGCGGCAGCACCAGCTCCAGGGTGGCGGCCAGCAGGTCGTCGGCCTCGTCCTCGTCGGCGGCATTGTCCGGCGGCTGGGCGCGCTGGCCCAGGTGCAGGACCAGGGGCACCTGGCTGTAGTCGGCGGCGACCTGCGCGGCTACGCTGGCCGTTTCCGCGGTGTATAGTCCGCCCACCTTGATGGCCTGCACCGACATGTCTTCGAGCAGGCAGCGCGCCTGGTCGTCCAGCAGGTCGGGCGAAACGGGATGGACTTCTTCGATGCCGGCGGTATCGCGCACGGTCAGCGCGGTCACGGCCGCCAGGCCATGGCAGCCCAGGCGGGCGCAGGTGACGGCGTCTGCCGGCAAGCCGTCGGAGCCCGAGGGATCGAGCGGACCGAAGACCAAAACGAGAGGGGGAGTAACGGGGGCCACTTGGACAGCGCTTGAGTAAGGGTACCCGGACTCATTTGCGACGAATCAGGGGAACCCCTATTGGGTTTCGGTAAGATTGTCCCCATTCTAATGGAAGCCCCTTACCTTTGCCCTGCCGCCGGGGCGAGGGCCGGGATTTGATGTAAGAGAGAACTATGCGTACTTGGATGTGTTTGATTTGCGGCTGGGTCTACGATGAAGAATCCGGCCTGCCCGACGAGGGCATTGCGCCCGGCACCCGCTGGGAAGACGTGCCGCCGAATTGGGTCTGTCCCGAATGCGGCGCGCGCAAAGAGGACTTCGAACTGATGGAAATCTGACGCGGCACCGCCGACATATTCCGCCAAGGCTCGTAAGATGGGATTCAAGCCCCATCCCTCGCAACCGTAGGACGGCCTGCCGCAAGGCATGATGAGCCGCGTTCGCGCGGCCCGTCCTCCGGTTCTCTCAGACCACCCACGAAGGGGTTGCCATGACGGAAAAACATAACGACGAATCCACGACGCAGGCGGCCAATTTCGCCAACCAGTTCCTGATCGCCATGCCGGGCATGGTGGAAGGCAGCCTGGCGGGCTCGGTCATCTACGTTTGCGAACACACCGAGCGTGGCGCGCTGGGCCTGGTCATCAACCGGCCCACCGACCTGACGCTGGGCACCTTGTTCGAACGCATCGACCTCACGCTTGAGATCGGTCCCGTGAAAGACACCCTGGTTTTCTTCGGCGGTCCGGTGCAGACGGACCGCGGTTTCGTGCTGCACGCGCCCGCGGGCGACTACAGCTCCAGCATCAAGCTCGGCGACATGGCGCTGACCACCTCGCGCGACGTTCTGCAGGCCGTCGCCGAAGGCAACGGGCCGGCGCGCATGCTGGTCACGCTCGGCTATGCCGGCTGGGGCGCGGGCCAGCTCGAAAGCGAGATGGCCCAGAATGCCTGGCTCAGCGTGGGCGCCGACGACAGCATCATCTTCGACGTGCCGCCCGAGGACCGCTACCCCGCCGCGCTGAAGCTGCTGGGCATCGATCCGGTGATGCTGGCGGGCGACGCGGGCCATGCCTGAAGAAACCCTGCTGGCCTTCGATTTCGGCGAGAAGAAGATCGGCGTGGCCATCGGCAACACGCTGACGCGCCAGGCGCGCCCGTTGGAAATCATCTTCGGCGAAGTCCGCGAGGCGCGCTTCGGCCGCATCGCGGCGCTGCTGCAGGAATGGCAGCCGCGCCGCGTCGTGGTCGGGCTGGCACTGGACTCCGACGGCGGCGAGCAGCCGGCCACCGCGCGCTGCCGCCGCTTCGCCAATCAGTTGCACGGCCGCTACGGCGTCGCCGTCGAACTGGTCGACGAGCGCGGCTCCAGCATGGAAGCGCAGCGCCTGCTGGGCACGCATGCCGCCGATGACGCGATGGCGGCGGCTGTTATCCTGCAACGATATCTCGACACCCTGCCGGCGGCCTGACGCTCGCCGCCCGGCTTGCCTATGCTCAATCCGCAACTCGATCGCCGCGGCGAACTGATACACCTGCTGACCACCGAAGGCTTGCCCCGGCGCCACGTCGAGCGGCTGCTGGAGGCCGCGCGCGGCTGCGCCGCCGGCGCTACGCCGCAAGGCGGCCCCGCCTCCGGGCTGCCGGTGTTCCTCTGCCTGCCCGAAGACGCCGCCCGCGACCGCGACGCCTATGCGGCCGCCGCTTCCGGCCTGTCGCTGCGGCCGGTGGAACTGGACGCGCGGGCTGGCGACGCGCTCGCCGGCACCGTCGCCGGCCTGGAGCCGGGCTTGCTGGTGCTGCGCCACGCCGCCAGCGGCGCGGCCCATTGCGCGGCGGCCCACGCGGCGCCGGGCCTGCGCGTGCTCAACGCGGGCGACGGCAGCCATGCCGATCCCGTGCCGGCCCTGGCGCTGGTGCAGGCCATGCTGGAGTCCGGGCTGGACCTGACCAATATCGCGGCGACGCTGGTGGGCGACGTCCTCCACTCGGGCGTGGCGCGCTCGGTCATCCATGCCATGACGACGCTGGGCGTGCCGGAAGTCCGCGCGGCGGCGCCGCGCAGCCTGCTGCCCGTGGGCCTGGCGCAACTGGGCGCGCGCGCCTGCGCCTCGCTGCGCGAGGGGCTGCAGGACGCCGACGTCGTGATCGTCCTGCCCCTGGGCGTGGAGCGGCTGAGCGGCGCGCTGCTGCCCTCGGCCCGCGAGTACGCGCATGCCTGGGGCCTCGCGCCCGGCGTGCTGGCCGGCGCCCGGCCCGAGGCGCTGCTGCTGCCCGCGGGTGAGCTGACGCCCGGCGTCGAGGTCGACGGCGACGTCGCGGCCAGCCTGGCGCCCATGCAGGCGCGGCTGGACGGGCTGGAACAGAGCCTGCGCCAGGCCGCCCTGGCCGTGCTGGCGGGAGACGCGCCATGAGGCTGCACATCGCCAACGGTCGGCTCATCGATCCCGCGAACGGGGTGGACGGCGAGCACGATCTCTACATCGCCGACGGCCACGTCGCGGCGGTGGGCCAGGCGCCCGACGGCTTCCACGCCGATCGCCGGCTCGACGCCCGGGGGCTGGCGGTGCTGCCGGGCCTGGTCGACCTGTCCGCGAGGGTGACCCAGCCGGGCGCCGCGGCCTTCGCGCCCGCTGAACTGCGCGCCGCCCTGGCCGGCGGCGTGACCACGCTGGTATTGCCGCCGGACGCCGGCGCGCCTCTGGACGAGCCGGGCAAGGTGGACGCCTTGATGCGCCAGGCCGAACCCGGACACTGTCGGGTGCGTCCGCTGGGCGCGATGACGGTCGGGCTCGCCGGCGAAACGCTGGCGGAAATGGACCTGCTGGCCGCGGCCGGCTGCCTGGCCTTCGCCCAGGGCGACCTCGGCATCGCCGACACGCGAGCGCTGTGGGGCGCCATGCGTTATGCCAGCGGCCAGGGGCACGCCCTGTGGCTGCGGCCGCAAGATCCCTGGCTGGCCCGCGGCGCGGTCGCCGCCAGCGGCGCCTATGCCGAACGCCTCGGCCTGCAGGGGTTGCCGCCGCAGGCCGAGACACTGGCCCTGCAAACCATTTTCGAATTGCAGCGCGCCACCGGCGCGCGCGTGCACCTGGCCCGCCTGTCGACCGCGGCCGGCCTGGACCTGCTGCGCGCCGCCAAGCGCGAAGGCCTGCCCGTGACGGCCGACGTCTCGGCCAACAGCCTGCACCTGACCGACGTCGACATCGGCTTCTTCGATACGAATTTCCATCTCCAGCCGCCACTGCGCGGCCAGCGCGACCGCGCCGCCATCCAGGCCGCGCTCGCCGACGGCGTGATCGACGCGCTGTGCTCCGACCACACGCCGGTCGAGAGCCAGGCGAAGGCCGCGCCGTTCCCCTTGTCCCAGCCCGGGGCCACGGGGCTGGAGCTGCTGCTGTCGCTGGCCCTGAAGTGGGCGCGCGACAGCCGGCGGCCCGTGTCCGAAGCGCTGGCGCGGGTCACCAGCGGCCCCGCGGCCGTGCTGCGCGCGATCACGCCGCTGGCGCCGCCGGCCGGCCAATTGGGCGTGGGGGCGCCGGCCGACCTGTGCCTGGCCGACCTGGACGCCGAATGGCTGATAATGCCCGGCGCGCTGCAAAGCCGCAGCGGCCACACCCCGTTCGCGAGTATGATGCTGCCCGGCCGTGTACGCGCCACCGTCGTGGGTGGCAGCCTGGCCTGGGAGACTACGGTTTGAAGCTGCTGCGCTTTGTCCTGAGGCTGTTCCTCGTGGTGCCCTGGATACTCTTCGGCCTGCTGTGCGTGGGCCTGGTGTATCCGATGCTCGGAAACCGCGCGCGCGCCTGGCTGAACCGCCGCTGGTCGCGCTGCCTGATGGCGTTCTGTGGACTGCGGGTCATCCTGAAAGGCGAACCGCGCCTGACCGGCCCGGTGCTGATGGTGGCCAACCACGTCTCGTGGATCGACATTTTCGTGCTGAACTCGGCCCGCGCCATGTCCTTCGTCGCCAAGAGCGAAATCCGCAGCTGGCCGATCATCGGCTGGCTCGTCGCCGGCGCCGGCACTCTCTTCATCGAACGCGGGCAGCGCCACGCCGTGCACGCGATGGGCGAAGCCATGCAGGCCCGCTTCAAGCAGGGCGACGCCGTGGGCCTGTTCCCCGAAGGCACGACCAGCGTAGGCTTCGAACTGCTTCCCTTCCACGCCAGCCTGTTCGAACCCGCCCGCTCCGCCGCCGTCGAAATCCAGCCCGTCGCGCTGCGTTTCCTGCAGCACGGCCAACGCAGCGGCTACGCCGCCTTCGTCGGCGAGGAATCCCTGGTCGCCAACCTCTGGCGAGTGCTGGGCGTGACCGGCCTGGCCGTCGAGGTTGTGTTCCTGCCCCCGCTGCCCGCCCGCCATCCCGACGGCACCCTGCCCACCCGCCTCGAACTCTCCCACCAGGCCCGCGACGAAATCCTGAGCGTGCTGTAACGCCGGCGACACCGGCGTCCGAAGGGCGCCGGAACGAATTGCGCCGCTCTTCCCAGGTGCCTTGACACCCGAGCGACGCTTCACC
>NZ_BCTQ01000061.1 GCF_001571365.1 Achromobacter denitrificans NBRC 15125 | reverse complement strand
CAAGAGCTGGCGCTGGCTGGACGACAAGAACTTGCGGCTGTCCATCGAGCTGCGCGACGGCGTGACGTTCCACGACGGCTCCGCGCTGACGACCGAGGACTTCAAGTTCAGCTTCCTCGATCGCCCCAAGAAGGAAAAGCGCCTGGCCATCAACGGTTTTTTCGGCGCCTTGCAGGATATCGAGATCTCCAGCCCGACCCAGGCCGTCATGGTGTTCTCCGCCCCGACGCCGACCGCGCCGAACTATCTGGGTTTCCTCACTTCCTACATCCTGCCCAAGGCCTATATGGAAAAGGCAGGCGAAGACGGATTCCAGGCGGCGCCCATCGGCGCCGGCCCCTACAGGATCGTCCGCTACGAGCGCGGCTCGCGCGTGGTGCTGGAGGCCTTCGACAAATACTGGGGCGAGAAGCCCGCGATCAAGCGGGTGGTGTTCGAGTTCGTTCCGGACTCTTCCGCGCGCGTGGCGATGCTGGAATCGGCCAGGGCCGACGTGGCGGTGCAGATCCCGCTGCGCGAAGTCAACCGGCTGAACAAGATTCCCTCGCTGAAGGCCGAGGTCTATCCGTACAGCGAGATCTTCATTCTGCAGATCCCCAGCTACGTTCCGGAGTTCCAGAACGAACACGTGCGGCGCGCCCTGCATCTGGCGATCAACAAGCAGGCCATTTCCAAGGCGTTCTACGCCAACGTGGCCAAGCCGCTTTCCGTGCTGGCCACGCCGGGCTCCCCCGGCGACGTGGCCGGATTCAGCTACGCCTACGACAAGGCCGCCGCGCAGGCGGAACTGGCGAAGGCCGGATACGGGCCCGACAAGCCGCTGAAAATCCAGTTCCTGTCGACCAACAACACCTTCCCCAGCGACTACGAAATGGCGCGCGCCATCGTGCAGATGTGGTCGCAGATCGGCATCCAGGCCGACCTGCAGGAAATCACGCTGGCGAAGTACCTGGACCTCAGCCACTCGTCCAAGGTGCCGGGCGTCATGCTGTACAGCTGGGCCAACGCAACCGGCGATCCGGAAATCTTCGCCGGCAAGATCCTGGATCCGCGCCTGCGCTTTTCGACCTGGAAGGAGCCGGAGCTCGCCAAGACCATCGACGCCCTGGCCGCGCAAGGCGAGCCCGCCAAGCGCTACGACGGCTACCGCGAACTGGCCCGCCAGGCGACGGAGCACGCATGGAGCCTGCCGCTGCTGCAATCGGTCGCCACGGTGGCGTCCAAGAAGGCGGTGGACATGCAGGTCTACCAGACCGGCTACATCCTGCCCGCGGTCTATCGCTGGAGCCGCTGATGTGGGCGTCGCTGGCATCCCATTTCACGCGCCGCCTGGCGGTGGCCGTGCCGACCATGCTGGCGCTGTCCGTCGTCGTGTTCGTGGTGCTGCGGCTGCTGCCGGCGGATCCGCTCGGCATGATGCTGCCGCCGAGCGCGACCCGCGCCGAAGTCGAGGCCCTGCGCCACGCCATGGGGCTCGATCGCTCGCTGGTCGCGCAATACGGCATCTGGCTGGGGCAGGTGCTGCAAGGCGATCTGGGCCGCTCCATCAGCTCCGGCGCGCCCGTCACGCAGCTGATCGCGACCACCCTGCCCGCGACGCTGGAACTGTCGTTCGTGGCCCTCGTCATGGCGCTGGCGATCAGCATCCCGGGCGGCCTGCTGCTCTATGCGCTGCACGACCGCCGCGGCGAACTGGTCGCCGACGCCGGCCTGGTGCTGTTGATCTCCATCCCCGGCTTCCTCTGGGGCATCTTCCTGATGCTGGGCTTCGGCGTGCATTGGCCCCTCCTGCCCTTCTCCGGGCGGTTCAGCTCGGACGTCTCCGCGTCCGGATACACCGGCTTCGTGCTGCTGGACTTCCTGTTGCAGGGCCGTTGGCGGGAATGGATCGACGCGGCCTCGCACCTGGTGCTGCCGGCCCTGGCGCTGGCGCTGGGGTTCAGCCCCCTGATCGTGCGGGTGCTGCGCGCCAGCCTGCTGGAGACCAGCCACGAACAGTATGTGACGGTCGCGCGGCTGCGCGGGCAGCCTGAAAGCCGCGTGATCCTGCGGCACATGCTGCGCAACGCCTTCCTGCCGACCTTGACGCTGATCGGCGTGCAGTTCGGCTTCCTGTTCGGCGGAACCCTGCTGATCGAGATGATTTTCTCCTTCCCCGGCCTCGGCAACATGATGGTCCAGGCCGTGCGCAATCACGATCTGCCCCTGATCCAGGGGATTTCGCTGGTGTTCTGCGCCGTGATCCTGCTGATCAATGCCAGCGTGGACTGCCTGTACGCCGTGATCGACCCCCGCCTGAGAGACTCCTGATGACTACGCTGAATGTACGCGCGGCGCCGTCTGCCTGGCGCGCGTCGGCCTGGTGGGCCGCCATGCGCGCCTCCCCCAAGGCCGCCCTGGGCGGCGCGATCGTGCTGGCGCTGGCGGCGATCGCGATCTTCGCGCCCGCCATCGCCCCCAACGACCCGCTGGCGCAGGATCTGCTGTCGCCCCTGCTTCCTCCCGCCTGGGCGGCCGACGGGCTGGCCCAGTATCCGCTGGGCACGGACAGCCTGGGCCGCTGCGTGCTGTCTCGGTTGATCTTCGGCACGCGCGTGGCATTGTGGGTCGGGCTGTGCGCCGCGACGGGCGCCATGCTGGCGGGTTCCGCCCTGGCCCTGGTCGCCGCCTACTTCGGCGGCTACGTGGACAAGGGCATCGGCTATCTGGTCGACCTGTGGATGTCGTTCCCGCCGGTGGTGCTGTCGCTGATCCTGATGGTGGGCCTGGGCACCGGCGTGGGCAACGTGATCCTCGCCATCGTGCTGGTGGACTGGACGCGGTTCTGCCGGGTGGTGCGCGCCGAGGCCCTCAAGATCCGGCGCAACGACTACGTAACGGCGGCCCGCCTGATGGGCTTCGGCCACATGCGCGTGATGCTGCGCGAGATGCTGCCGGGCCTGGTGCCGCTGATCCTGACGTTGTTCAGCCTGCAGATCGGCATTGCCATCATCGTCGAGGCCATCCTCAGCTTCGTCGGGCTGTCGGTCCCCGCCGACGTGGTTGCCTGGGGCGTGATGATCGCCGACGCGCGCAGCACCATGCAGGAAGCCATCTGGACCCTGATCGCGCCGGTGACCGGCATCGTGCTGACGGTCTTCGGATTCAATCTGCTCAGCGACGGCATGCGCCAGCTGCTGGATCCGCGCAAGCGCGCAAGGAATTGAGCCCATGTCGCTACTGAGCTTGCGCAACCTCACCCTGACCACGGACGTGGACGTCGCGGGCCGGCGCCTGCCCGCCGCCGTGCTGCGCGGCATCGACCTGGACGTACCCGAAGGCCGCATGCTGGGCCTGGTGGGCGAATCGGGCGCCGGGAAAAGCATGTTGGGCCGCATGGTGTCGGGCACCCTGCCGCCGGGCTTTCGCATCACCGCCGGCGCCATCCAGTTCCGCGGCGCGGACCTGAACCGGATGGCGCCGGCGCAGCGCCGCGACATGCTGGGCCGCCAGATCGCCTTCATCCCCCAGGAGCCGCTGTCGGGCCTGAACCCCGCGCTGCCGGTGCGCCAGCAGCTGTTCGAGCATCTGCGCCACGTCGGCATACCGGCCGCGCAATGGGAGTCCTATGCCTGCGCGCGCCTGCAGGAGGTCGGCCTGGCGGACGCTCCGGGCATGCTGGCGCGATATCCGCACCAGATGTCGGGCGGCCAGTGCCAGCGCATCCTGATCGCCATGGCGTTTTGCGGCGATCCGGCGCTGATCTTCGCCGACGAACCCACCACCGCCCTGGACGTGATTACGCAGGCGCAGATCATGCGCGTGCTGGCCGACCAGCAGCAGCGCCACCGGACCTCCGTGGTGCTGGTCACGCACGATCTCCGGCTGGCGGCGCACGTCTGCGACGCGATCGCCGTGCTGTACGCGGGCGAGGTGGTGGAATTCGGCTCCGCGCGGCAAGTGCTGGACGCCCCGCTGCATCCCTATACGCGCAGCCTGAAGGAATCGGCTCCGGGCATGGAAGCGCCGACGCAGGCCCTGCGCACCCTGCCCGATTTCATGCCGGGCCTGCGCGATTTCGCGACGCTGCGCGGCTGCCGGTTCGCGTCCCGCTGTCCGTCGCGCCAGGCGGTCTGCGCCGAGCAGGAGATCCCCTTGCTGGAGCGCGGCGGCGAACGCGCCGCGCGCTGCCTGCCCTCCATTCCCCCGCTGGACGCGGCAGCCGGCGGCGACGGCGCGGCGTTCCAGGCCATGCGGGCGGCGCCTGCCGCGGCCGGCGGCCAGCCGGTCGTCACGCTGACGGACGTGGCGCTGAGCTATCCCGGCCGCGCCCGCCTGTTCCGCGCCCGCTCAAGGCTTCAAATCCTCCAGCCGCTGTCCCTGGCGGTGGAGCGCGGTGAATTCCTGGGCATCGTCGGCGAAAGCGGCAGCGGCAAGACCAGCCTCGCGCGCCTGATCGCCGGAATGGTCGCGCCCACCGCGGGACGCATCGCGTATCCCGGCTCCACGGCCGTCTCTCCACGCCCCGCCCTGGCCGACCCGCGAGACGTGCAGCTGGTGTTCCAGAATCCCGACTCGGCCTTGAATCCGCGCAGGCGCGTGGGCGCGCTGGTGACCCAGATCCTGGAGTCCGGCGCGTTCGCCGCGCAAGCGGGCTCGGACCCGTCGCGGCGCCTGGAGACCGCCCGGCGCCTGCTGGCGTCCGTCGGCCTGCCGCCCGAAGCCGTGGACCGCCTGCCCTCGCAATTGTCCGGAGGCCAGAAACAGCGCGTGAACATTGCGCGAGCCCTGTGCGTCACGCCCCGGCTGATCGTGGCGGACGAAATCGTGTCGGGCCTGGACGTGTCGGTGCAGGCGCTGATCCTGAACCTGCTGCTGCGGCTCAAGCAGGAGCTGGGCATCGCGCTGGTCTTCGTATCCCACGATCTGGCCGTGGTCCGCTACCTGTGCACGCGCGTGCTCGTCCTGCATCAGGGGCGCGTGGTGGAGCAAGGGCCGGTCGACCAGGTGTTCGAGCAGCCCCGCCATGCCTACACCCGCGCCCTGATCGCGGCCGTCCCGCCCGATTCCGCCGGCCGCGCCTGGGCGCCGGTGCCGCTATCCGTCCCCGCGCCGGCCCCGGCGCAAGCCGCCGCGGCGTGAGGCGATCCATGAAACGCATTGGAGACAATATGACAGGCGATACTTCCCCGGAAGGCTTCCGGCACCTGGTGGGTCCGGATCGCGTGCATCGGGACCTGTACACCGACCCCGGCGTCTACGCCAGCGAACAGGCGCGGCTGTGGACGCGCGCCTGGGTCTACGTGGGCCACGAAAGCCAGACGCCCGCCGTGGGCGACTACTACACCACCGAGATCGCCGGGCAGTCGCTGATCATGTTGCGCAAGAGCCCGCAGGAAGTGACGGTGCTGATGAACCGCTGCGCCCACAAGGGCAGCCAGCTCGTGCACGAACGCGAGGGGAACTGCGGCAAGATGCTGCGTTGCCCCTATCACGCCTGGACCTACCGCCTGGACGGCTCCCTGCTGTCCATTCCCTTGAAGAACGATTACGAAGGCACCGGCCTGTCTTCCTGCCCATCCGGAAAAGGCCTGTCCTCGCCCGGCGCCAGCATGAACTACAAAGGCTTCGTATTCGTCCGGATCAGCGAGGAAGGCCCGGACTTCATGAGCTATTTCGGCGAGGCCCTGGCCACGCTGGACAACATGGTGGCCCGCGCGCCGGACGGCGAACTGGCGGTGCTGGGGCAGCCGCTGCGCAGTCGCATAGACTGCAACTGGAAGCTCTACCTGGAAAACGTGAACGACACCGTGCACCCGATATCCACGCACGAGTCGGCCGCCTCCGCCGCGAAGGCAGTCGCGCAGACCTTGCCCGAAGGCGGCGATACCGTGCTGGCCATGGAGCAATTGCTGCCCTTCGGCGCGGGCTACAGTTTCTATGCCGAAATGGGCGCGCGGGTGCTGCCGCAAGGCCACAGCGTGCTCGGCACCAAGTTCAGCATCCATACCGGCTATGCGCCGCTGCCGGACTACCAGGAGGAACTCGAAGCGCGCCACGGGCCGGAGGCCGCGCAACGGATCCTGCAATTCTCTCCACAGAACACCGTGCTCTATCCCAGCCTGGCGGCCAAGGCATCCCCCATGATCCTGCGCGTCCTGCGCCCCCTGGCGGTGGACCGGACGCTCGTCGAGATCTGGGCTTTCGCGCCGAAGAACGCCCCCGCCCGGCTGCGGCAGCGCGCGGCGTCCTACGCGCGGCTGGTGTTCTCGCCCATGTCGGTCGTGGCGCATGACGACGTGCACCTGTTCGAAAGCCAGCAGCGCGGCCTGCTCTGCTCGGGCAACGAATGGCTCAGCCTGCATCGGGGATACCGCGACGGCGAGATCGACCAGGGCGCGACGTCGATGGACAGCGGCAACAATGAATGGGTCATCCGGAATCAGCACCGCGGCTGGCTGGCACTGATGGGAGACGTGGCGTGAACACGGTATCGATGGATAGGGAAACCGCGTCGGTCCAGGCGGAGCTGACTGCATTCGTGTACCACGAGGCCCTGCTGCTTGACACGCGCCGCTATGACGAATGGCTGGCCCTCTATGCGGAGTCGGGCCTGTACTGGATGCCGCTGTCGCAAGACCAGGCCCCGGGCGACGAGACGCCGTCGTTGCTGCACGAAGACCTGCTGCTGCTGCGACTGCGCATCCAGCGCTACGGCAATCCCCGCGCGCACTCCCTGCACCCCGCGGTGCGGGGGCTTCGCATCCTGCAGGCTCCGCAGGTGCTCGCCAGCGACGCATCGGCGGAGCTGCATCAGATGCGCACGCCGTTCCTGTATGTGGAGACCCAGGGCGATACCCAGAAGATGCTGGCAGCCACCGCCTATCACACGATTGAAGGCAGACCGGGCGCCTTCCGGCTGCGGACGAAGAAGGTCGTATTGCTGAATGCCGATGCCTGCTTTCCGGCCATACAGCTATTGCTATAGGGCCTGCATCCACGCCTGCGCCGTGCCGACGGTGTCGCGTGCCGAGAATGCCGCCCGCTTTCGCGGCCCGCAAGTCGGCGAGGACCCATCGGAATCGAACCCGGCGAGGAAACCGGCGGGTCGCCCATGCCTCAACGCCGATCCGTCGCGGCGTCGGGCTTCAGGCACAAGCCCCCTTTGCGCATGTCGCAAGCGAAGTACCACACCTTGGTGCTCGCTGGCGGCAGCGCGCTGGGAATGTAATGAAATGCCCCGGCGGGAATCGTGTCCGTCACGCCCCAACCCACCTCGCTTTTCAGTCCGCATTTGGGCTGTCTGGCATCGTCGTATAGGCAATGGATCACCTGCACGGGAAAGCCGCAGCCATTGACCGCGCGCCACAGGCCCTCGGAAACGCCCCCCGTGTTTTTATGCACGATCGAGACGCATTGCCGAGTCAGCAGCGGGGCGCGGTTTGGCGTCCCCGAGGAAGCCGCGGACGAACTGTCCTTGCCCTGGGCCCAGGGATTGGGAAGCGAATCGCGTGCCTGGGCAAGCTGATCTTCCACCCGGCTGGCGGCCAGCGCCGACGCCCTGGCCGCTTCACGCTCCCGCTCCCGCGAGGCGGCTTCCGCGGCCGCGATGTCCGCCTTCTCCCGCGCGGCGCTGGAGGACGACGACGGCGCGGAGAAGATGCCCATGAGGCCCGGAAGCACCTGCAACACCGCGCCAGCCGTCCCCCCCGTGGAGCCGGAGGCCGCCGATGGCGTTCCCGGCCGGGACGAACACGCCGCCCGGCAGTACTTTTGGAAATCCGCGTCGCTTCCCGACAGGTCGTAGCTGGGAGTTCGTCCCTGGGAATCCGTGCATCCGCAATACCGGGCCGCCCGCGCCTCCCGGGTGCCCGCGAATAGCAGGATCGTGGCGGTTAGAACCATCCAGCCCGTGAGTGCAGAAAAGTACTTGATCGGCATTTCTCGTCCCTCCGCCCTGAATGCCCATACTCCAGGCGTACATTCGCTCCATCTCGGAAAAGGCCTTACTCGGCGGCGCTCTACTTGATGCCGCGCTCGGTATCAAAACGCGCGTTCGCGACCAACACCTCCCTGAATTGCGTCAGGTAGTCGACGTAAGGCTGATCCAAGCCCAGCCTCTTTGCCTCCGCGATGGCGTGTTCATACATGACCACCATCTTGATCCGCTGCTGGGCATCCACGGTTTGTTGTCCGGCTGCCCGGGCTTCGGCAACAATCCCCTCGGACGTCCTGTGAAGGGGCGCCTCGATTCTCTCCAGATAGAGCTTCGCCTGGCGTCCGGCTTCGGGGCCTCCCAGGCGTTCCGCATCCTTCGGGAAGTTGGCGATATCAAAGGGACGAACAGGCATGTCGACCAGAAGATTGCGCCTGGCGATAATCGACGATCCAACGCGAACCGAGGGCAGATATGCCCGATACATCAGCGCCTTGGCACCCTTTTCGTTCAGTCCGTCGGCGATAAGAAACGCCAGATAGCCGCCGAGAAAGGTCGTCGCCTGTTGGCTGGAGGTTCCGGACGGCCGAATGAGGGACACGCCCCGCAGGGCGGTCAAGGTCTCGCTGGGCCGAAGGGGCGGCAGATACTCACCGGCTTGCGCGTACTTGCCTTGATTCGCATAGACATAGGCCGCCGTATTGCCCAATTCGGCGCAGCGATAGCTGATGCCATAGGAGGGCGGCCGCCCCCCGCACGCCTCTCGTGCCCAGGCGGCGATCGTCTCCGCGTCGCCGCTGCCGATCGGATCCCGGTACGCGTTGTCCACGACCGCCATCGCCGACGCGGAAAGCCGGTCTCCCGATCCCGCTCCCGATGCCGTCCCCGATCCCGGGGAAGCGCATGCCGCCAGGAGCGTGCTCACGAAGCCCATCGTCGCAATCCTGCCAGCCTGCCGCAGGATGGGTTTCCCTGATCGACCGCCGGCCTGCCTGCATTGCCCGGCGTGCTTCCGGCCTGTTTGACCTTGCATGAATGGACTCCTCGTATCGATGGCTCGCGGACGCAAGTTAGCCCCATCCGGGGTTGTTCGCCTCCCCCATATGTGGGAGGTTTCGATGAACCGCGGGCCGCCGTCTTGTCAGGAATATTTCCCTTTGATATAAGGAATTTGAAAATATATCGGCCGGCTTTGCCTCAGCGAAGCCTCGGCTGCATTCCGTATGCAACGTTCTTCGGCGACCTTCCCAGAGCAGGGGCAATTCGATGGCTGGCCACTCCACGGACGCGATGCGGCTGGCGTCTTTGTTCTATGAAGGCATCCTGTCGCCTGATGCATGGCATGGGGCGCTCAGTGAAACCACTCGCCAGTTGGGGGCCAGTTTCTTTCACCAGGTCCTGATCGACCGTGCCGGCATGCAGGTCGTGGCCAACATCGCCAGCGCGGAATCCCTGCGCAAGGCGAACGAGTATGCCCAGCACTATGCGCGCAACGACGAACGCTTGAACGTGCTGGCCGGTCTCAAGCCTGGCGAATTCATGTTCGATTTCGACCACTTCGACGCGCGCCATCGCTCGCGCAGCCCCTTGTATGCGGACTTTCTCGCCGGTGAGCGCGTGCAGTCCTGCGTGGCTATCGTGCTGCATCGCGACGACGATTTCCGAGATGAAGTGGGCCTGTTGCGCGGTTCGGATGCCTCGCCCTTGAGCGATGCCGAACGGTCGTTGCTGCGGCAGCTCGCGCCGGAGATGGCTCGCGCCGGCCGCTTGCGCGTGCAGGCAAGCCGTCTCGCGCAACGCGCCGCGTTGGGCTTTGCCGCACTGGGCACCTTGCCGCGCGCGCTGGCCATCGTCGATCCCCTATGCCGCATCGAATATTGCAATCCGGCCGCCGAGCGCTTTTTCGCCTTGCACGGCGCCTGCAAGGCCTTGGGAGGCCGGCTTCGGCTTGTCGATCCCCACGCGCAGGAAGGCTTGCGCGAGCGGGTCGCGCGCGCGTGCGCCGCGGACGGAGCGGGCGCTGGGGTGATGCGCGTGGGGCAAGGCGAAGCCACCGTCTCCATCAGCGTTTTGCCGCTGCGGCCCGAGCATCCGCTGGCCATGGGCAGCCGACCGTGGGCAATGGTGATTTTCGCCGGGCCTTCGCTGGCCGCATCCACGGTAATGCCGCCGGAAATCCTGGCCGAATGCCTGGGCGTGACGCGCACCGAAGCGCGCCTGGCCTGCGCGCTGGCCGGTGGCGCCTCGGTGAACGACTTCGCGATAATGCAGGGTTGCAGCTTGTCCACCGCGCGCAGCCACTTGCGCAGCCTCCTCCATAAGACCGGGTGTCGTCGTCAAAGAGATCTAGTCGAAGTGGTGCAAGGAATGTGGGGAGTTTGATCCCGCTACCGCGAGGTGCGTCAGCCTCTTCCTCAATCCCCTCTGTTGAGCTTTATGACTACACTGCCAAGCATCACGTTGAACGTCGACCCGCAATGGATCGACGAGTATGGCCACATGAACGCCGCGCAATACGTCGGCGTATTCGACAAGTTCGGCTTCGAGTTGCTTCGACAGGTCGGCTTGGGGATCGACTACACGGAATCGACCCGCTGCGGCATCTACACGATGAACATCCACGTCGCCTACCTCCGCGAAGTGCTGGCGGGCGACCCGCTGGAGCTGCGGATTCGCCTGCTGGATTCCGACGACAAACGGGTGTTGACGCTGATGGAGCTTTGGCAAACCCGGAACAACTATCTCGCCGCCACCATGGAGCAACTCTCCTTGCACGTCGACCTGGAGATCAGGCGGTCACGCCCCTTCGATCCGGCGTTGGCCCAACGATTGGCTGCCGTCGTTGCCGAACATGCCGAGGCGCCTCTACCCGCGGGCTACAAGCGGGTATTGCCGTTGAGCAGAGTCCATTGAGATCATGCGGGGCTTCGGGGGAAGTCGAGCTGGCCGCCGCCCCCACCCAGGTCGGATTCAACCGCGCCGGCCGAACAGCATCGCCAACCCGAACAGCGCCCCCAGCCCGCCGACGACGGCCAGCGAGATGGACGGCTCGCGCAAGTTCAGCGCCATGATCGCCGAAACCGCCCCCAGGGCCGTGATCGACAAGCCGACCAGGCGCCCCCCCGTGGACCCATAGAAATGCGTGCGGCGCGCCGCCTGCGTACCGGCGGGCTGGCGCTTTTGCCAGGCTGCCAATGCCTGCTCGAACTCGCGCAACAGACGTTCACGCCTGGGCAGGTCCGCCGCGCTGACCAGCAACGTCGGCAGGCCGGGGCGGACCAGCTTGAGATAGTCGTCCGTGCCCCAGCTGGACAACTCCGCGAAGGCGACGGGACGGCGGCGCGAAAACTCCAGCCCCTCCGGCGTCACCTTGACGACATTGCGCGTGGGAAAGCCCTTGAACGCCACCAGCGGCGGCACGAGCAACCCCAGCACCGCCAGCACGGCCGCCAGCCCGATCGGCCCGCGGTTGAACACCACCAGCATGAAACTGCCCACCGCCAAGGCGAAGGCCAACGGCACCGACAATTGGTGCCATCGGGTATAGACCGACGCCTGGATCCCTTCGTTGCTAGTCATGCTTGAGCCTTGTCAATTATTCGCTTTTACAAGATTTGAACCATTGGCGCCCATCGGCAGCGAGCGGATGTCCGGCATGCGGTCGGGGTCGGGCCAATATTCGACCTTGATGATCGCTTCCTGGAAGATATCGTCGTCGACCAGCACTTCCGTGCGGAGGATCGCGCAGCCGTTGCTCACGTTGAACGTCATCGAGTCGTCCCAAGGCTTGGCCGTGAACTCGATGGGCTGGCTGCGATCCTTGCGTATCCAGCGCCAGGCATCCGCCCAACCGGGCCGAGAGGCCATATTGTCGACGTATTGGTCCACGCGGTCGGCCCAGGTTTCCTCCTGCGGCCGGCCCTGCACGACCTGCGCGTTCGACGGACCGCGCGGCTGCAGGTCCGGGTCTTCCGAACGCGCGGACCCCTTGCTCGCCACGATGGCGCTGACGCCCTTCCCCACCAACTTGAGGTTATACGCATAATCGCTGTGCTCGGAATAGCCCGGCATCACCACTTCCAGCACCAGACGATCGCGGCCGAAGATCTCGCCCTTCCAGAGCCCCTTCCAATCCAGCGTCACGCGCACGCCGAACACGGCCCAGTTGAACGCCTCCAGCTCCTCGTCTCGCGTTTCATAGAGCGTGCGGTCTTCCACGTCCGCGAATTGCCCGGAGCGCATGCAGCAGCGGGTAAACCAGATCTCCAGCTCGCTGTCCTTGGCGCTGTCGCCCCAGAACTTGAAGTACAGCCCGGCGGCCAGCAGGCATAGGCCCAGCGCGATCCAGCCCCACACCGGAATACCCAGGAGCACGGTGCCGCCGCTGGTCAAGCCGACCATGGCGCTGCCGAAGCCCCCCGCTCCCGCCAGCACGCCGGCCGCGCTGAAGGCCCCGCCCAGCGAAATCAGCGCCGTGGCGACGCCGGTGAGCCCGGACAGCAGCAGGAACAGGGACGAGGTCGCATAGGCGCCGCCCGCCTCGTAGTTCTTCACGTCGTATTGGTCGATGGCGCTCAGCGCGTTGTTGGCCCCGTCGACAAACGTGGCCGCCGCCGCAAACACCGCGCCGGCCGTCCGCACGGCCGTCAAGCGCATGTTCAACTTCAGGTTCATCGTGAACGCCGTGTTCGTGCCCACGCGCGCGCCTATCGCGCCCGCCGTCACTTCGATCGCCACGCTGCCCACGCCCAGCACCCCCGACGTGATGCCGAACCAGGCCTTGCGCGCCGCCTTGGCGTCATGGATGACTTCCGCCTTGCGCAGATCCGATACCGAAGCGTAAAGCGCCACCAGCGTCATGACGCCCGTCGCGCCCGCGTTGGCGCCGTCCTTGCTCTTCGCCCACTTGACCAGTCCCGCCAGCGGCGACATGGTGGGCGCGGGCAGGGCCAGCACCGGCGCGGGCGCCGGCAGCGACAGCTGCGGCGATGTCCCCGCGCCCGCGCCGGGCCGCGGGGCCGTGGCCGCGGCGTTCAATTGCGCATCGACCTCCTCGGGAATGATGTAGTTGAGCGTGACCGGCGTGGAACGCTCCGCCTGGGTGCCCATCCAGCCCGACTGCATATGCTTGCTTGCATAGATGCCGCCTCCCCCGCCCACCGTCACCGACGTCGTGTTCGGCTCCCAGACGATCTGGTGCATGTCCGCGATCATTCGGGGCACGGTGGTGGTGTGCGTGCGCACCGCCATCACGATGTTCATGCGCGCCGACATCGTCAAGGTGACGCGCGCCGCAACGCGCTCGGCGATCGGATCGCCCGCCAAGGTCAGCCGCAGCAATTGCGTCGCCATGAAGCGTCCGATCGCCGCGCCCGCCACCCGCATCGGCGGCAGTTGCCCCTTGGCCGCCCGCGCCTTGATCCAATCGTTGTAGCTCTTGATCATCCGGCGGACGCTGGAGATCTGCTTGGAGATGACCTTGCCCTTGGCTTCGCGGTCCAGAAACTTCAGCAGCTCGCCATCGTTCGCCGCCAGCGCGCGCCAAATCGCCGCATAGGTGCTGGACCCGTCTTCGTCCTTCAACGAATCGTCGATGACCCTGTGTTCGCTTTCGATCGCGCCCGCGCCATCCACGCACAACGCCATGTCTTCTTCCAGCCGTTCGCCGGCGGCCGCGTCCTTCGACGAGTAGGCCTGGAGCGCCAGCCAGAACGCCTCGCGGCCATACCACCACGCCCAGTCCTTGCCCGCCCCCTCGATCTTTTCTCGCATGCGATCGATGGCGGCCTTGTTGTCGCTGAGGGTCTTGGCGACCTTGCCCGTGTCGATGCGTTCGCGCAAGCGCTTGATCTCGTCGCCGGTATTCCCCATCTGCTTTTGCAGGCCATCGACGATCTGCGCCACGCCGACTTCGCGCAGTCGCGTCGGATCCAGATGGTGTTCGGCCAGCTCGCCCATGCATTTATTGCGCCAGGTCGACACATCCGCCAGCACGCCGACGGGATCGCGCAGCGCCAGCACGATGCCCCCCTTGGGCGTCATCTGCCGCATCTTGGCCGCCACGGCCGCGCCCTGCCCGCCAAACACGCTCACGGCCGGCGTCAGGGTATTGCCGAACAGCGTGGCGGCGCCCGCCGCATCGCGGAATTCGATCGAGTGCCGGGCCAGGTTGGCGCCGTCTTCCGCCACGCGATAGCCGGTCTCGGGCTTGGGATGGCCGCCGCCCCACACCGCCTTGGCGTCCAGTTCCACCATGATCTTCTTGCGCCAGCGCTCGTCTCGCGCCAGGTCGCGGCGGACGTCCCGCGTCCACCAGACGCGGGAATAACCGACCCACACCGTGCGCGATGCGTTGGCGGGCGCTTCGACGTTGATCAGCGTGGATTCCAGGCCGTGCCCTTCTCGCGTGCAGGTGAAGGTCGGTTGATCGGTCGGGCGATTGTCGTCGTCGACCTGCACCTCCTTCATCTGGCCCGTTGCCGTGGCCGCGAACGCGCGCCAGCCGTAGCTGCGCCGAGGGTCCCAGATATACACGTACCCCGCCGTGATCGCGCGCAGCATGTAGGCGCCCTGGCGCATGGTCTCGTAATACAGCTCCGGGTCCATGTACACGCCGTCGGGCAGGTCGTTCTTGCCGCCCGGCACATACGCGATCCGCATGGGCAGAATAGGCAGCCCGGGCCGGCCGCAGAACTTTCCCTTGCAGGGCAACGCGTCGTAGTCAGTCGTCATGCTTGCAGATCCTCCCGTGCCTGCGCTTCCTGCGCAAACACCTGCCAATCCTCGTCGTCCATGTCTTCCGCGGCGCGATAAAGGCGGCCGCCTTCCTCGCGCACTTCGCGCAACAGCGCCGCGAACGAGGGCGCGCGTTCCAGCGGCGCAGCCAGGCGCACCCGCCAGGCGGCGAACAGCGCCAGGTCCTCGTCATTGTCGATCCCGCAGGCGGCGCCGGCGTCCAGCGCGCGCCGCACCGCCTCCAGCGCCGACGCGCCATAGCGCAGGCCGTCCGCGTTCAGACGTTGCAGCACGGCATTGACGCGGCCCAGCCGCGCCAGGCGCGGCCAATCCGGCGTGACGGTCTGCATCGGGCCGCGCACATCCGGCAGCGTCTGCCACTGCCCGAACCCGTCCAGGCTCATCCATGTCGCGCCCGGGATCCACGATGCCGGCGCCGTGCCCGCGTAAAGCTCGCTTTGGAACTGCGTGGTGCGCGGGTCCCAGAACCGCAGGATGCGCACGCGCCCCTGCGCGTCGCGCAGACGCGCGCGCTGGACCAGGCGCTGCGCGACTTCCGCCAGCGGCAGATCCGTAGCCAGCCACGCCGACATCGAGCGCGCCCGCCGCGCGGCCGGCGCCGGGCGCACGGCTTCGTCCACCGCCAGCCGGAGACTGGCGTTGACCAGACGCTCGTGCCGCGCTTCATCCGGCACTTCGGCCAGATACAAGGGCGGCGCGGTCGCGCCCTGAGAAATCAGGTCGACTTCGCGTCGCGCCAGGCCGGCCGACGCGATTTCTTTCGCCAGCGGGTCCGCCAGCGTCGAATCGCACAGCAGGAGCACGCGCCGGCTGGCGCGGCCGTCCAACACCGCCCGCAGGCCCGCGATGGCTCGCTCGACGCCGGCTTCGGCGCTGGCCGTCCAGTAATCAGGGTGGCGAGGCGTCACGTCCATCGTCATGCCGCCAACGCGCCGCTGCCGGCCGCGTCTTCGAGCGCCGCGGCGCAACCTTCCAGTTCGCCTTGCGGCGGCTGCGCGGGCCCTGCGCCGCTTTGCGGCCCCGCCCAGTTGTGCACGCCCGCCTTCAGTTCCACTTTGCCCGGCGCATGCAGCTGGATGCCGCCGCCCTCGATACGCATATACGCGCCCGCGGCCGTCGCCAGCACTTTCTTGGACGCATTCACGTCCACCGCGCCCTGCGCCGACGCCAGCGTCACCGCTTTCTCGGCTGCCAGCCGCATGCGCGCCTTCTGGCTTTGCAGCCGCAGTTTCCCCCCGGCCGCATGCAGGCGGATGCCTTGCGCGTCCACCGCCCGGCCGTTGCCGCCCAGGCCCTTGGTGAACAGCACGACGCCTTGCGCCACGCACATCGACAGGTTCGCGCCCGCCGCCCAGTTCACGTCGGGAGCGACCTGGCACAGCGTGGCGCCGGCCACCGTGTATGCGTTGCGCGGCGTGTACTGGCCGATCCCCTTGGGCGCGCTTACCTGGATGTGCGGCATGGTGTAGGCCGGCACGCGGGCCTCCGCCTCGGCCTTGGTTCCTTCAATGATCTCGCGCACCGCATCCAGCTCGTTCAACGCGCGCGGCTTGTCCTCATCGCCCGGCAACCGGGCTTCCTGGCGGCCGGCGGTGGCGGACAGTTCACTGGCCTGCTCGATGGCCTTTTCCATCTGCTTGATGGATTCCTCGCTGTCCAGGAAAGCGCCCGCCGCGTCCTCGCGCTTGTCGGCGCTGATCAGCAGGCCTTCGCCCGCCCGCAACGCCAGGGCTTCGCTGGTCGCGAGCTCGGCGCCATGGCCCAGGTCCGACAGCCGCTCGTTGTCGCGCTGCTGCTTCAAATGCCCGAGATTCAGGCGCGCCTCGGCCTGCGTGGTCGATGCCGTCAGCCGCGACTGGCCCGGCGAGTCGTCCTGCACCAGCTGGTTATAGCCGCCCATGCCCTGCCCGCTCGCAGCCAGCGCCTGGGTCTTGAAGCCCGACATCACTACGTTGTGCGCGTGCCCCGCTACGCTGCCCGCGAACCAGGCGGGCGCGTTGCCGGTGGCCTTGGCCGCCCCGCCCTGCACCTGGTTGTTGGCGGCGTTTTCGGCGCCCGCGCCGTTGTACAGCGCGCCCACCACGACAGGCCGGTCGATATCGCCATGCAGGAACTGCACCAGCACCTCCTGCCCCAGGCGCGGCACGAAATGCCCGCCCCAGTCCGATCCGGCCACGGGCTCGGCCACGCGCACCCAGGTTCCCAGGGTCTCGCTGGCCGGCGCATTGTCGTCGCCAGCGGGGTGGTCCTGGCGGTTGCTCGACGCGCTGCCGCGCTGCCAATGAAACTGGATCTTGATGCGGTGGTCGCGATCGGTGTGGACCGGGTCCCCGGCGCCCACCACCAGCGCGGTCTGCGCGCCATGCACGGTAGGGCGCGGATGCAGCCGCGCGCCGTGGCCGTCCCGCGTGGTGGGCCGGTATTCCAGCGTGGCGGCAATCGCCTCGAAGCGGTTGCGGTAGAACTCCGCCTCGTCGTCCGCTCGTTCGCCCGCCGCGCCCAGGGCTTGCGCGACGGCCTGCCCCAGGCTTTCGTCGAAATTGTTGCGCGCCTCGTGGCCTATGCCGATCACCACGAAGTCGGCGCCCGCGCCTTGCGACGGGCCCCAGTGGCCCGTCAGGGTAAAGCGCTGCCCCGGCGCCAACGTGCGCGCGGTGCCTTCGCCCTCGTACAGGGACTGGCGCACGCGTTGCGCCGCCAGCGCGTTGTGCGCCAGCCGCTCGCCTTGCGCGCCGTCCTCGAACAGGTACTGGCCGGGGTAGTCCGAGTCGGCCAGTTCCATCGCGTTGGCGAACTTGTCATCGGCCTGGGCGCTGGCCTTGCGCGTCTGCATGGCGCGATAGTCCCAGGTGGCCAGGCGCACCGCATTGGTTCGCCATGCGCGGCTCTGACGCCAGCCCTGGATGGAGTCCTGCTCCTCGGTGGCATCGGCGCGCTGGAACGGGATGCTTTCCTGCGGGCCCGCCTCGAATGCGCCGTTGTGGTCCGCCACGACGATCGTGTGGGAGCCGGGCTCGCCGTCGCCGCCTTCATGCTCGACCCAATAATAGAGCCCTTCCTCGGCCAGCAAACGCTCCACGAAGGCGAAATCGGTTTCGCGGTACTGGATCGTCAGGCTGCGTTTGGCGTAGGCGTCGCGATCCTTCACTTTCCAGCGCCATTGAGGCGCCAGCGCGCCTTGGCCCTGATAGTCGCCGAACACGCTGTCGACGATGTCGATCACCGACATGTCCTGGAACGCGTAGCTGTCGCGCCGCTGGCGCAGCAGCGCCAGCCAAGGTTCGATGCGCAGGCGGTAGCGGGCAAGGCCGCCGTTGGCGCCCTCGAACCGCGCCTCGGTCACCAGGCCGCACCAGACGCGGTGCTCGTCGCGCCCCAGGGCCGTTTGCAATTTGACCTGCGCGGCCTGGCCGATCAGCGACTTCAGCGGAATGTGCGCATCGTCCGAGAGCGCATCCACGTGCAGGACGAAGCCGCCGTCGCTCAGCTGCTCCTTGCCTTGCAGCCGCTCCGCCAGCAATTTGTCCTGCCCCAGCGGCGTCATCAGGTCCAGCAGGCGGTCGGCCTGCGTAAAGCCCGCGCCCAACAGGCTGGCGGCGGCGAGTTCAAGAGCCATCTCGGCGCCTCCTGTCAGCTCATCCGGAACCGGAACTCGCCATTCTTGTCCGCGCTCACGCGGATCCTGGCGATGCCCTCACCCTGCGCCATTTTGCCGAGCACCTGCTCGGCAATCTCCGGCAACAGCGTTCCATTCAGAATGTGGTCCACGTTGCGCGCGCCCGTATCCACCTCGGTGCAGCGCGCCAGCACGGCTTCCACCAGCGCCTCGTCCCATTCGAACGCCGCGCGGTGGGTGGCCTGGACGCGGCGGGCGATGCGCCCGAGCTTGAGGCCGATGATGTGCGCCAGCGCGTCGTCGTCCACCGGGAAGTAGGGAACGGTCTTCATGCGCCCCAGGAACGCGGGCTTGAACGCCTTGTACAGCTGCGGCGCAAGCAGTTCCGACAACTGCTCGGGCGAGGGGCGCTCGTCGGCCGGCTTGTTCAGGCAGGCCTGCATGATGGCGCTGGACCCGACGTTGGACGTCAGGATGATCAGCGTGTTGCGGAAGTCGATCTCGCGCCCTTCCGCGTCATCCATCACGCCCTTGTCGAACACCTGGAAGAACAGCTCCAGCACGTCGGGATGGGCCTTCTCGATTTCATCCAGCAGCACCACGCTGTAGGGCTGGCGGCGCACCGCCTCGGTCAGCACCCCGCCCTCGCCATAGCCCACGTAGCCGGGCGGCGAGCCCTTCAGGCCGGAAATGCTGTGGGCCTCCTGGTATTCGCTCATGTTGATCGTGACCAGCTTGCGCTCGCCGCCGTAGAGGATGTCGGCCAGCGCCAGCGCCGTCTCGGTCTTGCCCACGCCCGACGGCCCCACGAACAGGAACACGCCCTTGGGTTTGTCCGGATCTTCCAGGCCGGCCCGGGCCGTGCGCACGCGCTGCGCGATGGCGTGCAGCGCGTGGTCCTGGCCGATGACGCGCTCGGCCAGCAGGGGCTGCAGCTGCAACACGGTGCGGATCTCGTCGTTCACCATGCGGCCCAGCGGAATGCCGGTCCATGCCGCAATGATCTCGGCCACGACCTGCGCATCCACGCACGCGGGCACCAACGGCTGCTCGCCCTGCAGGGCGCGCAGTTCGTCCACCAGGCCGGCCAGGCGCTGCTGCTCGGGCGTCAGCGGCGCGGGCGCCGCCTTGCGCCGGCTTGCCGCGCGCGCGGGGGCCTGCGCGCCGGCCGCATCCTGGCCCTGCGCATCCTGGCCCGCGGCTTCCAGTTCGGCGCGCAGGGCGTGAATCCTTTCAACCAGATCGGTCTCGGCCGCGTGCCGGACTTGCGCGTCGGCCAGCGCCGCTTCCACCTTCGCGATCTCCGCTCCCAGCTCCGCCAGGCGCGCCTGCGGCGCGCCGGCGGCGGCTTCGCGCCTTAGCGCCTCCTGCTCGGTGCGCAGCCGCGTCAGGCGATGCCGCGCATCATCGATCAACGCCGGCGTGGCGCTGCGGCCCAGGGCCACGCGCGCGCAGGCCGTGTCCAGCACACTGACGGCCTTGTCGGGAAGCTGGCGGCCGGTGATATAGCGATGCGACAGCCGCGCCGCCGCGACAATCGCCTCGTCCAGGATGCGCACGCCGAAATGGCGCTCCATCAACGGCGCCATGCCCCGCAGCATCGACGCCGCGAGCGCTTCGTCCGGCTCCTCGACCTTGACGACCTGGAACCGGCGGGCCAGCGCGGCGTCCTTCTCGAAGTACTTCTTGTATTCGCTCCAGGTCGTGGCCGCGATGGTGCGCAGCTCGCCGCGCGCCAGGGCGGGCTTCAGCAGGTTGGCGGCATCGTTCTGGCCCGCCTGCCCGCCGGCGCCGATCATCGTGTGCGCCTCGTCGATGAACAGGATGATGGGCGACGGGCTCTTCTTGACCTCGTCGATCACGTTCTTCAGTCGGTTCTCGAACTCGCCCTTGACGCTGGCGCCCGCTTGCAGCAGGCCCATGTCCAGCACCCGCAGCGTCACGCCGGCCAAGGCCGGCGGCACGTCGTCCGCCACGATCCGCAGCGCCAACCCCTCCACCACGGCGGTCTTGCCCACGCCGGCCTCGCCGGTCAGGATGGGATTGTTCTGCCGCCGCCGCGTCAGGATGTCGATCATCTGGCGGATCTCTGCGTCCCGGCCGATCACCGGGTCGATCTTGCCTTCGCGCGCGCGCTCGGTAAGGTTGGTGGTGTATTGGTCCAGCGCGGGAGTCTGCGACAGCGCCGGCGCCGGCTGCCCGCCCTCGCCCTGCGCCGCCGCGCCATCGTCAAAGCCCACCGCCTGCCCCGCCTCTTCGGAGCCCTGCGTCAGGGCGGCGAAATCATGCTTGAGCTCATCCAGCCGGAACGACTCGAACAGCGGCGAGCCCCGCCGCGCCAGCTGCGCCAGGTCAGGCTCCGTCAACAGCGCCAGCAACAGATGACCGGAGCGGATGCGGGTGGTTTGCGTATCCAGCGACGCGATCAGCCAGGCGTGCTCGAAAAGCTTGGGCAGATGCGCCGAAAACACGGGCGTGCGCGTATTGCCGTTCCTGAACCGGCCGATCTCGGCCTTCAAGTCGGTTTCCAGCGCATCGGTATGGATGTGGCAACGCCGCGCAATGATGCTCACATCGCTGGCCGGCTTTTCCAGGAGCGCCAGGAACAGATGTTCCAGATCCACTTCGTAATGGCCCTGCGCCATGCACAGGCTGGCTGCGCGCTCGGCCGCCTGACGGCAGGTCTGGTTCAACTTCCCGATCAAGGTCTTCAGCGGTGTCGCCATGATTCTCTATATTGTTATGGGGTCAATGAATGGTGTGCAATTCGTAGCTGGCGTCGTCGCGGTCCGCGCTCGCCGGCCCGGTGCACAGGAACGAATTCCAGCCCAGGCGCAATTCGCCGCCTTCGCCCAGCCGGCTGGGCGTGACGCTTTCGCGCGCGAGCACCAGCCGCACCTCGTATTCGAAGGTCATGCCACCGAACATCGTCAACAGCTTTTCCAGCGCCTGCGCGCGCTCGCCGCCCGGCAGGAAATCGGTGTAGGCCTGGCGCGACAAGGGGCCGATCCACAACCGGATGCGCAGGTCGCGCTGCCAGATTCGGTCGCCCGCCAACGCGGACACGCCCAGCACCGCGCCGGGCCTTCCCAGCTGCGTTCGATTCTGCGGCGGCACGTCGTACCAACGGCCCACGAACTGCTCCACCCGCAGCGGCACCCCAAAGTAGTCCTGCAACACGCGCTGCAGGAACGGCGCCGACACGGGCCGCTGGCGCGCGGCCGCGGCGTAATGGGCCACGGACTCGTCGAACACCCGGCCCGCGCCGTTGTGCAGCCGGTCGCGCAGCGCCGGGTGGCCGATGCCGCCCAAGGCCAGCAACAGCGGCAGGTAATGATGGTCCTGCTCGGTTTCGTGCCGCAGCGGCATGCGGTACTTCTTCCACGCCGCGTAGAACAGCGCGGCCGCCCGGTTCGAGAAAATGTCGAAAAAGGCGCGCGCGCCCCGATCGCGCCGCAGGCTTTCCCGGTTCGCCAGCATCTCGGAGTAATGCAGCGGCAACGCGCCCTGGCCGCCCAGCAGGCCGAAGAACGCCGGCGTCACGTCCACCCGGCCCAGCCGCCCTTCGGCCACGGCGGCCCGGCGCGCCGCTTCGTCGGCCAGCACCTCGCCGTTCTTGTCGTACGCCACGGCGTCGACGATCTCGCTGGGCGGAAAGCCCAGCCCGGGCGCGTTGGGAAAGCGCAGGTGCACGGGCACGGTATGGCGCGTCGCGCCGCGCTCCTGCCGCGCGAAGCTCTGCTCCAGCAGGCGCACCGCTTGAAAGAATTTGAAGCGCTGCGGCTCTGCCAGCAGCGCGTCCATCACGCTAGTATGGCGTCGCCGTTGCATGGGGGGCATCGTAGTAATTCCTCCGCGCCTCGGCGCGAAAATACGACCAACTGCACGAAGCTGTTGGCGTGCACGTACAGTCCGAAGAACCGGTTGATGACGGCCACGAAGGTATGCAGGCTCGTGCCCACGAAGTGATCTTCGTTGACGGTCAAGCGGATCTCGATGCCGCGCACGAACGTGGCGAAGGGTTCGCCGGGCATCCAGTGCGTGGCCGGCTTGTAGTCCAGGCCGACCAGCCCTTCGATCTGGCGCGCCGCCACCGCCGATGCCGACAGGTCGTACAGGCGCAGCGTTTCCTTCAAGGCGGGCAGGCCGCTTTGCACCAGCGACAGATGGTTCAGCGCCAGATGCGAAATCAAGCGCCAGTGCGCCGCCCGCCCCTGCTGGAAGCGGTGCGAATGCGTAGGCCGGCGCAGCATCCGGATGGCGCGCGCAACGGTGCCGCCTTCCAGGAACAGGTCGCCGCTCGCCTGGCCCACCGCGATCTGCGCCGGCAGGTCGCGATTGGTGCAGGTCAGGTCCAGGCTCAGGGTCTCGGTTTGCGGCACCGACGGATCGAAATCGATATCGACGATAGAGATCTCGGTCTCGTACCCGGGGCTGCGCTGCGCGATCGAGGCGTCGCGCCGCATCGTCCAGTAGTGGCCGGCGGACTCCGGCGACTCGCCGTGATGCAACGAATAGAACGGCCGGAAGTCCACCACGGCATCGCCCTGGGCGTTCTGCCGCACCTGGCGCACCCGGTCGATGGAGTAGACCTCGTATCCATATGCGCGCCGCGCGTCGGCCACCACTGGATACGACGCGGCCGCGTGCGTCACGCGGATGGGGTCGGCGCGCTGGTTGAACAGGTTCACCACCGGCGTGCAGCCCAGCCGCAGGTTGTCCGCCGACGTCGACTCCAGCAGCCGCGCCGTATTCGAATCGGCGCGCAGCCCGCCCACCGGCAGGTGCAGCGTGAACTGCCGCGCGGCGCCCAGATAGGGGCGCAGCGCGGCCAGGTCGATGTCGACGAAATTGAATTTCTCGGAAAAGACGAAATACTCGGCCAGCAGTCGATAAGCCGGATGCGAACTGGCGGGAAAGTCGATCAGCGCGTCTTCCTCGGCCAGTCCGACCTGCGCCAGCGGGATCGCGGGCAGGCGATCCCAGCGCCCCGGTTGCAACTCCACATAGGCCGCGGCCGCGCGCAGGAACAAGGCGTCGCGCAGCGCCGCCACGAATGACGGTTCGCCATGCAGATAGACGCGCAGCCGATCGATGCCCAGCGTCCCGAAGTGCTGGCTCTCGCCCTGGCACCCCAGCGTGACGGAAAAGCGGCCGGTGACGCCCGCGGGCAGCTTGGCCGTGGCCGGCGCATTGGCGCTGGACACGAACCCCGCCCGTTGCACTTCGATGGGCGCCAGCGTGACCTCGTAGGCCGTGCGGAAGCGGCACGACACGCCGCGCACCGGATGGGATTTCAACTCGACGCCACGGCCGATCCGCACGGGCGCGGTCAGCTGGGCGCCCGCGCCGCCGAGGTCGAACTGCGCCACGCTGCAAGAGGGAAACGGCCGCAGGTAATGCGGGTACATCACCTCGAACAGCGCTTCGGTGAATTCAGGGTAGTCGTCGTCCAGCTTCTTGTTGATGCGGGCGCTCAGCAACGCGAACGACTCGATCATGCGTTCGACATGCGGATCTTCGCAGGTCTCGCCCGATAGCCCCAACCGCGCGGCGATCTTCGGATAGCGCTCGGCGAAGTCGCGCGACGAGGTGCGCAAGAAGCCTAGTTCGCGCTCGTAGTAGGGCAGCAATTCTTCCATTGATGTTTTCCTGTCCGGCGCGCCAGTGCACCTGCACCACGGATTGATGCGTCAGACCGTGGCCGGGCTCTTGGCCCAGCCCTTGGTCACCGAGTACTGCAGGGTCGAGGGCTGCAAGGTCGCGTCGAACGTCACGGGCTCATGGGCGGGCCCCACGTCCAGCATGGCCGTGATCGCGAAATACAGCACCGAAGTCGCCCGGCCGTCGACTTGCAACATGACCCGCACGTGCGTCAGCCGAGGCTCGTGCCGCGCAATCGCCTGTTCGAGCGACCGGCAGATGAACTCACGGTCGTAGTGGCTCGCCAGGCTCAGCCCGGAGAAGTCCGACAGCCCGTAGGTCAGCAGCGAGCGCTGGCAGTTCGGGTAGCGCCGGAGATCTTCCTCGGTGAACACCATTCGGGTGTTCAGCAAGGCCTCGATGTCGCGCGCCACCGTCTCTTTCATTTCCTCGATCGACAAGCGCCGCAACGCATAGGGCGATTGGCCCTCTGCCTCGAACAGTTTGTCGAAGAGACTCGGTTCGAATCCTTTCATCGGGGCCTCAAACAAAAAAAAGACAGCGACCCGGCTCGGGCCGCGGTCTTCCGGATTGCCCTGCCGCGATCAGACCGAGTAGGTCTTGTCGTTCTTGGTCAGGCTCCAGGCGCCCTGGGCGTTGCCGCCCTGATTGCCGCCCACCTTCTGCTGCGTGTACTTCCACTGCACGGCGGCATACTTCAGCGAGAAGGACTCGTGCGGCAGGCCTTCGGCGACCACCTCGGGCGCCACGCGGGCGATGATCACGTACTTCAGCTTGATCTCAAGGTACTTGACGCGGTTGCCCTCGCCGTCGGCGCGCAGGAAGTCGATGGTGACTTCGTCGAAGGTGGTGCCGCCCGACGCGTGCTGGTACAACAGCGGGCTGACGACATCCAGATCCTTGGTGAAGATCATTTCCCCATGTTCGGTGCGCTCGGCGGTATGGCCGCCCGAGGTCGAGGCGGTGGCCGAACGCGGCTGGATGATCTCGTGGCGCCACGAGCTGACTTCGATCCAATCCGGATGATCCTTGTCTTGCGACTCGCCCTTGAGCGCCGGATTGCCGAACTTGACGTAGATGTCCTTCATTGTTGATAACCTCTTTTAATGGATGAGTTTTCAGTGCAATGACGCTCAGGATTTCTGGGCCTGGGCCGGCAATTCGGCAACCAGGCGCAAGGAGATCGAGAGTTCGTCAAGCTGGAAATGCGGCCGCAAGAACGCCACGGCGCGGAAAACGCCAGGACGACCGGGCACCTCGGCCACTTGCACCGAAGCTTCGCGCAGCGGGAACTGCGCCTTTTGTTCCTGCGTCGCGTTGTCGTCGAGCAGCACGTACTGCGACACCCAGCGATTCAGGAAACTCTCTACGGACTGCGCCGACGCGAAGCTGCCGATCTTGTCGCGCATCATCGCCTTCAGGTAGTGCGCCACCCGCGATACCGAAAAAATGTATTGCAACTGCGCGGACAACACCGCGTTGGCGTTGGCGCTGTCCGTGTTGTACTTCTTGGCCTTCTGCACCGACTGGGCGCCGAAGAAAGCCGCGTAATCCGAGTTCTTGCAATGCACGAGCGGGATCAAGCCCTGGTCGCTCAGCTCTTTTTCGCGGCGGTCGGTGATGGCGATTTCGGTCGGGCACTTGAGCGCGATTTCGCCGTCGTCCGTCTTGAAAGTATGCGTGGGCAGGTTCTCGACCAGCCCGCCGCCTTCCACGCCACGGATCGCCGCGCACCAGCCGAAGTCGGCGAATGCCGCCGTCAGGCGCGCGCCGAAGGCCCACGCGGCGTTGCACCAGAGGTACTTGGAATGGTCGGTGCCGTCCACGTCCTCGACGAAATTGAAGCCTTCAACCGTCGTGCCCTCCACCGGATCGTACGGCAGACGGCCCAGGAAGCGCGGCATCGTCAGGCCGACGTAGCGCGAATCTTCCGAATCGCGGAAGCTGCGCCACTTGGTGTATTCCACGGTGTCGAACACCTTGGCCAGATCGCGCGGGCGGCCCAGGTCGGCAAAGCTGTCCAGGCCCAGCAGCTCCGGCGAGGCCGAGGCGATGAACGGCGCGTGCGAAGCGGCGGCCACGTGCGACATCTGCTCGATGAAGTACATGTCCTCGGGCTGGCGCGTAATCTCGAAGTTGCCCAGCAGCGCGCCGAACGGGGCGCCGCCGAAGGTGCCGAATTCCTCTTCGTACACCTTCTTGAACATCAAGCTCTGATCAAAGTCGATCGCGGTCTGGAAGTCGCGAACCAGGTCGCGCTTGGTGGCGTTCAGCACCTTGATCTTCAGCATGGGGCTGGTGTCCGTCTCCTGGCACAGGTAGTGCAGGCCGCGCCAGGTGCTTTCGAGGTTCTGGAACTCGGGCGCGTGCATCACTTCGCTGAGCTGGGCCGAGATCAGGCGGTCCAGCTCGGCGACGCGCGCATCCAGCATGGCCGACAGGTTGTCGGACACCACCACGGTGCCCTTCATGACTTCGCGCACCAGCTCGCCAATGATGTCCTTGGCGCGGTCGTGTTCGGCGGTGGACTTGGCGACGCGGCTTTGCTCGACGATCTGGTCCAGCAGGCCGCCCTGCGACTCGGCGGCGGCGGCGGCGGTGTTTTGCGCGGCGGCGGAATTACTCATTGCGGCCTCCCTTGTCGGTCTCGCTGGTCAGCTGTTGCAGCTTTTCCGTGCTGGTCAGCACTTCGCCCAGCAGGTCCTCAAGTTTGTCGTTGCCGGCGAGCTTGTTGCGCAGGTCGGCCAGCTTGGTGCGGATGTCCAGCAGTTCGCGCAGCGGGTCCACTTGCTGCACCACGGCCTCCGGACGGAAGTCTTCGATGGAACGGAACTTCATATCGACGCCGAACGTGCCGCCTTCATCGGTGAGGCGGTTCTTTACGCGGTATGCCGCGCGCGGCTCCAGCCCGCGCATCACGTCGTCGAAATTATCGACATCGATATTGACGAACTTGCGGTCCTTCAGGCGCGGCAGTTCGGTTTCGGACTGCGCCGAAAAATCGCCCACCACGCCGACCACGAAGGGAAGCTCCTTCTGTTCGATGGCGTCGCCCTTCTCTACGTCATACGTGAGCTGAACGCGCGGCGGACGGACTTTCTGCAATCGTTTTTGAACGCTTTCTTTCTTGGCCATGGAAGGCTCCGTGCAAAGGGTCTTGTCTGTCGGTCAGGGGCGCGCCGCAAGGGGTGGCGCGCCCCCGTGCGAATCACTTGGCAAGCAGGTCGCCGAAAGGATTCGGCGCGCGGTTGGGCTGCTGGGCGGTCGGGTTTGCGGGTTGCGGTGAGGACGCGCCGGCCGGCGACGCAGCCGGCGACACCGAGGGCGAGGCCGCCGGCTGCGCGCGGGCGGAGGTGCCGGCCGCGGGCACGGCAGCGGAAGCCGGA
>NZ_BCTQ01000060.1 GCF_001571365.1 Achromobacter denitrificans NBRC 15125 | reverse complement strand
CGTGAGCCGGGGGCCGGGCGGAGGGATCCGAAGCGCAGCCCCAGTGGGGCGAGCATCGGAATCCCGCAGTCCGGACGCCGGCGGCTCAAGAACTCCGGCCTCACAAAGCCCAACGTCAACAATCCAACCCAAAATGCTCTAAGGTTCATCCTATCCGTTTCTCTTTCCCGCCATTCCACTTGCCAGCCGTTCCTCCGAAGATGCCTACCAAACACATCGATACGCTTCTGCAGCATGCGGGCACCGCCCCGTTCAATCCCGAGACCGGCACGGCGCCGGTGCCGCTGCCCCCGATGCGGGCCAGCACGGTGCGCTTCGCGAACATCGCCGCGCTGGAGCAGGCGCAGCGCAGCAAGGCCGCCGGCGGGCGCGCGACGACCTACGGCCGCATGGGCATGGACACCCACGCCGCGCTGGAGCAGGTCTTCACGCAGCTCGAAGGCGGCACGCACTGCTATCTGGCGTCCTCCGGCCTGTCGGCCATGACCATGGTCATGCTGGCCCTGTGCTCGGCCGGCGACCACGCCCTCATTTCCGATTGCGTGTACGGACCGATGCGCGAGCTGGACGACGCCGTCCTCAAGCGCATGAACATCGACATCACCTACTTCGCCGCCGGCGAAGACCTGGACGAGCTGGTGCGTCCGAACACCAAGCTGCTGTACGTGGAGTCGCCGGGGTCGCTGCTGTTCGAGATGCTGGACATGGGCGCGATGGCCGCCGTGGCGCAGCGCCACGGCCTGGTGCTGGCCACCGACAATACCTGGGGCTCGGGCTATATCTACCGCCCGCTGACCCTGGGCGCGCAGGTGTCCGTCATCGCGGGCACCAAGTACGTGGGCGGGCACTCCGACCTGATGCTGGGCGCCGTCGTCACCAACGACGAGGAGATCGCCCGCAAGCTGAACCGCACCCAGTACGCCATGGGCTATTCCATCAGCGCCGACGACGCCTGGCTGGCATTGCGCGGCGTGCGCACCATGCCGATCCGCATGGCGCAGCACGCGCGCCACGCCATGCAGGTGTGCGAGTTCTTCAAGAGCCGTCCCGAGACGGTGCGCCTGTTCCATCCGGCCTGGCCGCAGGATCCGGGCCATGCATTGTGGCAGCGCGACTGCACCGGCTCCAACGGCATGCTGTCCGTCGAGCTGCGCCTGTCGCCGGCGGCGGCGCGCGTGTTCGTGGACTCGCTGACGCTGTTCGGCATCGGCTTTTCCTGGGGCGGCTACGAAAGCCTGGTGCAGCTGGTGTCGGGCAAGGACCTGGCCAAGCACCGCTACTGGGGCGAAGGCGACAACGCGCTGGTCCGCCTGCACATCGGGCTGGAGTCGCCCGACGACATCATCGCCGATCTGGCCCAGGCGCTCGACAAGGCCGTGGCCGCCCAGGGCTGAGCGGCCGGGGAAAAGGGCGCGCGCAAGCCGCGCCTTTTCTCAAGCTGAAAAGCAAAACGCCCCGGCCAACAGGCGCGGGGCGTTGCGGATCGGGGTCCGGGCGCGTCAGTTGCGCGCCATCGGGATCAGGCGGTCCACTTCCTTCAGGGCGCCTTCGTAGCTGTTGCCCGCCATGACCGGCGAGGTCATGAACTTGCCGCCGACGGCGAACGACGGCGTGCCTTCGATGCGGTAGGCGTCGGCCAGCTGGGTGGCGCGCTGCACTTGGGTCTGCACGCTGAACGAATCGAACACCGAATCGAACTTGGCGCGGTCCACGCCTTGCGAGGCGGCCCAGTCGCCCATGGCCTTCTTGTCGAACAGGCGCTTGTGCTCACCGTGGATGGCCGTGAAGACCTTGGCGTGCAGGTCCGGACGGTCCAGGGCCACCAGCGTGTAGTACAGCTGCTGCAGCGGCTTCATGCCGGCGTTGAACGCGATCGGGATCTGCTTGAGCACCACGTCCGGGGGGGCGGTCTTGGCCCAGTCCTCGATCAGCGGTTCGATGGCCGCGCAGTGCGGGCAGGTGTAGGCGAAGAACTCCAGCACTTCCACTTTGCCCGGGGTATCCGACGGCAGCGGCGGATTGATGGGCACGTATTGCTGCGTGCCTTGGGCATGGCTCGCCGGGCTGAAGAACGCCGTGGCGGTCAACGCGGCCGCGGCCAGGATGCGAATAAGCTTGGGGGACAGCATGGATGAGAGGTTCCTGAGTAAAAAGTTACAGACAGGCCCAGGGCCGGATAAGTTCAATGCCTGCGCGGGCGGCGGCGCGCCTTACTGGCGCACCACCGCGGTTTCGATCTTGTTCTCGCCCAATCGGCCGCGGGCGCGGTTCATGTCGTCCAGGCGGGCGAACGGCCCCACCCTGACCCGGTTGATGGGTTTGCCGTTCACTTCAGCCTTTTGCACGGCCACCGGCAAGCCCAGCAGGATGATGCGGGCCTTGAGGGATTCCGCGTCGTTTTCGCCGCGGAAGGCGCCTGCCTGCAGGTAGTACGTGCCCGTGGCCGCAGAGGCAGCGGGGGCCGGCTTGGCGGCCGGCGCCGGCGCGGCTGCCGGGGGCGCCTTCGAGATGGGCGTCGGCGCGGTGGCGGGCGAGGCGGCCGGGGCCGGCGCCGCGGCGGCGGGCTGGCGGGTGGACGGCAAGGTGGCGATCAGCGCGCCCAGGTCGTCCATGCGGGACGGCGGCTCGTCGGGCTTCGCGACGCCGGCGCCCGGCAGCGGCGCGGGGGCGGTCGCGGTGGGGCCGGTGGGGGCGGCGCCCGCGCCGCCATCGCGTCCGTACAGGCCGGCGTTGGGATCCGGCGCCTGCCGCGGGTCGGGCAGCTTGCCCGTGTCGCCCTGGCGGCTGGCGCGGTCCACGAAGGGCACGGGCGCCTTGGTGACGTAGAAGGCGACGACGGCGGCCACGATCAGGCCGAGGAGCAGGCCGGCGAGCGCCCCGTACAGGGTGCTGCCGCTTTCGCCAGAGGAACGGCGGGTGGTTTTGCGCTTGGTTGCCATGAACCGATGTTACATCCGCTCGGGCGCGGAAACGCCCAACAACTCCAGGCCGTTGGCCAGCACCTGGCGCGTGGTCGAGGCCAGGCGCAGGCGGGCCAGCTTCAGCGCCGTGTCGTCGACCAGGACGCGCTCGGCGTTGTACCAGGCATGGAAATCCGATGCGCAGTCGCGCAGCCAGAAGGCGATGTGGTGCGGCGACAGCTCCTGCGCGGCCAGCGCGATCACGCCGGGGAATTCGGCCAGGCGCTGCATCAGGGCGAATTCGGTCGGGGCGGTCAGGAGCGAGGCATCGGCCTGGGCCACGTCTGCGGCCGGCATGGCGGCATTGGCCACCACCGAGCAGATGCGGGCGTGCGCGTACTGGATGTAGTAGACGGGGTTTTCGTCGCTCTTGGAGAGCGCCAGGTCCACGTCGAAGACGAATTCGGTGTCGGCGCGGCGCTGGATCAGGAAGTAGCGGACGGCGTCGCGGCCGACCCAGTCGATCAGGTCGCGCATGGTGACGTAGCTGCCGGCGCGCTTGGAGATCTTGACCTCTTCGCCGCCGCGCATCACCTTGACCATCTTGTGCAGCACGTAGGACGGGTAGTCCTTGGGGATGCCTTCTTCCAGGCCCTGCAGGCCGGCGCGCACGCGCGCCACGGTGCCGTGGTGGTCGCTGCCCTGGATGTTCACGGCGCGATGGAAGCCGCGCTCCCACTTGGCCTTGTGATAGGCCACGTCGGGCACGAAGTAGGTGTAGCCGCCTTCGCTCTTCCTCATGACGCGGTCTTTGTCGTCGCCCGTGCCGAGTTCGGTGGTGCGCAGCCACAGGGCGCCGCCTTCCTCGTAGGTGTGGCCGCCGGCGATCAGCGCCTTGACGGTCTCTTCGACGCGGCCGGAGGTATAGAGCGAGCTTTCCAGGTAGTAATTGTCGAAGGCCAGGCCGAAGGCCTGCAGGTCCAGGTCCTGCTCGCGGCGCAGGTAGGCCACGGCGAAGACGCGGATGTCTTCCAGGTTGTCGACGTCGCCGGTGGCGGTGACGGCCACGCCGTCGGACTGGACGGTCTTGCCGGCCTGGAAGTCGCGCGCGATGTCGAGGATGTAGTCGCCCTTGTAGCCGTCGGCCGGCCATTCGGGGGAATCGGTACTCAGGCCGCGGGCGCGGGCCTGCACGCTGATGGCCAGATTGTTGATCTGGTTGCCGGCGTCGTTGTAGTAGAACTCGCGGGTGACGTCCCAGCCGTTGGCGTCGTACAGCCGGCAGATCGCGTCGCCCAGCGCGGCCTGGCGGGCATGGCCCACGTGCAGCGGTCCGGTGGGGTTGGCCGACACGAATTCGACCAGGATCTTCTCGCCGTTGCGGGGCGCGCGGCCGAAGGTGGCGCCTTGTTCGGCCACGGCGGCGATGACGGCCTGGCGGGCGGCGGCGGTGACGCGCAAATTGATGAAGCCGGGGCCGGCGATCTCGGCGCTCTCGACCAGGGCGGCGGCCTCGGGCAGCGCCATCAGGGCGTCCACGATGGCCTGGGCCAGTTCGCGCGGATTGCGGCGGGCCGGCTTGGCCAGCTGCATGGCCACGTTGGTGGCGACGTCGCCGTGGGCGGCGACCTTGGGGCGCTCCAGCAGCACGTTGGCTCGGGCCGTGTCGGCCTGCGCGTCGGGCAGGCTTTGCGCGACGGCGGCCTGGATCAGGGAGATAAGCTGTTTCTGTTGCTCGGGGAGCATGGGCGTCTGGAGAGGTTCTGAGTTAGTGACGGACGCGCCCGCGTGGACCGGGCCAGGCGGGCGGAGGGGACAGGACGGGGCGCTGCCAGCCGTGGGGACCGCGCGCGCATGCCCGATTCCGGGGCGGCGCAGGTCCTCCTGTCACGGGAATCCCCTGAATCATAGCGTGATTTGGCTGCCGGACAGGGGGGGAGCCGGGGCCCCGGCGGGCCGGGCCGGCCTGGCGCGGGGGGCGGATGACGGGCCCGCCGGACATCCGCCCTGCCGCCAGTTGGCATCCCCCGCGCGTTGCGGTAGTGTGTAAGTAATCATTGTGGAGACCGGAATATGCTGATCACCTTTCACTCCAAGGTCGTGGCCGAAGTTCTGATGCTGACCGACCATGCGGGCGCGCTGTTGCAGGCCGCCGGCAAGTCCTTCGGAGACAAGATTCCGGAGCGCGGCGTTTTCACCGTGGAACAGCTGCAGCCCGCCATCAGCGGCATCGAACGCGCCATCGACGACTACCAGCGCGCCCACGAGGGCGCCGACGAAGACGACGAGGACAAGGCGCCCGTGTCCCCGATGGCCCGCATGGTGGGCATGAAGGAACGCGCCTTCCCGCTGCTGGACATGATGCGCCAGTCGCTGGCGGCCGGCGCGGAAGTCACTTGGGAGGTGTCGCGCGGCTGGTAGGCGGTCGGGCCAATGTCGCCGGACCGACAATCTGTCCGGCCGTTTTTGCCTACGCTTCTCGCCTGACGCCCTTTGAAGGAACCTCCAATGCGCAGCGATATCACCATTGTTTTCGATTCCCGTCGTTCGGTGGATCTTTCCGCCGAGGTCGAGCCCTCCCCGCAGCGCCAGGGCGAGGCGCGGGACTGGTTCGACGGCGCCTGGGAAACGCTGGGCTGCGAGCCCCTGCGTCCCAGCGGCAAGGTCCTGCTGCTGGACAAGGTCCTGGGGGTGGCGGACGCCCTCGGCTACGACACCCTGTCCACCGACGAAAAGGAAGCCCGTGAATTCGCCGACAACCTGGCGCTGGCGCTGGAGCGGCCGCGCATCACGGTGGACCTCCCCGGCCTGACGGTCGGCTACTGACACGCCGGCCCGCCTTCCCGGCGGGCCTGCCTTTCTTTCCCTTTCGCCCGCCCGGCGCTGCCGGGATCCTTGCCCCTACGCGGGCGGGCCGGCGCTCGTCCATTCCCATGGCTCTCTTCCGCCCGCGGGTTTTTCCCTAGGCATTCCGTACCCACGCGCACGCCGCTCACGGCTATAGTTCAGTTGGTATTCAAGTGGGATCCCACCGGGATCGCGATAGGAAAATGAACCAGGAATCCTTCGAAGACTTTGCCGAGGAACGTGCCGGCGGCGACGGCCCGGCGCTGAGCGTGTCCGAACGCACCTACCAGGCCTTGCTCGACCGCATCGCCTCCCGCCGCACCGGCCCCGGCGAGGTGATGGAAGAGCGCCGCCTGTCCGAAGAACTGAACGTTTCGCGCACCCCGATGCGCGCGGCGCTGAACCGGCTGCTGGGCGAGGGCATCCTCAAGCGCCTGTCCAACGGCGCCGTGGTGGTGCAGGAGTTCGGTGCCACCGAACTGCTGGAACTGCTGCAGATCCGCCGCCTGCTGGAAGGCGAGGCGGCGGCCATGGCCGCGGGCCGGATCCCGGCCGACAAGCTGGCCTCGGTCAAGGCCCGCCTGGAAGACGTGATGCGGCATAGCGCCGCCGGCGGCGAATCCACCTGGACCGCCGACAACGAGGTCCACGATCTGGTGTCCGCCCACTGCGGCAACAAATCGCTGGCGGGAATGATCGCCGACGCCCGCCGCCGCGCGCGGCTGTGCAACGTCGAACGGCTGGCGCAGCGTTCGGTGCTGGCCCGCGGCGAGCACCTGGCCATCGTCGAGGCCCTGCAGGCCGGCGACGGGGAGCGCGCGCGCCAGGCCATGGCCGCGCACCTGGACAACGTGCGCCGCGCTTTCGCCAAGACCCTGGGATACCTGCCTCATGAACGTTGATTCCGCGCGCCGCGTCGTCGCGGAACCGCTCACGTCCGAGGGCTTCGCCGCGTTCGGCGAAGTGGTCGAGCACGCCGGCGAGCAGCGGCGCCGGCACCTGAGCCTGCCCTTCGCGCACGCGGCGCCGGCATGCCGGCCCGCCATGTGGGTGAGCCGGGTGGAGGCGGCGATCGCGTGGCCCTGCCCGGTCGTGCTGCTGGAGCGCCACCCCTATTCCTCGCAGACCTTCATCCCGCTGGACGGCGCGTCCTATCTCGTGGCGGTCGCGCCGGACGGCGAGCGCGGCGAGCCGGACCTGTCCCGCCTGCGCGCCTTCATTGCGTCCGGCAGCCAGGGGGTGTGCTACCGGGCCGGGGTCTGGCACCAGGGCCTGTCGGTGCTGCGCGCGCCGGCCCAGTTCGCCGTCGCCATGACGCTGGCGGACGAAGGCGACGACGAATTCCTGAAGGTGGCCGCGTCCGTGGACATCGTGCCGCCCGGCTTTGACCGTTGAACGAGGACATCTCCATGCAACCCGATTACCCCCATCTGCGGCGCGACTTCGTCGGCTACGGCGCGGACCTGCCCCATGCGCAATGGCCCCAAGGCGCCCGCATCGCGCTGAACCTGTGCGTGAACTACGAAGAAGGCGGCGAACTGTCCGTGCCCGACGGCGACGAGGCCTCGGAGTCGGCCCTGACCGAGGGCGGGGGCGGCGGTTTCGCCGGCCGCGACCTGGCGGCCGAATCCATGTTCGAGTACGGCAGCCGCGTCGGCTTCTGGCGCGTCGCGCGCTTGCTGCGCGAGCGCGGCATGGCCGCGACCATCTTCGGCTGCGGCCTGGCGCTGGAGCGCAATCCGCAGGTGTGCGCCGCCATCCGTGACAGCCGCTGGGACGTGTGCGCCCACGGCTGGCGCTGGGAGCGCCACCAGAACCTGACCGAGGAAGAGGAGCGCGAACGCATCCGCCGCACCGTCGCCTCCATCCAGGCGTCGGTGGGCGCCCGCCCGCTGGGCTGGTACTGCCGCTACGGCCCGAGCGTGCACACGCGCAAGCTGGTGGCCGAGGAAGGCGGCTTCCTGTACGACTCCGACGCCTACAACGATGAGCTGCCGTACTACGCGGACGTGGGCGGACGGCCGCATCTGATCCTGCCCTACGGGCTGGCCAACAACGACGCGAAGTTCATCCGCGGCGGCATGGCCACCGGGCAGGACCTGTTCGATTACCTGAAGGACGCGTTCGACATGATGTACCGCGAGGGCCTCGATCGCCCGCGCATGATGTCGGTGGGCCTGCACTTGCGGCTGGTCGGCCAACCGGGCCGCGCCGCGGGCCTGGAGCGCTTCCTCGACTACGTATCGCGCCAATCGGACGTGTGGGTATGCGGCCGGGCCGACATCGCGCGCCACTGGCTGGCCACGCACCCGCCTCGCTGAAGGCGCGGCGAAGCATCATCACAACGAGGAGACAAGCATGACCATGTGGATAAACAGGAAGCTCGGATTGCTGGCGGGCGCTCTCGCGCTCGCCGTCGCCGCGCCCGCGGCCGCGCAGCAGGCCTACCCCGACAAGCCGATCCGGCTCGTCACGCCCTTCCCCGCGGGGGGCGCGGCCGATACGCTGGCCCGCGCGCTGGCCAAGAGCCTGAATGAAGCCTACGGCGCCACCGTCGTGGTCGAGAACCGCGCCGGCGCCGGCGGCACCATCGGCACCGCCACCGTATCCAAGGCCGCGCCGGACGGCTACACGCTGCTGCTGGGCAACGTGTCCACCTTGGCGACCGCGCCCAGCCTCTACACCAAGCTGAGCTACGACCCGTTGAAGGACTTCACGCCGCTTACGCTGGTCGGCCGCAGCCCGCTGGTGTTCGCGGTGAACCCCAGCGTGAAGGCCACCAACCTGCGCGAGCTGATCGATGCCGCCGCCGCGCAGCCCGGTTCGCTGGACTATGGTTCGTCCGGCGCCGGCAGCATTACCCACCTGACCGGCGAGCTGCTGAACGTGAACACGAAGGGCGCCATGGTCCACGTGCCATACAAGGGCAGCCCTCCCGTGGTCATGGCCATGGTGTCGGGCGAGCTGGACATGGGCGTGACCCAGGTAGCCGAAATGCTCCAGCAATACCGCGCCAAGCAGGTGCGCGCGCTGGCCATCACCGGCAATCAGCGCCTGTCGGCCGTTCCCGACGTGCCGACGGCGGCGGAAAGCGGCGTGTCCGGGCTGGACGCCACCACCTGGTACGCGGTCGTGGCGCCCCAGGGGCTGCCGCAGGCGGTCGTCGACAAGCTGCAGCCCATGCTGGTCAAGGCATTGGACAATCCCGACATGAAGAAGCGCTTCGCCGAGGAAGGCCTGATCCTGGAGTCGTCGACGCCCCAGGCGCTGGCGGAACTGATGCGCAGCGAGATCCCGAAGTGGGCGGAGGTAGTCAAACGCGCCGGCGTGAAGCTGGACTGAAACCCACGCACCCACAGGGGGTGGGCTACCGAATTCCGGCGCGCATGAACGACTGCACGAACTGCCGCTGGAACAGCAGGAAGGCAATCAGCAGCGGCGCGGCCGACATCAGCGTGGCCGCCGTGATCACCGACCAGTCGATGCCCTGGTCGGTGGACGAAAACACCTGAAGCCCCACCGTCAGCGGGCGCGACTCCACCGAGTTGGTGATGATCAGCGGCCACAGGAAGTTGTTCCAGTGGTGGCTGACGGACACCAGCCCGTAGGCCACGTAGATCGGCTTGGCCAGCGGCACGTACACCTTCCACAGGATCTGCAGCGCGTTGGCGCCCTCCATTCGGGCGGCCTCTTCCAGCTCGCGCGGCACGGTCTTGAAGGTCTGGCGCAAGAGGAAGATGCCGAAGGCCGAGGCGAAATACGGCAGCCCGATGGCGAACACCGTGTCGCGGATGCCCAGCTGGCTCATCGAACGGTAGTTCTCCACCAGCAGCACGTCCGGCATGATCATCAGCTGCAGCAGCACCAGCATGAAGACGAAGTCGCGGCCGCGGAACTCGAAGCGCGCGAAGGCGTAGCCGGCCAGGGTCGACAGCACCAGTTGCGCGGCCAGCACCATGGTGACCAGCAGGAAGGTGTTGAGGAAATAGCGCGGGAACGGCGCCGCGTGCCAGGCGCGCACGAAGTTGTCGAGCGTGAGCGGCGCGAACAGGTCGAAGCGGGTCGCATAGGCCGGCGGATGGAACGCCGCCCACATGGCATATGCCAGGGGCAGGATCCACAGCAGGCCGAGCGCCCAGGCGCCCAGGGTATCGAGCTTGTCTTTCATTGATAGTGCGTCCTGCGGTCCAGCCAGCGGAACTTGACCAGCGCGGTCAGCGCCAGCACCACCAGCAACACGACGGTCAGCGTGGCGGCATAAGCCGTGTCCCAGAAACTGAAACCCACCTGGTAGATGTAATACAGCAGCAGCGTGCTGGCGTTGTCGGGCCCGCCCCGGGTCATGACCACCACGTGGTCCACCAGGCGGAACGCGTTGATCAGGGCGTTGATCAGCACGAAAAGCGTGGTGGGCATCAGCAGCGGCCAGAGGATGCGGCGGAAATACTGCCAGCGCGACGCGCCCTCCAGCATCGCGGCTTCGCGCAAGGACGGCGAAACCGTCTGCAAGGCGGCCAGGTAGAAGATCATGAAGAAGCCGGCTTCCTTCCATACCGTTACGAGCATCAGCGCGGGCAGCGCGGTCTCGCGGTTGCCCAGCCAGTTCGGTCCGGGCGAGCCGAACAGCTGCATCACCTGCGCGATCAGGCCGTACTGCGGCGTGTAGAAGAACAGCCAGATGTTGGCCACCGCCACCATGGGCAGCACCGTCGGCGTGAAATACGCCATGCGCAGGAAACCGCGTCCGCGCAGGTTGCGATTGACCCACAGCGCCATGATCAGCGCGATGCCGATGGACGTGGGAATCGTGCCCAGCGCGAACCACAGGTTGTTCCACAGCGACTGCCAGAACACCGGATCGTCGCGCATGACCGCGTAGTTATCCAGCCCCACGAAGCGCGCGGGGCGAGCGCCCTTCGGCGTCGAGAAAAAGCTGTGCCAAAGGGTCGCCAGCGCCGGGTAGTGCGTGAACGCGGCGAGCAGCACGATGGCTGGCAGCAGAAGCAGCCAGCCATAAAGCGCGTTTAAAGAACGACTCATCGTGCCAAGTGCCTATTACTTGTAGGGACGCAGAATGCGATCGGCCTCGCGTTGCGCGTCGGTCAGGGCCTGTTGCGGCGTCTTGGAACCGGTCAGCGCCGCCTGCAGGGCGTCGTTCAGGGTCTTGGTGACGCGCTGGTTCTCATGCGTGGAGAATTCCGCCACGCTGACTTCCAGCTGGTCGCGCGCCACGGCCGCGGCCGGCACTTCCTGCGCGTACTTCTTCATCTTCTCGGTCTGCCATGCGGCCGGGGTCACGGCCACGTAGCCCGTGGCGATGCTCCAGTCGGCGGCGCGCTCGGGCGTGGTGACCCATTGCGCGAACTTCAGCGCGGCCTGCTGCTGTTCCGGCGTGCCGCTCTTGAAGATGTAGAAGTTGCCGCCGCCGGTCGGGCTGCCGCCGCGCTTCTGCTTCGGCATCATGGCGACGCCGAACGGGAAGTCGGCATTCTTGCGGATGTTGGTCAGGTTGCCGGTCGTGGTCCACACGATGGCGGCCTTCTTTTCCAGGAAGTCCTTGGGCGTGGTGCCCCAGTCGATCGTGCCGGTCGGCATGATCTTGTGCTTGGCCGACAGGTCGCGCCAGAACTGCGCGGCTTCGACCACCGCGGGCTTGTCCAGGTAGACCTCGTTGCCGGCCTCGTTCATGAGGATGGCGTCGTTCGGCGTGGTGAGCGCCTGGAACAGCCAGTAGGCGAACGCGCCGCCGGAGGGGATCTCGATGCCCCATTGCGTCGTATTGCCGGAGGCGTCCTGCTTGGTCAGCTTCTTGCCGTACTCGACCAGCTCGGCCCAGGTCGCGGGCGCGCGCTCGGGATCCAGCCCCGCGGCCTTGAACAGGTCCTTGTTGTAGTACATGACGATGGTCGAGCGCTGGAACGGCACGCCCCAGGTGTGGCCGCCGGTGCGGCTATTCTGCATGAAGGCGTCATAGAAGCCGCTCAGCCACTTCTTGTCGGCGTCGGTCTTGGCCAGGCCGTCGATCGGGACGATGGCGTCTTCGTCGATCAGCGTGAACATGTCGGTCGACAGCAGCACGGCCAGCTGCGGCGGGGTGCCGCCCTTGAGCGCGGTGAGCGCCTTGGCGATCGAATCCTGGTAGGAGCCGGCGTAGATCGGCTTGATCTTGATATTGGGATTTTCCTTCTGGAAATCCGCCACCATGTCGTCGACGATCTTGGTGATGGGGCCGCCGACGGCGACCGGATAGTAGAACTCCACCTCGACGGGCTTGTTCTGCGCCTGGACAGGCAGCGAAAGGCAGGCGGCGGCCAGGCTGGCGGCCAGGGTCTTCAGTACGATGCGTCGCATGTTGCGTTTCCTTATCCGTGGAATGGGCGCCCTCTAGCGCCCGTCGATGTCGATGACCGCCGAATCGGCGGCAAAGAAATGCTGCTGTCCGTCCGGCCAGGACAGGCGCAGGGCTTCGCCGGCGCGCGCGCGCAGGTGTCCGCCCACGCGCACTGCCACGCCGCTGGTGTCGCCGACGCGGCACACCACGATGGAGTCCGCGCCGAAGTACTCGACGCTTTCCACGGTGGCGGCGATGCCGTCGCCGTCGATGCGGATGTGCTCCGGCCGCACGCCCAGCTTCACGGCGCCGGCAGGCGCGTTCGCGATGGCGGGGCCGTCGGCGCCGGCGATGACCGTGGCGCCGCCGCGCGTCGTCAGGCCGATCAGGTTCATGGGGGGCGTGCCGATGAAGCGGGCCGCGAATTCGCTGGCCGGGCGCGCGTACAGGCCGTCGGGCGTGTCGTGCTGTTCGATCTGGCCGCCGCGCAGCAGCACCACCTGGTCGGCCATGCTCATGGCCTCGGTCTGGTCGTGCGTCACGTAGACCATCGTGATGCCCAGGTCCTGCTGCAGCGCGCGGATTTCGCGGCGCATTTCATGGCGCAGCTGCGCGTCGAGGTTGGACAGGGGTTCGTCCATCAGGCAGACCGGCGCTTCCGAGATGACGGCGCGGCCCAGCGCCACGCGCTGCTGCTGCCCGCCCGACAGCTGCGAGGGCTTGCGGTCCAGCAGGTGGCCCAGGCCCAGCAGGCCGGCCACGCGCTGGAGGCGGCGGTCGTAGTCGCGCGCCGGCTCCTTGCGCACCTTCAGGCCGAACAGGATGTTCTCGCGCACCGACAGGTGCGGAAACAGCGCATACGACTGGAACACCATGGAGATGCGGCGCTTGGCGGGCGGAAGCTGGGTGACGTCGCGGTCGCCGATGTGGATGCTGCCCGAGGTGGGCGTGTCGAGCCCCGCGATCATGCGCAGGGTGGTGGATTTCCCGCAGCCCGACGGACCCAGCAGGACCGTGAAGCTGCCGGCGGGAACCGAAAAGCTCACGCCATGGATCGCGGCCGCGCCGCCGTACTGTTTGGTGAGGTTATCCAGAACGATGGATGACATGCTGTCTCGAAGATCTAATAGTTAGATCCGCATTGTTGCCTGATATGAAAACCTTTTCATTGTGCAGCGCAAACATGACGGATATATGGCAAGGCGAGGTCCGGTAGTCTAGCGGTTGAGCCTAGGCAAATGGATATGGGCCGGGGTATTCCCCAATGACGGCGTGATGCGTGACGAGGTTGCCGCCATGCCACCAATGCAGCTGGTAGCCCGGCGGCTCCATGATGTATTGCAAGGTCGGACGCGGCCCCAGCTCCAGGGCGAGCTGGTGCGCGGTGCCCGGACAGGTGGAGGCGATCGTGCCGCCGAAGCGCTGGAAAATCGTGCGATGCAGATGGCCGCAAAGCACGCGTTGCACGTTCGGGAAGCGCGCCACGATGCGTTCCAGTTCGGGCGCGCCGGCCAGCAGACCGATGGCGTCCATGTGTTCGATGCCGGTGAGGAAGGGCGGATGGTGCATCAGCACCAGCGCAGGCCGTTCCGGCTGTTCGGCCAGGCGCGCGGCCAGCCAGTCCAGCCTGTCCTGGCACAGTTCGCCGTGGCTCTTCATCGGCACCACGGTATCGAGCGCCAGCATCCGCAGCGGATAGGTCTCGACCGCGTACTGGATGAAGGGCCCTTCGCCTTGCAGGTAGCCGTGTTCGGGAAAGGCCGCGCGCAACTGCGCGCGGTCGTCGTGGTTGCCGGGCAGCAGGAAGTACGGGATTTCGAGCGGTTCCAGGTGCTCGCGCAGCGCCTGGTATTCCCGGGGCTTGCCCAGGTCCGTCAGGTCGCCCGTGATGAGCACGCAATCGGGCCGCGGCGTCAGGGCATTGAGCGCGCGCACGGCCGGGGCCAGGAAGGCGGCGGGATCGATGATGCCGTAGGCCTTGTCGCCCGGGGTGCGCATGTGCAGGTCGGTAATCTGTGCGATGAGCATGGCGCGTGGATAAGGAAGAGGTTGAGGGTCGGAGCCGGGCCGCGCCCGGTCATGCGGCGTTGGAGGTCTTGCGGCGGACCGGCGCCGCCGTGCCGCCGACGACAATGCAGTGCGGCAGGCGGTCCGATTGCGGCGCGTGGCCGTGGATCTGCGCCAGCAAGTTCGAGCAGGCCGCCACGCCGATGCCGTCGCTGGGTTGCGCCACGGTGGTCAGGGGCGGCGTCAGCAAGGCGCCGAAGCGCATGCCGTCGAATCCGCACACCGAAATGTCGGCGGGCACGGACAGCCCCAGGCCCACGAGATCCGCGATCACCGCGGTGGCCAGCAGGTCGTTCGAGCAGAACAGGGCGGTGGGCGCCTGCTTGCCGCGCAGCGCGGCTTTGAGGGCGTCGAGGTCGCTGCCGGTGTGCGAGCTCATGGAGATGTGCTGGATGGCGTCCAGGCCCAGCCGCTTGGCGCAGGCGCGGGCGCCCGTCAGGCGGCGGCGCGCGCGGTCGGACGCGGTCAGCGGGCCGGTCACCAGCGCGATGCGGCGGTGGCCCAGCGCGGCCAGGTGCGCGACCATGTCGCTGGCTGCCGCGCGGTTGTCCACCGAGGCATAGGGATGGGCGGCCGATTCGTTGTAGACCAGCACGTAGGGAATGCCGGCGCTGTCCAGGTCGTCCAGCGTGGCGCTCTTGGCCACGTCGGCGACGGTCAGGATGAGGCCGTCGACCTGATGATCCATCAGGCCCTGCACGGCGGCCGATTCCACCGCGGGATCGTAGCCGGTGGCGGTCAGCATGACGCTGTAGCCGGACTCGCGCGCGCGGCGCTCGGCGCCTTCGAAGCACTCGGCGAACACGGGGTTGGACAGCGTGGGCAGGATGAGCCCGATGGTGCGCGTGCTGCCCGAGCGCAGGCTGCGGCCCACGCGGTTGGGCCGGAAGCCCGCGCGCTTGGCGACGTTGCGGATGTGGGCGAGCGTGTCGGGATGGACGATGTCGGGCTGGTTGAACGCGCGCGACACCGTGGCCGGCGACACCCCGGCCTTGCGAGCCACTTCGATGATGGAAAAGCGGGGCGACGTGCGCGAGGCCATGGCGATATTGCTGCCGGATCCGTGAAAACGATTTCATGATACTAGACAAATATGACCTTTGTGTTGCACGGGTTTGCGCTATGCTGGGGGCGACGCAACAACAAAGCCTAGGCGCGACGCGCGATCGATGCGGGGAAATGCGGCGTTTTCCGTGTTTTTCCTAATTGACGCGGCGTGAACAATGGCAGAAGTCGGTCCGTCCCGAACGTCTGGCGAGGCATCGCCACGCGGAATCGGGCAGACCCTCGGTCAAGGGGACCGGGTGCGTAGTTCAGCCGCCGCGCGTGATGCGCGGCGCCGGTAAAGAGGAAAGGACCATGTCTACTGCCTTGAACAGACTTGGCGCGCTGGAAGCCGCGCGCAAGCTGCAACGGCGAGAATTAACCGCGGAGCAGCTGGTGCGTGCCTGTTTCGCGCGTATCGAGCAGCGCGAGAACACCGTGCATGCCTGGACCGCCCTGCAGAAGCAGGCTGCGCTGGACCGGGCCCAGGAGCTCGACCGCGGCGCCCTGCGCGGCCCGCTGCACGGCCTGCCCATCGGCGTCAAGGACCTGTTCGACACCGACGATCTGCCCACCCGCTACGGCTCGCCCATCTACGAGCGCCACCGCCCGGGGCTGGATGCCGCCTCGGTGGCGCTGTGCCGCGGCTCGGGCGCGGTGGTTGTCGGCAAGACGGTGACCACCGAATTCGCCACCTACCAGGCCGGCCCCACGCGCAATCCGCGCAACGAGGCCTACACGCCTGGCGGCTCGTCCAGCGGGTCGGCGGCCGCGGTGGCCGACGAGATGGTGCCGTTCGCGCTGGGTTCGCAAACCGCGGGCTCGATCATCCGTCCGGCCTCCTATTGCGGCATCGTGGGCTTCAAGCCCACGTTCGGCGGCATTCCCCGCGCCGGCGTGAAAAGCCTGGCCGAATCGCTGGATACGGTCGGGGGCTTCGCGCGCTCGGTGCCGGACGTGGCGCTGTTCGCGTCGGTCCTGATGCGCGATCCGCGCATGCTGGAACTGGCCTACGACGGCAAGCCCCGCGTCGGCATGTACCGCAGTCTGCAATGGCGCCACGCCCAGGCGGAAACCAAGGAGGCCTTCGCGCAGGCGGCGGCCATCCTGTCGCGGGCCGGCGCCGTGGTGGAAGAAGTGCCGCTGCCGCCCGAGCACTGCGTATTGGTGCAGCTGCATTCGGACATCATGGCGTTCGAGGCCTCGCAGTCGCTGGCCTACGAACGCCTGGAACACGCGGCGCAGCTCAGCTCCAAGATCCAGGCCATCCTGGATGCGGGCGCGCGCATCACGGCCGAAGAGCACCTGAAGAACCTGGCCCGCGCCGCGGAATCCCGCGCGCGGGTGGACGCATGGTTCGACAAATACGACGTGCTGCTGGCGCCCAGCGCCGCCGGCGAGGCGCCGTTTGCCGACCTGGGCACGGGCGACCCGCAGTTCTCGCGCGCCTGGACCCTGTTCGGCCTGCCTTGCCTGAACCTGCCTTTCGCCACCGGTCCCCAGGGATTGCCGGTGGGGCTGCAACTGGTCGGCAAGCGCTACAGCGACCACGCCACGCTCGCCATCGCCGCCTGGGTCCATCAGCGCCTGCTGGCCGCCAACGCGCCGGACATCGGCGCGTCCGACATGTGGCCTCGCGGTTGAGCGCGCCGTAAATGAAAAGGCCCGCCGGATAAGGCGGGCCTTTTTATGCCGGGTTGCGGATCACGCGGTCTCGGCAGTTTCTTGCTCGGCGGCGGCTACGTCAGCCGCATTGATGTGACGGTTCACGGCGCTCAGGACGGCCTGGAACGAGGCCGTCACGATGTCGCGGTCGATGCCCACGCCGAAGCCCGTGCTGGAATCGCCCACGCGCAGTTCCACGTAGGAGGCGGCGCGGGTGTCGGTGCCGGTGCCGATGGCGTGCTCGTGGTAGTCCATGATGCGCACGGGCACGTCCAGCGCGGCCACGAAGGCCGAGATGGCGCCATCGCCCTTGCCGGTCACGATGCGGCGTTCGCCGTTGTATTCCAGTTCGGCCTCGATGCTGAAGTGCTGGCCTTCGCCGGCCGACGGGTTGCCGTCGATGCGGTGGCGCACCAGCTTCCACGGCGCTTTCTGTTCGAGGTATTCGCGGTTGAAGATCGTGTGCACGTCGTCGGCCGTGACTTCGCGGCCGGTTTCGTCGGTGACGCGCTGGATGGCGCGGCTGAATTCGATCTGCAGGCGGCGCGGCAAGACCAGGCCGTGTTCCTGTTCGAGCAGGTACGACACGCCGCCCTTGCCCGACTGGCTGTTCACGCGGATCACGGCGTCGTAGCTGCGGCCGAGATCGGCGGGGTCGATCGGGAGATACGGCACTTCCCAGACGGCATCGGCCTTCTGCTGCGCGAAGCCCTTCTTGATGGCGTCCTGGTGCGAGCCCGAGAACGCGGTGAAGACCAGGTCGCCGGCGTAGGGATGGCGCGGGTGCACGGGCAACTGGTTGCAGTATTCGGCGCAGCGGCGCACTTCGTCGATGTCCGAGAAGTCCAGGCCCGGGTGCACGCCCTGGGTGTAGAGGTTCAAGGCCAGGGTGACGAGGTCGACGTTGCCGGTGCGCTCGCCGCTGCCGAACAGGCAGCCTTCGATGCGGTCGGCGCCGGCCATGATGGCGAATTCGGCGGCGGCCACGGCGGTGCCGCGGTCGTTATGCGGGTGCACGCTCAACACGATGCTGTCGCGGCGGGCCAGGTTCTTGTGCATCCACTCGATCTGGTCGGCGTACATGTTCGGCGTGGTGGCCTCGATGGTGGCGGGCAGGTTCAACACCATCTTGCAGTCCGGCGTGGGCTCCCAGACGTCGGCCACGGCGTTGGAGACTTCCAGCGCGAATTCGGGTTCGGTCGTGCTGAAGACTTCCGGGGAGTACTGGTAGCGCCACTTGGTTTCGGGGTGCTGGGCCATGTACTGCTTCACCAGGCGCGTGCCGGTGGTGGCGATGTTCTTGATCTCGTCCTTGCTCATGTTGAACACGACCTTGCGGAACGCCGGCGCGCAGGCGTTGTACAAGTGGACGATGGCTTGCTTGGCGCCCGCGGCGGATTCCACGGTGCGGCTGATCAGGTCTTCGCGCGATTGCGTCAGGACGATGATGGTCACGTCGTCCGGGATGCGCTTTTCGTCGATCAGCTTGCGGACGAAGTCGAAATCGGTCTGTGAGGCGGAGGGGAAGCCGACTTCGATTTCCTTGAAGCCGATCTTCACCAACTGTTCGAAGAAGCGGAGCTTGCGCTCGACGCTCATGGGTTCGATCAGGGCCTGGTTGCCGTCACGCAGGTCCGTGCTCATCCAGATCGGCGCTTCGGTAATGCGCCGGCTGGGCCAGGTGCGCTCGGCGAAGTCGCGGGCGAAGGGCGAGAAAGGGACGTATTTGGTGGCGGGGTTGGCAAGCATCATGACTACACCTCGATCGGTTTCTTTTGAATCCCGGGAATACTGCTCTCGGCGGCATCGCGGCCGGATGGCGGCCTTGTGCCTGGGTTTGCCGGACTTTGACCGGCAGGATTCAGTGAAAAAAGGGAAAAATCGCGTGTGGCAAGCGTGGCTGCCGAGCTACCACGGGGACACTAGGCCCGGCAACCGATCGGTAGGTATAGCGATAGCGCGACGGAGGAGATGCGAGCGCGCAGGCCGGCAACCGGAGCGGCGGAGCGTCCGGTGGCAATCGCGAGGGAGGTGCGGTAAGCGGCCATAGGTTGCTAGTCAAACATACTTTTGACGGAAGCGCAAATGGAAATTTGCCACCCCCCACGTCGCGGCTCGCAATAAAAAAAGCCGCCCATGGGGCGGCCTGTTTCGAGGGGGAGGCGATCAGCGGGCGGGGCCGATGCGCGGTTCGACGTAGCGTTGTTCGCCGCGAGGCTCGCGGCGGATGTCGTCGCGGGGTTCGCGGGGCGGGTTGCCGGCGGCGCCGTCGAGGATCCGGGCCTGGTCGGCCACCATCGCGATCTTGCCGATCCGGTTGTGGCGGATTTCAGACAGGGCGCGGCGCAGGTCGCCCACCGTGAAGGGTTCCTGGCGGTCGCCCCAGGTCCAGCGCAGCACGCCCAGGGACTCTTCGGACAGGTTGGGGGCCAGGTCGGCCAGCACGTCGGTGCCGATCGGCGTGGCGCTGCCCGAGGCGAGGCTGGCGGCCAGCCAGGCGCGGACCGTGAAGAACACGATCAGGGACCAGATGGCGGCGACGGCCCACCAGAGGTAGGGATTGACCTTCTGCACCATGTCCATGGTGGGCTGGCCCAGGGAATGCAGGAAGTCGTAGTTCATGCCGCGGCCGAAATCCAGTATCCACTGGGCGGCCAGGTACCAGATCACCAGGGCGACGGCGATGACGATCGCGCGCACAACGAGTCGGGGAAGCGCCAGTTTGAGCAGGGTCTGGCCAATAAGGCGGCAGTCCTGGCGGACGCTTGCGGGCGAAGTCAGATTCATCATGCAAAATATTGTACCTATGACCCGTCCAATTTTAGAACTGCGACCTGGCCAGCATTTGACGCTGACGCCACAGCTGCAGCAATCGATCCGATTGTTGCAGCTGTCCACGCTCGACCTTGAGGCCGAGATTTCGCAGGTGCTCGCGGAAAACCCGTTGCTGGAACGGGACGACGAGCCCCAGTCGACCGAGGAGCACGCCGATTCCGAGCGCGAGTCCTCCGTGCAGGACGACGAGCCGCCCCTCGAACGCGAGACGCCGGCCGAGGAAATGCCCGGGTCCGGCGGCGTGTACCCGGACGACGATTCCTCCCTGCCCGAGGCGGCGCGGCCGGACACGCTGCGCGAGCATCTGTTGGGCCAACTGGTGCTGACGCGGGCGGAACCCCGCGACGTGGCCCTGGCGGGCCTGCTGATCGACGAACTGGACGAGAACGGCTACCTGGGATCGCCGCTGGAGGAGATCCTGGGCTGGCTGCCGGACGAAATGGAGCCGGACCTCGACGAACTGAAGGCGGCCCTGTCCCTGCTGCAGTCGTTCGATCCGGCCGGCATCGGCGCGCGCGACATGGCCGAATGCCTGCTGTTGCAACTGCGCAACCCCGACCTCTCGCGCCTGCCCGAGGCCGCGGACGGCGCGGTCCTGGCCTGTGCGCGCCGCATCTGCGCCGAGCACCTGTCCCTGCTGGCCACCGGCAATACCGCCCGGCTGTGCGCCGCCGTGGGCTGCGACGAACCGACCTTCCGGGCGGCCCATGCCCTGATCCTGCGCCTGGAGCCCCGGCCGGGGCGGGCCTGGACCGTGCCCGCCGCCGACTACGCGGTGCCCGACGTCATCGTGCGCAAGACCCGCCGCGGCTGGCAGGCCACGCTGAACAGCGCCGCCGTGCCCCGGCTTCAGATCAACGGGCTGTATGCCCAGATGCTGGGCAACCAGAAGGAATCCGCGCACGCCGGCCTGCAGTCGCAGCTGCAGCAGGCGCGCTGGATGATCCGCAACGTGGAGCAGCGCTTCGACACCATCCTGCGCGTGGCCCAGGCCATCGTGGAACACCAGACGGCCTTCTTCAGCCAGGGGCCGGCGGCCATGCGGCCGCTCATCCTGAAGGACATCGCGGGCGAGCTGGGCTTGCATGAATCCACGATTTCACGGGCCACAACGCAGAAGTACATGCTCACTCCGTTCGGCACCCTGGAGCTCAAGCGCTTCTTCGGCACCGGCGTGTCCACCGAGGGCGGGGACGCCACCTCGGCCACCGCCGTGCAAACGTTCATCCGCCAGATGGTGGCGGAAGAGAACCGCGCCAAGCCGCTGTCGGACAGCCAGATCATGCAAAAGCTGGCCGATCAGGGGATAGTCATCGCCCGCCGGACGGTGGCAAAGTACCGCGAAGCGCTGCGAATTGCCCCGGCCGCGCTGCGCAAGGCGCAGGCCGGCGCCCGCTGAAATAAGGGACGGGCACGTTCAAATTCGTCCCTTATTTCAAGGACTTGCGTGACACTTCGGTTGCAAATTTATTTGGCGCGAGGGCTTGCCAGTTATTGAATAATTTTCGATAATTATTCTCATGTACATTTGCGTATGTAATGCCATCACCGAACGCCAAGTCCGCGCCAGCGTGGACGGCGGCGCGACGACGCTTTCCGACCTGCAATTCGAGCTGGGCGTAGCCACGTGCTGCGGCTGCTGCGCGGCCACCGCCGCCGAATACCTGCCGGGCGGCCGCTGCTCCAGCGTGTGCGACGTGCGCTCGATTGCCGTTCCGGTCAATCCTCCGGCCACCATGGTCGAGTCGGGCACGCCTGCTGCCAACAGCAGCTTCCCGATTCCGCTCGTCGCCACGGCCTGAACGGTTGGCTTCCTCTTCCGGCTCGCTGCCTGTCATGCGGCGAGCCGTGTCGTTTCCTCTTCGCAAAACTCCTGGATAGCCCCCGCCAAGCGGCGCACCGGCGCGCTCGCCGTGTCGATCACGCATAGCGCCAGTTCGGTCGGCGGCACCGCCGGCAGCGCCGCGTCGATGACCCGGTGGCCCGGTCCGATGCAGCGCTTTTCCAGCAGCGCGACCCCCAATCCTCCCGCCAATGCCGCCTGCAGACCCAGCAGGTTCGGGCTTTCGTACGCGATGCGCCAATGCTTGCCCGCGGCTTCCAGCGCATGGATCGCGCGGTTGCGGTAGATGCAGCCTTGCGGAAACGCCACCAGGGGCACCGGCCCCGACGCCGCCAGGTCCAGCGCGGGGCTGGCGATCCAGTGCAGGTTTTCCGGCCAGGCGGCCAGCGCGCGGCCCGCGCCCGGCTCGCGTTTGACGAGGGCGACGTCCAGGTCGCCGCGTTCCAGGCCGCGCGTGAGCGCGGCGGTCAGGTCGCACCGCACCGACAGCCGGACGTCGGGATGCGAGCGCGCGAAGGCCGACACCACGGCGGTCAGCGTGTCAGCCGCGAAATCGTCGGGAATGCCCAGCCGGATCACGTCCACGCGCTTGCGTCCGCTGACGGCTTCCCGCACTTCCGTGGACAGCGCCAGCATCCGCCGGGCGTAGCCCAGCAGGCGCTCGCCGTCCTCGGTCAGTGAGACCTGGCGGCCTTCGCGGACGAACAGGGCGCAGTCCAGCGACTCCTCCAGCTTGCGGATCTGCTGGCTGACGGTGGACTGGCTGCGGTGCACCCGTTCGCCGGCCGCGGTGAAGCCGCCGGCGTCCACCACGGACACGAAACTGTGCAGAAGATCGAGATCGAGCATGGCTCACCTCATGCATTTGATTTTCAAATACTCTCGATCTGAATAAAGAGTTTGTCAATGGGTCGGCCGCCGCGCAGAATCCCCTCATCCGCCGCGCCCGCGGCTCACCCGTCCCGTACCGGAATCCCCATGAAGGCCATGTCGACCCTGTCTTCCGATGCCCTGCCCGCCGATGCCCGGCCCGGCATCAGCTGGGCGCCGATCGCGGCGTTCTGCCTGCTCTGGAGCTCGGCCTTCGCGGCGGCCAAGATCGCGGTGCGGGACTGCCCGCCGCTGACCCTGCTGACCATCCGCTTCCTGATCGCGGGCGCGCTGATGCTGGCCCTGGCGGCGGCCAGCGGCCGCTGGAAGCTGCCGGCCGGCCGGGACCTGGCCGCGCTCGTGCTGCTGGGCGTGCTGAACAACAGCCTGTACCTGGGCCTGAGCTGGTCCGGCATGACCACGGTGTCGTCGGCCTTTACGGCCGTGCTGATCAGCACCAATCCGCTGCTTATCGGCGTGCTTGCCGACCCCGTGCTGGGCGAACGCCTGGGCTGGCGCAAGCTGGTCGGCCTGTGCCTGGGATTGGCGGGCGTGGCGCTGGTGCTGCGTTCGCGGCTGTCGGGCATGCAGGAAGACCTGCACGGCACACTGCTCGTGACCGGCGGCCTGGTGGCGCTGGTGGCCGGCACGCTGCTCTACAAGCGCCTGAAGCCGAGCTCGGGCCTGTGGACCTCGACCGGCATACAGTCGCTGGCCGGCGCGGTCGCCCTGCTGCCTTTCGCGTTGGCGAACGAAAGCCTGGGCGACGCGCGCATGACGGCCAGCCTGTTCTGGAGCATGGCCTACATGATCGTGGCGGTATCGATGGGCGGCTACTACCTGTGGTTCATGATCCTCGGCCGCGCCAGCGCCACGTCGGCCAGCGCGCTGCATTTCCTGATGCCGCCGCTGGGCTTGCTGTTCGGCTGGCTGGTGCTGGGCGAAGCAGTGTCGTGGCTGGACCTGCTGGGCATCGTGCCGATCGCGTTCGGCATCTGGCTTGCCACTCGGCGGACCGCATAGCGCGGCCTTGCAGCGGCAGTTGCCGATCTGCAACGAGAGGGCATGCGCGGCCGACGCGCGCGATCCGCGAAGCAAGGGGCCGGATCGGCGCCGAGGCCGGCGGCATGGCGCGACGGATTCCGTCGCCCGACCGCCGGGCAAGTCGCATGAACGCTGCCTCGCATGCGCAAGGCATCAAGCATGCATACTCATTCTCATTAGCCTATCGCTTTCTTGTAGCGCTCCTAAAGCGGTTTACCAAATGCAGCGCAAGACTAGGCGCGGGCCCGCGCCAGATGGTAGTCTGCCGGGGTTGCGTACGCGCGGCATCGTGCGCTCCTTTGTCGCGATGCATTCGCGTCGCGCCTGACTGCAAGGAGTCCATCATGAAAGGCGACAAAACCGTCATCCAGTTTCTGAACAAGCAACTGACCAACGAGCTGACGGCCATCAACCAATATTTCCTGCATGCGCGCATGTTGAACCACTGGGGGTTCGACAAGCTGGGCAAGCACGAGTACGAGGAATCCATTGGCGAAATGAAGCATGCCGATCGCCTGATCGAACGCATCTTCATGCTGGACGGCCTGCCCAACCTGCAAGACCTGCACAAGCTGCTGATCGGCGAAGACGTGCCGGAATTGCTGGCCTGTGACCTGAAGCTCGAACAAGCCGCCCAAGTCACCGTCAAGGACGCGATCGCGCATTGCGAATCGGTTCGCGACTACGTTTCGCGCGATCTGTTCCAGGACATCCTGGACGACACCGAAGAGCACATCGACTACCTCGAAACGCAGATCGACCTGATCGACAAGGTCGGGCTCCAGAACTACCTGCAAAGCCAGATGTCCGTGCCCGAGTAATCGCCGGCTGGCGATAAAAAAATGGCGCCCCGCGGGGCGCCATTTTCTTTGGTTGGACGCGGGCCTCGCGGCCGGGCGATCATGGGCGGGCCGGGCATTCGGCCATGGTGCCCCAGGCGCGGTTGGGTCCGCAATACTTGTTGCGCGCGGCCCAGGAGCAGGACGGGCGTTCGAAGAAACCCTGGGTGGCGCATTGCGCGAGCTCGCGCTTGAGGGCGTCTTGCCAGCCCAGGGCGCCGGGCGCCTGCGCGGTGTTGGGCGGAGGCGGAGGCGCCTGCACCATCTGCGGCGTGCCGTAGCCGCCGGCCTGCGCCTGGCCGCCGTTGACGGCGGAGGAGGTGCCGGGCGCCTGCAGGTCCAGCGTGCTGACGTCCGAGGTGCCCGAGGGCAGCGGCACGTGCGAGGCCGCCGCGATTTCGCGGGCCTGCTCGGGGCTGATGCGCTCGCGCGAGATCTTCACGTTGGGATCGCTCACGCTGTCGAACAGCGACACGGTATTGACCTGCCATTCCCGGTCGGCCGGCTTGTCCGGAACGCCCAGCGTGCCGTCGATGCGGGGCTGGGGAGGCTGCGCCACGTAGGGGCGGCCATTGGCGTCCAGCACGGGCTGCTGCGAGGCCGCCGTGTCCTGGCCAGGTGCAGGCGCGGCGGTGGGCGCATGCGCCACCAGCCAATCACCCAATTGAATGCCGCCCCAGGCGGACGCTCCCAGCGCGACCAGGAGCGTTGCGAATAAGAAACGCCAAGACATTGCTACCCTCATCTGCCTTGCGGGACCCCAAGGGGCCTACGCTTTGTCTCCGAAAACCTTGCCGCCGTGCTCCCGCATGGCATGGAATTTCACATCGGGATACAGTTCTTCGGCAACGCGCAATTGCGCGGGAGAACCGATCAAAAACGCCGCCGCATCCACAACATCATAGGCGATATGGGCGGCATTGGCATCCATGAACTTTCGCAGAGCCTTGGGGTTTTCAGACGTAATCCAACGTGCCATTGTGTAGCGGGAAGGCAGCATCCGGGCGTCCACGCCGTACTCCGTCTTGAGGCGGTGCGCGACCACTTCGAACTGCAGCTGGCCGACCGCGCCGAGCAGCAGCGAGCCGCCGGCGGCCTCGGGGCGGAACACCTGGATGGCCCCTTCCTCGCCCAGCTGGGTGAGGCCGGTGCGCAACTGCTTCGTGCGCAGCGGGTCCTTCACTTCCACGGCCTGGAACAGTTCGGGGGCGAAGAACGGCAGGCCGGTGAACTGCAGGGTCTCGCCTTCGGTCAGCACGTCGCCCAGTTGCAGCACGCCGTGGTTGGGGATGCCGATCACGTCGCCGGCATAGGCCTCGTCCAGGAGTTCGCGTCGCTGCGACAGGAATGACACGACGTTGTTGGGGCGCATTTCCTTGTTGGTGCGGGCGACCTTCAGGCGCATGCCGCGCTCGAAGCGGCCCGAGCTGACGCGCACGAAGGCGACGCGGTCGCGGTGCGCCGGGTCCATGTTGGCCTGCACCTTGAACACCACGCCGGTGAACTTGGGCTCTTCGGGCTGCACCTCGCGTTGCAGGGCCATGCGCGGGCCCGGAGGCGGCGCCTGCTCGACCAGCGCGTCCAGCACTTCCTGCACGCCGAAGTTGTTGATGGCCGAGCCGAAGAAGACGGGCGTCTGCTTGCCGGCCAGGAACTGGTCGCGGTCGAAGGCGGGCGCGGCTTCGTTGATGAGCTCGATCTCGCCGCTGGCCTGTTCGAATGCCGCGCCGAAGCGCCGGCCGATCTCGGGGTTGTTCAGGCCTTCGATGAAGTCGTCGCTGTCCGCGCGGCGCTCCTGCCCGGGACGGAACACGCGCATGCGGTCGCGGCGGATGTCGAACACGCCGCCGAACGCCTTGCCCATCCCGACCGGCCAGGAGAACGGCACCGCGTCCATGCCCAGGTGGCCTTCGATCTCGGACAGCAGCTCCAGCGGTTCGCGCACTTCGCGGTCCATCTTGTTGATGAACGTGATGATGGGCGTGTTGCGCGCGCGGCAGACCTGCAGCAGGCGGATGGTCTGGGGTTCGACGCCGTTGGCGGCATCGATCACCATCAGCGCGGCATCAACCGCCGTCAGCACGCGGTAGGTGTCTTCGGAGAAGTCCTGGTGGCCCGGGGTGTCCAGCAGGTTGATGACGCAATCGCGGTATTCCATCTGCATCACGGAGGACGCCACGGAAATGCCGCGCTGCTTTTCGATTTCCATCCAGTCGGAGGACGCGTGGCGCGAGGCCTTGCGCGCCTTGACGCTGCCGGCGATCTGGATCGCGCCTGCGAACAGCAGCAGCTTTTCGGTCAGCGTCGTCTTGCCCGCGTCGGGGTGGGAAATGATGGCGAACGTGCGACGCCGCGCAACTTCTTGGGTGATGTTCATGATCGGGGGATTTTACTCAACGCCGTTTCTTCGCCCGGCGCGGTCCGGTATCGGGCACGAAAGCGCGCGGGGCATGCGCCGTTGCCGGCGCATGCCCCGCGCGAGGGATTCAGGAATGGCGGCGGAACGACGCCAGGAAGACGCCCGCCAGGATGAACAGCGAACCGAAGGTCCGGTTCATCCAGCGGATGTGCTTCGCGTCGCGCAGCATGCGCAGCACGCGCGCCGCCAGCAGCGTGTACACGCCCATGGCCACCAGGTCGGTGAACGCCAGCGTGCCGGCCAGGGCCGCGTATTGCGCCGTCAGCGGCAGCGCCGGGTCCACAAATTGCGGCACCACCGCCAGCAGGAACACCGTGCCCTTGGGGTTCATGGTGTTGATCAGGAAGCCGCGCAGCACCAGGTCGCGGATCGATGCGCGCTTGGGATCGCCGGCATCGACCGTGACCGGCGCCGCGTCCGTGCGGATCTGGCGCACGCCGAGGTAGATCAGGTAGGCCACGCCCAGGTACTTGACCACGTTGAAGGCCATTTCCGAGGTGGCCAGCACCGCGCCCAGGCCCACGGCCACGACGACGAACTGGAACAGGATGCCCAGGATCAGGCCGGCCGTGTTCCAGTAGCCGCGCGAGAACCCGTACTTCAGCCCGGAGGACATGGCCGAGATCGCGCCCGCGCCGGGCGAGAACGAAATGGCCCAGGAGGCCAGGAAAAACGTCAACCAGGTGGATAAGGGCATGGTGCGGGTCCGTGGATCGCAGTTCTGGGGCAGCCGGTGATATTACTTGCTCGACATTACTTGCTCAGCAGCGCGGCGCGCGGCGCGCCCGAAGGGCGCCCCGAACCGCCATTGCCGGCCGGGCGGGCCGAGCCCTCCGGACGACGATGGTTCTGCTGCGGACGGCTTTCGCCGCGGCCGGCGTGGGAGGGACGGTCGGCGGGCTTGCCGTCGCGCGGGCCATGGCTGGCGCGGCCTTCGCCGCCGGCGCGAGCCGGCGC
>NZ_BCTQ01000059.1 GCF_001571365.1 Achromobacter denitrificans NBRC 15125 | reverse complement strand
CACCTTGACCTTCTTGATGTCCTTGCCCACGACCTTCAGGCCGTTGATGAAGGCCGCCGAAACCGTAATGGCCGTGCCGTGCTGGTCGTCGTGGAAGACGGGAATCTTCATGCGCTCGCGCAGCTTGCGCTCGACGATGAAGCACTCAGGCGCCTTGATGTCTTCGAGGTTGATGCCGCCGAAAGTGGCTTCCAGGCCGGCGATGATCTCGACCAGCTTGTCCGGGTCGGTCTCGTTGATCTCGATGTCGAACACGTCCAGGCCGGCGAACTTCTTGAACAGCACCGCCTTGCCTTCCATCACCGGCTTCGACGCCAGCGCGCCGATATTGCCCAGGCCCAGCACCGCCGTGCCGTTGGTGATCACGCCCACGAGATTGCCGCGGGCGGTGTAACGGAACACATTGGCCGGATCGGCCACGATTTCTTCACAGGCCGCCGCCACGCCGGGGGAATACGCCAGGGCCAGGTCGCGCTGGTTGACCAGCGGCTTGGAGGCCATGACGGAGATCTTTCCCGGGGTGGGGTATTCGTGATAGTCCAATGCCGCCTGGCGGTCCGACTGGTTATTCATGGGGCAGCGCCTCCTGTCTTGATGTCTGAAAAATTCTAGGCCCCAAGACATAAGGAGATCATTCGGTTTTAATATTGTTCCATTACCTTTACCTTATGCATCACCCATGACCGCCTTCGATCCGGACCTCGTCGTCCGGAAACTGACCTCCCGGCTGAAGATGCGCCACCTGATGCTGCTGCTGCAGATCGAGCAGCACGGGTCCCTGACCCGGGTGGCCGAGCACATGGCCACCAGCCAGCCGGCGGTCACCAATGCCCTGGCCGAACTGGAAAACATGTTCGGCGTGCCGCTGTTCGACCGTTCCGTCCGGGGCATGACCCCGACGCCGCTGGGCGCCGTGGTGCTGGCCCGCGCCCGCGCCCTGGTGCACGACCTGGGGCACCTGGTCCAGGAAATGGAGGCCGTGGCCGCCGGCCACGCGGCCCACCTGCATATCGGCGTCATCCCCTTCGTGTCGGGCCAGATGCTGTCGTCCGCCATCAGCCGCACCTTGCCCCAGGGCCGCCAGATCACGGCGACCATCCATGAAGGCCAGGGCCCGGCCCTGCTGCGCCAGCTGCGCGACCACACCCTGGACATGGTGGTCGGCTGGGCCACGCCCTCGGTGGACATGACGAACATCGCCTTCGAGGTGCTGTACCGCCAGCAGCCGCGGCTGATCGCCAGCCGCCGGCTGGCCGCCCGGCTGGGCCGGTCGCGGCTGGAATGGAACCGGCTGGCCGACCTGGACTGGATCCTCGGCACGCCGGGCAGCCCGATCCGCGAACAGGTGGCCGACATCTTCCTGCGCGCCGGGCTGGCGCCCCCGCCCCCTTCGGTGCAGAGCGACTCGTCCAAGCTGATCGGCGAAATGATCGTCGCCAGCGACCGCGCGGTCACCATCCTGCCCGCCGACATCGCCGACGAGCTGGTGCGCATCGCCGGCGCGGCCATCGTGCCGTACTCGTTCGACTGGACCCTGCCGCCGATCTCGCTGTTCACGCGCTCCGACGGCCTGCGCCGCAACGTCGACGCGCTGTTCGCCGCCGCGCTGCGCGAGGTCTACACCAAGGGCGCGCGCGCGCCGGGCTAGCCGGCCGGCGGAAAATTGCCAACAAATGCAAATCCGCTACCGGCGCGGCCTTCCGCCCTCCTATACTTGCCGCGCCAAGCATCACGCAGGAGGGCAAGCAGCTTGTCGTTCATATTTCCGCCTATCGCCGCCGGCCGCGGCGCGATCGTCCGGGGCGCGACAGCCCTTGCCGGCCTGGCCGCGCTGGGGGCGCTGTCGGGCTGCAGTTCGCTGCTGAGCGAAGGCACCGGCGCCGCCGCCGGTATCGCCGGCACCGCCATCGCCAACAAAGTCACGGACAACGCCACGGTGGCCACCGGCATCGGCCTGGGCGTGCAGGCCGGCGCGAAGGCCGCCCTGGCTTACGCGCAACGCAAGACCCGCGGCGAAGAACAGGATGCGATCGCCATGGCCGCCGGCCCGCTGGCGGTAGGCAAAGTCGCCAGCTGGCGGGTCGAGCACCAGCTCCCCATCGAGAGCGACGCGCAAGGCCAGGTCACGGTCAGCCGGCTGATCGGCGGCGTGGACCTGGAGTGCAAGGAAGTGGTGTTCTCCATCGACACCCCCGCCGACAAGGCCGGCGCGCCGCCGGCGCGCGAGTTCTACGTCACCACCGTCTGCCGGGACGGCGCGCAGTGGCGCTGGGCCAGCGCCGAACCGGCGACCGCGCGCTGGGGTTCCCTGCAGTGATGCGCGCAGCCTGTTTGCTGGCGGCGGCCGCCAGCCTGGGACTGGCCGGATGCCAGAGTTCCTCCATCGGCGGCGCGACCGGCGCCGTGGTCGGCACCGTCAGCGGCGCCGCCACGGCCAATCCGGTGGCCGGCTACGCCATCGGCGTCACGGTTCAGGCGGCGGTCGACGCCAGCGTGAAGTACGTCCTGCGCGAATGGAAGAACGACCAGCAGAATGTCATGGCCAATGCCGCGGGCGAACTGCCCATCGGCCAGGTCCGGCAATGGCAGATCCGCCACGCGCTGCCGGTGGGCAACGAACGCGGCGGCATCCAGGTGGTGCGCGACATCGATACGCCGCTGACCCGCTGCCGGGAAGTGCTGTTCACGGTGGAGCAGGAGGACGCGCCCGCGCCCGCCTATGCCAGCCTGATCTGCCGCCAGCCCGGCGGCCAGTGGAAATGGGCGGCGGCGGAACCCGCCGTGGCCCGCTGGAACGGGCTGCACTAGGGCCTGTTAACAGGCCCCAGCTTGATCGCGCGGGGCCGCGCGGGCGATACTGCCCGCAAGCCCTCTTCCGCGCCTTCCCCATGAGCCCAGGCCAGTTCGTCATGCACCGCAGCGCGCTCGCCGGCGTGCAGGCCGTTGCCGCGCACAGCCGGCACGCCTTCGCGCGGCACACGCACGAGCAGTTCGGCATCGGCGTCATCCGCCAGGGCGCCCAGGTATCGCACAGCGGCCGCGGGCAGGTCCAGGCCGGCCCCGGCCACGTCATCACGGTCAATCCCGGCGAAGTGCACGACGGCGCCCCGCTGGGCGACGGCGTGCGCGCCTGGCAGATGCTGTACCTCGATCCGGAAGTGGTGGCCGACGCCGCCGACGCGCTCCGAGCCGGCGGGCGCGCCTATGAATTCGAACACCCCGCCCAGGACCATCCCGCGCTGGCCCGCGACGTGCTGGCGCTCTACGCGCAGGCGACGGCCGGCGCCGCGCCGCTGGCCTGCGACGCCCTGCTGCTGCGCATACTGGCCCGGGCCGGCGCGCCCCTCCCCGATGCCGGCCGGCGCGCGCCCCGCGCCGTCCCCGACGCCATCCGCCATGCCCGCGGCCTGATCGACGACGATCCGGCCGCCGCGCTGTCGCTGGCCGACCTGGCCGCGGCCAGCGGCCTGAGCCGCTATCAAGTGCTGCGCGCCTTCACCCGGGCCACCGGCCTGACGCCGCACGCCTACCAGGTGCAGCGCCGGCTGTTGCTGGCGCGCAGCCTGATCCGGGGCGGAACGGCGCTGGCCGAGGCCGCGGCCGCCGGCGGCTTCGCCGACCAGAGCCACATGACGCGGCTGTTCGTTCGCGCCTACGGCCTCTCGCCGGGGCGCTACGCCCAGGCCGCCGGCTGATCCCCGCAATTTCGTTCAAGACCCCGCCGCGCGCCGCGGCCTACGCTGCGGCTTTTCTCGACGAAGGATGCGGACGGGCCATGAACAGCCGGACTCAAGGCTATTTCTACCTCGCGGCCGCCATGGTGCTGGTGGGCAGCACCGTGGTCGCCAGCAAGATCATCGGAACGGGCCTGCCGCCCTTCACCGCGACCGCCCTGCGATTCGCCGTGGCGCTGCCGTGCTTCGGCCTGCTGATGGCGCTGACCGGCGCGCGGCTGCCGCGGCTGGACCGCCGCGATTGGCTGCTGCTGGCGGCGCAGGCCATCGCCGGCAGCGTGGGCTACACCGCGCTGCTGATCGCGGGCCTGCAGCGCGCCTCCGCGGTGGACGGCGGCATCATCCTGGGCACCCTGCCCCTGGTCTCGGCAGCGATCGCCATCCTGCTGCTGGGCGAGCGGCCGGGCAAGGCCACGCTGGCCGCCATCGCCGCGGCGGGCTTCGGCGTCTGGCTCATGACGCGCCATGCCGCCGGCGGCGGCGACTCGTCGCTCGCGGGCAATGCGCTGATCCTGGGCGCGGTGCTGTGCGAGGGGTTGTTCATCCTGCTCAACAAGCGGTTGCGCATGCCGGTGGCGCCGCTGGCGCTCTCGGCCGTCATGGCCGCTTTCGGCCTCGCCTTTTCGGCCCTGGCCAGCCTCGCCGAGGCGCCCTGGACGCTGTCCCTGTCCGTCCCCGCCCTGGCGGCGACGGCCTATTACGCGCTGGTGCCCACGGTGGGCGGCTTCGTGCTCTGGTATGCGGGCTCGGCCCGGGTGCGGGGCGCGGAAGCCGCGCTCTTCACCGCGCTGGCTCCGGTGTCGGCGGTGGCGCTGGCCGCCGGCCTGCTGGGCGAGTCCCTGGCCGCGCAGCAACTGTACGGCATGGCTTGCGTGCTGGGCGCCGTCGCGATCCTGGGAACGGCCCGCGCCCGCCGCTAGCCGCGGCTGAAGGCCAGCGCGAACTCCTCGGAGAAAATCTCGGCCAGCGAGCGCCGCAGGGCGGTGGCGCGGTCGGCGCCATAGGCCGACTCGAAGCGGCGCTGCGCCTCGCGCCACAGGCGCCGGGATTCCGCCAGCTTGGCGCGCCCCGCGTCGGTCAGCGCCACGCGGCGGCTGCGGCCGTCCAACGGGTCGCGCGAAGTCTGCACATAGCCGTCGCGCTCCAGCGGCTTGAGATTGTGGGCCAGCGCGGACCGATCCAGCACCATCGCCCGCGCCAGGTCCGTCATCGACGGCGTGCCGGCCCGCGCGATGTGCATCAGGATCGAGTGCTGCGACACCTTCAGGCCGCAAGGCGCCAGCACCGCGTCATACAGCTGCGACACCCGCCGGGTGGCCTTGCGCAACGCCGCGCCGTTGCAGACCAGCGGATCGGGGGCATGGGGCGGGGCGACGAGGGACGGATCGGCGGGCATGGCGGGCGCGTGAGGAACCGCGGGCGGAAGGACGAGGGTTCAACGCTAACGCCGGGACCGGCCCGCGTCTAGGGCCTGTTAACACTAAAAGGAGCCTCGCACGGGCCCTGGGGGTCCGGCGCGATCATTGCGCGCCTTCGCCCCGGCGCCCCGCGGGACGGGCGCATCGCGCAGGGCGTAGTCCACCAGCTCGGCCGCATAGGCGGGAAGCGTGTCCCGCACGCACAGCACCAGGTCGCGCGCGGCCCAGTCGTCGGCCAGGACCACGCGCCGCACGCCCGCCGCGCGCCCGTAGCGCGCCGCGGCCACGCGGGGCACGATGCCGATGCCCACCCCCTGCCCCACCATCCTGCACACGGCGTCGAAGCTGCGCAACCGCACGCGGTAGGACAAGACCTTGCCGTCGCGCCGCGCATGATGGGCGATGTGCTCCTGCAAGGCGCTGCCTTCGACCAGCCCCACGAACTCCTGGTCCGCCACGTCCGCCAGCATGACGGCGGACTGCCCGGCCAGCGGGTGGTCCGCCGGCACCACGAGGCTCAGGGGATCGTGCCGGAACGGGGTCGTGCGCAGCCCGTGCAGGTCGGCGGAGTCGGCCAGCACGCCGATGTCGCAGGCGCCCGCGCGCAGCGCGTCGGCGATCTCATGGCTCAGGCGTTCCTCCAGGTCGACGGAGACGCGGGGATGGTCCTTGAGAAAGGCGCCCAGCACCGGCGGCAGGTATTCGCTGAGCGCGGTGGTGTTGCACAGCACCCGCACCAGCCCCTTCATTCCCTGTCCGTAGTGGTCCAGTTCGCCGCGCATGCGGTCCATCTGCGCCAGCACTACGCGGGCGTGGTGTGCCAGGGTACGGCCCGCCGGCGTGGGCTCGACGCCGCGCGGACCGCGCAACAGCAGCGGCACGCCCAGCGCGTCCTCCATGCCGCGGACGCGTTCGCTGGCGGAGGCCAGCGTCATGTGGGAGCGCCGGGCGCCGGCCGTGATGGAGCCCGTTTCCTGCACGTTGAGGAAGAGCCGCAGGTCGGTGAGGTCGAATCGCATGCGGAAAGCGTAGCACGCAAGCCTCAGGCTCTCCCATAGCCTGGCTACGCAACTTCCCGATCCCGGATCGGCACCGCCGGGCCGCACAATGGGTTCCTGCCCATTTTCCCGGGGAAAATCATGAGTATCCTGAAGACAGGCCACGTCGTGGCGCGATGGCCGGCAATGGCCCTGATGGCATTGACACTGCATGCCTCAGGCATGGCCGAAGCCGGAAACGAACTCGGCCCGCCGATCACGCCGGCGCAGCAGTACGCGCTGGCGCTCGAAGCCCAGACGCTCGGCGACTATGCCGCCATGGCGCAATGGCTGCGCGCCTCGGCCCGCGGCGGCCACGCGCCGGCCCAGCGCATGCTGGGCATGGCGCTGATCGGCGCCCCCGCGCTCTACGGTTCCGCCCTCGCCGCCGATCTGTGCGAAGGGCGGCTGTGGCTGCTGCGCGCGGCGCGCCAGGATGCCGGGGGAACGGCCGACACGGCCTACGCCCTGTTCGGCCGCCCGCGAGGCGATGCCTACACCGCCCCGTGCGAGGCGCCATGAATCCGTTCGACGCATTGCCGGGCGGCACGCCCGCGCTGCTTGCCGCCACCATCGGCGTATTCATCCTTGCCGGGGTGGTGAAGGGCGTGGTCGGGCTGGGGCTGCCGACCATTTCCATGGCCATGCTGGCGCTGATCATGGCGCCGGCCCAGGCCGCGGCCCTGCTCATCGTGCCCTCGCTCATCACCAACCTGTGGCAGGCGCGGCCCTGGCCGACGTTCCCCGCGACCCTGCGCCGCATCGCCGGCATGCAGGCGGGCATCTGCGCCGGGACGATCGCCGGCGCGCTGGCGCTGGGCGCGCCTTCCGGCCGCTGGGCCGGCGTCTGCCTGGGCGTGGCGCTGGTGGCCTATGCCGCCTGGGGCCTGTTCGGCTCGCCGCCAAGGATGCCCGCCCGGCACGAGGGCTGGCTGGGCGCCGCGGTCGGCGCCGTCACCGGCGTGATCACGGCGGCCACCGGGGTGTTCGTCATCCCCGCCGTGCCCTACCTGCAGGCGCTGAACCTGGGCAAGGACGGCCTGATACAGGCCATGGGAATTTCGTTCACGGTCTCCACCGTGGCGCTGGCCGCGGGGCTCTGGCTCAATGGCGGCTACACGCCCGGGGCCGCGGGCGCGTCCCTTCTCATGCTGCTGCCCGCGCTGGCCGGCATGGCCCTGGGCCAGTGGTTGCGCGCGAGGCTCTCGGCGCGCACGTTCAAGCTCTGCTTCATGATCAGCCTGGCCATCCTGGGCGCATACCAGGCCGCGCGCGGCCTCGCCGCCTAGCGCGGCCCGGCGCCCGCGGGCGGCGCTAGGCGGCCAGCCGCCGCTCGTCGGCGAAACCGATGGACACCGACATCTCGCGCCAGCGCGCCAGTTCCTGCTGCACCGAATGGATCTTGGCGCGCGCCTGGTCGAACGCGTCGCGCCCCAGGAACAGGTGCAGCGGCGCGTATTGCGCCTGGGCGGCGTTGATCAGCGCCTGCGCCATCTTGGCCGGGTCGCCCGCCTCGCGGCCCTGCGCAAGGCGCGCCGCGGTTTCCGGCGCGTCCGTCGCGCGCATCGCGCCCGGATACACCAGCGACACGCGGATGCCATCCGCCGCCGCCTCCGCCGCCAGGGCCTCGGTCAGGCCGCTGACGGCGAACTTGGTGGCGCTGTAGGCGCCCCATTCTTCGCAGCCGCCGTCGAATCCCAGGATGGACGAAATATTGAACACGTGTCCGCCGCGCTGCGCGCGCAGGCGCGGCAAGGCGGCGCGAAGCACGTTCAGCATGCCGAACACATTCACGTCGAAATGGCCGCGCAGCGCATCATCCGACAGGCTGTGCAGCGCGCCTCGCAGGCCATGGCCCTCGTTGTTGACCACCACGTCCAGCCCGCCGAAAGCGGTGACCGCGGCATCCACCGCGCGCCGGGCCTGGCGCTCGTCGGCCAGGTCCGCCGTCAGCGGCAGGAAACTGCCTTCCAGCTTGGCGCCCACGGCGTCCAGCAGCGCATCGCCATCGCGGGACGTCGCGGCCACCTTGTGCCCCTGCGCCAGCAGCAGTTTCACCAGGATCAGGCCCAGCCCCGCCGACGCGCCCGTCACCAACCAGATTTTCTCGGTATTCATGCGATTCCCTTCCCTTGCTTGCCATGCCGGCCGCATGCCGGCATGTCTGGCGGACCGGGGCCGCCGCCGACTGCGCGGCGGTCTCCGATTCCGTGTAGGGATGGTAAGAATCGCGAGCCCGGGCGTACAGGCTCGTTCTTGCGTGAAATCTGCCTATTCCTGCGCCGTTGCGATCCGGCGCGCCCTCAGCCCAGGGCGCTGCGGTAGTGCTCGCTGTCGAAGCGCGGCGCGGTTCCCGCGTCCGCCTCGGCGGGTTCGGAGACCGGCTCGGCCGGCGTCGCGACGCCGAAGAGGGAGAGTTCCGCGTTGACCAATGCAAGTATGAAATTCGCCATGACGACTCCTTGAATATGGCGTCCGGACCGGCGCGGATGCCGCCGGTCTTATAGAGGACCTAGCCGCCATGGTGCGGGCCATGGCGCGGCGCGTCCATTTGCTTTACTCAATGGCGGCGATTGAGAGGATGCAAGCCGCGGGACGGCAGGCAGGGCGCCGACGCGCGGCTTCCCGCCGGGCAGCCGGGCCGGGAATGACGGATAATCCGTCTGTTTTCCCGCCACGACGTTGGCAGGGACGTTTTTCTTGGCGGGCGCCCGGCGTCCGTCCGCATCCGGAGTCAGCTATGTATCGCGGCATTGAGGCGATCGAACATTTCATGGAATCCATCGGCCTGAGCTGGCGCCCCGGCGCGACCGAACGCGCCGAGCTGAAAGTCAGCTACCGCATCGGCAACACCCGGCCGCTGGGCATCGACCGCACGCTCGTGGAATTCCACTGCGATCCGAAGCGCGCCAAGGTCTGGGTGCCGGAATTCTCGCGCACCAGCTTCCACCAATGGTTCGAAGTGCCCTACCAGGAATTCGAGTTCACCCCCGGCGGCTCGATGCTGAAGATCAAGGCCGCCGCGCGCGGCAACGCCCCTCCCTACAGCGTGGGCATCAAGCCCCTGGCCTGACCGCCCCCCTGGCCGGTCACAGCGGCTTGTACATGATCGTCGTGCCGTCCAGCCTGCCCGCGTCGCGCGGATCGCGGCTGAACCCCGGGATCACGCCCACCGTCCGGTAACCCATCGACGCGTACAGCGGCTCCGCGCTGTCTCCCGTGCGCGTGTCCAGCGTGATCAGGCTGCGCCCCCGGCGGACCGCGAGCGCCTCGGCTTCGCGCAGCAGCGCGCGGGCGATGCCGCGGCGGCGGAAATCGGGATGCACCAGCAGCTTGCGCACTTCGGCGCGGTGCGGCTGATTGGGCGGCGTATCGCAATCCAGCTGCACCGACCCGGCGACCCGCCCGTCCTGGCGGGCCACCCAGAGCGCCAGCGTGCCGTCGGCAATGGCCGGCAATACCTTGGCCTGCCAGAACGCGCGCGCGTCCTCCGGCGAGTACGGCAGGACGAAGCTGACGCTGGCGCCGCCCTCCACGCAGGCGTGCAGCAGGCCGGCCAGCTCCGCCAGCAAAGCCTCGGCGGCGTCCGCCGACAACAGCGTCAATTCAAGATTCGATTCGGGCATGGCGGGCTCAGACGATGAAAAGCAGGTAGCGGGCGCCGCTGTGCGGCGGGGTGGAGAATTCGCTGGCGCCGGACAGCTGGTAGCGCAGGCAATCGCCCGGGCCGAGGCGGTAGGCCTGGCCGTCGACGGCGATGGCCAGTTCGCCTTCCAGCATCAGCAGGTGGTGCTCCAGGCCCGGCCGCGGCGAGCGCTCATAGGCAATGCGCGCGCCGGCATCCAGTTCGCAGGCCAGCACCTCGCCCGCCAGCTGCTGCGCCGGCGGCGACACCGAGCGGCGGCGAAAACCCGCGCTGTCGTCCACCCATACGGCCTGCGCCTGCTGGGGCACCAGCGGCAAGAATTCGTCCTCGACCATGCGCATCAGGCGCGACATGGTCAAGCCATAGGCGGCGCACAGCTTGCCGAGCACGCTGGCGGTGGCGCTGACCTCGGCGTTCTCCAGCCGCGACAGCGTGGCGCGGCTGACGCCGGCGCGGCTCGCGAGTTCGTCCAGGGACCAGCCGCGCTCCTGGCGCAGGGCCTTGAGCCGGTCGGCGATGCGCCGGTCCAGGCCGGCATCGGCGGGGTTTGTTTTTTCCATATAAGAGAATTTCTCTCAAATACGGAAAACCGTCAAGTTTCTCCCCCGGCCCGAGCCGCGATTTCGGCACAATACGGGTCATGCAATTGGCCAAACCCCTGATCATGACCGCCCTCTGCCTGAGCTTCCTGAGCGGCTGCGGCTTGCCCACCCTGGACAAACGCAGCGAATCGCGCGCCCTCACGCCCGAGGCGTCGCAAGCCACCCCGCTGGGCCGGGCCATCGCGCCGATGGCGGCCGCCCATCCCGGCAAGTCCGGCATCCACCCGCTGCCCGACGCCTACGATGCGTTCGCCGCGCGCATGATGCTGGCGCGCGCGGCCCACAGCAGCCTGGACGTGCAGTACTACATCTGGCACAAGGACATGACGGGCACCATGCTGCTGGAAGCCCTGCACGAAGCCGCCGAGCGCGGCGTGCGGGTGCGGCTGCTGCTGGACGACAACGGCACCTCGGGGCTGGACGACGAGCTGTCCGCGCTGGACGCGCACCCCAATATCGAGGTCCGGCTGTACAACCCCTTCGTGCTGCGCTGGCCCAAGCCGCTGGGCTACGTCACTGACTTCAGCCGGCTGAACCGCCGCATGCACAACAAGTCCTTCACCGCCGACAACCAGGCCACCATCATCGGCGGCCGCAACGTCGGCGACGAGTATTTCGGGGCGGCCAGCGGCGTGCTCTTCACCGACCTGGACGTGCTGGCCATCGGCGCCGCCGTCAACGACGTGTCCACCGATTTCGACCGCTACTGGGCCAGCGACTCCGCCTACCCCGTGGACCGCCTGCTGAAGCAGCCCGCGCCCGGCCGCCTCGAAGCGCTGGCACAGGCGGCCACGCAGGTGGAACGTTCGCCCGAGGCGGCGGCCTATGCCGCCGCCATGCGCAAGCTGCCCTTCATCCGGCAACTGCTGCAGGGCGAGCTGACGCTGGAATGGGCCGACACGCGCATGGTGAGCGACGATCCGCGCAAGACGCTCGGCACCGCGCCGCCCGAGGCGATGCTGCCGCACCAGCTGCACGAGATCGTGGGCACGCCCGCCACGGACCTGGAACTGGTGTCGCCCTACTTCGTGCCCACGGCCAGCGGCACCCAGGCCTTCGCGCAGATGGCGCAAAGCGGCGTCAAGGTCAAGGTGCTGACCAACGCGCTGGAAGCCACGGACGTCGCGGTGGTGCATTCCGGCTACGCCAAGCGCCGCAAGGACCTGCTGGCCAGCGGCGTCGAACTCTTCGAAATGAAGCGCATGTCCGCCGAGGTCGAGCGCAACAAGAGCATGGGCCCCTTCGGCAGTTCCGGCTCCAGCCTGCACGCCAAGACCTTCGCCGTCGACGGGCGGCGGATCTTCGTGGGCTCGTTCAATTTCGATCCCCGCTCGGCCAGGCTGAACACCGAACTGGGCTTCGTCATCGACAGCCCCACGCTGGCCGGCCGCATCGCCGAGGCCTTCGACCGCGAGATCCCCACCGCCGCCTACCGCGTCTGCCTGGACGACAAGGGCCGGCTTTATTGGCTGGAACAGCGCGGCGACCAGACCATCCGCCACGACACCGAGCCCGGCACCACCCTGTGGCAGCGCATGTCGCTGTGGTTCGTATCGCTGCTGCCCCTGGAGCCGCTGCTGTAGGCGGCCGGACATGGCCTCGAACCTGGACCTCTTCGGCGACGACGCCCCCGCGCAGGCCGGCCGCGTCGCGCTCGGCCCGCAGTCGGTGGTGCTGCGCGGCTTCGCCCTGCCGCGGGTCGAGGCGCTGCTCGCCGGGGTCGACGCCGTGACGGCGCGCTCGCCCTTTCGCCACATGGAAACGCCTGGCGGCTACACCATGTCGGTGGCGCTGACCAACTGCGGCGCCCTGGGCTGGACCAGCGACGCCCGCGGCTACCGCTATACCCGCCAGGACCCGCTGTCCGGCCAGCCGTGGCCCGACATGCCCGACGCCTTCGTCGAACTGGCGCGGGCCGCCGCGGACGAGGCCGGCTTTCCCGGCTTCGCGCCGGACGCCTGCCTGGTGAACCGGTACGCGCCGGGATCGCGGCTGTCGCTGCACCAGGATCGCAACGAGCGCGACTACAGCGCGCCCATCGTGTCGGTGTCGCTGGGCATGCCCGCCGTCTTCCTGTTCGGCGGCGACGCGCGCGGCGACCGGGCCTCGCGCACCCCGCTCTTCCATGGCGACGTGGTGGTCTGGGGCGGCGCGGACCGGCTGCGCTACCACGGCGTGCTGCCCTTGAAGGACCTGCCGCATCCCCGCCTAGGCAGCGCGCGCATCAACTTCACCATCCGCAAGGCCGGCTGACGGGCCCGCCGGGCATGAGGGTTGTCCGCCACTGGCCGGCCCGCCGCGCCGGCTCTACCATTGCGCACCTCCCCGCCCCGCGCCCCGGACTCCCATGCGTACACGCTCCCTGCAGGCCTTGCTGTCCCTCCTGATCGCGGCCCCGTCCTGGTCCGCCGAACCGCCCCCGGCCCGGATCGAGAATTCCCTGGGGATGACGTTCCTGCTCATCCCCGCCGGCACGTTCCAGATGGGCAGCGACGAATCGCCCGAGTCGCTGGCCCGCGCCTACCCCCAGTACCCGCCCGACCGCTACGCCCAACTGGCCGACGAGGCGCCGGTGCACACCGTCCGCATCACCCGCCCGTTCTACCTGGAGCGCACCGAAGTCACCGTGGGGCAGTTCCGCCGCTTCATCGAAGCCTCCGGCTACGTGCCCGAATCCGAGGCCGACGGAACCGGAGGCTACGGCTACAACGCGCAATACGACCCCGAGAAATCCGAGAGCGGCGACGCCTTCGAAGGGCGCGACCGCCGCTACTCGTGGCGCAACCCGGGCTTCGCCCAAGGCGACGACCACCCCGTCGTGAACATCAGCTGGAACGACGCCGCCGCGCTGGCGCGCTGGCTCACCCAGCGCGAAGGCAAGGTCTACCGCCTGCCCACGGAGGCCGAATGGGAGTACGCCTGCCGCGCCGGCACGCGCACCCGCTACCAGAACGGCGACGACCCCGCGGGCATGCCGGACGCGGGCAACGGCTTCGACGCTCAGGCCGCCCCGTTCTGGACCCGCTGGGCCGCTTTCGCCTCGCCGCGCGGCGACGGCCATGCCTTCACCGCGCCGGTCGCCAGCTACGCGCCCAACGCCTTCGGCCTGTACGACATGCACGGCAACGCGTGGGAATGGGTGTCGGACTGGTACGGCGAGGATTACTACGCGCATTCGCCCGTGGACGACCCTCAAGGGCCGGCCAGCGGCAACGTGCGCGTGCGGCGGGGCGGCTCCTGGCACACCTGGGCGCTGTACACGCGGGCCTCGTTCCGCAACTGGAATACGCAGGAAACCCGCTACCCGCTGGTGGGCCTGCGCCTGCTGCGGGAGGCCGAATGACGGATGGGCCCCGTCTTACGGGTTAGCATAGCCGCAAGCTCAACCTCTGAAAGAGAAACCTGACATGCATTCGCTGGGCCGTCTCGTCCTGCTCGTGAACGATTACGACACCGCCATCGCCTTCTACCGCGACAAACTGGAGATGGAGGTCTACGCGGATCTGCCCGTGGGCCCGCAACGCTATGTGCACCTGCGCCTGCCCGAACAACCCTCGGTGGGCGTCTGGCTGCTGCAGGCGCTCACCCAGGCGCAGCGCGACCGCGTCGGCGACCAGACCGGCGGCCAGCCGGTAGGCGTATTCCATACCGACGACGTGGTGCGCGACCACGCCCGCTTCGCCGCCCGGGGCGTGCGCTTCACCCGCGAACCCGTGCACGAGGCCGCCACCGTGTACGCCCATTTCATCGACCTGTACGGCAACGAATTCGTGCTGGTACAAATGAAGCCGTAATCCGGCGCCCCCGCAGCGCGGGCCCGCCGTTCCTGCAATCCGACCAGGGAAACGCCATGTCCAAAGTCATGCTCGTCACCGGCGGCAGCCGCGGCATCGGCGCCGCCATCGCCAGGCTGGCCGCCCGCCGCGGCTACGCGGTGGCCGTCAATTATCACGCCCGGGCCGACGCCGCGCAGGCGGTGGTCGACGAGATCCGCGGCGCAGGCGGGCGCGCCATCGCGCTGCAGGCCGACGTCTCCCAGGAGGCGCAGGTGGTGCGCATGTTCCGCGCGCTGGACGAAGAGCTGGGCCGCATCGACGCGCTGGTGAACAACGCGGGCATCCTGGACAAGCAGATGCGCGTCGACAGCATGACCGCCGAGCGCCTGCAGCGCATCCTGGCCACCAACGTGGTCGGCGCGTTCCTGTGCGCCCGCGAAGCCGTGCGCCGGATGTCGACGCGCCATGGCGGCCAGGGCGGCGCCATCGTCAACGTGTCCTCGGCCGCCGCGCGCCTGGGCTCGCCCAACGAGTACGTGGATTACGCCGCCTCCAAGGGCGCGATGGACACGATGACCATCGGCCTGTCCAAGGAAGTGGCGCCGGAGGGCATACGCGTCAACGGCGTGCGCCCCGGCACCATCTACACCGACATGCACGCCAGCGGCGGCGAGCCGGGCCGCGTGGACCGGCTGAAAGGCGCCATACCGCTGCGCCGCGGCGGCACCGTGGAGGAAGTCGCGGGCGCCGTGATGTGGCTGTTCTCGGACGAGGCGGGCTACACCAGCGGTTCGTTCATCGACGTCTCCGGCGGCAGCTGACGCCGCCCGCGCGCCGGCTATTCCGAGCCCGGCGAAATCACCCGGTTTCCCTGCTTGGCGGAAATGCGCGCCTCGACGCGGCGCAGCACGGCCAGCACGAACAGCGCCATCAGCGTGCTGACGACGGCGGTGGCCTCGCGCCCCATGCCCGCCGCCACGCCGATCGCGGCCGTCATCCAGATGCTGGCCGAGGTCGTCAGCCCGTGGATCTCGCGCTCGTCGCCGAGCTTGATGATGGCCCCCGCGCCCAGGAAGCCGATGCCGGCGATCACGCCCTGCAGCACCCGGCTCAGGTCGCCCACTTCCATGCCGCCCTGCAGCGGCACCAGCACGAATATCGCGGCCCCCAGCGCCACCAGCATGTGGGTGCGCAATCCCGCCGCCTTGCCGCTGCGCTCGCGCTCGTAGCCCAGCAGCCCGCCCAGGCACACGGCCACGCCCAGGCGAAGCACGATGCGGGTCGCTTCGCCGGCGTCGGGGATGTCGGCGAACTCGCTGCGCACCGTGGACCAGATTTCCAGCCAGACTTCCGCCATCGCCGCCTCCTTGAGGGAAATGGTGAAAGCAGCATAGCAGGCGGCGCGCGCCGGCCGCTGCGCCGCGCATGCACTGGCACATATGGGCACAACTGGTTTACAACCTTCCCTGGTGACCCGCGGCGGCGCGGGCCGTGAATCGATCGGAGGGTTTCATGGATTTGCAGCTTGGCGGTAAACGCGTGCTCATCACGGGCGCATCCAAGGGCATCGGCCTGGCCTGTGCCATCGCCTTCGCCCGCGAAGGCGCCGAGCCCATCCTGGTGGCGCGCGACGACGCCGCCCTGAGCGCCGCCGCGCAAGCCATCGGCGCGCAGACCGGCAGGCAGGCCCGCGCGCATACGCTGGACCTGGCGCAGCCCGGCGCGGTGGAACGCCTGAGCCAGGAGGCCGGCGACATCGACATCCTGGTGAACAACGCCGGCGCGGTGCCCGGCGGCTCGCTCGACCAGGTGCAGGACGAGCGCTGGCGCGCCGGCTGGGAACTGAAGGTGCATGGCTACATCGCGCTGGCGCGCCACTACTATCCGCGCATGCGCGTAGCGGGCGCGGGCGTCATCGCCAACATCATCGGCATGGCCGGATCGGCGCCGCGCGCCGACTACATCTGCGGCGCGGCGGCCAACGCGTCGCTCATCGCCTTCACCCGCGCCCTGGGCGGCGAGGCGCCGCGCCATGGCGTGCGGGTCTTCGGCGTCAATCCCTCGCGCACCCGCACCGACCGCGTGCTGACGCTGGCCAAGCAGCGCGCCCAGGCCCGCTGGGGCGACGAAAGCCGCTGGCAGGAAACCCTGTCGGACCTGCCCTTCGGCCGCCTGATGGAGCCCGAGGAAGTGGCCGACATGATCGTCTTCGGCGCCTCGCCGCGCGCGGGCTACCTGAGCGGCACCGTGATCGACCTGGACGGCGGCGAACAGTACGCCAACCACCCGCGCTGAGGCGCGTTCCGGGAGCGGCGCGCGTTCAGGCCGCGCGCCAGCCGGCCAGCAGCGCCGGCAGGTGATTCATATCGGTGAACACGTGGGCCACGCCCACGCCGCGCAGCGCCTCGGCGCCGCTGTGGCCGTTGGCATCGGGGCTGTAGCCGAACACGGTGGCGCCCGCCGCCACCCCCGCGGTCGCGCCCGTCACCGTGTCCTCCACGATGGCGCAGCGCCGCGGGTCCACGCCCAGCGCCTCGGCCGCGGCAAGATACACGTCGGGATGGGGTTTGCTGCGCGGCATTTCGTGGCCGCTGAAGACGCGCCCGTCGAAGCAGTCGGCGATGCCCACCTTGGCCAATTGCAGCTCCACCTTGCGACGGTCGGCGCCCGAGGCGACGGCGATGCGTCCCTCCAGCCTTCCGTGCAAGGCTCGCACCGCCTGCGGCGCGCCGGGGATTTCCAGAAGGTCGCGGTCCAGCGCGTCGTTGCGCCGCTCGCGGAACTGGGTGAACCAGTCCGGGCCGAGGGTGGCGCCGGTGCGGGCTTCGATCAGCGGCAATTCGTCCCTGACTGCCTTCCCCGTGAAGATGCGCATGGTTTCTTCGTGCGCGATGTCCCAGCCCAGCTCGTTGAGCATTTGCGTGAGCACGCGGCTGGTGATGGGTTCGGAATCGACCAGCACGCCGTCGCAATCGAACAGCACGGCGTCAAAGGGAAAGTCAGTCATTGCGGCAAACCGGGGAAGAAGCAGGAAGCGGGTAAGCATACTTCAAGCGGGCCGGGGCCCGTTCACCCCGAAAGACGCCTCGCGCGGGCCCTGGCCTCCCCGGCGCGATGGCCGCTCAGTTTTCCGCCGTGATGCCGCCCTCCGACACGACCTTGGCGAACACCGCCGTCTGCGCCTTGATGAACTCGCGGAATTCGTCCTGGCTCATGACCTGCGCCTCGCCGCCCAGGTCGCGCAGGCCGGCCGCCAGCTTCTCGTCGCGCAGCGCCCGGCCGATGGACTCGGCCAGCCTGCGCTGCACGTCCGCCGGCGTGGCGGCCGGCACGAACACGCCGAACCAGTTTTCCAGCGCGTAGTCCGCCAAGGGGGGGTACTCCGCCACCGCGGGGATGTCGGGCGCGAACGACGCGCGCTTGGCGGAGGTGACGGCCAGCGGCTTGACCTTGCCGCTCTTGATGAACGGCAGGGCGCCGGCCAGGCTGACGAACGTCAGGTCCACGCTGCCGGCGGCCACGTCCACCAGTTGCGCGGAGGCGCCTTTGTACGGCACGTGCACCATCTTGATCCCGGCCAGCGATTGCAGCAGCTCGCCGTTCAGATGCTGCGGATTGCCCACCCCGCTGGTGGCGTAGGTCAGCCGGTCCGGATGGGCGCGGCCGTAGGCGACCAGTTGCTCCACGCTGGACACGGGCAGCTTGGGATTGGCGACCAGCACGTTGGGCACGCGGGCGATCAGCGCGATCGGCGCCAGGTCCTTGTCCGGCTGGTATTGCATCTTGCTCTTGAACACCAGCGGATTGATCGCGGTTTCGCCCGCCGAGCCCAGCAGCAGGGTCGTTCCATCCGGCGCGGAGCGCACCACCGTCTGCGCGCCCAGCATGCCGCTGGCGCCGGGCTTGTTCTCGACCACCACGCCCTGCGGCATTTCCGCGCGCAGCCGCTCGGCCAGCAGCCTGCCCATCCCGTCGACCCCGCCGCCGGCGGCGAAGGGCACGATCAGGGTCACGGGGCGGCCCCCGGCCGGCTCGGCGGCATGGAGCGGGGTCGCCGAGGCGAACGCCAGGGCCGCCGCGGCGGCCAAGGTACGGATTGCGTGCATGGTGAGTCTCCTTTGCGGCCCGCCTGGATGGCCGGCCGGGTTTTTACTTAATTGCATTTTATAGATTCAATATGCAAAAATGGCAGCTATGGAAAACACCAATGCCCTGCCTTCCCTGGCCAGCTTCACGCTGGACGGCGCCCGGTACACCTACCCGGACCTGCCGGGCGCCTATGGCGCGGCCTACCTCCGCCTGCCGGTGGTGCTGAGGCTGCTGCTGGAAAATGCGCTGCGCAACATGCGGGACGCCGAGCGCGATGCGGCGGTGGCCGCGCTGTTCGGCTGGCTGGAGCACGGCACGAGCGAAGCCGAGATCGCCTTCCAGCCGGGGCGCGTGCTGATGCACGACACCACCAGCACGCCGGCGTTGGTCGACATCGCCGCGATGCGCGACGCCCTGGCCGAGGCCGGCGCCGATCCCGGCGCGCTCAACCCCGTGCTGCCCGTGGACGTGTCGGTGGACCATTCGCTGGCGGTGGAGGCCTACGCCCGCCCCGACGCGGCGAAGCTCAACCTGGACCTGGAACTGCGCCGCAACGCGGAACGCTACCGGTTCCTGCGCTGGGCCTCGCAGGCGCTGTCCAACGTGCGCATCCATCCGCCGGGCACCGGCATCATGCACACCCTCAACCTGGAACAGCTGGCCACCGTGGTCTGCCGCCAGGAAGGCGCCGACGGGATCGCCCTGCATCCGGACATGATGATCGGCACGGACAGCCACACGCCCATGATCAACGGCATCGGCGTGCTGGGCTGGGGCGTGGGCGGGCTGGAGGCGCAGACGGTCATGTTCGGCATGCCCACCCTGCTGCGCATTCCCGACGTCATCGGCGTGCGCCTGACCGGCGCCCTGGCGCCCGGCGTCACCGCCACCGACCTCGCGCTGACCGTGACCCAGCGCCTGCGCGCCATCGGCGTCTCCGGCGAGTTCGTGGAGTTCTTCGGCCCCGGCGCCGGCACCCTGTCGGCCGGCACCCGCTGCGTGGTGGCCAACATGGCGCCCGAGTACGGCGCCACGACCGGCTACTTCCCCATCGACGGCGAAACCCTGGCCTACCTGCGCCAGACGGGCAGGCCCGAATCGCACATCGCGCTGGTCGGCGCCTACGCCGAGCACGCCGGCATCGCGCTGGATCCCGAGGCCGCGCCGCGCTATACGCGCGAGATCGAGATCGCGCTGGACCGCGTGCGGATGCACGTGGCCGGGCCGAAGCGGCCGCAGGACCTGCACCCCTACGGCGCCACCCGTCCCTTGCTGCAAGCGCTGGGCTTCACGCCGCGGGCCGGCGCGGGCGGCCTGCCCCGCCATCCGGTGGCGATCGCCGCCATCACCAGCTGCACCAACACGTCGGACCCGCGCCTGCTGACCGCGGCCGGCCTGCTGGCGCGCAAGGCCCGCCAGGCCGGGCTGCGCGTGCCCGCCTGGGTCAAGACCTCGCTCGGCCCGGGGTCGCCCGCCGCCGCCCGCTACCTGGCGCGCGCCGGCCTGCTCGACGACCTGGCCGCCGTGGGCTTCGATATCGTGGGCTACGGCTGCACCACCTGCATCGGCAATTCCGGCCCCCTGCCCCCGGCCGTGCGCGAGGCCATGGCGGCCGGCGCGGTCCATCCCGTCGCGGTGCTGTCGGGCAATCGCAATTTCACCGGCCGCATCCATCCCGACCTGGACCTGGGCTTCCTGATGTCGCCCCCGCTGGTCATCGCCTTCGCGCTGGCGGGCGATGCCGAACGCGATCTCGACCGGGACCCCGTGCAGATCGCGCCCGACGGCCGCGCCGTCCATCTGCGCGACCTCTGGCCCGACGCGGCCGAGATCGACGCGGCCCTGGCCGCGGGCCAGCATCCCGCGGACTACCGCGGCGCCTTCGAGATCGCCAGCGCCAACCCCGCCTGGCAGGCGCTGCAGTCGCCCGCCGGCGCCCGTTTCCCGTGGGACCCCGCCTCCACCGCGCTGCGCCGCCCGCCCTTCGCGTCGCTGGACGAAACCGGGCAGCTGGGCCGCTATGCCGCCCACCCGTTGCTGGTGCTGGGCGACGACGTCACCACGGACCACCTGTCGCCCGCCAGCGCCATCCCGCCGGACAGCCTGATCGCCGACTTCCTGGTCGAGCGCGGCGAGCCGCGAGACGATCTCAACGTCTTCGCCTCGCGCCGGGGCAACTGGCAGGTCATGATGCGCGCCGCCTTCTACAGCAAGAGCCTGGTCAACCTGCTCTGCCCCGAAGCGCCGGTGGGCCACACCGTGCATGCGCCCAGCGGCGCGATCGAACCGATCTGGGTGGCGGCGGGCCGCTACGCGCGGGCAGGGCAATCCGTGGTGCTGCTGGCGGGCGAACGTTACGGCACGGGCTCGTCGCGCGACTGGGCCGCCAAGGGCCAGCGCCTGCTCGGCATCCGGGCGGTGCTGGCGATCAGCTTCGAACGCATCCATCGCTCCAACCTCATCGGCATGGGCATCCTGCCCCTGCGCCTGCCCGAGGGCGCCACGCCCGCCACCCTGCGCATGCGGCCGGGCGACCGGATCGAGATCGACGCCGAGGCCGCCGCCCTGGCGCCGCGCGCGGCCGTGCCCGTGCGCATCCTGCGCGCCGGCGGCGCAATCGAGACGCTGGAGGCGGTGGCCGCCGTGGAAACTCGGCTGGAAGTGCGTTTGCTGCGGATGGGCGGCGTCATTCCCGCTATCCTGTCGGACACGATCAAATCGGCCCGACCCCATCCATGAGCCTCCAAACCAACACCGTCAACAAGATCCTGGAGCTGATCAAGGAAGAGCGCCTGCCCGAAGGCGCGCACCTGACGGCGCAGAAGCTCGCCGACCGGCTGCGGCTGTCGCGCTCGCCGGTGAACGACGCGCTCGGCATCCTGGAACAGCACGGCGTGGTGACGCGCAAGCCGAACCGGGGCTACTTCCTGAGCCGGGATTTCGAGGCGCTGGCGGATACCCCCGCCCTGCCCCGCCCGCCCGCCGCCGACGACATCGTCACGCAATCCTATTTCAAGCTGGCCGACGACCTGCTGCGCGGCGAACTGCCCATGCAATGCAGCGAAGCGCAGCTGCGCGCGCGCTACGCGCTGACCCTCGCGCAAACGCAGGCCCTGCTCGCCCGCGTCTCGCAGGAAGGCTGGGCGCACCGCCGGCCCGGCTACGGCTGGGAATTCTCGTCCATGATGACGACGCCCGACAGCCTGCTGCAATCCTACCGGCTGCGCCTGGCGCTGGAGCCGGCGGCGCTGCTGGAGCCCACGTTCCGCATCGAGAAAAGCGTGCTGGCGCGCTGCCGCGCGGCGGAACAGCACCTGCTGGACGGCGGCATCGCCACCGACACGGCCGATCAATTGCACGAACGCGGCGTGCGTTTCCACGAATCGCTGGTGGAGGCCTCGGGCAATCCCTTCTTCATCGACACCATCAAGCGCGTGAACCGCGTGCGCCGCCTGCTTTCGTATCGCTCCATGCAGGACCGCAGCCGATATCGCCAGCATTGCGACCAGCACCTGGCCATCCTGGACCTGCTGGAACGCGAGCGCAACGAGGACGCCGCGGCGGCGCTGTCGGAGCACCTGCGCAGCACGCTGGACAACCTGGCCCGCATCCGCGGCATCCTGACCTAGGCCGGGCGCCGCGCGCAAGGCCGATTCTCTTCCATCCGAAAAGGCTTGCGCCATGCATGTTTACATCGGTTCGCGCACCACGCGCGAACGCAATGCCCGCGGCGAGGGCATCAGCGTGTTCGACTACGCCCCCGCCACCGGAACGCTGACCCTGACGCAGGTGCAGGGCGGCCTGCTCAATCCATCCTACCTGCTGCCGCACCCCACCCTGCCGGTGCTCTACACCGTGCATGGCGACAGCCATGAAGTCAGCGCGCTGCGCCGCGACCCGCGCGACGGATCGCTCGCCGCCTGGCGGACGCAGGCCTGCGAGGGCCGCAATCCCGTGCACCTGGCGCTGGGCCCCGGGGGCCGCTACCTGATGGTGTCCAACCACCTCACCGGCGCGCTGGCCGTGCTGCCCGTGGCCGCCGACGGCGCCCTCGCCCCCGTATCGCAGACGCTGCGCCTGGAAGGGGAACCGGGGCCGCACCGCAAGGAACAGCCTTTCGCCAAGCCGCACTACAACCTGGTCGATCCGTCCGGCCGTTACGTGGTGGTGCCCGACAAGGGGCTGGACCGCGTGTTCCTCTTCGCCCTGCGCGAACAAGGCGTGGACGCCGCGCCGGCGTGCGCGGCGGTCGCGCGCGAAGGGGCCGGGCCGCGCCACGCGGCGTTCCACCCCGATGGCCGATGGTTGTACGTCGTCAATGAACTGGACAACACCGTGGTCGCCTACGCGCTGGAGGGCGGCGCGCTGCGGCCGTTCCAGGTGCTGCCCACGCTGCCCGACACCTGCACCGGCAACAGCCGCGCGGCCGGCATCGCGGTGGACGCGCGGGGCCGCCACCTGTATGTCTCCAACCGCGGCGACGACAGCATCGCGGTATTCGGGATCGACCGGGCCAGCGGCCGGCTGACGCCGCGCCAGCATGCCGCGACCGGCGGCAGCACCCCGCGATTCTTCACGCTCGCGCCCGACGGCCGGTTCCTGTTCGCCTTGAACGAGGACAGCGACACGCTGGTGCGATTCCGGGTGGACGCGGACGACGGCACGCTGGCCGCCGACGGATATGCCCTGCGCGTCGGCAGCCCGGTGTGCATGGTGTTCGCCCCCGGCCAGGGCTGATGCCCGGCAGCGGGCTCAGAAGTCCATGGATGCCGACAGCATCACCGTGCGCGGCACGCCCTGCGAAATCGTGCCGTACGACGCCACGCCGGACCAGTACGCGCGATTGAACACGTTGACCACGTTGGCCCGCAGCGTGACGTCCTTGCCGTAGACCTTGGCGGCGTAGCGCGCCCCCAGGTCGAAGGTGGTCCACGAGGGCACGGACTGCGTGTTGGCCTGGTCGACGTATTCGCGGCCGGTGTGCATCATGCTGCCCGTCAGCGTCAAGCCCGCCACCCACGGGGTATCCCACTCCGCGCCCAGGTTGACCGACACCTTGGGCACGCCCACGGGGCGGTTGCCCACCGTGGCGCGGCTCGCCGCGCGCGTCAGCTCCGCGTCCAGGAAGGTCACGCCGCCCAGCAGGCGCAGCCCCCGCAGCGGTTCGCCGGCCACGTTGAACTCCAGCCCGCGATTGCGCTGCTCGCTGTCGGCGCCGTACACGCCGTTGGTCAACTGGCCGCTGGGCTTGGTGATTTCGAAGGCGCTCAAGGTCAGCATGGCGCTGTCCAGGTCCAGCTTGACGCCCACCTCCTTCTGCCTGGCCTTGTAGGGCTTGAACACCTGGCCCGCGTTGGAGGCGGTGGCCGGCGCCACGTCGCCCTTGCTCAAGCCTTCGACGTAGTTGGCGTAGAGCGAGACATGGTTCCAGGGCTTGACGACCAGGCCCGCCAGCGGCGTGGTCGCGCGCTCGTCGTAGCTGACGGTCCGCGCGCCGGTCGCCGCGTTGAAATTGCGGGACTCGATGCGCTGCTGGCGCACGCCCAGGGTCAGTTGCGCGCGCTCGTCCAGGATGCTGAGCGTATCGGCCAGGGCCAGGCCGGAAAGATCGGACGACGATACCTTGGGCACGCTGGCCGGCGCGGGGATGTGCTGCTCCGGACGCGTGACGGGGTGGTAGATGTTGGACGAGAGCGGCGTGCCCGCCACGCTGGCCTGCGAATTGCGGTCGCTGTACAGGCTGCCCATGAAGCTGATGGCGTGGCGCACCGGCCCCGTGTCCAGCTTGGCGCGCAAGCCGGCGTTGTAGGTGCTGCGGTCCACCTGGAATCGGAAGTTGTTCGGCGTCACCCGCGTATCGCCGGCGTCGTTCACGATCGTCGGCGTCTGGTCCGACAGCCGCGAAATGCTGGTGTCCGAACCGCCGGCGTCGGCGAACACCGTCAGGCGGTCGCCGATGTCGTACTCCACCCGCAGCAGCGCCGATTGCCCGTCGGACTTCCACCAGCCCCAGGGCTGCGTGGCGTTGCGCCGGCCGTCCGCCGCATGGGGCACGTCGATGCCGGCAGCCACCAGGAAGGGCCGCGTGGGCGCGTCGATCTTCTCGACCTGCGTCAGCAGGTCCAGCGACGCGCGCAGGCGCTCGCCCTGGTAGTCCAGCGACAAGGCGCCGATGTCGGTTCGCGAATACAGATTGTCCAGCGGCGTGTCGCCCTGGCGGTGCATGCCGTTGACGCGCACGCCCCACTCGCCCGCCGTGCCGAAACGGCGGCTCAGGTCGGCCCGGGCGCCGAACTGCGAATCGGCCATGTAGTCGGCCGACACGCGGGTCAGGTCCTCGGACAGCGCCCGCTTGGGCACCATGTTGATCACGCCGCCCACGCCGCTGTTGGGCGACATGCCGTAGAGCAGCGCGGCCGGCCCTTTCAGGACCTCCACCCGCTCGATGTAGTCGGTAAAGACGTGATAGTTGGGCGCCACGCCGTAGACGCCGTCAAAGGCGATCTCGCCGAGATTGCCTTCGCCTATGGGAAAGCCGCGGATGTAGAACGAATCGGTCACGCCGCCGATCTGGCCGGTGAAGCGCACCGAGGGTTCCACGTTCAGCGCGTCGGCCAGCGTCACCGCCTGGCGGTTCGCCAGCAGCTCGGAGGTGTAGCTCGTGACGTTGAACGGCGCATCCATCGCGTCGCGGTTGCCCAGCAGGCCCAGGCGGCTGCCGCGGGCCACCTGGCCACCCACGTACTCGGCCGGCAGCGCATCGCCTCCCACCCCCGCGCCCGCGACGGTGACGGTGGGCAGCACGGTCGCCGACTCGTCGGGGCCGGGCGGCAGCTTGCGCAGGGCATAGGCGCCGCCGCCCTGCTCCGACAAGGCATAGCCCGAGCCGGCCAGCAAGCGGGAAAAGCCCTCCTGCACGGTGTAGGCGCCGTTCAACCCCTCGCTACGCCGTCCCGACAGCATCGCCGGGTCGAACGACAAGGGCACCCCGGACGCCGCGGCGAACTGGGCCAGCACGTCGCCCAGCGGGCCCGGAGCGATGGCGTAGGACTTGCGCGCCGCCGCGCTGGCGGCCTCCGCCGCCGCGGCCGGCGAAGGCGCTCCCGCCGCGGCCAACAGCGCAAGGCCCAGGCCGGCGGCCCTGACCATCGCGGCCACCGGCGGCAGGACGGCTGTTCCGCGAGGCAGGCGCGGCAAACGGGGAATTCGGGAAACCATGAAACGATCCTTCGTGGGAGACGGGGTGGCGCGCGGGTCGCGGCGGTTCACCCGGTACACCGGACGAAGCGGGAAAAAGTGTCAGCCGTTCTGCGGTTAATGTGTAACGTCGGCGCGCGGCGCCACCGTCGTCCAGTAGGGCGTGATCCGGCTCACCCTCACCGGCAGGGTTTTTTCCAGCAGCCGCAGGCTGGCGTCGACGTCGTTCAGCGGGAAGGCCCCCGACACCCGCAGCCCGGCCACCGCCGGGTCGCAGCGCAGCACGCCCCGGCGATAGCGCGCCAGTTCGTCCACCAGATCGGCCAGCCGCCAGTTCCGCGCGGCAAGCATGCCCTGCTCCCACGACACCGCAGACTCGTCGGCCGGAGCCTGCGGACCGGCGCCGCGCCCAGTGAAGACGATCTGCCGTCCCGTCGGCAGCAGGATGGCGGCCGAGCCCGCCGACGCGGGCCGGATCTCGACCGCGCCGTCGAACACCGCGACGCGCACCGAATCGCCCTCGTCGCGTACCAGGAAACGCGTGCCCAGCGCGCGGATCGCCCCCTGTCCGGTCTGGACGATGAAGGGCCGAGGGACAGGCGAGGGATCATGGCCGGTGGTGAGCAGGATTTCGCCCGCCCGCAACCACAGCAGGCGCTGTCGGGGGGTGTAGTCGATGTCCACCGCGCTGGCGGTGTTCAACACCAGCTGCGTGCCGTCGTTCAGTTCCATGCGGCGCCGTTCGCCGGTCGCCGTGCGCGCATCCGCGCTCCAGGCCCGCCAGGGCAGTTCGCGCGCCCCCCACCATGCGGCGGGCCCCAGGACCAGCAGGCCGCCCAGCGCGCGCATGGCCTGCCGGCGGCCCGGGCGGTCGAGCCGGCGCAAGGTATCGCCGCCGATGCGCGGCGGCACCTGCCCGAATCCGCGCAGCATTTCCTCCGCCCGCGCCCAGGCGGCGGCATGCTCGGCGCTGCGCCCGCGCCAGCGTTCGAACGCCGCGCGGTCCGGGGCCGACAGGGTCTCGGACTGCAAGCGCACCACCCAGCCCGCCGCTTCCTTCAGGATGGCGGGATCGATGGCGGCGCTCACCGGACTGCCTTCCTGCTTCGCGCGCTCACGGCGCGTCCGCCTGGTAGGCGATCAGGCATGCCGTCAACGCCGCCTGCATGCGGCGCTTGACGGTGGAAAGCGATACGTCCAGACGCCGCGCGATATCGTCATAGCCCATGCCGTCGAACTGCGACATCAGGAAGATCTCGCGCGTCCTGGCCGGCAAGGCTTGCAGCGTGGCATCGATGGCGCGCAGGGTCTCCAGGATGAGCGCCCGCGCTTCCGGCGAAGGCACCTCCGGCGCCGGAAGCTGCGCGACGACGGCCAGGTAGGCGTCCTCCAGCGCGCGGCGGCGCCAGTGGTCCACGACCAGTCCTTTCGCAATGTGGGTCAGCAGCGCGCGCGGCTCGGCGCCAGCCCCCTGCCTGCGCCCGGCCATCAGGCGCACGAACGTGTCGTGCGCCAGGTCCACGGCGTCGAAGGAACTGCCCAGCTTCCTGCGCAGCCAGCCCGACAGCCAACCGTGATGATCGCGGTAGATCTTGGTGACGGTGTCGGCGCTCAGAGAATCGGGCGTAGGCAAGGCGCTACCCTGGATAGAATGTAAATAGGAACTATTTATATTCTATCCTATCCTATCCCCTCCCAACGCCCCGACGGAGGCGCCTAGTAGTCCATCGGGATATGGCATTGGGCGGCCCGCAGTTCCTCCAGGTGCCGCTCGGCTTCCTGCCTTTCGGCCGCGGGCGACAGGGCCCGCCAGCTCACCATGTTGCCGGTGGCCTTCACCGGCATCCAACCCAGCACGCTGTATAGCGTGATCGCGGTATGCCCCGTGTCGAACCGCGTTTCGTAGTAGCCATGACGATTCGGCAGGGTGTCGCCGGGCGTCCATTCCATTTGAGACATCCACGTCTCCTTCTTGCTGAAGCTTATGCGCAAGCGCGCGGATCCCCATCCGCCGGGATCGTCCGGCGATCGTATCGCTCGTTGCGTTTGCCTGTGATGCCAAGATGCGCCTGGTTTGCAATTCTTGACAGAGGGATATCCCCTAGGAGGGGGACGGCCGCGGGAGAACCCCGCGGCGGAATGTGGCGAAAATCGTACGAAACCACGGGCGGCCGCGACGGCGCGCAGGCGCCGCCGGGACCAGCCCCGCCTACTTGATGCCGATGAACGGCAGGGCCGCGCCCGGAACCTGGGTCGCCGGCAGCACGCCGTCCCACTTCTCCACTGCGTTCAGGCTGACCAGGTTGGTGTTGGCGGCCAGGGCCTCGGCCTTGGCGCGGATCGCGGCCGCCTCGGCCTCGCCCCGCATGCGGATGCCGTCGGCTTCCGCCGTGAACTGCTGGCGGCGCGCATCGGCTTCGGCCTTGGCCTTGACCACCTGGATTTCCGCGTTGATCGTCGCGGTTTCCTTCTGCTGGCGGGTCGTTTCGATCTGCACCTGCGCCAGCATGCGCTGTTCGATGGAGTGCTCGTAGGCCTGCGAGAAACCGACCTCTTCGATCTGCACGCCCACCACCTGCACCGGCGCGCCTTCCATGGTCTTGCGCACGGATTCGTTCACGTCCAGGCCAAGCTTTTGCCGTTCCTGGATGGCGCGCACGGCGGTGTACTGGCC
>NZ_BCTQ01000058.1 GCF_001571365.1 Achromobacter denitrificans NBRC 15125 | reverse complement strand
ATGGGTGGAGCGCGAGAGCCCTTAAGCAAGAACGACAGCGCTGAACGCGCGCAACCCATGCGGCCGTGGGAACCCGGCGCCCGCATCGGCCGACAACAGCCGATTGCGACCGCATGGGTTGCGCGCGCTGGATGCTGGGGTTCTTGGTTAAGGAATCTCGCGCTCCACCCATCCTACAGCCAACCGGATTTGCGGAAGCGCCAGTATAGGACGGAGCAGGCGGTGGCGATGACGCCGAGGGTGACGGGGTAGCCCCAGGGGGTTTTCAGTTCGGGCATGAATTCGAAGTTCATGCCGTAGATGCCGGCGATGGCGGTGGGGACGGCCAGGATGGCGGCCCAGGAGGCGAGTTTGCGGGTGGTGTCGTTCTGTGCCGCCTGGCCGATCATCAGGCTGGCTTCGAAGGCGAAGGCGAGCGATTCGCGCAGGGAGTTGAACAGCTCGTCCACCCGCAGCACGCGGTCGGCCACCTCGCCGAAGTACGGGCGGGCGTGCTCGTCCACGGCCGACATTTCCACGCGGGCCAGGCGGCGGCAGATCTCGGCCAGGGGCGACACCACGGTGTGGATGCGCAGCAGGTCGCGCCGCTGCCGGTACAGCCTGCGGATGTCGGAATCCTTGGCGCCGCGGATCAGCAGTTTCTGCTCGGCGCCCTCCACCACCGTCTCGATCTTGCCGGCCGCCGCGACGTAGCGGTCGACCAGCCAGTCCAGCAGTTCGGAGGCGACGTAATCGCTGCCGCGCTTGAGGAGGTCGGGCGAGGCTTCGAGCCGTTCGCGCAAGGGGCTGTGTCCGGCCGTGGCGCCGCGGCGCACGGTGACCAGGAAGCCGTCGCCGATGAGGAACTGGGTTTCGCCGAAGATGGGCCGCTCGGCCTCGACCTCGACCGTGATGGCGACGATGAGGATCATGTTGCCGTAGTCGATGATCTTCGGCCGCCGGTGGGCCTCCAGCATTTCTTCCTGGTTCTTGTCGCAGGCGCCCAGTTCGCTCGCCACCCTGGCCAGCATCTCGGGGCCGGGATTGCGCAGGCCGATCCACAGCATGCCGTGGCCCTGCGCCACGTACTGCCCCGCCTCATCGATGGGAACTTCGCGGTCCCGCCGTCCGTTTACGTAGGCGATCGACGCCACGACCTCGCCCGCAGGCTGGCCGGCGGCATGTTCTTCAGTAGACATAAAGACCCTCGGACAATGCGATCCCTGCCGGACAGCTTATGCGTATCGAACGATGATAGCCCGTTCTACGAGAACAGGCTGCGCACCCGGCGCGCCACGTCCACGGCGGGCGCCTGCGGCTCCTTGGGCGCGCCGCGCCCCGGGGGCAGGTCGGGCGGCTTGGGCAGGTGGTCGAAGAGCGGCAGCATCGCATTGGTGATGTAGCGCGTGCGCGAGCCGTAGACGTGGCGATCGCCCATGCCGGTCTGCTGGTGCACGTAGAAGCGCTGCGGCACGACGAGCTGCAGGCGCTCCTTGGCCCGCGTCATCGCCACGTACAGCAGGCGGCGCTCCTCTTCGATCTCTTCGGCGGTGCCGGTGCTCATGTCGGACGGAATGCAGCCGTCCACCACGTTCAGCACGTAGACCGCCTTCCATTCCTGCCCCTTGGCGGAATGGATGGTGGACAGGATCATGTAGTCCTCGTCGCGCAGCGGCGCGCCCGATTCGTCGCTGGTGGCATCCGGCGGATCCAGCGTCAGCTCGGTCAGGAAGCGTTCGCGCGAGGGATAGCCCGAGGCGATGCGCAGCAACTGGTCCAGGTCGGCGCGGCGCACGCGCGCGTCGTCGTACAGGCGCTCCAGCTGGCCCGCATACCAGCGCAAGGCCAGGTCCGCGTCGGCCGGCCACTTCAATCCGGGATCGCACAGCGCGGCGTAGGTATCGGCGAAGCCCTGCCATTCTTCCTGCGCCGCCGCGCCGGGCTTGAACTCGCGCAGCGCGCGCAAGGGTTCCGCCGACGCGGACATGGCGTCCATCAGCTTGCCGGCGGTGGCCGGGCCGATGCCCGGCAGCAGTTGCGCCACGCGGAAGCCCGCCATGCGCCCGCGCGGATTCTCGGCCCAGCGCAGCAGGGACAGCAGGTCCTTCACGTGCGCGGCCTCCAGGAAGCGCAGGCCGCCGAACTTCACGAAGGGAATGTTGCGCCGGGTCAGTTCCAGCTCCAGCGCGGCGCTGTGGCTGGAAGTGCGGAACAGCGCGGCCTGCGACTTCAGCGCGGCCCCGCCCTCGCGCTGCGCCAGGACCTGGTCGGCCACCCAGCGCGCCTGCCCGGCCTCGTCGCTGACGGTCACCAGCTCGGGCAGCTGGGACGACTGGCGGTCGGTCCAGAGATCCTTGGCGTAGCGTTCCGTCGCCTGGCCGATGACGGCGTTGGAGGCGTTCAGGATGGGCTGGGTGGAGCGGTAGTTGCGGTCCAGCGTGATCACGCGGGCGGGCGTCGGGAACTGGGCCGGGAAGTCGAGAATGTTGCGCACGGTGGCCGCGCGGAACGAGTAGATGGACTGGGCGTCGTCGCCCACCACCGTCAGGCCGCGCCCGTCCGGCTTCATGGCGAGCAGGATGGCCGCCTGCAACCGGTTGGTGTCCTGGTATTCGTCCACCAGCACGTGGTCGAAGCGCGCGCCCACGTCGGCCGCGATCGCGGGCTCGGCCATCATCTCGGCCCAATAGAGCAGCAGGTCGTCGTAGTCCAGGACCTGCTGGTCCTGCTTGGCCGCGACGTAGCCCCGGAACAGGTTCTTAAGTTCGTCCTCCCATTGGGCGCACCAGGGGAAGGACGTCTTCAGCACGTCGGCCACGGGCGTCTGGCTGTTGACCACGCGCGAATAGATGGCCAGGCAGGTGCCCTTGAGCGGAAAGCGGGATTTCGTGGAAGACAGCCCCTGCTCGTGGCGGACCATGCCCATCAGGTCCTCGGCGTCGCCGCGGTCGTGGATGGTGAAGGCTTCGGACAGCCCGATGCGCTGGGCGCAGTCGCGCAGCAGGCGGGCGCCGATGGCGTGGAACGTGCCGGCCCAGGGCAGCGACGGCGGCTGCTGCGTGGCGCGCAGGTTCATCACGCGCTGCAGCACGGAGCCCACGCGCCGCTCCATTTCCAGCGCCGCGCGGCGCGAGAACGTCAGCAGCAGCATGCGCTGCGGATCGGCGCCGTTCAGGATCAGGTGCGCGACCCGGTGCGCCAGGGTGTTGGTCTTGCCCGACCCCGCCCCCGCGATCACCAGCAAGGGGCCGCCATCGCCCGGCGCGCCGGCCACGCCGAATTCGGCGGCCTCGCGCTGGGCGGGGTTGAGATCGGCCAGGGGATCGGGACGGCGGTTCGCTGGAGATGGATTCTGATCGGACATGACGCGTAGGGGCGCGTGGCCGGCGCAACGGCCACCCGGGCGGGGCCTGTTTTGCAGGCGCCCCGGCCCCCATAACTGGTTATATATCCAGCCATCATAGCAGCCTAGTGCGGGCCTAGCTGCGAGGCATGCCAGGTCAACAACCGGCGCTCGGCCAGCTCGATCGCCTTGAATGACAGCACGCCCAAGAGGCACAACAGGGCCAGCGCGACGAACACCGTGGGCGTGTCGAAGCTGCCCTGCGCCACGAGGATCACATGCCCCAGCCCCGAACCGCCGGCCACGAATTCGCCGACGATGGTGCCCACCAGCGCAAACGAGATACCGACCTTCATGCCGGCAAAGATGCTGGGCAAGGCGTTCGGGAAGCGAATCTTCCAGAGCATTTTTGCCCGGCTGGCCTGATTGACCCGGGCCATCGCCAGCATGTCCGGATCCGCCGACTTCAAGCCCAGCACCGTATCGATCAGGATGGGAAAAATGGCGATTAGCATCGCGATGGCCACCTTGGGCGCGGCGCCCGTTCCAAGCCAGATCACGAACAGCGGCGCCAGCGCCACCTTGGGTACGGCGTTCAGCGCCACCAGCAGCGAATACAGCGTGCGATCCAGGAAGCGCGAGTACACGATGCCGATGGCGGCCAGGATGCCCAGCACCACCGCCAGCGCAAAGCCCAGCAGGGTGGTGACCATCGTATCCAGGCTCTCGCGCAGCAAATAGGCGGGCGACGCCAGAAACTGCGCCACGATCTTGCTGGGTGCGGGCAGCAGAAAACCGCGTATTTCGAAGATCCGCACACAGGCTTCCCAGATCAGCAACAGCACCAGTGAAGTGACCAGCACTTCCCAGCGGCGCGTAATGTTGGACCAGACCAATTTCATCGCGGCTATTCCTTGTAAATACCCAGCCCGCGAAACGTATCGCGGATGTGCTTGACGCAATCGACGAAGGCCGGCGTTTCCCGCACGCCCAGCCCGCGAGGCCGCTCGATCTCGATAGGAACGACTTCTTCGATGCGCCCGGGCCCGCGCGCCATGATGACGACGCGGCAGCCCAGGTAGACGGCTTCGGCGATCGAGTGCGTGATGAAAACCACGGTCTTGCCGGTGGCCAGCCATGTGCGCTGCAGTTCAGCGTTCAACTCATCGCGCGTGAAAGGGTCCAGCGCGCCGAAAGGTTCGTCCATCAAGAGCAACTGGGGATCCAGCAGTAGCGCCCGGCAGATCGATACGCGCTGCCGCATCCCGCCCGACAGCTCGCGCGGAAACCGTTCCAGGAACTGGCCCAGGCCGAACAGCGTCAGCAGTTCGCGCGCGCGGGGTTCCATATCGCGGGGCTTGACGTCGTGAAACTCCGCCGCCAGCAACACGTTGTCCAGGATGTTGCGCCATTCCAGCAGCAGGTCGCGCTGGAACACAACGCCCATGTTGCGCGGCGGCTCGACAATCGCCCGCCCTTGAAGGGAAAGAAGTCCGCTCGTGGCCCGCTCCAGCCCGGCCATGCATTTGAGCAGGGTGCTTTTGCCGCAGCCGCTAGGCCCGACGATGCTGATGAACTCGCCCTCTTGTATCGACAGGGTCACGTCCTTCAGCGCGTGCAAGGCCCCGCGCTCGGACTCATAAATCCGATTGACGCGATCCAGCTCCAGAAAACCTGGCATGTGACTCTCCTGGCAGGTTCAGTTCGGCAACAGCGCGTTGGTGTAGTAATCGGACGGCTTGCGCCCGGGCTTGAGCATGCCGGCCTGTTCCATGCTCTGGATGGCAGCCGCCCAATCGCTGTCGTACTGCCGCCCGATCGGCGCGTCCTTGACAGTGGGGCTGTTGAAAAATGGCCGGTAGGCCTCAAGCTGGCCGCGCAGCACCTCGGCATCCAGGTTGGCGTTCGGGCGCCGCGCCAGGATGGCCTGCACGCCTTCTTCCAGGTGCCCGTCGTACAGGTACTGCCAGGCGCGCACCTGCACCGCCACGAACTTTGCCAGGGCGGGTCCGCGTTTTTCAATGGTGTCTGGCGTGGCCGCCAGCCCATAACTGGGGAAACTGATGCCGCTGTCTTCCAGCAGCAACGACGTGGCCGGACGCGCGCGGCCAACCATCGGCACGCCAAACGGCGCCTGCGACATGAAAGCGTCGCTGTTGCCCGAGGCGTAGGTGGAGATCATGGCGCTGGGCGACACCATGACCAGGTTCACGTCGCCGCGCGACATACCATTGGCCTTCAGAAACGGATCGATAAAAGGCACCCATGGGCTGGTGGCGAAACAGACGATCTTCTTGCCGCGCAGGTCCTTGGGCGAAGCCACCTTCTGGCCCGCGTCGGTCATGACGGCCAGGTCGCCTGTACGGGCAAAGCCCGCAATGGATTTCAAGTCCAGGCCATTCTCCATGGCCACGGCCATGGTGCCGACCGACACCTGGCCCACGTCCACGCGCCCCGCCGCCAGCAACTGCAACGTGTTGATGGTGCCGGTTCCGTCCTCGACTTCGACGTTCAGCCCTTCCTTTTCGAACCATCCCTTCTGCACCGCCAGATGCATCGCCGCGTGCATGCCCCAGGGCGAAAAGTCCATGCGCACTTTGAAACTCTCGGCGCCGGCGGCCGGGCCGGCGGCCAGCAGGCAGCCCATCGCCGCCATCACGCCGTAACGGTGCAGGCGCCGCGCTTGATCGTTGATCCAACTCATGATTTCCCCTTGATTGTTGGTGGGATCGCCGGCGGCCCGAGCCGCCGGTGCCACAGCCGGGCTATCGGCTGACTGCGGCCAGAGCGCCGCTGGCTATCCGTTCCATAATGTCCGACTCTACATCCGCGGCCATGCCGTAGTGCTCCCGCACGTAACCGGCCGAGAGCTTGCCGTTCCAGACGTCGCGAACGATAGCCGCCGGATCGCGCAACGCCGCGTCGCCAAAGCCGCCGCCCCCAGGCTGGATATGCGTGACCATATCGCCGCGCCCGATCGTCATGCTGACCTTGCTGGGCAGCAGGCTGGGCGGCTCGCCCACCCGGTCCAGCCGGTTGACGGCGGCGCGGGCCGCGGTGCCCCCCGCCAGTCCATAGGGGCGGAACTTCATGCGGTCGGCGCGTAGCTGCAACAACACATTGTCGGCCAGCACGCGGTAGCTGCGCCGGATGCCCAATCCGCCGCGAAAGCGCCCCGCGCCGCAGGAGTCCGGCTCCAGCTCGTAGGCTTCGACTCGCACGGGATGCTGCGCTTCCAGCACCTCGACCGGCGTGTTGGACAGGTTCTGCGAGGCGTTGGTAATGGCCTCGATGCCATCGCTGTCGGGCCTGGCGCCCCAGGCGCCGCAAATCATGTCCACAATGATGTACGGCTTGTGATCGTCGTTCTTGCCGGACAGGCAGACGACGGTATTGCCGCCCTCGCCCGCCGCCGGGATACGGTCGGGCACCACTTGCGCCAAGGCTCCCAGCATGGCGTCGAACACGCGATAACCCGTCAGCGCGCGCGCGGCGACGGCGGCCGGTTCCCGCGGGTTCAACACCGAGCCGGCGGGCGCGTGTATCTCCACGCAGCGGAACACGCCCGCATTATTGGGCACGTCCCCCTTGAGCGCGCAGCGCACGCTGAGATAGGTGCAGGACTTGGTGTAGGACAAGGTGGAATTGATGGCCGCTCGCACCTGTTCGGACGTGCCGGTGTAGTCCACGCTGACGTAGTCCTCGTGCACCGTCAACGCCACCTGGATCGGTATCGGTTCGGGCGACAGGCCGTCATCGTCGATGTGGTCCAGAAAGTGGTACGTGCCCTTGGGCCAGCTTCGAATCTCCTCGCGCGTCAGGCGCTCGGCATAATCCAGCAGTTCGGCGAAGTAAGCGCGGCTGCCTTCGCGGCCATAGCGGTCGAACAGCGCGGTCAGTTCGCGCACGCCCACCTTGGCCGCTGCATACTGCGCGCGCAGATCGCCCAGGACGCGGTCCGGCACGCGGACGTTGCGGGCGATCAGGCGTTCCATCACATCGTTCACCTGTCCCGCTTCGTACAGTTTGACCACGGGAATGCGGATGCCTTCCTGGTAGATCTCGGTGGAGTCGCTGGCGTTGGAGCCCGGCACGCGGCCGCCCACGTCGGTATGATGGCAGATCACCACGCAATAGCCTTCGATCTCGTCCCGATAGAAGAACGGCACGAACATGAAGATGTCCGGCAAGTGCATGCCCCCCTCATAGGGATCATTCAGGATCACGGCATCGCCCGGGCGCAAGTCGGAGCCATAGCGCCGCTTCACGGCTTCCATGGCTTCGGGAATGGCGCCAAGGTGCAGCGCGATGGTCTTGGCCTGTGCGATCATGCGGCCTTCGCGGTCGCAGATGGCCGCCGAATAATCCATTACGTCCTTGACGATCTCCGACCGGGCGGTACGCAGCACGGTGTAGGCAACCTCGTCCACGATGGCGTCCATCGCGTTCTTGATGACGGCAAACGTGACGGGATCGATGACGGGCGCCGCGGCAAGCGGCTGGTCGACTGCGTTCATAAGGCCTCCGAGACAAGTTCGATAATGATGTTGCCGATGGCGTCCGCGCACGCACGCGCGTCGGGCGGCACGACGATGGTGGTGTCGTAGGATTCGATGATCAGCGGCCCGGACAGGGGCTTGGCCGTCATTTCCGAACGCGGCATCAGGCGGGTCAGGCAGGGTTCGGTATCCGGGTCGAAGCTGACATAGCGTTCGCCGCTGACACCCGCGAGCGCGCTGCCGTCCACGCCGCTCTTGGCAAAATCCAGACGCTGGGCGCTGCGGCCATAGGCGAAAATGCGGACATTGACCAGTTCCAGCGGCTCTTCGCTGCTGTAGCCGAACGTGCGTTCGTACATAACGTTGAAGTCGCGCGCCAGCGCGGCCCGGACGGCGGCATCGGCGAAGGCGCCAGCCAGCGGCACCGTCAGTTCCGAGCTTTGGCCCAGATAGCGCAGGTCGGCGCTGACCTGGATGTCCACGGCATGGCTGCCATACCCTTCCGAACCCAGCACCTCGCGCCCCTGACGGCACAGTGCATCGATGGCGGCCTGGACCGACGCGCCGTCGCAATCGGCCAAGGGGCGCAGCACCGCCTTCACAAAGCAATGCTCGGCGTCGGCCGACAGCATGCCGGCCGAGCAGAACACGCCCGCCATGACGGGCGCAATCACGCGCTTCACGCCCAGCAGGCGCGCGACGTCGACGGCATGCAGCGGTCCCCCGCCACCGAAGGCGATCATGGTCATGTCACGCGGATCACGGCCACGTTCGATGGTCACCGCGCGCATGGCGCGGGCCATATTCACGTTGGCGACGCGGCGGATGCCGTGCGCCGCCTGGGTTAGGTCCAGTTGCAGCGGCGCGGCAATGTGCTCGCGCACGGCCTCGCGCGACAGGCGCGGATCCACCTTCAGGCTGCCGCCCGCCAGCGCTTGCGGATTCAGGTAGCCCAGCACCATGTTGGCGTCGGTCACGGTGGGTCGCGGGTTGCCATTGCCGTAGCAAGCCGGACCGGGCCAGGCGCCTGCCGACTCCGGACCGACGCAAAGCAGTCCGCCCGTGTCGATGCTGGCGATGGACCCTCCGCCCGCGCCGACCTCGGCGATATCGATGGCGGGCACCTTCAGCACGTAGCCACCGCCCTTGACGAAGCGGCTGGAGGCGCTGATGCCGTCACGAAACTCGTATTCGGTCGTCAGCGCCGGCACGCCGTCGGTCACGATGGACGCCTTGGCCGTCGTGCCGCCCATGTCGAAGACGATGAGCTCGTGCTCACCGCCCAGCGCACCGAGCACGGCGGCGCCCGCCACGCCTCCCGCCGGACCGGACGCCACGGCGAATACCGGCCGCTGGGTGGCCGACGCCACCCCCATCATGCCGCCATTGGAGGCCATGACCTGCAGCGAGGCGGTCACCCCCATGTCGGCCAGGTCGGCCTTCAAACGCGCCAGGTAGGTGCGCATGGCGGGTAGGATATAGGCGTTGACCACCGTGGTGCTGGTACGCTCGTATTCCTTGATCTCGGGCAACACGTCGCACGAGGCGGTGACGAGAATGTCGGGAAACTCGGTTTCGATCAGGCCGCGCACGGCGATTTCATGCGCAGGATTGATATAGCTGTTCAGGAAACAGATGGCGATGGACTCGATGCCCTCGCTGGCCAGCTCCCTTAGCACGGTGCGTACTTCGTCCAGTTCCAGCGGCGTCACGATCTGGCCGGAGGCGCCGATGCGTTCGCGGATGCCCCTCCGGTAGCGCCGGGACACCAGCGGGTCGGGCTTCTGCCAGGCCAGGTCGAACATGGTCGGCGTGCGGATGCGGCCGATTTCCAGCACATCGCGAAAGCCTTCCGTCGTCAGAACCGCTGTTTTGGCGCCGACCTTCTGCAAGATCGTGTTGGATGCCGTGGTGGTGCCGTGCACGATTTCTGCGATGTCGCCGGGACGGATGCCAGCCTGGGCTATCAGCGCGCCCAGCCCCTGGACAATGGCCTGCCCCAGGTTTTCCGACGTAGTGGACGTCTTGTTCACGAAGATGCGGCCGTCCGGCATGGACATGACGATATCGGTAAACGTGCCCCCGATATCGCATCCCACGCGTACGCCGGCCTTGCCTGCCACTGCTGTATCCATCGTTACTCCCCTGATCGCGGCAGCCTTACGCCGTGCTGTCGGCAGGCCTGGAGTCCGCGGTTTATCGGATCTACACACTTATCTAACTAACTAACTGGTTAGCACAATAAATGCATCGTAGAGAGTGGACGATCCTGGTGTCAATATGCTTGTACAGATGGTTTTCCCCTAGTCTTCAGTTCGGGGTACGCTACTGCTGAGAGTAGAATTTCTATTGCACGACAATCCCAATAAAGGTCCAGCGCATCCGCCATGCCAGCCAAAAATACGCCCGAGACAAAAGTCCAGACGCGCAACGCTCAAGCCACCAAGGAACGCATCCTGAACATGGCGTTCAAGGAGTTCGCGGCGCGCGGCTACGATGGCGCGCGCATCGACTCCATCGTGGCCCGCTGCAAGGTCAGCAAGAACCTGATCTATCACTATTTTTCTGGCAAGGAAGACCTGTTCATCCAGGTCATGGAACGCGCGTATGGCGCGATGCGCGAACGGCAGAACGAATTGGCATTGTCCGGCGACGACCCCGTGGCCGACATGCGCACGCTGGTGGAAAAAACGATCCAGCACTTCGTGGAGCAGCCCGAATTCATTCAACTGCTGGCCACCGAAAACCTGCACAAGGCCGTGCACATCAAGAAATCGCGCGTGATCCCGGTAATCTTCAACCCGTTGCGCCGCGCCTTGCACAACATTCTGGAAAAGGGCAAGGCGCAAGGCGTGTTCCGCCAGGACGCCGACTGGATCGACCTGTACGTGTCGATCTCCGGCCTGGGTTCCTACTTCGTGTCCAACCGCTATACGCTGTCTTATGTGCTGGACGTGGACCTGGGCACGAAAGAGCGCCTGGCCAGCCGTATGAAGCACATTCCTGACATGGTCATCAGTTATCTGTGCGATCTGGGCGACGCGAAGCCTAGCTCGCCACGCGCCACCGTGTGAATCCATGCGCCTCCTGACCGGCACCGCCTCCTGGACCGACCCCACGCTGCTGGCTTGCGGGCGCTTCTACCCGCCCGAGGCGCGCAGCGCCGAGGCCCGGCTGCGCTTCTACGCGTCGCGCTTTCCCATGGCCGAGATCGATTCCAGCTACTACGCCATGCCCTCGGCCGAAAACGCCTACCTCTGGGACCAGCGCACGCCGGAGGAATTCGTCTTCAATATCAAGGCGTTCCGCCTCTTCACCGGGCACCAGACGCCGCTGTCCGCCCTGCCGGCCGACATCCGCCGCGAATTGCCCGACTGGCCCGAACCCGTGATCTACCACGACCGCATGCCGCCGGACCTGCGCGACGAACTCTGGCGCCGGTTCCTGCTCGCGCTGGAGCCCCTGCGGCTGCCCGGCAAGCTGGGCGCGGTGCATTTCCAGTTCCCGCCCTGGATCCGGCGCGATGCGCGCGGCATGGCGCGGGTGGCAGATTGCGCGCGGCGCATGGAAGAACACCTGGTGTCGGTGGAATTCCGCCACCGCAGCTGGTTCGATACGTCCGCGGCCACCGCGGATACGCTGGCGTTCGAACGCGAGTTGGGCGTGGCGCACACCGTGGTGGACTCGCCCCAAGGCTATCCCAACACCGTGCCGGCCGTCTGGGAATGCACGCATCCGGACCTGACCCTGCTGCGCCTGCATGGCCGCAACGAGGCCGCCTGGAACGCGTCGGGCGCGGCGTCCTCGGGACGTTTCCAGTACGAATACACGGAGCAGGAGCTGGCGGAGCTGGCCGAGCGCTTTACGCGGCTGGCGGCGCAAAGCGCGCAGGCGCACGCGGTGTTCAACACCAACTTCGAAGACCAGGGCATGCGCAACGCCGCCGCCTTCGCCGCGGCCCTGGGGCCTGCGCCAGGCTCCGTTAGCGTGAACAGGCCCTAGCGCCGGCCTGTCCCCGCCACGGCCAGGGCCGCCGGCGCGCGCGCCACCTCGGCCAGGCTTTCCAGCAGCACTTCGAACTTGCGGGCGATTTCGTTCTCGGGCACGCAGGCGTAGCCCAGCAGCAGCCCGGGCCGGCGCCCCTCGTCGTTGACGTAGTAGCGCGACAGCGCGCGCGTCAGCACGCCCTTGCCGCGCGCCACCTCCACCACGCGCAGATCGTCCATGTCCGGCGGCAGGGTCAGCACCAGATGCAGGCCCGCCATGCTGGCGTCGCGGTGCAGCCAGTCCGGCCCGAGCCGCCGTTCGATCAGGTTCACGAGCATGGCGCGGCGACGCCCGTACAGCATGCGCATGCGGCGGATGTGGGCCGCGTAGTGCCCTTCGGAAATGAAGGTGGCCAGCGCCGCGTGGGTCATCAGGTGGCCTTCGCGGTAGAGCTCGGCGTGCGCGGCCTGGAACGCGGCCGTCAGGGCCTTGGGCAGCACCAGGTAGCCCACGCGCAGGCCCGGATACAGGGTCTTGCTGAAGGTGCCCATGTAGATGACGGGCGCGTCCGGCTCCAGACCCAGCAGCGACGCGATGGGCCGGCCGGAGAAGCGGAATTCGCTGTCGTAGTCGTCCTCGATGATCCAGCTGCCGCTCTGGCGCGCCACCGCCAGCAGCTGGCGCCTGCGGGCCAGCGACATGACCGGGCCGAGCGGATACTGGTGCGAGGGCGTGACGAAGATGAAGCGCGGCGGCGTGCCGACGGTGTCGGGCAGGCGCATGCCCTCTTCGTCCACCGGCAGGTGCACCGTGTGCAGGCCGTTGGCCTGCAGGATGGTGCGAGCGCCCCAGTAGCCCGGATCCTCGACCCAGGCGGTCTCGCCCGCCTCGCCCAGAATGCGGGCGGTCAGGTCGATGGCCTGGTGCGAGCCCTCGGTAATGATGATCTGCTCGGGGTCGCAATCGATGGAGCGGGTCAGCGCCAGGTGCTGCGCCAGCGCCTCGCGCAGCGCCGGCAGGCCGCCGCCATAGGCGTAGGTGAGCAGGTCCGGCGAGGGATTGCGCCACAGGCTGCTGAAGATGCGGCCGAATTTCTTGTGCGGGAACTCGGTCAGGTCGGGCACGCCGGGCATAAAGGCGCCCCACTGGTAGGGCGAGGCCGACACGCCGTCGACGATGGCCGCGCCGCGCGGCGACAGCGCCGGGCGCGGCTGGGGCGGCGGCGGCTGGCGCCGGCGCCGGCCGCTGGCCAGGTAAGAATCCGGGACGGACGCATTGACGAAAGTGCCGTTGCCCTGCCGGCTGCGGGTGTAGCCCTCGGCCAGGAGCTGGCTGTAGACGTGCACCACGGTATTGCGGGCGATGCCGAGCTCGGCCGCCAGGTCGCGCGTGGCGGGCAGGCGCGAGTCGGCGGCGATGGCGCCGTCCAGGATGGCTTCCCGGATACCTTGGTACAAGCGCTTGTTCATCGGCTCGCCGGACCCGTCGGCCAGGCGCAGCAGGAGCAAGTCACCAACGATGGAACGCAATTGGTTCTACCTGATTTATTAAAGTGGTTCCCACAAATGGAGCCATCGTAGCATTAAATAGGGGGGTTACTTACCGCCCATCATGCTCTACGAGGCTGAGATGAAGAATCAGGACCTGAATACCCGCCGTTCCCTGGCCACGCCGCGCGGCGTCGGCGTCATGTGCGACTTCTACGCGGTGCGCGCCGAAAACGCCACGCTGTGGGACGCCGACGGCAAGGAATACATCGATTTCGCGGGCGGCATCGCCGTCCTGAACACCGGCCACCTGCATCCGAAGATCAAGGCCGCCGTCTCCGCGCAGCTCGACAACTTCACGCACACGGCCTACCAGATCGTGCCGTACGAAGGCTACGTCTCGCTGGCCGAGCGCATCAACCGCCTGGCCCCGATCGACGGCCTGAAAAAGAGCGCCTTCTTCACCACCGGCGTGGAAGCCGTGGAGAACGCCGTCAAGATCGCGCGCTCGGCCACCGGCCGCTCGGGCGTGATCGCGTTTTCCGGCTCGTTCCACGGCCGCACCATGCTGGGCATGGCGCTGACCGGCAAGGTCGCCCCCTACAAGCTGTCGTTCGGCCCGATGCCGGGCGACATCTACCACGTGCCGTTCCCCAACGCCACGCAGTCCATCACCGTGGCGGATTCGCTCAAGGCGCTGGACCTGCTGTTCAAGTGCGACATCGATCCCAAGCGCGTGGCCGCGATCATCATCGAGCCCGTGCAGGGCGAAGGCGGCTTCAACATCACCCCGCCCGAACTGATGACGGCGCTGCGCAAGGTCTGCGACGAGCACGGCATCCTGCTGATCGCCGACGAAGTGCAGACCGGCTTCGGCCGCACCGGCAAGCTGTTCGCGATGGAGCACCACTCGGTCCAGGCCGACCTGATCACCATGGCCAAGAGCCTGGGCGGCGGCTTCCCGATCTCGGGCGTGGTCGGCCGCGCCGAGATCATGGACGGCCCGGCCGCGGGCGGCCTGGGCGGCACCTACGCCGGCAACCCCCTGGCCGTGGCCGCCGCGCATGCCGTGCTGGACGTGATCGCCGAGGAAAAGCTGTGCGAACGCGCCACCCAGCTGGGCGACAAGCTGCGCGCCCACCTGGAAGGCCTGCGCGCCAAGGTGCCGGGCATCGCCGACGTGCGCGGCCTGGGTTCGATGGTCGCCCTGGAACTGAACGATGCCGCCACCGGCAAGCCGGACGCGGAAGCGGTCAAGCGCGTTCAAGCCCGCGCCATCGAAAAGGGCCTGATTTTGCTAAGCTGCGGTGTGTACGGCAACGTGCTGCGGTTCCTGTATCCCTTGACCATTCCCGACGCCCAGTTCGATCGCGCGCTGGCCATCCTGTCCGAGGTCCTGGCCGCCTGACGAGCGGGGCCTGACATCCGATTTCCGGACGGGCAGGCACAACCATTGCGGGCGTAGCGGTTTCCGGTTCGACCATCGAGCCGGACCTTCCGCGACGCCCGCAAGCGTTTCCTGGCCGACCGCATTCCATTCAAGGAGTTTGCAACAATGACTGCATTGACCCAACCCCTCGCGCGCCGCGACCTGCTGCGCGACGCCTGCTACATCGACGGCAAGTGGGTGGGCGCCGGCGACGGCGCCGCCATCCCCGTGAACAACCCCTCCACCGGCAAGACCATCGTGTCGGTGCCGAAATTCGGCCGCAGGGAAACCGAGCAGGCCATCGCCAGCGCGCAGGCCGCCCTGCCCGCCTGGAGCGCCAAGACCGGCAAGGAACGCGCCGCGATCCTGCTGAAGTGGGCGCAGCTGATGCTCCAGCACCAGCGCGACCTGGCCGCCATCATGACCTCCGAACAGGGCAAGCCCGTGACCGAAGCCGCCGGCGAAATCGCCTACGCCGCCTCGTTCCTGGAGTGGTTCGCCGAGGAAGCCAAGCGCATCGACGGCGACATCCTGCAAAGCCCCAAGGCCGGCCAGCGCCTGATGGCGCTCAAGCAGCCCATCGGTGTCACCGCCGCCATCACGCCGTGGAACTTCCCCGCCGCGATGATCACCCGCAAGGTCGGTCCGGCGCTGGCCGCCGGCTGCACCATGGTGGTCAAACCCGCCCAGCAGACGCCGCTGACCGCCCTGGCGCTGGCCGTGCTGGCCGAGGAAGCGGGCGTGCCCGCCGGCGTGTTCCACGTCATCACCGGCAGCTCGCGTGAAATCGGCGGCGCGCTGTGCGAAAGCGACGTGGTGCGCAAGCTGAGCTTCACGGGGTCCACCGAAGTCGGCCGCACCCTGATGGAACAATGCGCGCCCACCATCAAGAAGCTGTCGCTGGAACTGGGCGGCAACGCGCCCTTCATCGTGTTCGACGACGCCGACCTGGATCGCGCCGTGGACGGCATCCTGGCCTCGAAGTACCGCAATGCCGGCCAGACCTGCGTCTGCGCCAACCGCATCTACGTGCAGGCCGGCGTGTATGAAGAGATCGCCAAGCGCCTGGTGGCCAAGGTCGAAGCCATGAAGGTGGGCGACGGCTTCGGCGACGGCGTGACGCAAGGCCCGCTGATCGACAGCAGCGCCGTGGAAAAGGTGCAGGAGCACATCGCCGACGCCACCGCGCACGGCGCCAAGGTCATCGCCGGCGGCAAGCCGCATGCGCTGGGCGGCACGTTCTTCGAGCCGACCGTGGTGCGCGACGTGACCCAGTCGATGCGCTTCGCGACCGAAGAGACCTTCGGCCCGGTGGCCCCGCTGTTCCGCTTCGAATCGGAAGAGGAAGTCATCGGCATGGCCAACGACACCATCTTCGGCCTGGCCGCTTACTTCTTCACCCGCGACTATGCCCGCATCTGGCGCGTGTCGGAAGCGCTGGAGTACGGCATCGTCGGCATCAACACCGGCATCATCTCCAACGAAGTCGGCCCGTTCGGCGGCGTGAAGCAGTCCGGCCTGGGGCGCGAAGGCTCGAAGTACGGCATCGAGGAATACCTCGAAATCAAGTACCTCTGCGTCGACCTGGGCGCCTGAGTCCCCCGGCCGACGGACACCCGCGCCCAGCCGCGCGGGTGTCCGTCGGCGGGACCTGACATCCGGCGGCGCGATCAGGCGTGGTAGATTTGCGCGTTCCCTGGATGAACGAGCCCGTATGAGCAGAACCTTTACCCGCGAGGACACCCGCCGGCTTGCGGCCATTCTGGCCGAAACGGCGCAGACGGAAGTCATGCCGCGCTTTCGCAACCTGCCGGAAGGCACGGTGCGTGGCAAGAGCTCTCCGCGCGACCTCGTGACCGACGCCGACGAGGCCGCCGAGCGCCTCATCGCCGCGCGCCTCTCCAAGCTGCACCCGGGCGCCGTGCTGATCGGCGAAGAGGCTTCCGCCCGCAATCCCGCCCTGCTGAACATGCTGGTCGATGCCGACCTGGCCTTCCTGATCGACCCCATCGACGGCACCCGCAACTACGTGGCCGGCCTGCCCCTGTTCGGCATGATGATCGCGGCCTGCCATCGTGGCGACGTGATCGCCGGCGTCATCTACGATCCGCTGAACCGCGACAGCGCGCTGGCCCTGCGCGGCGAAGGCGCCTGGATGGAATACGAAAGCGGCCGCCAGGTTCCGCTGGCGGTGGCCAGCCCCGCCCCGCCCGAAGACATGGACGGCTTCATCGCCACGGGCGCCCTGCCCGAACCCATGCGCACCGCGGTCAACGGCAACCTCTCGCGCCTGGCCAGCACCGCCTCGCTGCGCTGCGCCGCGCACGAATACCGCACGCTGGCCGCCGGCCACTGCCACGTGGCGCTCTACAACCAGCTGACGGCCTGGGACCACGCCGCGGGCTGGCTGCTGCACCGCGAAGCCGGCGGCTACTCGGCGCACTTCGACGGCTCCCCCTACAAGCCCACCCACCGCAGCGGCGGCCTGCTGTACGCGCCGGACGCCGGCAGCTGGCACGCGGCGCGCAAGGCGCTGATGGGGGACGCTGCGGACACCGCCCAGACTTGACAGACTGCCCACGCGCCGGGTCGAAAAATCGGGGTTATCCCTAGGAGTTATCCCCAGTTCCTGTGGACAACCCTATGGAAAGGTCTGTAACAGCGGAAAAAAAACCTTGCGGGGCAAGCACTTGGTTAAACCGGTCAAAAACCTGCCGTCCGCCGGCGGCGGTTCCGTCCCCCCTATAGGGCGTCCAGCGCCACTGCGCAGGGCAGTTCCACTTTCAGGGTCAGCATGTTGTCGGCGCGGGTGCGGCCCAGGTTGACCGCCGCTATCGGCATGCCGTTGCGCGAGGCGGCCGTTACGAAACGGTAGCCGGAATACACCATCAGGGACGACCCCAGCACCAGCACCGCGTCGGCGCTCATGAGGCCGGCGTTGGCGCGGTCCACGCGCTCGCGCGGCACCGTCTCGCCGAAGAAGACCACGTCCGGCTTCACCACCCCGCCGCAGCGCGGACAGGGCGGCACGCGGAACCGCGTGAAGTCCAGGCCGTCGAGGTCGGCGTCGCCGTCGGGCGCGTCGCTGGCGTCCAGCTGCGTCCAGTCCGGGTTCGCGTCCTGCAAAGCCTCCTGCCAGGCGTGGCGGTCGCCGCGCCAGTCGCAGGCCATGCAGCGCACCTGGTCCAGCCTGCCATGCAGGTCGACGACCTCCCGGCTGCCCGCGGCTTCATGCAGGCCGTCCACGTTCTGCGTGACCAACAGGCCGACGCGGCCCTGCGATTCCAGCCGGGCCAGCGCCCGGTGCGAGGCATTGGGCCGCACGTGGCCGAAGCGGCGCCAGCCCACCATGCTGCGCGCCCAGTAGCGCGCGCGGGCCGGCTCGCCGCCCATGAAGGTCTGCAGCGTCATGGGCGGCTTGCGCTTCCATTCGCCTTCGGTGTCGCGGTAGTCGGGAATCCCGGAATCGGTGCTGACGCCCGCCCCCGTCAGCACGAACAGCCGCGGGTGGCGGTCGACGAAACCGCGCAGCGCGGCCAGATCCGAGACTCGTGTGTCCATCCTGACTCCAAATTGCCGCCGCCCCGGGCGGGGCGGCGCTGGCGGAAAATGGCGTTCAGCCGCCCAGACCGCAGTCGGGCATGTCGCTGACCAGGCTGGCCTGGGTCACGTTGCTGCCCGGCGGCACGCTGCGCGTGAGCCAGACGTTGCCGCCGATGGTCGAGCCCTTGCCGATCGTGACGCGGCCGAGAATCGTGGCGCCAGCGTAGATCACGACGTCGTCCTCGATCAAGGGGTGGCGCGCCAGGCCCTTCTTCAGCTCGCCGTTTTCGCCCGGCGGGAAGCGCTTGGCGCCCAGGGTGACCATCTGGTAGAGGCGGACGCGGTCGCCGATGATGGCGGTTTCGCCGATCACCACGCCGGTGCCGTGGTCGATGAAGAAGCTGCTGCCGATGGTGGCGCCGGGATGGATGTCGATGCCGGTATCGGCGTGCGCGATCTCCGCCACCATGCGCGCCAGCATCGGCACGCCCAGGCGGTACAGGACGTTGGCCAGGCGGTGGTGGATCATCGCCGAGACGCCCGGATAGCACAGCAGCACCTCGTCCACGCTGTGCGCGGCCGGGTCTCCCTGATAGGCGGCGGTGACGTCCAGGTCCAGCGCGGCGCGCACGCGCGGCAGCTCGGCGCCGAATTCGCGCACGATGTCGATGGCGCGCTGACGCGTGCCCGAGGACGCGACCTGCTCGGGACGGCCCACGTACTGCAGCTCCAGACAGACCTGGTGCAGCAGCGCGTCCAGCGCGGCGCCGATGGTGTGGCCAACGTAGAAGTCCTCGACTTCCTCGCGCAGATCGATCGGGCCCAGGCGCATCGGGAACAAGGCGCCGCAGAGATCCTTGATGATCTGGCGCAGGCTTTCCTGGGACGGGAACTCGCGCAGGCCCGCGTCTTCGCGCAGGCGGCCGCGCGGGCCGCGCCAGGCGACGCGCGCCTCGCGCAGGCCGGACACGATGCTGTCCAGGTTCCAGTGGGCCGGCGCGATGTAGGTGGGCCCGCTCATTGGAGGGACTCCGGACGGGCGCCGGCCGCGCCGGCATACGGATTGAATTCGAACATGGGAGGTGCCTCGCTGACGGTGTATCGTCCCGGCGGCCGGGCCGCCGGGCAATGCTGCTTCGCAATATTCCCGTCAACTGTAACCGCTCGCGCCGATTTCGCGGAACCCTTCCGACACGCCGTAGGGGTTTATGCGCCAGCGTCCGGCTCGTAGCCCTGCGGGTTCCCCTGTTGCCAGCGCCAGCCGTCCGCGCACATGGCGTCCACGTCGTGCGTGCTGCGCCAGCCCAGCAGGGACGCCGCCAGCGCCGGGTCGGCCCACATCCTTTCGATGTCGCCGGGGCGCCGGGGCTGGGCCAGCAGCGGGATCCGGCAGCCGTTGACGCGCTCGAAGGCGCGCACCAGCTCCAGCACGCTGGTGCCCTGCCCCGTGCCCAGGTTGACCGCCACGAAGCCGGGATGGTCCGCCGAATACGCCAGCGCCCGCACATGGCCCTGCGCCAGGTCCATGACGTGCAGGTAGTCGCGCACTCCCGTGCCGTCGACGGTGTCGTAATCGTCGCCGAAGACGCGCAGGCAGGGCTGGCGCCCCACCGCCACCTGGGTGATGAACGGGAACAGGTTGTTCGGGGTGTCGCGCGGGCTTTCGCCGATCTGTCCGCTTTCGTGCGCCCCGATGGGGTTGAAGTAGCGCAGCGTGACGGCGCTGAACGCGGGATCGGCCGCGCACAGGTCGCGCAGCATGTCCTCGACCATGCGCTTGCTGCGGCCATAGGGATTGGTGGGCGCCAGCGGATGCGCCTCAGTGAACGGCAGGTACTGCGGCTCGCCATAGACGGTCGCGGAGGAACTGAATACCAGCCGCCTCACGCCCGCCTCGCGCATCGCGCGCAGCAGCGCCATCGAGCCGCCCACGTTGTTGTCGTAGTACTTGAGCGGGTCCGCGACCGACTCGCCCACCGCCTTGCTGCCGGCCAGGTGCAGGACCGCCTCCACCGGCGCGCCGCGCGCCGCCGAGGCGGCCAGCACCGACGCGACCATGCCCGGGCTGCGGATGTCCCCTTCCACCAGCGGGATCTCGGTTCCGCACAGGCGCTCGACCCGGCGCACGGCCTCGCGGCTGCCGTTGCTGAAATCATCCAGCACCAGCGGCCGCTGGCCGGCGGCCAGCATCGCCACCAGCGTGTGCGTGCCGATGTAGCCGGCGCCGCCCGTCACCAATACATGCAGGTCCGGCATGGACTGGGCTCCCCTCACAGATGGGCGGCCACGCCCGGCACCCAGGCATGGCGCGGACGCGGAGCCTGCGCATGGCTGCGGTAGCGGTCGATCCAGTACGAGGTGGAGGCGTCATGCCCCCAATCCACCAGGCCGGCCGACACCGGCACCGCCAGTTCGCGCTCGATGCCCGTGGCCAGGCGCTTGCCCAGCTCCACGCCCCACTGGTCGAAGGGATTGATGCCCCACACCACGCTCTGCACGAACACCTTGTGCTCGTACAGCGCCAGCAGCGCGCCGAGCCCGCGCGGGTCCAGCTGGCGCAGCACGATCAGGGTGGACGGGCGCCCGCCCGGATGCACCATGTGCTGCGCCAGGCTCAGCGCGCGCTCCTGGTCGTCGATGTGCGCCACGTCCAGCAGCGCCTGCTCCAGGCACTTGCCGCGCAGCAGGGCCTGGCGCTGCGCCAGGCAGTTGGCCAGCAGCATACGATGGGCGTCGGGGCTGTCGGCATGCCCTTGCAGGCTGGCGATGAAGTCCACCGGCGCGCCGTCCTCGCTCTGGTGCAGCCACTGGAAGAAGGTGTGCTGGCCGTCGGTGCCCGGCATGCCCCAGATGATGGGCGCGGTGGGCACGCCCACCGCCGCGCCGTCGCCCGCGACCCGCTTGCCCAGCGATTCCATCTCCAGCTGCTGGAGGTAGGTGACCAGGTGCAGCAGGCGCGCGCTGTAGGCGGCGATGTTCAGGGAGTTGTGCCCAAGCACGCTGCAATTCACCAGCCCGGACAGGGCCAGTTGAACCGGCGCGTTGGAGGCGAACGGCGCCTGCTGGAAATGCTGGTCCATGGCCTCGGCGCCGGCGCGCATGCCGATCAGCACGTCGGCGCCCACCGTCAGCGCGATGGACAGGCCCGCGACCGACCACACCGAGTAGCGCCCCCCCACCCAGTCGCACATCTTGAAGACCTGGCTGGCCGGCACGCCCAGCGCGCGCGCGGCCGACGGATTGGCCGTGACCGCGGCCAGGTGTTCCGACACGTCGGCCACGCCGCCGTGCTTGAGCCAGGCGATGGCGGCGCGCGCATTGTGCAGCGTCTCGGCCGTGGTGAAGGACTTGGACGACACCACCACCAGGCAGCGGCGCGGATCCAGGCCGGCCACGGCATCGTGGAAGGCGTGCCCGTCGATGTTGGACACGAAGCGGATCTGCCGGCGCTGCGAGGGCCCGCCGAAAGCCTGGATCGCCAGGCGCGGGCCCCAATCGCTGCCGCCGATGCCGATGTGCAGCACCGTGGAGAAGTCGGCGGTCTGATCCACCTTGCGGACGAAGTCCGTCATGCGCGAGTGCTCGCACACCGAGTCCGCGTCCTGCCCGTCCGGCTGTTCGCGGGTGCGCCCGGCGCGCAGCGCCGTATGCCAGGCCGGCTTGCCTTCGGTCCAGTTGACCGGGTCGCCCGCGAACAGCGCGCGCCGCGCGTCCGCCAGGCCGCGCGCCTGCAGCAACGACAACGCCGCGGCGTCCAGCGCCGGCGATTGCCGCTGCATCGTCAGGTCCACGCACAGACCCGCCGCCTCGATGACCTTCAGCGCGCCGGCGTCCAGCTCGGCGCCTTGCGCGGCCTGCGCAAACGCCTGCCATTCCGGGCTGTCCGCCAGCCCGGAATTCGCCCTCAACGCCTCAATCGCATATTTGGCCTTTCCCATCGCGTGATGCTCCTTAAAACGGTAAACGAACATGAGGGGCAATGCGCCGGAACGCGTTGCGGAAGTCCTCCTCGATTCGGGCCAGAGCGGCCACGGTGTCCCCCTCGAAACGCAATACCACCGTCGGTGTGGTGTTGGACGGACGCGCCAGGCCGAAGCCGTCGGCGTAGTCCACCCGGACGCCGTCCAGATTGCTGATGGAGACTGCGCCGGGGAATTCCCCTTGCGCCCGCAGCGCCTCCACCAGGTCGAACTGCTCGCCCTCGGCGGTTCCCAGCTTGATTTCCGGCGTGGCGCAGGATTGCGGAAGGTTCTCCAGCAGCGCGGAAGGGTCCGGCGCGGCCGACAGGATCTCCAGCAGGCGCGCGGCGGCGTAGATGCCGTCGTCGAAGCCGTACCAGCGCTCTTTGAAGAAAATGTGGCCGCTCATCTCGCCGGCCAGCAGCGCCCCGGTTTCGCGCATCCTGGCCTTGATCAGCGAATGCCCGGTCCTGCACATCGTGGGCTTGCCGCCGGCCTCGGTGATCGCGCGCGCCACATGGCGGCTGCATTTGACGTCATAGAGGATCTCCGCGCCCGGATTGCGCGACAGCACGTCGCGCGCGAACAGGATCAGCTGGCGGTCGGGCCAGATGATCTGGCCGGACTTCGTCACCACGCCGAGCCGGTCGCCGTCGCCGTCGAACGCCAGGCCGACCTCGCAGTCGGAATAGCGCAGGCAATAGATCAGGTCCTGCAGGTTCTGCGGATCCGCCGGGTCCGGGTGGTGGGCGGGGAACGTGCCGTCGACCTCGCAGAACAGTTCGGTCACTTCGCAGCCGAGCGCGCGGAACAGCGACGGCGCCACGGCGCCTGCCACCCCGTTGCCGCAATCGATCGCGATCTTCATGGGGCGCGCCATGCGGATATCGCCCATCAGCCGCGCCGCGTAGCACGGCAGGATCTGCATCTGCGTGCGCCCCCCCGCCACGCCGGCCGATTCGATCGGCAGGCGCATCGCGTCGCGCAGCGCGGTAATGCCCTCGCCGTACAGCGAGGCGCCGTCCAGCACGATCTTGAAGCCGTTGTGCGCCGGCGGATTGTGGCTGCCGGTGACCGCGATCCCCGACCCCGTGTCCATCAGCCGGGTCGCGAAGTACACCATCGGTGTCGTCGCCATCCCGATATCGATGACGTGCATGCCGGCCGAGCGCAGGCCGGCTTGCAGCGCGGCCGCCAGCTCCACGCTGCTCAGCCTGCCGTCGCGCCCCACCACCATCGACCGCGCCCCCAGTTCGCGCGCCCGGGTCCCCGCTGCCATGCCCAGGCTGTGCGCGAAGCGCGCGTCGATTTCGTCCGGCACCGTGCCGCGTATGTCATAAGCCTTGAAAACCGCATCCAGAATTTGCGGGGTATCCCAGCCAAATGTTCCGTGCATGCCATTTTCTCCGGGTGGCGTTATTTAGGGCCGTTCTGTTTGAAATCGCCGTAATACGCCGCGCGGGAATAGCGGTAATTGCCATACTTGGACCGGAAGCCGAAGCGTTCCGGAAGGAGCTTGAGGCCGTTGAACAGCACGCCGTCCACGGGCGCGCCGGCCTGGATCAGCCGTTTGGCCGTTTCGCGGATCTCGCCCACCGTGTTCATGCCGGAGCGCACCACCACCATGACCGCGGCAGCATGCGTGCCGACCACGGCGGCATCCGGCGACGACAGCACGGGCGCCGTGTCGAGGATCACCATGTCGTACTGGGACGCCAGCTCGCGCAGGGTCTCGCCGAACACGGGCGAGGCCAGCAGCTCGGAGGGATCGAAAGTGACCGCGCCCGTGGCGATGAAGTCCACGCCCTCGGACACGCTGTGCTTGCGGACCCGGCTGAGCGGGATGGTGCCCGACAGCACTTCGAACAGGCCGTCTTCCTTGGGCACGCCAAAGTAGCGGTTCAGCTGGCCCTTGCGGAAGTCGGCGTCGATCAGCAGCACGCGCTTGCCCACCCCGCCCTGGATGAAGGCGAAGTTCGCCGACAGGAAGGACTTGCCCACTCCCGCCACCGGCCCCGTGAACATGACCATGTTGTTGGCCGACTGGCGCAGCGAGGCCTGCAGCACGTTGCGGAAAGATCGCAGGCTTTCGATGGGCGGCGCGTTGCCCTGGCTCTGCGCGAGCAGCGCGGGCACCGAGGCGTTCTTGCGACGGCTACGCCGCCAGAGCTTGTCCTGCATGTCGCTGTACGGAATCGCCGCCAGCACCGGCAATCCGGTATGGCGCTCGACGTCGTCCGGCTCGGACAGGCCGCCGAACAGGGCGTTGCGCACGAAGGCGCACAGCATGCCGAAGATCAGGCCGAAGGCGGTCGCCACGCCGATGATGATCGCGGCCTTGGGGCGCACGGGCTTGTCGGGCTGGACCGCGGCGTCCAGGATGCGCACGTTGCCCACCTTGCCGGCGCGGATCAGGCGCAGTTGCTGGGCGTTGTTGAGCAGCGCCGTGTAGAGCTCGGTGTTGACGCGCACGTCGCGCACCAGGCGCACCACGTCCTGTTCGAGGTCGGGCAGTTGACGGATGTTGTTGCCGATGCGGTTTACGTCGCCGGTCAGGCCGGCGATCTGGCGGTCCAGCGCCACGATGCTCGGGTGGGTCGGCGCGAAGCGCGTGATCATTTCCTGCCGCTTGGAACGCAGTTCCATCACCTTGGTCTGCGCATCCACCGACTGGGCGAGGATCAGCTTGGCCTCTTCGCTCAGGTCGATGGTGCCGCGCTTGTTGCGCAGCGTGTTGTACTTGGTCTCGGCCGCATCCAGTTCGCCCTTGAGCACCGGCAGCTGCTGTTCGAGGAAGACCAGCGATTTCTCGGCCTGCGCCGACTTGCGGTTCACGTTCTGCTGCACGTACTCCTGGCCGATCTGGTTCAGCACCGCGGTGGTCAGCGCGGGATCGTTGCCTTCCAGCGTCACGCCGATCACGCCCGACGTCCGGCCGCGTTCAAAGATCCCCAGCCGCGCCTGCACGTCCTCGATGGCGGCCAGGCGCGAGCTGCGCGATACCGTGAACTCCGTGCCCGGGCGCCCCGTCAGCGCATCGATGTGCACGTCCATGGCGCCGCCGCCCGGCAGCAGGAAGTGCTCCGGCTTGCCCACCGTGCCGTTGAAGGTGGCGCCGGTGAGCTTGTCGCTCAGGGTGTAGCGTCCGTCTCCCAGCGTGGTCACGCGAAACGGCTTGCCCAGCCATTCGTTGGGCACGTCCAGCTGCGAGATCGCGATGGCCTCGCCGCCCCAGGCGTAGCCGCCGCGCGGCAGGCTGGACGGATACGGCAGGCTTTCGTAGCGCTGCGCGAGCCACTCGCCGACGACCGGGAAGTAGCGCGGCTTGGCATGGATGTAGAGGAGGAACTTGTCGACGGCGGGTCCCACGACCATGCGCGAGCGCAGCACCTCCATTTCCCCCGAGGTTTCCGCCTTGGTGTCGAACATGGTCGAGACGTCGCCGAGCAGGCTGCGGCCCTGCCCCTGCGGCAATTCCTCCTCGACCTGCACGATGATGTCCGCCGAAAACACCTTGGGGGTGACCATCACGTAGGCCAGCGCTCCGAAGAGAGCGAGCAGCGTGATCGCGATGATCATCCACCGGTTGGAGAAGATGGCGTCCACATGGGACGACAACGGGGTTTCCTGCTGGCGAGCCGGCACGGACGGCTCGAACGATTCGATAGGCAACGACATGCAGCTCTCCAAGAGAAGACGCCGCTGCGGTAGCGGCGCCCCCAAAGGCGTGGGTTAAAAACTAGTCAATGGCTTTCACGGTCTGTACCGTTTGCGCGCTCGGGAACAGATTGCTGATGAAGCGGTTCCACCGCACCAGGCCGGCCGAATCCACGAACACGACGTCTTTGGGTTGCAACTCAAACTTCTCCGCCACCGCCAGAGCCTGCGGCGAGCCGGCGTTCAGATGGAACACCAGCGGCGTCGCCTGCTCCGTGCTGCGCACGACAAACACCTGCGACGGGTTGGAGGTGAGCTGGTTCGGTCCTCCCGCCAAGCCCAGCGCCTCGGTCAACGACATGCGCCCGTCACGCATCACTGCCGCGGTGGGCAGGGTGACCTCGCCCATCACGAATACCTTGCTGTCGTCGCGCGGCGTCACTCGCACGATGTCGCCCGACTTCAGCAGCACCTGGTTCAGGTCCTGGCCGCGCTCGATCAACGCCGGCAGGTTCACGCGAGTACGACGTCCGTCGCGAATCACGTACACTGCGCTGCGGTCTCCCGTGGGCAGAATGCCTCCGGCCCGGTTGATCGCTTCCAGCAGGGTCATCGGGATGTCGTTGATCGCAACCGTGCCCGGCGTCGTCACCTCTCCGTCGACGTAGACACGCTTGCTGCGATATCCCAGGACGCGTACCGTGATTTGCGGATCCTGGATGTATTTGCCTGAACTGTTCACTATGAGATTGCGCGCCTGGAGTTCCGTCAACCCCGCCACTTTCAGCAGTCCGGCATAGGGAAATTGGATATATCCAGTGGATGAGACCGTATAGCCCGGAATGCCCGAGGCGGTGTCCCCAATGGCTAGTTCGGTTACCCCAGAACCAATGGCGTAGGTTTGCGTCGGAAGGACGAGCTCGGGGTGGTCCCACACCACGACCGACAGGATGTCTCCCGGCCCGATGATGTACGGCCCGGACTTGCCATAAAGACGATCCACGCCAGCGTTGTCGAGCAGGGCTTCACGCGCGCGCTGATCTTCGAGCACCAGGCTCGGCGTGATTTCCCGTATCTCGGCCTTCGAATTGGGATCCAGCGGGTCGGCCAGCTGATTGGCGTCAAAGGTCATACCGGGAGACAAGGCGCAAGCGCCCAGCGAGGACACGAGCGCGATAGCAGCTATGGCTCGGCTCAACGTTCCGAAAAATGTAGTCATGGCAAATCCACTTGTGAATGACTTCGTTGCTTGGAAAGGAGCCCGATGCGTAACGGGTTGCGACATTCCACTCCCTTTTCCGGACCCCGCACATTCGACGGATGCCCTAAGCCTTCTCCTACATCGTTTGGAGGTTTCGGGTGAGGCGGGCACTCAATAAGATTTCGTCGGTAGCCACACGCTTTGCGGCACCGCACGGCCTTTGCTTGCGCTCACCGGAAAGCGACTCCCCACGGAACAGGAGTGCGCGATGGAACCGTCCCAAACGGACACGTCGGCAAGATTCAGCGGGGCAAGCTATATCTATCGCTTGCTCGATGCCGCGATCGTCATAACCTGCGGTCTGACTGCCACCGGCTTGAAATTCTCGGACGATGCTCTTGCGGACCCTCCGCAGATCCATCTGTTCCTGGTCTATCTTTGCGGCCTCGGGGTGATCGCCATCTTCCCGGCCTTCCGCCTGTATGTGTCCTGGCGCGGGCGCCGGCTGGCCGACCTGGTGGCTCGCAGCCTGGCCGCGTGGGCCATGGTGTTCGCGCTGGGCATATGCATCAGTTTTCTCATGCACCAGACCGCCGCGATATCCCGCATATGGGCGGCTACGTGGTTCATCATGACCGCGCTGACGCTGGCCGGCGTGCGCATCGCGGTCTACGCCGCGCTGGGCGCGGCGCGCGACCGCGGGCTGGATCGCAAGCGCGTCCTGCTGGTGGGCTTCGGCGCGCTGGGCCACGACCTGTGGCGCCGCGTCGAACGCTACCGCGGCACCGGCTACGAAGTGGCCGGCATCTACGCCGAACCCCATGAAAACCTGCCGCCGCAGGTGCGCAGGCTGCACGAGCTGGAGGAGCTCCATGCCTTCGTGAACGAGAACAAGGTGCGCGAGATCTGGATCGTGCTTCCGATGGAGGCCGGCCAGGAACTGCGCGAGGTCCTGTACCACCTGCGCAATGACCTGGTGGACATCCGCTGGATTCCCGACGTGATGTCCATCCAGCTGCTGGGCCACCAGATCGGGGAATTCCTGGGCCTGCCCGCCATCCAGCTCAACAGCCTGCCGGCCGCCGGCGTGCGCGGCCTGGCCAAGGAAGTGTTCGACCGCAGCTTCGCCTTCTGCGCGCTCATCGGCCTCTCGCCCCTGATGCTGACCGTGGCCCTGCTGGTGAAAGCGACCTCGCGCGGCCCGGTGTTCTTCACGCAGCCGCGCCTGGGCGTGGACGGCAAGGTCTTCCACGTCTACAAGTTCCGCACCATGACGGTGCACCAGGAGCAAGGCGTGGTCACGCAGGCGACCCGCAACGATACCCGCGTCACGCGCATCGGCGGCTTCCTGCGGCGCACCAGCCTGGACGAGCTGCCCCAGTTCCTCAACGTGCTGATGGGCGACATGTCCGTAGTGGGGCCGCGCCCCCACGCGCTCGAACACAACGAGCTGTACAAGGACCTGGTGCAGCGCTACATGATGCGCCACCGCGTCAAGCCGGGCATTACCGGCTGGGCCCAGGTCAACGGCCTGCGCGGCCAGACGGACACGCTGCGCAAGATGAGCGACCGGGTCGAGTACGACATCTACTACATCCAGCATTGGACGTTCCGGATGGACCTGCTGATCATCGCCCGCACGGCAATCTCGGGATGGACGGGCCGCAATGTCTACTGAACCCCTGGGCTGGCCGGAGCGGCGGGCCCCGGCCGCGCGCGCGAACGGCATGCTGGCCGGCGCCGACTTCCGCCGGGCGGTGGAGATGCTGCCCCTGGTCTCCATCGACCTGCTGCTGCGCGACGGCTCGGGCCGCTACCTGACCGGCCTGCGCGCCAATCCGCCCGCGCAGGGCGCCTGGTTCGTGCCGGGCGGACGCATCCGCAAGAACGAAACCCTGCGCGACGCGCTGCGCCGCATCGCCCGCGACGAGCTGGGCCTGCCCGTCCCCGACCAGGCATGGCAGCCGCGGGGCGTGTACGAGCACTTCTACGGCACCAATTTCGCCGGCGAAGCCGGCCGCTCCACCCATTACGTCGTCCTCGCCTACGAGGCCGAAATTCCGTTGGACATCGCAAGCCTGCCCCAGGCCCAGCACCGCAGCTACCGCTGGCAACCCGCGGAGGCCATCGCCGCCGATCCCGGCGTGCACCCGTACACCCAGGCCTACTTCAAGGAGTGAGCGCCATGACCAATCCCCCTCCCCCGTACCGGGCAGTGATTCTTTGCGGCGGCTCCGGCTCGCGCCTGTGGCCGCTCTCGCGCGAACTGCTGCCGAAGCAGTTCATCCGTTTGACCGATGACCGCAGCCTGCTGCAGAACACCCTGCTGCGGCTGGGATCGGCGGGCGCCGAGAACCGGCCCACGCTGGTGTGCAACGACGCGCACCGCTACATCGCGGCGGAGCAGGCGCTGGAGCTGGGCATCAAGGATGCCGAGGTGATCCTGGAACCATTCGCCCGCAACACCGCGCCGGCCATCGCCGCCGCCACCCTGCGCGCGATGCGGGACGGGGAAGACCCGGTCATGCTCATCATGCCTTCGGACCACGTGCTGGAGGACGGCGAGGTCCTGCGGGCCGCCTTCGCCGAGGCCTACCAGGCGGCGCTGCAGGGCGCGCTGGTGACCTTCGGCATCACGCCGACCGCGCCGCTCAGCGGCTACGGCTACATCCAGGCCGACGAGCCCGGCGCCATGGGGCCGGCCCGGCGCGTGAAGCGTTTCGTCGAAAAGCCGTCGCCCGAGGTGGCGCAGCGCTTCATCGAGGACGGCGGCTACTACTGGAACAGCGGCATGTTCGCCTTCCAGGCCTCGGTCTTCCTGTCGGAAATGGCCAGGCTGGCCCCCAAGATCCTGGAGCAGGTGCAGGCCGCGGTGGCCATCGGGCACGGCGAGAACGCCCTCTTCCACCTGGACGGCCCCTCGTTCGAGGCCTGCCCCAGCGATTCGATGGACTACGCCATCATGGAGCGCACCGACAGCGCCGTGGTGATCCCGCTGTCGGCCTCGTGGAGCGACGTGGGCGCCTGGGACGCGGTCTGGGGCATCGCCCAGAAGACGGTGGAGGGCAACTCCACCACGGGCGACGTCATGGTGGAGGATTCCCGCAACTGCCTCATCCATTCGACCAGCCGGCTGGTCGCCTCGGTCGGGCTGGACGACATCGTCGTGATCGAAACGGCCGACGCCGTCCTGGTGGCGCACAAGTCGCGCTCGCAGGACGTCAAGCGCCTGGTCGAGATCTTCAAGACCCAGCACCGCTCCGAACTCAACCACCACCGCGAGGTGCAGCGGCCCTGGGGGTCCTACGACTCGGTGGGCCAGGGCCCGCGCTACCAGGTCAAGCGCATCACGGTGAAACCCGGGGCGCGCCTGTCCTCGCAGATGCACCACCACCGGGCGGAGCACTGGATCGTGGTTTCGGGCACGGCGCGCATCTACAACGGCGACAAGCAATACCTGCTGACCGAGAACCAGTCGACCTACATCCCGCTGGGCGAGATCCACAGCCTGGAGAACCCCGGGAAGATCCCGCTGGAGATCATCGAGGTGCAGTCGGGGGCCTATCTCGGGGAGGACGACATCGTTCGATTCCAGGATATGTATGGGAGAGTGTGAGGTGCCCCCACGCTGCGCGCGCGGAGCGCGCTTGCTGCCCCCCGAGGGGGCGCCCCCCGCCTTGGGGCGGCCCGGCGGCGGAGGGGAGCCCCCACGCTGCGCGCGCGGAGCGCGCTTGCTGCCCCCCGAGGGGGC
>NZ_BCTQ01000057.1 GCF_001571365.1 Achromobacter denitrificans NBRC 15125 | reverse complement strand
GCGCTCAATCCAGCGACAGGTTCAGCTTTTCGATGACCTGGTCCCAGCGCGCTTTTTCGTTCTTGATGCGGGCGGTCAGCGCTTCGGGCGTGGACGGCGCGGGCGTGAAGTATTGCAGCGCCAGTTGCTTGCGCACGGCTTCGCTGTCGATGATGCGGGCCAGTTCGCTGTTGAGCCGCTCGACGATGGGCGTGGGCGTGCCGGCCGGGACCAGCACCGCGTTCCACGAGATGGCCTCGAAGTCCGGGTAGCCCTGGGAGGCCATGGTCGGAACGCCGGGCAGGGCGTCGCTGGGCTGCAGGCTGGTCACGGCCAGCAGCTTCACCTTGCCGTCGCGCGCCTGGGGCACGGCGATCGCGGGCACCATGAATCCCGCCTGGACGTCGCCGCCGATGATGGCGGTGATGACCTGCGGGAAGCCGGAATAGGGGATGTGCGCCAGGTCGACGCCGGCGCTTTCCTTGAACATTTCCATCGCCAGGTGGGCCGAGCTGCCCGGACCCACGGAACCGTAGTTCAGCGAATTGCCGCGCTTTTTCACCAGCGCGACGAAATCCTTGACGTTATCGACCTGCAGGCTGGCGGGCACCACCAGCACGTTGGGGCTGGTGCCCACCAGTGAGACGGGCGCCAGGTCGCGCAGCGGGTCGTAGCCCAGGGTCTTCTTGTACAGCGTGGGGGCGGTGACCAGCGGGCCGTTGATCGTATAGAGCAGGGTATAGCCGTCCGGCTTGGCCTGCGACACCATGCGGGTGCCGATGTTGCCGCCGGCGCCCGGCTTGTTGTCGATGACGATGGGCTGGCCCAGGGCCTGCGACAGCGGCTCCGAAATCGTGCGCGCCAGGATGTCCGGCGAGGACCCGGGCGGGAAGGGCACGACCATATGGATGGGGCGGTCAGGCCAGTCGGCATGGGCGGCGGCGGGCAGGATCGCGGCCAGACTCAGGCACAGGCCGCGTAGCAGCTGGCCGACCCGGAACTTGCGGGCTTGCGTCATGAAGCGTGTCTCCTCGATGGGGGCGGGTTGTTTTGTCGTGGGTCAGTGGGACGGGCCGTCCGGCAGGCCGGCGCCGCTTTCGTAGCGGGCGTCGCGGGCGAGCAGGGCGGAGACGGCCGTCATGGGGGCCACGCCGTCGAACAGCACGGCGCAGACGGCCTCGGTGATCGGCAGCTCGACCTGGATGGCGCGGGCGCGCTCCAGGGCGGCGCGGGCGCAGCGCACGCCTTCGGCGGTGATGCCGCTGGCGAGGATGTCGGCCAGCTTGCGGCCGGCGCCGATTTCCAGGCCGACGCGGCGGTTGCGCGACAGTTCGCCCGTGGCGGTCAAGACGAGGTCGCCCAGGCCGGTCAGGCCGGCGAAGGTTTCCGCCTGCGCGCCCAGGGCGACGCCGAAGCGGGTCATTTCGGCCAGGCCGCGGGTGATCAGCGCCGCGCGGGCATTGGTGCCCAGGGCGAGTCCGTCGCAAATGCCGCAGGCGACGGCGATAACGTTCTTCAGGGCGCCGCCCACCTCCACGCCGACCAGGTCGGTGCTGGCGTAGACGCGCAGCGCGGCGCCATGGAAGGCAGCCGTGGTGGCCGCGCGCAGGGCGGGGCTGTCGCTGGCCACGGTCAGCGCCACGGGCAGGCCCTGCGCGACTTCGCGCGCGAACGAGGGGCCGGACAGGGCGCCGCCGGTTGCGCCGGGCAGGGCCTCGCGCATGATTTCATGGGGCAGCCGGGCCGTGTCCGCCTCGAAGCCCTTGCAGGTCCAGACGATGGGCGTGTCCGCCAGGCCCAGCGCGGGCAGCCGGCGGGACAGTTCGCCGCAGATGGCGGTCAGGCCGGCCACGGGCACGCCCAGCACGATGAGGCCTTGCGCGCCCTCGCCTTGCAGGCCGCGCAGCGTGGCGTCGAGATCGGAAGAAATGTTCAGTGCCTGGGGCAGCGCGATGCCAGGCAGATAGCGCGCATTTTCATGCGTGGCGGCCATGTCGGCCGCCTGGGCGGCGTCGCGCGCCCAGAGCGCGGTGGCATGGCGGCGGCTCGCCGCCGCCGCCAGCGCGGTGCCCCAACTTCCCGCGCCCAGGACGGCGACGCGCAGACGCGGCTCGGTTCTTTTCATCGCCGAGCCGCCTCAAGATGGAAAGCGCCCCCTTGGGGGGCAGCAAGCCGCAGGCGCGGCGTGGGGGCCATTTTCATCGCCGAGCCGGGTGGGGCTTACTGGCGGGTCGCGCCGGGCGGCAGAATGATGCCCGAGTCGCTGCCGTTGCCATTGGCCGCGTTCTGCTGTTGTTGCAGTTCGGCCAGACGCTGCTCGTACAGGGCCTGGAAGTTGACTTCGGTCAGGTGCAGCGGCGGCATCGAGGTGCGGGTGATCGCGTCGGCGATGTTGGCGCGCAGGTACGGGTACAGCATGGTCGGGCAGACGATGCCCAGCAGCGGATCGAGCTGCTCTTCGGGGATGTTCGCGGCTTCGAAGATGCCGGCTTGCGTGCCTTCGACCAGGTACACCACCTTTTCGTTGATGCGGGTGGTGACAGTGACGGTGACCGTGGTTTCGAACACGGTGTCGGCCAGGCGCTGCCCGCCCACGGTGATGCTCACTTCGACCTGGGGCGCTTCTTGCTCCAGGAAGACGTGAGGCGCGTTCGGCATCTCCAGCGAAAGGTCTTTCAGGTAGACGCGCTGCAGATTGAACGAGGGCGCGTCGTTGCCGCCTTCTTGCTGGGTGTTTTGGTCTTGATCAGCCATGAGTGTTTCCGTTGGTGGGAGGGGCAAAAAGGGAGGCGGTCAGCCGTTGAGCATGGGAGCCAGGCCGCCCGAGCGGTCTAGCGCCATCAGGTCGTCGCAACCGCCGACATGGGTATCGCCGATGAAGATTTGCGGCACGGTGCGCCGGCCGGTGCGTTCGATCATGACGTCGCGTTGGGCCGGATCCCGGTCGATCTGGATGATTTCCAGGTCCGTCACGCCGCGCTGCTCCAGCAGCGACTTGGCGCGCGCGCAATAGGGACAATAGTCCTTGCTGTACATGACGACTTTGTTCATGGGCGCTCCTGTGGGTACAAGAATAGGCAGATGGGGGCGAGGCCCGCGGATTCAACCCTTTTGGGTCACCGGCAGGCTGGCGGCCGACCAGGCGCGCATGCCGCCTTCCAGCGGCACCACGTCGGCGAAGCCCTGGGCGCGCAGCTTGGCGGCGGCACGGGCGGAATCACGGCCATTGTCGCAAACCACGACCAGCGGCTTGTTCTTGGGCAGGGAGGCGGCCTTTTGCTCCAGGTCCGCGGCCGGCACGTTGCGCGCCTGGGCGATGTGGCCGGCCTGGAATTGTTCGGCCGGGCGCACGTCGACCCAGACGGCCTGGCGCTGGTTGACCATCTGGATGGCTTCGCCCGTGCTGACGGCGGAGCCGGCGCGGCCGCGGCGCAGGGCGGGGATGGCCAGCATCACGCCGGAAACCACGGCAACGGCGACAATGAAGATGTTGTTTTTATCGAGCAAGAATTGCAGAAGATCCACGGGGCATCCTGAAGGGCGGCGACTAGCCTGGTATCGGCGAACCCTGGGCCGCCTCCGCCGAAAAAGGGCGGGTGCGCCAGGGCAAAATCAAGGGCAAAATCACTCAATTATAAAATGAGCGCATTCTCTGACCATTTCCTAACTTTAACCCGCGACAATCGCGTGCCAAACCATGCATAAACTCGTTCTGATGCGCCACGGCGAAAGCCAGTGGAACCTGGAAAACCGCTTCACCGGCTGGACCGACGTCGACCTGACCGACACCGGCCGCGAACAGGCCCGCAAGGCCGGCGAACTCCTCAAGAAAGAAGGCTACACCTTCGACCTGGCCTACTCCTCGGTGCTCAAGCGCGCCATCCGCACCCTGTGGATCGCCCTGGACGCCATGGACGCCATGTACACCCCCGTGGGCATCAACTGGCGCCTGAACGAGCGCCACTACGGCGCGCTGCAGGGCCTGAACAAGGCCGAAACCGCGGCCAAGTACGGCGACGAGCAGGTGCTGATCTGGCGCCGCGCCTATGCCATCGCCCCGGAACCGCTGTCGCTCGACGACGAGCGCCACCCCCGTTTCGACAGCCGCTACGCCCGGATCCCGGCCGACCAGCTGCCGGCCACCGAGTGCCTGAAGGACACCGTGGCCCGCGTGCTGCCGTTCTGGAACGAATCCATCGCCCCGGCCATCCGTTCGGGCCGCAAGGTGCTCATCGCCGCCCACGGCAATAGCCTGCGCGCCCTGATCAAGCACCTGGACAACGTGTCCGACGAGGACATCGTCAACCTGAACATTCCCACCGGCCAGCCGCTGGTGTACGAATTGGATGATGACCTGCGCCCCATCCGCCACTATTATCTGGGCGATGCCGCCGAGATCGAGGCGGCCATGGCGGCCGTGGCCGCCCAGGGCAAGGCCAAGAAGGACTGACATCCTGAGAAGGACTGATATTTCCATGTGTCGCACGGCGGGGTTGTTGTTGGCGGTCGTTCTGGCCGGTGGGGCGTTGTCGGCTGTCGCCGCGCCCAATGACCTCGCCGGCCGTCAGTCCGACGCGGAAAAGCAGCAGGCCGCCTTGCGGGACCGGATCGAGAACCTGCAAAAGGAAATCGACGACCGCGAGGCCGCCCGCAAGGAAGCGGCCGACGCGCTCAAACAGTCGGAATCGGCCATTTCCAGGATCAACCTGCGCCTGCGGGAGCTGGCCGAGGCCAACCGCCAGGCCCAGACGGACCTGGCCGGCCTGGAAAAGCAGATCGACGCGCAGCAGGCCGCGCTGGCCAAGCGACGCGCCGAGCTGGCGGAACAACTACGCACCCAGTACACCAGCGGCCTGTCGCCCTGGACGGCCCTGCTGTCGGGCGACGATCCCCAGGTGCTGGGGCGCAACCTGGGCTACCTGGATTACGTCTCGCAGGCCCGGGCCGCCGCCGTGCAGGCCCTGCGGGCGGACATCGACCGCCTCGCCGCCCTGCAGGAGCGCGCCGACGCCCGCCGCGCCGAGATCGAAAAAGTCGTCGCCGAGACCACCGAACAGAAAGCCGCGCTGGTCGGGCAGCAGAAAGAACGCTCCACGCTCCTGGCGCGGCTGGAAGGCCAGATTGCCGCCCAGCGCGCCGAGGCCAACAAGCTGGGGCGCGACGACCAGCGGCTGTCGCGCCTGATCACCGACCTGGACGCGGCCATCGCCAAGCAGATCGAAGAGGCCCGCAAGGCCGAAGAGGCGCGCAGGAAGGCGGAAGAGGCCCGCAAGGCCGAGGAAGCCCGCCGCGCCGCCGAAGAGGCCAGGAAGCGCGCCGACGCGGAGCGTCGGGCCGAGGAGGCCCGCAAGAAGGCCGACGCCGACCGCAAGGTGGCGGCGGACACCGCGCGCCGCGAGCGGGACGCCCGGGATGCGCGCGACGCCGCCCAGGCCCGCGAGCAGGTTGAAGCGGCCTCCCGCCAGAACCGCGGCCCCGTCGCCGTGGCCGACCCGGACGCCGCCGGCTTGCGCCCGGCCGATCAGCGGCAGTCGCGCCTGATCGTGCCCGACGAGGCGCCGCCCAAGGCAAAACCCGAGGAACCGCCCAAGAAAGCGGAACCTGTGCCCGAGAAACCCGCTCCAACCCGTATCGAGCCGACGCAGACCGCGCGCGCCGCGCCGGTCGGCGGCGGCAACGGCCTGCGCCAGGGCCTGGCCATGCCGGTGCGCGGCCAGGTGCAGGGCCGTTTCGGGGTCGATCGCCCGGACGGCGGCGTCTGGCGCGGCGTGGTGCTGCGGGCGCCCGAAGGCACGCCGGTCAAGGTGGTGGCCCCGGGCACCGTGGTCTACGCCGATTGGCTGCGCGGTTTCGGCAACCTCATCATTGTGGATCATGGGCAGCAGTACCTGACCGTCTATGCTTACAACCAAAGCCTGCTCAAGCGGGTGGGAGATTCGGTGACGGGTGGCGATACGATCGCCACGGTGGGCGCAACCGGCGGCCAAGTGGAATCCGGCCTATACTTTGAAATTCGCCATCGTGGCGCTCCTGTGGATCCGGCCCAGTGGCTGGCGCAGTAGATTGATGTCGTTGGTAATTACCAAACCCCATCGGCGAAAACACAATTCGGGAAGTGTGCATGGGCACTCGTAAGTTTCGCGGTTTCGGTCTGATTGCCATCGGTGCGGTGGCGGGTGTGTTGCTCAGCGTGGGCGTGACAGCGGTCGCGCAGCGCGGTAGCCCCTTGCCGCTGGACGAGCTCAGGCAACTGAGCAACGTGTTTGCCGCCATCAAGAACAACTACGTCGAAGCCGTCGACGACAAGACCCTGATCGACAATGCCATCTCCGGCATGGTGTCGAACCTGGACCCCCACTCCGCCTACCTGGATGCCGACGCGTTCCGCGAAATGCAGACGGCCACGCAGGGCGAGTTCGGCGGCCTGGGCATCGAGGTCGGCGCCGAAGACGGCTTCGTGAAGGTGATCTCGCCGATCGAAGACACGCCCGCCGCGCGCGCCGGCGTGATGGCAGGCGACCTCATCATCAAGATCGACGACACGCCCACCAAAGGCATGACGCTCAACGACGCGGTCAAGCTGATGCGCGGCGCGCCCAAGTCGCCGATCACGCTCACCATCATGCGCGCCGACCGTCCGCAGCCCATCGTGCTGAAGATCGTGCGCGACATCATCAAGGTGCGCAGCGTGCGCAGCAAGATGCTGGACAACGGCATCGGCTACGTGCGCGTCGCCCAGTTCCAGGAAAAGACCGGCTCCGACCTGGCCAAGCAACTGAAGGACCTGGGCGCGAAGGAAGCTCCCAAGGGCCTGGTGCTGGACCTGCGCAACGACCCGGGCGGCCTGCTGACCAGCGCCATCGGCGTGGCCGGCGCGTTCCTGCCGCCCGATTCCCTGGTGGTTTCCACCGACGGCCGCACGCCGGATGCCCGCCACAAGTACCTGGCCACGCCGTCCGAGTACGCCCGCGGCGAAAGCAACTACCTGTCCGGCCTGCCGGCCTGGACCAAGACCGTGCCCATGGTCGTGCTGGTGAACGTCGGTTCCGCCTCGGCCTCCGAGATCGTGGCCGGCGCGCTGCAGGATCACAAGCGCGCCAAGGTCCTGGGCAACCGCAGCTTCGGCAAGGGCTCGGTGCAGGTGATCCTGCCGCTGTCCGAAACCACCGCGGTCAAGCTCACCACCTCGCGCTACTTCACGCCCAGCGGCCGTTCGATCCAGGCCACCGGCATCGAACCGGACTACGTCGTTGCCGATACGGCCGACGGCGACCTGTTCCGCCTGCCGCGCGAGGCCGACCTGCAACGCCACCTGTCCAACCAGCAGACGGCCAACGAAGTGAAGTCCAGCGCCGACCAGGACAACGCCGAAGTGCCCGCCAAGGTGTTCGAATTCGGCGGCAAGGACGACTTCCAGCTGCAGCAGGCGCTGAACCTGCTGGCCGGCAAGCCGGTGCAGAAGGGCTCGGCCCGCGCCCAGGCCAAGGCCGACGCCAAGCCCGGCGGCGGCACTGCCCAGCGCATGAAGATCACGCCGACCGGAGTCGAGCCCAGCAAGGACAAATGAACGACGAGCAACTGCTGCGCTACGCCCGCCACATCCTGCTCGACGAGCTGGGAATAGAAGGGCAGGAAAAACTGCTGGCGGCGCGTGTGCTCATCGTGGGAGCGGGCGGACTCGGTTCGCCCGCCGCGCTCTACCTGGCGACCGCCGGCGTGGGCGACATCACGCTGGCCGACGACGACGTCGTCGAACTCAGCAACCTGCAGCGCCAGATCCTGCACACCACGTCCAGCGTCGGCCGCCACAAGGCCGAATCGGGGCGCGACATGCTGGCGGCGTTCAATTCGCAGGCGCGGGTCCATGCCCGTGTCGAGCGGCTCCAGGGCCAGGCGCTGTCCGACGCGGTCGCCCAGGCCGACCTGGTGCTGGACTGCACCGACAACTTCACCACCCGCCACGCCATCAACCGAGCCTGCGTCGAGCATCGCAAGCCGCTGGTGTCGGGCGCGGCGATCCGCTTCGACGGCCAGGTCAGCGTCTACGACCTGCGCCGCGACGACTCCCCCTGCTACCACTGCCTGTTTCCGGAAGGCGACGACGTCGAAGAGGCCAATTGCGCCACGATGGGCGTGTTCGCGCCGGTCGTCGGCATCATCGGCAGCATGCAGGCGGCGGAGGCGCTCAAACTGCTGTCCGGGGTGGGCGAAAGCCTGTCCGGCCGCCTGCTCTGGCTGGACGTGCGCACCATGCAATGGCGCAGCGTGAACGTCCAGCGCGACCCCGAATGCGCGGTCTGCGGCCATCGCGGCCATTGAAACAGGACCGCGTATTGAACCCGCGGACAATATTAAAGGCCTGAAATACCTGCTATAACGCCAGCCAGCCTATCTGAAACCGGGTAGATGTGGCCAGGGACGTGACCGCGTGGATACAGCACTTAAGTTCAGCTTGCCCAGATGGCGCCTGACGCGTTGGCTGACGCATTCCGGGCACGACACGCCCGCGGACATCCGCGCGGCGCTGATCGCCAGCTTGTTTGGCACGCTCCCCATTTTCGCGGGCGGCGTCATCAACACGCTCATGATCTCCGGCGTCGTCGCCTGGCGGCGCCCCGAGCCGCTGTATTTGTCCTGGCTGGCCATGGAGGTCATCCTCGCGGCGGTGCGGGTCACGATCCTGCGATCCGCCCTGAAGGCCGCGGCCCGGGGGGGCAATACCCATACCGACATCTATATCCTGCTGGCGCTGCTGTGGGCGTTCAGCGTGGGCTACGGCGTATTCGTCACCTTCATCAACGGCGACTGGCTGGCCGCCACGCTGGCCGGGGTGTCCTGCGGCGCCATGGCCGGGGGCATCTGCTTTCGCAACTATGGCGCGCCCAGGCTGGTCGGCGCCATGATCTTCCTCAGCCTGGGGCCGATGTGCCTGGGCGCGGCGTTCACCGGCGAATACGTTACCGCCATCGTCTTCATCCAGATTCCGTTCTACCTGGTCAGCATGAGCGTCGCGTCGCACCGGCTGAACCGCATCCTGGTGTCCACCATGCTGGCCGAGCGGGACAGCGATCGCCGCGCCAGCGAAGACGCGCTGACCGGGCTGGCCAACCGGGCCGGCCTGCAGGCGGCGCTGGAGCGGGTCTGCACCAGCGCTCGCAGCCATGACAGCTCGGCGGCGCTGCTGTACATGGACATGGACGATTTCAAGCTCATCAACGACACCTACGGCCATGCCGCGGGCGACCAGGTGCTCATGACCATCGCGCAGCGCATGCGGGCCATGCTGCGGGTGGACGACGTGGCGGCGCGGATCGGCGGCGACGAATTCATCGTGCTCGTGACCGGCATCGACGCCACCTCCGCCCTGCGCCTGGGCGAGCACCTGCTGCATGACGTGTCGCAGCCGATCACGCTGGCCGACGGCACCCGCGTCAGCGTGGGCCTGTCCATCGGCATCTCCATCGTGTCGGGCGCCAACCGGAACCCGCAAGCCGCCCTGGATTCGGCCGACGCCGCGCTGTACCGCGCCAAGGCGCGGGGCGGACGCTGCTGCGCGGTCGCCGGGGGCGAAGCCGCCGTCGAACCCGAGGACAAAATGCTGCCGGACGGCGAGCGCGCCGTGGCCTGAGTCGCGGCGGCGCGCCGGATCCGGGCTGTCATTGTCAAAAGTTATCAGATAACCTGAAAAGTAGGCCTATAATCGGCGCATGCTGAGCAAGAGCCTGACCTTGACCGAACAGGTCGCCCGCCAGATCGCGGGCGACATCGCCGAAGGCGTCCATTCCGTGGGCGCCAAGCTGCCGCCCGGCCGTGTCCTGGCGGAGCAGTACGGTGTGAGCGCCGCGGTCATCCGCGAGGCCACCGAGCGCCTGCGCGCCCAGGGGCTGATCCAGAGCCGCCAGGGCTCGGGCAGCGTGGTGGTGTCCCGCACCGGTGCTCAGGGCTTCCAGGTTTCCGCCGGCCTCGACGATCGCGAGCAGCTGGCCAGCGTCTACGAATTGCGGATGGAACTGGAAGGCGGCGCGGCCGCCCTGGCGGCGAGGCGCCGCAACGCCACCGACCTTGCGGCCATGGCCGAGGCCCTGGCCGCGCTGGAAGCGAACCTGGACCATCCGGAACAGGGCGTCGAGCACGACATCGCCTTCCACGTCGCCATCGCCGCCGCCACGCACAACCGTTATTACCAGGACCTGCTGCAGTACCTGAACCTGCAGCTGCGCCTGGCCGTCAGCACCGCGCGCACCAACAGCCGCCGTCAGGAGGGCCTGACCGCGGTGGTGCACCAGGAACACGTGGCCGTCTACGACGCCATCCTCGCGGGCGATCCCGACCGCGCCCGACTGGCGGCGACCCGCCACTTGCAGCAGGCGGCCAGCCGCCTGCGTCTCGATCTCCTCTCTCCGGCCGCAAGGCAGACATCATGAGCGCATCCGACTTTACGCAACGCCTGGTCCAGGCCCTGGGCCCCGACACCGTCATCACCGCCGAAGCGGACATCGCGCCCTGGCTGTCCGACTGGCGCGGCCTGTACAAGGGCCAGGCGCAGGCCGTGGTGCGCCCGCGCACCACCGACGAGGTCGCCACCTGCCTGGCGCTGTGCCAGCAGGAAGGCGTGCCGGTGGTGCCGCGCGGCGGCAATACCGGCCTGTGCGGCGGCGCCACGCCGGACTCGGCCGCCCGCAACGTGGTGCTCAGCCTGGACCGCATGAACGCCGTGCGTTCCATCGACACCGTCGCCAATACCATGGTGGCGGAAGCCGGCGCCATTCTCGGCAACCTGCGCCGCGCCGCGCAGGACGCCGGCCGCCTGCTGCCGCTGAGCCTGGCCGCGGAGGACTCCAGCCAGATCGGCGGCAACGTCGCCACCAATGCCGGCGGCGTGAACGTGGTGCGCTACGGCATGGCGCGCGAGCTGGTCCTCGGCCTGGAAGCCGTGCTGCCCACCGGCGAGGTCTTCCATGGCCTGCGGACGCTGCGCAAGGACAATACCGGCTACGACCTCAAGCAGTTGCTGATCGGTTCGGAAGGCACGCTGGGCGTGATCACCGCCGTCGCCTTGCGCCTCTTCCCGCGCACCGACGTGCGTTCGGTGGTGCTGGCGGCGGTGGAGTCGCCGGCGCAGGCCCTGCAACTGTTCGAGATCCTGTTCGAGCAATGCGGCGCCCGTCTGCAGGCCTTCGAATACTTCTCCGGCGATTGCCTGGACCTGGTGCTGACGCACGCCGAAGGCGTGCAGGAACCCTTCGCCCAGCGTTATCCCGGCTATGTGCTGGTGGAACTGGCCGACACCGCCGACGAAGCCGCGCTGAACAGCTTGCTGGAGAACGTGATCGGCACGGCGCTGGAACGCGGCCTCTGCCTGGACGCCGCCGTGTCCGCCTCGCTCGCGCAATTGCAGGCGTTGTGGAAGCTGCGCGAGGAAATCTCCGAAGCGCAGCGCGCCGACGGCCCGCACCTGAAGCACGACGTGTCGCTGCCGATCGAACGCATCCCCGAATTCATGGCATCCGCCGAAGCCCGCGTGCGCGCGCTGTACCCGGACATCCGCCCGTTCATCTTCGGCCATTTCGGCGACGGCAACCTGCACTACAACCTGTCGCGCCCGGCCGGCGCCGACCGCGATTGGGCGGCCGTGCACGGCGCGGCCGTGACCGACGTGGTGCTGGACGAAGTGAATCGCTACGGGGGGAGCATTTCGGCGGAGCACGGGATCGGGCAGCTGAAGCGGGACCATTTCCTGCATAGCAAGGATCCGCTGGAATTGCGGTTGATGCGGGAGATCAAGGCGGTGCTGGATCCGGCGGGGATCATGAATCCCGGGAAGCTGCTGTAGGATGGGTGCAGCGCGAGCGTCCTTGAGCAAGAACTCGAATATTCAACGCGCGTAACCCATCAGGCGGCGCCAGCCGCCGTTTTTCGTGGCAAGAGACAACGCCGGCTCTCGCCGGCCGATGGGTTACGCGCGATGAGCATCCGGTTCGTTGCCCGGATGCTCTCGCGCTGCACCCATCCTACGACGCAACGCGCGGGCTCACTGCCGATGATAAACCTCGGCCCCCTTCCTCACGAACTCCACCGACTTCTCCTGCATTCCCTTCTGCAAGGCATCCTTCTCGCTGACCCCCTGCGCCGCCGCATAATCCCGCACGTCCTGCGTGATCTTCATGCTGCAGAAGTGCGGACCGCACATCGAGCAGAAGTGGGCCACCTTCATCGAGTCCTTGGGCAGGGTCTCGTCGTGGAACTCCTTGGCCGTGTCGGGATCCAGGCCCAGGTTGAACTGGTCGTCCCAACGGAACTCGAAGCGCGCCTTGGACAAGGCGTTGTCACGGATCGCCGCGCCGGGATGGCCCTTGGCCAGGTCGGCCGCGTGCGCCGCGATCTTGTACGTGATGATGCCGTCCTTCACGTCCTTCTTGTTCGGCAGGCCCAGGTGTTCCTTCGGCGTCACATAACAGAGCATGGCCGTGCCGTACCAGCCGATCAGCGCGGCGCCGATGCCCGAGGTGATGTGGTCGTAGCCGGGGGCGATGTCGGTGGTCAGCGGGCCCAGCGTGTAGAACGGCGCCTCGTGGCAGTGTTCCAGCTGCAGGTCCATGTTCTCCTTGATCATCTGCATCGGCACGTGGCCGGGGCCTTCGATCATCACCTGGACGTCGTGCTTCCAGGCCACCTGGGTCAGCTCGCCCAGGGTCTTCAGCTCGGCGAATTGCGCCTCGTCGTTGGCGTCGTACGCCGAGCCCGGGCGCAGGCCGTCGCCCAGCGAGAAGCTGACATCGTAGGCCTTCATGATTTCGCAGATTTCCTCGAAACGCTCGTAGAGGAAGCTCTCCTTGTGGTGCGCCAGGCACCACTTGGCCATGATCGAGCCGCCGCGCGAGACGATGCCCGTCATGCGGTCGGCGGTCATGGGGATGAACGGCAGGCGCACGCCGGCGTGGATGGTGAAGTAGTCCACGCCTTGCTCGGCCTGTTCGATCAGCGTGTCGCGGAAGATCTCCCAGGTCAGTTCCTCGGCCTTGCCGTCCACCTTCTCCAGCGCCTGGTAGATCGGCACGGTGCCGATCGGCACGGGCGAGTTGCGGATGATCCACTCGCGCGTTTCGTGGATGTGTTTGCCGGTGGACAGGTCCATGACCGTGTCGCCGCCCCAGCGGATCGCCCAGGTCATCTTCTCGACTTCTTCGCCGATGCCGGAGCTGACGGCGGAGTTGCCGATATTGGCGTTGATCTTCACCAGGAAATTGCGGCCGATCGCCATCGGCTCGATTTCGGGGTGGTTGATGTTGGCCGGGATGATGGCGCGGCCGCGCGCGATCTCGTCGCGCACGAACTCGGGCGTGATCGCGGCGGGGATGGCGGCGCCGAACGACTGCCCCGGGTGCTGGCGCAGCAGGCGCTTCACCATTTTTTCGCCGTCGGGGCCGCTGTCGCGCAGCGACTGGAGGTAGTGCTCGCGGCGCAGGCTCTCGCGGATCGCCACGTATTCCATCTCGGGCGTGATGATGCCGCGGCGCGCGTAGTGCATCTGCGTGACGTTGGCGCCCGCTTTCGCGCGGCGCGGCGGGCGCTGCAGGTCGAAGCGCATCGCCGTCAGTTTGGGATCGGTCAGGCGTTCCTTGCCGTAGTCGCTGGTGGGGCCGGCCAGCACTTCCGTATCGCCGCGCTCGTCGATCCAGGCGCGGCGCACTTCGGGCAGGCCGCGGCGGATGTCGATGCGGACCTCGGGATCGGTATAGGGGCCGCTGCAGTCGTAGACGGTCAGCGGCGGGTTCTTTTCCCCGCCGAACATGGTCGGCGTGTCGGCCTGCTCGATTTCACGGAACGGCACGCGGATGTCGGGCCGCGAACCGGTTTCGTACACCTTGCGAGATTTGGGCAGCGGCGCGACGGCGGCCGCGTCCACTTCGGCGGTGGCGGCCAGGAATTTGGGATTTGCGTTCATGGAAAGCTCCAAGCGAGTGGTTGGAGCCGATCGGGAATGAATCTCCGCCGCGCAGGGGCGGACGGAAATACGGCTCCCAGCATCGGCATTATCCGTACTGGTACGAAGGGACTCTCTCAACACGCCGCGGCTGGAAGCCGGGACGAGTACCCCTGCGCGAAAGCGAAGTATAGAGGCTCGCGCGCGTTCCGACGAATGGCCGGATGTCGCGCGCGTGGGGACGCGTTGCCGTGCAAGCTGGTATTACGGATTTACATTTGGATTCAGACTGCGGCGACACCGTCATTCAGGTTCGGTACACTTTTCAGACATGCCGGGCGTGCCGCCGCGCGGCCTGGTCTTAGTCCACTTAAGAAGGAATCGAGCATGCAACTTACCTTACGCAAATTGGCGCCCGCCCTGGTTGTCGTGACGTTGGCGCTAGCGGGTTGCAAGACCGCCCCGACTAAGACGTCCGACGCCGCATCCAGCACGCCCCAGGCCGGCCAGCAGTCCACGACGCCCGCCACCGCCTCGACGGTGGATTTCTACCTGGCGCACAAGGAACCCGGCGCGGGCCTGCGCGAAATCAGCCTGCCCGACGGCAAGCTCTACATGCAGGAAGTGCCCGTCCTCACGCGCGCCGACCTGACCGATGCCGCCGCGCTGGTCGACCGCCAGGGCCAGAACTTCGTCGGCCTGCGCTTCTCCGAAGCGGGCGCCCGCAAGCTCAATGACGTCAGCTCCAAGAACGTCGGCAACATGCTGGCGCTCGTGATCGACCGCGAACTGGTCGCCGCCCCGCTCATCGGCGAACCGCTGAACCGCGGCGTGCTGGCTTTCGGCGTGCCCTCGGCCCAGGCCGCTTCGGAAATCGCCGCCAAGATCCGCGGCGATGCCGCGGTGCCCCCGGCCGGCGCGGCTCCCGCAGCCAAGCCCTGAGCGCTCTGCACGCAGCAGAAAGCCCGGCGATGCCGGGCTTTTTTCATTGCGCGAGGGGAACTCAGCCGGTCGCCTTGCGGCCGCGCGGCTTGGCGCCGCGGCGGATGCGCAGGGCCTGTTCGATATAGGTTGCCGCTATTGCTTCCAGCCCGATGCGCTCATCGGGCGTCAGCGCGTCGAGCTGGGCGGGTGAAATATTCGCGAAAGGCCAAGGCGCCTGCGGACGCGGCCGGCCACCGGGGCGCGGCGAGGATTCCGCCACGCCGGTGGCGGGCAGGGTGTCGCTCAGGTCGTAGCCGCCCATGGGAAGTTCCATGGGGCCCTTGCCGGTTTCCAGCCATTCGGCCTCGACCTTCAGCACTTGCGCCAGCTTGCGGGCCGAGCGGCTGGAGTGCCGCAATCCGCTTTCATAGCTGCCGATGGCGCTCTGCGATAGGCGCGCCAGGCGGGCGAGCGCCTTCTGCGTGTGGCCACGCAGGAGACGCGCATGCTTCAGTCGGTCCGAGAATGTCTTCACAGGTCGATTGAAGCTTGGTGGCTATTCACTTTGGTAGTTATAAAAATCACTTAAGTGATAAACGAAAGGGAAAGCCACATGCATCAACGAGGCAGCGTCTTGGTTCTGGCGCGCGATCACGCGGTCGATCTCGCCGAGGTCCTGGGGCCGTTCCATTGGGCGGCCTGCGCATTCGATTCGATGGCGGGGCTGCGCGACGGGCTGCGTGGCCGGGTGGTCGACGCGGTGGTGTTGCAGGGCAACGGGCCGAACGTGCCGGAGCGGCTCGCCTCGCTGCGCCGAGAGGCGCCGGCTTCCGTGCTGATCTGGCATGGCCGGGGCGCCACGCCGGAAGAGCGGGTCGAGGCGCTGGACGCGGGGGCGGATGCCTGCGCGGAAGCCGGCATGGCGCCGCGGGAATGGGATGCGCTGCTGCGCAGCCTGTGCCGGCGCGGACGGCGCGGCGCTTCGGGTTGGCGCGTCGATGTCCAGACGGGCACGCTGGCGGGGCCGGCCGGCCAGGTCATGCCGCTGACACCCACCGAGTGCGCGTTTTTTGTCCAGCTATTGAGCACGCCGGGGCATCGGCTGCGGCGGGAAACCTTGCTGCCCGAAGGCGTGGGCGGTTCTCGGGACGCCGCGCGGCGGGTGGATGTGCTGGTGTCGCGGCTGCGCGCCAAGGCGCAGCGCCTCGACATCGAATTTCCCGTGCTCGCGGTCCGCAACTGGGGCTATATGCTGCGGCCGGACAGCGGCTGAGCGAGGCCAGCCCGCCGCTACAGCACGACCAGGTTGTCGCGGTGCATGAGCTCGGGTTCGGTCATGCTGCCCAGGATGCGCGCGATCTGCGACGAAGGCTGCCGCAGGATGCGGCGGGTGTCGGCCGACGAGTAATTGATCAGCCCGCGGGCGCATTCGCGTCCCTGGCTGTCCACGCAGGCCACGACGTCGCCTCGGCCGAATTCGCCTTCCACCTCGGTCACGCCGATGGGCAGCAGGCTCTTGCCTTCCCGCAGCAGCGCCTGCACGGCGCCGTCGTCCAGCACTACGCGTCCGCGCAGCCGCAGGTGGTCGGCCAGCCATTGCTTGCGGGCGGACCACACCGGCAACACGGCGCGCAGTTCGCTGCCGATGCATTCGCCTTGCGACAGGCGCGTGAGCACATTGCGCTCGCGTCCCGAGGCAATGACGGTATGCGCGCCGCTGTGCGCCGCGCGCTTGGCCGCCAGCACCTTGGTCAGCATGCCGCCGGTGCCGATGCCGCTGCCGGCGCCGCCGGCCATGGCTTCCAGGGCCGGGTCGCCGGCCTGGGCGTGCGCCATGAACTTCGCTTCGGGATTCTTGCGGGGGTCGGAGTCGTACAGGCCCCGCTGGTCCGTCAGGATGATCAGCGTGTCGGCTTCGATCAGGTTGGTGACCAGCGCGCCCAGCGTGTCGTTGTCGCCCAGCCGGATCTCGTCGGTGACGACGGTGTCGTTCTCGTTCACGATGGGCACCACGCCCAGGCGCAGCAGGGCGAAGAGCGTGCTGCGCGCGTTCAGGTAGCGGTGGCGGTCGGCCAGGTCTTCGTGGGTCAGCAGGATCTGGGCGGTGCGCAGGCCGTATTCGGCGAACGCGGCCTCATAGGCCTGGCACAGGCCCATCTGGCCCACGGCCGCGGCCGCCTGGAGCTCGTGCATGACGGACGGGCGCTTGCGCCAGCCCAGGCGCGCCATGCCTTCCGCGATGGCGCCGCTGGAAACCAGCACGACCTGCTTGCCCTGCTTGTGCAGGGCCGCGATCTGCTGCGCCCAATGCGCCACGGCGGCGCGATCCAGGCCGCGGCCTTCGTTGGTGACCAGCGACGAGCCGACTTTGGCGACGAGGCGCTGGGCGTGAGTGACGACGGAAACGGCGGAGGATTCGGCAGACATGGTGGCGGCGGGCCGCAGCGCGGGGAAAGGCGTAATCGTGGGATTGCGATTATGGCTTATTCGTCGCCGTCACGCGGCGCGAAACGCGGGTCGGCATCCGACCGCTTCTCGTCGAAGCGGGGATCCGGCGCCACGTAGCTGCCGTCGGCCTGGTCCTGCGCCAGCTGTTCCTTTTGGCGCTCGGCGTCCAGGTAGTCTTGCAGCGCGTAGATCAGGTCCTGCGTGCCTTCGCCCGACAGGCCCGAGATGCCGAACACCGGGCCCTTCCAGTCGTAGAGTTCCAGGAAGCGGCGCTTGGTGTCTTCGGGATCGGGCACCATGTCCAGCTTGTTGAGGACCAGCCAGCGCGGCTTGTCCGCCAGTTCGGGATCGTAGCGGCGCAGTTCCTCGACGATGGCGCGCGCGTCGGTCACGGCCTGCTCCACCGGATCCGCGTCGGGATCGGGCGTGGACACGTCCACCAGGTGCAGCAGCACGCGGGTGCGCGCCAGGTGGCGCAGGAACAGGTGGCCCAGGCCGGCGCCTTCGGAAGCGCCTTCGATCAGGCCGGGGATGTCGGCCACGACGAAGCTGCGCGACGGCGAGGTGCGCACCACGCCCAGGTTGGGATGCAGCGTGGTGAAGGGGTAGTCCGCGATCTTCGGCTTGGCGTTGGAGATGCGGGTGATCAGCGTGGACTTGCCCGCGTTGGGCAGGCCCAGCAGGCCCACGTCCGCCAGCACCTTGAGCTCCATGCGCAGGTAGCGGTGTTCGCCTTCCTTGCCGGGCGTCCATTGGCGCGGCGCGCGGTTCACACTGGACTTGAAGTGGATGTTGCCCATGCCGCCCTGGCCACCCGCCGCCAGCACCACTTTCTGGTCGTGCTGGTTCAGGTCGAACAGGACTTCGCCGGTGTCCGCGTCATGGATGACGGTGCCCACGGGCACGCGCAGCGTGATGTCGGGGGCGGCCGCGCCGTATTGGTCGGAGCCGCGGCCGTTCTCGCCGTTCTTGGCGCGGTGCAGGCGGGCGTAGCGGAAGTCGATCAGCGTATTGATGTTGCGATCGGCCACCGCGAAGATGGTGCCGCCGCGTCCGCCGTCGCCGCCGTCCGGGCCGCCCTTGGGGATGAACTTTTCGCGGCGAAAGCTCGCCACGCCATTGCCGCCTTTGCCGGCGACGACTTCGATGGTGGCTTCGTCAACGAATTTCATGGTGTCCGTGCGTGTAGTGGGTAGTGGGGCGGGTCCGTCATCGGGCGCCGCCGGGAGACAGGGGCCGGAATCGTCCGGCGGCTGCCTGAAAACAGGAAAAGCTTAAAACAAAAAAGCCCTGCCGCATGCGACAGGGCTTTTGCCGTTCTGGAACGCGGCGAACCGCGTTGCTGACCGTGCTGGTCCGATTACTCGGCAGCGACGATCGAAACGGTCTGCTTGTTCAACGCGCCCTTGAAGCCGAATTGAACCTTGCCGTCGACCAGCGCGAACAGGGTGTGATCCTTGCCCATGCCGACGTTCACGCCAGCGTGGAAGCGCGTGCCGCGCTGACGCACGATGATCGAACCGGCGGGAATCAATTCGCCGCCGAATGCCTTGACGCCCAGACGCTTCGATTCTGAGTCGCGTCCGTTCCGCGTAGAGCCGCCGCCCTTTTTCTGTGCCATGTTTAGCTCCTGCTAAGTGGTACCGAGTCGCTTCTTAAGCCGTGATGGCTTCGATGCGGATTTCGGTGTAGTTCTGACGGTGGCCCTGACGCTTCTGATAGTGCTTGCGACGGCGCATCTTGAAGATCTTGACCTTGTCGTGGCGGCCTTGCGCAAGAACCGTTGCCTTGACCACGGCGCCGGAGACGAGGGGCGTGCCAACTTTCAGTTGGTCGCCTTCGCCCACGGACAGCACTTGGTCCAGGGTGATTTCTTGCCCAATGTCAGCCGGTATCTGTTCTATCTTGAGTTTTTCGCCAGCGGCAACGCGATACTGCTTGCCACCGGTTTTTACGACCGCGTACATGGGGTGTTCCTTAAATAGGTAAAAGGTCCATCCGCGCTGCCTGCCCTGCTGGGCGGGACTGCCGCTCCGGAGTACACCATCCAGGACATGCCTGATTTGGGTTCCATCCCGGGGTTCTATCCTGGGCTTCAAGCCCTGGGTTTCATCCCTTGATGGCACGATTCCGTCTTCCGGTGCCAGGTGCTGGCAGGAAAGCGAAAGCGCCCGGGGGCACTGCGCAAATGCAACCGACGTAATTCGGGCATTGCTGACCGAATCTAGGATATTAGCCCGGGACTTCCGGAAAGTCAAAAAGCGCTTGCAGGCTAAGGGCTTAGGTGTCGCGCCGACGCTTCACCGGCCTGCCGGGGCCGGACGGCGCCGCGCCGTCCTCCGGCGGCGGCGGGCCATGGCCCCGTCCGTGGTCGTCACTCCCCGTATAATCGCTGGTCGAATCCCCCGCCTTGCTGGCGGCCCAGCGGTAAGAGCCGTCCCCTCCACGCTTCGGCTCGTTTCACACTCCGGATACGTCTTGAATCTCCCCGCGCTTATTGCCCCCATTGCTGACGATATGAAAGCCGTCGATGCGGTTATCCGCGAGCGGCTGAATTCCGACGTCGTCCTGATCCGCACGATCGGCGACTACATCATCGGGGCGGGCGGCAAGCGCATGCGCCCGGCGATGGTGCTGATGGTGGCGCGGGCCCTGGGATACGAGGGGACGCATCACCAGCTGCTGGCCGCCGTGGTGGAGTTCATTCATACGGCCACGCTGCTGCATGACGACGTGGTGGACGAGTCCGACCTGCGCCGCGGCCGTGAAACCGCCAACGCCGTCTTCGGCAACGCGGCCAGCGTGCTGGTCGGCGACTACCTGTATTCCCGTTCGTTCGAGATGATGGTCGAGGCCGACTCGATGCGCGTCATGAGCATCCTGTCCGAGGCCACGACCGTGATCGCCGAAGGCGAGGTGCTGCAACTGCTGAACGTGCACGACCCGGACGTCTCGCAAGAGCGCTACCTCCAGGTGGTGCGCTACAAGACCGCCAAGCTGTTCGAGGCCGCCGCCCAGGTCGGCGCCGTGCTGGCCGGCGCCACGCCCGAGCAGGAAGCCGCCGCCGCGGCCTACGGCCGTCACGTCGGCACGGCCTTCCAACTGGTCGACGACGTGCTGGACTATAGCGGCGACGCCGCCGCGCTGGGCAAGAACGTGGGCGACGACCTGCGCGAGGGCAAGCCCACGCTGCCGCTCATCCGCGTGATGGAAGTGGGCACGCCGGAACAACAGCAGCTGATCCGCGACGCGATCAAGACGGGCGACGCCGACTTCGCCGCCGTCGCGGCCGCCATCCAGGCAACGGATGCCCTGGAACACGCCCGCCAGGCCGCGGTCGCCGAGGCCGATCTGGCCCGCGAAGCACTTTCTGGCTACCCCATTTCCCCTTTTCTAAATTCTCTGTTAGAATTCTGCGCTTTCGCGGTGAATAGAGATCGTTGAGCAAAATCAGCGGGATCGGAAGCCAAGAGAAATAGAAAGCCAGCCAAGCCGTACTGAGCACGGCAACGCTGTAGAGTAGTAAAGATCGGGGCGTAGCTCAGCCTGGTAGAGTACTGCGTTCGGGACGCAGGAGTCGGAGGTTCGAATCCTCTCGCCCCGACCACTTCATGTGGTCGAATTCGTGAAGGTGTTTCCCGACGCCTTTGGCTGAAAGCCGGTATCGCGCAAGCGCTGCCGGCTTTTTTGCATTCGGGCTTTGCATTCGGGCTTTGCATTCGCGCCCCGCGCCAGCAGGGCGGGCGCCCTGCTGGGTCCTGGCCGGATGTCGCCTAGCGTTCGAAGGGAACCACGCGCTGGCGCTGGGCGCCCAACCCTTGCACACCCAGCGTCATGACGTCGCCCGCGCGCAGGAACACGGGCGGCTTCATGCCCAGGCCGACGCCCGGCGGGGTGCCGGTGATGATGACGTCGCCCGGCAGCAGCGTCATGAAGCGGCTGACGTAGCTCACGATGGTTTTCACGCCGAAGATCATCGTGCGGGTGTTGCCGGTCTGCATGCGCTGGCCGTTGACGTCCAGCCACAGGTCCAGCGACTGCGGATCGGGCACCTCGTCGGGCGTCACCAGCCACGGCCCGATGGGGCCGAAGGTGTCGCAACCCTTGCCTTTGTCCCAGGTGCCGCCGCGGTCCATCTGGAACTCGCGTTCGCTTACGTCGTTGACCACGCAATAGCCCGCCACGTAGTCCAGCGCGTCCGCCTCGTCCACGTAGCGCGCGCGCTCGCCGATGACGATGCCCAGTTCCACTTCCCAGTCGGATTTCTGCGATCCTTCGGGCAGCATGACGGGATCGTCCGGCCCCTGGATGCAGGAGGTGGCCTTCATGAAGATGACCGGTTCCTTCGGCACCGGCGCGCCGACCTCGGCCGCGTGGTCGAAATAGTTCAGGCCGATGGCGACGAACTTGCCCACGCCGGCCACCGGGCAGCCCAGGCGAGGCTCGCCCGCCACCTGCGGCAGCGTGGCGGCGTCGTGCCGCGCCAGCGCCGCGATCGCGTCGCGCCCCAGCTGCGCGCCGCCGATGTCGGGCACCAGGCCCGAAAGATCGCGCAGCACGCCGTCCGCGTCGATCAGGCCGGGCTTTTCCTGCCCCGGCGGGCCGAATCTCACCAATTTCATGCTTCTTTCCTCATTGCTGCGTGGTCAAAAAACGTGAGGGGCGGCCCGGCGTTCACGGCCGGCCGCCGTTCCCCTGTCAGTCCAACTTTACGTTGGCGGTCTTGATCGTGTCGCCCCAGCGGACGATCTCGTCCTTGATATAGGTGGTCGTTTCATCCGGCGTGCTGAGCAGCACTTCGGCGCCCAGCGCGGCCAGTTGTTCCTGCACGGCCGGCTTCTTCAGCGCAAGTTGCATGGCCTTGTTCAGCTTGTCGATCACGGGCGCGGGCGTTCCGCTGGGCACCAGCAGCGCCGCCCAGGTCTGCGCGTCGAATCCCGGCACGCCGGCGCGGTCCATGGTGGGGATGTCGGGCAGCGCCTTCGATCCGTTGCGGCTGCCCACGGCGAAGACCTTGAGCGCGCCTTTCTGGACATGCGGCATGATGGCCGGTCCCGATTCGAACATCATCGTCACGTCGCCCGACATCAGCCCGGTCAGCGCGGCGGCCGCGCCGCGGTATGGCACGTGCATGATGTTCAGGTCCGCCTGGCGCTTGAACATCTCCATGGTCAGGTGATTGGTCAGCCCCGTGCCGCCCGAACCGTAGTTGAGCTGGCCCGGGTGCTTCTTGACGTACTCGATCAGTTCCTTGAGGTTGTTGGCCGGAAAATCCGCCCGCGTGACCAGGAACTGCGGCACCACCACCACCATCGCCACCGGCGTGAAGTCCTTCAGCGTGTCGTACGGCAACTTGGCATACAGGCCCGGATTGATCGCCAGCGGTCCGCTGGAGGCCATCAGCAGGGTGTAGCCGTCGGCCTCGGAGCGCTTGGCGCCCTCCATGCCGATGATGCCGCCGGCGCCGCCGCGGTTGTCGACGAAAAATGCCTGGCCCAGCGTCTCCGTCAATTGCTGGCCTATGGTGCGGGCGAGCACGTCGGTGGTCTGGCCGGCAGGGAAGGGCACGATGATCTTCACGCCCCGGTCCGGGTAGTCGGCCCGGGCCGGGGCGTTCAGCAGGGCGCCCATGCATAACAGCGCTGCGAGTACTCGTTTCATGGATTGTCTCCTCCATCATTTTTTTCGAGCACGCCGCAAGCCCGCCTAGCGGGGAATCAGTTCATGGCTCCTCTCCACGTTCCCATTCGGTCTGCAGCTTGAAGCGGTCGGCAATGTAGAAATTTTCGGAAACCGTCAGCAGACGGTCTTGAGGGTCTACGTAAGCGCGCAGCATCCGCAGGGCGGGACTGCCGCTCTCCAGGCCGAGCTGAAACAGTGCGTTTTCAGGCATCAGCGTGGCTTCAATCTGCTGGCGGATCCGGTGGATCTCCTGACCGTAGTCGTCCTGCAGCATCTTGTAGATGCTGGGATGATTGCCATGCAGTTTTTCTTTGATCTTCTCGAACTCCGGACGCAGATAGACGCGCGTGTACGAGATCACCCGGCCGTCCTCGACCAGGCAGCGGTTGGTGTGCAGCACCAGCCACTTCGAACCGGCCTCGCAGCGCAGCGACTCGGCCATGGCCTCGTCGGCAACCGCGACGGTTTCTCCAAAGACCTCCAGCCGCGTCTGGTCCGTGTAGGCGAGGATGTCTTTCATCGAGCCCAGGCCCGCCACATAGCTGGGCCGGGCGACGCCGGGCTGGGCCGACGTCACCACCGTGCCGATGCTCGGATAGCGCACGATCATGCCGATGTCGACCAGCCGCCTGGTGGCTTCCCGCACGGTATGGCGACTGACGCCGAACGTGGCGCTCAGTTGGGCCTCGGTGGGCAGGAGGGAGCCCACCGGATACGTCCCGGACACGATGTCATTGAGCAGGCTCTGGTGCAGCCAGGCGTAACGCGGCTGTGTCTTGCTCCGCGGCGTGGCGCGCGTGGGCTTGGCCAGCGGCGTGCCGTCATTCTTGGGCATGCGATGTACCTTACGGTCAAAAAAGTTTCTGAAAACAATGTACGCACATTTAATTCCACTGTAAAGTGATTAATGTACGTACATTATCAAAAAAGGTTTGAGCCCTATTCGAGGGTGCATCGGACGGAGACAAATCCATGCAACACACGAGTGCAGCCGACCAGGACGAGCAGGCCACCCGCCCCTTCGAGGGCTTGGTGGTCGTCGAACTGGGTCATAGCGTGGCCGCCCCTTTTGCCGGACAGATTTTCGGTGAATTGGGCGCCACGGTCATCAAGGTCGAGAAACACGACGGCGACGCCGCCCGCGCCTGGGGGCCTCCGTTCCAGGAAGGGGCGGCCACGCTCTTCCAGACCCTGAACCGCAACAAGCAGTCCGTGGTCTGCGATCTGCGGGACCCGGCGCAGACCGACGCCCTCAAGCGCCTGATCGCCGACCGCGCCGACGTCGTCCTGCAGAACCTGCGGCCCGGCCAGGTCGAGGCGCTGGGCCTGGACGGCGCCGCGCTGCTGGCGCTCAGGCCTTCCCTCATCTATTGCAATATGGGCGCCTTCGGCCGCGTGGGTCCCCTGCGGCATCGGCCCGGCTACGATCCGCTGATGCAGGCCTTTGGCGGCATCATGAGCACCACCGGCGAAGCCGGCCGGCCCTCGGTGCGCGTGGGCGCCTCCATCGTGGACATGGGCACCGGCATGTGGGCGGTGATCGGCGTGCTGGCCGCCCTCTGGCAGCGCCAGGCCGGCGGCCAGGGGCGCGTGGTGGACGTGTCGCTCTTCGAGACGGCGGCCACCTGGGTGTCGCTGATCGCCTCGCAGGTGCTGGCTTCCGGCGAGGCCCCGCCGCGCTACGGCTCGGGCACGGCCAGCATCGTGCCCTACAAGGGCTATGCCACCTCCGACGGCGAAATCGTGGTGGCGGCCGGCAACGACGGCCTGTTCCGCATCCTGGCGCGCTCGGTCGGGCACCCCGAATGGGCCGACGATCCGCGCTTTGCCGACAACCCCAGCCGCGTGCGCCACCAGGCAGAGCTCTACGGCATGCTCGACGCCATCTTCGCCCTGCGCCCCACCGCCTTCTGGCTGGAGCAGCTGGAAGCCGCCGGCCTGCCTTGCTCGCCCGTGAACGATATGAACCAGATGCTCGCGCATCCGCAAACCGAGGCCCTGGGCCTGGTGCAGCGCGTGCCCGGCACGGCGATGGACTTCATCGGCCTGCCGGTGAGCTTCGACGGCCAACGGCCCCGGCCCCGCGTCCGCCCGCCCGCGCTGGGCGAACACACCGAAACGCTGCTCGGCCCGCTCGCAACCCCGACCCCGGAGATCCAGGAATGAACCTTCCCGATTACGAAACCGTGTCCGCCCGGATGGCCGACGAGCACGTGCTGCTCGTCACGCTGAACCGTCCGCAGGTGGGCAACGCCATCAATACCCAGATGGGCCGCGACCTGCTCGACCTCTGGAACCGGCTGACCGAGGACGCGGGCCCGGCGCGCTGCATCGTGCTGACCGGCGCCGGCGAACGCATCTTCTGCGGCGGCGGCGATCTCAAGGAACGCAACGGGATGAGCCGCGAAACCTGGCAGCGCCAGCACGAATTGTTCGAGCGCATGTACTGGACCCTGGTGGACTTGCCGCTGCCCGTCATCGCCGCCGTGAACGGCCATGCCTACGCCGGCGGCCTGGAGATGGCGCTGTCCTGCGACTTCATCTATGCCAGCCGCGAGGCGCGCTTCGCGCTCACTGAGGTGACGCTGGGCATCATGCCCGGGGCTGGCGGCACGCAGAACCTGCCGCGGGCGGTGGGCGAGCGCCGCGCCAAGGAAATCCTGATGACCGGCCGGCCCTTCGACGCCGCGCAGGCGCTGGAATGGGGCGTGGCCAACGCGCTGCACGATCCCCGGGACGTGCTGCCGGCGGCGCTGGCCACGGCCGGCGCCATCGCCGCCAATGCGCCCTTGTCGGTGCGGCAGATCAAGAAGTCGGTGCGCTATGGCGGCCAGATGGAGCTGCGCACGGCCTTCCGCTTCGAGATCGAAGCCTACAACCACCTGGTCGACACCGACGACCGCCGCGAAGGCGTGCTCGCCTTCAACGAGAAGCGCAAGCCGGCCTTCAAGGGCCGCTGACGCCGAAAACAAGAGGAGAACAAACATGGCAAGAGATGTCATCCTGCGCGAAGTGGGCCTGCGCGACGGCCTGCAGAGCGTCGCCACTTTCGTGGAAACGGCCGACAAGCTGGACTGGATACGCCGCGAGGCGGCCGCCGGCGTGGCGGAGATCGAAGTCACTTCCTACGTGCCGCCCAAGCTGCTGCCGCAATTCGTCGACGCCGAGGCGGTGACCACGGAATCGCTGCGCATCCCGGGGCTGACCGTGGCCGCGCTGGTGCCCAATTCGCGTGGCGCGCAGCGCGGCCTGGAACTGGGCGTGCACAAAATCAACTTTGTGATGTCGGTCAGCGAAACGCACAACATGAAGAACGTGCGCCGCAGCCGTGAAGAGTCGCTGGCGGACTTCCGCAATATGGCCGGATTGGCGCGCGCGCAACCCGAGGCAACCCGGCCCGTGCTCTGCGGCGGGCTGGCGACGGCGCTGGGCTGCTCGTATGAAGGCGACGTGCCCGTGGCGGACGTCGTGCGCTACGCGGTGGCCTTGGCCGAGGCCGGCGCCGACGAGTTGATCATTCCCGACACGGTGGGCTACGCCAACCCGGCCCTGGTGCGCCGAGTCTTCAAGGCGGTGCTGGCCGAGGTCGGCGCGTTGCCGGTGGCGGCGCATTTCCACGACACCCGCGGCACCGGCCTGGCCAATCTCCTTGCCGCGCTGGATTGCGGCGTGCGCGCGTTCGACGCGTCGCTGGGCGGCCTGGGCGGTTGTCCTTTCGCGCCCGGCGCCACGGGCAACATCGTCATGGAGGATGCGGCCTACATGCTGGAGTCCATGGGCGTGGACACGGGCATCGACCTGGCGGCGCTGCTGGAGGTGCGCGAGGTGCTTCGGCGCGCCATCCCGGACGTGACGCTCCATGGCGGCCTGGCGCGCGCCGGCCTGCCCCGCGGCTTCACCCCGGCCAGCGCTCGGCTTGCCGCCTGATCCTCCACAACCTCATCTACCGGACCCATCATGGACACCATTTCGCCCAACAGCCTGGACAACCTCGCCATGCCCCTGGGGGAGGACTACGCCGACGTGCGCGACAGCGTGCGGCGTATCTGCGAACAATTCCCCGGCGAGTACTGGCGCCGCCTCGAAGAAGACGACCGCTATCCGGATGAATTCGTCCGCGCGCTCACCGAGTCGGGCTATCTCGCCGCCCTGATCCCCGAGGAATACGAAGGCAGCGGCATGCCCTTGCGAGCGGCCGCCGTCATCCTGGAGGAGATCCATGCGGCGGGCTGCAACGCCGGCGCCTGCCACGCGCAGATGTACACCATGGGCACGCTGCTGCGCCACGGCAGCGCCGAGCAGAAGGCCCGCTACCTGCCGGCCATCGCGCGCGGCGAACTGCGCCTGCAGGCCTTCGGCGTCACCGAACCCACCAGCGGCACCGACACCACGCGCCTGAAGACGCGCGCGGTGCGCGACGGCGACAGCTATGTCGTCAACGGCCAGAAGGTGTGGACGTCGCGCGCCCTGCAATCCGACCTGATGCTGCTGCTGGCCCGGACGACGCCTTACGACGAGGTGGGCAAGAAGAGCGAGGGCCTGTCCGTTTTCCTGGTCGATATTCGCGAGGCGCTGGGCAAGGGCATGGAGATCCGGCCGCTGAAGGCCATGATCAATCACAACACCACCGAAGTGTTCTTCGACAACCTGCGCATTCCCGCCGACAGCCTGATCGGCGAGGAAGGCAAGGGCTTTCGCTACATCCTGGACGGCATGAACGCCGAGCGCATCCTGGTGGCGTCGGAAGCGATCGGCGATGCGCGCTGGTTCATCCGCACGGCCGCCGCCTACGCCAGCGAGCGGCGCGTGTTCGACCGGCCCATCGGCCAGAACCAGGGCATCCAGTTTCCCATCGCGCGCGCCTATGCCGAGACGCAGGCCGCCGACCTCCTGCTGCGCAAGGCGGCCACCTTGTTCCAGGCGGGGCTGCCCTGCGGCGACGAGGCGAACATGGGCAAGATGCTGGCCTCCGAAGCGTCCTGGCACGCGGCCGAGGCCTGCCTGCAGACGCATGGCGGCTTCGGCTTCGCGCGTGAATACGACGTGGAGCGCAAGTGGCGCGAGACCCGGCTGCTGCAGATCGCGCCGATCTCGACCAATCTCATCCTCTCCTATATCGGCCAGCACATCCTCGGCATGCCGCGTTCGTTCTGAACCCGCGCCCTTCATAAGGAACCCACCATGACCGGACTCACCCAGGCGCTGGCCGCCTACGTCGCCCACCCCGAACTCGGCCCGCGCCGGGCGCAGGCCGAGAGCATCGCTCGCCAGGGCATGACCGACACGATCGCCGTGGCGTTGGCCGCCCGCGACGAAGCCGTGACCCGCATCGCGCTGGACTACGCCCGCGGCCAGGCCGGCCCCGCCGAGGGCGGCGCGCCGCTGTGGTTCGGCGGCGAGGCGCTGCCTCCCGCCCGGGCGGCCTTCGTCAATGGCGTGGCCAGCCATGCGCTGGATTACGACGACGTGGCGCTCTCGGGCCATCCCAGCGCGGCGCTCACCGCCGCCATCCTGGCGCAGGGGCATGCCCAGGGCGCTTCGGGCCGCGATTGCCTGCTGGCCTATATCGTGGGCTACGAGGTCTGGGCCGAGCTGGCCTCGCGCGAGCCCGACCCGTACCACATCAAGGGCTGGCATCCGACCGCGGTTTTCGGCACCGTGGCGGCCACCGCCGCGCTCGCCCGCCTGCGCGGTTTCGAGGCGCCGGTCGCGGCGCGAGCGCTGGCCATCGGCGCCAGCCTGGCCAGCGGCTTGGTCGCCAATTTCGGCACCATGACCAAGCCGCTGCACGCGGGCCGGGTGGCGGCGCAGGCCTTCGAAGCCGTGACGTTGGCGGGCCTGGGCCTGACCGCCGCGGACGACGCGCTGGAGCATCACGCGGGCTTCCTGGCCGCGCTGTCGCCGCGCGGGCAGGTCGACCGCGAACGCCCATACCGGCCCGGCGAGCCCCGCATCCTGGCCACCGGCCTGTCCATCAAGAAGTACCCGGTCTGCTACTCGGGCCACCGCATCATCGACGCCGTGATCGACATCGCGCGCGAGGCGGACCTGGATGCTACGCAGGTCGCCCGCGTCCGGGTCGGCATCGGGCGGGCGCAAGCGTCGATGCTGCGCAATGCGGCGCCGGTCACCGCGCTGGAGGCAAAGTTCAGCGCCCAGTTCGCGGTGGCGGCCGCGCTCCTGCGGCGCAAGGTGGGCCTGTCCGAACTGGACGACGCCTTCGTCAACGAGCCGGCCATGCGCGCCCTTTACGGCAAGGTGGAGATCGGGATCGTCGAAGCGCCCGACCCGGAGGATTCGGCCTTCTCGCGTTACGACACGGTAGACATCGATATGCGCGACGGGCGCGTCCTGCGCTCCGGCGAGGTCCGCTATCCCCGCGGCCACGCGCACCTGCCGTTGGCGGAGGCGGACCTTCGCGCCAAGTTCGAGGACTGCATGGCCGTCTGGCGCCGCCAGGCCGGAGGGGACACATCGTCGCTGCCGTCCGCCGGCGCGCTCTACGACCGGCTCGCGAGCCTGGCGCAGATCGACGACGTCCGCACCCTGTTCCGGGGCTGAGCCATGACGATCGCCGACACGATACCCTGGTCGCTGGAGCTGCATACGCTGGCCGGGCGCTTTCCGGACGGCGTGGCCGTCGACGACGGCCAGGGCCGGCTGACGTTCTCCGAACTGAACGCGCGGGCCCATGCCCTGGCGCGCGTGCTCGCCGAGGACGGCGCCGGCCCGGGCGCATGCGTGGGCATCTATTTGCCCAACGGCCGCGCGGCCGTCTGGGCCGATTACGGCGCCACCGTCGGCGGCGTGTGCCTGGTGCATCTGAACGCGGCCTACACGCGGGAGGAGATCCGCTGGAGCCAGCGCCTCACGCCGATGAGCCATATCGTCACCGACCGGGCGCATGCCGACACCGTGCGCGACCTGGGCGCCCGCCTCATCCTCTGCGAAGACATCGCGCCGCTGGCCGAGCCATCGGTGCTGCCGGCCGTTCCGGCGGGGGACTGGGGGCGCATCATTTTCTCGTCAGGCACCACGGGCAAACCCAAGGCGTTGGTGTACGACCAGGGAAGGCGCTGGCTGGCCGCGGTCATGCTGCGCGCCGTGCTGCCCTTTACTCCCGGGCCGGGCTCCCGCGTGTTGCTGATGACGCCCTACGTGCACGGCGCGTCCATGCAGGCCCGCGCCTGGATGGACTATGGCGGCACGGCCCTGCTGCTCAATGGGGTGGACCTGGAGGCGGCCGGGCAGGCGCTGCGCGGCGGCACGCTGGATGCGGTGTTCGCGCCGCCCACCGTGCTGGCCAAGCTGGCCGCGGCGTTCGAGGGCGAGCACTTTCCCGGCGTGCGCTGCGTGTTCACCGGCACGCAGACCCTGACCCCCGGGCTGTACGCCAAGGCGCGCGCGCTGTTCGGCCCGCGCGTGCGCGTGACCTACGGCAAGAGCGAGAACGTCAATCCGATCACGGTGCTGGATCCGGAGGCCACCGAAGCCTGCTTTGCCGCCGGCGACGGGGAGGGCGCGTGCCTGGGATGGCCGGCGCCCGGCGTGCAACTGCGCATCAATGCGCAAGACGAGATCGAGCTGCGCTCGCGCCACATGTACATCGGCCACGTCGACGAGGGCGGCTTTCATCCGCCCGATGCCGACGGCTGGCACCGTACCGGCGACCTGGGCCGCATCGACCCTCAGGGCCGATTGTGGCTGCTGGGCCGCATGGCCGACGTCATCAAGAGCGGCGGCTACAAGATCTATCCCGACGAGATCGAGGGGGCGCTGGCCGGCTTGCCGGGCTGCGGCGAGATCTGCGTGGTCGCGCTGCCGTCGGACTACTGGGGCGAGGTCATCGTAGCGGTGGCCGAGCGGGCCGGCGAGGGTTGGCGGCAGGCCGCGAGCCAGCGGGTCGCGGGATTGGCCCGCTACAAGCATCCGCGCGCGCACGTGGAGGTCGAGGCCCTGCCGCGCAACCCGCAGGGCAAGATCAGCCGCCGGGCGGTGCGCGACCTGGTGCTGTCGGCCTACGCCTTGCGCGACGGCCCCTATCCCGAGCTGCACGCGCGGTGAAGGCGGCGGGCGCCGGGGCGCCCGCGAACTGGCGCCCCTCAGTCGACCCGGGCGTTGGATGTCTTGACCGCCTGGCCCCAGACCGCGATCTCGCGCGAGATGAACTGGCGCGTATCGGCGGGGCTGTACGACACGGTTTCCGCGCCCAGCACGGCGAGCTTCTCTTGCAGTTCGGGGCGGCTCAGGGCCTTGCGCACGACGGCGTTGAGCTGGTCGACGATGGGCTTGGGCGTGCCCGCCGGCGCCAGCAGCGCGATCCAGGCCTGCGCCTCGTAGCCCGGCACGCCTTCGGCCGACACGGGCCTGGCCTGGGGAAAGGCGCGCGCGGGTTCGCGGCCGCCCACGGCCAGCACCTTGAGCACGCCGGACTGCACGTGCGGCATGATGGCCGGCCCCGCCTCGAACATCATGGCCACGTCGCCGCCGATCAGGCCGGTGAGCGCGGCCGCCGCGCCGCGGTAGGGAACGTGGGTGAGTTCGAGGCCGGCCTGGCTCTTGAACATTTCCATGGCCAGGTGATTGGTGAGCCCGCTGCCGCCCGAGCCGTAATTGAGCTGGCCCGGGCGTTGCTTCACGTACGCCTCCAGCTCGCGCACATTGTTGGCCGGGAAGTCGGCGCGCACCACCAGGAAGAGCGGCACCATGGCCACCAGCGCGACCGGCTCGTAGTCTTTTTCGACGTTGTAGGGCAGCTTGCTGTAGAGCCCCGGATTGATGGCGACGGGGCCGCTGGCCGTCATCAGCAGCGTGTAGCCGTCGGCCTCGGAGCGCTTGCCCGCCTCCATGCCGATGATGCCGCCGGCGCCGCCGCGGTTGTCGACGAAAAAGGATTGCCCCATGGCGTCGCCCAGCTCCTGGCCGATCGCGCGGGCGATCACGTCCGTGGTCTGTCCGGCCGGGTACGGCACGATGATCTTCACGGCGCGTTCCGGATAGGCGGCCTGCGCGGCCCCCATTCCGAGGCTGGCGCCCAGCAGCAATCCTGCAATCAATCCGCGCATGCTCAGTCTCCTCTGGTCGTTTTCAATGCCGGTATTTTTCTATATACGTACATAAACATAGCACCTGTATGGGTCTATGTACGTATATTGTTATGGTGCAATGCGGCAAACGTGGGGAGGCCGGGTAGGACGCATCATGAAATGAGCGGGCATGGCTTGGATAAGGACACCCTCGTGATCTTCACGTCCGGCCACGGCGAATGGCTGGGCGACCGCGGGCCGATTGGGGGCGGGGACGCAGGCCGCGAGTTCGCGCTGAACGAATGGGACGTGGCGGTATCGCGTTGCGGCGTGGAGTAGAAGCTGCGAACGGTGCGCGCACGCGACTGGGAGCTGACCATGGAATTGGGCAGCGGCGCGGGCTTGCCGACATGCTCGCAAGCCGGCCTGCCGATCAACTGCCGGCGCGCGTGGCGGCGTCCGGCATTGCCTGAGCGCGTTGCGGCCTACAACAGTGCGTTGGTCAGTTCGGGCACGACCTGGAACAGATCGCCG
>NZ_BCTQ01000056.1 GCF_001571365.1 Achromobacter denitrificans NBRC 15125 | reverse complement strand
TACAAATCTGGCCGCACCGTCGGCGGCCAGCCAACACCAATTACATCCCACTGTGCGCGTGATCATCGAGCTTAGTCTCTGATTACCCACACGTTGTGTTTCTTCCAAGATTGGAGCAGTTGCGCTAGCAGCCGCTCAACCAGTTACGCCTGACGACCATAGCGAGTTGGTCCCACTCCTTCCCATCCCGAACAGGACAGTGAAACGACTTTGCGCCGATGATAGTGGACGGACGTCTGTGAAAGTAGGTCATCGTCAGGCTTTTATTGCTCAAAACCCCACAGGTACACCCTGTGGGGTTTTGTTTTTTGTGAAAGCCCATGGCGGGCGCCTGTCGAGCCAGTCTCCAGGTGCCAACCGTTGGGCCAGCTCCAGCATTGGAGCGCTTGCCTTGAAGGCAGGCGTTCAAACAGCTATGCCTGACAACCATAGCGAGGTGGTCCCACTCCTTCCCATCCCGAACAGGACAGTGAAACGCCTTTGCGCCGATGATAGTGGACGGACGTCCGTGAAAGTAGGTCATTGTCAGGCTTCAAACCAGGAACCCCGCAGCTAGCGCTGCGGGGTTTTTCTTTGGTGCCTGCAAGTGGACGATCAGGCTGCAAGCCGCGCCAGCATTGAATGTGCCCAAATAACAACGGCCGTGGGCGGGGTGGCTTTGTGCGGTAAGATTGACCGAGTCAATTCGTTGGAGCGTTATCGTGAGTGATCCCCAGACCCCCGTGCCCGGTACGACTTTAGATCTGCGCACGCTGACCCACGTTGCTTATGGCCTGTACGCCCTGGGCTTTCTGACGAGTGGATTTCTGGGCATCGCCACCTTGGCGGCCGTTGTGCTGATGTACATCAAGCGCTCGGATGCCGCGGGCACCGTGTATGCCTCCCACTTCGACTGGCTGCTGCGCACGTTCTGGTGGGCCTTGCTGTGGCTGGCCATCAGCGCCATCGCGACCTTGATTTTCATCGGATGGATCGGCCTGGCCGCTACCGTGGTCTGGGTGCTGTACCGCCTGATCAAGGGCTGGCTGGCCCTGTTGGAAGGCGCGGCGCCGACTACCTACGCCTGATCGGATTCCAGCCTTGCGCGAAAGGTCGGCCTATGCCGGCCTTTTTCTATTGGCACGCGGGACGCGCATCGGTCCCGGATGCGACACTGGCGAGCCTGTTTTCCGTCCAATAGCCAGGACCGAATTCCATTCGTGCGCGGTCTGCGCACGATCAGGAAAGCACCACGTAGGCGGCGACGGCCAGCATCGCGCCGCCGAACACCAGCGCCTGGACCCGCAAGGCGCGGGGCGAGGTATAGCGGCCCAGCACGACCTGGCCGCCGTAGATCCACGGGAAGTGGCAGAACAGGCCCAATACCACGAATGCGGCGCTCAGTTGGGCGACCTGGCCGGCAAGGCCGGCCCCCGGCGTCAGGAACTGCGCGAACATGACGATGATCATCGAGTGGATTTTCGGGTTCAGCACCACGCAGACGAAGCCGTCCACCGCGCCCAGTCGCTTGCCGCCGTCCTGTCCGCCTGCTGGCGCGGCGCTGGCGCGGAAGAAGCCCCATGCGAGGTACAGCAGATATGCGGCGCCCGCCCATTTCAGGATGGCGTGGAGCTGCGGATATTCATGGAGCGTTCCGCCCAGGCCCAGGCCATAAAGGGCGCAAAGCGCCAGGTTGCCGGCCTCGAAGCCTACCCAGAACGGCACCGAGCCGCGTACCCCGTAGCGACCGCCGGCGGTAGCCAGCAGAGTATTGCCGGGCCCCGGGCTGACGATCATCGGCACCGCATAGCCGAGGAACACCGCCCAAACATCCCATGCCATCATTGCCGCCGTCCTTTCATCGAGTGGGCGGGCCGATGACGCCTGATGGCTGCGGCCCGAAAGGCTCTAGTAGATAGCGCTATCCGGCCGTTTCAAAACGATCTATTCTCATACGCTTCATAAATACAGCTAATCAAGGACCATGCGACGCCTGCCTCCTCTCGGAGCGTTGCGCGCCTTCGAGGCCGCCGCCCGGCACCTGAGCTTTACGCGGGCCGCGGACGAGCTGTGCGTGACGCAAGCCGCGATCAGCCATCAGGTGCGGCAACTGGAAGAGTGGCTGGGCGAGCCCATGTTCACGAGGCGCGGGCACGCGCTGACGCTCACGCGCAAAGGCGCCTCGTATCTGGCGGAGCTGTCGCAGGCCTTCGACCATATCGCGGCCGCGACCGGACGCGTGCGCGAGGCCGCTACAGGGCCACTGCGCATTACCGTGCTGCCGTCATTCGCCTCGCGCTGGCTGTTGCCGCGCCTGCCCGCTTTCCGGGCCAGGCATCCCGACGTGGATTTGCGCGTAACCAGTTCCCTGGAAACCTGGGATGGCGGCGAGGGATTCGACGCCGGCATCCGTTCGGGCCTGGGCCGCTGGCCGGGGCTCAAAGCGGACCTGGTGGCGCGCGAATCGCTGTCTCCCGTGTGCAGTCCGGCATTGGCGAAAGGCCCGCCAATGCTGGCTGAGCCGGCCGATCTGGCTTCGGTGTCGTTGTTGCATGACCAGCCGCGCGCGGCGTGGTCCCAATGGTGCCGTCATGCGAACGTCACGCTGGACCTGTCGCAAGGTCCGGTATTCAATGATTCGGCGCTGGTCCTGCAGGCCGCGGCGGACGGGCAGGGAGTGGCTCTGGGGCGCTTGACGCTCGCCGGCGACGACTTGCGCAAAGGGCGTTTGGTGCGGCTCTTCGATCTGGTTCTGCCGAACGACTACAGCTATTGGATCGTGTATCCGCGACTGGCGACGCAGCGTCCGGACTTGGCGGCATTTCGCGGCTGGTTGCTTGAAGAAGCGCGCCAGGCTTGACGATGGAGGGATGCGGATAAAGCGATGCCGGCACAGCTGGCAGGGTTGCCGCTGGCGGATGGGATGTGACGCGGGGGACGTGGCGCAGCGGATTCATGCTCGCCCGGCACTGAGCCAGGGCGTCGAGGCGAGCAGGAGGCAGGGACGTACGGGGTACGCCCTTTGCCTGCTTATTTCAGATGTGCGTTGACCAGCTTGGTCAGTTCGAACATCGTGACCTGATCCTTGCCGAAGATCGGGCGCAGCTTGGCATCGGCGTTGATGTTGCGCTTGTTGCTGGCATCTTGCAGGTTGTGCTTCTTGATGTATTCCCAGATCTTCTTGGTGACCTCGGTACGCGGCACGGCTTCCGAGCCGATGACAGCGGCCAACTCGGCGCTGGGGGTCAGGGGCTTCATGAATGCAGCGTTCGGCTTGCGCGCGGTCGCGGGTTTGGAGGTTGTGGCCATAATGCGGCGCTCCTTCTCTGGCTGTTGGAAAAATTGTCCTGCGGCCGGAGCATAACGTGTCTCTCCCGTAAAGACAAAGGCATTTATCCTCTGTAGCAACTAAAATGCACAGATTGTCCCCCCTCTCTCGTCATTCTGTAACCTCCTATGTACGCACGTTCTCCACTGGAATCAATCCGGCTGTTTCATGACGAATTGACGGCGCTGCGGCGCGATCTGCATGCTCATCCCGAACTGGGTTTCGAGGAGGTGCGGACGTCCGGAATCGTGGCCGGCGCGCTGGAAGCGCTGGGGATCGAGGTGCATCGGGGCATCGGCAAGACGGGCGTGGTCGGCGTCATCCGCGGCAAGCGCTGCGACAGCGGACGCATGATCGGCCTGCGCGCCGACATGGATGCGCTGCCCATGACGGAGGACAACGATTTCGGCCACAAGTCCACGAAGCCGGGGCTTATGCACGGCTGCGGGCATGACGGCCACACGGCGATCTTGATCGGGGCGGCCAAGTATCTGGCGCAAACGCGCAATTTCGACGGCACCGCCGTGTTGATTTTTCAGCCCGCCGAGGAAGGCCGCGGCGGCGCGCGCGCCATGCTGGAAGATGGCCTCTTCGACACCTTTCCGTGCGATGCGATCTACGCGCTGCATAATTGGCCGGGCCTGAAGCCCGGCACCGTGGGCATCAACCCCGGGCCGATGATGGCCGCGGCCGATCGCTTCGAGATCCAGATCACGGGGCGCGGCGGCCACGGCGCGCATCCCTACCAGACCATCGATCCGGTCACTATCGCGGGGCAGATCATCACGGCCTTGCAGACGATCGTGTCGCGCAACGTGAATCCGCTGGATTCGGCGGTCGTTTCCATCGGATCCCTGCAGGCCGGGCATCCCGGCGCGATGAGCGTGATTCCGCGTGAGGCCAAGATGGTGGGCACGGTGCGCACGTTCCGCAAGTCCGTGCAGGAAATGGTGGAAACGCGCATGCGCGAACTGGTGTCGGCGATCGCGGGTGCTTTCGGCGGCACGGCGGAGGTAATCTACGAACGCATTTATCCCGCAACCCTGAACACGCCGCAGCACGCCAACCTGGTGGCCGACATCGCCACCGAGATGATAGGCAAGGAGAACGTGGTGCGGGACCTGGTGCCTTCGATGGGCTCCGAAGATTTCTCCTTCATGTTGCAGAGCAAGCCGGGCGCCTATTTCCGGCTCGGGCAGGGCGGGGCCGATTCCGGCTGCGTGCTGCACAACTCGCATTTCGATTTCAACGATGCCGTCATTCCCCTGGGCAGCGCGATGTTCTGCGCGCTGGCCGAACGGGGCATGCCGCTGGCAGATTAAGAAGCCCTTCCATGTCTACTCAAAGCACGACTCAGCTCACCATCACCCGGCCGGACGACTGGCATTTGCACCTGCGCGACGGCGCCGCCCTGGAGGCCGTGGTGGCAGACACCGCGCGCCAGTTCGCGCGCGCCATCATCATGCCCAACCTGAAGCCGCCGGTCACGACCACCGAGCAGGCGCTGGCCTATCGCGGCCGCATTCTTGAGGCCTTGAAGAAAGCGGGAGGCAATGCCGACGCCTTCACGCCGCTGATGACGCTTTACCTCACCGACAACACCTCGTCGGAAGAGATATTCCGCGCCTACGAGTCGGGCCAGGTCTATGCCGTGAAGCTCTACCCCGCGGGCGCCACGACCAATTCGGACGCCGGCGTGACGGACCTGCTGGGCAAGTGCGCCAAGGCGCTGGAAGCACTGGAAAAATGCGGCATGCCGCTGTTGGTGCATGGCGAAGTGACGGATCCGTCCATCGATCTGTTCGACCGCGAGGCGATCTTTGTCGAACGCGTCATGAAGCCGCTGCGCCGCGCTTTCCCCGCCTTGAAGGTGGTGTTCGAACACATCACGACGAAAGAAGGCGCGGAGTACGTGCGGGATGCCGAAGGCCCCATTGCCGCGACGATCACGCCGCAGCACCTGCTGTACAACCGCAACGCGATTTTCCAGGGCGGCGTGCGGCCGCACTTCTACTGTCTGCCCGTCCTCAAGCGCGAGACGCACCGCCTTGCGCTGGTCGACGCGGCCACTAGCGGCAACCCGCGTTTCTTCCTGGGAACCGACAGCGCGCCGCATGCGCGCGGCCTGAAGGAGCATGCCTGCGGCTGCGCCGGCTGCTACACCGCCCTGCACGCCATGGAGTTGTACGCAACCGCGTTCGACGCGGTGGGCAAGCTGGACAAGCTGGAAGGTTTCGCCAGTTTCCACGGCCCGGACTTCTACGGCTTGCCGCGCAATACGGGCACGTTGACGCTGGCGCGCGAGGCCTATCAGGTGCCCGAGGAGCTGGCGTTCGGCAACACGACGTTGGTTCCGCTGGCCGCGGGCGAAGCGCTGACCTGGCGCGCGCGGGCCTGACCGGCCGCGGGACGGCGCCGCTCCGCAAGGGGCGCGCCATTAAAAAATGCCCCCGACGTCGGGGGCATTGTTCTTGCGCCTCTATATGTATATAGAGACAGCCTGATTACAGCGTGCCTTCGCGGCGCGCTTCCAGCAGTTCCCAGCGGGCGAAGCGTTCTTCGAGTTCGCTTTCCAGCTTGGCCAGTTCGCCGTTGATGCGCTCGACCTCGGCGGGCGCGTCGCGATACAGGCTCCCGTCGGCGAGCTTGCCGGCGAGTTCGGCCTGCTGCGCCTCCAGGGCGGCGATGGCGTCGGGCAGGCCTTCCAGTTCGCGCAGTTCCCAGGAGTTCATCTTGGCGGACTTGGCCGGCTTGGGACGCGCGGCCTTGGCGCGCGCGGCGGCATCGTCGGCGGGCCGGGCGGCAGCGGCGGCGTCTTCGGCGGGGGCCGCCGGCGCGGGCCGCTGCGCGACCCACTCGTCGTAGCCGCCCACGTAATCGCGCCAGCGGCCGTTGCCCTCGTAGGCGATGGTTTGCGTGACCACGTTATTGAGGAAGGCCCGGTCATGGCTGACCAGCAGCACCGTGCCCTGGTACTCCTGCAGCAACTCTTCCAGCAGTTCCAGGGTTTCGATGTCGAGGTCGTTGGTGGGTTCGTCCAGCACCAGCACGTTGGCGGGGCGGGCGAACAGTCGCGCCAGCAGCAGGCGGGCGCGTTCGCCGCCGGACAGGCTGCGCACCGGCGAACCGGCGCGGGCGGGCGAGAACAGGAAGTCGCCCAGGTAGCTCATGACGTGCTTGCGGGTGCCGCCGATCTCGACCCATTCGCTGCCCGGGCTGATGATGTCCACCAGCGTGGCGTTCTCGTCCAGTTGCGCGCGCATCTGGTCGAAGTAGGCGACGGACACGTTGGTGCCCATCCGCGTGGTGCCGCTGTCGGGCTGCATTTCACCCAGGATCAGCTTGAGCAGGGTGGTCTTGCCGGCGCCGTTGGGGCCGATGATGCCGATGCGGTCGCCGCGCAGGATGGTGGTGGAGTAGTCGTCCACCACGATTTTGTCGCCGAAGGTCTTGCCGATGTGTTCGAGCTCGGCGACGAGCTTGCCGGAGCGCTGGCCTTCGGCCAGCGCCAGCGAAACGTTGCCGACGCGTTCTCGGCGTTCGGCGCGTTCGACCCGCAGCTGTTCCAGGCGGCGAACGCGGCCTTCGTTGCGGGTGCGGCGCGCTTCGACGCCCTTGCGGATCCAGACTTCTTCCTGCGCCAGCAGCTTGTCGAAGCGGGCCTGCTCCAGCCGTTCGGACTCCAGCCACTGTGCCTTGCGTTCCTGCCATTGCGAGAAGTTGCCCGGGAAGCTCAGCAGCTTGCCGCGGTCGAGCTCGACGATGCGCGTGGCGATGGAGTCCAGGAAGCGGCGGTCGTGGGTGATAATGACGGCGGCGCCTTTCCAGCCGCGCAGCATGTCTTCGAGCCAGGCGATGCCTTCGAAGTCGAGGTGGTTGGTGGGTTCGTCCAGCAGCAGCAGGTCCGGCTCGTCGACCAGCGCGCGGGCCAGCGCGACCCGCTTGCGCGTTCCGCCCGACAGGCCGGCGATCTGCACGTCGGCGGGCAGGCCGAGTTTTTCGAGCACGGCGCGCACGCGCGACGGGCGCTGCCAGTCTTCGTGATCGCCTTCGACGTTGCAGACCACGTCGAAGACCGTGGCGTTCTCGTCGAGTTCCGGTTCCTGCTCCACGGTGGCCACTCGCAGGCCGGAGCTGCGGGCGATATCGCCGTCGTCGGGTTGGGTCCTGCCATCCAGCAATCTCAGCAGGGATGACTTGCCCGCGCCGTTGCGGCCGATGAGGCCGATGCGCTCGCCGGCCTGGATGGCGAAATCGGCGTGATCCAGCAGCGGATGGTGGCCATAGGCCAGCTGGACGTCGGTAAGGGTGATGAGAGTAGCGAGGGCCATGTAATCGGGTAGCGTCTGCGTCGATGCGAATCAAGGCGTATTGTCGCAGGAACCCGCGAGGCCGTTTGCGGCGGGTGCCGAGGCGTCCGCTTCGGGGACGGAGCCGCCACCTGTACTAGAATACGAACCGCAAGGCGGATCGGGCGATCGCGGTGGATGAAAATCCATCGAGGAAGGTCCGGACTCCACAGGGCAGGATAACGGCTAACGGCCGTCCGGCCGCGTCTTCGGGCGCGGTTGAGGAATAGGGCCACAGAGACGAGTCTGCGGGGTGGGCGCGCATCGCGCGCACAGGTACGGCCATCTCCGTATCGCGCCGTCCGGCAACGGGCGGCGGCATCGCAGGGTGAAACGCGGCAACCTCTATCCGGAGCAACATCAAATAGGCATGCGTGCGGCCTCCGGGCTGCGAAGGGCGGCTCCGTCCGAGTATGCGGGTAGATGGCTACAGCGGCCCAGCAATGGTCCGCGCAGAGGAATGATCGTCCGCCAGGGAAACCTGGTGTACAGAATCCGGCCTATAGATCCGTCTTGCAACTCATTCTCAAATCGGGCGGCCGCCAGATCGGTTCCGGCGCCGCGCGGACCGGGCCGCGCCATTTTTCCGAAGGCCGGCGGCGCCGGGCACGGCGGGAAGCCTCGCCAATAGGAGCGAAGGACCGATCGTAAAACAATGCAAAGCCATTGTTAGCCGCTACTTCTGAAGAAGGACTTTTAGATAGTGCCGCAACCTCCTGATTTATTAGGAGGTTTTTATTTTTGCGGATTTACATATTGATCTAAGTCCTTGTTGTGATTGAAAAAATTGCAACCACGCGCTTGACCGCCCCTGTCCCATACCGTAGAGTGGGAAATAGTAGGAAATTGTGCAATTAAGTGGGGTAAAAGTGGTGTTTCAGGGAAGCAGCGCGCTCACGCTGGATGCCAAGGGACGGATCTCGATTCCGACCCGGCATCGTGACGCGCTCGTATCGCAGGCCGACGGCCGGCTGACCCTGACTCGCCACCCTGACGGCTGCTTGCTGGTGTACCCGCGGCCCGAATGGGAAAAGAAGCGCGAGCAGATCGCCGCCTTTCCCATGTCGGCCCGCGCGTTGCAGCGGCTGTTGCTGGGCAACGCTCAGGACGTGGAACTGGACGGCTCCGGCCGGGTCCTGATCGCGCCTGAACTGCGCAACGCTTCCGGTATGACGCGCGATGTGATGCTGCTCGGTCTGGGCGCGCACTTCGAGCTGTGGGACGCCGCTACCCTGGCCAGCCGCGAGGCTGAGGACCTGGCCAAGGGTATGCCGGATGTGTTGAATCAGTTTTCGTTCTGAAAAAGTTATGGAATTCGAACATCGGCCCGTTTTGCTGGAGCCGACGGTGGACGCGTTATTGCTGGCCGGCTTCGGCGGCAAGGGCGCGGCACGGTCGCAAGAGCAAGCCGGGCCGGCTGCGGCTACGCGAGCGGAGAGCGGCGTCTTCGTCGACGGCACCTTCGGGCGTGGCGGGCATAGTCGCGAGCTGCTCGGCCGTCTGGGTCCGGGCGCGCGGCTGGTCGTGTTCGACAAGGATCCGGAGGCGATCGCCGTAGCCAATGCCCTGGCGGCGGCGGACCCGAGGGTCACCGTGGTGCATGGAGGCTTCGCCACCATGGCCGAAGAATTGCAGCAGCTCGGCATCGGCAAGGTCGATGGCGTGATGCTGGATCTGGGCGTGTCGTCGCCTCAGATCGACGATGCCGAGCGCGGTTTCTCGTTCATGCGAGACGGCCCGCTCGACATGCGGATGGACACCACTCGTGGTCCCACGGTGGCGGATTGGCTGGCGCAAGCCAGTGTGGATGAGATGCGGGAGGTCATAGCGGATTATGGCGAAGAACGGTTTGCTTTTCAGGTTGCAAAGGCGATTGCTGCTCGCCGCGCAACAAGGCCGCTGCGCACCACGCTCGAACTTGCCGAGTGCGTCGCCAGCGCCGTCCGCACGCGCGAAAAGGGGCAGCATCCGGCCACACGCACCTTTCAAGCTTTACGGATTTACATCAATCGGGAACTCGAAGAGCTCGCGCGCACCCTCGCGGCAGCTCTAGACCTGCTGGCTCCGGGGGGGAGATTGGCGGTGATCAGCTTTCATTCGCTTGAGGACCGCATGGTCAAGCAGTGCATCGCGGCGGCGGCTCGTCCGGCTGCCGCGCACGCGCGCCTGCCCCTGCGGGAAAGCGAGATGCCCCAACCGGTGCTGCGTTCCCTCGGGCGCGTGGTGGCCGAAGACGACGAAGTCTCGGCCAACGCCCGCGCCCGTTCCGCCATTCTGCGCGTCGCCGAACGCACGGACACGCCGCTGCCCGCCGAGGGCGGCTTCGCGTTCGTGAAGATCGGCGCCCTGCCGGGCAGCGACCTGGCTCCGCCGCCCCGGCGCGGCGGCAAGGGAGGGCGCCGCTAATGGGTCGCGTCAACCTGATCGTTGCGGCTTTACTGATGCTGTCGGCCATTTCCCTGGTCACCAGCCGGTATCAGTCGCGCCAGCTCTTCATCGAGCTGGGCCGCGATCAGGCGCAGGCGCGCGACCTGGAAATCAATTGGCGGCGCCTGCAGCTCGACCGCGCCGAACTCGCCCGCAACGCGCGGGTGGACGCCATCGCGCGTGACGGCCTGAAGATGATCTCCATCGTTCCGGACCGCACGCTCTATATGAATCAGGCGCCGGCCTCCGCCAGCGGAGGCGCGCAATGAAACGCGTCCCCTTCTTCGACAATCCCGTGCTGCGCGGGCAGTTGCCCACCTGGCGCGCGCGCCTGGTGCTGATCCTGCTGTTCGGCGGCTTCACCGTGCTGGCCGGGCGCGCCTTGTTCCTGCAGGGCTTGTCCACGGAATTCCTGCAGCAGCAGGGCGAACGGCGCTATGAGCGCACGCTGACCCTGGCCGCCACGCGCGGCAAGATCATGGACCGCAACGGCACCGTGCTGGCCTCCAGCGTGCCCGCGCGCGCCATCTGGGCCATTCCGGAAGACGCCAAGCAGGCGACGTCCGCCCAGCTCGACAGCCTGGCCAAGTTGCTGGAAATGCCGATTGCCGACCTGCGCCACCGGCTGGTCGACGAAGACAAGAACTTCGTCTACCTGAAGCGCCAGGTCTCGATGGACGTGGCCGACAAGATCAAGCAGCTGGGCCTGCCCGGTGTGCACCAGCAGCCCGAGACCCGCCGCTACTATCCGGACGGCGACGTGATGGCCCACGTGGTGGGCTTCAACAGCGTCGAGGACCAGGGCCAGGAAGGCGTCGAACTGACGTTCAATCAGCAGCTCTCGGGCCGTCCGGGCAGCCGCCGTGTCATCAAGGACCGGCTGGGCCGCGTGATCGAAGACGTGCAGGCCGTCACGCTGCCGGTGGACGGCCGCGACCTGCGCCTGTCCATCGATACCCGCGTGCAGTTCCTGGTGTTCAAGGCCCTGAAGGACGCCATGGACAAGCACCAGGCCAAGGGCGCGACCGCCGTGGTCGTGGACGTGCACACCGGCGAGATCCTGGCGCTGGCCAACGTGCCGACCTTCGATCCGAACAAGCGCGAGACGTTTCACGGCGCCAAGCTGCGCAACCAGGCCATCACCGACACGTTCGAGCCGGGCTCGATCATGAAGCCTTTCACCGCCGCGCTGGCGCTGGACCTGGGCCGCATCAGCACGACGACGCTGTTCGAGACGGGCAACGGCCGGTTCCAGTACCAGGGCAGCACGATCAGCGACGTCAGCCGCAACGGCACGCTGGACGTGGCCGGCGTGCTGCGCAAATCCAGCAACATCGGCATGACGATGATCTCCGAGAAGCTGGAATCCCGCGAAATGTGGGACCGCTTCACCGAATTGGGCCTGGGCCAGGCGCCACAGGTGGGATTTCCCGGCGCGGCGCCCGGCCGCCTGCGTCCCTGGGACCGTTGGCGCCTGATCGAAAAGGCCACGATGGCCTATGGCTACGGCCTGTCGGTGTCGCTGCTGCAAGTGGCGCGCGCCTATACCGTTTTCGCCCGCAACGGCGACATGGTGTCGCTGACCCTCGTCAAGCGCGACAGCGACCCCACCAGCGTCAAGATCTATACGCCCAAGACGACCGGCCTGGTGCGGGCCATGCTCGAAGCCGCCGCGGGTCCGGAAGGCACCAAGGCCGCCCAGGTGCAGGGCTATCGCGTGGCCGGCAAGAGCGGCACGGCGCGCAAGATCGTCGACGGCAAGTACAGCACGCAGCGCTACCGCAGTTCGTACGTCGGCTTCGCTCCGGTGTCGGATCCGAAGATCGTGGTGGCCGTGTCCATCGACGAACCGACGGTCGGCGGCTACTACGGCGGCGCGATCGCCGCGCCCGTGTTCTCCCAGATCGTGGGGGGGAGCCTGCGGCTGATGGGGGTGCGCCCGGACGCGCCCTTCGAATCCACTATTGTTGCTGGTCTCAAGGAGCCAGGCAGATGAGCGCCAAAGGCTTCCTCTCCATACCCCCCGCCGCCACGGTTGCCGAAATCGTGGCGTGGTTGCATGCGCGCGTGTCGCTGACCGCGCACCTCAAGCTGGACTCCCGCGAGATCGAGCCGGGCGACGTGTTCGTCGCCTGCCCGGGCCTGTCCAGCGATGGGCGTCTCTATATAGAGAAGGCGCTGGCGCTGGGCGCCAGCGCGATCCTGTTCGAAGCGCCCGCCAGCGAGGCCGTCGAGGCCGCCGCGGCGCAAGCCCCGATGCTGCCGGTGACCGGCCTGCGCGCCCTGCTGGGCGAGCTGGGCGACACCTGGTACGGCCGTCCGTCCGCCGCGCTCGCCGTGGTGGCCGTGACGGGCACCAACGGCAAAACGTCGTCCGTGCAATGGATCGCCCACGCGCTGAGCCGCAATGACAAGCCCTGCGGCACCATCGGCACCCTGGGCGCGGTGCTGCCGGACGGCAGCACGCTGGGCGGCGAACTGACCACGCCCGACGTGTTGACCGTGCACCGCACGCTGGCCGCGATGCGCGACGCCGGGGCCAAGGCCGTTGCCATGGAGGCGTCGTCCATCGGCATCGAGCAGGGGCGGATGGACGGCGTGCGCGTGGCGCTGGCCGCGTTCACAAACCTGACGCGCGACCATCTCGATTACCACGGCACGATGGAACGGTACGAGGCGGCCAAGGCCCGCCTGTTCCGCTGGCCCGGCCTGACCGCCGCGGTGGTCAATGCGGATGACGAGGCCGGACGCCGCCTGATCGCCAGCCTGCCCGCCGCGCTGGCGATGGGCTACAGCCTGAGCGATGCCCCCGAGATCCCCGCCGCGATGCGCGCGCGCGATCTCCAGGCCACCTCCCAAGGGCAGATCTTCACCCTGGTTTCGCCGCATGGCGAGGCCCAGATCGTGACGCGCCTGCTGGGCGCGCACAACGTATCCAACCTGCTGCTCGTGGCGGGCGTGCTGTATCAGCTGGGCCTGCCGTTCGCGCAGATCGCGCGCGAACTGGCGGCGACCGACCCCGTCGACGGCCGTCTGCAGACCGTGGAGCCGCTGGGTTCCAGCGGCGCGCAGGCCGGCACGGGCCGCGGCCCGCTGGTGGTGGTGGACTACGCGCATACGCCAGACGCCCTGTCGCGGGCCTTGACCGCCTTGCGCGCCGTTGCCGTGGCGCGCTCCGGCCGCCTCGTCTGCCTGTTCGGATGCGGCGGCGAGCGGGATCCGGGCAAGCGTCCCGAGATGGGCCGCATCGCGGCGGACCTGGCCGACCACGTGGTCGTGTCCAGCGACAATCCGCGCACCGAGTCGCCCGAAGCGATCGTGCAGCAGATTCTCGCCGGCATTCCCGAGTCGGCCCACGCCGACGTGCAGGTGGACCGCGCGCGCGCCATCATGCAGACCATCTGGGCGGCCTCGCCCGAAGACGTGGTGCTGCTGGCCGGCAAGGGCCATGAAACCTACCAGGACATCGGGGGCGAGAAGCTGCCCTTCGACGACCGCGAATGGGCGCGGCTGGCCATGCTGCTGCCGCAAGTCAAGGGCGTGTCCACGGACACGCGGCGCATCGGTTCGGGCGAGCTGTTCGTGGCGCTGGTGGGAGACAACTTCGACGCGCACGATTATCTGGACCAGGCCGAGGCGCGCGGCGCGTGCGCGGCGGTGGTGGCGCACCCGGTGGCCGGCTCCCGCCTGCCGCAGCTGGTGCTGGGCGATACCCGCGTGGCGCTGATGCGCATCGGCGCGGCCTGGCGCGCGCAGTTTTCGTTGCCTGTCGTCGCGGTGACGGGCAGCAACGGCAAGACCACGACCAAGGAAATGATCTCCGCCATGCTGGCCGACTGGCGCGGCGAGGCGGGCCGGCTGGCCACGGCCGGTAACCTGAACAATGACATCGGCGTGCCGCTGACGCTGCTGCGCCTGCGTCCCGAGCACCGCGCGGCGGTGTTCGAGCTGGGCATGAACCATCCCGGCGAAATCGCGCAGTTGGCCGCCATGGCGGCGCCCACGGTGGCGCTGGTGACCAATGCCCAGCGCGAGCACCAGGAATTCATGCACAGCGTGGAGGCGGTGGCGCACGAGAACGGCGCCGCGATCGCCGCGCTGCCCGAGGATGGCGTCGCCGTTTATCCAGGCGACGAACCCTATTCGACGGTCTGGGACGCCCTGGCCGAGCCGCGCCGCGTGCTGCGCTTCGGCTTGCAACCCGGCCTGGACGTATATGCCGAGCAGATCCTGGCCGACGTGAAGACTACGCGCTGCCGTGTGGTGACCCCGGTCGGCAGCGCCGACCTGGTCTTGCCGGTGCCCGGTCTGCACAACCTGCGCAATGCCTTGGCGGCCATCGCCAGCGCCATCGCGGCGGGCGCGCCGCTGGACGGCGCGGTACGGGCGCTGGCGGGTTTCAGCCCGGTCGCCGGCCGCATGCAGCACAAGACTATGAGTGACGGAACGTTGCTCATCGACGACACCTACAATGCGAACCCCGATTCGGTTCGCGTGGCCATCGACGTGCTGGCGCGCATGGCCGGCGCGCGCGTCCTCGTATTGGGCGACATGGGCGAGGTCGGGGACAACGGCCCCGCCATGCATGTCGAGGTGGGAAATTACGCGCGCGAGCAGGGGCTCGACGCGCTCATCACGCTAGGCGAAGCCAGCCGGGCGGCATCCGCCGCATTCGGCGTGGGCGCGCACGCCTGCGCATCGGTAGACGAAGTGGTTGCCGCGTTGCGCGGCTTGCGCCCGTCCTGCGTATTGGTAAAGGGATCGCGCTTTATGCGCATGGAGCGGGTAGTGACGGCTTTTTCGACGGATGAAGGAATGACGGCCAAGGGGCAGGGAGAGCACGATGCTGCTTGAAATCGCCCGCTTGCTTTCGGATGATGTGCGCGCGCTCGGGGTGTTCGAATACATCACCTTGCGCGCGGTCCTGGCGTGCGCGACGGCATTGCTGATCGGCCTGGTGGCCGGCCCGCGCGTGATCCGCAAGCTGACCGAGATGAAGATCGGCCAGGCCGTGCGTTCCTACGGCCCGGAAACCCACCTGGTCAAGACGGGCACCCCCACCATGGGCGGCGTGCTGATCCTGATTTCCATCGCCATCAGCACCCTGCTGTGGGCGGACTGGACCAACCGCTTCGTGTGGGTGGTGTTGCTGGTGACCTTCGGCTTCGGCTGGATCGGCTGGATGGACGACTACCGCAAGGTGGTCTACCGCGATCCGGAAGGCATGCCCGCGCGGCAGAAATTCTTCTGGCAGGCCACCATCGGCATGGTGGCCGCGGTGTATCTCGCGTTCGCCGTGTCGGCGCCCGCCAATACCGAGCTGTGGCCCTTGTTCAAAGCCTGGGTGGGCAGCGGCTTCACCATGTCGCTGCCGACGCGCGCCGACCTCATCGTTCCGTTCTTCAAGACCGTGAGCTATCCGCTGGGCGTGCTGGGCTTCGTGGCGCTGACCTGGGCGGTCATCGTCGGCACCAGCAACGCCGTGAACCTCACCGACGGCCTGGACGGCCTGGCCATCATGCCCACCGTCATGGTCGGCAGCGCGCTGGGCATCTTCGCCTACGTGGTCGGCCGCGTGGACTATTCCAAGTACCTGCTGTTTCCCTACATCCCGGGCGCGGCGGAACTGATGGTGCTGTGCGCCGCGATCGGCGGCGCCGGGCTGGCGTTTTTGTGGTTCAACGCGTATCCGGCGCAGGTCTTCATGGGCGACGTCGGCGCGCTGGCGCTGGGCGGCGCGCTGGGCACCATCGCCGTCATCGTGCGCCAGGAAATCGTGCTGTTCATCATGGGCGGCGTGTTCGTGGTCGAGACGCTGTCCGTGATGATCCAGGTGACCTGGTTCAAGTACACGAAGCGACGTTATGGAACAGGTCGACGCATATTCCGCATGGCCCCGCTGCATCATCACTTTGAAGTGGGCGGCTGGAAGGAAACCCAGGTGGTCGTGCGTTTCTGGATCATCAGCATGATGCTGGTGCTGATTGGCCTCTCTACCCTGAAGTTGCGATGAATACGATGGAAACCTCCCGTGACGGCGCGCCGCTCGTCCTGATCCTCGGATTGGGCGAGACGGGCGCGGCCGCCGCGAGCTGGTGCGCCCGCCAGGGCGCCCGCTTGCGCGTGGCCGACACGCGCGCCGAACCGGGCGGGCTGGCCGCGCTGCGCGAGGCGCTGGCCAACAGCGAGGTCGAGTACCGCCTCGGTTGCGACGAGGCTTTCGACACCGCGCTGCTCGATGGCGTGGACCAACTCGTGCTGAGCCCGGGGCTTGCGCCGGGCCAGGCGCCGGCCGCGGCCCTGCTGCGCGAGGCCGAGGCCCGCGGCATCGAAATCGTGGGCGAGATCGAACTGTTCGCGCGCGCCCTGGCCGAACTGGCCGAGACGCGCGAATACCGGCCGCGCCTGCTGGCCGTGACGGGCACCAACGGCAAGACCACCGTTACCGCGTTGACGCGGCAGCTGGTCGAGGCCAGCGGCCTGTCGGCTGTCGCGGCGGGCAATATCAGCCCCGCGGCGCTGGCCGCGCTGATGACGGCGCTGGACGCCGACGCGCTGCCCCAGGTCTGGGTGCTGGAACTGTCCAGCTTCCAGCTGGAAACCACGCGCTCGCTGATGGCCGACGCGGCCGTCGTGCTCAACGTCACCCAGGACCATCTGGACTGGCATGGCGGCATGGAAGCCTACGCGGCGGCCAAGGCGCGCCTGCTGAGCATGGCGCGCGTGGCCATCGTCAACCGCGAGGACCCGTACACCATCGAGATGGTGCCGGCCCTGGACGCCATGAACGTGCGCACCTTCGGCCGCGACGTGCCGGAAATGGTGGGCGACATGGGCCTGGAACTGGGCCAGGGAGTGGCCTGGCTGGTGGCGAGCGAACCGAACGATTTCGACGAGCCTGCGCCGCCGCCGCGCCGCAAGAAGGACGCGCCGGCACCCGTGCGCGCCAAGGGACGCATGAGCCGGCTGATGCCGGTGGATGCCCTGCGCATCCGCGGCATCCACAATGCCCTGAACGCGCTGGCCGCCTTGCAGCTCGGCCGTTGCCTGGACCTGGGCTGGGGCGCCATGCTGCGCGCGCTGCGCGAGTACACCGGCGAACCCCACCGCGCGGCATTCGTGCGCACGATCGGGGGCGTGGACTACATCAACGACAGCAAGGGCACCAACGTCGGCGCCACCGTGGCCGCGCTGGAAGGCCTGGGCCAGCCGGTCGTGCTGATCGCGGGCGGGCAGGGCAAGGGCCAGGATTTCTCGCCGCTGATCCCGGTGGTGTCGCGCCATGCGCGCGCCGTCATGCTGATCGGCGTGGACGGCCCGGAAATCGGGCGCGTGCTGGCCGCGACGGGCGTGAACTGCGTGGCGGTCGAGACGCTGCGCGACGCGGTGCGCGGCGCGGCCGACCTGGCGCAACCCGGCGACGCGGTGCTGCTGTCGCCGGCCTGCGCCAGCCTGGATATGTTCCGCAACTATCCGCATCGCGGACAAGTGTTCGTGGAAGAGGTCGAAGACCTGGCCCGCGACCGGGGAGAGGTGGCATGAGCCTGATCGCCGATCTCACCGCCAGCGTCAACGCCGTACGGCCCGGCCGTACCCGCATGCGCAACTTCGACCTGCCGCTGGTCATCGCGTCGTCGACGTTGCTCCTGCTCGGCCTGCTGATGGTGTATTCGGCGTCGATCGCGCTGGCCGACGGGCCGCGCTATGCCTCCTACGGGCGCTACTATTTCGTGATCCGCCATGGCCTGTTCGTCAGCGCCGGGCTGGTCGGGGCGGCCGTGGTGCTGGCGGTTCCCATCCGCGTCTGGCAACGCATGGCGGTGCCGCTGTTCGTGCTGGCCATCGTGTTGCTGATCGCCGTGCTGATCCCCGGCATCGGCCGCGAGGTGAACGGCGCGCATCGCTGGATTCCGCTGGGTCCGCTCAATTTCCAGCCGTCCGAACTGATGAAGTTGGCCGCGCTGCTGTATGCCGCCGACTACACGGTGCGCAAGCAGGAGCACATGCAGGCGTTCGCGCGCGGGTTCTTGCCCATGGCCTTCGCGCTCGCCGGCGTGGGCATGCTGCTGCTGCTGGAGCCCGACCTGGGCGCCTTCATGGTGATCGTGGCGATCGCCATCGGCATCCTCTTCCTGGGCGGAATCAACGGCAAGTACTTCAGCAGCCTGCTGGCCGTGCTGGTCGGCACCTTCCTGATGCTTATCTGGCTGTCGCCGTGGCGCCGCGCGCGCCTGTTCGCCTACCTGGACCCCTGGAACGAAGACAACGCCTATGGCAGCGCCTACCAGCTGTCGCATTCGCTGATCGCGCTGGGCCGCGGCGAATGGCTGGGCGTGGGCCTGGGCGCCAGCGTCGAGAAGCTGCATTACCTGCCCGAGGCGCACACCGACTTCCTGATGGCGGTGGTGGGCGAGGAACTGGGTTTTGCCGGCGTCATGCTGGTCATCACCTTGTTCGCCATCATCGTCTACCGCGGATTCGACATCGGCCGCCAGGCGATCGCCATGGAACGCACTTTCGCGGGCCTGGTGGCGCACGGCGTGGCCATGTGGTTCGGCGTGCAGGCCTTCATCAATATGGGCGTCTGCCTCGGCCTGCTGCCCACCAAGGGCCTGACCCTGCCGCTGATGAGCTATGGCGGCTCGGGCGTGGTGATGAACCTGTGCGCCCTGGCCATGCTTATCCGGGTCGACGTGGAAAACCGCATCATGATGCGCGGGGGACGGGTATGACGGCGCCCCGCAGCATCCTCATCATGGCCGGCGGCACCGGCGGGCACATCATGCCGGGCCTGGCCGTGGCCGAAGAGTTGCGCGCACGCGGCTGGCGCGTGCTGTGGCTGGGCAACCCCGACAAAATGGAAGGCCGGCTGGTGCCGCCTCGCGGCATCGAGCTGGTGCCGCTGCGCTTTCAGGGCGTGCGCGGCAAGGGCGCGTCGGCGCTCCTGAAGCTGCCGTTCCTGTTGCTGCGCGCGTTCGGGCAAGCCTGGTCGCGCCTGTCCGACGTGCGGCCCGACGTGGTTCTGGGCATGGGCGGCTACGTAGCTTTCCCTGGCGGCGTCATCGCGGCGCTGCGCGGCATGCCCCTGGTCGTGCATGAACAGAACGCCGTGGCCGGCACCGCGAACAAATGGCTGGCCAGAATGGCTCGCCGCGTGCTCAGCGGCTTCCCGGACGTGTTGCCCAAGGGCGAGGCCATGGGCAACCCGGTGCGCGCGGACCTGTGCGCGCTGCCGGAGCCGGCGGCGCGCTACGCCGGACATAGCGGTCCGCTGCGCCTGCTGATCGTGGGCGGCAGCCTGGGCGCTCAGGCGTTGAACACCACCTTGCCGCAAGCGCTGGCGCTTCTGCCGCGAGAGGGCCGGCCGATGGTGGTGCACCAGGCCGGCGAACAACACTTGCCCGCGCTGCAGCAGGCCTATGCCCAGGCAGGCGTGGAAGCCGACTGCCGCGCATTCATCGACGACATGGCGGGCGCCATGGGCCAGGCCGACCTGCTGATCTGCCGCGCGGGCGCCATGACGGTGTCCGAAGTGGCCGCGGCGGGCGTGGCGGCGCTGTTCGTGCCGTTCCCGCATGCCATCGATGACCACCAGACCGCCAACGCGCGCTTCCTGAGCGACGCGCAGGCCGCCTGGCTGCAGCCGCAAACCGCGTTGACGCCCGAGTGGCTGGCGGATTGGCTGGGCCAGCGCTCCCGACAAGAACTGCAAGCCGTCGCAGAACGGGCCCGCGCGCATGCGCGACCCGAGGCGGCGGCCCATATCGCCGACGCCTGTGAACAAGCAGCGGGGCGTTCATCATGAAACACAGAATTCAACATATCCATTTCGTAGGCATCGGCGGCTCGGGCATGAGCGGGATTGCCGAGGTGCTGCTCAACCTGGGCTACACGATCAGCGGTTCCGACCTGAACGAGTCGGCCGTGACGCGCCGCCTGGCCGACCTGGGCGTGAAGATCGCCATCGGCCACGTGGCCAGCAACGTCACCGGCGCCGGCGCCATCGTGACGTCCACGGCGGTGGCCGGCGACAACCCCGAAGTGATCGCGGCCCGCGCAGGCCGCATCCCGGTGGTGCCCCGCGCCATCATGCTGGCCGAGCTGATGCGCCTGAAGCGCGGCATCGCCGTGGCCGGCACGCACGGCAAGACGACCACGACCAGCCTGGTGGCCAGCATCCTGGCCGCCGGCGACCTGGACCCCACCTTCGTGATCGGCGGCCGCCTGAATTCCGCCGGCGCGAACGCGCGGTTGGGGCAGGGCGACTACATCGTGGTCGAGGCCGACGAATCCGACGCCTCTTTCCTCAATTTGCTGCCCGTGATGGCCATCGTGACCAATATCGATGCCGATCACATGGATACCTACGGACACGACGTGGCGCGCCTGAAGAGCGCCTTCATCGAATTCACGCAGCGCCTGCCGTTCTACGGCAGCGCCGTGCTCTGCCTGGACGACGCGAACGTGCGGGAGATCATGCCCTTCGTGTCGCGGCCGATCACCACCTACGGCCTGAACCCGGAGGCGCAGGTGCACGCCTATGAAGTCCAGCCGGCCGGCACGCGCATGCGCTTCAACGTGCAGCGCACGCATCTCGATACGCTGCTGCCGCCCCTGGAAGTGGAACTGAACCTGCCGGGCCTGCACAACGTGCGCAACGCGCTGGCCGCGATCGCGGTGGCGACCGAACTGGGCGTGTCCGACGACGCGATCCGCGACGCGCTCGCCTCGTTCAAGGGCGTGGGCCGCCGCTTCACCCAGACCGGCGAGTTCCCGGTGCCGGCCAGCCACGGCGGCGGCACCTTCACGGTGATCGACGACTACGGCCACCATCCGGTGGAAATGGCGGCCACGCTGGCCGCCGCCCGAGGCGCCTGGCCCGACCGCCGCATCGTGCTGGCGTTCCAGCCGCACCGCTACACGCGGACGCGGGACTGCTTCGAGGATTTCGTGCGCGTGCTGGGCACGGCGGATGCCGTGCTCTTGACCGAGGTGTACGCCGCGGGCGAACCGCCGCTGGTGGCTGCGGATGGCCGGGCTCTGTCGCGCGCGCTGCGCGTGGCCGGCAAGGTCGAGCCGGTGTTCGTCGAGGACGTGACGGAACTGCCGCAGGCGGTGCTGGACTTCGTGCGCGACGGCGACGTGGTGATTGTTATGGGAGCGGGTTCGATCAGCAAGGTCCCCGCCCAAGTAGGAGAGCTGGCATGAGCACGCAATTCGGCAAAGTGGGTGTGTTGTACGGCGGACGTTCCGCCGAGCGCGAAGTGTCCCTGATGTCGGGCACGGGCGTGCACCAGGCGTTGCTCAGCGCCGGCGTGGACGCGCACCTGTTCGACACGGGCGAGCGCAGCCTGTCCGAGCTGGCGGCCGAGGGATTCGACCGCGTGTTCATCGCGCTGCACGGCCGCTACGGCGAGGACGGCACGATCCAGGGCGCCCTGGAACTGCTGGGCATTCCCTATACCGGCAGCGGCCCGCTGGCCTCCGCGCTCGCCATGGACAAGACCATGACCAAGCGCGTATGGCTGCAGCACGGCCTGCCCACGCCCGAATTCGAATTGCTGGACGCCGAGACCGAGCTGCGCCTGGTGCCGGACCGCCTGAGCCTGCCGCTCATCATCAAGCCGCCGCACGAGGGATCGACGGTCGGCATCACCAAGGTGGTGGGCTATTCCGACATGAAGGAAGCCTATGCCGCGGCCGCGCGCTACGACAGCGAAGTGTTGGCCGAGCAGTTCATCAGCGGCCGCGAGCTGACCGTGGCGGTGCTGGGGGGCGGCAAGGCGGCGCGCGCGCTGCCCGTGATCGAGATCGCCGCGCCCGGCGGCAACTACGACTACGAACACAAGTATTTCTCCGACGATACGCAGTACTTCTGCCCCGCCACCCTGCCGCCCGAGGTGGCGGAGGAAGTCGCCCGGATCGCCGTCAAGGCCTACCAGGTGCTGGGCTGCGAAGGCTGGGGCCGCGCCGACTTCATCCTCGACCAGGACAACCGGCCGTGGCTGCTTGAAATGAATACCTCGCCTGGCATGACCAGCCATTCACTCGTTCCCATGGCGGCCAAGGCCGTGGGAATCAGCTATGCCGATCTGTGCGTGGCAATTTTGTCCGAGGCCGCGTGCAAGGTGCGCAGCCCGGCCCGCAACGATTGACCTGGATACTCTGTGTGGAACGACGCTCGCACTACCAACCTGATCGCCAACACGCTGGCCGTGCTGGCGGTTTGCGCCATGCTCATCGCGGGCGTGGTGTGGGTTGCGCAGCGCCCGTTCTTCACGCTGTCGGCGATCGAACTGGAATCGATGCCGGACACCGAGCTGCATTATGTGTCTCCGGGGGCGGTGCGGTCGGCGATCGCGGGCCGCTTCAAGGGCAATTTCTTCACGGTGGACCTGGACGACGCGCGCGAGATTTTCGAATCGGTTCCGTGGGTCCGGCATGCCACCGTGCGGCGCATCTGGCCGAACGTGCTGCGCGTGCGGATCGAGGAACAGCAGCCCCTGGCGCTGTGGAACGAGAACCAGATGATCAACACCTGGGGCGAGGCGTTCACGGCCAACACGGGCGAGGTGGACGACGAGACCGTGCTGCCGCAGTTCTTCGGCCCCGAGGGCACCGAGTCGCTGGTCGTGCAGCGCTACGCCGAGCTGGCGCGCTGGTTCGCCCCGCTCGACATGCACGTCAAGCAGCTGGAACTGAGCCCGCGCTACGCCTGGCGCGTGGTGTTGTCCAACGGCATGTCGCTGGACCTGGGCCGCGATCCGGGCGCCGACGCGCCGGATCCGCATGGCCTGCCGGGCGCGTTGCCGTTCGCCGCCCGTATCCAACGTTTCGTGCAAGCCTGGCCCGCCGTGGCGGGGCGCCTGGAAGGGCGCACCGTGACACAGGCCGACTTGCGCTATCCCAATGGTTTCGCCCTGGCGCTGGCCCCGTTGCCGCCGTCGGAAACCAAATCCAAATCCACACCGAAACCTCCCAAGAAACGCTAACGCCATGACCCGTGACATCAAGGACCTTATCGTCGCCCTCGATATCGGCACCAGCAAGGTGGTGGCTGTGGTGGCTGAAATTTTGCCTGAAGGGCGATTCGAAGTGCTGGGCCTCGGCCAGCATGAATCGCGCGGCATGCGCAAGGGCGTGGTCGTCAATATCGAGACCACTGTGAATTCCATCCAGCGCGCGCTTGAAGAAGCCGAGCTGATGGCAGATTGCAAGATTCGCGACGTCTACACCGGCATTGCCGGCAGCCATATCCGCAGCTTCAATTCCAGCGGCATGGTCGCCGTGAAGGACAAGGAAGTCACCGCCACCGACGTTGCCCGCGTCATCGAGACCGCCAAGGCGGTGAACATCCCGACCGACCAGCAGGTGCTGCACGTGCTGACGCAGGAGTTCATCGTCGACGGCCAGGAAGACATCCGCGAGCCGATCGGCATGAGCGGCCTGCGGCTGGAAGTTCGCGTGCACATCGTGACGGGGGCGGTCAGCGCCGCCCAGAACATCGTGAAGTGCGTGCGCCGCTGCGGCCTGGAAGTGCAGGACCTGATCCTGCAGCCTCTGGCCTCCAGCCTGGCCGTGCTCACGGCCGACGAGAAGGAGCTGGGCGTCGTGCTGGTCGACATCGGCGGAGGCACCACCGACGTGGCGATCTTCACCGGTGGCGCGATCCGCCACACCGCCGTGCTGCCCATCGCCGGCGACCAGATCACCAACGACATCGCCGCGATGCTGCGCACGCCCACGCCCGATGCCGAAGAAATCAAGCTGCGCTACGGCGTGGCCAAGCAGGTCCTGGCCAGCCCGGACGAATCCGTGGAAGTGCCGGGCCTGGGCGACCGCGGGCCGCGCCAGGTCAAGCGCCAGGCGCTGGGCGCGGTGATCGAGCCGCGCGTGGAGGAGCTGTTCACGCTGGTGCAACAGGTCGTGCGCGATTCCGGCTACGAAGACCTGCTGGCCTCCGGCGTGGTCCTGACCGGCGGCTCGGCGCAATTGCCCGGCATGATCGAACTGGCCGAGGACGTGTTCCTGAAGCCGGTGCGCGTGGCAGTACCCGAATATGAAGGCAGCCTGGCCGACGTGATGCGCAATCCGCGCTTCTCGACGGTGATGGGGCTGCTGCAGGAAGCCCGCATGCAGCGTGTGCGCGGCCGCAAGGTCGCCGCCCAGACTGGCAATTTCAAAACCTTGCTGGCGCGCATGAAGGAATGGTTCATGAACTAGGTTGAGGGGGGCAGGTTGGGGCCTGCTCCTTGGTCCGGTCGGCTAGCGGTATCGCGGGCCGGGCCAGAAGAGGGGAGGCGCTTCAAACCCGTTGCGGGCCAGTCCGGCGACGTGTTTGAGGCGATTCACAAAAAATAGGTTGTTGGGGAATTTTTGTGATTTGCAAAATCGGACTTGTGAGGGAGTCATCATGATGAACTTTGAGATGCTTGAGAACAACACCAAAGGGACCGTTATCAAGGTCGTTGGTGTGGGCGGTGCGGGCGGCAATGCCGTCGCGCACATGATTCGCAGCGGCGTGAACGGCGTGGATTTCATCTGCGCCAACACCGATGCGCAGGCACTGGCGGCGACCAACGCCCCGGTGCAGATCCGCCTGGGCCGCACCGGCCTGGGCGCGGGCGCCAAGCCCGAGCAGGGCCGCGCGTCGGCCGAAACCGCGCGTGAAGAGATCCGTGCCGCCCTGAACGGCGCGCACATGGTCTTCATCACCGCGGGCATGGGCGGCGGCACCGGCACGGGCGCGGGCCCGGTCGTGGCCGAAGTGGCGAAGGAACTGGGCATCCTGACCGTGGGCGTGGTCACCAAGCCTTTCACCTTCGAAGGCAACAAGCGCCTGAAGATGGCCGAGGACGGCATCTCCGAACTGGCCAAGCACGTGCATTCGCTCATCGTGGTGCTCAACGAGAACCTCTATGAACTGATGGACGAGGACGCGACGCAGGAAGACTGCTTCCGTTCCGCCGACGACATCCTGCACAACGCCTGCGCGGGTATCGCCGAAATCATCAACGTCGAAGGCAACGTCAACGTCGACTTCGAAGACGTCAAGACGATCATGGGCGAGCAGGGCCAGGCCATGATGGGCACGGCATCGGCTTCCGGCGCGGATCGCGCCCGCGTCGCCGCCGAGCACGCCATCGCTTGCCCGCTGCTGGAAGGCGTGGACCTGAACGGCGCTCGCGGCGTGCTGGTCAACATCACCGCCAGCCGCTCGCTGAAGATGCGCGAAACGCGCGAAATCATGGAAACGATCCGCAGCTACGCTTCGGACGACGCCACCGTGATCTTCGGCACCGCCTACGACGAGTCCATGGGTGAAAACCTGCGCGTGACCGTGGTCGCAACCGGCCTGGGCCGCGCGCAAGCACGTCCGCAACTGGTGCAGAACACCGCTGAAGTGCTGCGCACCGGCACCGACAACATGCCCATGGGCGCGATGCCGGCCGGTCAGGGCGACTACCGCAACCTGGACATGCCGTCTGTCATGCGCAATCCGCGCAGCCAGGCCTCGGCCCAGGTGCGCGCGCTGGAAAGCTCGGGCATGGATCATTTCGACATCCCGGCATTCCTGCGCAAGCAGGCGGATTGAACCAAAGAGCCGATCACAGGCTCTAACGCGCACTCCCTCATCTCCGGCTCGCCTGTCCCCTCGGGCGGGCCGGAGGCGGAGCGGTCCGTGTTTCCCTTGCACGGTAAAAATAGGGGGACGGAGGTATAGGTCGATCCGGACGCCAGATGGCGCCAGGGATCGGACAGCGTTACAATACGTCAGTTACGCCGGCAATCTATTAGCTAATTGCCGGCTTCCTGGCTCAAATCACCCAAGTCTCATGTTCCGACAGCGCAGCATCCAGAATCTCGTCCGCACGACAGGCGTCGGCGTCCACTCCGGACGGCGGGTCGAGCTCACCTTGCGCCCGGCACAACCCAACACGGGTATCGTTTTCCACCGCGTCGATCTGCCGCAGGTCGTGGACCTGCCTGCCCAGGCGGCCGGCGTGGGCGACACGCGCATGGCGTCCGTGCTCCAGCAGGGCAACGTCCGCGTGTCCACGGTCGAACACCTCATGTCGGCGCTGGCCGGGCTGGGGATCGACAACCTGCACATCGACCTGACGGCCGAAGAAGTGCCGATCATGGACGGCAGCGCGGCGACGTTCGTCTACCTGCTGCGCTCGGCCGGCATCGTCGAACAGAACGCGCCCAAGCAATTCATCCGCGTGCTGAAGCCCGTGGAAGTGCGCGAAGGCGAAGGCCGCAACGAGAAATGGGCGCGCCTGGAGCCGCATGAAGGCTTCGCGCTGGCGTTCTCCATCGACTTCCGGCATCCCGCGATCGACTCCACGGCCAACTTCGCCGAGATCGATTTCGCGACGCACTCCTACGTGCGCGAGATCGCGCGCGCGCGCACCTTCGGGTTCGTGAACGAAGTCGAGGCCCTGCGCTCGATGGGCCTGGCCCGCGGCGGAAGCCTGGACAACGCCATCGTCATGGACGAGTACCGCGTCCTCAACAGCGACGGCCTGCGCTACGACGATGAATTCGTCAAGCACAAGATCCTGGACGCCATCGGCGACCTGTATCTGCTGGGCAAGCCCCTGGTGGCGCGCTACGTCGCATGCAAATCGGGCCACGGCCTGAACAACCAGCTGGCGCGCGCGCTGCTGGCCCAGCGCGATGCCTGGGAACTGATTACCTACGAATCGCAGGCGGAGGCGCCGCAGGCGTTCCGCCACGAATGGAAGCTGGCCTAGAGCCCCCCCCTACGCGCTACGCGCGCCCCCCAGGGGGCGACACCTGCAGACCGGCGGAGCCGGATCTGGCGGTGTCCCGACTTGCTCCTGACGGTAGTGGGTTAAGGCCTCGACTGCTTTTGCCGCGATGTTGATGTGCGTCAAAGGTGCGATGCCTCCCCGCGGACGATGGCAGTCGTCATCCTCTCGCGCTTAAGGCGCAATCCAGCGGCAAACCATAGTATCGATCCGTCCGAGAACTTGGTTTCGCTTCGTTTCCGGGCGCGATTGGCGCCGGACAAGCCTCGCGGCTTCAGCTACTCTTGTGGTGCTTTAGAAGCTTGGCGACCGCGTCGGCCAACGGCCCCGGGCGCAGGTTGCCGCGCAGCGTCTCGAACGCGCCCAGGGCGGTTTCGCCCAGGGGTTGCGCCTCTGTGGGAGGGCGCGGCTGGCGGGCGCCGGGTTTGGGCAAACCCGCTTGTACCTTGACGGCGATTTCGTTAAGGTTCCAGCCTTGGTCGGCCAAGGTCCGCGCGATGCGCGGGGCCAGCTGACGCATCTTGGCCGCATGAGCGGCACTCGGCACCACCAGGTGCAGGCACTGGTTTTCCAGCTTGCCCACTTGGCATACGGCGCCCAGCGGGGCGGGCAGAACCGCCGCCACCGCGTACTGGATTTGCAAGTGCTTGCGGGCAGTCGCCAGAACCCCGGCGCCCCGCATGTCATGACCCAGCCATCCCAGGGCGGTATTTTCTTCCCGCCGGCTGGAACTGGAACGTTGACGGTATGAAGTGGGTCTATTCATCCCGGCTCTAAGAATTAGGAAGCAAACCTTGAAAATCGTGATTATGCACGCCCGCGACGGGCAGGACGGGCATTTCACCCTGGGCGGCGGCCATCTGGCGCTGTTCCTGGGGCTCGCCTTGATCACGGCCGCCATTTTCGGCGCCGCCCTGCAACGATACCTTACTCCGATCCTGCCGGCCGTACATACCGTGGGCTGGCCCTTGTCGAACCAGCCGGGGCGCGATGCCGATTTCCTGCGTGGAAACATGAACTTGCTGGCGGCCAAGGTGGGCGCCCTGCAGGCCAAGCTGATCAGCATCGACGGCCTGGGCCAGCGCGTGGCCAAGGTGGCCGGCGTGGCCTATACCGATCCCGAACTGGCCAAGCAGCTGGCCCTGGCCCAGCCCGAGGCGCTGATCCAGCCCGAGGCCACCCAGGTCATGGATGACCTGTTCACCGACCATCCCCCGCCCAGCGCGGCGTCGGCCGAGGCCCTGGGCCGTCAGCTCGACGACATCCAGGCCCGGCTGTCCCAGCAGACGGACAACCTGAAGCTGCTGGACGCGGCCCTGACCCGGCGTTCGGCCGACCAGGCCCGCATGCCCACGGCCATGCCGATTACCGATTATCCCTACCTCAGCTCCTCCTACGGCTGGCGCCGCAACCCGGTGACGGGCCGCAGCGCGATGCACGAAGGCCTGGATTTCGCCGCTCCTCCCGGCACGGCCATCCTGGCGGCGTCGGGCGGCGTGGTGCTGGAATCCAAGTTCCAGCCCGGCTACGGCAACATGGTCGAAATCGACCACGGCGACGGGCTCATCACCCGCTACGCCCATGCTTCGTCCCTGCTGGTCAAGCAGGGACAATTGGTCGAGCGGGGCCAGCAGGTCGCCCGCGTGGGCAGTTCGGGCCGTTCCACCGGCCCGCACCTGCACTTCGAGGTGCGCCTGGCGGGCCAGCCCCTGGACCCTCGCCTGTTCCTGGGCCCGCAGCAGAACGCTCCGCCCGCGCTGGCTCACGCCGCGCAGTGAACCGCCGGCGGCTTGGCCGGTCAAACCGGCCAACAGTGCTACCCTGGTGATAGATCCAGGCTATTGCGCTCCAGGTGCGTTAAACTGGTTCGTTTCCCAGCGGACCCCCGCTCAACCAATAACATCAAGTCACGGGCGACGCTGCCCAGCCCTTACGCGAGGGCGGCGTGTCCCGTGCGGCCGACATCGCATGGTTTCTCTGCTCAAAAAACTCATAGGCAGCCGCAACGACCGGCTGCTTAAGCAGTATCGCAAGCTGGTAACCCAGATCAACGGGCTTGAGCCCAAGATCTCCGCGCTCTCCGACGAGGAGCTGGCGGCCAAGACCGAGGAATTCCGCTCCCGCCACGCCCAGGGCACATCCCTGGACGACCTGCTGCCCGAAGCCTTCGCCGTCGTGCGCGAAGCCGGCAAGCGGGTGTTCGGCATGCGCCATTTCGACGTGCAGATTCTGGGCGGCATTGCCCTGCACAACGGCAAGATCGCCGAAATGCGCACGGGCGAAGGCAAGACGCTGATGGCGACGCTGCCCGTCTACCTGAACGCGATCGCCGGCAAGGGCGTGCACGTGGTCACGGTGAACGATTACCTGGCGCGGCGCGACGCCGAGTGGATGGGGCGCCTGTACCGCTTCCTGGGCATGAGCACCGGCGTGGTGGTGCCGCAGCAGCCCAACGAAGAGAAGAAGGCCGCCTACGTCGCCGACATCACGTACGGCACCAACAACGAATTCGGCTTCGACTACCTTCGCGACAACATGGAATACCGTGTTGAGGACCGCCGCCAGCGCGGCCTGTTCTACGCGATCGTCGACGAAGTGGACTCGATCCTGATCGACGAGGCCCGCACGCCGCTGATCATTTCCGGCCAGGCCGAGGACCACACCGAGCTCTATATCCGCATGAATGCGGTTCCGCCGCTGCTCAAGCGCATGGCGCACGAGCCCAAGCCGCAGGAGCCGGAACCCGAAGGCGATTACTGGGTCGACGAAAAGAGCCAGCAGGTCTACCTGTCCGAAGCCGGGCACGAGAACGCCGAAGGCATCCTGGCGCGCCTGGGCATCTTGCCCGAAGGCGAATCGCTGTACGACCCGCGCCACATCGCGCTGATGCACCACCTCATGGTGGCGCTGCGCGCCAACACGCTGTTTTTCCGCGACCAGCAGTACGTGGTGCAGGACGGCGAGGTGGTGATCGTCGACGAATTCACCGGCCGCCTGATGGTGGGCCGCCGCTGGTCCGACGGCCTGCACCAGGCGGTCGAGGCCAAGGAGGGCGTGAAGATCCAGCACGAGAACCAGACGCTGGCCTCGATCACGTTCCAGAACTACTTCCGCATGTACGAGAAGCTGTCCGGCATGACCGGCACGGCCGACACGGAAGCGTACGAATTCCAGGAAATCTACGGGCTTGAAACGGTCATCATCCCGACCAACAAGCCCATGGTCCGCAAGGACCAGAACGACCAGGTCTTCAAGACCGACCAGGAAAAGTACAACGCCATCCTGGCCGACATCCGCGATTGCCACGAGCGCGGACAGCCGGTGCTGGTGGGCACCACCAGCATCGAGAACTCCGAGCTGCTGTCGGGTCTGCTGAAGAAGGCCAAGCTGCCGCACGAAGTGCTGAACGCGAAGCAGCACGCCCGCGAAGCCGAGATCGTCGCCGAAGCCGGCAAGCCGGGCCACATCACCATCGCCACCAACATGGCCGGCCGCGGCACCGACATCGTGCTGGGCGGCAGCGTCGACAAGCAGGTCGACCTGATCCGCGCCGACGAATCGCTGTCCGAAGCCGAGAAGGACGCGCGCATCGAGAAGGTGCGCGCCGAATGGAAGCCGCTGAACGAGCAGGTCAAGGCCGCCGGCGGCCTGCGCATCATCGGCACCGAGCGCCACGAATCGCGCCGTATCGACAACCAGCTGCGCGGCCGTGCCGGCCGCCAGGGCGATCCGGGCTCGTCGCGCTTCTACCTGTCGCTCGAAGACTCGCTGATGCGCATCTTCGCGGGCGACCGCGTGCGCGCCATCATGGAACGCCTGAAGCTGCCCGAGGGCGAGCCCATCGAGGCCGGCATGGTGACGCGTTCGATCGAGACCGCGCAGCGCAAGGTGGAAGGCCGCAACTTCGATATCCGCAAGCAGCTGCTCGAATACGACGACGTGGCCAACGACCAGCGCAAGGTGCTGTACTCGCAGCGCAACGACGTGCTGGAAGCCACCAGCGTGGGCGAAACCGTGCAGAACCTGCGCGACGCCGCCGTGACCGACATGTTCAACGTCCACGTGCCGCCGGAATCGGTGGAAGAGCAGTGGGACGTGCCGGCGCTGCAAAAGGCGCTGGAGGCCGATTGGCATCTGCAGTTGCCGCTGGTGGAAATCCTGGAAAAGGAAACCAGCCTGACCGACGAAGACCTGCGCGAACGCGTGGTGGCCGCCGCCCGCGACGCCTACCAGGCCAAGGTCGACCAGGTCGGCGCGGAATCGTGGTCGCAGTTCGAGCGTTCGATCATGCTGCAGGCCATCGATACGCATTGGCGCGAGCACCTGTCCGCGCTGGACTACCTGCGCCAGGGCATCCATCTGCGCGGCTATGCGCAGAAGAACCCCAAGCAGGAATACAAGCGCGAAGCGTTCGAACTGTTCTCGGGCATGCTGGATCGCATCCGCGACGACGTGGTCCGCGTCCTGATGACGGTGCGCGTGCAGTCGCAGGAACAAGTGGACCAGGCCGAAGCCGAAGCCGCCCAGTCGCACGTGCAGAACGTGCAGTACCACCATTCCGACTACGACGAGGCGCTGGCGTCGTCCGCCGACGAGGCTGGCGCCCTGCCCGTGCGCAACGTGGTGCCCAAGGTCGGCCGCAACGATCCGTGCCCCTGCGGCAGCGGCAAGAAGTACAAGCAGTGCCACGGCAAGCTCGTCTGAACCAGGAGAAGTGAACATGCTGCATTCCGTCGGCCGCACTGAGTTCGATCACGCCGTGGTCATGGTGCGCGACCGGCTGGATGCGCTGGCTCCGCACTTCGAGCGCCAGGGCTTTCACCTGAGCGACAAGGCGGTGCACAACCTGGGTTCCTGCAACCGGCTGATCGTGCTGGAAGGCACGTACGTCGAATTGCTGGGTTGGCCGCCGGGCGCGCCGCCCGCGCGCAAGGAAATCGCCGACTCGCCGTTCGGGCTGGAGGCGCTGGTGTTCCGCACCCATGACGCCGAGGCCACCTACCAGCGCCTGCTGGCTGCTGGCTTCGCCGTCAATCCGGTGCAGGAGCTGACCCGCCCGGCGATGCTGGATGGCGAGGAAGTCCAGGCCCGTTTCCATACCGTGCGTTTCGCCGAGCAGCCCCTGCCCGGCATCCGCATGTATTTTTGCCGTCACCTGACGCCAGAGTGCGTGTGGTCGCCCGAGCTGATGGCGCATCCGAACGGCGCCCGCAGCCTGCTGCGCATCGATGCCCGGGCGTCCGATGCCCGGGCGGTCGCCCAAAAGCTGGCGCGGATCACCGACCTCGATGCCGAGCCCGCGGGCGATGGCTGGGACGTGCCACTGGCCAACCTGCGCATCCACGTGAGCCACGACGCGTCGGCCGCCACGCCCGCGCTTTCCACCCTGACCCTGGAAAACCGGGACGGCGCCCACTACACACTGGATACCGGGTTGTAGGATGGGTAAAGCGCGAGACAACTCGCGCAAAAACCCAGTTGCCCAGCGCGCGAAACCCATGCGGCCGTGGGCAGACAGTGCCTAGCCGCGGCTGGAAAACACGCTCTTGCCCACCGCATGGGTTTCGCGCGCTGGGCATCTAGGTTCTTGCCTGGGATCTGCCGCGCTCTGCCCATCCTACCCTCTCATCCGTCCCCATCCCTTCCGCCGGTCTCGCCCGCCCACTACACGCAGGGTACCGGGCGTAGATTCTATGGTTTCACGCAAGCCTGGTTGGCGAGGAAGAGTTCTCGCTCGAAGGGTTTGCGTGATTTCCATACGCCGAAGGCGATGCGCAAGAGCTTTCTGGCAATGATGTTCAAGGCTTGGGTGGTTGCCCAGCCTTTGGCGAGCAATGCCTGATACATGGGTTTGAAGGTGATTGATCTGGCGGCGGCGGTGGCGGCGTTGTAGGCGAGGTTGCGCAGGATGGCATCGCCCTGCTTACTGAGCTTTCTCATGCCTTTGTAGGTGCCGGACTCCTTGGGCCTGGGATCCAGTCCGGCATAGGCCACCACGGCATCGGAGCTGGTAAACGGTATGCGAGCGAAGGTGGTCACCAGGGCCGTTGCCGTCAGGTTGCCCACGCCGACGATACTGGTAAGCAACTTGAAGTCTTGCGCCAGGGCAGGTA
>NZ_BCTQ01000055.1 GCF_001571365.1 Achromobacter denitrificans NBRC 15125 | reverse complement strand
TCGATTCCGCTGTGCGCCTTGACCGAACTGGCCCGCCACCTCCTGCTTTCGGCCGCGATCGACGCGGAAGGGAGAACGCCATGAACCAGGACGTTCGTCCCGATGTCCGCTCCGACGCCGGCGCCGCGCCGGGAACCCTCGACGCGGCCGCCCTGGCGGCGCTAGCCGGCGGCACGCATGCCGATCCCTTCTCCGTGCTGGGCCCGCACGCGGGCTGGCTGCGCGTCTATGCGCCGGGCGCCCTGGGCGTGGATGCGGTGGACCGGGACGGCGCGCGCACGCCGCTGCGCGAGCAGGCTCAGGGCCTGTACATCGGCCAGGCGCCGCATGCGCGCGCCGGAGACGGCGCGTCGTACCGCCTCGCCATCCGCTGGCCCGGCGCTCAACAGCTGGCCGCGGATCCCTATGCCTTCGGGCCGCAACTCGGCGAAGACACGCTGCGCGCCCTGGCCGACGGCTCCTGGCGCGATGCGGGCGAGGCCCTGGGCGCGCGCCTGACCGAAGTGGACGGCGTGCCGGGCCTGCGCTGCGCCGTGTGGGCGCCCAATGCCCGCCGGGTGGCGGTGGTGGGCGATTTCAACAGCTGGGACGCCCGCCGCCACGGCATGCGCCTGCGCCACCGCGCCGGCGTGTGGGAGATTTTCCTGCCCGGCGTGCAACCCGGCGACCGCTATAAATTCGCCATTACCGACGCCGTCGGCCATCAACGGCTGAAGGCCGACCCCTACGCGCGCCGCAGCGAGGCCCCGCCCGCCACGGCCTCCGTCGTGGCCGATCCCGCTCCCTATCCCTGGAAGGACGACGCATGGATGCAAGAACGCCGCGCCCGGCACGCGCCCGCCGCCGCGCTGTCCATCTACGAAGTGCATGCCGGCTCCTGGGCCGCGCCCGGCGCCGGCGCCTGCCTCTGGGACCAGCTGGCCGACAAGCTGCCCGCCTACGCGCGCGCCATGGGTTTCAGCCATGTGGAACTCATGCCCATCATGGAACATCCGTTCGGCGGTTCCTGGGGCTACCAGCCTTTGGGCATGTTCGCGCCTACCGCCCGGTATGGGCCCCCCGCCGCCTTCGCCCGCTTCGTCGACCGCTGCCACGATGCCGGCATCGGCGTCATCCTGGACTGGGTGCCCGCGCACTTTCCCGATGATCCCCACGGGCTCGCGCGCTTCGACGGCACCGCGCTGTACGAGTACGAGGACCCGCGCGAAGGCTATCACCCGGACTGGCACACGCTGGTCTACAACCTCGGCCGCACCGAGGTCAAGGCGTTCATGATCGCCAGCGCCCTGCATTGGCTGAAGCATTACCACGTGGACGGCCTGCGGGTCGACGCGGTGGCCTCCATGCTGTACCGCGACTACAGCCGGCAGCCCGGGCAATGGATTCCCAACCGCTACGGCGGGCGCGAGAACCTGGAAGCCGTGCAGTTCCTGCGCGAACTCAACAGCGCGGTGCGCGAGGAATGTCCGGACGCCATCATGGTGGCCGAGGAATCCACCGCCTGGCCCGGCGTGACCGCGCCCGTGGCCGAGGGCGGGCTGGGATTCCACTACAAATGGAACATGGGCTGGATGCACGACACGCTGCGCTATCTGGCGCAGGACCCGGTGCATCGCAAGCACCACCACCACGACATCACCTTCGGCATGGTGTACGCGTACAGCGAACGGTTCATCCTGCCGCTCTCGCATGACGAGGTGGTGCACGGCAAGGGCTCGCTGCTGTCGAAGATGCCGGGCGACGCCGCGGCCAGGCTCGCCAATCTGCGCGCCTACCTGGGCTTCATGTGGGCCCACCCCGGCAAGAAGCTGCTCTTCATGGGCGGCGAGCTGGCCCAGCCCGCCGAATGGAACCACGACGCCACGCTGGACTGGAGCCTGCTGGACCAGCCCGGGCACCGCGGCATGCAGCGGCTGGTCGCGGACCTGAACGGCCTGTACCAGGCCCTGCCCGCCCTGCACGCGCTGGATGCCGACCCCGCCGGATTCGCCTGGACCATCCTCGACGACCGCGACAACAGCGTGGTCGCATTCGTGCGCAGCGACGGCCGCAGCCACCTGCTGGCCGTCTCCAACTTCACGCCCGTGGTCCGCCACGGCTACCGCATCGGCGTGCCGCAAGCGGGCCGCTGGGCCGAGAAGCTCAACACCGACGCGCTGGACTACGGCGGCAGCGGCCAGGGCAACCGCGGCGGCTCCAGCACCGCGGACACGCCGGCCCACGGCCAGCCCCAGGCCCTGTCGCTGACCCTGCCGCCGCTGGCGACCCTCTTCCTGCTACACGAAGGCTGAACGCATATGGACCCCTCTCAATTGACGCGCATCCAGGGCGGCCAGCCCTATCCGCTGGGCGCGGTCAGCGACGGGCTGGGCGTGAATTTCGCCGTATTCTCGGCCAACGCCACCCGCATCGAACTGTGCCTCTTCGACGCCCGGGGCCGCAAGGAACTGCGCCGCTTCACCTTGCCCGAATGCACCGACGAGATCTGGCACGGCTACCTGCCCGACGCGCATCCCGGCCTGGTCTACGGCTATCGCGCCCACGGCCCGCACGATCCGCGCAACGGCCACCGCTTCAATGCGCACAAGCTGTTGCTGGACCCCTACGCGCGCCAGCTGACGGGGCCGCTGCACTGGAGCGACGCGCTATTCGGCTACCGCATGAACCATGCCCGCGCCGATCTCAGCCTGGACCGCCGAGACAGCGCGCCCGCCATGCCCAAGGCCATCGTGGCCGAAGAGGCGCCCTTCATCTGGGGCAACAGCCGGCCGCCGGCCACGCCCTGGAACGACACCGTCATCTACGAAGTCCACGTGCGCGGCGCCTCGATGCTGCGCGAGGATTTGCGCCCGCCGCTGCGCGGCACCTGCTCCGCGCTGGCCGACCCGCGCTTCATCGAGCACCTGCAGCGGCTGGGCGTGACCGCGGTGGAGCTCCTGCCCATCCATGCCTTCCTGCAGGACCGCTTCCTGACCGAGCGCGGCCTGCGCAACTACTGGGGCTACAGCACGCTGTCCTTCTTCGCGCCCGAGCCCGCCTACCTGCAGCACAACCCCAACGAACTGCGCCAGGCGATCCGCCGGCTGCACGCGGCGGGCATCGAGGTGATCCTGGACGTGGTCTACAACCACACCTGCGAGGGCAGCGAGCTGGGCCCCACCCTGTCCTGGCGCGGCCTGGACAACGCCAGCTACTACCGCCTGGTGCCGGGCGACGAGCGCTACTACATCAACGACACCGGCTGCGGCAACACGGTCAACCTCTCGCATCCCCGCGTGCTGCAGATGGTCACGGATTCGCTGCGCTACTGGGCCGAGTCCTATGGCGTGGACGGCTTCCGCTTCGACCTGGGCGTGACCCTGGGCCGCGAAGGCACGGGCTACGACCCCGGCTCGGGCTTCTTCGACGCGGTGCTGCAGGACCCGGCGCTGGCCCGGCTGAAACTGATTTCCGAACCCTGGGACGTCGGCCCGGACGGCTACCAGCTGGGCAACCACCCGCCCGGCTTCGCCGAATGGAACGACAAGTTCCGCGACACCGCTCGCCGCTACTGGCGCGGCGACGAGGGCACGCGCGGCGACATGGCGGCCCGCCTCTGCGGCTCGCGCGACCTGTTCGACCGCCGCCATCGCCGCCCCTGGGCCAGCGTCAATTACGCGGCCTCGCATGACGGCTTCACCCTGGCCGACATCGTGGCCTACGACGGCAGCCACAACGAGGCCAACGGCGAAGGCGGCAACGACGGCCATGCCGAGAACTACAGCCACAACTGGGGCGAGGAAGGCCCCACGCAGGACCCCGCCATCCTGGAGACGCGGGCGCGCGTGCAGCGGGCCCTGCTGGCCAGCGTGTTCCTGTCGGACGGCACTCCCATGCTGCTGGCGGGAGACGAGTTCGGGAACAGCCAGGAAGGCAATAACAATGCCTATTGCCAGGACAACCCGCTGTCGTGGCTGGACTGGACCCAGGCCCAGGGCGACGCCGGCCGCGAACTCAGCCGCTACGTCGCGCGCCTGCTGGCGTTGCGGCGGGCCCATCCCAGCCTGCGCGCCGCCCGCTACGGCGACGCGAATCGCGAGCTGAGTCCGGGCGTGGCGGCCATCGCCTGGTTCGACGCCGCCGGCGCCCCGCTGGACGAGGCCGCCTGGGCCTCGGAGCAGGAGCGCGTGCTGGCCCTGCGCCGCGCCGCGCCGCGCGAGGACGGCAGCGCCGACGTGACCCTGCTGCTGCTGAATCCGGGGCCCGAGGCGGTGTCGTTCCAGTTGCCCGAGCCCGCCGCCGCGTGGATCCGCGAACTGGATTCGGCCACGCTGGCGCCGGCCGCGCCGGTAGCCGACTCCAGCGTCGCGGTGGAAGCGCGCAGCGCGGTGCTGCTGGCGGCCGCGCAAGCGCCGGGGGAGGCGCCATGACATCGTCCCGGTCGCAGGGCGCCGTGCTGCTGGACAGCGGCGTCACGCGCTTTCGCCTGTGGGCGCCCACGGCTCCCGCCGCCCTGGCCCTGGAAGTCGAGGGCCATCCGCCGATCCCGCTGCGCCCCGACGCCGACGGCTACGTCCAGGCCGACGTCGATTGCCCGCCGGGCGCCCGCTACCACTACCGGCTGGACGCCCGGACGGTGGCGCCGGATCCGGCCTCGCGGCTTCAGGACGGCGACGTGCACGGCGACAGCGTCGTGGTCGCGCCGGACGACTACCCGTGGCGCCACCCCGACTGGGTCGGCCTGCCCTGGGAAGCCAGCGTGATCTACGAAACCCACGTCGGCCTGGAAGGCGGCTACGCCGCGCTGGAGGCCCGGCTGCCCGGGCTGGCCGCGTTGGGCGTCACGCTGCTGGAGCTGATGCCCATTGCGGATTTCCCCGGTCCCCGCAACTGGGGCTACGACGGCGTGCTGCCCTATGCGCCGGATACCGCCTATGGCACGCCCGAAGCATTGAAGCGGCTGATCGACACCGCGCACGGCCTGGGGATGGGCGTGATGCTGGACGTGGTCTACAACCATTTCGGCCCCGACGGCAATTATCTGCCGCGCTATGCCGCGCCCTTTTTCCGCCACGACGTGCCCACGCCCTGGGGCGACGCCATCGACTTCCGCCAGCCCGCCGTCAGCCAGTTCTTCAAGGACAACGCGGTGTATTGGCTGAGCGAGTACCGCTTCGACGGCCTGCGCCTCGATGCGGTGCACGCGATCGCCGGCCACGAATGGCTGCGCGAGCTGGCCGCCGACGTCCACGCCCGCATCGCGCCCGAGCGGCGCGTGCACCTGGTGCTGGAAAACGACGACAACCGCGCCAGCCTGCTGCGCGGCGACTACGACGCGCAGTGGAACGACGATGCCCACCACGTGCTGCATCACCTGCTGACGGGCGAGACGCAGGGCTATTACGCCGACTATGCCGAGCAGCCGGCCGAGGCGCTGGCGCGATGCCTGGCCGAAGGCTGGCTCTACCAGGGCCAGCGCTCGCGGTATCGCGGCGGCGAGCCGCGAGGCGAACCCAGCGCGGAGCTGCCGCCCACCGCCTTCGTGCTCTTCCTGCAGAACCACGACCAGACGGGCAACCGCGCCCTGGGCGAAAGGCTGGCCAGCCTGGTGGACGACCCCGAGCGGCTGCGCGCCGCGGTCGCGCTGCAATTGCTGGCGCCGCAGATCCCCTTGATCTTCCTGGGCGAGGAATGCGGATCGCGCGCGCCGTTCCTCTATTTCACCAGCCATGCGGATCCCGCCCTGGCGCAGGCCGTGCGCGACGGCCGCCGTCGTGAATTCTCGCGCTTCGCGGCCTACGCCGACGGCGCGGCGGCCGACCTGCCCGATCCCAACGATCCCGCCACCTTTCTTGCCAGCCGCCCCGAACCCGGCGCCGATGCCGATGCCTGGCTGCGGGAGTACGCGGCCTTGCTGGACCTGCGAGCCCGCCTGATCGCGCCCCGGTTGGCCGGCGCCGCCAGCCTGGGCGCGGCGGCCATCGGCAGCCATGCCGTCTTCGCCCGCTGGGAACTGGCGGACGGCGCGCGGCTCACGGTCTATGCGAATCTCGGGCCGCGCCGCGAGCCGGTGCCCGAACCGCTGCGCGCGGGCGCCGACGTGTACGCCACGCTATTGTTCGAATCGCAGCCCGGCGGGCGCGACGGCGTGGCCCGCGACGAGCTTTGCGGCGACACCACGGTCTGGCTGCTGGATGATCCGTCATGAGCGCCGCCGGCCCGCAAGATCCCGAGCTGTCGGCGCTGGCCGCCATGGCCGGCATCGCCGAGCACTGGACCGACGCCCGCCAACGCCCGCAGCGCGTGTCCGCCGATACCCTGCGCGCGCTGCTGGCCGGCCTGGGGCTGCGCGCGGGAACCCCCGCCGACATACGCGAGAGCACGCGCCGGCTGACCGAGAACGAGGCCGGGCTGCCGCCGCTGCTCGCGGCGCGCGCCGGCACCCGCCTGACGCTGCCGTCCGCGGCGAGCGGCGCCTACCAGATCGATTGCGAATCGGGCCGCCGGCTGGACGGCACGGCCAGCCCCGGGCAGGCGGGGGCCGCCTTGCCCGTGCCCGACGAACCCGGCTATCACGCGCTCAGCTTTGCCTCCGGACAGAACGCCGTGCTGGCCGTCGCGCCGCGCCACGCGCCCGGCCTGTCCGACCTCACCGGGCAGGCCGATCCGCGCTGCTGGGGCCTGTGCGCGCAGGTCTACAGCCTGCGGTGCGCGCGCGGCGCCGTGGGCGCGAACGACGACTACGGCGATTTCGCCGCGCTGCGCGAACTCGCGCTCGCGGCCGCCGCCCACGGCGCGGACGCGCTGGCGATCAGCCCGGTGCACGCCATGCGCGCCGCGCAACCTGGCCGCTGCAGCCCCTACTCCCCGTCCAGCCGCCTGTTCCTGAATACGCTCTACGCCAATCCGCTGGCCGTCCTGGGCGCCGCGGCGCTGCGCCGCGCCCAGGCGGAAGAACCCGGCGGGCCGGACGGCGGGGCGTGGGTAGACTGGCCGCGCGCGGGCGCGAAGCGCCAACGCCTGCTGCGCGCCCTGCACCGCCAGTTCCAGGCCGTGGCGCCCGCCGATCTGCGCGAACGGTATGCGCGCTTTCTCGACGCCCAGGGGCAGCCCTTGCGGGACCACGCCGTATTCGAAGCCCTGGATGCCGCGCGCGGCGGCGAGGATATGCCCTGGACGCAGTGGCCGGCGCCGTGGCGCGATCCCGCCTCGGCCTGCGTGCGGCGCTTCGCCCGCCTCCATGCCGGCGAGGTCGACTTCCACCAGTTCGCGCAATGGCTCGCCGCCGAAAGCCTGGCCGGCGCGCACGCGGCGGGCCGGGAAGCCGGCATGCGCATCGGGCTGATCGCCGATCTGGCGGTGGGCGACAGCCCCGACGGCAGCCACGCCTGGGGACGCCAGGCCGACCTGATGCCGCGCATGTCCATAGGCGCTCCGCCGGACATCCACAATCCCATGGGCCAGAACTGGGGCTTGACCGCGTTTTCGCCGCGCGCGCTCGCCGCCTCGGGCTACGCCGCCTTCATCGATATGCTGCGCGCGGCCCTGGCTCACGCGGGCGGCGTGCGCATCGACCATATCCTCGGAATGGCGCGGCTGTGGCTCATCCCCGACGGCGCGTCCGCCCAGGGCGGCGCCTATCTGCGCTACCCGCTGGAGACGCTGCTCGCGCTGACGGCGCTGGAGGCCTGGCGCCACCGCGCCCTCGTCATCGGCGAAAACCTGGGCACGGTGCCCGAAGGGTTCAACGCCACGCTCGCCGGCCATGGCATGCTGGGCATGAACGTGCTGTGGTTCATGCGCGAGCCGCCGCCACCCGCCCCGGCCGATACCGCCGACGCCCTGCCCGAGGCGCCCGCCGCCTTCGCCGCGCCCGCCTCCTGGCCCATCGAGGCGGCCGCCATGACCACCACGCACGATCTGCCCACCCTGCGCGGCTGGTGGGCGGGCCGCGACATCGATTGGCGCACGCGGCTGGGCCTGCTCGGCCCCGAAGACAGCGAAGACGGGCTGCGGCGCGCCCGCGCCGCCGACCGCGCGCTGCTCTCGCAAGCCATGGGCCGCGCGGACGTCGCGCCGCCCGCCGAGCCGCCGCTGGCGGACTTGCTGCGCTTCGTGTCGTCCGCGCCCTGCCCGCTCATGCTCGTGCCCATGGAAGACCTGGCCGGCGCGCTGGACCAGCCGAACCTGCCCGGCACCATAGACACGCATCCGAACTGGCGCCAGCGCCTTCCGCTGGACAACCACGCCTGCTTCGCCGACCCCGCCGCGCATTCGCGGCTGGAGGCGATCCGGGACGGCCGGAGCCGGCCGTGAGCGCCCCGCGGGCGACGGTCCGGCTGCAACTGCATGCCGGCTACACGCTGGACGACGCGCGCGCGCGCGTCGATTACTACGCGGACCTGGGCGTCAGCCATCTCTACCTGTCGCCCATCACCCGCGCCCGCGCCGGCTCCACCCACGGCTATGACGTCATTGACCACGCCACGGTGAACCCCGAACTGGGCGGCGAGCCGGCCTTGCGGCGGCTGGCGCAGGCCGCCCGCCGCCGCGGCCTGGGGCTGATCGCGGATATCGTGCCCAACCACATGGCCGCGGATCCGGCCAACCCGTGGTGGCGCGATGTGCTGGCCCGCGGCGAGGCCAGCGCCTGGTCGCGGCATTTCGACATCGACTGGCAGCCGCCCGACCCCGCGCTGCGCGGCAAGGTGCTGCTGCCGGTGCTGGCCGAGCCTTATGGCGATGCGCTCGCGAACGGGAGCCTGCGCCTGCTCGTCGATCCGGCAAGCGACCAGGCCGAGCTGGTGACTCCCGGCGGCCGCTATCCGGTGGCGTCCGCCTCGCTGCCGCGCGGCGTCGCCGCGGGGGACTTGGCGGCGCTGCACGACCCATCCACCCAAACAGGATGCGAGCGGCTGCAAGCGCTGCTGGAACGGCAGCACTACCGGCTCGCGTGGTGGCGCACCGCGCCCGACCAGATCAACTGGCGACGCTTCTTCGAAATCAGCGAACTGGTGGGCGTGCGGGTGGAGGATGAGGGCGTGTTCGACGCCGTGCATGCGCTGGCACTGCGCCTGTACGCCGAAGGTATCCTGGACGGCCTGCGGATCGACCACATCGACGGGCTGGCGTCGCCCGGCGCCTATCTGCGCCGCCTGGACCGGCGCCTGGCCGAGGCCGGCGCGGCCCGCCCCGCCGCCTGCGCGCAGGCGCAAGCCTATGTGGTGGTGGAGAAGATCCTGGCGCCCGGCGAAGTGCCGGACCCGCGCTGGCGAATGGACGGAACCACCGGCTACGACTTCATGGATCAGGTCGGCGCGCTGCTGCACGCGCCCGCCGCCGAAGCGCCCTTGCAGGCCTTCTGGCAGGACCTGTCGGGCGACAAGCGCCCGGCGCGGACGCAACTGGTGGCGGCGCGCCGGCGCATGCTGACGCGGCATTTCGCCGCCGAGCGGCTGGCGCTGGTGCGCAGCCTGGAGCGCATCGCCCGCCTGGATGCGCGCAGCCGGGACTGGAGCGCGAACGCCATCGATCGCGTGCTGTCCGCCCTGCTCGCCGCCTTTCCGGTCTATCGCAGCTATGCGGAGGATGGCGGGCGCGGCGCGGCCGACCGCCGCGCCTGCCGCCTCGCCCGGCGCCGGGCCGCCGTGTTGCTGGCCGCCCGCCCCGGCAGCGCGGACGCCACGCTGCTCGCGCAACTCGACCGCTGGCTGGACGGCGCGGATCCGCAGCCGCCCGATGCCCGTGCAAGCGAGGCGCGCGCGCTCGCGCTGCGCCGCTTCCAGCAACTGACCCCGCCCCTGGCCGCCAAGTCGCTGGAAGATACGCTGCTGTACCGTTACGGGCCGCTGCTGTCGCGCAATGAAGTCGGCGCCACGCCCGACGAATTCGCGCTGGCGCCGGAGGCCTTCGACGCCCGGGTCCGGGCGCGGGCGCTTGCGTACCCCCGCGCCATGCTCGCCACCGCCACCCACGACCACAAACGCGGCGAGGACACGCGGGCGCGCCTGGCCGTCCTGAGCGAAATGCCGCAGGCGTGGCGCGAAGCCGCCACCCGCTGGCTCCAGGCGATGCCCGGCCGCGGCGCGCCCTCCGCCGCGGACCGCTATCTGCTGCTCCAGACGCTGGTCGGCGCGTGGCCGGCGGACTGGGACGCGGATCGCTGCGCCCGGCCCGACGCGGCCTTGGCGCAATGGCTGGAGCGCATCGCCGAATGGCAGTTGAAGGCCCTGCGCGAAGCCAAGCTGCATACCAGCTGGACCGACCCCGACCCCGCCTACGAGGCGGCCGCGCGCGCCCTGGTCGGGTCTCTGCAAGACGCACCGGCCGGCCGCGCGCTGTTGGGCGCGATCGCCGGCTTCGCGTCCGGGTTGGCGCCCGCGGGCATGATCAACAGCTTGGCGCAAACCCTGCTGCGCAATACGCTGCCGGGCGTGCCGGATCTGTATCAGGGCACGGAGCTGTGGGACTTCAGCCTGGTCGACCCCGACAACCGGCGGCCAGTCGACTACGCCCGGCGCGACGCGGCGCTAGCGCGGGCGCGTAGCGCCCCGAAGGCGGACCTGTCGGCGTCCGCGTGGCGCGACGGCTCGGTCAAGCTGATGCTGATCCAGCGGCTGCTGGCGGCCCGCGCGCGCCTGCCGGCATTGTTTGCCGAAGGCAATTGCATGGCCTTGCCCGTCCACGGCCCTCGGGCCGGGCACGCGCTGGCCTGGCTGCGCCGCCACGAAGGGCTGAGCGCCCTGATCGTCGCGCCCCGCCTCAGCGCGCTGGCGCTCTCCGGCTACGCGGCCGGCCAGCCGGCGCAGGCGCGCGGCTATTGGGAGAACACGACGCTGCGCCTGCCCGCGCCTGTCGCGGGCGGCGCCTGGCACGACGCGGTCCATGGCCGGCGGACGCACGTGTCGGCCGACGGCAGCATGGCGCTGGCCGACGTCCTGCGCGAGTTGCCCGTTGCGCTTTGCCTGTCGGTGCGCAGCTGAGGCGCGGCGGCGGCCGGGCATGCGAAAGGCCCTGCCCGCGCCCTGGAATGGACGCGGGCAGGGCCAAGTAAACCGCGTTCCCGCCACGGACCGGGAACGCGGTCCAGGGCGTCAGCGCGGCATCTTGCTTTGCTGCCCCGGGGCATGGCCCTGCTGCTGGCGGTCCTTTTCGACCTGCTGGCCTTGTTGGCCGGATTGCTGACCCGGCTGCCGGCGGTCCTTCTGGTCCTCCTGGGCCTGCTGTTTCTGGGGCTGCTTCTGCTGATCGGGCTGGTTCTGAGTGGACATTGCAAGTCTCCTGATAAGCGGACACACTCCGCTGGACTATCAAGAGCAACCGGCGTGCCCAAAACCGCCGCCGGGCGCGCGGCGAGGGCCGGCCCGCGCTGCGCGCGCGGACGGACCGGTAAGGGCCGGATCCCTGCGGTAAATTCTGCGCTGGCTGTGGCGCCGGCTTGGGGTATGCGTTACGCGGGGACGTGTCGCCGCCAGGCGCTATTGCGTGGTGACGTGGCGCGGGCGGCGGATCGGCCGGGCTTCCTGCGTGACGTCTTCGTAGGCGTCCAGCCAGGGCGAGGCATAGGGAGCGGGCGCCGCCAGAGCGTCGCCGCGGTCGCGCTGCGTGCGCAGGCGCATCATCAATTCATCCAGCGGCATCGGGCGGCCCAGCGCGAAGCCCTGGCCGTAACGGCAGCCGGCGGCGCGCAGCGCGGGGATGTCCGCCATGTTCTCCACCCCTTCCGCCACCACGCGGCGGCCGAGCCGGTTGGCCAATTCGGCGGCGGTGCGCAGCACTTCGAACGCCACCGCGCTGCGGCGCATGCGCGTAACGAAATACTGGTCGATCTTCACCTCGGACAGCGGAATCGCCGACAGCATCTTGAGGGACGCATGGCCGGTGCCGAAGTCGTCGAGGCTGACCTCGCAGCCGGCGTTTTCCAGCTTCAGCAGCGCGGCGCGCAGCACGTCCAGTTCGCGGATGGGCTGGTCTTCCGTCAATTCCACGCGGATCAGGGAGGCCGGCAGTTCGGCGGCGTGGATGCGGCCCAGCAGAAAATCCACCGCGCGCTCGTCGGACAAGGTGGATGCAGGCGCGTTGACCGCCACCGGCACCGCGATGCCCGCGCGGCGCAGGGCGAGCAGCATGTCGATCACGCGCAGGCAAACGCGCTCGAAGAAGATTCGGTCCAGGCCGAGCCGGTTGACGGCCGGTATGAATTCGCCGGGCATGATGATGCCCAGCCGGGGGTGCTGCCAGCGCGCCAGCGCTTCGGCCGACACGATCCTGCCTGTCATGAGGTCCACCTGCGGCTGCAAGAGCATGCGCAGGCCATCCTTGCCTGTAACCATGGCGGCGATCTCATCGTCGCTTGCCACCGAGCTTCTGGAAGCCTCGTGATTCGACGTCATTCCGACGCTCCTTGCGTGCCCCTGGGCAAAGCCTGCGCTGTCCGGGCGCAGATAGAGGCACATTGGACGTGAGTATTCCCAGCTAAGAGATTTTTATGCGATTTCGTACGTTTGTTCCAGGCAAATCTTTTGCAATTGAGGCCCCGAACCTACACAAACGTAACTATTCGTATGCGCCTTTCGTCACGGCCGAACCGGCCGCGGAAGGGCCGCGACGAGACGCCTTGTCGACATGGTAGGGTTGGCGCTTCGCGCCTTGCGGCGCCCTTCCTGCTTCGATTCCTAGCGTGACGAACCTGCTTTCCCGTTGGCGCGCCCTGGCGCGCAACGTCCTGTGGCTCGACGCCCTGCAAGCCGCCGCCATCAGCGCGGCGCCGGTCATCCTGGCGGTGCTGGCCGATGAGCCCCGCCTGGGCTGGACCGCCATCGCCGCGTTCTGGGCCTGCTTCGGCGATCCCGGCGGGCCGCTGCGCCAACGCGCCGGCGCCATGCTGGCGCTGGGCCTGATCGGCGCGCTGTTCTGCTTCCTGGCCAGCGCCAGCGCCGGACACCTTTTGTTGCTATTGCCTCTGACATTTCTTTGCTGCACGTTTGGCGGTTTGCTGCGCGTGCTGGGGCCGGCCGCGGCCATCGTCGGCACCCTGCTATCGGCCGGTTTCGTCGTCGCCGCCGAACTCCCGGCGCCCACGCTCGCGGCCAGCCTGTCCTATACCGGCTTCTTCCTGGCGGGCGCGATCTGGGCCATCCTGATGACGGCGCTGGTCTGGCGGCGCCGTCCGTGGAAGGACGCCACGCTCGCGGTCGCGCATTGCTACCGGAGCCTGGCCGATTTCGCCGCGGCGCTGGCCCACCTGTATTCGGGCCTGGCGCCCGCCGTCGGGCCGCAGGCCTGGAGCGCGGTCACGCGGCCGCAGCGCGGCGCCTTGCGGGCGGCGCTGGAAGCCGCCCGCGGGCGGATCCGCGAAGTCCAGGACGCGCGGCCGTCGCGGCGGGCTCGCGCCCACCAGCTGCTCTATCTGCTGGACAGCGCGGAAGACAGTTTCATCGGGCTGGTGGCGGCCGCCGACCTGCTGGAATCGAACGCGCCGCGCTGGCTGGGCCGCAGCGCCGGCGCGCATCTTTCGCAGGCGCTGCACCGCTACGCGGCCTTGTGCAACGCCATCGCCAGCACCTCGGACGTGAACGACGCGAGGCAGGCCGAATGCCTGCGCGAGCGGCTGGCGCATTACGGCGCGGGCTTGCGCGAACTGCGCGGCAGCGCCCTGGCGCATGCGCCCGACCTGGCCAGCATGGCCCCGGTCCTGGACCGCCTGGAACAGACCGCCCAGGCCGTGGCGCAATCGCTTTTCGATCACGGCGAGGCGCCTGCCCTGCCCGCGCGCGACCGGATGGCGGAAACGCCCGCCCGCGGCGCCTGGCGCACGCTGCGCCAGAACCTGCGCTTCGAATCCGACGCTTTCCGCCACGCCTTGCGCGTGGGCATCGGCGCCACCATCGCGGTGGCGCTGTCCAAGACCTTCGCGGTGAACCACGGCTACTGGATGTCGCTCACGCTGGTATTCATCCTGCAGCCCTACTTCGCCACCACCTGGCAGCGCACGCTGGAACGCGTGGCGGGCAGCGTGGCCGGCGCCATCGGCGCGTCGCTGCTGGGCCTGTTATTGAGCAGCCCGCTGTCGGTCGCCCTGGCCGTGCTGCCCATCGCCCTGGGAACGTTCGCCGCCCGCACCATCCATTACGCGCTGTTCACCTTTTTCCTCACCTCGCAATTCGTGCTGGTGACCCATATCCAGCAGCCCGAGATCTACGAGCCCATGCTGGCCGCGCTGCGCGCGTTCAACAGCGTGCTGGGCGGCATCCTGGCCCTTCTGGTGGGCTTTCTGGTGTGGCCCGAGAAGGAGCCGCGCCTGTTGGCCGGGGCGCTGGCGCGCGCGCTGGAGCGCCATGCCGCCTACGTGCTGGCCCTGAGCCGGCGCAAGGCCGGCGACGGCGGCGCGCCGGACGTGGTGGCGCTGCGCCGCGAGGCCTGCCTGTCCGCCGACAATGCCCAGGCGTCGCTGCAGCGGCTGCAGCAGAATCCGGTGCACCGCGACCGCAACGTCGACACGGCCGTGAACCTGCTCAACGCCATGCGGCGCATCACGGCCGCCGGCACGGTGCTGGAAATCCAGCCGCCGCTGGCCGCCGATACGGCGCCCGCGGCCGCGCTGCGCGAGTATGGCGAGGCCCTGGCCGGCGCGCTGCATCCGGCCGACGACGCGCCGGCGCCCGGGGCGCGCTCATTGGCGCCGCCCGCGGCCGTGGCGCGGGCCAGCGCCGACCTGGCCGGGCCGCTGGACCGCATCGCCCAGCAGGCGCGGCAGATACGCCAGTTGCGGGAACGCGTGGAGCGCGCGCCGCCCGCGCCTTGAAGCGAATGTTTGCGCGCCGTCCAGGAAACTGGCGGCAGGTTGACGCGTATCAAGGGCCTTTCCGGCGGAACGCGCAACCATGTCATGAACGAACGCCAAACCAAGGAGGCCCATATGTACCGCCGCATTTCCGTCCACCTCGACCACGGATTCGACTGCAAGCGCCGCACCGATGCGGCGATCGCCCTGGCCAAGCGTCACAAGGCCGAGCTGGTCGGCATCTACGCCAACGCCGCGCCGCCCCAGTATTACTACGGCGAATCCGTGCTCATGTCCCGCGCGACCGCCGTGATGAAGGAATTGCAGACGCAAAGCCGCGACGCGGTGCAGAACGGCTTCCTGGCGGCCGCCTCCTCCGCCGACGTGCCGGCCGTGGTGCGCGCGGGGAATGCATCGCCCAGCGCCACGGTGGCCGCGCTCGGCCGCGCCAGCGACCTCATCATCGTCAGCCAGGAAAACCGCCAGGACGTCGAAGCCGCCCATGAAATCGAGTTCGTCGAACAGACGCTGCTGACCGCGGGCCGCCCCGTGCTGGCGCTGCCGTCCAGCGGCGACTTCCCCGTCATCGGCGACCGCGTGCTGTGCTGCTGGGACGGCAGCCGCGAGGCCGCCCGCGCCCTGGCCGACGCCGCGCCCATCCTGCGGCTGGCCTCGCACATGATCGTGCTGACCATGGACGAAGGCGAATCCGCCGGCAAGGGCGAGATTCCCTTCGAGGACCTGGCCTCCTATTGCGTGGCGCAGGGCATGCCGGCGCCCGACCACGTGCGCCGCGACATCAAGGGCGTGGGCGTGGGCAGCACCATCCTGAATGCCGCCGCCGACCACAGCGCGGACCTGCTCGTCATGGGCGCGTACGGCCACAGCAAGTTCCGCCAATGGGCCCTGGGCGGCGCCACCGCGTCCATCCTGAAGAGCATGACCGTGCCGGTCATGTTCTCCCACTAGCCTGCGGGTTCTCCTGGCCGGCCACGCCCGGGGCGGCGCTCGCCGCCACGGGCGTCAGCACGGGCCTGCCGGCGAAATGCGCGCCGGCATTCTCCAGGAACAGCGCCACCGTGGCGTCCACCGCTTCCGGAGACCGGCCCGCGCTATGGGGCGTCAGCACCACGTTGTCGAGACGCTTGAGGGCTTCCGGGATGACCGGTTCGCCATCCACCACGTCCAGGCCCGCGCCGGCGATGCGGCCTGCGGCCAGCGCCGCGATCAGGGCCTGGGTATCGACGACGCTGCCGCGCGCGATATTGATGAGGTAGCCGCCCGGCCCCAGCGCTTCCAGCACCTCGGCATCGACCAAATGCCTCGTGCCCGCGCCGCCGGGCGTGGCCACCACCAGGAAATCCGACGCCGCGGCCAGCGCGCGCGGGCTGTCGAAATAGGTATGGCCGCAATCGGGCCGGGCGCGCCGGTTGTAATAACCGACCTGCATGCCGAAGCCGTTGGCGCCGCGCCGGGCGATCTCCATCCCGATGGTGCCCAGGCCCAGGATGCCCAGCCGCTTGCCGGTGATCTGCGGGCCCATGAAGCCGCTCCAATGGCCCTGGCGCACCCAGGCGTCGGCCTGGGGCAGGCGCCGCGCGGCGCCCAGCAGGAGCGCCATGGCGTGGTCGGCCACCGCCACCGCGTTCGCGCCGGGGCCGTTGGTCACCACGATGCCGCGCGCGGCCGCTGCGGCGAGATCGATGTTCTCGTACCCCACTCCCAGCGAGCAGATCATTTCGAGCGCGGGGAGCGCCGCGATCTCGTCGGCGTAACAGCCGGTGGCGCCGCGCGTGAGCACGATGCGGATCTCGGCCGCATGGTCGCGGATGGCCTGGGCCCGCGCTTCGGCGGTAGGCGCATAGATGACGCGGAAACCGCGCGACTCGAACGCGGGCAGGTAGTCCTGCACGCTTTCTATGAGGATAAGCAGGGGAATGGTCATGGGGGGTGCCGCGGAGGGCGAAGCTGCGCAAAAACCCGGGCATCTTACGCTTCGCCGCCCGCGCGCGCCACCCGCCGGCCCTGGCCGGCGGGCAATGCGCGCACCCGCGTGCCGGCCCCCGCTTGCGCGGGGCGCCGGCGGGGCAGACGCTATAAGCGGCCGGTCAGCAGCATCACGATCAGCACGATCAGCAGGATGCCCAGGATGCCGCTGGGGTAGTAGCCCCAGCCCCGGCTGTACGGCCAGGCGGGCACGGCGCCCAGGACCAGCAGGATGAGGATGATCAGCAGAATGGTCGACATGGCGACTCCTCGTCTTTATCGATTCGAGTTATTGGATGGCTCGCGGTCATCACTTCCCTGGCGGGGTGATTTCCTTGCCGGGCGGGGAAAGCGGGGGCAGATCGACATCGGGCTCATCGGTGTCGGGATCCACGGGCAGGTCGCCCGGTGGCGAGCCCGGCGGAATCGGGTCCGGCTTGGGTGGAACGTGCAGGTGTAGAACGGCTTGCATGAAGGCCTCCTTGGGAATCCTCGCCCTGATCAGCAAGCGCCGTTCCCACCAGCGGACCGCGGGCACGCCGGATGCTGAGCGGGCGCCGTCGCCCGAGCCTACGGAGACCGGATGAAACCCTCCTCCCCCGCCCCGCCCGCCTCCCTGGACGCGGGACTCGTCTATGTGGACGACACCCAGGCCGGCTACGCGCGCGTCCGGGTCAACGGCAGCGCGTTCGCCTACCTGAACACCCGCGGCAAGCGCATCCGCGACGCCCGCGAGATCGCGCGCATCGAGGCCCTGGCCATTCCGCCGGCCTACGAATCCGTGTGGATCTGCGCCACGCCTCGCGGCCACTTGCAGGCCACGGGGCGCGACGCCCGCGGGCGCAAGCAGTACCGCTACCATCCCGACTGGACGGCGGTGCGCGACGCCGACAAGTACCAGAATCTGGTGGCTTTCGGCCTGGCGCTGCCCCGCATCCGCCGACAGGCGGAACGCGACATGCAGGCGCCCGGGTTGTCCCAGGAAAAGGTGATTGCCGTTCTGGTGAAGCTGCTGGAATCCACGCTCATCCGTATCGGCGCGCGCGAGTATGCGCGCAGCAACCGTTCCTATGGCCTGACCACGCTCAAACGCCGCCATGCCAGCGTGGCCGGCAGCCGGATACGGTTCCGGTTCAAGGGCAAGAGCGGTGTGGCGCACGACGTCGCGGTTGCCGATCGGCGCGTCGCGCGCGTGATCAAGCGCTGCATGGACATCCCGGGCCAGCAGCTGTTCCAGTACGTGGATGAGGAGGGAGGAATTCATCCGGTGGATTCCGGCGCGGTCAATGCCTATCTGCGCGGAGCAGGCGCGGGCGACTTCACGGCCAAGCACTATCGGACCTGGGCCGGATCGGTGCTTGCCTACTCGGCCTTGCAGGGGCGGCCCGCCGCCGATTCGGGCCAGGCGCGTCAAACGGTGGTGGATGTCATCCGCGACGTGTCGGCGCGCCTGGCGAATACGCCCGCCGTATGTCGGGCCTGTTACGTGCATCCCGCTATTCTGGCGGCCTATCTGGATGGCCGTCTGCCGGCCCGGGCGGCGGCCCCTTCCGGCCCCAGGGGGCTGAGCGCGGACGAACGCCGCCTGCTCGCCTTCCTGCGGGAAGAATCCGCGGCCGCCGCGCAGGCGCCGGCCTCAAAGAATCGATGAGCGCGCGTTCTTCGCGCGCGGCTGCGGCGCCGAGCCGTCCGCCCAGTTCGATTCGTTGCTGTTGTCGACCACGGGGCGGGCGTCGCGCGCAGCTTCGTCCGGGGTGGAGGGGTCTGGTTTATCCGGCATGCGTGGAACGTCGACGGGACCGCTTGGCGGCAGTATCTTAGCGTTGTCTTCCGGTTGTTTCCGGTCGTGGCCAGGCTGGCGTCGCGCAGGCTTGCTTGCGGGTTTCATACGGGTCTCCTGGGTGAAGTCCGGCCTTTCATCCTACGGCGGCCCGACGCGCGAAAAAACCCCCTGCCCCGTCAAATTGCAAGCGGATGTGCCCGCTCCCGCCAGGCGCGCCGGTTGCTGGCCGGCACGGCGACTCACAAGGAGATGCAATGCGAGACTCAAATTTCGAGCAATGTGTGCAAGCCTGCTACGAATGCGCCGTCGCTTGCGACGTGTGCGCCGCCATGTGCCTGGAAGAGAACCCCGGGCACATGAAGCATTGCATCGCCCTGTGCACCGATTGCGCTTCGGTCTGCAGGCTGTGCGCGGCCATGCTGGCGCGCAACGGCGAATTTTCTACCGCGCTGTGTACTTTGTGCGCGCTGGTCTGCGATGCCTGCGCGCGCGAATGTTCCCCGCATGAGGCGCGGCACTGCCAGATCTGCGCGGGCGCCTGCCTGGGCTGCACGCTGGCCTGCCGAGACATGCTGGAGCGCTGATGCCCGCCAAGCCGCGCGGCCGCCCGGGCCGGCCCGCGCAGGCGTATTTCCCGCCCGACCGTCAGGAGCTATCGATGGCCACTACGAACACCCCCCTGCCTTCCGACTTCCCCGAGAACGGCCCGGACAACAGCAGCGCGCGCCGCCGCTCGCGGCACCCGGAATCCTGGATCGACGAACTGGAGGCCACGCTCAACGACAAGGAGGCCACCGATCTGGAGGCGCTCAGGGCAAGGTTGTCCGAGCAATTGCATGCCACGCGGCGCAGCCTGCGCGATGCCTCCGACAACGCCACCGACCTGATGCGCGAAACCATAGACTGCACGGAGGAGTACATCCACGCGCGGCCGTGGCAGGCGATCGGCCTGGTCGCCGGCGCGGCGTTCCTGTTCGGCGTGGTGGTGGGCCGCCAATAGTGGCCCCGGGGTTCGGCGCCGCCGGCCCCTCCCTCTTCCGTCCCCAGGCGGCGGCGCGCCCGCGCCGGGCATGCCGCTTGCTGCTCATTGCGTCCCCCACAAGCAGGAGACGGCCATGGCGCGAACCATCTGGAAGGGCGCGATTTCGTTCGGCCTGGTGCACGTGCCCATCGTCGTCCACGCCGCCACGCGGCCGCACCGGCTCGATTTCGACTGGATCGACCGTCGCGACGACGCGCCCGTCGGCTACCAGCGCATCAACAAGCGCACCGGCAAGGTCATCGCCTCGGAAGACATCGTCAAGGGCTACGAGTATGAGAAAGGCGAATACGTCTACCTGAACGAAGAGGATTTCAAGCGCGCCAACGTCGCCGCCACCCAGACGGTGGAGATCCAGGGGTTCGTGGACGCAGCCGAAGTCCCCATCTATTACTACGACACCCCCTATTACCTTGCGCCGGACCGCCGCGGCGAGAAAGGCTATGTGCTGCTGCGCGAAGTTCTCAAGGAGGCGGGCCGCCTCGGCCTGGCGCGCGTGGTGCTCCACACGCGGCAGTACCTGTGCGCGCTGCTGCCCCAGGGCGATGCCCTCATGCTAATCACGCTGCGCTATGGCGACGAAATCCTCTCGGCCGACGACCTGGAGCTTCCCGGCGGCAAGACCGCCGCGCCTGCCGCGCGCGAGCGCGACATGGCCTTGCGGCTGGTCGAGGACATGACCGGCCCCTGGGATCCCCAAGCCTACCGCGACGACTACCGGGAAGACCTGCTCGATGCCATCGAGAAGAAGGTCAAGGCCGGCAAGACCCACGTGCTGACCGAGGCCGATGAGACCCAGGGGCCACGGGAATCGGCCAAGGTGATCGACCTGATGTCGCTGCTCAAGCAAAGCATCGAACAGCGCGGGGCGCCGAAGAAGACGGCCACGAAGAAAACGGCGGCCAAGAAGGCCGCGCCCGCCGGGAAGAAGGCGCCCGCGGCGCGGCGAACGGCGGCCGCAAAGACGCCCGCGCGCAAATCCGCCGCCACCCGACGCAAAGCCGCGTAAGGAAGCCTCATGAGCGAACCGCTAGCCCAGTACCGCAAGAAACGCGACTTCACCGGCACCCGCGAGCCCGCCGGCAAGGCTCCGGCGGCGTCCGCCGCGGGGCCGTTGTCTTTCGTGGTGCAGCGCCATCAGGCCCGCGCCCTGCATTACGACTTCCGGTTGGAACTCGACGGCGTGCTGGTGAGCTGGGCGGTGCCCAAGGGCCCCAGCCGCGACCCGGACGTGAAGCGCCTGGCCATCAAGGTGGAAGACCACCCGGTCGAATACGGCAAGTTCGAAGGCGACATTCCCAAGGGCCACTATGGCGCGGGCCACGTGGACATCTGGGACCACGGCTCCTGGACGCCGGATGGGGACCCCAGGCGCGGTCTGGCCAAGGGCCATCTGCGCTTCACCCTGCGGGGCGGCACGCTCAAGGGCGCCTGGGCCCTGCTGCGACTGGGCAAGGAAGACAATCAATGGCTGCTGCGCAAGCTGGACGACGAGGATGCGGTGGAAGGCGACGATGCCGAGGCCGCGCTCGCCCGCCGCGGGCGCGCTTCCGCGAAGTCAGCCGCAGCCAAATCCACCGCGTCCCGATCCGCTGCCACGAAATCGGCTTCTGGCAAGTCCGCCTCCACCAAAGCTGCTTCCGCCAAAGCCGCCGCCACTAAATCCACCTCCACTGAATCCACTTCCGGCAAGTCCGGCTCCGCCAAAGCCGCGAAGCGCGCCAGCGCGGCCGGCCGCCGCGCCGCGCTCCCCGCGATGCTGGAGCCGCAGCTCGCCACCCTGGTCGACGCGCCGCCGCAGGGGCCGGGCTGGTCGTATGAAGTGAAGTACGACGGCTACCGCATCCTGTGCCGCTTCGCGCAGGGACGCGCGCGCCTCGTCAGCCGCAGCGGCAAGGACTGGACGGCGCGCATGGCCGCGCTGGCCGACGCGCTGGGCGCCCTGGACTTGCCCGACGGCTGGATGGACGGCGAAGTGGTCTGCCTGGACGAGCGCGGCATCTCCGATTTCCAGCTGCTGCAGAACGCGCTGGACGGCCGCACCGCCGACCTGTCCTTCATGGCGTTCGACCTGCCCTGGTGGGACGGCGAGGATCTGCGCGCCCTGCCGCTGTCCGAACGGCAGTCGCGCCTGGAAGCCGTGCTGGCCGGACTGCCCGACGGTGCGCCGCTGCTCATGACGCAGCGTCTGGAAGTGGCAGACGGCACCGAGGGGCGCGCGGCCTGGTCCGAAGCCTGCCGGCTGAGCCTGGAGGGGCTGATCTGCAAGCGCCTGGACTCGGCCTACGTAGCGGGCCGCGGCAGCGCCTGGCTGAAGCTCAAGTGCCGGCCGCGGCAGGAGTACGTGATCGGCGGCTACACCTCGCCCGCCGGATCGCGCAAGCACTTCGGCGCGCTGCTGGTGGGCCTGCGCAAGGGCCGCAAGCTGGCGTATGCCGGCCGGGTGGGCACCGGCTTCACCGCCGCCACCCTCGCCTCGCTCTACAAAAAACTGCATGCGCTGGAAACGGACGCCAGCCCCTTCGCCGGCCCGCTGCCCGGCCCCGGCCGCTACGGCCAAAGCGCGGGCGACGTCCATTGGGTAAAGCCGGAACTGGTGGCGGAAATCCGGTACGCCAGCGTCACGCAGGACCAGTTGCTGCGCCAGGCCTCGTTCGTCGGCCTGCGCGAAGACAAGCCCGCCAGCGAAGTCGGCGGCGAAACGCCCGCGCCGCCTCCGGGTTCGGCCAAGCCGAAGGCCGCCGGCGACAAAGCGGGCAACACGCGCATCACGCACCCGGGGCGCGTGATCATCCACGATCCGGACACCACCAAGCTCGACCTGGCGCGCTACTACGAGGCCGCCGGCCCGCTGATCCTGCCGCATTTGCAGGGCCGCCGCATCGCGCTGCTGCGCTGCCCGGACGGCACCGACGCGACCTGCTTCTTCCAGAAGCACATCAGCGGCCGGTTGCCCGAGGGCCTGGAACGGGACGGCGAGCATCTGCTGATCGGTTCGGTCGAGGGCGTCCTTGCCCTGGTGCAGCGCGGCGTCATCGAATTCCACACCTGGGGCGGCCGCGCTCCCCGCCCCGACGAGCCCGACCGCATCACCATAGACCTGGATCCGGGCCCCGACGTGCCGTGGAAGACCGTGGCCGAAGGCGCGCAGCTTGCGCGCGGGCTGATGCAGGAGATCGGGCTCGCGCCGTTCCTGAAGACCACCGGCGGCAAGGGACTGCACCTGGTGGCGCCGATACGCCCCGAACAACCCTGGGACACCGTCAAGGGCTTGGCCCGGGCGCTGGCCGACGAACTGGCCCGCGTGATTCCCGAGCGCTACACCTCCAATATGTCCAAGGCCCGCCGGCAGGGGCGCATCTTCGTGGACTACCTGCGCAACGGCAACGGCGCCACCGCCATCGCCGCCTTCTCGGCCCGCGCCCGGGCCGGCGCGCCCGTGTCCATGCCCGTCGCCTGGGAGATCCTGGATTCGGGCGAGGATTTGCGCGGCCCCGCCTACAACATCCGCAATGCGGTCGCGCTCGCCCGGGATCGGGACGACCCCTGGCGGGACTACGAGGCGGCCCGCAAGACGGTGGGCCCGCGCATGCTAAAGAAGCTGGGGCTCTAGGGCCTGTCGCGGGAATGCCGTTTGCTCGTTCTTGGCGACGAGGCGCCCGCCGCGCCTGACGACCAGGAGAATCGCATGAGCAAACCGACGCAAGACAACACCGGCGCGCGGCCTCACCCCACGCCGCCCATGCCCGCCCAGCATCTGGAGAAGCCCGGGGAAGAAGCCGACATGGCGCTTAAGCCCCAGTACCAGGCGCCCGCCTATCGCGGAAGCGGAAAGCTCGACGGCATGGCCGCCATCGTGACGGGCGGCGATTCCGGCATCGGGCGGGCCGTCTGCGTGCTGTTCGCCCGCGAAGGCGCGGACGTGGCGATCGTCTACCTGAACGAGCACGAAGACGCCGAGCAAACCCGCCGCGCCGTGGCGGACGAAGGCCGGCGCTGCATCCTGATCGCCGGCGACGTGCGCGACCCATCCTTCTGCCAGGACGCGGTGGACCAGGCCGTGCGGGCCTTCGGCAAGCTGGACGTGCTGGTGAACAACGCCGCCTACCAGCAGCACACCGACACGCTGCCGGAGATCGACGACGACAAATGGGACAAGACGCTGCGCACCAACATCACCGGCTATTTCTACATGGCGCGCTCCGCCCTGCCCCACTTGAAGGCCGGTTCGGCCATCATCAACACGGGGTCGGTCACGGGCCTGCGGGGCAGCGCCAAGCTGCTGGACTATTCCGCCACCAAGGGCGCGATCCACGCCTTCACCCGCTCGCTGGCCGCGAATCTCGCCGGCCAGGGCGTGCGCGTGAACGCGGTGGCGCCCGGCCCGGTCTGGACTCCGCTGAATCCCGCCGACCAGGATGCGCGGAAAATCCAGGAATTCGGCAAGCACACCGACCTGGGGCGGCCCGCGCAACCGGAGGAAATCTCCCCCGCCTACGTGTTCCTGGCCTCGCCGGCCTGCGCCAGCTACATCACCGGCATCGTCTTGCCCATTACCGGCAGCGCGGGCGATTGATCCCGGAACACGCCGGCCCCGCGGTCAACGGGCCGGCGCGATGGATGCCGGGGCCTCGCGCGAGGCAGGCGACACGGCGGGCGGCTCACCCTTGACGGCCGGCTGGATCTTGTCGGGATCGGCGGCGGGCGGGCCCTGGCGCAGCGCGCGGCTCATGGCGAGGTGCTCGGCCACCGTCGGCAAGGCGCGCACGGCGAAGTCGCGGACCTGCGGATCCTCGGCTTCCTTTGCCGCGGTCTCGTACAGCCGGTTGGCCATTACGTGCGCGTCGATGGCGGCCTTCTGGATGTAGAGCGCGTCGAAGTCCGCGCCCTGCCGGTCGCCCAACTGATCCAGGGTGCGTCGATCCGGTTCGGCCGGCTGCTCGGGCAGCGTGACCTGCTTGCGCAGCGCCAGCGCCTTCAGGTCGCCGTTCATGGCGCGATGCTGCTCCAGCATCCTGGCCGCGTAGGCCTTGACCGCGCCGTCGTTCGAGCGCTGCCGCGCCAGTTCCGCGGCCTCCACCTCGAACTGGCCGGAGCCGGCGGCCGCCTGCAGGAAGCGCGCGTCGGCCTCGGCCAGCCCTTGGGCGTGGGCCGGCCAGAGGATACAGGGCAGTGCAAGCAGGCAGGCCGAGGCCAGCCCGCGCAGCCATCCGGTTGGTTTCATGCTGCTCTCCTTGGCACGTTGCGCCTGCCGGTTCAACCCGCCATCGACGGCGCGTCCACGCGCCGCGGCGGGGTCAAGGGATCGAAGTCCTCCCACTTCCCGTCCAGCCAGCGGCCGTTCGCCCGTTCGATGTCCTGGCCACCGGCCGCTTTCAGCACGCTCCGCGCGAGGGCGTCGCGGTCCGGCGACACGTGCAGCGCCAGCATCACGCCCGCCTGCCGCAATTCCGGATGCACGTCCGCCGCCGGCGGGCGGCCGGGCCGGCGTCGTCCCCGGCCCACCACCCACAGGGCGCCCGCGAGCGCGCCCAGGTAGGCGCCCACGCCGGCGGCGGCGATCACGATCAGAAGAGAGGCCGCCAGCCGGGCGGCGATCAACCCGCCCAGCAGCGCGAACAGCAGGCCGAGCGCCGAGGCGCCCGCCGCGGCGCCGAAATGGCCGCCCTTGGAATCCGGATCGGCCACCCGGTCTCCGCCGATGGGAAAGCGTCCGTGCTCGCCCGCGGTATTGATATAGAAGGTATGGATGTCGTCTTCGGTAAAACCTTCGGCAAAGAGCTTGCGGGCCGCCTCGGCGGCCTCGTCGAAGGTGTCGAATCTGGCTGCGACGATCAAGGACATAGGGGTCTCCGGTGCATGAATGGCATGCGGACCTGCGCAGCAACTGCCATGCCCGCGACGGGCACGGGGCTTGCTGGAGCGAGGACGGCGGATTTCCGCCCTCAAGCAGTCGGCCCTTGCAAGGACACCAGCATGGATATGCCCGGCAACGACGAAGACTTCTCCGTATCCCAGGACGAACCGCCGCCCGCTACCTCGCCGCAAGCCGGCGGGCTGTCCGTTCTGGACTGGGCCGCCCTGATCGCCATCGTGGCCGGCGGGCTGAACAGCGGCCTGATCGCGGCGGTGGACCTGGACGTCTTCGGCCGGTTCCTGCCGGCCGGTTTCGTCACGCGCGCCGTCTACGGCCTCATCGGCCTGGCCGCCCTGCACTGCGTGGTGCTGCTGTTCCGTCTGGGCGAAGGCGGCGACTGAGGCGCGTCGCGGCCGCTACTTGCCGTCGGGTCGCTTGCCCGGATACTGGCCGCCTTCCTCGTACTCGGGCCCCTTCTCGTTGTGCTTCTTGTCCGAGGCGCGCCCGGGATGCGCGGGCGCCTTGCCGAAGCCCGGTTTGTCCGCCCCGAACTGGCCGCTGCGATGCGCGGTTTCGGTCTCGCCTTGCGGCGCATTGGCCTCGGGGCCGCCCGGATCCCGCTCGGCATCCTGGCGTTCGGTGTCGCGTTTCTTACCGGTATCCATATCGATTTCTCCCGTCTGTGTCGCCGCGGCCGCGCGGACCAGGGCCGCGGCCGGCAGCCCTGCGCCGAGCAAGCGCCGTGCCCGACGGGGCCGGGAATGCCGCTTGCTTCAGTGTTGCCGGGTCCGCCTCGACCGGACCGCCATCCAAAAGGAGTCAACCATGAATCTGTGCAAAGCCGTTCTCCCCGCCGTGGCGCTGGGCCTTTCCGCACTGGCCTTCCAGGCCCCGGCGCAGACCGCGTCGGGCGGCACCACCGCCGTGCGCACCGACAAGCAGATCAACGACCAGTACAAGATGGACAAAAAGCACTGCGATGCGATGAAGGGCAACCAGAAGGACGTCTGCCAGCAGCAGGCCGAAGCCACGCGCGACAAGGCCAAGGCGGATGCCAAGGCCTCCAAGGAAAAGGCCGAGGCCACGCATGACGCGGCCAAGACGCGCAACGACGCCGACTACAAGGTCGGGAAGGAGAAGTGCGACGCCCTGTCCGGCAATGCCAAGGACACCTGCATGGCGGACCTGAAGACCCGCTACGGGAAGTAAGGCCTGCCCTCAGCTCCCGGACGGTTCGTCCGTCCGGGACGGAGGCTCGCCCGGCAGCGCGTAGCCCGCCGCGGCGTACTCTTCCAGCCGGTTGTAGAGCGTCTTGGGGCTGATGCCGAGCATGGCGGCCGTCTGCTTTTTCACGCCGTTGCAACGTTCCAAAGTGGCCAGGATGAGCCGCCGGTCGGCCTCGGCCAGCGTTTCGCCCACGGGCACGCTCACCTGCCCGACCGAGCCGCCGCCGGAAGGCGACACCTGCGGCGCCAGCATGTCGGCTTCCAGTTCGTCGCCGTCGGCCATGATGAAGGCGCGCCTCACGAAGTTCTTCAATTCCCGCACGTTGCCGGGCCACGCGTACTGCGTCAGCACCGCCAGCGCGCGCGACGAAAACGCCTTGCGCTTGCCGGACTCCAGGTTCTGCGCGTCCAGGAAGCGCTGCGCCAGGAACGGGATGTCCTCGCCGCGCTCGCGCAGCGGCGGCAGCTCGACCGGGAAGACGCTCAGGCGGTAATACAGGTCTTCGCGCAGCTTGCCTTCGCGCACCGCCTCCTCGGGATTGCGGTTGGTGGCGGCCACGATGCGGATGTCGCAGGCGATTTCGCGATTGGTGCCCACCCGCATGAACTGGCCCGTCTCCAGCACGCGCAGCAGTTTCACCTGCAGGTCCAGCGGCATTTCCGTGACTTCGTCCAGGAACAGCGTGCCGCCGTCGGCGCGCTCGAAATAGCCTTTGTGCTGACGGTCGGCGCCGGTGAAGCTGCCGCGCTCGTGCCCGAACATTTCGCTTTCGATCAGGTTCGGCGAAATGGCGCCGCAATTGACCGCGATGAACGGCCGCTGCCGCCGCGGGCTGAGTTCGTGGATGGCATGCGCCGCCAGTTCCTTGCCGGTGCCGCTTTCGCCGATCACGAGCGTGGTCACGTTGGTGGGCGCCACGCGCCCGAGCTGGCGGTACAGCGTCAGCATGCGTTCGGACGCGCCGTACATCTTGCCGAAGCGGCCCGGCTCCTCGAAGGGCATCCCGGGCAGGTCCCCACCCGCGCTGGACGCAATGCGCGCGAGGATGTCGTTCAGGCGCTCCATGCAGATCGGCTTGACCAGATAGTCGGTGGCGCCGAGCCTCAGCGCCTGCACGGCATTGTCGACCGTGCCGTGGCCGGTCATCACCACGACCTCGGCGCTGGCGGCCGCCGCGTTCTTGAAGATATCCATGCCGCTGCCCTCGGGCAGGCGAACGTCGGTCAGCACCAGGTCCGGCGCCTGCCGTTCGAGCTGGATCAAGGCATCCTTGATGCTCGCCGCCAAGGCTACCGAAAAGCCGCTGTCCCGGCCGAGCTCGGCCAGCGTTTCGCGTATCGCGGCATCATCGTCGACGATCAGCAGATGGGGCATGTCCTTCTCCCTGTTGCGGCCCACTCTTGAGAATAGCGACTCTAGCCACCGCGGAGGCAATTATTCGATATTTTCCAACAATGTTTTCGAATGCTTGCAACTGGTCGCAAACACGGACGGCCTTGCCCTCTACCATGCACCTAATGCGACGGCCCGCGGCCGGGCCAAGGACACAGCATGGCAAACCGCAGCACCAGCACCGGACGCGAGGCCGCGCCTGCGTCTCCCAACGTCCTGATGGACGTTTCCGCCCTTTCCCCCGCGATGCAAAAACTGGACGCCCAGCTGCGCCTGGCGGCGGCGAGCGACGCCAGCGTCTTCATCGTGGGCGAAAGCGGCACGGGCAAGGAAATCGTGGCGCGCGCCATCCACGACGCCAGCCAACGCCGCGAGCAACCCTTCGTGGCCGTGAACTGCGGCGCCATCAGCGGCACGCTGGCGCATGCCGAGCTGTTCGGGCACGAAAAAGGCAGCTTCACCGGCGCGGTGGCGCAGAACGCGGGCTACTTCGAATACGCCAGCGGCGGCACGCTCTTCCTGGACGAAGTGACCGAGATGCCGCCGGACATGCAGGTCCACTTCCTGCGCGTGCTGGAATCCGGCACGTACCAGCGCGTGGGCGGCTCCGACCTGCTGCGCGCCAACGTGCGCGTCATCTGCGCGAGCAATCGCGATCCGGCCGAGGCCGTGGCCGAGGGCCGCCTGCGCCAGGACTTCCTCCACCGGCTTCTCGTGATCCCGCTGCGCGTCCCCCCGCTGCGCGAACGCGAGGGCGACGCAGTGGTCCTCGCGCACTGGTTCCTGGATACCCTGAACCGCGAGAACGGCACCCGCAAGACCTTCTCCCGCCGCCTGCTGGACGCCATTGCCGGGCATGATTGGCCGGGCAATGTGCGCGAGCTGCGCAATGCGGTGCAGCGGGCCTACATCATGGCCGATGGCGAACTCGACGCCGACGTCCTGGCGCGGGCGCGCGGCGTGCCGCGCGGCGAACTGCGCGAGGGCGCCCTGAACTTCGCCATCGGCATGCCGCTGGGGCGGGCCCAGCGCGAGTTCATTCTGGCCACGCTGGCGCACTACGCCGGCGACAAGCGCCTGACCGCCGAAGCCCTGGGCGTGAGCCTGAAGACGCTCTACAACCGGCTGGACGCCTACGACCGCGACGCGGCGGACGCGTCGGGCGCGTGAAAAGCACCTCCACCGAGCCCCCCTCCCAGCAATTATTACCGCGCGCTTGTAAGACCGGCGCGGCATCGCGCGGGCGGCCGGCCTTTCTCCCCGCGGAAAAGCTGGCACGAACTTTGCATGCATTTCCTGGAGTAAGCCGCCTTCCCGGCGGCCTCGTCCGGAGATTCGCTTGGGCTACCCTACGCAAGAATTGCGCCTGCGCCAGCAGATGACGCTGGCGCCCCGCCTGCAGCAATCCGTCAAGCTGCTGCAGATGTCCGCGCTGGAATTCACGACCGCGGTGGAACACGCGCTCGCCACCAATCCTTTTCTTGAGGAACCCGAAGAGGAACAGGAAGGCGCGCAGCCGGGCGAGGCGACTGCCGCGGCTCCCGAGGCGGCCTTCCCCTCCGACGAGGGCGCGCCGGAAATGCCGGCGCCCGCCGCGGAGGCGGACCTCCCGCCGCCGGACGCCCCGGCCTATTCCGGCGATTACCCCACGCGCGCGGCCGGCGACGGCGGCATGGACCAGGCCCAATGGGTCTGCGCCTCGCTGTCGATGCGCCAGCGCCTCTCGGCGGAACTGGGCAACTACACCCTGGAGCCGCGCGACCGCCTGCTGGCGGAGTTCATCGTCGATGCGCTGGATGACGACGGCTACCTGCGCACGCCGCTGTGCGGCCTGTGCGACAACGCGCCTGAGGATTTCGACCCGCCGCCCGAAGACGCCGAATGGATGACCGCCCTGCGCCTGGTGCAGCAGTTGGACGCGCCGGGCCTGGCGGCCCGCGACCTGGCCGAATGCCTGACCTTGCAACTGGCCGCCGCGACCGGCGCCGATCCGGCGATCCGGGCGCTGGCGCTGGACATCGTGCGCGAGCACCTGCCCCGGCTGGCCAAGAATGACTGCGCCGGGCTGCGGCGCCTGCTCGGCTGCACCGACGACGCGTTGCGCGAGGCCTGCGCGCTGATCCGCGGCCTGGACCCCAAGCCGGGCACGCGCTACAGCGCCGAAGCGCCCGCCTACGTGATCCCCGACGTGTTCGTGGACAAGTGGCAGGCGCGCTGGCGCGTGCTGCCGAACCGCCATGCCATGCCCCAGGCCCGCCTGCACCGCACCTACGCGGACCTGTTCCGGCGCGCGCGGCTGGACGACCGCAGCCCCATGGCGCAGGAATTGCAGGAGGCCCGCTGGCTGGTGCGCAACGTCGAGCAGCGCTACACCACCATCCAGCGAGTGGCGGAGGCCATCGTCAAGCGCCAGCAAACCTTTTTCGAGTATGGCGACGTGGCCTTGCGGCCGCTGATGCTGCGGGAAGTCGCCGACGACCTCGACATGCACGAATCCACCGTGTCTCGGGCCACCGTGGGCAAATACATGGTGACGCCGCGCGGCGTGTTCGAGTTCCGCCATTTCTTTTCGCGCGAACTGGCTACCGAATCGGGCGGCTCCTGCTCCGCGGCGGCGGTGCGGGCGCTGATCAAGGAAATGGTCGACGCCGAGGATCCTTCGATGCCGCTATCGGACGTGGCGCTGACCCAGCAGCTGGCGGCCAGCGGCATCCTGCTGGCGCGCCGCACCGTGTCGAAGTATCGCGGCCAGCTGCGCGTGCCGCCCGCGGAGTTGCGGCGCCAGCACTGAGCGCGCGCGTGTTCCGCTTCCCGGAGGGCCAGCCGGCTACTGCGGGGCTTCGGCATCCCCGTCCAGCATGCGCTGCACGCGTTCCCCCAGCGCAACCAGCGAGAATGGCTTGACGATCAGCTCGATGCCGTGCTCCAGGAAATCGCGATCCCGCACGGCGTTGCCCGCATAGCCCGTCATCAGCAGCACCTTCAAGCCGGGATAGACGGTGCGCGCGGCGTCGGCCAGCTGCCGGCCGTTGAGGCCCGGCAGGCCGACGTCGGTCACCAGCAGGTCGATGTCCGGCGTGGCCCGCACCAGGTCCAGCCCGGCTTCGCCGTCCGCCGCCGACAGTACCCGCAAGCCCCGCTCGGCCAGGCACTCATAGACCATATCGCGCACGTTCGCATCGTCCTCCACCACCACCACTACCGCCTGGCGCAACAGATCGGGCGCCGGCGCCGCCGCGGGGTGCTCGCGCTTGGGCGAACGTTCCGGGCTGCCTTCATGCCGCGGCAGGAACAGCCTCACCGTCGTGCCCACGTCCAGCTCGCTTTCCAAGGTGGCCACGCCGCCGGCCTGCTTGGCGAAGCCGTAGATCATGGACAGCCCCAGGCCGGTGCCTTCTCCCAGCGGCTTGGTGGTGTAGAACGGATCGAAGGCATGGGCCAGCACGTCGGGCGTCATGCCGCAGCCCACGTCCGACACCGAGACTTCCACGAACGGCCCCGGCGGCGCATCCAGGACCTGCCGCAGCGAGGGCGCGTCCGCCTGCGCGCGCACGTTGCGCGCCGCGATGGTCAGCACCCCGCCTTGCGGCATGGCGTCGCGCGCATTGATCACCAGGTTCAGCATGGCGTTCTCGAACTGGTTCTTGTCGCAGCACACGGTCCACAGGCCCGGGTCGAGGTCGAACACCAGCCGCACGCGCTCGCCGGTATAGCGGCGGAACAGGTCGGCCATGGATTGCAGGGCCGAGGCCACGCTGAAAGACTTGGGATCGATGGGCTGGCGGCGCGAGAAGGTCAGCAGCCGCTGCGTCAGGTGGGCCGCCCGGTTGGCCGAATCCATCGCGACCGAGACGAAGCGCAACGCCTGCTCGGGCGAGCCCGCGCCCAGCTTGCGTTCGATGAGGTACAGGGCGCCGGTGATCCCCTGCAACATATTGTTGAAGTCATGCGCGATGCCGCCGGTCAGGCGCCCCACCGCCTCCATCTTCTGGGATTGGCGCAGGGCGTTCTCGGTCTCGCGCAGGGCCTCGGCCTGCATCTTCAGGTCGGTATCGTCGCGGCCCGTCATGTACAGATTGTCCTGCGACCAGGACATGCTCCAGGTGATCCAGGAATAGCCGCCGTCGCGCCTGAGCACACGGTTTTCCAGATGCCGCGTCGCCTGCGGCACTTGCCCCTCGGGCGCCCAGGCCCAGGCCGCCAGCGTCGCCGCCAAGTCTTCCGGATGGATCAACTCCGACAGGCCCGCCGATAGGAACTGCTCGGGGCTCCAGCCCAGGATGGGCCGCACCGCGGGATTGACGCTGATGAAGCGCCCTTGCCGGTCCACCACCGCCAGCAATTCCGGGGACAGGCGCCAGATGCGGTCGCGCTCGGCACTTGCGTCCTCGACGCGCTGCTCCAGCATGCGCGCGTACTGCGACCGTTCGACGGCGCCGCACAGGCGTTCCGCCACTTCCTCGATGAAGGCGATATCGCCGTGCCGCAGCCGGGTGCCGCCCTGCGGCCGCGCCAGCAGCGCCCCGCCCGGCCGGCCCCAGCGGCGCAGCGGCACCACGATGGCCCAGGGGCGGATCTCGCCCTGCGCCTCGGCCAGCAAGGGCTGCAGATAGGTGGTGCGCCCGCCGTCGAGCGCGGCGTAGTATTCCGCGCCCAGGCGATCCAGGGCCAGCGGCTGCTCGTTGTCGCGGTCCTGCCCGGAACGCCAGCAGGTCGACAGCACCGCCCGCCCGTTCTCGGCCGCCGAATCCAGCACCGCCACCAGGCCCAGCGCCAGGTGCTGGCCCAGGCCTTCGCAAGCGGCCTCTTCGATCGCCGGCTGCAGGTGCAGTTCGCGCAGGCTGTCGCCCAGCGCCAGCAGGAAGTTCTTGCGGTGCTGGCCTTCCCACAACTCGGATTCGGCGGCCTTGCGCGCGCTCACGTCGAGAAAGAGCGCCATGATGCGCTCGGGGCCATCCTTGCGCACCCGGGCTTCGTACCAGGCCTCCTTGGGCGCGGGCACCGCGAACTCGAATTGCGCCGGCTCGCCGGACTCCACGACCTGGGCGAACGCATCCATGATCTGTCCGGGCACGCCCGGTATCATCTCGCGCAAGGTATGGCCCAGCGTGTCGCCTTCTTTCATCCCGCTCTGGCGCTCGAAGGCCGGATTGACCTCCAGGAAGCGGAAGTCGGCGATGCGCCCGTCGGCATCGCGCAGCGCTTCGCTGAGGAAAAAGGCTTCCTGCATGCCCTCGAACATGGTGCGCCAGCGCTCGCCGCTTTGCCGCAGCGCCAGTTCCGTCAGATGGCGCTCGATCGCCAGCGCGGCGCTGCGCGTCACCAGCGCGATCGCGTCGATGTCGTGCGCGGACGGCGAGCGCGCGGTGCCGTAGTAGTTGGAGAACACGCCCAGCAGGCGGCCGTCGGGCGCCTTGATCGGCGTGGACCAGCAGGCCCGCAGGCCGTTCGCCAGCGCCAGGTCCCGCCAGCGCTCCCAGTCGGGATGCGACGCGATGTCTTCCACGTAGACCGGACAGCCGGTGTAGGCAGCCGCGCCCCAGGACGCCATGGCCGGCCCGATGGGCACCCGGTCCACGGCCGCGTTGTAGGCGTCTGGCAGGCTTGGCGCCGCCGCGTGCCGCAGGCAGGCGCCGGTCTCGTCGACCAGCGCGATCGAGGCGCGCAGCTCCACGCTGGACTGCGCCTCGATGGCGTGCAGCACGTGTTCCAGCACCTGCGCCAGTGGCACGCCGGCGGCAATGCGTTGCAACATGATGCGCTCGTCCTCCAGACGGGCCAGCGTGTCCGTCCAGGGTAGCGCGACGCGGTCTCGCTTTTTCAGCATCTCTGCCCCCTCACCAGCACGACTGTATTGCGCGGCGGGACGCGCTGCCGAAACGCTAGGTAACGCGACGCTACGGTTCCCGCTGAAGCGGGAGCGCGCCGGCTTCAACCGCCGGCGTTCGACGGCTCGCGTTCCAGGCGCAGCGCGTTCAAGGCTTCGGGTTTGTCGACCAGCACGCACTGCTTGCCGGTGCGGGCGCAATGGTCTTTCACGCGCCAATACGCCCCGTGGCTGACGCAGCCGGTCTGGCAGATCACCAGGTCGGCTTCGACCAGGCTGGCCTCCAGCGCCTCGCCGTCCGCGTCGCCGCCGCCGCTGTGGCCCAGATACCGCCCGCCCGCCATTTCGACCACCTTGCGCGTCAAGGCCAGGGCCATGGCGTCCTCGCCGACGCAGAGCACCGACTTGCGCCGCAAAGCGATCGCCACGGGCGCCGGCGCGCGCGCGGCGGGCTCGACGGCGGGCGGCGCGGCCCTGCGCCCGGCGTCGCCCC
>NZ_BCTQ01000054.1 GCF_001571365.1 Achromobacter denitrificans NBRC 15125 | reverse complement strand
TGGCCGGCGCCACGCCCGCCGCCCGCATGTGCGACAGCGCCGCGTAGGTGGTGCCGCCCTTGGAGGTGACGCGGTCCTGCAATTCGGTCAGCGGCGCCGTTTCGCTGGCCGCGAGCGCGGCCGCGCCGCGGAAGGCGGACACCGCGAGGCGGCGCGCGTCGGCGGGCGAGAAGCCCAGTTCCTCCGCGCCCTTTTCCAGCGCCGCCATGAAATGGAACACATAGCCCGGCCCGCTGCCGGTCACGGCGGTGACGGCGTCGATCATGGCTTCGCTGTCGGTCCAGATGCGCTCGCCCACCGCCGCGAACAGGGCGTCCACCCGGGCGCGCTCGGCCGGGCCGCAGGCCGCCGTGGCGTACAGGCCGGTCATGCCCAGGCCCACCTTGGCCGGCGTGTTCGGCATGGCGCGCACGATACGCGCATGGCCGCCCAGCCAGCCGGACAGCGAAGCCAGCTCGACGCCCGCCGCGATGCTGACCACCGCGGCATCGGCCGGCAGGTGCCGCCCGACCTGCGCGCAAGCCTCGCGCAGGACCTGCGGCTTGGTCGCCAGCACGCACAGCGCGGCATCGCCCAGTTCGGGGCCGGCGGTCTCGCGGCAGGCCAGGCCGCGCGCGAGCAGGGCGTCGCGCGCGGGGGCATAGGGCTCGACCACCAGGAAATCGGCCGCTGCCCGGCCCTGGCCGAGCAGGCCGTCGATGATGGCGCTGGCCATGTTGCCGCCGCCGATGAAAGCTATTTTTTCGCGCATGTCGTTCCGATGGAAGTGGGGGGGAAATGTCAGCGCCGGCGGACCGCGTCCGCATCCAGCGCGCCGATGCGGCTGCGGCCCAGCAGCCTGAGGGTGTTTTCGAGTTCGGCGCGCAGGATGGCCAGCACCTCGTCCGCGCCCGCCGGCCCGCGCCCCGCCAGCCCGTACAAGGGCGCGCGACCCAGGAGCACGGCGCGCGCGCCCAGCGCCACCGCCTTGGCGATGTCGCTGCCGCGGCGAACGCCGCCGTCCACCAGGATCTCCATCGACTGCCCCAGCTCGGCCGCCACTTCGGGCAGCACTTCCAGCGGGCAGGGCGCGCTTTCCAGCTGGCGCCCGCCATGGTTGGACAGGACGATACCGTCCACGCCCTGCGCTTGCGCGCGGCGCGCGTCGGCCAATCCCTGGATGCCCTTGATGACGATGCGGCCGCGCCAGGCGCGGCGCAGCCAGGCGACGTCATCCCAGCTCAACGCCAGATCCATCTGGCGGCTGAGGGCCGATGCCTGCTCCGTGATGTTTTCACGCGCATTGGAGCTGACCGCCAGATTCTTCAGTTGCGGGCCGCCATGGCGCAGCATGCGCCAGCACCAGCCGGGATGCGCGGCCAGGTCCAGCAGCAGGCGGCGCGACGGCCGCAGGGGCAGCTTGAAGCCGTTGCGCTTGTCGTGATCGCGGTTGCCGTGCACCGGCACGTCCACGGTCAGGAAGAGCACGGTGTAGCCGCTCTGCCAGGCGCGGTCCATCAAGTGCTCGGCGATGCGGCGGTCGCGCTGCACGTAGAGCTGCAGCCAGAGTTCGCCGCTGGTGGCCGCGCGCACGTCTTCCAGCAGGGACGTGGACGCCGTGGACAGCACGAAGGGCACACCCGCCTGGTGCGCCGCGCGCGCCAGGTGGATGTCCGCATCGGGCCAGAACAGGCCGTTCAGCCCCGTAGGCCCCACGATGGCCGGCATCGCGGCCGTGGCGCCCAGCAGCGGCACGTCGAGCCGGCATTCCGAAACGTCCACCAGCACGTCGGGACGGAATTCGAGGTCGGCCCACGCCGAGGCGTTGCGCGCCATCGCGATGCCGTCCTCGGCCCCGCCCTCCAGGTAATCGAACGCCAGCCGGGGCAGACGCTTTTGCGCGCGCCGCCGGTAATCCATCACGCTGGGCAGCATCTCTCTTCCTTGGTTCCCGTGGCTTTTCGAGTCTTTCTTATGAATCGTATAACGAACGATATGATTGTATTTCGATCATTTTAAAAATCGCAATACCGATCGATCCCGGGCACTCCCGTTCGGCGGGCTGGCGTCGCAGCGCTGCGGAAACGCCGGTCCGGCTCTCCTAGGACATACCCTAGATTCAATTGTATTGAGATTATTTAAATCGAAAAGCAATTTAAGTAATCGTATGCTGTGCCTGAATTCGCTCGGTCCTCATGGTTCCCGAGCCCCTTTCCGGGATCACAGACATGACCAACGGCACCCCCCTGCTAGACGCGCTGGCCCAGGCCCTGGGCGCGGACGCCCTCCTCCATTCCGAGGCCGACCTGGCCGGCTATACCGAAGACTGGCGGGGCCGGTACAAGGGCCCGGCGCTGTGCGTTGCGCTGCCCGGCGATACGCGGCAAGTGTCGGAAATCGTGCGCCTGTGCCACGCCCACGGCACGCCCGTGCTGCCGCAGGGCGGCAATACCAGCCTGTGCGGCGGCGCGGTGCCCGCGGCCGAGGGGCGGCCGCCCGTCATCGTGAATCTGTCGCGCATGCGCCGGATCCGCCGCGTGGACGCCGCCAACAACTCCATGGAAGTCGAGGCCGGCTGCGTCCTGGCCGCGGTGCAGGACGCGGCCGCCGCCGAAGGCAGGCTGTATCCGATCAGCCTGGGCGCGGAAGGTTCGTGCCAGATCGGCGGCACCATCGCCACCAATGCCGGCGGCACCGGCGTGCTGCGCTATGGCAATACGCGCGACAACATCCTGGGCCTGGAAGTGGTGCTGCCCGACGGTTCGATCTGGAACGGCCTGACCGCGCTGCGCAAGAACAATACCGGTTACGACCTCAAGCATCTGTTCATCGGGGCCGAAGGCACGATGGGCATCGTCACGGCCGCCGTGCTCAAGCTGCACCCCCTGCCCACCGCGCACGCGGTCGCGTGGCTGGCTCCCGAAAGCCCGCAGGCCGCGCTCGATATCCTGGGCCGGTTCCAGCGTGCCTGCGGTTCGCGCCTGTCGGCCTTCGAGATGATCGACAGCAACCAGCTGGACGTGGTCATGGAGCACGTGCCGGGCCGCAAGAACCCGCTCGCCGGCGTCCATCCCTGGCATGTGCTGGTGGAGCTGTCCGACACCGGCGGCGACGCCGGCCTCCAGGACCTGCTGCAACAGATCCTGGAGCAGGCATCCGAACAGGGCCTGCTGCGCGACGCGGTGGTCGCGAGCAACGGCGCGCAACGCGCCGCGCTCTGGGAAGTGCGCCACAGCGTGTCGGAAGGCAATAAGAAGGCCGGCGTGGGCCTCACCACCGATACCGCCGTGCCCGTGTCCGCCGTGCCCCGCTTCATCGACGAAGCCACGCGCGCCGTGCGCGCGCTGGTGCCCGGCCTGCCCGTGCTGATCGTGGCCCACCTGGGTGACGGCAACGTGCACTTCATCCCGTTCTTCACTTTCGATGCCTGGAACGCGCTGCCCGACCGCGACGCCATGGCCGCCGCCATCCGCCGCGCCGTCAACGACGTGGCCGACGCGCTGGGCGGCACGTTCAGCGCGGAGCACGGCGTGGGCCGCAGCTCGCTCGCCGAAATGGCGCACTACAAGTCGCCGGTGGAACTGGCGATGATGCGCGCCGTGAAGCAGGCCTTCGATCCCGACCATCTTTTCAACCCCGGCCGCTTGCTGCCTTGAGCCGTCGTTCTCGATCCGTAGGAGCCCTCAATGAAACCGACCTCCCATAACGCCTCGCGCCGCAACGCGCTCAAGACCGTGGCCGCCGGCGCCGCCGCCCTGGCCATGCCCATGATCTGGACGCCGTCGCGCGCGGCCTCCAAGCGCATCGTCGTGCGCGACGACGGCGGCATCTACAGCAAGGCCTATGGCGCCGTGTTCTACAAGCCGTTCTCGGAAGCCACCGGCATCCAGGTGGTGGGCGTGCAGGCCAACGCCGAGCCCACCGCGCAGATCCGCAGCATGGTGGACACCGGCAACTACACCTGGGACATGGCCAAGATCAGCCAGCCCGCCATCCTGATGCTGACCGAAGGCGGCAAGGTATACCTGGAGAAGCACGGCCTCGAATCCGACCCCGTGGTGGCCACCATCCCCAAGCAGTACATGTCGCCCTACGGCGTGGGGAACAACGTCTACACCACGGTCCTGGCCTATCGCACCGACGCCTTCAAGGGCCGCCGCGCGCCCGCCTCGTGGGCGGACTTCTGGGACGTGAAGAACATCCCCGGCCGCCGCGGCCTGCGCAAGCATCCGTTCGACACGATCGAAGAAGCGCTGATGGCCGACGGCGTGCCGACCGACAAGGTCTATCCCTGCGACATCGACCGCGCGCTGGCCAGCCTGGACAAGATCAAGCCGGCGGTCGACGTGTGGTGGAACACCGGCGCCCAGGTCGAGCAGATGCTGGGCTCGGGCGAGGTCGACATGATCGCCACCTGGGTTTCGCGCGCGCAATCCGCGATCGCCAACGGCGCGCCGGTGCAGATCGTCTGGGACCAGAACATCTGGGGCTGCGACAACTGGTCGATCCTCAAGGGCACGCCGAACGCCGACGCCTGCCGCGAGTTCATCAAGTTCGCCTCCGATCCCAAGCGCCAGGCCGCGCTGGTCGAGTACTTCGCCGCCGGCGTGACGCAGCCCGCCGCCTTCGACTACATCAAGGCCGACGTCGCCCGCAATTGCCCGACCCATCCCGACAACATCAAGACGGGCCTGCACATCAACGCCGCCTACTGGCTGGACAAGCAGCGCGACGTGCTTGAGCGTTTCAACGGCTGGGTCCTGAAGTAACTCCTTTCTCGTCGATCACCATGTCTTCCTCCAATCTGCAAATCTCGGGCCTGGGCAAACGCTACGGCGACTTCGTCGCGCTGGCGCCCACGCACCTGGACGTCGCCCGCGGCGAATTCCTGACCCTTCTGGGCCCCTCCGGCTCGGGCAAGACCACCCTGCTGAGCCTGATCGCCGGGCTGGCCCAGCCCGACGAAGGCCGCGTGCTGATCGACGGCGCGGACGTGACCTACGGCGCGCCTTACGAGCGCGACATCGGCATGGTGTTCCAGAACTACGCGCTGTTTCCGCACATGAGCATCGAAGAGAACATCGCGTTCCCGCTGAAGATGCGCAAGGTGCCGGCGGCCGAGGCCCGCCGCCGCGCGATGGAGGCCCTGGAGATGGTGCGCCTGCCCCACGTGGCGGCGCGGCTGCCGCGCGAGCTGTCCGGGGGCCAGCAGCAGCGCATCGCGCTTGCCCGCTGCATGGTCTACCGCCCCGCGATCATCCTCATGGACGAGCCGCTGGGCGCGCTGGACAAGAAGCTGCGCGACCAGATGCAGCTGGAGATCAAGCGCATCCACCGCGAGCTGGGCACCACCATCGTCTACGTGACCCACGACCAGGAAGAGGCGATGACCATGTCCGACCGCATCTGCCTGATGAACGGCGGCGCGATCGAACAGCTGGGCACGCCGGCGGATCTGTACTTCCGCCCGCGCACCCTGTTCGTGGCCGATTTCCTGGGCGAATCCAATCTGCTGCGCGGCGTGGTTTCCTCGGTCGACGGCGAGACGCTCACGGTCGGGCTGGAGCGCCAGGGCGTGACCGGGCAGGCCCTGTCCAACGGCGCCCCCGTGCGCGCCGGCCAGAAGGTCACGCTGATGTTGCGCCCGCAGAACCTGCGCGTCGAAGCGGCCCGCGAAGCCGGCCCGTCTCTGACGGGCAAGCTGCTGGACGTGATGGTCACCGGCAGCCTGACCAAGCTCTACCTGGATACGGGCGTGGCGGACGCCGAGCCCATCGTGGTCGCCTACCCCACGCAGCGCCAGGCCGAGCACTACGCCATCGGCCAATCCCTGTCGGTCAGCTGGCAGGCCGCCGACGCCGTCGCCATCCCGGAGTAAGCGCATGACGACTCTCGCCCCTCCCCGCAAGCGCATGAGCCAGGGGCGCCGCCATTTCCTGATGGCGGCGCCCCTGGTGGCGCTGCTTCTGGTGCTGCTCATCTACCCGGTGGGCCAGCTGCTGCTGTTGAGCGTGTTCGGCGAACAGGGTTTCTCGCTGACGCAGTATCACCGGCTGTTCGAATCGTCCGTGTACGTGAACGTGCTGCTGATCACGCTGAAGATCTCGCTGTGGACGACGTTCTTCTCGGTGGTCGCCGGCTACCCGGTGGCCTATCTGATCTCCAGCCTCTCGGCCCGCCGCAAGACCTCGCTCCTGTTCTGGGTGCTGCTGTCGTTCTGGACCAGCTTCCTGGTGCGGACCTTCGCCTGGGTGGTGCTGCTGGGCCGCAACGGCGTGGTCAACCAGCTGCTGCAGGCGCTGGGCATCCTGGATGCGCCCGCCAACCTGCTCTACAACTTCGGCAGCGTGCTGGTGGGCATGGTGCACGCGCTGATGCCGCTGGCGGTGCTGACGATGCTGTCGGTCATGGAGAACATCGACCGCAACCTGCCGCGGGCCGCCTCCACCCTGGGCGCGCGTCCCGGCACGGCCTTCTGGAAGATCTATTTCCCCTTGTCGATGCCGGGCGTGGCGGCCGCCGCCATCATGGTGTTCGTGACCGCCATCGGCTTCTTCATCACGCCCGCGCTGCTGGGCGGGCGCAAGGAAACGATGATCACGCAGATCATCATCGACCAGGTCCAGCAGACCATGAACTGGGAGTTCGCCGGCGCCGTGTCGGTGCTGCTGCTGGTCGTGGTGCTGGTGGTGTTCGCGATCTACGACAAGGTGCTGGGGCTGTCCACGATGACGGGCGCCGCCTCCACCCGGGTGCGGGCATCGGGCCGGGAAGGCCTGGGCCGCCGCGTCGGCGACGCCGTGCTGACGATGCTGGCCGAGATCTCGGACCGGCTGTTCGGCCTGCTGCCCAAGCGCCTGCGGCGCTCGGTGTCGGGCACCGGGCAATCGCGCACGCTGTGGTGGATCGTGCTGCTGGTGCTGGCTTTCCTCTCCGCGCCCGCTTTCCTGATGATCCCGCTGTCGTTCGATTCCGGCTCGGGCCTGACCTGGCCGCCCAAGGGCTTCTCGCTGCAATGGTACGAGCAGATGTTCACCTCGCCCGTGTGGATGCAGGCGATCACGCGCTCGCTCATCGTGGGCGTGGGCACGGGGCTGCTGGCCATGCTCATCGGCACGCCGGCCGCCTTCCTGCTGGTGCGCGCCAACATGCGCGGCAAGTCGGCCATGCTGGCCTTCGTGCTGTCGCCCATCGTGGTGCCGCGCATGATCATCGCCGTGGGCATGTTCTATTTCTTCGCCCGCGTGGGCCTGGTCGGCTCGACCATCGGCCTGATCCTGGCGCACACGGTGGTGGCCGTTCCGTACGTGGTGATCACCATGATGGCGGTGCTGCGCAACTACGACACGCGCCTGGACCTGGCCGCGCAAAGCCTGGGCGCGGGCCCCTGGGCCACGCTGCGCTTCGTGACGTTCCCGATCCTGGGCGCGGGGCTGATGTCGTCGTTCCTGTTCGCGTTCGCCACGTCCTTCGACGAGCTGACCATCGCGCTGTTCGCGTCGGGCGGCCTGAACGCCACGCTGCCCAAGCAGTTCTGGGACGAGGTGACCTTGCAGATCTCTCCGGTGATCGCGGCCGTCTCCACCTGCCTTTTTCTCTTCATTGCCGCGCTGATCTGGCTGGCTGACCGGCTGCGCCGCCGCAGCCTGGCCGGCTGATCCGCGCCCGTTTCACCTCATAGGATACGTTTCATGTTGAACGCAACCCAACTGCGCGGAGTCTTTCCCGCCATTCCCACCCCCGTCAACGCCGACGACAGCATCAATGTCCCGGCCGCGCAGGCCCTGATCGCCTACCTGCTCAAGCAGGGCATCGACGGCATCGTGCCGCTGGGCGGCACCGGCGAGTACGGCGCCCTGGCGCGCGCCGAGCGCATCCGCATGTGCAAGCTGACGGTGGACGCGGTGCAGGGCCGCGTGCCGGTGATCCCCGGCGTGCTGGACCCCGGCTTCCACGACGCGCTCCAGGCCGGCCAGGAGTTCGCCGACGCCGGCGCCGACGCGCTGATGGTGCTGACCCCCTACTACACCACGCCCACGCAGGCCGGCATCCGCGAGTATTTCCTGCGCTATGCCGACGCCTCGCCCCTGCCCGTGATGATTTACGAAATTCCGTACCGCACCCGCATCGCGATCGCGCCCGAGGTGCTGCACGAACTCTCGCGCCACGAGAACATCATCGGCATGAAGGCGTGCAACACGGACATGTACCATTTCCTGCGCACCGTGGCGGGCGTGGACGACTCTTTCGCGGTGTTCAGCGGCGAAGACACGCTGCTGCCCGTGCACCTGGCCGCGGGCGCGCGCGGCGGCATCGTGGTGACGGCCAGCCTGCTGCCCACGGCCTGGCGCAAGGTCTACGAGCTGGCGTCCGAGGGACGCACGCGGGAGTCGATGGAACTTCATCGCCGCCTGATTCCCTTGATGAACCTGGCGTTCGCAGAAACGAATCCGGGGCCGATGAAGTCCGTGATGGATTTGATCGGCGTGGATGCGCCCGAGGTGCTGGATCCGCTGGTGGCGCCCGCCGACGGCCTGCAGGCAGCGTTACGGGCGGAGCTGGTTCCTTTGCTTCGGGAGTTTGAAGGGGTTGCTTAAGGGCGAGAGCGGTCGTTCCTTGGGGCGATGGGCTGGTCCTTGAAACGCCCGCCCCCCAGGCCGGCCGCGCGGGGGCCTTTGGGGGCTTACGGCGTCTTGCGTCGGTGTAACGCGTAGGATGGGTGAAGTGCGTCCGGGTCTACCCGCGAACACGGGCGTTCATCGCACGTAACCCATCATGGATGTGTGCGTTGCGGTGATGGGTTACGCGCGCTTGGCGCCGGTGTTCCTGTGCCGGCGATCTCGCGCTACACCCATCCTACGGATCACCGTTTCGACGCCCAAACCCGCGTATGCCCGGGGCGCGAGCGGCCGTGGCGTCCGCGACGACGGGCGAACCCCTACCTCGAATACCCCGAAAACTTCGACTTCGAAATCGAAGTCGCCGCCACCTGCACATGCGGCGCCAACTCAGCCTCGACCCTCGCCACCGTCCACCGCGTCGTCGGCACCGCAATATTGATCGCGGCCACCGCCAGCCCCCGATGATCGATGACCGGCGCCGCGACAGAGATGTCGCCCAGCACCGTCTCGTTCACGATGATCGCGTAACCCTTCTCCGCCACGCGCCGGACGCGTTCCAGCAGTTTCTCCGGGTTGATCTCGGTATAGGGCGTGATCGCCTCCAGCCGCGTCTGCGCCAGGATTTCGCGGCGCTGCTCGTCGGACAGGCGCGACAGGATCGCGGTGCCCGAGGCCGTGAAATAGGCGGGAAGCCGGCTGCCCACGGCAATGTCGACGTTGACCAGGTGATGGCCGGGGAAGCGCGCCACGAAGACGATCTCGTGGCCGTCCAGTTCCTGCAGGTTGGTGGTTTCGCCGAGCGTGCGGCTGATGTCCAGCAGATAGGGCGAGGCCTTGTCGATGAGTTCGTTGGCGCGCACGTAGTTGTACGAAAACTGCAGCACCTTCGGCGTCAGCCCGTAGTTGCGGGTGTCGGGGATGCGGCGCAGGTAGCCCAGCGTTTCCAGCGTGTAGACCAGGCGCTGCGTGGCGCTGCGGTCCAGGCCGGAGGCGCGGGCGATGTCCGCCAGGGTCATGTGGCGCTTGGGGCCATCGAACGCGTGCAGGACCTGGAAGGCCTTTTCGGTGGAGCCTACGAAGAGCGAAGACCGGGTCTCGGTCGTCGCCTGCGTTTTTTCCGTGTCGGCGAGGGGTGGAGTGCGCACAGGAAACAGCCTTTTCGAGTTCTGGGATGCGGCGCGGAAAACGGCGCATGGCGGGACGAGGCCGGTCCAACCATGCGCAGTGCGCTGATATTAATTGTAATTCAATTATTAATAGCAGATACCAATCGATTTGGCTGGCCCCGCCGGCTACTCCAAGGGTACGCCCGGTTGCGACGCGGAGCGGGTGCCCGGCACGGGGTGGCAGGATTGCGGGTGGTAGGTATGCACCACCGACAACTTCACGCGGTCGCTGCTGTTGCCCGGCGCCGCGTGCAGGGTGCGGCAATGGAAGAACACCACGTCGCCCGCCTGCAGTTCGGGGCTGACCGCGCGGGCGATCCATTCGGCATTCTCGGGCGCGTCGTCGCGGAAGAATTTCTGCGCGTCGAATTGTTCGGGCCGGTAGGCGGCCGCGTGCGAGCCCGGGATGAAGGACAGCCCGCCGTTGGCCGGCGTCTCCGATCCCAGCGCCAGCCAACAGGACACCAGGTCGGTATCGGAAAACGACCAATAGCGGATGTCCTGGTGCCAGCCCGTCAGGCTGCCGTAGGCGGGATGCTTGGTCATGACGCAATTGTGGTGCACGGTGGACAGCACCGGCTTCTCGCCGAAGTAGCGCGCCAGCCACTGCCCGATGCGCGGGTCCGTGGCCCATTGGGCGAACAGCGGGTCGCGGGCGTACGCGCCCAGCAGGCGCCTGACCGTGAGGCCGCCCTCGGCGGCGCGGGACTCCGGCGCGCCGGGATAGCGCAGGTCGGCTTCGTATTCGATGGGCGCCACGTGCTCGCGCAGGTGGCGTTCGGCCAGGGCGCGCAGCGCCGCCACCCGTTCCGGGTCCGCGAACTGGCGCAGCACCACGAATCCCTGCTCGCGCAGGACGGCTATCTGATCATCAAGCAGTAACCCGGACATCTCGATCCTCACACCCCGCGGCGTAAGCTGCAAAGCGTCTGCACGTGGCGCAGGCGCGCGCCGGCCAGGCGCCGGCATACGCGGGGATGGCTAGATTACCAAAACCGCCGGCCGGCCCGGCGTCAGAGCGTCGGCGGATTCAGCCGGGCGGCGTCGCGCTCCTGGACTTCGTGGTGCACCCACTCGCGCCAGACCGCCACCAGCAGGGCCATCAGCACGGGGCCGACGAACAGGCCGACGATGCCCATGGTCTTCACGCCTCCCACCAGCCCGAAGAAGGTGGGCAGGAACGGCAGCTTGACGGGGCCTCCCACCAGGCGCGGGCGCAGCGTCTTGTCGACGATGAAGAGCTCCACGCTGCCCCACACCATCAGGGCGATGCCCGCCACCAGGTGGCCCGAGCCCACCAGGTACAGCGACACCAGGGTGAACGACAGCGGCGCGCCGCCCGGTATCAGGGCCATGAAGCCCGTGACCACGCCCAGCAGCACCGGCGACGGCACGCCCGCCACCCAGTAGGCGATCCCCAGCACCACGCCCTCGCCCAGCGCGATCAGGCCCATGCCGGTGACGGTGGAGTTGATGGTGGCCGGCACCACGCGCGAGAAGCGCTGCCAGCGCGCGGGCAGGATGCGTTCGCCCAGCACGTCCAGCTGGGCCACCATGCGGATGCCGTCCTTGTAGACGAAGAACAGCGTGATCAGCATGAACAGCACGGTCAGCAGCAGCTGGAACACATTGCCCGTGGCCGCCAGGACCATGCGGTAGATGTTGCCCAGGTGCTCGCCGCTGACGGCCTCCACCAGCGCGCCCAGCGCGTGGGGCTGCCCGATATAGGACTCCCAGTACTGGCCCAGGCGTTCGCCCACCACCGGCATCGACGTAATCCAGTTTGGCACGGCCACGCCATGGCGGTTGGCCGCGATGGCCCAGGCGAAGAAGGCGCTGGCTTCCTTGATGGCGTAGGACAGCGCCAGCGACATCGGCACGATCAGCACGACGATCACCACCAGCAGGGCCAGCGAGGCGGCGAGCGCGTTGCGGCCGCCGCAGCGGGCAAGCAGTCGTTGGTACAGGGGCCAACTGGCCAGGCCGATGATCAGCGCCGCCAGGGCGGGGACCAGGAAGCCGCTAAGGAAATACACCCCCGCCAACAACACGAGCAACAAAAGCCAACGGGCGATCAGGTAGGCGGGTAGTACAGGCTGCATAGAGCGGATCGACAGTAAGTGCGTTGTAAGGCTTTGACTGTCGGACTATACAGACGTTTCGCGCAATACGAGGGACGCAAGGATTGTATTTACTACGGGGTTTCCCGTGTTACCCAGGGCGGCGGAAAAAATTCTCCGCCGCCCCGTCCCCGATCAAAGCGCGTATTCGGCGGCCTCTTCGCGCGCGCTGCGGCGGCGCGCCGGCACGGCGGGCAGGGTCGGGCTGGGCAGGCTGGCGGCCAGCGTGCCCTGGCTGCGCGCATAGACGCCGCAGTGGGCGGCGGCCGGATCGGTCTCGTCGCGCCCGCTCAGCAGCGGGCAGCCCGCGAACAGTTCCGCCACCCAGTCGGTGAAGGCGCGCACCTTGGGCGACAGCTGCCGGCTCTGCGGATACAGCACCGAGATCGCCGTGGCGCTGGGCTTCCACTGGGGCAGCACTTCGATCAGCTCGCCCGATTGCAGGTGGGGCAGAGCCATATAGCGGGGCACCTGGATCAGGCCGAAGCCCTTGAGCCCGCAATCCAGGTAGGCGCCGGCCTCGTTCACCGCCACCGCCCCCTGCATGTCGACTTCCTGGTGCTTGCCGTCGACGTTGAAGTCCCAGGCGCAGTTGCGGCCGGTGCGGCTGGAGAAATAGTGCACCGCGTGGTGATCGCGCAGGGCTTCGATGGTCTGCGGCAAGCCATGGCGCGCCACGTAAGCAGGCGCGGCGCAGGTGACAGTCTGCAAGGTGCCGATGCGGCGCGCGACCAGGCTGGAGTCTTCCAGGTCGCCGGCGCGGATCACGCAATCCACGGCCTCCTGCACCATGTCGACCGGACGGTCTCCCAGGCCCAGCACCAGTTCCACGTCCGGGTATTTGTCGTGGAAATCACACAATGCGGGGATCAGGATCAGCCGCCCGATGCTGGTGGGCACGTCGATGCGCAGCCGGCCCTTCAGGCGCAGGGCCGCTTCCTGGAAGCACGCCTCGGTTTCCTCTACGTCGGCCAGGATGCGCACGCAATGCTGGTAGTACCCGGCGCCGTCCGGCGTCAGGCCGATGCGGCGCGTGGTGCGGTTGAGCAGACGCACGCCCAGCAGGCGTTCGAGATTCTGGATGATGGTGGTGACGGTGGTGCGCGGAAGCGAGAGGCTGTCGGCCGCCCGGGTGAAGCTGTTGGCATCCACGACGCGCACAAACACCTGCATAGCCTGAAAACGGTCCATGGCGACGGTGTCCTTGGGGCAAATAAGTCGGGGTGAAAGGAGCATAACCCGATTTCGCCGCCGATTAGTCGATCTGACCGACTATTGTTGCCGAAACACATGGGTTTATCCGCCCCCGTAAAACACTCAGAATGCAAACCATCTTGAAGTGCCCTTGCCGCCAGGCGCCTCCGACAGGGCATGTCAACCCTCAGATTCCGGTCACCGCGAAGACCCGCCCCGCCAAGGCGCCTTTGCCTCGACAGCGCGACAGCGCCTCATGCTGCAACGCAGCATACCAACCGGATCCTGAGGACTGGCATCCCCGGACCGCCGTTGCCGCCTCCCGCCCCCAGGCTCGGGGCAAGCGCGCTTCCGTCCCGACATCACTCAAGGAAACATCATGGTTTCGCGTCATCGTATTGCTGTGCTCGCCGTTTTCGCAGCCGTCATCGCGGCCGGCGGCGGTTATGCCCTCTTCCGCGCCCCCGCCGGGGCCAACGCCGCCCAGGCGCAGACCGCCCCCGCGGCGACGCCGGTGGAAGTGGCCGAGGTATTGAACAAGACCATCGTGGACTGGCAGCGCTACTCCGGCCGCCTGGAAGCCATCGACCGCGTCGATATCCGCCCGCTGGTGTCCGGCACCCTGACGGCCGTGCATTTCCAGGACGGCAGCATCGTCAAGAAGGGCGACGTGCTCTTCACCATCGACCCGCGCCCCTACGCGGCCGAGGTCGACCGCGCCGCCGCCGCGCTAACCGCCGCCCGGGCCCGCGCGTCCTACACCGCCAGCGAACTGGCCCGCGGCCAGCGGCTGCTGACCGACAACGCCATCGCCCGCCGCGACTTCGAAGAAAAGCAGAACGCGGCACGCGAGGCGGCCGCCAATCTGCAGGGCGCGCAGGCCGCGCTGGACTACGCCAAGCTCAACCTGGGCTACACGCGCATCGAGGCGCCCGTCGCCGGCCGCGTGTCGCGCGCGGAAGTCACGGTGGGCAACGTGGTGGCGGCCGGCGCCGCGTCCGTGCCGCTGACCACCCTGGTCTCGGTGTCGAAGATGTACGCCTCGTTCGACGTGGACGAGCAGACCTTCCTGCGCTACGTGAATCCGGTCCGCAACGGCCGCAGCGGCGCCGTGCCGGTGGAGCTGGGCCTGGCCAACGAGGAAGGCTATTCCCGCAGCGGCGTCGTGCAGTCGGTCGACAACCGCCTGGACGCCACCTCCGGCACCATCCGCGTGCGCGCCGAGTTCGACAACGCCGACGGCCTGCTGCTGCCCGGGCTGTACGCCCGCGTCCGCCTCGGCGGCAGCGAGCCCCGCAACGCCGTGCTGATCGACGAACGCGCCATCGGCACCGACCAGGACAAGCGCTACGTGCTGGTGCTGGACGACAAGAACCATGCCGTCTACCGCCAGGTGAGGCTCGGCGCCAACCAGGACGGCCTGCGCGTGGTCGATTCCGGACTCGAAGCCGGCGAGCGCATCGTCGTCAACGGGCTGCAGCGCATCCGCCCGGGCGACCCCGTGGCCCCCACCGTCGTCCCCATGGTTGCCGCGCAGCGCAACCCGGTCAAGACCGCCTCGGCCGCCCTCAACTGAGCCGGCCCGAACCATAAGGCGCAACGAGAACGTCCATGAATATCTCGAAATTCTTCATCGACCGGCCGATCTTCGCCGGCGTGCTATCCATACTGGTGCTGCTGGCCGGCATCCTGGCCATGTTCCAGCTGCCCATTTCCGAGTACCCGGAAGTGGTGCCGCCGTCCGTGGTCGTGCGCGCGCAGTATCCCGGCGCGAACCCCAAGGTCATCGCCGAAACCGTCGCTTCGCCGCTGGAGGAATCCATCAACGGCGTCGAGGACATGCTGTACATGCAGTCGCAGGCCAATAGCGACGGCAACCTGACGCTGACGGTGAACTTCAAGCTGGGCGTGGACCCGGACAAGGCGCAGCAGCTGGTGCAGAACCGCGTGTCGCAGGCGCTGCCGCGCCTGCCGCCGGACGTGCAGCGTCTGGGCGTCACAACGGCCAAGAGCTCGCCCACGCTGACGCTGGTGGTGCACCTGATCTCGCCCAACGACCGCTACGACATCACCTATCTGCGCAACTACGCCATCCTGAACGTCAAGGATCGCCTGGCCCGCATCTCGGGCGTGGGCGAAGTGACGGTGTGGGGCTCGGGCAACTATTCGATGCGCGTCTGGCTGGATCCGCAGAAAGTGGCCCAGCGCGGCATGACGGCCGGCGAAGTGGTGGCCGCCATCCGCGAGCAGAACGTGCAGGTGGCCGCCGGCGTGATCGGCGCCTCGCCCACGCTGGGCGACGTGCCGTTGCAGCTGAACGTGAACGCGCGCGGCCGCCTTCAGACCGAGGAAGAGTTCCGCGACATCATCCTGAAGACCTCGCCCGACGGCGCCGTGACCCACCTGTCCGACGTCGCCCGCGTGGAGCTGGACGCCCAGGAATACGGACTGCGCTCGCTGCTGGACAACAAGCAGGCGGTGGGCATGGGCATCATGCAGTCGCCCGGCGCCAACGCGCTGGACGTCTCCACCAAGGTGCGCGCGGCCATGGCCGAGCTGTCGCAGGATTTCCCGCCGGGCGTGGAATACCGCATCGAATACGACCCCACGCAGTTCGTCAGCGCCAGTATCGAGGCGGTCGTGCATACGCTGCTGGAAGCGATCGCGCTGGTGGTGCTGGTGGTGATCCTGTTCCTGCAGACCTGGCGCGCGTCCATCATCCCGCTGCTGGCGGTGCCGGTGTCCATCGTGGGGACCTTCGCCCTGCTGCTGATCTTCGGCTATTCCATCAACGCGCTGTCGCTGTTCGGCATGGTGCTGGCCATCGGCATCGTGGTGGACGACGCCATCGTGGTGGTGGAGAACGTGGAGCGCAACATCGCGGCCGGGCTCAGTCCGCGCGACGCGACCTACCGCGCCATGCGCGAAGTGAGCGGCCCCATCATCGCCATCGCGCTCACGCTGTGCGCGGTGTTCGTGCCGCTGGCCTTCATGACCGGCCTGACCGGGCAGTTCTACAAGCAGTTCGCCATGACCATCGCCATTTCGACGGTGATCTCGGCCTTCAACTCGCTGACCCTGTCGCCGGCCCTGTCCGCCATCCTGCTCAAGAGCCATCACGACAAGCCCGACTGGCTGACCCGCGGCATGAACCGCGTCTTCGGCCGCTTCTTCAACTGGTTCAACACGATGTTCGGCCGCGCCTCCGAGTCCTACGGCACGGGCGTGTCCAGCGTGATCCGCCGCAAGGCCGGCGCCATGGGCGTGTACGCCGTGCTGGTGGCCGCCACCGTCGGCATCTCCTACCTCGTGCCCGGCGGCTTCGTGCCGGCGCAGGACAAGCAGTACCTGATCGGCTTCACGCAGCTGCCCAACGGCGCCTCGCTGGACCGCACCGACGCCGTGATCCGCCGCATGAGCGACATCGCCCTGAAGGAACCCGGCGTGCAGAGCGCCATCGCGTTCCCGGGCCTGTCGATCAACGGCTTCACCAACAGTTCCAGCGCCGGCATCGTGTTCGTGATGCTCAAGCCCTTCAACGAGCGCAAGAGCGCCGCGCTGTCGGGCAATGCCATCGCGGCCTCGCTGAACCAGAAGTTCGCGGCGATCCAGGACTCGTTCATCGCGGTGTTCCCCCCTCCGCCGGTGATGGGCCTGGGTACGCTCGGCGGCTTCAAGTTCCAGATCGAGGACCGCGGCGCGGCCGGATACGCGGAATTGGACCGCGCCAAGGCCGCCTTCCTGGCCAAGGCCCGCCAGACGCCCGAGCTCGGCCCGGCCTTCTCCAGCTACGAGATCAACGTGCCGCAGCTCGACGTGGACCTGGACCGCGTAAAGGCCAAGCAGCTGGGCGTGCCGGTGACGGAAGTGTTCGACACCATGCAGATCTATCTGGGCTCGATGTACGTGAACGACTTCAACCGCTTCGGCCGCGTCTTCCAGGTGCGCGCGCAGGCGGACGCGCCGTTCCGGGCCCACGCCGACGACATCCTGCAGCTCAAGACCCGCAATGCCGCCGGCGACATGGTGCCGCTGTCCTCGCTGGTCACGGTCAAGCAGACCTTCGGCCCGGAGATGGTGGTGCGCTACAACGGCTACACCGCCGCCGACATCAACGGCGGCCCGGCCCCGGGCTATTCGTCCGACCAGGCGCAGGCCGCGGCCGAACGCGTGGCGGCCGAGACCCTGCCGCGCGGCATGAAGATGGAATGGACGGACCTGACCTACCAGCAGATCCTCGCGGGCAACGCCGGCCTGTGGGTGTTCCCGATCAGCGTGCTGCTGGTGTTCCTGGTGCTGGCCGCGCTGTATGAAAGCCTGACGCTGCCGCTGGCCGTGATCCTGATCGTGCCGATGAGCATCCTGGCCGCGTTGGCCGGCGTGTACCTGACCGGCAACGACAACAACATCTTCACCCAGATCGGCCTGATGGTGCTGGTGGGGCTGTCGGCGAAGAACGCGATCCTGATCGTGGAATTCGCCCGCGAGCTGGAGATGAACGGCCGCACGCCGCTGGAAGCCGCCATCGAGGCCAGCCGCCTGCGCCTGCGCCCCATCCTGATGACGTCCATCGCGTTCATCATGGGCGTGGTGCCGCTGGTGCTGTCCTCGGGCGCGGGTTCCGAAATGCGCCATGCCATGGGGGTCGCCGTGTTCTTCGGCATGCTGGGCGTGACGCTGTTCGGCCTGTTCCTGACGCCGGTGTTCTACGTGCTGCTGCGTTCGCTGGGCGGCAAGAAGCTGCACTCCGCCGCGCCGCACGAGGCCCCCGTCTGCGTGCCGCACCTGGACCCGCACGCGCCGCCCGCTCCCCAGCACAACGCCTGAGCCGGCCAACCGAGAGCCTAGCCAGCGCGTCCCGCCCCCCGCGGCGGGACGCGCCACCGAGAGAATAGCCATCATGATCCAAAGACTGACCCGCGGTTCCGCCCTGCTAGCCCTCCTGCTCGTGCTGGCCGGCTGCGCGGTGGGACCGACCTACGAACGGCCTTCGGCCGCGGTGCCCGCGGCCTACAAGGAAGCCGCCCTGCCCGCCTCCGAAGCCGGCACCTGGAAGCCCGCCGAGCCGTCGGAAGACGCGCTGCGCGGCGCCTGGTGGAAGGTGTTCGACGACGAAGGTCTGAACCAGCTGGAAGACGAGGCGCAGCAGGCCAACCAGAACCTGCAGGCCGCCGCCGCCCGCCTGACCCAGGCGCGCGCGCTGCAGCGCGAGGCCCGCTCCGGCTTCTTCCCCACCCTGGACGCCGCCTTCGGCCCCAACCGCCAGCGCCCGTCCGCCGTGTCGCAGGGCCTGCCGGACGGCACGTCCACCAGCCCCGTCACCACCTGGCGCGCGCAAGGCATGGTGTCGTACGAGGCCGACCTGTTCGGCCGCGTGGCCTCGACCTACGACGCGGCCTCGGCCGACGCCCGGCAAAGCGAAGCGCTCTACCGCTCGGTGCTGCTGGCCCTGCAGGCCGACGTCGCCACGACCTACTTCCTGGTCCGCGAGCAGGACGCCGAATCGCAGCTCTACCGCCAGACGGTCAAGCTGCGCATGGACACGCTGCAACTGATCCAGCGCCGCTACGACGCCGGCGACATCAGCGAACTGGACCTGGCCCGCGCCAAAACGGAACTGGCCAGCGCGCAATCGGAAGCGCTGGGCATCGACCGCCGCCGCGCCGCGTCCGAGCACGCCCTCGCGGTGCTGCTGGGCCGCGCCCCGTCGGAGTTCTCGATGCCGCCGCTGCCGATCCAGAAGGTGGCGCTCTCCATCCCGGCCGGGCTGCCGTCCGCGCTGCTGGAGCGCCGTCCCGACATCGCCGCGGCCGAGCGCGCGATGGCCGCCGCCAATGCCCGCGTGGGCGCGGCCAAGTCCGCGTTCTTCCCGCGCCTGGACATCACCGGCGCCTTCGGCTACGAGTCGTCGGACCTGGGCAACCTGTTCCAGTGGTCCAGCCGCACCTTCCTGCTGGGTCCGCTGGTGGGCGCCGCCCTGTCCATGCCCATCTTCGACGGCGGCCGCCGCCAGGCCGGCCTGGACCGGGCCCGCGCCGTCTACGAGGAAGACGTCGCCACCTACCGCCAGACCGTGCTGAACGCCTTCCGCGAAGTGGAAGACAACCTGGCCAACCTGCGCATCCTGGCCGACCAGACGCGCGCCCAGGACGCCGCCGTCGAATCGGCCGCCCGGGCCGCCAAGCTGTCGCACACGCAGTACCGGGAAGGCTCCATCAGCTATCTCGACGTGATCGAGGCCGACCGCAGCGTGCTGCTGCAACAGCGCGTGGCCGTGCAGCTCAGCGGCGAACAGGCGCGCTCGGCGGTGGGCCTGATCCGCGCGATCGGCGGCGGCTGGGAAAACCCCGTGCCGCCGGAGCAGGTCGCGACGAAGTAAGCGGGCAAGGGGGGCCGGTCCGCGCGCGGATCAGGCCCCCTTCTTGCGATCCATGTAGCGCCGCGCCATCTGGTAGCCGGCGTACACGTAGAAGGCGTTGCTGTTGAGCACCAGCCAGGCGCCCAGCCCGCCCAGCAGCGCCACCACGGATCCGACCGCCCGCATGTCGCCCTGGGTCCAGGCGATCCCGCCCAGGATGCCGGCGGCGATCAGGCCCACGGCCAGCCGCTTCAGCACCACCAGCCCGAAGGCGTGCCCGCCCATGAACGACACCACGCCGATCGCCAGGGCCAGCGCCATGCCGGCGCAGACCACCACCAGCGCGAAGGCCGCCAGCGCTGATCCGGCGCCGTGCCGCAGCAGGTCCAACACCCCGATGCCCACTCCCAGCCCGCCCGCCATCACCAGCACGGCGAGCACGAGGGGGGACCACATGCCGGGCGGCGCGCGGCGCGCGTCCACGGCCGCCACGAAGCGGTGCATCGCCGCCGACGCGGGCGAGTCGTCCTGTCCGGGCAGCGCATCCTCCAGCTTGCGGCATTGCGCGATCAGCGCGTTCAGGCCCGCGCGCCGCGTGTCCATCACACCCTCGCCGCGCCGGGAGCATGCTCCGCCACCGTGTTGCGCAGGGCCGCCATGGCTTCCTGCACCGCCACGGGGCGGAAGGGATCCTCGCGCCAGTACATGGCCACCGAGCCGAAGCCGGACAGCCGAACGGGGATGACGCGCATGGCCCGCATCTGCGAAAAGCGCAGCGCGGCGCGATGCGAGGCGACGCCGATCATGTCGCTGTTGTTGATCAGCGTGAGGTTGATGGTCACCGAGTTGGACTCGATGTGGTCGGGCGGCGGCGCCTGCCCGGCCGCGGCCAGGGCGGCGTCCACCGCGTTGCGGATGGGCGTGCCCTTGGGCCAGAGGATCCAGCGGTAGGACAGCAGGTCCTGCCAGGAAGGCTGCTCCACCGCGAACAGGGGATGCCGGGGCCGCGCCACGAGGTGGATGGGCTCCAGGTACAGGGCCTCGAAGCGGATGGCCGGATCGTGGTGTTCGGGCGCGGAGCGGCCCACCACGATGTCCAGGTCGCCCTGCGCCAGTTGCGCGAGCAGGAGGTCGGTGGTGCCCTCCACCAGCTTCACGCGCGCCTGCGGCATGCGCGCCAGCAGCTTCATCACCGCCAGCGGCACGGTGTCGGAAGCCGATGCGCCCGAGGCGCCGATCACCACCCGGCCCCCGCCGCCTTCGCGCAGGGCCGCCATGTCCGCGCTGGCGCGGTCCAGCTGCGCCTCCACCCGCTGGGCATGGGCGATCAGCACGTCGCCATGCGGCGTCGGCCGCAGGCCGCGCGCGTGGCGCTCGAACAGCGGCAGCCCGATGTCGTCTTCCAGATCCTTCAGCCACTTGGACAGGCCCGGCTGCGTGGTGTTGAGCATCGCCGCCGAATGGCTGATGTTGCGGGTCTGGGCCAGGCTGAGCAGCATTTTCAGATTGCGCAGGCGCAATCGATGGGTCCAGTCCATACAGGCCCTCGTTTGTCTCGTATGTATATTCTTATTGATATGGATAATAAGATAATTTCATTTCAAAACACATAGCTGCTTACGCATAATCGTCTCCAGAACAGGACCAGCCGCGAACCACGCGGCGGCCAACCGCAGAAGCCGGCGCCAGCCGGACAATCCGGAGACAGACATGCCCGACGGTCACACCCCCGCCGCCGATCGCGCCGCCTATTACGCGCGCATCGCCAAGAAACACATGGCTCCGCTGTGGGAGTCGCTGCACAACCTGGTGCCGCGCGAACCCGCGCCGCGCTGCGTGCCGGCCCTGTGGAAATACGACGACGTCCGCGACGACGTGATGGCCTCCGGCTCGCTCATCAGCGCCGAGGAAGCCGTGCGGCGCGTGCTGATCCTGGAGAACCCCGGCCTGCCGGGGCAGGCCAGCATCACCCAGAGCCTGTACGCCGGCCTGCAACTGATCCTGCCCGGCGAGATCGCGCCCAGCCACCGCCATACGCAATCCGCGCTGCGCTTCATCGTGGAGGGCCGCGGCGCCTACACGGCCGTGAACGGCGAGCGCACCACCATGCGCCCCGGCGACTTCATCATCACGCCGTCCTGGACCTGGCACGACCACGGCAACGCCGAAGCCGCCGAGGGCGGCGAGCCCGTGGTCTGGCTCGACGGCCTGGACATTCCGCTGCTGCGCTTCCTGGACGCGGGCTTCGCCGAGAACTACCCCTCGGCCACGCAACCGGTCACGCGCCCCGAGGGCGACAGCATGGCGCGCTATGGCCACAACATGGCGCCGGTGCGCCACCAGGCCGCCAGCGGCACCTCGCCCATCTTCAACTATCCGTATGAACGCAGCCGCGAGGCGCTGGACCAGCTCTACCGCCACGGCGAACTGGACCCCTGGGACGGCGTGAAGCTGCGCTACCTGAATCCGGCCACCGGCGGCTATCCGATGCCGACGATGGCGACCTTCATGCAGTTCCTGCCCGCCGGCTTCCAGGGCAAGCCCTACCGCAGCACCGACTCCACGGTCTACAGCGTGGTCGAAGGCCGCGGCACCGCCCGCATCGGCGACCAGGAGTTCCACTTCTGTCCGCGCGACGTATTCGTCGCGCCGTCCTGGATGCCAGTGGAGCTCGCCGCGCTGGAAGACGCCACGCTGTTCAGCTATTCCGACCGCCCGGTGCAGGATGCGCTGGGCCTCTGGCGCGAAGCCCGGATCGGCTGAAACCCGCCGCCCGCGGCCGCGCCGGCCGCGGCCACTCCCGTTTCCATTTTGTGCGTATCCCGCACGCCAAGGGTGATCCATGTCTTTTGTCTTTGATCCCGCCGCCCCCGTCGCCGTCCCCGTGGCCGGCAGCGAGGACCGCTTTCCCGTGCGCCGCGTCTACTGCGTGGGCCGCAACTATGCCGCCCACGCCAGGGAGATGGGCTTCGATCCCGACCGCGAGCCGCCGTTCTTCTTCTGCAAGCCCGCCGACGCCGTGGTGCCCGTGGCCGAGGGCAGCACGCTTTCGCTGCCCTATCCGCCGGAAACGGCCAACCTGCACTACGAGATCGAACTGGTCGCCGCCATCGGCCGCGGCGGCGCCGACATTCCCGTCGAACAGGCGCTGGAACATGTCTGGGGCTACGCCGTGGGCCTGGACATGACGCGCCGCGACCTGCAGATGAAAATGCGCGAGGCCGGCCGCCCCTGGGAACTGGGCAAGGCCTTCGATCAGAGCGGACCCATCGGGCCGCTCCATCCCGCGGCGTCCGTGCCGGACGTCGGCCGGGCCGGCATCTGGCTGCAGGTCAACGGCGCCGACAAGCAGCGCAGCGATATCGGCAAGCTGATCTGGTCCGTCGCCGAAACCGTCTCCTACCTGTCCCGTTACTTCCGCCTGGAAGCCGGCGACCTGATCTACACCGGCACGCCCGAAGGCGTGGGCCCCGTGGTGCGCGGCGACAGGATGGTCGGCGGCGTGGACGGCCTGGGCACGCTCAGCGTGCGGATGGTGTGAGCATGGAACGAGAGACCGATGTGATCATCGTGGGCGCCGGCGTCGGCGGCCTGGTGCTGGCGCTGAGCCTGCACCAGGCGGGCATCGCCTGCCGCGTCTACGAAAGCGTGCGTGAAATCCGGCCGCTGGGCGTCGGGATCAACCTGCTGCCCCACGCCACCCGCGAGCTCGACGAACTGGGGCTGCTGCCCGCGCTGGACGCCATCGCCGTGCGCACCCGCGAGTCCGTTTTCTATACGCGCCACGGCCAATTCATCTACGGCGAGCCCGCGGGTCTCGACGCGGGCTACGACTGGCCGCAATACTCCATCCACCGCGGCGATCTGCAAATGGCGCTGCTGGCGGCCGTGCGCGAGCGCCTGGGCGAAGACAGCGTAGTGGTCAACGCCCGCTGCACCGGCGTGACCCAGGATGCCGACAGCGTCACCGCCAGCTTCCAGGACGGCGACGGCCAGGCCCTGCCTCCGGTGCGCGGCCGCATCGCGGTGGGCTGCGACGGCATCCATTCGGTGCTGCGCAAGCAGCTCTATCCGCAGGAAGGCGCGCCGCGCTATTCCGGTGTGAACATGTGGCGCGGCACGACGCGTTGCAAGCCCTTCCTGTCCGGCGCCAGCATGGTGCGCGCGGGCTGGCTGTCCACCGGCAAGATGGTCATCTACCCCATCCGCGACGACATCGACGCCGACGGCAATCAGCTGGTGAACTGGGTGGCCGAGATCGAGGCCGCCGAACCCGCGGTGCGCGACTGGAACCGCGGCGGCCGGCTGGAAGATTTCTTCCCCGCCTTCGCCGACTGGCATTTCGACTGGCTGGACGTGGCGCGCCTGATCCAGGACGCCGATTCGATCCTGGAGTACCCCATGGTGGACCAGGACCCGCTGCCCACCTGGACGCAAGGCCGCATGACCCTGCTGGGCGACGCCGCCCACCCCATGGTGCCGCGCGGCTCCAACGGCGCCGGCCAGGCGGTGATCGACGCCCGCTACCTGACCGGCCAGCTCAAGCGCCTGGGCCTGACGCCCGAGGCGTTGCAGCAGTACGACCGCGTCCGGGTCGAAGCCACCACCCGCGTCGTGCTGACCAACCGCAGCAATCCGCCCGACGCCATCCTGCGCGAAGTGCATGAACGTTCGGCCGACAAGCCCTACGCGCGGATCGAGGACGTGATCAGCCGCCAGGAACTGGAGGGAATATCGCAACGGTACAAGCAGGTGGCGGGTTTCGATCCCGCCGCGCTGAAGGCGCGGCCTTCCTTCGTGTAGGCCGCGAACAGAACGCGGACGCGGCCCCCGGGACCGCGCCGCCATGGACAAGCCGGCGCATGACCGGCGATTCGACAGGAGACTAGCCATGATCACATTCCTACGCGTGCTGGCCGGCGCGGCCCTCGCGCTCACGGCGGCCGCCAGCCAGGCAGCCTGGCCCGACCGCCCCGTCACGCTCGTCGTGCCCTTCACACCGGGCACCGGCATCGACCTGATCGCGCGCCAGTTGGCGGCCACGCTGCCGCAGACGCTGGGGCAGCCCGTGGTGGTGGAGAACCTTGCCGGCGCCAGCGGCAACATCGGCAGCGAGAAAGTGGCGCGCGCCGCGCCGGACGGCTATACCTTCCTGGTGACCGTGAACACCTTCGTCATGAACAGCAGCCTGTACAAAGGCAAGCTGCGCTTCGACCCGCAGCGGGACTTCGCCCCGGTCGGGCTGACCTCCTGGGGTTCGCTGCTGCTGGTCACGCACCCGTCCAACCCCGCCAACACCGTGCAGGACGTGGTACGCGCGGCCACCGCGGCGCCGGGCAAGCTCAGCTACGGCACGCCCGGCGTGGGCACGCCCCACCACCTTTCCATGGCCCTGTTCCTGGACCGCACCGGCACCACCATGCTGCACGTGCCCTACAAGGGAACGGCCGGCGCCGTCACCGACATGCTGGGCGGACGCCTGGATTACATGTTCCTGCCCGTGCACGTGGCGCTGCCGCAGATCAAGGGCGGCAAGCTGAAAGTGATCGCCACCGGCAGCCCCAGGCGCCTGCCGCAATTGCCCGACACGCCCACCCTGACCGAAGCCGGCCTGCAAGGCGCCGACGTGGACATGTGGTACGGCGTGCTGGCGCCGAAAGGCACGCCGCCCGCCATCGTGGACCGCATGAACCAGCAGATCAACGCCATTCTGAAGACGCCGGCCACGGCCTCCGCGTTCGACGCCCAAGGCATGGTCCCTGCGACTTCCGAGCCCGCCGAATTCGGCGCCCTGATCGCCAAGGACGCCCAGCGCTGGGACGACATCGTCACGCGCACCGGCATCACGGCCGAATAACGCGCCTTCGGCATCCCGCCCACCGTCAACGGTCCCAACCCGCACCCGACCTATGCAACTCCACAGCTTCTTCAATAGCTCCACCTCCTACCGCGTGCGCATCGCGCTGGCGCTCAAGGGCCTGGCCTACGAGTACCTGCCCGTCAATCTGCGCACGCAGGAGCAGCGCGCCCCGGACTACGTGGCCCGCAACCCGTCCGCCGGCGTGCCGTTGCTGACCGACGGCGACACCCGGCTATCCCAGTCGCTGGCCATCATCGACTACCTGGACGCCACCCATCCCGAACCGCGCCTGATCCCGGCGGACACGCTGGAGCGCGCGCGCGTGCTGGAACTGTCCGACGCCATTTCCTGCGACATCCACCCCGTCAACAACATGCGCATCCTGCGCTATCTGCAGGAAGTGCTGGGCGCGAGCGACGAACAGAAGAACGCCTGGTACCACCATTGGATCCGCGAAGGCCTGACCGCCGTGGAAGCGCTGCTGGCGCGCCACGGCCACGGCGCCTACTGCTTCGGCGACGCGCCGACCTTGGCGGACTGCTGCCTGGTGCCGCAAGTGGCGAACGCCCAGCGCATGGGCTGCGATCTTTCCGCCTACCCGCGCGTGCTGCGCGTTTATGAACACTGCAATGCGCAGCCCGCCTTCCAGCAGGCGTCGCCCGCGCGGCAACCGGACTACACCCGATGACGAACCAGGAACCCGACACCCGGGGCGCGCCGCTGCGCGCCTACACCGACCCCGCCTACCGTCCGCTGTGCGCCACGCTGGCCGACGTGCGCGCCAACATCGACCGCCTGGACGACGAGATCGTCCGGCTGATCGCCGAGCGCGCCATGTATGTGAAGGACGCCGCGCGCTTCAAGCGCGACGCCTTCCAGGTCAGCGCGCCCGCCCGCCAGGCCCAGGTCTTCGAGAAGGTCCGTCAGCTGGCCGAGCGCCACGACCGGGGCTTCGCCAACCTGGACCAGGTGGTGGACGCCACCTACCGCGCGATGGTCGCCGCCTTCATCGCCAACGAGCAGACCTACTTCAACGCCATGAAAGACCTGGGAGACACTCATGCATAAGTCCTCGACGCCGGCCGTCGCGCGCAAGTTCGCGCGCCGCATCGCGTCCCGCGCGCTGGCGCTGGGGCTTGCCGCCCTGGCCCCGCTGGCCGCGGCGCACGCCGACGCGTGGCCCGCCCAGCCGCTCAAGGCCATCGTGCCCTTCGGCCCGGGCTCCAGCCCCGACCAGGTGGCGCGCATCGTCGGCGAGAAGGCCGGCGCCCTCCTCGGCCAGACCATCGTGATCGAGAACAAGCCCGGCGCCAGCGGCAACATCGGCACCTACGCCATCGCCAACGCCAAGCCCGACGGCTATACCTTCGGCGTCTCCATCACCGGCCCGCTGGTCAACAACACCCTGCTGTTCGACAAGCTGCCCTACGCGCCCGCCACCGATCTCTCGCCGCTGACGCTCGCCGTGCACCAGCCCAACGTGCTGGTGGTGCCGGCCACGGCCGGCATCGACAACATCGGCCAGTTGCTGGAGGCGCTAAAGAAGAATCCCGACAAGTACAACTTCCCCTCGCCGGGAGCGGGCACGGTATCGCACCTGGCCGTGGAGCTGATGCTGCAGCAGATCGGCGCGCGCGCCACGCACGTGCCCTACCCGTCCTCGCCCGCCGCGCTGACCTCCCTGCTGTCGGGCGATACGCAGTTCGCCGCCCTCCCGCCCATCGCGGTCATGCCGATGGTGAAGGACGGCCGCCTGAAGGCGCTGGCCGTCACCTCGTCCAAGCGCTCGTCGCTGCTGCCCGACATCCCCACGCTGGCCGAAGTGGGCGTGCCCGGCATCGAGGGTTCCGCGTGGATCGGCTTCGTGATCTCGTCCAAGGTGCCGGCCGACATCCAGAAGAAGCTGTCCGACGCGCTGATCCAGGCGCTGCGCGATCCCGAAGTGAAGAAGCGGCTGCAGACCCCGTTCATGGATCCGGTGGGCAGCACGCCCGCCGAATTCCGCGCCTACATGGATGACGAGCTCAAGCGCTGGGAACCCCTGATCCGCAAGCTGGGCATCAAGGGCCAGTAAGGCCCGGTCCCTTCCGCCACTAGCAAGGAGAATCAGATGGTCATCACCGAACCCGCCCGCCAGGTCCCTCTCTACGGCGAATTCGACGTCGTCGTGCTGGGCGGCGGCCCCGCCGGCCTGTTGGCCGCGGCCAGCGCGGCGCGCAACGGCGCCAGCGTGCTGCTGGTGGAGCGCTACGGCTTCCTGGGCGGCATGGGCACGGCGGCGGGCGTGTCCAACTTCTGCGGCCTGCACGCCAACATCCGCGGCGACATCCGGCAGGTGGTCCACGGCATGACCGACGAACTGCTGGACCGCATGCGCGCCATGGACGGCCTGAACGATCCCCACCTGATCCTGGGCAAGATCCACGCCCAGGCCTACGACATCTCGGCCTTCAAGTGCGCCGCCGACGGCCTGGTCCAGGACAGCGGCGCGCAAGTGCTGTTCCATGCCCTGGCCACGGGGCTGGCGCGCGCGGAAGACGGCCGCGTGGACGCCCTGTTCCTGGAGACCAAGTCCGGCCGCCGCGCCGTGCGCGCCCGGATCTTCATCGATTGCTCGGGCGACGCCGACATCGCCCAGTGGGGCGGCCTGCCCTTCGAAAAGGGCGATGAACACGGCCACATGCTCTACCCCACGCTGATGTTCAAGGTGGGCAACGTGGACGGCGCGCGCGCGCAAGAGGCCTGGAAGACCATCCCCCGGCTGATGGACGAGGCCGCCGCCAGCGGGGAATTCACGTTCCCGCGGCGCGGCGCCATCGTGCGCCCGCAAAAGCACGACTACGAATGGCGGGTCAACGTGACCCAGCTGGCCAACCCCGACGGCAGCGCGGCCGACGGCACGGACGCCGGCTCGCTGTCGGCGGGCGAACTCGAAGGCCGGCGCCAGATCGTGGAATACCTGGCCTTCCTGCGCGCCAAGGTGCCCGGATTCGAAAACGCCTATGTGCTGGACATCGCGCCCCAGCTGGGCATCCGCGAAACCCGCCGCATCGTCGGCGAAGCCGTGCTGACCCGGGAAGACGTACTGGGCTGCGCCGACTTCGATGACAGCATCGGCGTCAATGGCTGGCCGCTGGAAATGCACACCGCCGGCGACGTGCAATGGATCTGGCCGCCCATACCGGAATCGCGCGGCTATAACCAGCTGCCGTTCCGCATGATGGTGCCGCGGCGCGGCGCGGGCGTGGCGGACAACGTGCTGGTGGCCGGACGCTGCGCGTCCATGACCCACGAAGGCCAGTCAGCCGCGCGCGTGAGCGGCAGCTGCTTCGTGATGGGCGAGGCGGCCGGCACCGCGTCGGCGATGGCGCTGCGCGCGGGTATCGCGCCGGCCGATGTTTCGATTCCCGCCTTGCAGGCGCAGTTGCGCCAGCAGGGCGCCTTCCTGGGCGGCCAGGACTGAACGGCGCGGAGGCCACACATGAACGCAAGCAAAACGACGGCGCCCACCGGCCAATCCGCCATCGTGGTGGGCGGCGGCATCGGCGGTCTGGCCGCCGCGCTGGCGCTGACGCGCCAGGGGATCGCGGTGCAACTGCTGGAGCAGGCCGCGCACATCGGCGAGATCGGCGCCGGCATCCAGCTCGGCCCCAATGCCTTCGCGGCGCTGGACGCGCTGGGCGTGGGCCCGGCCGCGCGCGGGCGCGCCGTGTTCACCGACCACATCATCATGATGGACGCGGTGGACGCCCGCGAAGTCGTACGCATCGATACCGGCGAGGCGTTCCGCCAGCGTTTCGGCGGACCCTATGCCGTCATCCACCGCGCCGACATCCACCTGTCCATTCTCGAAGCGGTGCAGCAGAATCCGCTGATCAGCTTCCGCACCTCCACGCAGATCGCCGGCATGTCGCAGGACGGCCGGGGCGTGGAAGTGACGGACACGCAGGGCAACCGATACCGCGCCGATGTGGTGGTCGGCGCCGACGGCGTGAAGTCCGTGATCCGCGAACGCCTGGTGGGCGACCCCGCGCGGGTGACCGGGCACGTCGTGTACCGCGCCGTGGTCGAGCGCGAAAACATGCCCGAGGAACTGCGCATCAACGCGCCCGTGCTGTGGGCCGGCCCGCACTGCCATCTGGTGCACTACCCCTTGCGCGGCGGCCAGCAATACAACCTCGTGGTGACTTTCCATAGCCGCGAACAGGAGGAATGGGGCGTGCGCGAGGGCAGCAAGGAGGAAGTGCTCTCCTATTTCGAGGGCATCCACCCGCGCCCCCACCAGATGCTCGACCGCCCCACCTCCTGGAAGCGCTGGGCCACCGCCGACCGCGAGCCCGTGGAACGCTGGGGCCAGGGCCGCGTCACCATCCTGGGCGACGCCGCCCATCCCATGACGCAATACATGGCCCAGGGCGCCTGCATGGCGCTGGAAGACGCGGTGACGCTGGGCGAGGCCGTGCGGCGTTGCGAGCACGACCTGGAAGCGGCCTTCCGGCTGTACGAATCGGTCCGCATCCCGCGCAGCGCGCGCGTGGTCTGGTCCACTCGGGAGATGGGCAGGCTCTATCATGCACGGGGCGTCGAGCGCACGGTGCGCAATATGCTGTGGACCGGCAGGAGCCAGTCCCAGTTCTATGACGCGTTGCAGTGGTTGTATGGCTGGAAAGTGGAAAACTGCCTAGTATGAGGACGGCCCCACGCCGCGCACACATTGCGTGCTTGCTGCCCCCCGAGGGGGCGCTTTTTGCCTTGGGGCGGCCCGGCGGCAAAAAAAAGCTGTGAAGTAGTCTGGCAACAGAAAAATATCAACGCAGGAGGAGACAACCATGAAGAAGACCATCAGCGGCGGCAGCGCCGCCATCATGCTGGCGCTGGCCTCGTTCGCGGCCGACGCGCAGCAGAAGCCCGTCGACATCGGTTTCATCGGCACGCTGTCCACGCCAGCCGGCTACATTGGTGAAGACGAGCGCGACGCCTTCATGCTGGCCGTCAAGGAGGGCGGCGGCAAGCTCGGCGGCGTGGCGGTCAACGTGCGCGTCGAGGACGACGCGCTCAAGCCCGCCAACGCCAAGCAGATCGCCGACAAGATGGTGCAGAACGGCGTGCGCCTGTTCACCGGCATCAATTTCTCGAACGTGATGGCCGCGGTCGGGCCGACGGTGCTCAATGCCGGCGGCTTCTACGTCAGCCTGAACGCCGGCCCTTCCAACTACGCCGGCAAGGCCTGCAACCCGAACTACTTCTCCGTCGCCTTCCAGAACGACTCCTACGCCGACACCGCCGGCATGGCCGCCAACGAGCTGGGCGCCAAGCGCGTGGTCATCATGGCCCCCAACTACCAGGCGGGGCGCGACGCGATCGCCGGCTTCAAGCGCACCTACAAGGGTGAGATCGCCGACGAGATCTACACCAAGCTGGAGCAGGCGGACTTCTCGGTCGAACTGGCGCGCATCCGCTCGCTCAATCCCGACGCGATCTTCCAGTTCCATCCGGGCGGCGCGGGCATCAACCTGACCAAGCAATTCGCCAATTCCGGGCTGGCCGGCCAGATCAAGATGATTACGCCCATCTACTCGATGGACGACCGCATGCTGGCCGCGACCGGCACGGCGGGCGCGGGCTTCTACCTGAGCTCGCTGTGGAGCGCCGACCTGGACAACGCGCAGAGCAAGCACTTCGTGCAGGCCTTCACCAAGGCCTACAACCGCGCGCCCACCGCCTACGCGGCGCAGGCCTACGACACCGCCAATCTCATCGGGTCGGCCCTGAAGGCGGTCGACGGCGACATCGCCGGCCGCGCCGACGACTTCCGCGCCGCGCTGCGCCGCGCCGACTTCCCCAGCGTGCGGGGCAAGTTCAAGTTCGGCCCCAACCAGCACCCCATCCAGGACTGGTACCTCCTGCACATCGAAGCCGGTCCGGACGGCAAGCTGGTCTACAAGAACCTCAAGGTCATCGCCCGCGACCACACCGACGTGCACGCGGCGGATTGCAAGATGTAGGCCGGGACGGGGGCCGGGCAACTCCCGCCCGCCCCCCGCGCCGCTCCACGAGGAGTTTCCATGCTGATGTTCCTTGAGCAGGTCCTCAACGGCCTGCAATACAGCGCATTGCTGTTCCTGCTGTCGGCGGGCTTGACGCTGGTGTTCGGCATCATGAACGTCATCAACCTGACGCACGGCTCGTTCTACATGGTGGGCGCGTTCTGCGCGGCCAGCGCGGCGGCCGCCACCGGCTCGTTCGCCGCCGCCGTGCTGGCGGCATTGGCCGGCGCGGCGCTGTACGGCCTGGTGGTGGAACTGCTGGTGATCCGCCACCTGTACCGCCGCGACCACCTGGACCAGGTGCTCGCCACGCTGGGCCTGACGCTGTTCACCAACGAGCTGGTCACCGTGCTGTTCGGCCGCAGCCCGCCCTTTATGGACATCCCGCCGTTCCTGTCGGGATCCGTAGCGCTGCTGCCCGGCCTGAACTATCCCGTGATGCGGCTGGCCTTCATCGGCGCGGGCGTGCTGGTGGCGCTGGGCCTATGGTTCCTCATCTCGCGCACCCGCGTGGGCATGCTGGTGCGCGCCGGGGCGGACGACGGCGAGATGGTCGATGCGCTGGGCGTGAACATCCAGCGCCTGTTCACCCTGATCTTCACGCTCGGCGCGCTGCTCTGCGGATTTGCCGGCGTCATGGCCGCGCCGCTGCTGGCGGTGGAGATCGGCATGGGCGAACGCATCCTGATCACGACCTTCGTGGTCATCGTGGTGGGCGGCGTGGGCTCGGTGCGCGGCGCGCTGGCCGGCTCCCTGATGATAGGCATGACCGACGCCCTGGGCCGCGCCTACATCCCGTTCTGGATGTCGCGGCTGCTGCCGCCGGAATTGTCGGACTCCGCCAGCTCCAGCCTGGTCTCCGCCAGCATCTACATCCTGATGGCCATCGTGCTGCTGTTCAAGCCGCGCGGCCTCGTGCCCGCGCGGCGATAGGAACGATATCCATGACACGAAAAATGATCGTCAACGTTATCGGGTTCCTGCTGTTCGCCCTGGTGCCCGCGATCGCGTCGGCCACCGGCGAGAGCTTCCTGGTCAACCTGATGACCCGCTTCCTGATCTACGCCATCGCCGCGGTCAGCCTGGACCTGATCCTGGGCTACGGCGCCATGGTGAGCTTCGGCCACGCGGCCTTCTTCGGCCTGGGCGGCTACGTGATCGGCATCGCCGGCTTTCACCTCGCCCAGGGCGACACGCTGTTCGGCTGGAGCGGCAGCAACGCCGCGCTGGCGATGTGGCCGCTGGCCATCGCGGCGGCGGCGCTGGCCGGGCTGGTGGTGGGCTTCCTGTCGCTGCGCACCTCGGGCGTGCAGTTCATCATGATCACGCTCGCGTTCGGGCAGATGCTGTACTTCATCCTCGTCGGCCTGATGGTCTACGGCGGCGACGACGGCCTGTCCATCGACACCCGCAACACGCTGCCGGGCCTGGACATGAACCGTCCCGCCACTTTCTACTACGTCTGCCTCGCGCTCCTGACGGCCTGGACGCTGGCTTGCCGTCGCATCGTCGATTCGCCGTTCGGCATGGCGCTGCAGAGCATCAAGCAGAACCCGCGCCGCAGCATCGGCCTGGGCCTCGCGCCGCTGCGCTATCGCCTCACGGCCTTCGTGCTGTCGGCGGCTGGAACCGGCCTGGCCGGCGCGCTGTGGGCAAACTACGCGCTCTTCGTCAGCCCCGACATGTCGTCGTGGCAGAAGTCGGGCGAACTGATGGCCATGGTCATCCTGGGCGGCATGGGCTCGATCTTCGGGCCGGTGCTGGGCGTGGCCGTCTACCTCGGCCTGGAGCAGGTGGCGACCGCCTGGACCGAACACTGGATGCTCATCCTCGGCCCCGTGCTGGTGCTGGTGGTGCTGTTCGGCAAGCGCGGCGTGTACGGCTGGCTGGTGGGAGGCAAACACCATGGCTGATCAGCCCAAGCTGGAGATCCGCGATCTGCAGAAGCGCTTCGGCGCCGTGCATGCTACGCAGGGCGTCAACCTGGCCGTGCGACCCGGCGAACTGCACGCGCTGATCGGCCCCAACGGCGCCGGCAAGACCACCCTGCTATCGCAGATCGGCGGCGAGATCCTGCCGGATGCCGGCAGCATCCTGCTGGACGGCCGCGACATCACCCGCATGCCCGCCCACAAGCGGCCGGCGGCGGGGCTGGCCCGTTCTTTCCAGATCAGCCAGCTCTATCCCGGCTTCACCGCCGAGGACAACGTCGCTATGGCCGTGCAGGCACACAGCCCCGGCGGCTTCAACCTGTGGAAGAACGCCCGCCGGTTGCCGCGGCTGCGCGAGCCGGCGCGCCAGGCCCTGGAGCGCGTCGGACTGGACGGGCGCGGCGACGTGCGCGTCTCGGCGCTGGCGCACGGAGAGAAGCGCCAGCTGGAACTGGCGATGGCGCTGTCGCTGGACGCGACCCTGCTGCTGCTGGACGAACCCATGGCCGGCATGGGCGCGGAGGAATCGCAGCGCATGACGGCGCTGCTGCGGGAACTCAAGGGCCGTTACGCCATCCTGCTGGTCGAGCACGACATGGACGCCGTGTTCGCGCTGGCCGACCGCATCACCGTGCTGGTCTACGGCAAGACGATCTTCACCGGCACCCCGGACGAGGTGCGCCGCCATCCCGACGTGCGCGCCGCCTACCTGGGCGAGGAGGAATAATGCTGCAAATCAAGGCATTGCAGGCCGGCTACGGCGCGAGCAAGGTGCTCTTCGGCGTGGACCTCGACATCGCGCCGCGGCAGGTCGTTTCCCTGATCGGCCGCAACGGCATGGGCAAGACCACCACCGTCAAGACGCTGATGGGCATGCTGCCCGCGCAGGGCGGCAGCATCCTGCTCGACGGCAAGCCCATCGCCGGGTTGCCCTCGCACCGCATCGCGCAACTGGGCATCGGGCTGGTGCCCGAAGGCCGCCGCGTCTTCGGTTCGCTGTCGGTGGAGGAAAACCTGGTGGCCACCGCCCGCAACACCCGGGCCGGCTGGCACGTGGAGCGGGTGTTCGAGCTCTTCCCGCGCCTGAAGGAGCGCCGCGCCCAATCGGCCCGCACCCTGTCCGGCGGCGAGCAGCAGATGCTGGCCGTGGGCCGCGCGCTCCTCATCAACCCGCGCCTGCTCGTCCTGGACGAGGCCACCGAAGGCCTCGCGCCCCTGATCCGACAGGAAATCTGGAACTGCCTGCGCCGCCTGAAGGAGGAAGGCCAGACCATTCTGGTGATCGACAAGAACCTGAAGGAAATGGCCACCCTCGTCGACCGCCACCACGTGCTGGAAAAGGGCCGCGTCGTATGGCAGGGTAGCCCCGCCGACCTCGCGGCCCAGCCGGAACTGGCACAGCGCTACCTGGGTGTGTAGGATGGGTGGAGCGCGAGAGTTCTTAAGCAAGAACGCAGCTGCTGAACGCGCGAAACCCATGCGGCCGTGGGCAGCGTGTTTTTCGGCCACTGAAGAAAACAATCTACCCATGGCCGCATGGGTTCCGCGCGCTGAAGAGCGAAGTCCTCGTGGAGAGGATCTCGCGCTCCACCCATCCTTGTATGGTTCTGTAGCCCCCACCGAAATGTGTTCAGTGGGAGCTGGGGAACGGGACACACCCATCCATCAGCCGTTCGCGCGGACTGACGTCGGTAGATATCCCACCCCGCCCAAACACGTCGATTAAGAATCTAGCGGCCAAGACCGCCGATTGATCGCAAGGTAACGCATCGGGCGCGGCTTCCCCAGCAGGCATAACGCTATCGCAAGGGTTCTACAGATGCAAATCGCAGTGTCTTTTTTCGGCGCAGATGTGGGCAAGGCCGAGATCGTCGTGGCCGATCATGGCCGTGCCAAGCCCGTCACCAAAATCCTCAAGAACACGCCCAGCAGTCTGAGCAAATGGCTGCAAACCCTGCCGCAAGGCAGCGTGCTTGCCATGGAGTCCACCGGCGGCTACGAGCGCATGCT
>NZ_BCTQ01000053.1 GCF_001571365.1 Achromobacter denitrificans NBRC 15125 | reverse complement strand
TGTGGGGGCGTAGGATGGGTGGAGCGCGAGAGTTCCTGGGCGAGAACCCCGGCGCCAAACGCGCGTAACCCATCGCCCGGCCCAAGCCGGCAACGGCATCGGCCGGCCCAAGCCGGCATTTTGCGCTTGCCACGAAAAGCGGCGGCTGGCGCCGCCTGATGGGTTACGCGCGTTCGATAGTCGGGTTCTTGCTTCAGAACTCTCGCGCTGCACCCATCCTACAGCACCCCGAGAATCACGCTGGACGCCTTGAAGATCGCCACCGCGTCGGCGCCGGTATCCAGGCCCAGGTCCTGGGCGCTTTCGTTCGTGACGATGGCCGCGAGGGTGATGCCGCCTTCCAGGCCGATCAGGATTTCGCTGTTCACCGCGCCGGGGCGCAGCGCCGTGATCTTGCCCGGCAGCTGGTTGCGCGCCGACAGGCGCAGGCCGGGGCCGGGCGCGCCGACGATGACGGACGAGGCCTTGACCAGCGCGATCGCCTCCTTGCCCACGGCCAGGTCGAGTTCCTGCGTGCTTTCGCGGGTAATGGTGGCCGTGATGGATTGGCCGCCGGCGATCCGCAGCACGATCTCGTCGTTGACGGCGCCCTCGCGGATCAGGATGACGGTGCCGAGCAGCTTGTTGCGAGCGCTGGTCTTGAGCATGAAGCGCCTCATGAGGTCGATGTCGCCGCTGGTGTCCAGGCCCGCGCGGGTCAGGTTTTCCATGAACTTGCGGTGCTCGGCCTCCAGCGCGCGGAAGGTCGCGATCAGGCGGCGGGCGCGGTCGGTCAGCTGCGTGCCGCCGCCGCCCTTGCCGCCGGCGGCGCGGATCACCAGCGGTTCGCCGGCCAGGTTGTTCATGGCGTCGATGGCGTCCCAGGCGCCCTTGTAGCTCATGCCCACGGCGCGCGCGGCGTTCGTGATCGAGCCGGTGGCATCGATCTGCGCCAGCAGGTCTATGCGGTTCTTTCCGCCCCAGGTCTGGGCGCCGGAACGAAACCAAATCGAGCCGTCGAGTTCCAACATCGGTATCGGGCCTGTGAGGAGGGCAGGGGAGGACAAGGCGGAGTGTACTGGACGGCCCCCGCGGCAGCCGAATGGACATCCCGATGAGAATGAGATTCTGTTGATATTTCGCAGGCTTCGCGGCACTATGTTCAGGCCTTGGGCTCACGGAGAAAACGACATGAAAGCGTTGAAATGGCTGGCGGCGGGTTCCATGACGGGGTTGCTGGCGGCTTGCGCCTCGGGCCCCACGGTGAAAGGCGACTACGATCACCAGGCGAACTTCGCCCAGTACCGAAGCTTCGGATTCATGGAGCCCCTGGGCACCGACAAGGCGGGCTACAGCACGCTGCTGACCGAGCGCCTCAAGAACGCGACGCGCGGCCAGATGGAAATGCGCGGCTATGTCTACAGCGCGTCCAACCCCGACCTGCTGGTCAACTTCGGCGCCAAGCTGCAGCAGAAAACCCAGGTCACGCCCGCGCCGCCCATGGGCCCGTACTATGGCTATCGCGCCGGTTTCTATGGCGGCTGGCCCGGCTACGGCTGGGGTGACGACGTCTACCAATATACTGAGGGCACCTTGAACATCGACCTCGTCGACGCGCGCCGCAGGCAGCTGGTGTGGGAAGGCGTGGCGGTCGGAGAGGTCCAGAATCCGGAAACTGCGGGCTCGGCGGAGAGCGCGGACAAGGTCGTGGCCCAGATCTTCTCCAAGTATCCGTTCCGCGCGGGCGTCGCCGCGCCGCAATTGCCGGATAAAAGCAAACAGTAGGCCCGGAAGGAACATGGCATGAGCGCACGCCGCAAGGCACCGTCCCAAGACACCGGCGATACGCCGCCCTATGAAGTCGTCGCCCTGGTGCTCCAGGGCGGCGGCGCGCTCGGCGCCTACCAGGCCGGGGTCTACCAGGGCCTGCACGAGGCGGGCATCCGGCCCAACTGGATTTCAGGCATCTCCATCGGGTCGATCAACGCGGCCATCATCGCGGGCTCGCCCGAGGACGAGCGCGTGGAACGCCTGCGCGGCTTCTGGGAGAGCATCTGCCGGCCGGCGGGCTTCGCTTCGGTGCCCTGGGGCGACGCGATGGCCGACATGTTCGCCGACCTGCCGTTCGGCTTCGGCTCGCAGCTGCTGAACGGGCAGGTCTCGGCGTTCCGGGCCTTGTTCTCCGGGCAGCCCGGCTTCTTCAAGCCGCGCTTTCCGCCGCCCTACCTGGTGCACGGCCGGGGAGCGGCGTCCACCAGCTTCTACGACACCACGCCCCTGATCGAAACCCTGCGCCAGTACGTGGACTTCGACCTGCTCAACAGCGGCGCCGTGCGCGCCAGCTTCGGCGTCGTGAACGTGCGCAGCGGCAACTTCGCCTATTTCGACAGCCTGAAGCACACGCTGCGGCCGGAGCACATCATGGCCTCGGGCGCCTTGCCGCCGGGCTTTCCGTCCGTCGAGATCGACGGCGAGCACTACTGGGACGGCGGCGTGGTGTCCAACACCCCGCTGGCGCAGGTGTTGACCACGGACAATATGCGCGACACCCTCGCGTTCCAGGTGGACCTCTGGCCCGCCCGCGGCGGCCTGCCGACCTCCCTGGAAGAAGTGGCGGAGCGGCAGAAGGACATCCAGTATTCCAGCCGGACCCGCCTGGTCACCGACCAGCTGCGTCGCGTGCTCAAGCTGCGGCACGGCCTGCAGCGCCTGCTGGAGCGGCTGCCGGACGCCGAGCGCGACGCGCCGGAATTCGCCGACATCCGCAAGCTGTCGCATACTCCCGCCACCAACATCGTCAACCTTATCTACGAGTCCAAGCACCGCGAGCGCTATTCCAAGGACTACGAGTTCGGCACCGAGGCCATGCGCGAGCACTGGGAGGCCGGCCTGGCCGATATCCGCCATACCCTGGACAAGCCGGGCATCCTGGCCCGTCCCACCGAGGACAGCTGTTTCGTCACGCACGACATCCATCGCAACGGCAAGCGCACCTCCTGACGGCCGTTGGCTGTTGATTCCATGCAAAAAATCGGGCTCCCCGTCCTATTTCAACCGGCAAAAGTAAGTGATTTCCCCAATAACTGAGTTACATTAACGGGCTATTCACGTGCCTTGATGACGCATGGTTATGTTTTGATCGCGGGCAAAAGTCGCGGTTAAATACGGCGTTGGCTTGACGCGACTACGGTTTACAACGCTACGCGGGGGTTTCAATGCGGTTTTCGCCTAAACGTGTTTCGGGACTGGCTTTTTCCGGCGGAGTCCTCGCGCTGATATTGGCGGGTTGCGGTGAAAAGCCGCAAATGAATCCAGGCATGCCCCAGGTCAGCGTCATTACGATCCAGCCGCAGCGCGCGCCGATCGTTTCCGAACTGCCGGGCCGCGTCGACGCGGTCCGCGATGCCCAGATCCGCTCGCGGGTTACCGGCATCGTGCAGAAGATCACCTTCGAGCAGGGCGGCGACGTCAAGGAAAACCAGCTGCTGTTCAAGATCGACCCGGCGCCCTACAAGGCGGCCTACGATCAGGCGACGGCGCAGCTCAAGCAGGCGCAGGCCAATCTGTTCAGCGCCAAGCTGCTGGCGGACCGCTACGCGCCGCTGGTCAAGGCCAACGCGGTCAGCAAGCAGGAATACGACAACGCCGTGGCGTCCTACCGCCAAGCGGATGCGGCCGTGGCCGCGGCCAAGGCCGCCCAGGACAACGCCGCCATCAATCTCGGCTACACCGACGTCACCTCGCCCATCACCGGCCGCATCGGCAAGCCGCTGGTCACCGAAGGCGCCCTGGTCGAGGCCACCTCGGCCACGCAGATGGCCATCGTGCAGCAGCTGGACCCGATCTACGTGGACTTCACCCAGTCCACCGCCGAACTGGCCTCCCTGCGCCGCGCGTTCGCCAGCGGCCAGCTGCAGCAGGTCGGCAAGGACACCGCCCGCGCCACCATCGTCCTCGAAGACGGCTCGGAATACGGCCATCCCGGCAAGCTGCTGTTCACCGGCATCACCGTGGACCCGACCACCGGCCAGGTGAACCTGCGCGCCGAGGTGCCCAATCCCGACGGCATCCTGCTGCCCGGCATGTACGTGCGCGTGCGGCTGGAGCAGGGCGTGGACGACAAGGCCCTGATGGTGCCGCAGCAGTCGCTGCAGCGCACCGCCGACGGCATGCAGAGCCTGATGCTGGTCAAGGACAACAAGATCGAACAGTTGCCCGTGACCACCGGCGGCGCCATCAAGAACGAGTGGGTCGTCACCAGCGGCCTGAAGGCCGGCGACGTGGTGGTCGTGGAAGGGTTCCAGAAGATCCGTCCCGGCGCTCCGGTGCAGGTCAGCGAATGGAAGAAGGGCGGCGCGGCCGCGCCGGGCGCCCAGCCCCCCGCGCAACCGGGCGCCAAGCCCGCGGAGCCCGCCCAGCAGCCTGGCGCGAAGCCGGCCGAGCCTGCGCAGCAGGACAAGGCCGCAGGCCAGAAATCTTAAGCGGCACGCGGCGCTTGCGCCGCGTTCCTCTTTCGTGAGCATCGCTTTCAGAGTCAGCCCACATGCCGCAATTTTTTATTGATAGACCGATTTTCGCCTGGGTAGTCGCCCTGTTCATCCTGCTGGCCGGGGTGCTGGCCATCCCGAACATGCCGGTGTCGCAGTACCCGGACGTGGCGCCGCCCGCCATCACGATCACCGCCACCTATCCCGGCGCGTCGGCCAACGAAGTGGCCGAGCAGGTCACCAGTATCATCGAGGACCAGCTCAACGGCGCCAAGGGCCTGATCTACTACGAGTCGGTCAGCGATTCCTACGGCACCTCGACCATCACCGCCACTTTCGCGCCCGGCACCAATCCCGACCTGGCGCAGGTGGACGTGCAGAACCGCGTGTCCAACGTGGTCGCGCAGCTGCCCACCGCCGTGCAGCAGCAGGGCCTGCAATACGAACAGACCAGCACGGGCTTCCTGATGGTGGCCACGGTGTCGTCCACCGACGGCACGCTGGACCAGACCGCGCTGGCCGACTACATCACCCGCAACATCAAGAACCCGGTGTCGCGCGTGCCCGGCGTGGGCCAGTTCCAGCTGTTCGCGGCGCCGCGCGCCATGCGCGTCTGGGTCGATCCCGCCAAGCTGGTGGGCTTCAACCTGAGCATGTCGCAGGTCAACCAGGCGATCGCCCAGCAGAACGTGGTGATTTCGGGCGGCAGCATCGGGGCGCCGCCCAATCCGGATTCGCAGCGCATCACCGCCACGGTCACGGCCAACGGCCAGCTGAGCACCGTCGAAGGCTTCGGCAAGATCGTCCTGCGCGCCAATACCGACGGCTCCAAGGTGCTGCTGCGCGACGTCGCCCGCATCGAGGTCGGCGCCGACAACTACCAGTTCGGCGCCCGCCTGAACGGCAAGCCCACGGCGGCGTTTGCCATCGTGCTGTCGCCGAACGCGAACGCGCTGGCCACCGCCCAGGGCGTGCGCCAGCAGATGGAGGAGCTGTCCAAGTACTTCCCGGGCAACATCACCTACTCCATTCCCTACGACACCGCGCCCTACGTGAAGGTGTCGATCGAGCAGGTGGTCCACACCCTGGTCGAGGCCATGATCCTGGTGTTCCTGGTGATGTATCTGTTCCTGCAGAACGTCCGGTACACCCTGATCCCGGCGCTCGTCGTGCCGGTGGCAATGCTGGGGGCGTTCGCGGTGATGCTGGCGCTCGGCTTCTCCATCAACGTGCTGACCATGTTCGCCATGGTGCTGGCCATCGGGATTCTGGTGGACGACGCCATCGTGGTGGTCGAGAACGTCGAGCGGATCATGGCGACCGAAGGGTTGCCACCCAAGGAAGCCACCAAGAAGGCCATGCCGCAGATCAGCGGCGCCATCATCGGCATCACGCTGGTGCTGGTGACCGTGTTCCTGCCGCTGGCCTTCATGAGCGGCTCCGTGGGCGTCATCTATCGCCAGTTCTCCGTGGCCATGGCCGTGTCGATCTTCTTCTCGGCCCTGCTGGCGCTGACCTTCACGCCGGCGCTTTGCGCCACCATTCTCAAGCCGGTGCCCAAGGGCCACCACGACGAGAAGAAGGGCTTCTTCGGCTGGTTCAACCGCAAGTTCGACGCCACCACGCACGGCTACCAGAACTGGGTCTCGCGCATCCTGCACAAGGGCGGCCGCATGATGCTGGCGTTCCTGGTGCTGGTGATCCTGCTGGGCTGGCTGTACCTGCGCCTGCCGTCGTCGTTCCTGCCCGAGGAAGACCAGGGCTACGTGGTCAGCAACATCGAACTGCCCACGGGCGCCACCGCGAACCGCACGGTCGACGTCATCGAGCAGGTCGAGAAGTACTTCGCGGACGTCCCGGCGGTTGCGAACGTGATCGCCGTGCAGGGCTACAGCTTCAACGGCAACGGCCTGAACGCCGCCATCGCGTTCGTCACCCTGAAGGACTTCAGCGAGCGCAAGGAGCGCAAGGATTCCGCCGGCGCGATCGCCTTCAAGGCGTTCGAGAAGCAGCTGATGGGCATCCACGACGCCCAGGTGTTCACCCTGGTGCCGCCGGCCATCTCCTCGCTGGGCAACGCCACCGGCTTCGACTTCCGCCTGCAGGACCGCGCCTCGGCCGGTTCCGACGCCCTCGCGGCGGCCACGGCCGAGCTGATGGGCATGGCCATGAAGAGCCCCGTGCTGTCGCAGGTGCGGATCACCGGCCTGGGCGCCGGCGCGCAGCTGAGCCTGACGATCGACCGCGACAAGGCGGCGGCGCTGGGCGTGGACTTCAACGAGGCCGCCTCGCTGATTTCCACCGCGGTCGGCTCCGCCTACCTCAGCAAGTTCCCCAACATGGGCCGGATGCAGAACATCTGGGTGCAGGCCGACGCGCCGTACCGCATGCAGCTCAACGACGTGCTGCAGCTGAACGCGCGCAACAGCCAGGGCGGCATGGTGCCGCTGTCCACCTTCGTGAAGGCCGAATGGAAGCAGGGCCCGGTGCAGGTGGTGCGCTACAACAGCTACGAGTCCATGCGCATCAGCGGCGACGCGGCGGCGGGCTACACCACCGGCGAAGCCATGGCCGAAATGGAACGCCTGGTGGGGCAGTTGCCCCAGGGCTTCGGCTTCGAATGGAACGGCTTGTCCTACCAGGAACGCCAGGCCGGCAACCAGGCTCCCATCCTGATGGGCCTGTCCCTGCTGGTGGTGTTCCTGGTGCTGGCCGCCCTGTATGAAAGCTGGGCGATCCCGATCTCGGTGATGATGGTGGTGCCGCTGGGCATGCTGGGCGCCGTGGCGCTGATCAGCGCGCTGGGCATGTCCAACGACGTGTACTTCCAGGTGGGCATGGTGACCGTGATCGGCCTGGCGGCCAAGAACGCCATCCTGATCGTGGAATTCGCCAAGGACCAGTACGCCCGCGGCATGGGGCTGTACGAGTCCGCGGTGGAAGCCGCGAGGCTGCGGTTCCGTCCCATCCTGATGACCTCGCTGGCCTTCATCCTGGGCGTGGTGCCCCTGGCCATGGCGACCGGCGCCGGCGCCGCCAGCCAGCGCGCGGTGGGCCTGGGCGTGCTGGGCGGCATGCTTGCCGCCACGCCGTTCGCGGTGATTTTCGTGCCGACCTTCTTCGTGGTGGTGCTGGGCCTGTTCAAGACCCGCCCGCGCCTGCTGGGCGCCGAACTGCGCGCCTTCGAGGAAGAGCAGGCCGCCAAGAAGGCTGCCGCGTCAGCGGCGCCGGATGCCGCGCAACATCCCGCACAACCCAACGGTGGCCAGGAGGGCAAGGAATGAAAGCCCTGAAGTTCAGACAGACCGCCTTGTCCGCCTTCGTGGCGGTGGCGTTGGCCGGCTGCTCGCTGGCGCCCGACTACAAGCGTCCGGATGCGCCGGTGTCCGGCCTGTGGCCCGACCAGCCCAAGGTGCAGTACGGCGGCTATGCCAAGCCCACCTCGCTGGGCACGCAGCCTTCCACCGGCGTCATGCCGCAGGAAGGCCAGCCGACGGCCGACCTGGGCTGGCGCGAGTTCTTCCGCGATCCGCGCCTGCAGAGCCTGATCGAGCTGTCGCTGGCGAACAACCGCGACCTGCGCGTGGCCGTCGAGCGCGTGGAAGAAGCCCGCGCCCAGTACGGCATCCAGCGCGGCGCGCAATGGCCCAGCATCGGCGCCGGCATCCAGGGCCAGCGCCAGCACCTGCCGCAGAACATGCGGCAACCCGGCGCCGGCTCCATCAGCAGCTCGTACCAGGCCGGCATCGGCCTGACCACGTTCGAGATCGACCTGTTCGGCCGCTTGCGCAACCTGTCCGAGGCGGCGTACCAGCAGTACCTGTCCACCGAACAGGCGCAGAAGAGCGTCCAGATCACGCTGGTCGGCTCGGTCGCGCAGTCGTACTTCAACCTGCGCGCGGCCGAAGTCCAGCTGGAACTCACCCAGCGCACCCTGGCCTCGCGCCAGGAATCCTACGACCTGGTCAAGCGACGTTTCGACGGCGGCGTGGCCTCGGAACTGGACCTGAACCAGGCCAAGACGCTGCTGGACACGGCCTCGGCCGACCTGGCGCAGCTGGCCCGCGCCCGCGCCCAGGCGATGAACGCCCTGGTGCTGCTGGTGGGCACGCCGCTGCCGGAGAACCTGCCGGCGCCGGCGCCGTTCGGCCGCGACCAGCTGCTGGCCTCGGTGCCCGCGGGGCTGCCGTCCGATCTGCTGGAGCGCCGTCCGGACATCCTCGCCGCGGAGAACCAGCTGAAGTCCGCCAACGCCAATATCGGCGCGGCGCGCGCGGCCTTCTTCCCGACCATCTCCCTGACCGGCCTGCTGGGCGTGGCCAGTCCCTCCCTGGGCGATCTGTTCAAGGGCGGGCAGGGCTACTGGAGTTTTTCGCCGTCGATCACGACGCCGCTGTTTGCCGGCGGCAGCATCCGCGAAGGGCTGAACCTGGCCAAGGCGCGCGACAACATCGCCGTGGCGCAGTACGAGCAGTCCATCCAGCAGGCGTTCCGCGAAGTATCGGACGCGCTGGCGGGCGAAGCCACCTACGGCGCGCAGCTCGATGCCCTGCGCGCGCTGCAGGATTCGTCGGCGCGCACGCTCGAACTGTCGAATTTGCGGTATACCAACGGTATCGACAGCTACCTGCAGGTGCAGACCGCCCAGGTGGACTTTTTCAATGCCCAGCTGTCGCTGGTCCAGACCGGCCTTGCGGCGCTGATCAACCGCGTCGAGTTGTACAAGGCCCTGGGCGGCGGCTGGGAAGAAAACACGAAAGAACCGACTACAGTCACGACTAGCGCGCAATGATAGAACTTGGTGTAAACATCGATCACGTCGCCACGCTGCGGCAGCAGCGTCACACGACCTATCCGGACCCGGTCGCCGCCGCGCTGCGCGCGGAAGACGCCGGCGCCGACCTGATCACGCTGCATCTGCGCGAAGACCGCCGCCACATCCAGGACGCGGACGTCTACGCCATGCGTCCGCAGTTGCGCACGCGCATGAATCTCGAATGCGCGGTCACGGCGGAAATGCTGGAGATCGCCTGCGCGGTCAAGCCCAACGACGTCTGCCTGGTGCCTGAAAAGCGCACCGAGCTCACCACCGAAGGCGGGCTGGAAGTGGCGGGCGCCATGGGCCCGGTATCCGACGCGGTGGCCCTGTTGGCCGAAGCCGGCATCCGCGTGTCGCTCTTCATCGATCCGGATCCGGTCCAGATCGCCGCGGCGGCCAAGGCCGGCGCGCCCGTGATCGAACTGCACACGGGCGCCTACGCCGAAGCCGAGGGCGACGCCGCGCAGGCCGAGCTGCAACGCCTGCGCGTGGCGGTGGCCGAAGGGCTGCGCCATGGCCTGCGCGTGAACGCCGGCCATGGCCTGCACTACGGCAACGTCGCCCCGGTGGCCGCGCTGGACGGCATTTCCGAGCTCAACATCGGCCATGCCATCGTGGCGCAGGCGGTCTTCGACGGCTGGGAGAAGGCCGTGCGCGACATGAAGGCGCTGATGGTGCAGGCGCGCCTGCAGGCGCTGCGCGGTCTGTGACCGCCGGCCCGCCGACCCGTTCCCGCCGCTAGCCGCGAGCCCGCGCCATGTCCGAGACTCCCCGCGCCGCCGCCCCAGGGGCCATCGCCGGCATCGGCATGGACCTGCTGCGCATCGATCGCATCGAACGCGCGCTGCAGCGCCATGGCGACCGCTTCGCCGAGAAGATCCTGGGCGCCGAGGAATTGCAGAAGTTCCATGCCCGCCGCGCCCGCGATCCGGCGCGCGGCCTGCGCTTCCTGGCGACGCGCTTCGCCGCCAAGGAGGCTTTCTCGAAGGCGATCGGATTGGGCATGCGCATGCCCATGACCTGGCGGCGCGTGCAGACGCTGAACGCGCCCGGCGGCCGGCCCGTGCTGGTGATCGCGCCCGAACTGCTGGACTGGTACGTCCAGCGCTTCGGCGCGGCCCATGTTTCCATTACCGACGAATCCGACATGGCCGCCGCCTACGTGGTGGTCGAACGCAAGCCTTGATCCGCGGGCCCCGAGCCTATCGCCCCCCGGCCGGCTTGCCAGACTTAGACAGAAGGACAGCCTGACATGGCCAAGAAAAAATCCAGGGCGGTCCTGCCGCCCGGCCCCGTAATGGTCGACGTGGCGGGATACGCGCTGACGAAGGAAGAGAAGAAGCGCCTGCGCCATCCGCTGGTCGGCGGCGTCATCCTCTTCGCCCGCAACTTCGAGAACCGCCGCCAGCTGACCGCCCTGACTCGCCAGATCCACAAGGCGCGCAAGGAACCGCTGCTGATCCTGGTGGACCATGAAGGCGGCCGCGTGCAGCGCTTCCGCGAAGACGGCTTCACCCCGCTGCCCGCCATGCGCGAGCTGGGCGCCCTCTGGGACCGAGATCCGCTGCAGGCGATGCGCCTGGCGACCGAGGCCGGCTACGTGCTGGCCGCCGAACTGCGCGCCTGCGGCGTGGACATGAGCTTCACGCCGGTGCTGGACCTGGACTACGGCGTCAGCAAGGTGATCGGCAACCGCGCCTTCCACCGCGATCCGCGCGTGGTCGCCATGCTGTCGCGCGCGCTCATCCAGGGCCTGCAACTGGCCGGCATGTCGGCCTGCGGCAAGCATTTCCCGGGGCACGGCTTCGTGGAAGCGGATTCGCACCACGAGATCCCCGTGGACGAGCGCCCGCTGGATCGCATCCTGGAGGAAGACGCCGCGCCGTACGCCTGGCTGGGCGACGCGGTGCTGCCCTCGGTGATGCCCGCGCACGTGATCTATCCAAAGGTGGACAAGCATCCCGCCGGCTTCTCCAAGCGCTGGGTGCGGGACATCCTGCGCAAGCGCCTGGGCTATGACGGCGTGGTGTTCTCGGACGACCTGACGATGGAAGGGGCCTCGGTGGCGGGCGACATCCTGGCCCGCGCCAAGGCCGCGCTGGGCGCCGGTTGCGATATGGTACTGGTATGCAACCGGCCGGACCTGGCGGACGAACTGCTGTCGCGCCTGGAGTTCGAGCATCCGCCCGAATCCGTGGCCCGGATCCGCCGGCTGATGCCGCGCTTCGATGCGCCGGACTGGGATACCCTGCAGGCCGAAACCCGTTATCAGAATGCCCGACGACTTCAATCTCAAATCGTTCCTGGCTGACCTGCCGCACCTGCCGGGCGTATACCGGCACCTGGATGCGGCCGGCGAGGTCATGTATGTCGGCAAGGCGCGCGACCTGAAGAAGCGCGTCTCGTCGTATTTCCAGAAGAACCTGGCCAGCCCGCGCATCGCCCAGATGGTGGCGAAGGTGGCGCGGCTGGAGGTGACGGTCACGCGCTCCGAGGCGGAAGCGCTGATCCTGGAAAACAACCTCATCAAGAGCCTGAAGCCGCGCTACAACATCCTGTTCCGCGACGACAAGTCCTATCCGTACCTGCTGATCACCGGCCACGCCTGGCCGCGCATCGCCTATTACCGCGGCGCCACCAACAAGCGCGGCCAGTATTTCGGCCCGTTCCCCAATGCCTGGGCCGTGCGCGAAACCATCCAGATCCTGCAGAAGGTATTCCGCCTGCGCACCTGTGAGGACACCGTTTTCGCCAACCGCTCGCGGCCCTGTCTGCTGCATCAGATCGGCCGTTGCTCGGCGCCCTGCGTAGGCGCCATCGAGGCGGCCGAGTACGAGCGCGACGTGCAGCGCGCCGTGCGCTTCCTGAACGGGGAAGCCAAGGACGTGATGGGCGAGATCGAAACCCGCATGCTGCAGGCCGCCGGCGAGCTGCGCTTCGAGGAGGCCGCCGCGCTGCGCGACCAGATGGGATCGCTGGCCCGCGTGCTGCACCAGCAGACCATGGAAAACGTCAGCGGCGAAGACACCGACATCATCGCGGTGGCCATCGCCGGCGGCAAGGTCTGCGTGAACCTGGCGATGGTGCGAGGCGGCCGCCACCTGGGCGACAAGCCGTTCTTCCCCTCGCACGCCGAGGGCGAGGCGGCGCCCCAGGTGCTGGAGGCCTTCGTGGCCCAGCACTACACCGACAATGCCTTGCCGCCCGTGCTGGTCTGTTCGCACGCGTTGCCGGATTCAGGCCTGATCGACCTGCTGGTGGAGCAGGCCGGCGGCCGGCCCTCGCGGGTGCTGACGCGTCCGCAGGGCACTCGCCGGGCATGGCTGGAACAGGCCGGAAAGAATGCCGAGATGGCCCTGGCGCGCGCGCTGACCGAATCCGGGGCCCGCGCGGCCCGCACGCTGGCGCTGGCCGAGGCGCTGGAACTGGACACCGACGAAGCGGCGCTGGATGCGCTGCGCATCGAGTGCTTCGATATCAGCCATACCGCCGGCGAGGCGACGCAGGCGTCCTGCGTGGTGTTCGAGCACCACGACATGCAGCCTTCGCTCTACCGCCGCTACAACATCGCCGGCATCACACCCGGCGACGATTACGCCGCCATGCGCCAGGTGCTGACCCGCCGCTTCGCCAAGGTGGCCGACGGCGAGGCGCCCATGCCCGGCCTGGTGCTGATCGACGGCGGCAAGGGCCAGGTGGAAGTGGCCCGTAAAGTGTTCGTGGAGCTGGGCCTGGACGTCCAGACGCTGGTGGGCGTGGCCAAGGGGGAAGGGCGCAAGGTCGGCCTGGAAACCCTGGTGTTCGCCGACGAGCGGCCGCCGGTCGCGCTGGGCGGCGAATCCGCCGCCCTGATGCTGATCGCCCAGGTGCGGGACGAGGCGCACCGATTCGCCATCACCGGCATGCGCGCGCGCCGCGCCAAGGCGCGCAACGTGTCCCGCCTGGAGGAAATCGAAGGCGTCGGCGCCCGCCGCCGCCAGCGCCTGCTGGCCCGGTTCGGCGGTTTCTCCGGCGTGGCCTCCGCCAGCATCGAAGACCTGGCGTCCGTGGACGGCATCTCCCAAGAGCTGGCCATCCGCATCTATGAAGCCCTACGATAAGGCTGCCCACACTCTCGTAGCCTATAGCGCAGATGCCCCGACAGTCGCGGATCGCCCAAGCCAGGCCGCGCGGATCCGGCTCCGCCGGTCCGCAGCGGCGCCCCCCTGGGGGGGAAGCGCCGCAGGCGCTTCGGGGGGGGGCCCCCATCTTACTGTTAGCATACGGACACTATGCCAATTAACGTACCCATTATCCTGACATGGCTGCGCATCGCCATGATTCCGCTGGTGGTCGGGCTGTTCTACCTGCCCGAGAGCTGGATGTCCGTGCCCACGCGCGACACCCTCGCTGCCTGGGCCTTCATCATCGCGGCCCTGACTGACTGGTTCGACGGCTGGCTGGCCCGCCGCTGGAACCAGACTTCCGCCTTCGGCGCTTTCCTGGATCCGGTGGCCGACAAGCTCATGGTTTGCGCCGCGCTGATCGTCCTGCTGGACCTCAGCCGCGTCGATGCCTTCATTTCCCTGATCATCATCGGCCGGGAAATCACGATTTCCGCTTTGCGCGAATGGATGGCCAAGATCGGCGCCAGCGCCAGCGTGGCGGTGCACCGCCTCGGCAAGTTCAAGACGGCCGCGCAGATGATCGCGATCCCGTGCCTGCTGTACAACCAGCCGATCCACGGCGTCAGCACCAAGCTGCTGGGCGACGTGCTGATCGTGGTCGCGGCGGTGCTGACGGTGTGGTCGATGCTGTACTACCTGCAGCGCGCCTGGCCCGCCATCCGCGAGAAGGCCCTGTAATCGGGGGATCATCCCGCGCAGGTAAGGTTTGCATGACGGCGGCAGGCTCGCGCAAGGCAGCCGCCGTTACACTCTAAGAGCGATCCGCCGGCCCGACCGGCACGGCGCCCGCGCCGCAATCGCCCAGAATCCAACGCCTGGAGCGCCCGGACGTTGCCGGAGACAACCCGCGCGCTGCCGCAGGCGCCGCGCACCTTGCCGCTGCCCGCGGCCTTTTGCAATGAACACCGCTGCGAATACCCTGGCCATGGACGCCGCCGTCCGCCGGCGCGACTGGAAGATCATCCTGCTGATCGGGGTGGCCCATGCTTCCTCGCACTTTTTCCAACTGGTCCTGCCCTCGCTCTATGTTTCCCTGGGCAATGCCTTCGGGCTGGACTTCGCCCGCCTCGGGCTGCTGGTCTCGACCTTCTACGTGGTGTCGGGCATCGGGCAGGCCTCGTCGGGCTTCGTCGTGGACCGGATCGGGGCGCGGCCGGTGCTGTGGTTCGGGCTGACGTGCTTCGTGCTGTCCGGGCTGCTGATCGGGTCGGCCAATGGCTACGCGATGCTGATCGCGGCCGCCGTCGTGGGCGGCATCGGCAATTCGGTGTTCCACCCGGCCGATTATTCCATCATCAACCATCGCATCACCGCGCCGCGCCTGGGGCATGCGTTCTCCGCGCACGGGCTGACCGGCAACCTGGGCTGGGCGCTCACGCCCGTGTTCATGACGACCATCACGCTGCTGGCGGACTGGCGGGTGGCGGCCTATAGCGCGGCCGGCCTGGTCGCGCTGGTGCTGTTGCTGACGGTGCTGGGCCGCGACCTGCTGGGCGGTCCGCTGCCGCAGGAAGGCCAGGCCGAGCCCGAGGCCGCCAAGCCCGCGGTGAGGCCGGCGGCCAAGCCGCAGGAAGGCGTGCTGGCCACCCTGGCCACGCTGTTGTCCAAGCCGGCGTTGTGGGGCGCGTTCCTGTTCTTCGCCTGCACCTCGATCGCGCTCTCCTCGGTGCAGAACTACACCATTCCGCTCCTGGGCCAGCTGTACGACCTGTCGAAGGTCGCCGCCAGCTCGGCGCTGTCGGGCTATATGGTGGCCTCCGCCGTGGGCATGGCCGCGGGCGGCTTCCTCGTCTCGGCCACGCCGCGCACGGAGCGCACCGTGATGGTGGCGCTGATCCTGGCGGGCCTGACGCTGGTGGTGCTGGCGCTCGGCCTGGTGCCGGCCGTGCTGGCCGCGCCGGTCGTCGCGCTGGCCGGCTTCTGCTCCGGCGTGGCCGCGCCGTCCCGCGACATGCTGATCCGCCGCGTGACGCCCAAGGGTTCCGCGGGCTCGGTCTATGGCCTGGTTTACTCCGGCATGGACGTGGGCTCGGCCCTGGGACCGCTGGCGTTCGGCCTGCTGCTGGACGCGGGCCTGCGTCAGGGCCCCTGGGTGGGCGCGGGCGTGGCGTTCGCGGTGGCGGCCCTGCTGGCGCAATGGATCGCGGTGCAGGCGCGCCGCGCCGAACCGCCCGCCGCGGCCGGAGCGGCGGCCCGCTCCTGATCTCCCCGGCCGCCGCCGCGGCGGCCGTTTGACGCGACGCAAAGCCCGCCCGGCTTCAGCCTGATGTAATGACCCTGCATACGAAGAGGTTATTACCCAGGAGAAGCATATGAGTAAGGCAAGCGCGTTGCTGGCTGCGGGGATCGCCCTGAGCTGTTGGACCACTCTGGCCTCGGCCGCGTCGCAGGAACCGATACAGCCGGTGGAACCGGCCGTCATCAAGGAGCCGGCCAAGGTCGAGCTCGGCAAGAAGCTGTTCTTCGATCCGCGCCTGTCGCGGTCCGGCGCGATTTCCTGCAACTCCTGCCACAACCTGGGCATGGGCGGCTCGGACAACCTCAAGGCTTCCATCGGCCACCAGTGGCAGCAGGGTTCGATCAACTCGCCTACGGTGCTCAACTCCAGCCTCAACATCGCGCAGTTCTGGGACGGGCGCGCCAAGGACCTGCGCGAGCAGGCGGGCGGGCCGATCGCGAACCCGATGGAGATGGCGTCCACCCACGAGCTGGCCATCCAGGTGCTGAATTCCATCCCCGGCTACCGGGCGGAGTTCAAGCAGGTCTTCGGCAAGGACGGGATCACGATAGACGAGGTGACCGGCGCGCTGGCCGCGTTCGAGGAAACGCTGGTGACGCCCAATTCGCGCTTCGACCAGTGGCTGCGCGGTGACAAGAAGGCGCTGACGGTGCGTGAGCTGGCCGGCTACGAGCTGTTCAAGAACAGCGGTTGCGTGGCGTGCCACAACGGCGTGGCGGTGGGCGGCAATTCGTTCCAGAAGATGGGCCTGGTCGCGCCCTACCAGACGGACAACAAGGCGGAAGGGCGCGCGGCGGTGACGGGCAAGGACGCCGACCGCTTCAACTTCAAGGTGCCCACCTTGCGCAACGTGGCCCTGACCTATCCGTACTTCCATGACGGCGAGGCGGCCACGCTGACGCAAGCCGTGGACGTGATGGGCCGGCTGCAGCTGGGCCGGACCTTCTCGCCGGACGAGAACGCGCAGATCGTGGCGTTCCTGAAGACGCTGACGGGCGACCAGCCGGCGATCCAGTACCCGCTGCTGCCGCCGTCGGAAGACGAAACGCCGCGGCCCGAACCCTTCGTGAAATAAGGGCAGGCGCTACTGGCGGACCGTGCGCAGGTCCGCCGGGGGCGCGGCTTCGAAATTGCTGCGCCACGGGTTGATGTCCAGGCCGCCGCGGCGCGTGTAGCGTGCGTAGACCGTCAACAGCTCGGGCCGGCAGGCGTGCATGATGTCGGTGTAGATGCGCTCGACGCAATGCTCGTGGAATTCCGCATGCTGGCGGAACGAGACGATGTAGCGCAGCAGGGATTCGCGGTCGATGGGCGCGCCGCGGTAGCGGATCTGCACGCTGGCCCAGTCGGGCTGGCCCGTGACCGGGCAGTTCGACTTCAGCAGGCGCGAGGCCAGCGTTTCCTCGACCATGTCGCCCGGACGGGTGCGCAGCACCTCCGGCGCCGGCTCGTAGGTATCGATCTCGATGTCCAGCTTGTCGATATAAATGCCGTCCAGTTCGCCCATCTGCAATTCGGAGAAGCGCTGGGGCAGGAAGAAATCCAGCCCGACCGGGGCGCCGGCCGCGGCGCTCAGGTCGCGCTCCAGCCGGCCGCGCAAGGCGGCCGAATTGACCAGCCGGGTCTGGTTGAACGAATTCAGATAGAGCTTGAACGACTTGGATTCGATGATGTTCGGGCTGTCGGCCGGCACCGAGAAAGTGGCCATGGCGATGCGGGGCTTGCCCTTGGCGTCCAGCCACGACAGTTCGTAGGCGTTCCAGAGGTCTACGCCCGTGAACGGGAGCTTGTCGTCTGCCAGGTTCAAGGCGGCGCGATTGTGCGAGCGCGCGATGGGAAAGAGCAGGGTCGGGTCGTACTGCGAGACGTAGGACACGCTCTGGCCGAGCGGGCCGTGGGACAAGGTCATGGCGGAATCAGGGAAACAGGGGGAATGCACGCATTGTAGGCGCTTGGAAGGGCCTCATTTTTTGCATGGTGAAATGTAACCTTCGCCATATGAAAGTGCCTGCTGCGCAGCAGCGCCGGTCCATTTCACAGATGACAATTGCGTTTCGTGATACGAAATTTATTTTGTAATTCATTGATTTTAATGAAGAATATTTTTCGTCTTGTATAAGACATAAGCTCACCTTGCTCTGCAGCAGAGGCATAGACTTTCTCCAACGATTCACGCAATGCAAGACGCGAATCTTTTTGAAGTCTTTCCCATCACTGACCAGGAGCATCACCATGAGCACCCGCGAAACCGAAATCCGCAATCTGCAGAAGGACTGGGCCGAGAACGCCCGCTGGCAAGGCATCAAGCGCGACTACAGCGCCGAAGACGTCATCCGCCTGCGCGGCTCCATCGGCGTGGAACACACGCTGGCGCGCCGCGGCGCCACCCGCCTGTGGGAACTCCTGCATAGCGAGCCGTTCGTGAATTCGCTGGGCGCCCTCACCGGCAACCAGGCCATGCAGCAGGTCAAGGCCGGCCTGAAGGCCATCTATCTGTCGGGCTGGCAGGTCGCCGGCGACGCCAACCTGGCCGGCGAGATGTACCCCGACCAGTCGCTGTACCCCGCCAACTCGGTGCCGCAGGTGGTCCGCCGCATCAACAATTCGCTGTCGCGCTGCGATCAGATCCAGTGGATGGAAGGCAAGAACCCGGGCGACGAGGGCTATATCGATTTCTTCGCGCCGATCGTGGCCGATGCCGAAGCGGGCTTCGGCGGCGTGCTGAACGCTTTCGAACTGATGAAGGCCATGATCGAGGCCGGCGCGTCGGGCGTGCACTTCGAAGACCAGCTGGCTTCGGTGAAGAAATGCGGCCACATGGGCGGCAAGGTTCTGGTGCCCACCCGCGAAGCGGTGTCGAAGCTGGTGTCGGCCCGCCTGGCGGCCGATACGATGGGCACGCCCACCGTGCTGCTGGCGCGCACCGACGCGGACGCGGCGGACCTGGTGACGAGCGACGTGGATGAAAACGACCGCCCCTTCATCACCGGCGAGCGCACCGTGGAAGGCTTCTTCCGCACCCGCGCCGGTATCGATCAGGCGATTTCGCGCGGTCTGGCCTATGCGCCGTACGCGGATCTGATCTGGTGCGAAACGTCCACGCCCAATCTGGAGTACGCCCGCAAGTTCGCCGAGGCCGTTCATCGCCAGTTCCCGGGCAAGCTGTTGGCGTACAACTGCTCGCCGTCGTTCAACTGGAAGAAGAACCTGGACGACGGCACGATCGCCAAGTTCCAGCGCGAGCTGGGCGCGATGGGCTACAAGTTCCAGTTCATCACGCTGGCCGGCTTCCACGCGCTGAACTACGGGATGTTCGAGCTGGCCCACGGCTACGCTCGCCGCCAGATGAGCGCTTTCGTGGAATTGCAGCAAAAGGAATTCGCCGCTGCCGAGATGGGCTTCACCGCCGTGAAGCACCAGCGCGAAGTGGGCACGGGCTACTTCGACGCCGTGACGCAGACGATCGAAGGCGGCCAGTCCTCGACCACGGCGCTGACGGGCTCAACCGAGGAAGCCCAGTTCGAGCACGGCAAGGCCCAGAAGGCCGCGTAAGCGGACAGGGTAGGAGAGTGATGCAGTTGTAGTTGCTGTTGTAGGGTGGATTTGGGTGCCTTCGGGCACCCTTTTTTTTGGGGCTGCTGTTTCTGTGGGCGGGTGAGGGGCGGGGGGCGTGTGGCTTTCGTGTGTTGAGGCTGTGGGCTTGGGGTGGGTTTGCTGCGTTCTTGGGGCGCCCGTCGCGTCGGGGGCCTGGGGCGCGCGGGGCCACGATTGCGGTCCGGAGCCTTCGCTCCGGACTGCCCCCTTGTCATCTTCGTCACCGCCTGCGGCGGTTCCTTCAGATTCCCTCGGGCTTATCGACGCCCCGCGCACCCCAGGCCCCCGACGCGACGGGCTCTGGTGGTTGAAACCAGGCGGTCGCTGGGGAGGGCTGGGTGCTTGGGGTTCTCGCCCCGGGTAGTGGGGTGATCGAAGATCTTGCGGGGCCCGCCCCAAGCCGGCCGCGCGGGCGGCCTTTTGGGGCTTACGCGGTTCGTCGGATTGGATGGTTTTTTTCGAAAGCGGTTGCTTTGTTGCTTTGTCGTTTTGTTGCTTTGCTGCGCTGCCGCTTTGCCGGTCCCTTGGGACGGCGGCTTGCGAGGGCGGCGAGGGTTGTGTGGAGGGCAGCCTCGTTTAGCGTTGCGCGCCGTCCAGCAGGGCTTGCACCAGGCGGTTGTCCTGGTCCGATTGGCGGCATACGAAGGCGATCTGGCGGTAGGGCGCGTCCTTGCCCAGTTGCAGCACGCGGACGGGATGGACGTCGAGGAGGTTGGGGCCGGGCTCGGGGAGGATGCAAACGCCCAGGCCCTCGGATACCAGCGCGGTGAGGGCGGCCAGCGACTGGAGGTCGATGCGGCATCGGGCGAAGGGGGCGTGGCGCGCGACGTAGCGCGCGGCCAGGCGGCCGCCGATGGTGGTCTTGTCGAAGCGGATCCATTCGTATTGCTGGAACAGTTCCGCGACGGTTTTTTCCCGTGAATGGGGCGGGGCGATCAGCACCAGCTTTTCGCGGAACAGCGGCGTCCAGGCTAGCCGGCTGGAGCCGCCGGTTTCCGGGCGGGCGATGATGGCGGCGTCGATTTCGCCGGTTTTCAGTTTCTCGGCGAGTTCGGTGCCGCGGCCGCGCACCAGCCGGACGTCCAGCCTTGGGTAGCGTTCCCGCAGCACGCGCAGCAGGGGCGGCAGCAAGGTGACTTGCAGCGGTTCGATGGTGCCGAGCCTGACGCGTCCTTCGACTTCGGGCGTGCTGCGCCGGCGCAGTTCGTCCAGCCGCGACAGCGCGTCCTGCAGGACGGCGTCGACTTCGGCGGCGAAGGCGTTGGGCCTGACCTGCAGCGCGGAGCGGTCGAACAGGGGCTGTCCGAAGTATTCCTCCATCTGCTTCATCTGCAGGCTGACCGCGCTGGGAGACAGGCTCATGTCGGCCGCGCCCGCCGCGAAGCTGCCGCCGCGCAGGACGGCGTTGAGGGTACGGAAAGATTCGATCTTCATCAGAAATCCTCACGTAGTGTTTTAAGAATCCTCGCTTTATATCATCAGTCGGGCGGCCTAGTATCGCTGCGACAAGACAAGAACGGCTGGCGCCTTTCAGGCATGCGTCGCATGCACGCCGGACCGCAGTCAGGGAGACATGCCATGAACAGAATCCTCGCGCGCCTGGCGGCCGCGTGCCTGGCCGGAGGGCTGGCCGCGGGCGCGGCCGCCGCGCCGCCCGCCTTGCCGCAGACGATCACGATGGTGGTGCCGTTTCCGCCTGGCGGCAGCAACGACGTGTTCGCGCGCGTGTTGGCCGAAAAGCTGGGCGGCCGGATTTCGTCCACGGTCATCGTCGAGAACCGCCCCGGCGCGGGCGGCGCCATCGGCGCGGAATACGTGGCCCGGGCGCCCAAGGACGGATCGGTGCTGATGCTGTCGTCGTCCACGCTGACGACCAACGCGGCGGTGCAGACCAACCTGAAGTACGACGTGGTGAGCAGCTTCGCGCCGGTGGCGATGCTGGCGCGCAGCCCGATGGCGCTGGTGGTGGGGCAGGAGTCCCCGTACCGGTCGATGGCGGACCTGCTGGCCGTGGGCCGCAAGGAGCCGGGCAAGCTGACCTACGGCAGCGCGGGGCTGGGATCGGTGAACCAGATGGCCAGCGAGATCCTGGCGGGGGGCGAGAAGACGACCTTCGTCCACGTTCCGTACAAGGGCATGTCGCATGCGCTCAACGATCTTGCGGGCGGACGGGTCGATTTCGTGATTGGCAGCTTCGCGTCCACGGCCTCGCTGCTCAAGGGCGGCAAGCTGCGCGTCCTGGCGGTGACGTCGCCCGAGCGTTCGCAGTTCTATCCGGATCTGCCCACCATCGGCGAAGGACAGCCCGGCTATTCGGTGGAACTGTGGTGGGGCGTGCTGGCCCCCGCGGGCACGCCCGCGCCGCTGGTCGAGCAGCTCAACGCGGAGATCCGGGGCATCGTCAACGATCCCAGGATGCGCGCCATGTTCGCCGAGGAAAGCGCGGTTCCGGCCGAGCTGACCGCGCCGCAGTTCGCGGCGCTGGTGCAGGCCGACGCCACCAAGTGGAAGCAGGTGGCGGCCGATCGCAATATCTCCATCCAATGAGCGGAAAACGCCGTTACCCGAGAGTCCACGCATGAGAAGCAAACTGTTCGTTCCGGGATCGCGTCCCGAGTTGTTCGCCAAGGCGCTGGCCGGTCCGGCCGACGCCCTGTCGTTCGATCTGGAGGACGCCGTGGCGCCCGAGCGCAAGGAGGAGGCCCGCGGGCATCTGGCCGGCCTGCTGGGGTCCGCCGAGGCGGGCGCGGCCGCGAAGACGCTGATCGTGCGCGTCAATGCGCTGGATTCGGCGCATTTTCATGCGGATCTGCAGGCGGTGGTGCGCAAGGGCCTGGGCATGGTGAACCTGCCCAAGGCGGAGAGCGAGGCGGACGTGCGGACGGCGGCGGGCGCGATCGATCAGGCGCGGCGGGCCAACGGCGTGGACCATCCCGTCGGGCTGCTGCTGAATATCGAGTCGCCGCGGGCGTTGCGCCGCGCGGCGGCGCTGGCCGCGGCCCATCCCGCCGTGGTGGGCCTGCAGCTCGGGTTGGGTGACTTGTTCGAGCCCGCGGGCATCGATCGGCGCGAACCCGCGGCGGTGCGCCAGGCGATGCTGACGGTGCGCCTGGCGGCGGCGGAGGCGGGCGTGTTCGCCTACGATTCGGCGTTTGCCGACATCGAGGATACGGCGGGCTTCCAGGCGGAGGCCGAGTTGGCGCGCCGCCTGGGGTTCATCGGCAAGAGTTGCATTCATCCCAGGCAGGTGGCGCTGGCCAACGCCGCCTTCCGGCCGACCGACGCGGAAGTGGCGCATGCCCGCCGGGTGGTGCAGGCGGCCGGCGAGGCCGGCGCCAGAGGCGTCGCCGCCTTCGTGGTGGACGGCCGCATGATCGACGGTCCGTTCCTGCGCCGCGCCGAGGCGGTCCTGCGCATGGTCGCGGGCGAGGGGGCGCGATGACGGCCGCCGCGACGATGCCGGCGAGCGCGGGCCCGCTGGACGGCGTGCGGGTCCTGGACCTGAGCGCCTATATCGCCGGCCCCTACGGCTGCGCGCTGCTGGCGGACCAGGGGGCGGACGTGATCAAGGTGGAGCCGCCCGCGGGCGACAATCTGCGCAAGTATCCGTCGACGCTGGAGGCGGAGAGCCGGGCCTTCCTGGGCGTCAACCGCGGCAAGCGCGGGCTGGTGCTGGATCTGAAGCGCGAGGACGCCCGGGCCGTGCTGCGGGAGCTGGTCGCGCGCGCCGACGTGTTGGTGCATAACTTCCGGCCCGCCGTGCCGCCGCGCCTGGGGATCGCCTACGAGCAGCTGGCGGAGATCAATCCGCGGCTGATCTATTGCGCGGTCACCGGCTACGGCGAAACCGGGCCGCTGAAAGACAAGGCGGGCTACGACCAGGTGCTGCAGACCATGACCGGGATGTGCGCGTTGCAGGGCAAGCCCGAGGGGCCGCCCGAGGTGCTCTACGGGTCGGTGGTGGACTATTACGCGTCCGCCATGGTGGCCTCGGGCGTGGCCTCCGCGCTGTACGAGCGCGAGCGTAGCGGCCGGGGCCAGTACGTGGGCGTTTCCCTGCTGCGCAGCGCGCTGGCGCTGCAGTCGGCGCGTCTGGTGTGGGCCGAGGGCGAGCCCCGGCAGATCGGGCGCGACATGCGCTCGGGCGGCATCACGGGGATCCATCCCACCGGCGAGGGCTACCTGTACATCTCGGCGAATACGCCGCATTTCTGGCAGGCGCTGTGCGCCAGGACCGGCCTGCACGCGCTGGCGGCCGACGAGCGCTACGACTCGGTGCGCAAGCGCGCCCGGCACCGCGACGAGATCGTGCCGCTGTTGCGCGAGGCGCTGCGCGGCAGGACCGCGCTGCAATGGGAAGCGCTGTTCGGCGAGGACGTGCCCTGCGCGGCGGCGCGCGGCGTGGAGGACATGTTCGATTTTCCGCAGGTCCGGGCGGAAGGCATGATCTCGACCTTCGCGCATCCGGTGGTGGGCAGCTACCGGGGGTTCGCCCAGGCCATCAAGTACGGCCGCAGCCAGGCCCCGGCGCCGCGCGCCGCGCCCGCCTTCGGCGAGCACAGCGACGACGTGCTCGCCGAAGCGGGCATCGACGCCGCGCAGGCGGCGCGCCTGCGGGAGAGCGGCGCGCTGGGCTAGGGCCTGCGGGAGAGCGGCCCTCGGGCTTGCGCGAAGCGCTGTCAGGAGCAACAGGCGCTGGCGCGCGCGGTATCGCTAGAGTTCGAAGAACGCCGTGTACACCAGCCGCTCCTCCACCACCCGCCGTCGGCGCTGGGCGCCTCCGCGCTGTTCGGGCACCCACTCGTCCGTGTAGTAGCGCTCGTATTCGCGCACCGCGATGCGGGCGGGCTTGCCGCCGCGGTCGGGGATCGCGACGCCGGCCGACCAGATGACCGGATCCAGCAGGTCGCCCAGGATCGGGCCTTCCAGCACCGGCGGGAAGCGCACGACGGGGCCGGCCGCCAGGCCTTCGCCCAGCCAGGCCAGTTCGTTCAGCGCGGCGGGCGTTGCGATCTCGCGCAGCGGCAGTTCGCGCAGGCGGTCGGTGATGATCGGGGGAACGGGCGCGGCGGCCGCGCCGGCCGGGTCGAGCAGGCCGGAGGCCAGCACCGAGGCGTCGCTCCAGGCCAGGTCGCTGTCCAGCGCCGGGTCGCGGGTCTGGAACACCAGCTCGACGCGGTTGCGGCCGGTCTCGGGCGTCTGGCCGATGCCGGGGATGAAGGAGATGTCCAGGTATTCCGAGTCTAGCGGGAATTTCATCGGCCCGTGCGCGGGCACCACGCCGCGCAGGCTGAAGCTCAGGCGGCCGCGCTTCTGTTCGAACTGCGCGCGTCGGCGCGGCAGCACCTGCGAGAATTCCGCCTGCGTCACCCGCGACAGCTTGGCCGAATCGATGGCGTTGGGCTGGTAGCGCGCCAGCGCCAGCCGCACGAAGGGCATGTAGGCGCGCCCGGGATCGAGTTCGATATCGCAATACCAGCGCGCCCGCTCTTCGTGCCAGCGCACGCGGTGGCCCACGACGTGAACCTGCTGCGTGGGGATTTCCTGCAGGGTGACGACCTCGTCGGCCACGCGCGCGGGGAAGTCGGATACGCGCGTGCGGTGCTTGGGCTGGGGCGTGTCCCAGAGCGGGTCCATGCCCCATTGCGTCACCAGCGGCGTCAGGGTGTCGGGGACGTCGGTGAAGTTCCTGCCGTCGCCGTAGATCACCACGCCGAGCAGTTCGCCGTCGCCGGACGAGAACCACGGACGCTCCAGCCACACGCGCAACCCGTTGCCCAGCCGCGTCACGTCGAGCTTGGCGGCGCTCGCGGTTTCCTGCCAGCGGAACGTGGGCAGCACGTACATGAGGCGGGGCGCGTCCGGCGGCGCGCTGGCGCGCACGACGGTGTTCTGCGCGGCGCCGTCGCGCACGCGCACGGGCGCGCCCGGGTCGTCGTCCGCGCCGGTTTCCACCAGCGGGCCGTCGGCCACGGGGCCCGCGCGCGTCACCTTGTCCGCTTGCTCGTAGAGCGCGGGCGGCAGGTATTCGCGGAACCGGGTGGTGGCGCGCAGGCGGTAGCGGATCAGGCGGAAGCGGGTGTCGCCGAATTCGTGGCGGTTGCCGGGCGCGCGCGGCTTGGCGGGGTCGACCTGCTGTTCTTCGACCGCGTTGCTCAGGCTGAAGAGGTTGGCGTAGTTTTCCGTCAGCGGGATCTCGGCCAGCACGCCATGGCCGGCCACGCGCTCGGGACGGGGTTTGTCGGGATCGTCGACCCATTCCTGCCAGTCCGCCTCGACCTCGATCTTGCCCGTGGTGGGGCCGTGCAGCCGCACGCGGGCCTGCAGGTCCACGTGCGGTTCGCCGGCGCCGCGCTGGGGTTGGCCGGGCAGCAGCAGGACGGGATCGCACACCGGCTGCTGCGTGGCGTGGACGAGCACCAGCGGCCGGTAGGGCGTGACCATCCAGCAACTGCCGAGCACGGACGACAGGCGGAGCGTGGCGCGCTCGCCTTCGTTGCCGGCCCACGCGGGAATGCCGAAGGTGTTCGCGAGCCCCGGATTGACGAAGCTGGAATAGCGCAGCCGAGCGATGCGGCCTTTGGGCAGGTAGAAGGTGAGAACGCGTTCGGCCTCGTCCCAGGAGGGCGCGCCGTCGTCGGGATAGCGCTCGGCGCAGGGCGGATCGTCCAGCGTGGCCTTGCGCTCCTGCAGGACAATGCGGAATCCCTGCGCGTCGGGCCAGGCGCCGGCGTGCTTGACGAGCAGCACCAGTTCCTGGGCAGGCGTCTGCGCGATGACCGCGCTGGGCCCCAGGACCTTGGGCCCGGTCACGCCGGGCAGGGCGTGGCCGGCCTGCGCGCGCAGCGCGAAGCCGCCCGCCGCCGGGTCCGGCAGGTAGGGCGTGCGGACCCGCGCCTCGCGGTGGATGACGTACTGCCCGGCGGCGAGGCGCTCGCCGGTCGGGCGCTCGGCCGAGGGCGGGCCGGGAGGCACGGCGTCGGTGGTAGCGATCTTGTCCAGCGATTGCGGCGTGATCAGTTCGATCTGCGTGCCCGGGCCCGCGTCATACAGCGTGGCGGCGTCGCGCGCGGAGATTTCGTAGGCCTGCTTGATGCCGGCGGGGCTGCCCATCAGGGCATCGAACAGGCCGTGCGTTTCGCATTGCAGCTGCGAGGACTTGGGCGGCACGACGTGGCGTTCGTTGGCGGGCGTGTATTCGAAGTCCGCCGAGGCGGATTGCTTGGCCGCGTCCTTGAAGTCCGGGCTGTCGCGGTAGGCGGCGGGATCCATGCCGAGGTTGCTGCGGATCACCATGCGTTCGAGCGATTCGCCTTCGCTGGTGCGGGCGCGGTGCAGCAGGGCGGGCGGATCCACCGGCTCGAAGCGCCAGTAGGTGACCGGCTGGGTGACGTTGTCGTCGTGCTCCAGCGAGGGATCGTCATGCGCCAGGCTGTTGCCGGCCAGGTCGACCAGCCGCGCGCGGAAGCGGTAGGGCATGCCGAAGCGCAGGCGCGGCAGGCTGCCCTTGAGCGCGGCGAAGCTGACGGCCAGGCCGTTGCCTTTTTCGCTGACGGTGTCCCGCACGTCTTCGGGCACTTCGCCCTGCACGCCGCTGTCGGCGTCCTGGCGGTCGCGCAGCGTGCGCCCGGGGCGCGGCGCGACCAGGCTCCAGCCGGTCCAGCGAAAGAGCGATTCATGCAGGTAGTGGTCGTCCGGCTCCTTGCCGCCGGTGGTGGAGGCGCCCTTCACGTAACCTTCGTCGTCGGGCAGCGCCAGGGGCGCGCCGCCGTCGGTGCAGCGGTAGACGCCGGAGCGCCGGCACAGCGAGCGCCAGGCTTGCGGATCGCCGGGAATCTGCGGCTGCGCGTCCACGCGGTAGCCGCGCAACAGGTCTTCGGTATAGAGCACGATGCTGCCGGGCGCGCCCGCCAGCGCGGCGTTCTTCAGCGCCGCGGCGGCGGCGTTCTGCGCGACCTCCCAGGCGCGGCCGCGCCGGGCCACGCCCAGGCCGCCCGAGCGCAGCGCGGCCACGGCCTGCTTGTCGCCGGTGGTGTAGGTCACGGCGCCGTCGGCGCCCAGCGCCAGGCTCCGGGCGACCAGGTTCTGCGCGGTCAGCAGGAAGTCCACGGTCTTCAGCGCCGCGCCGTCGGGGTCGACCTGATAAACGTCGAAGGGGCTGCGCGGCTCGTACAGGTTCCAGCTGTCGTCGGCGCGGCGCAGCTTCAGCATGCCGCGTTCGTGGTCGGGGTTGCGCGGGCGCGTGGTGAAGCGGTCCCGGTCGCCCGTCCAGGCGGTGGCGGGGCAGGCGTCGTCGGCTGGGTCGCGCGCGTCCGCCCAGCGCAGGGCCAGGAAGAAGCGGCCTTGCGCCGAGGGCGCCGCCGCCAGCTGCTGGTCCAGCGGCGAGTCCGGCGGCAGCAGGCAGTCGATGACCAGGCCCAGCTGGCGCAACAGCGCGGGGTAATCGCCGTAGGACGCGACGATGGCGTGGAAGTCCATGTCGGGAAGGGCGGGCGGCGGGGGCACGTTCTTGCCGTCCGGCCGGCGGATCTCCCGCTGCGCCTCGGTGGGCGGTTCGCGGCGGTAGAAGCGGTTGGCCTGGAACAGCGTGTATTCGGCCTGGGAATTCCACTGCTTCATCAGGTTCTGGTCGGCGTTGCTGAGCGCGGCGTCGTTCCACCGGGTGGGCAGGGCGCGCAGCGGAAAACCGACGGGAGGCAGGGGGTTGCCCTCGGCGTCCACGCCGGGCGCGGCGGCGCGGCCTTCGTAGATGCTGTGCGGCCCGTAGACCTGGCCGCGCAGCACGCGCTCAGCGCCGTCTCCGCCGTCGTCGAAGAAGCGGTCGAAGCCGGGCAGCGGCAGTTCGATGCGCCGGTCCGAGATGGGCACGACGACGGTGCGCGTGCCGCAGTCGGACAGCATGTCCTTCAACCCCGGATGCGCCTTGCGCCACGGTAGCAGGGTGGGGTGCGTGCCGGTGGCCTGCACCGCCAGCCGGCCATAATGCTTGCGGGTCATGCCCAGCAGCGCGGCGACCGAATACGAGAACAGGTTGACCGCGCTCATGTCGCGGAAAACGAATCCCGCGACCGGCGTGGTCTTGGGCAGGAGCCGCTCCCACAGCGCGGGATCGGCCAGCGGCGCCGGTTCCAGCTCGATTTCGTCGGCGCCGGATTTGAGCGCGAAGCGCACCCGCTCCAGCGTGCGCGGCCAGTTCACCCAATCCGGAAAGGCGCGCAGCCGCTGCTCGTTCGCGGCTTCGGGCGTGAGGCGGGGCGAGGCCACGATGGAGATGCGCAAGCGGCCGGCGTCGGCGCCGTCGGGCACGCGGCCATTGGGGATTGCGGTCCAGACGATGGTTTGCTTGGCCATGGGGGGCTCCTCAGGCAAAGGCTTCGGCGTACTCGCGCCACGCGTATTCCGTGTCGTCGTCGATCTGCGCCAGTTCCTGCGCCAGCGGCAGGTCCGGTCTCGGTCCCATCAGGTCGCGGAAGCCCGGGTCGCCGTTGGAGCCGGCGAACTTGCGCTCGCACGACAGCGATACGCTCATCGAGAACATGAAGACCTCGATCTCGACGGTGATGGTGGCGCGTCCGGCGCACTTGCCGCTCTCGAACTCGTACCGCAGTTCCAGGTAGATCTCGATCGAGATGCTGACGATGCCCAGCACGCTCACGCAGCCGCCCATGCGGAAGTAGCCGGCCAGCGAGCAGGCGTTCTTCTCCATCCGGAAGTAGATGCCCGCCATCACGTGCACGCCGCCCGAGGCCACGCCCAGGTTCACCGAGACGCTGGCGCCGAACTCGAACGCGGCCTCCATGATCTGGATGCCGCTGGGGTCCAGCGTGATGCCGAAGAAGCCGCCGCCGCCGAACATGCAGACCGACAGGTTGAAGGGCTGCTCGCGCGTGCAGAAGTTGAAGCGCACGGCCAGGGGCTGGCCGATGAAGGGCACGGTGAAGCCGGCTCCCAGGCTCAGGTTGGACAGGTTGAACACCCCGATCGCGATGGCAGGCAGCGCCAGGTCGAAGCCCGCGTCCACGCCCTTGGGCGAAATGTCCAGGTAGGGCGGGTCGGAGAAGCCGTCCAGCGGGATCAGGTCGCGCAGCGTTTCCACGAAGGACAGCGGGCCGACGAACTTGATGTCGGTGAGCAGCACGTCCACGTCCATCTTCGCGGCCGTGTCGATGCGGAACTCGATTTTCTCGAAGTTCAGTTCCAGGAAGCTGGCCGGCGCGATCAGCACCAGATCGAAGCTCTTGAGCGAACAGGTGACCGACAGCTTGGGCGCGCTCTGTCCGTTCTTGCGGACGCGGGCCTCCACCGCGACGCGAAAGCCGTGCGGATCGTTGGCGACGAAGAGCGGCGGGTCGCCGGCCTTGATCGACCAGTTGCGTATCACCGGGTTCCAGTCGAAGCGCAGGGTCAGCTCGTCGCCGGTAAGCAGTTCCAGCAGCTCGGCGCTGGCCAGCACGGCGTCCACCGCCAGCTGCACCGCGCGCAGCGCCGTCTGCGCGACCTGGCGCGGGGCGCCTTCCAGCAGCCGCGCGCTCCCGACGGTGTCCGACAGGGGCTGGGCCGCGGCCGAGATCGCTTGCAGGCGCGGCTTGAGCGCGGCGGCATCGGCGAACAGTTCGTCCAGCTGGTCCGGATGGCCGACGACGGCGTCCAGCGCGTCGTACAGCGCCTTGCCCTGCGTCAGCAGCACGGGCACGAGGCCCACGCTGTCGGCCAGGGTCTGGGTCAGGCTGGCGGCCTGCAACAGCGATTGTCGATACCCGTCGGGCAGGCCCAAGCCGTTCACTTTCGCGTCGGCCGTGGTCCGCAGCGCCTGGGCCGCGGCGCGCGCGGCGTCGAGCGCCGCGGGCAGCCCGGGCAGGGCGGGGACGGCGTCGAAGGACTGGCCCTCCAGCTGCTTGACCTGCGCGAGCACCGCGTCCAGCGCGGCGGTGAGCGCGTTGACGCGCGCCCGCGCATCCTGCACCAGCGCCTGCGCATAAGCCTGCGCCTGGCCCAGCAGGTCTTCGAGGGTGGCGCGCAGCGCCTTCAAGGCGCCTTCGGCGATGCGGCCGGGCTGCTGGGCCAGGTCCGCCACCAGGCCGTAGAGTCGGCCCATGTCGTTGACCAGGCTTTCCAGCTGCGAGCAGGCTTCCGATACGAAGCGCGGCACCTGTTCGGGCTTGCCGGCGGCATCCGCCACGGCCTCGATCACCTCGCCCAGCGGGATGCAGCCGAACAGCAGCGGCAGGGGCAGGTCGGACAGGGTTTTGGGAAAGACGTCTTCGCCGCTCATCCTGCCCGCCACGAATTCCTCCACCTTGCCGCTGACCGGCCCCGCCAGGCGCGATAGCGCCGTGGGACGCAGGTTGGGCTGCACGAAGCCTCCCGCGCGGTCGCCTTGCGACGAGAAGTCCAGCGCCGCGCCGCCGCGATGGATGGGGTCGGCGTCGATGTCGCCGAAGACCTGGCCGGCATTGGCGGCGTCGAAACCGAACTTCAGGTAATGGGCATTCCAGCTGAGCGTGCTGGTCTTGTCGCTGCCGGTCAGCTTGGAGAGGGCCGCGATGCGGATCGAGGCGCGCCGGATGCCGGGGTAGAACAGCGGGCCGTTCAAGGAATCGCTGTAGGCGCGCAGTTGGGCGTTGCCCGGTTCCACCACGGCGTCGAACTCGATGGAGTCCACCTGCGCGGCGGTATCGCCGGCCTTGCGGCTGGGCGCCAGCGTGACGCGCTGCTGCTTGAGCAGCGCGATGCGGCGGTCGCTGCGCTCGGGCTTGCGCCAGGCCGTCTGGGTCTTGACGGCGAAGGTCTCGGCCGCGCCGTAGCTGGGCGCCAGCCACAGCCCCCGCTGTTCGCGCGGGCTGGCGTAGCCCCCGTCCATGAAGATCATGGGCAGGTCGAACTGCACGTTGCGGCCGTCGATGTCGGTGGCCGAACAGGCGAACTTGAACGGGGCGCCGGCCACGCAGGGCCAGAACAGCAACTGCCCCATGTTGTCGATGTTGCAGGCGGCGTCGGTGGGCCGGTCCAAGCTGGGCGTGACGGCGGTGAGGATGCGCACGCTGGAGAACGGCATCTGGCGATGCAGGAATATCGGGTCGCCGCCGTCGCGCGCCTGCAGGTCGGGGTCGGCGTACACGCGCTCGCGCTGCCGCACGATGATGAACAGGCGCTGGCGCAGGTAGGCGGTGTTGCCGGCCGTGCCGGGATGGAATTTGCGCTCGCTGACTTTCACGAGCGAGGCGCGATGGCCGAAGGGGAACAGGAAGCCCTTATAGACGATGCGCACGAAGTGGTCGCGGCCCATGGCGCCGCGATGGGTCCACTCTTCCAGCGACAGCCCGGGCGCGTCCCAGTTGCCGCGCGAGTCGAGCCACGCGCCCAGCGCCGACAGCATCAGCAGCCGGGCGTCGACCGGCTGGGGCGTGTAGTTGGCGACCGAGAAGTTCGACGACAGATGGGCGATCTGGTAGCGGTCGAAGTCCGTCATCGGCATGCGGAACGGCCAGTTGTCCGGCTTCGGCAGCTGGGTGTCGGCCGGCACCGGAAACGCCGCCTGCATGGGCTTGGTCGTGCTTTCGCCGCCCAGCGCCCAGATGGCGCGCAGCGTGCGCCGGGCGTCCGCTGCGGGCGGCTCGATGCCCGCGTTCTCGCCGGGCGCGGTCAGCAGGCGCGAGTGCCACAGTTCGGTGTGCTGCGTGGCCGCCGAGGTGGCGGGCGACTTCGCGTGGCGCCAGCGCTCTTCGGCGTGCGGGCTGAGGATGAGGCGCCAGGGCAGTTCGATGGCGGTTTGCTGCGCGGTGGGCGGCGCGGGCTTGGGCCCGCGCCTGAGAATCTCCACCAGGCCGCCGGCGCGCTCCACCGGGCGGATCACCGCGCCCGGCCTCGGCACGCGCAGCCCGGGGCCGCCGCCCGCCAGCCGCAACCGCAGCGCGCCGGGCGCGTCCTGCTGCGTGGCGATGCGCGCATTGCGCAAGGCGAAGCTGGAGAGCGCCGCGCGCTGCGCGGGGGCCAGCTTGTCCAGGCGCCTGTCGAACAGGTCGCGCAGCGTCAGGCGCGGCGCGGCCGCGGCGGGCGGGCGCGCGTTCGCGGCCACCGCCGGCGGCAGCGACTCGATCGCCGCGAGCACGCCTTCCAGCGTATAGGGCGCGTCGAAATCGTCGGGAACGGAGAAGGCCAGCCGGGATTCGCCCGCGATGCGCGCCCGGACGGGCGGGCCGGTGAGCGCGTCCTGGCCGCCGCCCGGATCGGGCGCTTCGGGCGTGGGGCGGGGCGGAGGCTGTTTCGTCGTGCCGGCCGCGGCCGTTTCGAAGAACGTCTGTTCCACGATCGATTGCGGCGGGAAGTGCACGATCAGCGTGGCCGGCCCGTCGCCCGCTTTCTTCAGGCGGGGCGGCTGGCCCGGCGAGACCGCCAGGTTGCGCAGTTCGATCCGCAACGCCAGCAGGTCGGCCGGCCTCAGGACAGGGACGCCGGGACGCGTTCCGTCGAAGAAATTGCGGTTGGGTTTGGGGGCAAGGACGGGGATCTGCAGCCTTCTGGTGACCATGCCAGCTCTCCTGCAAAGAAGAAAACCTGGGAACACGACCAACTGCCAGCGAATCGAACTGCAATGCGACGGAAATCTATAGCCGTGTCGAGTTAGTGGTCAACAACGCGCGAGGGGGGCCGGCGACAAGGCCGGATGTGGCTTTTGGATGTAGAAATGGCGGGCCCGCGGCCAAAGCCCATGCCGAAGCTGAGGCTTTGGTAGCCATCCTGGCGGCCGAATGGAGGGCAACGCGCCTGAATCCGAAGGGAGGAGCGGCGGGCCGGGCCCGGATTTATTTTGTACGCATTTGTAATGGAGCAGGCCTTCGGGAACGCCCGATGCCGCCGCGGCCCGCGCGGCGGCTGGTCCGCCCCCGCTCGTCCGGCTAGCTCGCCACCGCCGGCGCGCCGCCCAGCGCCGCCAGGCACTCGCTCAGCGGAGGAATGCCTTGCGCCAGGGCATCGACCGTCCTGGCGTCCACCTTGGACAGCGGCGGAATCTCGGCCAGCACGCGCACGTTGCCGAAGCGCTCGATGGCTTCCTTGTTGCCCGCCGACAAGGGGCCGCTCATGATCACCCCCAGCACGGGAATGCCGCGGCGCTTGAGCGCCTCCAGGCTGAGCAGGGTGTGGTTGATGGTGCCCAGCCCGCTGCGCGCCGCCAATACCACGGGCAGGTCCAGCCGCGCGATCAGGTCGATCATCATGTGCGTGTCGTCGATGGGCACGTAGAGTCCGCCGGCCCCTTCCACGATCAGCGGGGCCTGGGTGGGGGGCGGAACGATGCTGGTGGCGTCCACCACGGCGTCTTCCAGCGTGGCCGCCGCCCACGGCGACAGCGGCGCCTGCAGCACGTAGGCGGGCAGGTGCAGGCGCTCGGGCGGAAGCCCCGCCAGCTCCGCGACGGTTTCCGTGTCGCCCGGCTCTTCGGACACGCCGGTCTGCACCGGCTTCCAGTAATCGGCGTTCCAGGCGCGCGCCAGGATCGCGGACACGAGCGTCTTGCCGATGCCGGTATCGGTGCCGGTCACGAAGACCCCCGGCGGGGGCGAGTCAGTTTTTTTCCACATGCCATAGGCCAGGTGATAAGTCACCGTGGCTCCTTGTTCGTCGAACGCCGCCAGCACCCGCCGCAAGGCGGCGGCGCTGAGCGGCTTGCTGCCGGGCGCCGGGGTGGTGGCGCCGATGCCCTTCAGGCCTTTCAGGAAATGCAGGCCGTCGGGATGATTATGTATCAGCCGTTCCGCGCGCACGCCACCCGCCAGATTGCCCATGTCCGGACGGATGGCGGCGGGCGGGGGATAGGCGGGCGTGGCCGGGGCCAGGCCGGCCGCGCGATGCGCCGCCCGCCATTCGCCGAAGGTGTCCGCGGCCAGGGTCGCCACCGCCAGGCAGCCGCCCGGGGCCAGCAACCTGGCCAGCCGGCCCAGGCCGGCGTTCAGGTCGGAAAACCATTGCACCGCCAGGCTGGAGCAGATCAGGTCGTAGCCGCCGGGCAGCCCTTCCGGATATTCGCCGTCCAGCAACTGGTAGCGGGCCGTTCCGGGCAAGGGCGGGTGGCGCCGCGACGCGTCCAGCATGCCGGGGGAGATGTCCGTCACCGTCCAGTCGGCCGGGCCGAGGCGGCGCGCCAGCGCCCGGGTCAGCATCCCGGTGCCGCAGCCGATCTCCAGGATGCGCGGGCGGCGGGGCAGGGGCAGCAGGGCGATATCGCTGGCCAGCCGTTCGGCCGTGATGCGCTGGACGGGCGCGTGCTCGTCATAGCGGGGGGCGGCCGCGCCGAAGCGCGCGCCGACCCGGGTGTTGCGCGGCGCCTGCGTCATGCCTCGGGCGCCAGGCGGGAAAGAAAGTCGCGGATGCGCGCGGCGCACCAGGCCGCGTCGGACCGGGGCAGCAAGTGGCCGCCGCCTTCCCGCCAGCGCAATTCGTCCGCCGGCCGGCCCGCGTAGGCCGCCCGCGTCATCACGGCCGGCACGATGGGATCGGCGTCGCCGGCCAGGGCGAGCAGCGGCAGCGTCAGCGCGGCGAGGGCGGCGCGTTGGTCGTCGTCGCGCAGGCGTTGCAGATCGCGGTCCAGCGCCTCGATCCGGGGCGCGCCGAGGGGGGCGCCGGCTGGCTCGCCGGTCGCCGCGCCGAAGGGCTCCGCCGCGCCGCAGCGCTGGCGGAAGTCCCGCAGCACGGCCATGGGGTCCGCCGAGAGGCGCTTGCCCATCCGGTCCAGCATGCGGGGCGGCACGCCGGCCTCGAAGCCGGGACCGGCGGCAAAGCGCGGGAATCCGTTGATGGCGACCAGCGCGCGGCAGTGCCGCGGCAACCCGCCCAGCAGGCGCAGCGCGCCCAGCGAATGGCCGATGGCGACGACCGGGCCCGCGACCTCGGGATGCCGGGCCGGCCCGAAATAGCCGGCCTCGGAGACGGCCTGCGGCCAGTCGGCCAGCTCGGCGCGCAGCGGCGCCCAGAACGAGGCGTCGAAGGCCCAGCCGTGGACGAACAGCAGGGTCGGGCGCGCGGCCGGGGCGGGCAGGGGACGGCCGGGCATCACGCCGCCACCGCGGCGAAGCCGTCGATCAGCCGGGAGACGTCCTCGTCCCGGTGCGCCGCGCTCAGCGTGACGCGCAGGCGGCTGGTGCCGGCGGGGACG
>NZ_BCTQ01000052.1 GCF_001571365.1 Achromobacter denitrificans NBRC 15125 | reverse complement strand
GGCTGGCGGGCGTGCCCGCCGTGACGACGCCCGTCACGAAGAGGTCTCGGGCCGCCCGCGCTTGCAACACGCCTTCCGCGTCCGCCGTATCGGCGGTGCCGGCCGTGCCGGCGACGCGCAGGTCCCGGCCCGCGTCCAGGAACAGCCTGCCGCTGCCTTGCGCCAGGCCCGCCTGGCCGACGGCCAGGTCCGCGCCGGCTTCGGCGCGCAGGGTGCCGTTGGCGACCGTCTTGCCGTTCAGTTCGGCATCGGTTCCCGCCGACAGCAGAATGTCGGTTTCACCGGAAATGGTGCCATCCGCGAGCAGCTTGCCGCCAGCCCGCGCGTCGAGCAGCCCCCCGGACTGCAACACGCTGGTGCCGCCCAGCGTCAGGTCCCCACCGCTGATCGCCTTGAGGGTGCCGGCATCGGCCAGCAGCGTGCCGTCCACGCGCAGGTTGCCGCGGGCGACGACTTGCGCGGCCTGGCCGGCGATGAGCACGCCGGCCAGCGAGGCCTGGTTGGCCTCTGCCTTGACCGAGCCATCGGCCTGCAGGCGCGATGCGGAGGACGCCGCCAGGACGTCGCCCGCATCCAGCCGCAGATCGCCGGTGGCGAGCGCCTGGCCGTCCAGCGCCAGGTTGCGCGCCGCCCGCAGCGACAGATCCTTCTGCGAGGTGAGCTTGCCGAGGCTGCGCAGATCCCCGCCGGCCGTCAGGCCGACGGGGCCCGCCGCCGCCACTTGCGCTTGCGCGCCCAGGGATAGGTCGCCGCCCGCGGTTGCGCTCAAGCCGCCGGATGCGGCGGACAGCGCGCCGTCGATGGCCAGCGCGCCGTCCGCCGCGATATCCGTGCCGGCGTTGGCGCGCAGCGTGCCGGCCAGCGCCATGTTGCCGCCCGCCTTGGCCGCCATGGCGCCTTCGGCATCCCATTGCGCCGGGGCATCGAGGCGCAGGTCGCGCCCGGCGGCCATGGCGACGCGGCCGGTGCCCGCGCCCTTGCCCGACAACAGCGCATCGCGCCCCGCCATCAGCGACACATCGCCGCGCGCGCCGACCAGGCCGCCCAGGCTCAGGTCCGCGCCGGCGCGCAGGGCCGTGGCCGCGCCGGACTGCAACTGGGCGCTCGCGCCCGCGGCCAGATCCGCCCCGGCCCGCGCCTGCAGCGCGCCCGCGGCGGTGATCCGGCCGGGCAGCGTCATGTCGCGGCCGGCCTGCAGCGCGATCGCGCCCGCTGCCGTTACCTGGCCGCCGGAACCGGCGCCCGCCTGCGCCGGGCCGCCGGATGCGTTCGAGACCCCGCCGTTCGCGCCGGAGCCGCCCGCCGCGCCGGAACCCGAGCCGCCGGCGTCGGAACCGCCGCCCGCCGCGGGCCCCTGGCCCGAGCCCCCCGTGGCCGGCGGCGTGCCGCCGGGCGTGGCGGCCGCAGGGCCGATCCGCAGGTTGCGCCCGGACTCCGCGCGCAGGTCCTGGCCGCCCATCAACATGGAACTCGCCAGCGACAAATCCTGCCCGGCCGCGATGCGCAGCGCGCCCTGGGTTTGCAGCCCGGCCTGCGCGGCGATCGCGACGTTGCCCGCGGCATCCACGGATGCCGGGCCGCCGGCGCCGACCGCGCCCTGGATGTCGGCATTGCGGCCCGCCGCAAGCGCGACGGCGCCCGCGGCCTGCGCCGCGCCGTCCACGGCCAGGTCGCGCCCGGCCGCCAGCCGGAGGTCGCGCGCCGCCTGCACGGTGGCGCCGGGCGCGATGCGCACGTCGCCCGCCGCGCTGACGTGAAGGTCGCCGGTGAGCGCGGCCAGGTTGCCGCCCACGTTCACGCCCACCCCGGCCTCGGTGCCGATCAGGCGGATGCTGTTTGCGTACATGCCGCCCAGGGCGGCGGTGTCCAGCGCGACGGCCGGCGCGGCGCCCTCGCCCGCCCGCGCCGAGACGGCGCCGGAGGCGTAGTCCACGCGCGCGGCGCCCGCCGTCACGTTGAGCCGGTCGGCCCAGACGCCGGCATTGATTTCCAATGAGCGGGCGATCAGGTCGACCTGGCTGAGATTGGCGCCGTACAGGCCCTCGCCCTCGACGCGGATCCTGCCGGCCGCCACGTCCAGGGCGATGTTGCCGTCGGGGCCGACCTGCGGCCGGCCGGTAGTCAGCGTGGCGCGGTCCGCGTTCAGGAAGCCGCAGCCATTGCAGGTGATGCCGGCCGGGTTGGCCACGATGACGTTGGCCCGGTTGCCCGCCACCTCCAGCGTGCCCATGAGCCGGGACGGGTTCGGGGCCGTGACCTGGTTCAGGATGGTGGCGGCGCGCTGGTTGCCCAGCATGACGTTGCCGGCAATCTGCCCGGCAAGCTGGGTCTGGCTTGCGCCGCCGCTGTTGTTGAGCACCACGCCCGAGGGGCCCACGTTGAATTGGGTGTAGCGGTTGTTCGATACCCCGCCCGCCGACGGCGGCGCGATGTTGATGACGGGCACCCCGTTGCTCGTGCCCACCACCGGCTTCTGCCCCGCCACGCTTTTGTCCACCGAAATCGGCAGGGTCTGCGCCAGCACGGGCGACCACATTTGCGTGCCGATGACGGACCAGACGATGAAGGAGCGGAGTTTGGACATCATGCTTACCTGGCGGCTATCGGATTCAGAACTCGAACATCAGGGCCATCGCGAAGACGGTCGATGCGGTTTTCAGGGATTCGGGCTTTTTCAACGGCCAGCCCGCGGAAAAGTCGTAGCTGGCGTTCACGTAAGGCAGGGAGAGGCGGCCGCGCAGGCCCGCCACGGCGCCGACCAGGGTGCGGCCCGAGAGATAGGCGGCCGACGGCCCGCCCACGCGCCCGACGTCCAGGCCGGCGTAGAGCTGCTGCCCGGGCAGCGAGGCCAGCGCGTCCAGGTTCAGCGACAGGTCGTTGCGCAAGGTCCAGCCGTCCTCGGAGGCCAGCGTCATCTGGCCGTCGAAGCCGCGCACGGCGTAGCGGTTGCCGATCGTGAAGTAGTCGGCCGGGACGATGGCGGTCTCGGCGTGCTGGATCTGCCAGTTGACCTGGTAGGCCCAGGACTGGCCCGCCAGCTTGAAGGGCGCGTACAGGCCGGCGTTGGCGGCAAGAATGGTGCTGCGGCCGTTCCAGTCGGGGTCGCCATAGACGTAGCCCGGCGCGTCGGAATACTGCGGCCAGGTGCCGCGCAGGCCGCCGCCCACGTCCAGCACGACCTGGCCCAGGTAGTGGCGGTGCCCGTAGCTGAATTCGTAGCCGGTGACGTCGCGGCGCTGGACCTCGATGGGCACGTCGTTCAGCGTGCTGTCGGTGCGCTTGCGCAGCACCGAGAACGAGAGGTTGCCCTTGTAGGCCGTGCCGCGGTAGGGCACCACCGATACGCCGGCCTGGACCTGCTTGGTGGTGCCGCCATAGACGATGGGTTCGTCGAAGCCGGCCACGGTTTGCCGGTAGGTCGACTTGCTGGCCCCGGCGAAGACCGTCCAGTAGCCGAAGGGAATGCTGTAGTTGATGGAGGCCGCGCGCGTGTTCGATTCCGCGTCGCGCCAGCGGGCGTTGCTGTTCCAGGCCACCGAGAGCTGGTCGTACAGGAACAGCGGGGAATCCAGCGTGAGCCCGGCGTTCACCTGGTACTTGCCGATGGCGTCCATGCCGCCGTTGTCGCCGCCGACGTAGCCGTGCCAGCGCTTGCCCGTGCCGGGCCGGATGAGGATGTCGGAATCGCCCGGCTCGGGGCCGGGCGCGATATCGATGGAGGCGTCGGCCTGGCTGCCCAGGCGGCGGATGTTCTCCAGCGCCTGGTCCAGGTCGCGCTGGTTCAGTTCGTTGCCGGGCCCGCGGGGCAGCGCGGCGCGCCACCAGCCGACGGCGCCCTCGCCTTTCACGGCCGAGATGCGCCCCGGCAGATAGCGCAGCGTCAAGGTGCCGGCGGCCAGGGATTGTTCCGGCACGACGACGCGGGCGGTGACCTGCCCGCCGTCGATCAGCTGGCCGATCAGGTGCTCTTGCAGGGCGCGCAGGCCTCGGCCGCCCACGCAGCGATTCAGGACGGCGCCGGCGGCTTGCGCCAGCGCCGGGGGCGGGGCCGCGCCTTCCCAGGACAGCACCCGGATGGGAAAGCAGGGCGTCTCGGCGGGAAAGACCAGGCCGTCCGAGGGCGCCGCGGCGGGCGCCAGCACGTCGGGGCGTTCGGCCGCGCGGGCGCGCTGCGCGTCGATTTCCTGCTCCTGGCGGCGCTGGATCTCGGAGGCGCGCGCGGCGGGTTCGGGCAACGGCTGGGCCAGCGCCGGCAAGGGAATGACCCCCGCTATCGCCCATATCGCCTTTCCTCCCAGCCCGCGCCACATCGCTTTCATACCGGCTTGACGCGGGCACCTGACGGTATCGCGCCTTCTCCATTTAAGACAATTTGTGTCTTATTTTGCTATACGAAACGGTTAATGACAATAAATAACCATTTGCTCCATATCAAAATTCGCCCGCAATTTGGCGGATTTGGGCCAAAAATGCCGGTGCTTAGCGCCTGTTTATGGGTACTTCCGCCTGCTGGAACTTGGCCGTCCGTAATAAAACGACATTTCGGTGAAAGCGGAAATAGCCAGGCACCTAATATCAGACGGGGTTAGACCGGGTTATCCCGAATGCCTGGACACCAACAAATCGTCAATAATTCGCCGACGTTTTGTCGTCGATCCGTCCCTTTACCGCCTTGCCCATGTCTGTCTCCGTCCGGGACGCCATTGTTTCCTCCTCCCATCTCGCCTCTTCCGCACCGGAACTGTCCGAAGTCGAATTCGGCCTGATCATCGCGTCGCACGCATTCAATCGCTGGATGGTGCGCTGCATGGCCTGCGCGGGGCTGCCCGACCTGACCTCGCTGGACATCCTGGTGCTCAACCACGTGTTCCATCGCGGCCGCGGCAAGAAGCTGGCGGATATCTGCTTCACGCTCAACGTCGAAGACACCCACCTGGTGAACTATTCGCTGAAGAAGCTGGAGCGCCTGGGCGTGGTGCAGAGCGCGAAGACCGGCAAGGAAGTGTTCTATTCGGCCACCGATGCCGGCGCGGCCGCGATCCAGCGCTATGCCGAAGTGCGCGAGCAATGCCTGGTCAAGCCGTTCATCGATTCCCCCGCCGCGGACGACGCCAGCCGCCAGCTGGCCAATACCCTGCGCGCCCTCTCGGGCCTGTACGATCAGGCCGCCCGCGCCGCCACCTCGCTGTGAGATTCCACGTTGTCTAGCAATACCGCTTCCTCTTCCGCCCCGCTGCTGTCCGTGCGCGGCGTGTCGGTCGACTTCAATACCGAGAACGGCGTGTTCCGCGCCGTCGAGAACCTGGACTTCGACGTGCGCCCCGGCAGGACGCTGGCCATCGTCGGCGAGTCGGGCTCGGGCAAGTCGGTCACGTCGATGGCCATCATGCGCCTCACGGACTACACCAACGGCCGCATCTCCACGGGCCGGATCCTGTTTCGCGACAGCGCCGACCGCGAAGTCGACCTGACGGCCGCCACCGACGAAACGATGCGCGCGATCCGCGGCAACGACATCGCGATGATCTTCCAGGAGCCGATGACCTCGCTGAATCCGGTGTTCACCATCGGCGACCAGATCGTCGAGGCCATCATGCTGCACCAGCGGCTGTCGCGCTCGGCGGCGCGCGAGGCGGCCCGCAAGCTGCTCGAAAAGGTCCGGCTGCCCGACGCCGCGCAGCTGCTGGACCGCTACCCGCACCAGTTGTCGGGCGGCATGCGCCAGCGCGTGATGATCGCCATGGCGCTGTCGTGCCAGCCGCGCCTGCTGATCGCCGACGAGCCGACCACCGCGCTGGACGTCACCATCCAGGCGCAGATCCTGAACACCATCCGCGAATTGCAGCGCGACCTGGGCACGGCCGTGATCTTCATCACGCACGATATGGGCGTGGTGGCGGAAATGGCCGACGACGTGGTGGTGATGCTGCGCGGCAAGAAGGTCGAGCAGGGCACGGTGGACGAGATTTTCAACGCGCCCAAGCATCCCTATACCCGCGCCCTGCTGGCCGCGGTGCCGCGCCTGGGCAGCCTGACCGGCCGCGACCTGCCGCTGCGCACGCCGCAGACGGTGCTGGACGGCGACACCTTGCGCGAAGTGGGCGAAACCCGCGAACAGGACACGGCGAGCTACGACGAGCCCGTGCTGCGCGTGGACAAACTGACCACCCGTTTCGACGTGGGACACAACTTCTTCGGCCGCGTCACGCACCGCGTGCATGCGGTGGAGCAGGTGAGCTTCGACGTCTATCCGGGCGAAACGCTGGCGCTGGTGGGCGAATCCGGCAGCGGCAAGTCCACCATCGGCAAGACGCTGCAACAGCTGGTGGCGCCCACTTCCGGCGCCGTCCGCTACAACGGCCAGGACATTTTCTCGATGGACAGCGCCGGCCGCCAGCGCCTGCGCCAGGAGATCCAGTACATCTTCCAGGATCCGTACGCCTCGCTGGACCCGCGCAAGACCGTGGCGTTCAGCATCGCCGAGCCCATCCGCACGCACGGCCTGCTCTCCGGCGAGGACGCCATCGCGCGCCGCGTGGGCGAACTGCTGGAGCAGGTGGGCCTGAAGCCCGAGCACGCCAGGCGCTATCCGCACGAGTTCTCGGGCGGCCAGCGCCAGCGCGTGTGCATCGCGCGCGCCCTGGCCAGCAACCCCAAACTGATCATCGCGGACGAGTCCGTATCGGCGCTGGACGTGTCGATCCAGGCCCAGATCCTGAACCTGCTGATGGACCTGCAGAAAGACCGCGGCCTTTCCTATCTGTTCATCACGCACGACATGGCGGTGGTGGAGAAGGTGAGCCATCGCGTCGCGGTGCTGTACCTGGGCCAGATCGTCGAGCTGGGCACCCGCCGCCAGATCTTCGAATCGCCGCAGCATGCGTACACGCGCAAGCTGCTGGCCGCCGTGCCGGTGGCCGAACCCGGCCGCCATATCGATACCTCGCTGATCGAGGGCGAGATCCCCAGCCCCGTGCGCCGCGTCGGCGACGAGCCCGCCATCATTCCCCTGGTCGAATTCGCGCCCGGCCACCAGGTCGCCCGCACCGCTTGACCGGCCCCTTTTTCACGTCGGCCCGCCCGACTTCCCGTCCCTGGAGTTGAACATGCTCTCCCTACGCAAAACCTTCACCGCCACCGCCCTGGCCCTGGCGCTGGGCGGCGCGCTGCCCGCAGTCCTCTCGACCGCCCATGCCGCCGGCACGCTCAATGTCGCGATCAACCAGGATCCGGGCAGCTGGGATCCCATCGACACCTTCGTGACCTTCTGGGGCTCGGTCGGCAGCAACCTGTACGACGGCCTGACGATGCGCGGCGCCGACCTGAAGCTGCAGCCCGGCCTGGCCACCAGCTGGGAATACCTGGACGACAACAAGCGCCTGCGCTTCAAGCTGCGCCAGGGCGTCAAGTTCCACAACGGCGAACCCTTCAACGCCGAAGCCGTGAAGTTCACCTTCGAGCGCCTGCTGGGAGCCGAAGGCACCAAGGGCCCGCAAAAGGCCAACTACGACTCGATCGGCGAGGTCAAGGTCGTGGACGAATACACCGTCGACTTCATCCTGAAGCAGCCGGATCCCGTGCTGCTGACGAAGCTGGCCGGCTACGGCGCCATGATCGTGCCGCCCAAGTACATCCAGGAAAAGGGCGAGGACAACTTCAACACCAACCCGGTCGGCACCGGCCCGTTCAAGTTCGAGAGCTACCAACCCAAGGTCAACGTCACGCTGGCGCGCAACGACGACTACTGGGGCGGCAAGCCCAAGCTGGACAAGGTGGTCTACCGCTTCATCGGCGAGCCGGGCACCCAGGTGGCCGAATTGCAGGCCGGCCGCATCGACATCGCCACGCTCATCCCGCTGGGCCTGATCGAAACCGTGAAGAAGTCCGGCAACGCCGACGTGATCTCCACGGGCGGCCCGGTGGCGTACGCGCTGCGCTACAACACCAAGAACGGCATCACCCAGAACCGCGACGTGCGCCGCGCGCTGATCATGGCCGTGGACCGCGACGCCATCGTCAAGCAGCTGCTGCTGGGCCAGGCCAAGACCATCGCCAGCTTCCAGGGCCCGCAATCGTTCGGCTACAACCCCGAGCAGAAGCCCCTGCCCTTCAATCCCGCCGAAGCCAAGAAGCTGCTGGCCGCGGCCGGCGTGAAGCCGGGCGCCACCGTGCAGATCGACGTGCGCGGCAGCGACTCGAACTTCCGCGAAGTGGCCCAGGCGGTCTCGGGCTACCTGCAAGGCGTGGGGGTGCGCGCCACCATCAAGCCGTACGAAACCGGCGTGCTGCTCAACGACATCATCCCCGGCGGCAAGACCGGCGAGATGTGGCAGAACCAGTGGGGCGGCTGGACGTACGACTACGACAACACGGCCTACCTGATGTACCACTCGGGCCAGAAGTGGAATCCGTACGACAACGACGCCAAGCTCAACGGCATGCTGGAAGCGCAGCGCACCGTCTATGACGTAAAGAAGCGCGAAGCCATGCTGCAGGAGATCGCCACCTACGTCGCCGACCAGGCGCTGGAACTGCCGCTGTACAGCCTGAACACCATCGTGGGCGTGAACAAGCGCGTGAAGAACCTGGAAGTGCCGGGAGACATCCGCTTCCGCTTCCTTGAGGCTTCTGTGGAGTAATCCCCCCCCCGAAGCGCTACGCGCTTCCCCCCCAGGGGGGCATGCCTACGGACCGGCGGAGCCGGATCCGTGGCATCCCGCTGGAACGGTGCCCGTTGCCGCATTTACGATGCCCGTTGACGCTTTAACATTACCGACCTTCCCCGGCGAAAGCCGGGGTGGCGATTTATGACCGGATTTCTCATCAAACGCGTGTTGCAGGCCGTCTTCGTGATCGTGGCCGTGACGCTGCTGGTTTCCTATGCCGTGCGCCTGACCGGCGACCCCGCGCTGATGCTCAGCCAGGGTTCGGGCAGCGTGACGGAACAAGACCTGGCCAACATCCGCCAGGCGCTGGGCCTGAACCGCCCCTTCCACGAGCAATACCTGTCGTATATGCAGGGCCTGCTGCATGGCGATTTCGGCCGCAGCTTCATGGGCGGGACCTCGGTGGCCAAGCTCATCGGCGACGCCCTGCCGGCCACGCTGATGCTGGCGTTCACGTCGCTGATCGCGTCCATCCTGATTTCGCTGCCGCTGGGCATCCAGGCCGCCATCAAGCGCGGCAAGCCGACGGACCAGGCCATCCGCATCCTGTCGCTGGTGGGGCTGTCGTTCCCCAACTTCTGGCTGGCGCTGATGCTGGTGCTGCTGCTGTCGATCACCTTCCCGCTCCTGCCGCCTTCGGGCTGGAGCGGCCCGGCCAGCCTGGTGCTGCCTTCGCTGACGATGGCCATCATCCTCAGCGCCACGAACATCCGCCTGGTGCGCACCACGATGCTGGAGACGCTGTCCGCGCAGTACATCATGGTGGCGCGCAGCAAGGGCCTGAAAGAGCGCGTGGTGCTGTACAAGCACGCGCTGCGCAACTGCGCGATCCCGCTGATCACCTACCTGGGCCTGCAATTCGGCGGGCTGATCGGCGGCATCGTCGTCATCGAAATGGTGTTCAACTGGCCCGGCCTGGGCACGCTGGCGTTCGACGCCATCTCCGGCCGCGACTACCCGGTGCTGCAAGGCACGGTCACCGTGCTGGCCGCCGTCATCGTCCTGGTCAACCTGATCGTCGACATCGCCTACGGCATCGTCGATCCCCGTATCCGCACGCGGTAAGCCTTATGCAGACTAGCTCCTCCCCCACCGTCGCCGCTCCCCAGGCCGCCAAGCCCCGCAGCCGCTACCGCTCGCTGGAATTCGTGCTGGGCGCGCTGCTGACCGGCGTGATGATCGCGCTGGTGCTGGCCTCCGGCTGGCTGTTCCCGGACGGCGGCGAAGCCATGGACCTGGCCGCCCGCCTCACCGCGCCCTTCACCACCGCCGCGCATCCCTTCGGCACCGATCCGCTGGGCCGCGACGTGCTGGCCCGCGTCATCGTGGGCGGCAAGATCTCGCTGCTGGTGGGCTTCGCGTCCGTCATCGGCGGCGCGCTGCTGGGCATCGTCATGGGCCTCATCGCCGGCTACTACCGCGGCTTCTGGGACATGATCGTCATGCGCTTCGCCGACGTGCAGCTGGCCCTGCCTTTCATCCTGGTGGCGATTACGTTCATCGCCATCCTGGGCGGCGGGCTGTTCAACGTCATTTTCTTCATGATCGCCTCGCAATGGGTGCAGTATGCGCGCCTGGTGCGGGCGCAGGTGCTGGCGCTGCGCGAGCGCGAATTCGTGCTGGCCGCCCGCGCCTTCGGCGTGCGCGACCTCGCCATGATCCGCCACCACATCGTGCCCAACCTGCTGGGGCCGCTGGTCATCCTGATGACACTGAACGTGGCCAACAATATCCTGCTGGAAAGCAGCCTGACCTTCCTCGGCCTGGGCGTGGATCCCATGATCCCCAGCTGGGGCGGTATGCTTGCCGACGGCCGCACCTATATGCAGACGGCCTGGTGGGTCAGCGTGTTCCCCGGGCTGGCCATCATGCTGACGGTGCTGGGGTTGAACCTGCTGGGCGACTGGCTGCGCGACCGCTTGGACCCTACCGGAAAGCTGTGAGCCCTGCGGCGGGGCGGGTATTCGACACCCCGACAGGCCGCCGCCGGAGTTTTTGAGGATTGTTGAAGATGGCATTGCTGGATAGAACATTCGACCGCACGCTGGACGCCTGGACGCACGCCTATATGGCGCCGGCGTGGCGGGGCGCGGTCGTGGAGGGCTGGCTGTTCGAAGGGCTGGACGCCCGCCGCGCGGCGCAGGAGCGGCTGGCGCAGGCGGGCGTGACGGCGCGCTTTCGCAGCGCCTACAAGCCGCTGCTGCACTTTTTCCTGGAAGAGGTCGAGCGGGAAGGGCTCGCCGCCGTCACGGTGCGCTATCCCTTGCACGAACATGCGCAGGCCAAGCGTTTCACGCTGGAGGCCTACCCGCTCGTGGCCCTGCTGCAAGGCGTGCGCGTCACGATGCAGCCCGGCGCAAGCGACCTGCACTACGACGTCAGCCTCACCTATACGGACGGACGCAAGCTCGACACGCGCGTGTATGCGCCGAACCAGCTCGGCCACGCCCAGGACGGCACGCCCGAACTGTCGCCCACCGGCTGGCTGCGCGTGCGCGACGCGGAGGGCACGTTGCAGCTCGACGCCGCCCAGGCCACGGAATACCAGCAGGCCTTCCGCAGCATCGTGGACACGGTGCGCGCCCATGCCTGGGGCGCCCACGAACCCTATTTCGATCGCCTGGAGATCCGCGTGGACCTGCCGGGCATGGACTTCGCGCTGCCGGTGGACGAGGAAATCGTCAGCACCTTCGAAGCCCTGCACGAGGATGTGTACTTCTCGCTGCTGGAGCACTTCCAGCAGCATTCGGGCCGGCCGTCGGGCGACCGCGGCCTGCAGCCCGGGCAGATCATCCCCGACATCCGGCGCCATGACGGCGCGGCGCGCGTCAGGATCTCCCTGGAGCCGTTCGCCGCGCTCGCGCCCGTCGCGCCCGCGGCGCCGGACACGCCGCTGGCGCAGGCCCGCGAGCCGCTCAGCGCCGCGCAGATCGCGGGCTGCATGGCCGCCTTCGGCGGCGACACGTTCCAGGCCGTTTCGCGCCAGGGCCGCCCGGTGCTGGGCACCTACCTGCGCGGCCCCGGCCCCGCCGTCTTCATCTCGGGCGCGCAGCACGCCAACGAAACGTCCGGCGTCGTCGGCGCCCTGCGCGCCGCGCAGACGCTGGCCGCGCGCGGCAACGCCCACTTCGCGCTCATCGCCGCCGAGAACCCCGACGGCTATGCGCTCTTCAACCGGCTGCGCGAACACCATCCGCGCCACATGCTGCACGCGTCGCGCTACAGCGCGCTGGGCGACGACATCGCCTACCGCGAGCGCGCGCCGTTTTTCGAGCGCGACGGGCGGCACCAGGCGCTGGCCATCAGCGGCGCGCAGCTGCACATCAATCTGCACGGCTATCCCGCCCACGAATGGACGCGCCCGCTGTCGGGCTATCTGCCGCGCCACTTCGAACTGTGGACGATCCCCAAGGGCTTCTTCCTGGTGCTGCGCCACCATCCGGGCTGGGGCGAACGCGCCCGCCGCCTGATCGAAGGCGTCACGGCGCGGCTGGCGCGCAATGTGCCGGGCCTGGTCGAGTTCAACGCCCGGCAGCTTGAACTCTTCCATGCGCATGCGCTCGAAAGCGGATTCGACGTGCTCAACGGCATCCCGGTGCAGATCGCGGAGAGCGATCGCGAAGCCTTGCCGCTCGCGCTGATTTCGGAGTTTCCGGATGAAACCGTGTACGGCGACCGCTTCGTTTTCGCGCATACTGCGCAGATGGAAACCGTCCTGGCGGCGACCGAGCTCTACCGCTCAGGACTTTAGCGGCAACACGCCGCTCACGGCCAAGGACCGCGACGGCACCGACCCTCAGAATCAATAAGAAAATGAACATCCGAGAACGCAATCACGGCGACGACCTGGCCCTCGTGGACATCTGGCTCCGTTCGGTGCGCGCCACGCATACGTTCCTGACGGAAAAAGAGATCCAGGCCATGTACCCGCAAGTGCTCAACACCTACCTGCCGTCGGTGCGGGTGTGGGTGTGCGAGGACGACGCCGGCGAGGTCGCCGGTTTCATGGGCCTGAACGGCAACAAGGTCGAAATGCTGTTCGTGGACGCCAACAAGCGCGGCAAGGGCGCGGGCCGGCGCCTGCTGAATTTCGCGCGTTCGCTGCACGGCACGCTGCTGGTGGACGTGAACGAACAGAACCCGCAGGCGCACGGCTTCTACAAGCACTATGGCTTCGAGGACGTGGGCCGCTCGGCGCACGACGATTCCGGCCGCCCCTTCCCCATCATCCACATGAAGCTGGCCGGCTGAGGCCAGGGCCGGTTCCGCCTAGGCGCCGGTTTTTTCCTCGTGCCTGGCCTTCCAGGCTTTCAGCGCGGCCCGGTAGTTGTCCATGGCTTCGTTGTAGACGTCATAGACGCAGGGGATGCAACCGCTGTTGCAGCATTCTTCGGGCGCGGGCGGTTCGGGCGGAACGGGCGGCGGATCGTCGTCCGGGATGGGTTTGCGGGTGCTCATGAAAGAATGTTAGCGCCTATCGGCGAGCCGCGGCGCTTCAGGCCGCGATCGCGCCCAGCCAATCGGCGCGGCGAATCCGGTAGCGGCGCTTCGCGGCCACGCCCGCGCCCTGGGTCGAGACCTGGCGCATGCCGCACTTTTCCAGGACCCGGCAGGACGCGGCGTTGACGTCCATCGCCACCGCCTCCAGCGCGTCCACGGGCAACCGCCCGAAGCCCAGCGCGAGCAACGCCTGGGCGATTTCGGTGGCGTATCCCTTGCCCCAGCCGCGCGGCAGAAAGGCATAGGCCACCTCCACCCCATCGCGGGCGACGGAACGCTTCAAGCCGGCGCGCCCCATCGGCGCGCCGTCTTCGCCTTCGCTCAGCACGTACATGCCGTAGCCCTGCTCGCTCCAGTGCGCCAGGTTGCGCAGCAGGTAGAGGCGGCTGGCCGCCAGGTCGCGCGTGCCGCCCATGGTGGCCATGAGGCGATCGTCCGCGTGCATGGCGGCAACCAACGGCAAGTGTGTTTCGTCCATGCGCCGCGCATGCAGGCGGGCGGTGTGGAAAGTGGCGGGAAGCAGCGCGGCGAACATGGCGGAAGACGGATGCGAAGACGGGCCAAGGCGTCCATGATAACGGCCGCCCGCGGCCCGGCCCAGACCCGAAAGGATGAGCCGGCCGGGTGCCGGCCGATGCCGAATGAGTCAGCTGCCAGTCAGCTCGAAGCGAGTCGGGCGCGGCGCAATCCCAGGAAGCTCCAGCGCACGTCGGCGCGGTCCAGCATGTCTTCGCGCTCGGCGAGATGATGGGAGGCCAGCCCGTGCGTTGCCGCCAGCGCGATCGTCTCGCGCGCGGAAACGTCGAACATGCGCCGTCCGGCCGGCACCGGCCCATGGCGCAGCGACATGAGGACCTGGCCGCCCGGCGCCAGCAGCGAGGCCAGCGCCTCCATGCCCAGCTGGCGCTCTTCCTCGTCCAGGTGCATCCATACGGCCGTGAGCATGATCAGGTCGAACTCGCGGCCCTGTCCGCGCAGGCCCGCCAAGCCCGGCAAGGCGTCGTCCACCCATTCCAGGTTGGGCAGCGCGTGGCGCCGCTGGCCTTCGCGGCGCAGCTCCGGCGTGGGCTCGGCCGCCACCACCGCGTGGCCCATCCGAGCCAGCGCGGCGGCATCGCGGCCGGAGCCCGCCCCGATGTCCGCGACGCGCGCCGGCGCCGCGGGAATCAGATGGATCACGTCGCGATGCACGTCGGCGAACGCGATGCTCTCGTACTGGTCCGCGAGGGCCGCCGCGTTTTCGCCGTAGCCCTGCGTGCCCGACGCGGTCACGATTGGCCTTCCGGACGAGCGCGGATGGCGGCGGGCGGCCAGGTGGCCTTGATCGCGTCGTAGATGCGTTTGCCGACGCGTCCGTCTTGAGTCAGGTTGCGCCGGGCCTGTTCCTCGCGCACGGCGTCGCGGGTCTTGGCGCCCGGAATGCCGTCGGCCACGCCCACGTCGTAACCCAGGCCGTAGAGCATCTCCTGCAATTCCTTGATCTGCGCGCGCGACAGGCCGGGATCGTCGGTGGGCCAGGCCGTCACGAGCGCGGGGCCGCCCTGCAGGCGGTTCAGCAGCAGCGACACCGCCAGGCCGTAGCGGCGCGACTGGTTGTAGTGCAGGATGGCGTCGAAATTCACGGTGGCCAGGAAGACCGGCCCCTTCGCGCCGGTGGGCGCGAACAGGTAGGCCTGCTGGTCGTTGCCGGACGGCAGCTTGAGCGCGGAGCCGTCGCCCTGCTTCAGGCCGGCCTGGGCCCATTGGGCGATCGTGCGGCGGTCTTGCGACCCGACGTACTCGGCATCGGGTTCGGGGGGAATGGCGGCCGCCAGTTCGGCGGGCACGCGCACTTCCACCACCGCCGGCAGGCCGTGCGTCCATTTGGCGCGGCGCTTGCGCAGATGGTTGGCGGTGGAAGCCAGGGCGTCGGGCAGGGAGTTGTACAGGTCGATCTTGCCATCGCCGTCGCCATCGGCGGCCAGTTCATAGAACGAGGTCGGGATGAACTGCGTCATGCCGAAGGCGCCGCTCCAGGAACCGACGAAGCCGTCGGCCGGCACCGTGCCGTCGCGCAGCAGCCGCACCGATGCGTAGGCGTTCTTTTCCCACAGCGATTTGTTCTCGGTGCAGGCGCGGGTCAGCCATGCGTTCAGCACGTCGGTCTTGCCCACCTGGCGGCCGTAGTTGGTTTCGATGCCGAAAATGGCGACCAGCGTGGCCGGATCCACCTGGTACTGCTGGCTGATGGCGCCCAGCTGCGAGCCGTACTTGGACAGCACCGCCTGGCCGTCCTTCACGCGCTCGTCGTCGACCGTCTTGGCGATGTAATCCCACCATGCCTCGCGCCCTTCGGGCTGGCCCTTGGCGGACGCCACGGTGGTGGGCAGGAGCTTGGCGTTGGCGGTGTACTTGTCCCAATCCGCCAAGGTCAGCCCGTTGGCGGTGGCGCCGTTGCGCAGCTTGGCGATGCAGGCCTTGGTATCGAGTTCGGTGGGAATGATGACCTGGGGCGCGGCGGCGGGCGCGGGCGTAGCGGCGGGTGCCGCCGAAGCGGCGGGCGCGGGCGTGGCCGCCGGGGCGGGAGTCGGAGTAGCCGCGGGAGCGGCTTGCGCGGCGGCGGGCGCAGCCGGCGTGGCGGCGGGCGCGTCGTCGAAACTGCGCTTGGGCGTCAGCGCGGGCTGCGGCTGGGCCGGCGCGGACGGCGCGGCGCGCGATCCGGTGGCGGAAGCGGGCGACTGCGCCTGCGCCGTCCCGGCGGCGGCGGCCGCGATGACCGCGGCCGTCAGCACGCTGGAAAAGGTGTCGATTCGAAAGCGAATGGAACGCTGGCGCATGGCAATCCTGAAAAATCGAAGTCAGCCGGGATCGTACCGCGATCCGGCCGGCGGGATCGAACCGCGCGGGCCGCGCTAGGCGGCCTGGCGGACCGCGGCCTCGAAACCGGCGGGCGGCGCCCGGAGCACGCGCCGGCACATGGCCATGGCGATCAGGCTGAACAGGGCGAAGCCCGCCGTCTGGCCGACCATCACGCCCTCGGGGCCGCCGTAGCGCGCCCCCAGCCAGACGAAGGGCAAGGTGCCCGCCGTGGCGCGCAGCCACCCGATGGCCGTGGAGTACGCGGCGTAGCCCAGGTTGTTGAATACCGCGATCGCCACGAAGTACAGGCTGTTGAGCGCCCAGGCGAAACTGCCGTAGCGGCAGAAGAAGACGATCAGGTCGCGGCCGGGGCCGGCCACCTGGAAGGCGTCCGCGATCCAGGGCGCCAGCAGGGCCAGCAGCGCCGCCGCCGAGAAGCCGTACAGCAGCGACCAGCGCGAGGTCAGGCCGACGGTGTGCTTCACTCGGTCCCATTGTCCGGCGCCCAGGTTCTGGCCGAGGATGGGGCCGATGGCGCCGGGCAGCACGAAGAACAGCGAATAGGCCAGTTGCAGCACCCGGTCGACCACGGTGGCCCCGGCCATCACGCTGGGGCCGAAACCGGCGTAGGTGGAGACGGTGAAGATGACCGCGGCGGGCGTGGCCAGCGTGGTCAGCGCCGCCGGCAATGCGATCCGCCCGATCGCGGCCAGGTGCTCCCGCAACGCCGCCGCGCCCGGCCACTCCACCAGGCGATGCCGGCGGAACACCAGCCAGGCGCCCAGCGCCAGCGTGGCCGCGCGGCCGGCCCCGCCTGCCCAGGCGATGCCTTCCATGCCGCCGTCCAGCACGAAGATCACCACGGGGTCGAGCAGCGCGACCGTGGCCGTGCCGGCCAGCAGCACCCACATCGATTGGCGCCCCTGCCCGGCCGCGCGCAGCAGGTTGGACAGCATCATGCCCACGCCCATCACCACGGCGAAGGGCGTGGTGATGAGCACGTACGACAGCAGATGGCCGCGCACGTCCGCGGCCAGCCCGATCGCGTCGGTGAAGGGCCCGATCGCGAGCAGGAACAGCGCCCCCGAGGCCACGGCGGCGGCCGCCATCAGGATCAGCGACGCGCCGGCCAGGCGCCGCGCGCGGGGCAAGTCCCCCGCGCCGAGGGCGCGCGACACCAGGGCCGCGCCGCCCACCGTCACGCCGATGCAGATCGAGGTAATGGTGAACTGGGTCATCGAGCCGAATCCGACCGCGCCCATCACCGCCTCGTCCTTGAGCGTGCCCAGGTACAGCAGCGACAGGAACTCCACGGCGAACACGGCCAGCATGCTGGCCCAGCCGGTCAGGATCATTTCGATCACGTGGCCGCCGAGCGGGCCGGTCACGAAACGGGCGTGGGGATCGGGCGCGCTCAAGCCGGCCGCCTATCGCGCGTCGGCGCCAGGCGCCGGCGCGACCGCGCAGGCGATCCCGCGGGCCGCGTTCAGGGCGCCTCGCGCCAGAACGGCGGGCTGACGGAACAAATCGGTCTCCTCCGATGCCGGCCGCGCGCCGCGCCTCGGGCGGCCCGGGCGCCGGTCTCCGGCCTGGCGACGAACTATATCCGAATCCCGCCCCCGCGTTGCCAAGCGCCGGGCGACGGAGAATAATCGGCACATCGTTATCGCGCCGCCGCCATGACGCCGTTCCGAGGCAAGCTGCGCATCCGGCACCTGGAAATCGCGCTGACTGTCGCCGAGTTGGGCAACTTGTCCACGCGCCAGGCGCGCGCCCCACCTTCAGGATCCGAACATCATGCACGACTGGCTCAACGCATTGCCCAAGGCGGAATTGCACCTGCACCTGGAGGGCTCGCTCGAACCCGAGCTGCTCTTCCAACTGGCGCAACGCAACGGCGTGGCCCTGCCCTGGCCCGATATCGACGCGCTGCGCGGCGCGTACGACTACGGCAATCTCCAGGAATTCCTGGACCTCTATTACCGGGGCGCGGACGTGCTGCGAACCGCGCAGGACTTCTACGACCTGACCTGGGCCTATCTGCTGAAGTGCCGCGAGCAGAACGTGATCCATACCGAGCCCTTCTTCGATCCCCAGACCCATACCGACCGCGGCGTGCCGCTGGAAGCGGTGCTGGAGGGCATCGGCCAGGCGCTGGCGGACGGGCGCAGCAAGCTGGGGGTGAGCAGCGGCCTGATCCTGAGCTTCCTGCGCCACCTGCCCGAAGAACAGGCGATGCGCGCGCTGGAGGCCGCGCTGCCCTATCGCGACGCCTTCATCGCCGTCGGCCTGGACAGCAGCGAAAAAGGCTATCCGCCGCGGCTCTTCCAGCGCGTGTTCGACCGCGCGCGCGCCGAGGGGTTGCCCGGCGTGGCCCATGCGGGCGAAGAAGGCCCGCCGGAATACATCTGGGAAGCGCTGGACCTGCTCAAGGTGCTGCGCATCGACCACGGGGTGCGCGCCGCCGAAGACCCGCGGCTGATCGCCCGCCTGATCGACGAGCAGATTCCGTTGACCGTCTGCCCCCTGTCCAATATCCGCCTGCGCGTGTTCGAGCACATGCGCCATCACAACATCCTGTCGCTGCTGGACGCGGGCGTGAAGGTGACCGTTAACTCCGACGATCCGGCGTACTTCGGCGGCTACGTGAACGAGAACTTCCATGCCCTGTACGAGCATCTGGGCATGTCGCGCGAGCAGGCCCAGGCGCTGGCCGACAACAGCCTGGACGCCCGCATCGCGAAATAGGCCCTCCGGCGCAGCCGCGCGCCGACTCAGCCGGCGCGCGCGCCCAGCGTGCGCAGGAACATGTCGGCCAGCGGCGCGGACAGGCCCCGCGCGTCCAGCCGGCCCTGCGCGATGCGCGCGTCCACCGCGCCGTGCATGCCGTGGTACAGCACGATGGCGGCGAGCGCGGCGTCGTCCAGCGTCCAGCAGCCGGCGCGCGCGCCGGCCTCCAGAATGCCTTCCAGCTGATCCAGCACCGCGCTTTTCTCGGCCACGCCGCGGTCGGGATGCTGGGCGTCGTGGAACACCACGTCGTGCAGCGCGTAGCCGTCGAAATAGGCCTCGACCCCGGCGCGCGTCCAGGCGCGCAGCCGCGCCACGCCGTCGTCCGGCGCACAGGCGCCGACGGCGCGCTCGATGTGGTCGAGGAAGCCCTGCGAGAACTTGGCCCGCAGCGCGGCCAGCATGTCGTTCTTGGAGGTGAAATAGTGATAGAACGTGCCCTTGGCCACGCCGGCGCGCTCCACGATCTCGCTGATGGTGGTCGCTTCCACGCCCTTCTGGATGAAAAGCGCCTCCGCGGCCGCCATGAGTTCGTCCAGCCGCACCGCGGCGGGCTTGGTGCGCGGCTTGCGGTCGGCCCCCGGGCCGGAGGGCGGGGACAGCGGATCAGGGGCGGCAGGCATGTCGGCAAAGCGTCCATTCAACGGCAAGGCGCCAGTGTAGAGGACGCGGCCGCGCCCGATCAAAGGGCGGAAACGAGAGATGGAAACGATTCTATTTTTCATTGACCGACGGTCGGTCGACAAATAGAATAACCGCTTCCCCACCCCTCCCGCCGCTATGCATCCCGCACGCCGCCGCGCCCTGGTCCTGGCCGTCAACCTGGGCAGCTTCATCACCATCCTGGACATCAGCATCGTCAACGTGGCGCTGCCCACCATGCAGGCCGCCTTGCGCATCGACATGGCGGGCCTGCAATGGGTGGTGGACGCCTACGCCCTGTTCCTCTCGGCCTTCATGCTGTCGGCGGGGCCGCTGGGCGACCGCTACGGCCGCAAGCGCTCGTGGCTGGCGGGCGTGTTGCTGTTCACGGCGGGCTCGGCCCTGTGCGGGCTGGCCGACAGCCTGCCGGCGCTGCTGATCGGCCGCGCCGTGCAGGGCGTGGCCGGGGCCCTGCTGGTGCCGGGCGCGCTATCGCTGCTGACCCAGGCCTTCCCCGATCCGAAGGAGCGCGCCCAGGCCATCGGCATCTGGGCTTCGTGCAACGCGGTTTCGCTCATCGTGGGGCCGATGCTGGGCGGCGTGCTGGTGGCGCATTTCAACTGGCAGAGCATCTTCCTCATCAACCTGCCGGTGGGCGCGCTGGCCATCGCGCTGGGCGCCTGGAGCATCACGGAAAGCGCCCATCCCGAACACGCCGCCTTCGATCCGGCCGGCCAGGCGCTGAGCGTGTTGTGGCTGGGCGCGCTGACCTTCGGCCTGATCGCCGCGGGCGAGCACGGCTGGGCCGCGCCGCAAGCCTCGGGCGCGCTTGCCGTCGCCGCCGCCGGACTGCTTGCATTCCTGTGGGTCGAACACCGCGCGTCGCGCCCCATCCTGCCGCTGGGCCTGTTCCGCGACGCGGGCTTCGCCATCACCAATTTCGCGTCCTTCGTGCTGGGCTTTTCGGCCTACAGCAGCCTGTTCTTCTTCTCGCTCTACCTGCAGCACGTGCAGGGCCTCTCGCCGCTGGCCGCGGGCTGGCAGCTGGCGCCGCAGTTCGCCGCGGCCGGATTGGTGTCGGTGGTGTTCGGCCGCCTCAACCTGCGCTTCGGACTGCCGCGGCTGATGGTCGCCGGCTATGTGTTCATCGGCGTGGCCATGCTGGGCATGACGGCCTTCGAGACCGACACGCCGTATGCGGTGACCGGATCGCTGCTGGTGCTGCTGGGCCTGGGCACCGGCCTGGCCGTGCCCTCGACCAGCATGGCGGTGATGGCCACCGTGCCGCGCGAGCGTTCCGGCATGGCGTCGGCCACCATGAACGCGCTGCGCCAGACCGGCATGACGATAGGCATCGCGCTGCTGGGCGCGCTGATGAGCGGACGCGCGATCGATGCGATGGCCGCCTCGCTGTCGCGGCTGGGCGCGCCCGAGGCGCAGGCCGCGGCGCGCGCGGCGGTCACGCAGCACGTCATGCCCGAGCAGCCCGCCAACGCGGCCGCGCTGTTCGCCGACGCGCTGGCCAGCGGGTTCCATGCCGCGATGCTCGCGGCGGGCGCCGCCTCGCTGGTGGCGGCGGTGTTGCTGCTGGCGGTGGCGCGAGGGTCGCGGCGCGTTCTGCGCGCGGCCTGAGGCGCCGATTTCCACGGCGCGGAATTCCATCGGCCGGAATCAAAACGGCCTCTTTTTAAGCGGGCGTAACAAACGCTCCGGCGGCAGAACGCTCCGGTAAGATCGTCATCCGATAACAGGTTAACAACCGAGAGGAGAACGAGACATGCCGCGACCGAATACCCTGTTCCGCCTGGCGCCGCTGGCGCTTGCCGCCCACCTGCTGATGTCCGGCCCGGCGGCCGCGCAGAGCGCGCCCGGCACGCAAGGCCCGCTGGCCCCGGCGCCCGATCCCGCCCTGGCCGCGCAGATCGACCAGCGCGCCCGCGCCATCGAAGACAAGCTCATCGCGTGGCGCCGCGACATCCATCAGCATCCCGAACTCGGCAACCAGGAAACGCGCACGGCCAAGCTGGTGGCCGATCACCTGCGCGCATTGGGCATGGACGTGAAGACGGGCGTGGCCGGCACCGGCGTCGTCGCGGTGCTCAAGGGCGGCAAGCCGGGTCCGGTGGTGGCGCTGCGCGCCGACATGGACGCGCTGCCCGTGAAGGAGCAGGTCGACGTGCCCTACGCCTCCAAGGCCAAAGGCACTTACCTGGGCAAGGAAGTGGACGTGATGCACGCCTGCGGCCACGATGCCCATACCGCCATCCTGATGGCCACCGCGGAAGTGCTGGCCGGCATGAAGGACGAGCTGCCCGGCAGCGTGAAGTTCATTTTCCAGCCCGCCGAGGAAAGCCCCGCCGATTTCGAGCCCGACGGCAAGAAGATCTGGGGCGCCAAGATGATGGTGCAGGAAGGCGTGCTGGAGCAGCCCAAGGTGGATGCCATTTTCGGGCTGCACGTGTCGAGCGCCTATCCGGCGGGCAAGCTGTCGTGGCGCAGCGGCCCCGCGATGGCGGCGGCCGACCAGTTCTGGATCGACGTGACCGGCAAGCAGACGCACGGCGCCCGGCCGTGGTCGGGCATCGACCCCATCGTGGTGAGTTCGCAGATCATCCTGGGCCTGCAGACCATTCCCAGCCGCCAGATCAACAGCATGCTGGAGCCGGCCGTCATCACCGTGGGCGCGATCCACGGCGGCAACCGCATGAACATCGTGCCCGACAGCGTGGCCATGACGGGCACGATCCGCACCTACGACGAAGGCATGAAGAAGGACATCCACCAGCGCATCGCGCGCACCGCCGACATGATCGCGCAAAGCGCGGGCGCCAAGGCGGACGTGCGGGTGGTGGAGCTCTACAACGCCACCGTCAACCATCCGGAGCTGACCGAGAAGATGGGGCCGACCCTGCGCCGCGTGGCGGGCGACGGCAACTATGGGCTGCAGCCCAAGTCGACCGCCTCGGAGGATTTTTCGTTCTACCAGGAAAAGGTGCCCGGCATGTTCTTCTACCTGGGCGTGACGCCCAAGGACACGGACGTGGAAAAGGCCGCCCCCAATCATTCGCCGCGCTTCTACGTGGACGAGTCGGGCCTGATCAACGGCGTTCGCGCGCTCTCCAACCTGGCCGTCGACTACATGGCCGGCGCGCGGCAAGGCGGTTAGGCCGAGAACGCGGGGTGGTAGGCCACCTCGCCGCTCGCCAGCCGAGTGAAGGCCAGCGCCATGAAGTATTCGGGCGGCGCGCCCGGGTACTTCAGCGCGGGCGCCGGCGCGAAACCGAAGCGGCCGTAGTAGGCCGGCTCGCCCAGCACCACGCAGCCCGCCGCGCCGAGCGCCCGCAGCCTGGCCAGCCCCTCCCGCGACAGGGCCGAGCCGATGCCGCGGCCCTGGCAGTCCGGCCGCACGGCCAGCGGCCCCAGCCCGTACCAGCCCGCGGAGCCGTCGCCGACCGTGACCGGCGAAAACGCGATGTGCCCCGCCAGGCGGCCGTCTTCCCAGGCCGTCAGCGACAGCGTCAGGGCGCCGGCCTCGCGCAGCGCGTCGGTGATGCGGCCCTCGGTTCCCTCGCTGTGGGGATTGCCCTCGAAGGCCGCCTGCGTCAGCGCGTAAATGGCGTCGCGGTCGCGCGGCGCCTCTGGAAGAATCAGCATGGCTCTGCTCCTGGCGATATTGCCGGGCAGTGTAGCGCCCGGCTCGCGGCGCCTCCGCATTGACGCTGGCGCGGGCCCTGGCTACAGTGGCCCGACCCCTTGCGGTCCGCCCTCGCCGGCGCCGCCAGGCCCACCGCCCGCGCCCCGCCGCGGCATCACGCTTTCGGATCCCTATGAACCACTACCGCGTCGGCATCGCCGGCTTCGGCGCCATCGGCCAGGCCGTGGCGCAATCCCTGGACGCCGGGCTGCCCGGCCTGGCCCTGGCCGCCGTCGCCGTGCGCGACCCCAAGGCCCCGCCGGCCTTCGCCTGGGCCAACGGCGCCCCCGCCTTCACCACTCTCGACGCCCTGCACGAGCTTTGCGACGTGGTCGTCGAATGCGCGCCCGCCGCCGTGTTCCGCGACATCGCCGAGCCGGTGCTGCGCGCCGGCAAGAAGCTGGTGGTGCTGAGCTCCGGCGCGCTGCTGCGCCACGACGACCTGATCGAGCTCGCCCGGGCCCACCAGGGCCAGATCGTGGTGCCTTCCGGCGCCATCCTCGGCCTGGACGCCGTCACCGCCGCGGCGGAAGGCGTCATCCACTCCGTCACGATGATCACGCGCAAACCGGTGCGCGGCCTGCTGGGCGCGCCCTACCTCGCCGAGAACAACATCGACATCTCCGGCATCACCGAACCCCGCCTGGTGTTCCGCGGCTCGCCGCGAGACGCCGCCGTGGGGTTCCCGGCCAATCTGAACGTGGCGGTCAGCGTTTCGCTGGCGGGCATCGGGCCGGATCGCACCACCCTGGAAATCTGGGCCGATCCCTCGCTGGAACGCAATGTCCACCGCGTCGAAGTGGCTTCCGATTCGGCCTCGTTCTCGATGGAGATCCAGAACATCCCCTCGGCCAATCCCAAGACCGGCCGCATCACCGCGCAAAGCGTGGTCGCCGCGCTGCGCAAACTGACCAGCCCCTTGCGCGTGGGCACCTGACCTCGCCCGCAAGCGCCCAGGGCCTGCGCGAGGCTCCTTTTAGTGTCAACAGGCCCTAGGCCGCGGCGCGGCGCCAGGCCGGCGGCTCGCCTCGCGCTTCCATCCGGCCCATCGTCCAGCCGCCGGCGCCGTCCAGTTCCAGCCTGTGGGTATGGAAGGCGTCGAGCGTGCTGCGATGGCCCACGCTGACCAGCATGCAGGACGGCAGCGCGTCGCGCAGCAGGCGGTACAGCGCATGCTCCAGGCCCTCGTCGGTGGCGGAGGTGGCCTCGTCCAGGAACACGATGGCGGGCCGGTTGTACAGCACGCGGGCGAAGGCCACGCGCTGCTGCTCGCCGATGGACAGGATGCGCGCCCAATCCGCGACCTCGTCCAGCCGGCCGGCCAGGTGCCCCAGGTTGACGCGCTCCAGCGCCTCGACCAGGCGGGCGTCGTCCTCGGGCTGCGCCAGGCCGGGATAGGCCAGCGCGCCGCGCAGATCGCCCAGGGGCAGATACGGCCGCTGCGACAGGAACAGCGCGCTGGCGCCCTGCGGCCGCCGCACGCTGCCTTCGGCATGCGGCCACAAGCCGGCCAGCGCGCGCAGCAACGTGGTCTTCCCGCTGCCCGACGGCCCCTTGATCAGCAGGGCCTGCCCCGGGCGCAGGCGCAGGTCCAGATCCCGCAACAGAACCGCGCCATCGGGCCGGCGCAATTGCAGGCCGGCGATCTCCAGGCCGTCGGGCAGCGCCTCGGTCCGCACGGCGGGCAAGGCCCGCGCGGCCTCGTTGGCGTCCAGGAAACCGTTAAGCCGGTCCAGCGTGGCGCGGTACTGCGCGAAGGTGTCGTACGAACTGCGGAAGAACGACAGCGAATCCTGCACCTGCCCGAACGCCTGCGACGTCTGGATGACGTCGCCCAGCTTGATCGCGCCGCTGAAGAAGCGCGGCGCCTGCAGGATGAAGGGAAACACCACGGCCACCTGGCTGACCGTCAGGTTGAAGCCGTCGAACTTCAGGCCCCGGTACACGCGCGCCCACAGGTTGGCGATGTAGGCCGTGAAGCGCGTCCACAAGGTGGCGCGTTCCACCCCTTCGCCCTGGTAGAACGCGACGTTCTCGGCGTTCTCGCGCAGGCGCACCAGCGCGTAGCGGAAGTTCGCGGTCAGGCGCTCGGACAGGAAGTTCAGCCTGATCAGCGGGCGGCCGATCTTGAAGGCGAACAGCGTGGCCACGATCACGTACAGGTACACCACGAACACCATGGCGCGCGGGATCTCCACGCCGCCCACCGTGAGCGCGCCGGACAGCCCCCAGAGAATCGAGGTGAACGCCACCAGCGACACGACGGCGCTCAGCGCGCCGATCGCCAGGGTGCGCGACCCGGTGACGAACATGGCGATGTCCTGCTCGATGCGCTGGTCGGGGTTGTCGACCGGCGCCTCCAGGAAATGGCCGCGATAGTAGGCGCCCGCGTCCAGCCAGTCGCGCGTGAGGCGATCGTTGAGCCAGACGCGCCAGCGGATATCGAAGGCCTGGCCCGCGTAGCTGTCGGCCAGCGTCCGCGCCACATGCACGCAGGCAAGCACGGAGAATATGCCCAGGAAGCGCCAGAAGGCGGATTGGTCCAGCGCTTGCAGCGCGCTGTAGAAGCCGTTGTACCAGAACGAAAACAGCACCGTCATGCGCACGGCGAACATTGCCAGGAACAGCAGCAGCGCCAGCGTGAGCAAGGGCCGCCAGCTGCGGCGGGGATCGAGGTACGGCCAGGCCAGCCGCCAGAATTTGCGGCCCCAGTCCGTGGTCCTCGCGAGCACGGCCGCGGCCAGCGCCAGGGCCACGGCGGTGAAGCCGAAGGCCCGCGCGAGCCACCATGCGCTTTCCGCAAGCTGCTGCTGCCAATTCAGATCCATGAGCCGGTTTTCCTCTCGATGCGCGTTCCTGGTTAGACGGGACGCGTACTTCGAGTTCCGGCGCAAGGCCCGTTTTAAGCCTCGCTTAAGCGTTCCGGCAGGGTGGCTGAAGGCGCATTGAAAGCGGGCCGGATCAGCGAGCGCCGAGGTCCAGGTTGGCGAACATGTCCGCCAGCGTCGGCACCGACCGGGCAGGCCAGATGGCGCTGAGGTCGAAGCTGGGCAGCGCCTGCCCGTCGCGCACTTCGCAGAAGCGCACGCCGCGGAAATTCATCGAGCGGATCCAGCTGGGCAGCAGGGCCACTCCGCAACCGCCCGCCACGCAGGACAGCACCGTCAGCGTGCGGTTTGCCTCCTGCGCCACGTGCGCGTCGTGGCCGGCCTTGCGCATCGCGTCCAGGATGCCGGCATAGAAGGCCGGCAGCTGGGATTGCGGATACATCACCAGGCCGGCGCGGGCGATCTGGGCCATGCTGACCTGGCCGTCGGCGGGCACGTCGAGCTCATCGGGCACGGCGGCCACCAGCCGGTCCCGCAGCAGCTGGCGTTCGCGCATGCGGCCGCCGACCGCGACCGGCGTGTGCATCAGGCCGATATCGATTTCGCCGGTCTGCAGGGCCTCGGCCTGCTCGGCGTTGCTCATCTCGCGCAGGATCACGCGCACGCCCGGCGCCAGCCTGCGCATTTCGCGCAGCGCGCGCGGCAAGGTGTCGAACAGGGCCGACGACACCAGGCCGACCGTCAATTGGCCGGCGCTGCCGCGGCCGATCTCGCGCGCCCGGTGCGCGGCCGCGTCGATCCGCGCCACGCTGGCGCGCACGTCTTCCAGAATGGCCAGGGCGGCCGGCGTGGGCGCGCTGCCGCGGCGCGAGCGCTCGAACAGCCGCACGCCCAGGTCTTTTTCCATGCGGCCCAGGCCCTGGCTCAGCGCGGGCTGGGCGATGCCCAGCCATTCCGAGGCGCGGCTGACGCTGCCGTGGTCTACCACCGCGAGGAAATAGCGCAGGTGCCGGGTTTCCATATTGATCCAATATATATAAAGCGATTTTCCAGAATGGAAAATTATATTGCGGCTTCCTAGAATCCCGCCATACAGAAAGCGCCGACGGCCCGGCCCCGGCGCGCCACAAGGAGACTGCTTTGCCCTCCCCCGTCACCGGCGCCGCCGTCGACACCCATGCGCACGTATTCCGGCAAGGCCTGGCGCTTGCCGACACGCGCCGCCACACCCCCGACTACGACGCCACGCTGGCCGAGTACCTGGCGCTGCTGGACGAGCACGGGCTCGGCCATGGCGTGCTGGTGCAGCCCAGTTTCCTGGGCACGGACAACAGCCACCTGCTCCAGGCGCTGCGCGCCGCCTACGGCCGCCTGCGCGGCGTGGCGGTGGTGGCGCCGGGCACCGCCCCGGAGACCTTGCAGGCCATGGCCGAGGCCGGCGTGACCGGCATCCGGTTGAACCTGATCGGCCTGCCCCTGCCGGAGATCCAGGCGCCCGAGTGGCAGGCCCTGCTGGCCCACGTGAACGCGCTGGGCTGGCACGTGGAGCTGCATCTGCCCGCCACGCGCCTGCCGGGCCTGCTTCCGGCCCTGCTGGCGGCCGGATGCCGCGTGGTGGTCGACCATTTCGGCCGGCCCGATCCCGCGCTGGGCACGTCCGACCCCGGCTTCCACTTCCTGCTGCGGCAGGCGGAAAGCGGACGCGTGTGGGTGAAGCTGTCCGCCCCCTACCGCAACTGGCCGGCCTCCGCCTGCGCCGCATCGGGCCGCCTGGCCGCGCGGCTGCTGCTGGAGGCCTACACCCCCGAACGGCTCATGTGGGGCAGCGACTGGCCCCATACCGAGCACCGCCACCTGGCGTCCTACTCCGCGGCAACGCAATGGCTGGACGCCTGGATCGACGACCCCGCGCAGCGACGCGTCCTGCTTGCCGACACCCCGCTGCGGCTGTTCCAATTCCAAGGAGACACACCATGACCCACCTGTTCAAACGTTGCGCGCGCCGCGCCGCCCTGTACGCCGCCGCCGGCCTGCTTGCCAGCGCCGCGGGCGCGGCCTCGGCCGCCTATCCCGAACGCGCCGTCACGCTGGTCGTGACCTATCCGCCCGGCGGCACGGTGGACGTGGTGGCGCGCCTGATCGGCCCCAAGCTGGCCGCCGAGCTGGGCCAGCCCGTGGTGATCGAAAACCGGGGCGGCGCCGGCGGCATGATCGGCGGCGCGGTGGTGGCCAAGGCCGCGCCCGACGGCTACACGCTGATGCTGGACGCCTCCAACCATGCGCAGAATCCCGCGCTGCACTCCAAGATGCAGTTCGACACGCTGGCCGCGTTCGCGCCCGTGTCCCTGTTGCTGCGCGTGCCCAACGTGCTGGTGGTCACTCCGTCGTACGAGGTCAAGACGGTGGCCGACCTGATCAAGCTGGGCCAGCCCGGCGCCAAGGACCACGTGTACTTCGCCTCGGCCGGCCCCGGCTCGGCGCAGCACCTGGCCGGCGAGCTGTTCAACCTGCTGGCCAAGACCGAGCTGCAGCACGTGGCCTACAAGGGCGGCGGCCCGGCCATGATCGACGTGATGTCGGGCCAGGTGCCGGTGATGTTCGCGAGCATGGGCTCAGCATGGCAGCACGTGAAGAACGGCAAGCTGCGCGCCGTCGCCGTGGGCGGCCAGGAACGCTCCAAGGCCGCGCCCGACCTGCCCACCATCGCCGAGTCCGGCGTGCCGGGCTACGAGACCTACGAATGGAACGCCGTGTTCGCGCCGGCCGGCACGCCGCCCGCCATCGTGGACCAGGTATCGCAGGCGCTGGCCAAGGTCCTGAAGGATCCCGCCATCGCCGAGCAGCTGGCCGGCATCGGCGCCGAGCCCATCGGTTCTACGCCCGCCGAACTGGACACCTTCCGCCGCGCCGAAATCGCCAAGTGGCAGCGCGTGGTCAAGGAAGCGAACCTGGCGCTGGACTGAACCGCGCCGGGGCCGCCCGCGAGCGGTCCCGGCTATCATGGTCCCTGATACGGCAATACGGCAGGGACAGGCAGATGGACAAGATCCGGCTCGACAAATGGCTTTGGGCTGCGCGCTTCTACAAGACGCGCAGCCTGGCCGTGCAGGAAATCGGCAAAGGCCGGGTGCTGGTGAACGATCAGCCCGCCAAGCCCGCGCGTGAAGTCGCCCCCGGCGACCTCATCGCCATCCGCAAGGAAGATCCCGCGGTGCGCGTGCGGGTGGTGGCCGTCAGCGGCGTGCGCGGCCCCGCGCCCGTGGCGCGCCAGCTCTACGAAGAAACGCCCGAGAGCGTGGCGGCCCGCGAACGCGCGGCCGAGATGCGCCGCCTGGCGCCCGAGCCCGCCCTGGGCATCGAGGCCGGCCGGCCGACCAAGCGGGACCGCCGGCTGATCGACCAGATGCGCGGCAAGTGAGCCCGGCGCGCGGCCGCGATTAACATAGAGGCTTTTACGCGCGCCCACCATGAAACGCAGCTCGACAGGCGGCCTCGTCTACTCCACGGAAAGCGGCCGGATGTGCCCGGCATGCCGCAACCCGCTTGCGCAATGCCTGTGCAAGCAGGCGGCCAGGCCGGCCCCCGCCGGCGACGGCGTGGCCCGCGTGTCTCGCGAGACCAAGGGCCGCGGCGGCAAGTGCGTTACCGTGGTCAAGGGGCTGGCCCTGGACGCGGACGCGCTGGCCGTGCTGGGCAAGCAGCTGCGCGCGGCCTGCGGGTCGGGCGGAACCGCCAAGGACGGCGTGATCGAAGTGCAGGGAGACCATTGCGAACGGATCATGGACGCCCTGCAAAAACACGGCCACCGCGCCAAGCGCGCCGGCGGCTAGCTCGAACGGAGAACCCACCATGACCGATCTATCCGCGGCGGAAGTCGCCAGCTGGCATGCCCACGTGTATTTCGACGCCGGCAGCCGCGATGCCGCGTTCGCCTTGCGCGAGCGGATCGCCGCGGCATTCGACGGCCGGATGGAGCTGGGGCGCTTCCATGAGCGCCCCGTCGGCCCGCATCCCATGTGGAGCTACCAGATCGCCTTCGCGCCCGGGCTATTCGCCGAGATCGCGACCTGGCTCACGCTGAACCGCGGCGGCCTGGACGTCTTCCTGCATCCCAACACCGGCGATTCCCTGCGCGACCACCGCGACTGCGCCCTGTGGATCGGGCGCAGCCACGAGTTGAACCTGCGGGCCCTGGGCGCCTGATCAGAGCGCCCGGCCCACGATCAGCGAATCCAGCGCCATCGTGGCGTCGTCGCTCTTGCCTTCGTACGGCAGGCGGCTCAACACATAGCGCATGGCATTGAGCCGCGCGCGCTTCTTGCAATCCGACTTGACCACGACCCACGGCGCGTCGGCGGTGTCGGTGTGCGCGAACATCGCTTCCTTGGCGCGGGTGTAGTCGTCCCACTTGTCGAGCGACGCCAGGTCCACGGGGCTCAGCTTCCATTGCTTGAGCGGATGGACCTTGCGCTGCTGGAAGCGGTGGCGCTGTTCCTCGCGGCTGACGGAGAACCAGAACTTGATCAGGTGGATGCCGCTGCTGACGAGATGGCGCTCGAAGTCCGGCACCTGGCGCAGGAAGTCCAGGTATTCCTCATGCGTGCAGAAACCCATCACGCGCTCGACGCCGGCGCGGTTGTACCAGGAGCGGTCGAACATGACGATCTCTCCGGCCGTGGGCAGGTGCTGCACGTAGCGCTGGAAATACCATTGGCCACGTTCGGTGTCGGACGGCTTTTCCAGCGCGACCACGCGCGCGCCGCGGGGATTCAGGTGTTCCATCATGCGCTTGATGGTGCCGCCCTTGCCCGCCGCGTCGCGGCCTTCGAACAGGATGACCACGCGCTGGCCCGTGGCCTTGACCCAGGCCTGGAGCTTGAGCAGTTCGACCTGCAGCCGGTACTTCTGCTTTTCGTAGTTGCGCCGGAGCATGCGATGGCGGTAGGGATAGATGCCCTCGCGCCAGTCCGCGACGAGCTCGTCGTCGGGGTTGCGCGGCGCGGCGGGCGCGCCCTCGCCGGCTTCCAGCAGCGCGCGGTGCACGGCATGGGCGTCGTCGGGCGACAGTTCCTCGATGACCGAACGCAGGGCCTCGTGCGCCTGGTCGGGCGCATTGGCCTGGTGGCGGCGGGCGATGTCCGCCAACACCGCCACGGCTTCCTGGCGCGCGGCGTCCGCGCGCTCGGAAATGCGCCGGCGGATTTCCAGCACGGGCGCGGCCTCCGCCGCCGATGGCGCCGAAGGCGCCGACTTGGGGGGCTGCGGGGCCGCGGCGCGGCGGCTGGTGGTGACCGCCGTGACGACGGTCTTGACGGCCTTGCGGGCGGGCGCCTTGCGCGGGCCCGGCGCGGCGCCGGCGGCGCGCTTGGCGCCGGTTGCGCGCTTGCGCGGCGCGGCCGCGAGGTCCTGGTCGGTGGCGTCTGGCATCTTGTCCGTCATGGGTGCTCTCCTTATGGGCTTGCCGTCGAATCCGACGCGGCGGGATTTGACGTGAATGGACGGTTGTAGCATCTTTGCAAGGCCCGGTCCGCCCGCAGGACCGCCTCGCTCCCTCTTTCGTGACGCCCCATGTGGTCATTCATCAAGCGGCTGCTCGCCGGCCCCGAGCCGGCCGAGGATCCCCTCAAGGAAACCGTGAGCTTCGACGACGCCGGCCTGACCCGCAGCAGCGAGCTGGCGCGGGCCATGGGGCTACGCGAGTTCTGGCCCTGGGACGAGATCCAGGAATTCGGATTCCGCTACACGCGGGCCATGTACCCCGACCCCTGGCATGGCGACTACATGGAAGGCCTGTGGATCGTCCGCGTGCCCAGCGACGGCGGCGGGCTGATGGCGATGGAGTTCGACGAGGACGCGCTCAACATCGACCGCCTTCCCGCCGCGCTGCTGCGCAACATGCCGGGGCTGGACCTGGATGCGCTGCGCGCCGGCCTGGCCGTCGCCGCGCGGGGCCCGCGCCATTTCGAGGGCGAGGGAGAATGGGTGGCATGGCGGCGCGCGGCGCCGCCCCCGGCTACGCCCGGTCCAGGCCCTGCCTGAGGTCGGCCAGGATATCCTCCGGCGTTTCCAGGCCCACCGACAGGCGCAGCAGGCCCTCGGACAGGCCGTAGCGCTCGCGGTCTTCGGCCGTATAGCTCGCGTGCGTCATGGACGCGGGATGCTGGATCAGGGTTTCCGGATCGCCCAGGCTGACCGCGATGCGCGCCAGTTTCAGGCTGTTGAGCAGCCTGCGCCCGGCGGCCAGCCCGCCTTTCAACTCGAAGGCCACCAGGCCGCCGCCCGCCGACTGCTGGCGCCGCGCGATGTCGGCGCCGGCGGTGTCGGGCAGGCCGGGATAGAACACGTCGGCCACCGCGGCGTGCCCGCGCAACAGCTCCGCCACTTTCCTGGCCGATTCGCTGTGGCGCTGCACGCGCAGCTCCAGCGTCTTGATGCCGCGCAGAACCAGGAATGCCGTGAAGGGCGAGAGCGTGGCGCCGGTGAAGTAGCGCAGGCCCTGCAACCGGATGGCGTCGATGTGTTCCTTGCGGCCCAGCACCGCGCCCGCCAGCAGGTCGCCGTGACCGCCCAGGTACTTGGTGGCGGAATGCAGCACGATGTCGGCGCCGTGTTCCAGCGGCCGCTGCAGCACCGGCGTGGCGAACGTGTTGTCGACGATGGTGAGCAGGCCCCTGCCGCGCGCGATGGCCGACACGGCCGCGATATCGACCAGGCGCAGGTTGGGGTTGGCGGGGGTTTCGAAATAGACGGCGCGCGTCTTCTCGCCGATGGCGGCGGCCACGGTTTCGGGGCGGGTGAAATCGGCGAACACGGCGCGCACGCCGAACCGTTCCAGTCCTTGCGAAAACAGCGTGAAGGCGGTGCCGTACACGATCTGGTCGACCACGATTTCGTCGCCGGCGCGCAGCAGCGAGAACAGGGTGGCCGAAATGGCCGCCATGCCCGACGCGGTGACGACGCCGGCCTCGGCGCCTTCCAGCGAGGCCAGCCGCTCTTCGAGCAGCGCCTGGGTGGGGTTGCGCGTGCGGCCGTACACATAGCCCTGCCGTTCGCCCAGGCGGATCTGGTCGAAGGCCTCGATGCTGTCCTGCGTGTAGGTGGCGGTCAGGTAGAGCGGCGGCGACAGCGCGCCCTGCTCGTCCAGCGGGTCGTAGCCCAGGTGGATGGCGCGCGTGGCGAAGCCATGTTGCGTAGTATCGGACATCTCTGGATTCCTATCGTCAGGGTGCGCAAGGGCTTGCCGCCCTTGCGCGGAAATCAACGTTTGTGGTCGGCCCGGCGCGACAGCCATTCCCCGGTGAACTGCACGATCGACACCAGCGCGATCAGGATCACGATGACCTCGAACATCACGCGGGTTTCGTAGCGTTCGTAGCCGTAGCGGATCGCCAGGTCGCCCAGGCCGCCGGCGCCCACCGCGCCCGCCATGGCCGAAGCATTGATCATGGCGATGACGCTCACCGTCATGCCGCCGATGATGCCCGGCAGGGCCTCGGGCAACAGCACGTGGCGCACGATGTGCCAGCGCCGGCATCCCATGGCGCGCGCGGCCTCCACCAGCCCGTGGTCCACTTCGTTCAGGCTGACCTGCGCGATGCGCGCGAAGAACGGCACCAGGTTGGCCGACAGCGGCACGATGGCGGCCCAGGTGCCCAGCGTGGTGCCCACCAGGAAGCGCGTGAAGGGCAGCATGGCCACGAGCAGGATGATGAACGGAATGGCCCGGAAGGTATTCACCATGATCGACAGCGCCTTGTTGAAGCGCGGCCGGGGATACAGGTTGCCGGGCGCGGTGACGGTCAGGACCACCGCCAGCGCCAGGCCGGACACGATGGCGATGACGGCGGAGACGCCCACCATCGCCAGGGTCTGCAGGAAAGCCTGCAGGTATTTATCGAGCATCGGCAGCGACATAGCCCAGCACCTTGATCTGATCGGCCACCAGCGCGGCGCGCGCGGCCTCTTCCCGCAATGCGCCGGCGGGCACCGACACCAGCAGACTGCCTTGCGCGTGGCCGCGCAACCGGTCCAGTCCTCCATGCAGCAGCGTGGCGCCCGGCCCCAGCGCGGCCAGCGCCTGCAAGGACACGCCATCGGGCCGCCCCTGCCCGGTAAAGCGCAGGCGCAGCACGGCGCTGCCGTCGCGGCCCTGCAGGTCGGGCACCAGCCTGGCTTCGAGGTCGGCCGGCAGATCGTGCTGCAAGGGCCGCAGCAACGCCCGCGTGGCGTCGGCCCGCGGATTGCCGAAAACGCGCCAGACTTCGCCATGCTCGACCTTGCGGCCCTCGTCCAGCACCAGCACCTTGTGGCAGATCTCGCGTATCACCGCCATGTCGTGGGTGATCAGCACCACCGTCAGGCCGAGCTTGCGGTTGATGTCGCGCAGCAGGGCCAGGATGGATTGCGTGGTCTCGGGATCCAGCGCCGAGGTGGCTTCGTCGCACAGCAGGATCTCCGGATCGTGGACCAGCGCGCGCGCGATGCCGACCCGCTGCTTCTGGCCGCCGGACAGGCGGGCCGGATAGGTGTCGGCCTTGTCGCGCAGCCCGACCAGGTCCAGGAGCGCCTCGACCCGGGCCCGCGCCGCGGCGGCCTTGACGCCGGCCACGCGCAGCGGCAAGGCCACGTTCTCGGCCACCGTCTTGGCCGACAGCAGGTTGAAGTGCTGGAAGATCATGCCGATGCGGCGGCGCAATCCCACCAGCGCGTTCTCGTCCAGCCCGCCCACGTCCACGCCCTCGACCAGCACGCGGCCGGCGCTGGGCCGCTCCAGCATGTTGATGGAGCGCAGCAGCGTGGACTTGCCGGCGCCGCTGCGCCCGATGATGCCGAACACCTCGCCGCGCGCGATCGAGAACGACACGTCGGACAGCGCCGTCACCGGCCCGCGGGCGCCTTCGTAGCGCTTCTGCAGCCCTTCGAACACGATGTGCGCGTCCGGCGGCGAGAGCGGCGGCGCGGCGGCCTGCTCCCCGATGGAAAACTCGTGTTGCATCATCGTTCAGAAAACCGGGATCACCGAGCCTTCGTACTTGCTCAGGATGAACTGGCGCACTTCGTCGGAGTGGTAGGCCTTGATCAGCTCGGGCACCCAGGGCGCGTCCTTGTCCTGCTCGCGGACCGCGATGATGTTGACGTAGGGGTTGTTCTCCTTCTTCTCCACCGCGATGCCGTCGCGCGTGGCGATCAGCCCGGCCTGGTAGGCGAAGCTGTTCACGATGGCGGCGGTGTCCACGTCGGGCAGCGAGCGCGCCAGCACCACCGAGGCGCTTTCGACGAAGTCGAGCTTCTTGGGATTGGCCGTCACGTCGGCCAGCGTGGCCGTGCCGGTGGCCGGATCGAAACCGTCCTTCAAGGCGATCAGGCCGTGGTCGCGCAGGATGACCAGCGCGCGCGTCTGGTTGCTGGGATCGTTGGGAATGCCGACCCGGGCGCCGTCGGGCAGTTCCTTCAGGGACTTGTATTTGCGGGAGTAGAACGCGATGGGCGAGATCAGCGTGTTGGCCACCGGCACCAGCTTATAGCCGCGCTGCTTGATCTGGTCGTTGAGGAAGGGAATGTGCTGGAAGGCATTGGCTTCCAGGTCGCCGTTGTTCAGCGCCTCGTTCGGGCTGGCGGTGCCCGTGATCACCACGGGTTCGACGGCCAGGCCGTTCTTCTTGGCGACCTGGGCGACCACTTCCCAGATCTGCTCGTCGACACCGCCGCGCACGCCGACCTTCAACGGCTTCGGGTCCGCCGAAAAGGCCGGCCCATGGAACATCGCCGCCGAGGCCAGCACCACGCCAAGCAGCTTCTTGAAAAAACGGGGGGTCATATTGGAATAGCCTCTCAGCCTAAGCAGTTATGAGAGAAGCGATTCTAGGGACGGGGGTGCCCCCCAAGGAACGAATAGTTCGTTGAGTTCTTATTACACAGGTGTTTGGATATCGCCGCGCGGCATATGCGCGGCGCGCGGGCTCAGAACGGCTTGACCACGACCAGCGTCACGATGGCGGCGGACGCGACCACGGTGAACGGCGCGTACAGATCGACCAGCGGCGGGCGCCGCGCGCTGCCGTTCGCCATGCGGCGCAGGGCCGCGCTCTGGATGCCCAGCAGCGACGACAGCGCGAGCGCGAAGCCGATCTTGACCCAGATCCAGCTCATGGCGAACCAGCCGAAGGTCATGGCCAGGTGCAACCCCACGAGCCAGGTCAGCACCATGGCCGGCGTGGTCACGTAGAGCGTCCAGCGGCGCAGCGCGCCCAGCATCTTGCGTTCTTTCGGGGCTTCGTCGTCGTCCTGGGGCTGCGAGGACAGGAGGAACAGGGACACGAACAGCGAGCCGCCCAGCCAGGCGACCACGGCCGCCACGTGCAGCATCTTGAGGAGTTGATAAGTCATGGCCCGGATTATCGCCGGATGCCGGCGGGCGGGCGAATCGCCGCCCCGCGCTCTTTTGCGCTACGGCAAACCGGCGTTACGACGCAAGATTCAGCGGGCGGCTTCCGGGGTGGCGGGCGCGGACGGCGGCGCGGCGGCGGGAGACGACGACGGCTCGGCGGCGCCGGACCCGGCGTTGGCGGGGGTGGCCGCCGGCGCCGCGGCCGGCGGCGGGCTGCCGGCGGGCGGGTTCTTTCCCGCGTCGGCG
>NZ_BCTQ01000051.1 GCF_001571365.1 Achromobacter denitrificans NBRC 15125 | reverse complement strand
CGGGCGTCGTCACGGCGGGCACGCCCGCCAGCCTGTCCGCGACGCGCCACATGGGCATCGACGGCACGGTGGCCGCGCTGGCCGGCAACCTGGCCGCCGACGCCGGCGGGCAACTGCGCGTGGGCGCGGCCGGCCGCATGCAGGCCTCGCATGGCCTGGCCGCGCAATCGGGCGGCGACCTGGACTCCGACGGCGTCATCGTCGCGGGCGGCGGCCTGACGCTGGCGGCGGCGGGCGACGCCCGCCTGGGCGGCACGGCCGCCGCGCTGGGCGACACGTCCGCCGGCAATGTGGAGCTGCGCGCGCGCGACCTGACCGTGAAGCAAGGCGGGCAGGCGCAGGCCGCGGGAACGCTGACGGCGCGGGCGCTGCGGGACCTGACCGCCGCCGGCGCGCTGGCTTCCGTGCGGGACATGGCGCTGGACGCGGCGCGCGATGCGCGCGTGGACGGCACGGCCGCCACCGACGCAAACCTCACGCTGACGGGCCGCAACGTGGCCGTGGGCGCGGCAGGCCTGGCGCAGGCCGCCGGCGCGCTCACCGCCGGCGCGCAAGACACGCTGCTGGCCCAGGGCCGCATGCTGGCGGGCGCCTCCCAGGCGCTGAGCGCCGGCGACGGCATGGTCATAGACGGCACGGTGGCCGCCTTGCAGGGCGACCTGACGCTGGACACGCTGCGCGGCAATCTGGCGCTGGGCGCCGCATCCAGCCAGCAGGCGGGCGGAACGCTCGCCGCCACCGCGGGCGCGGCGCTGCAAGCCATGGGCTCCGCGGCTGCGGGGCAGGGCATGACGCTGCGCGCGGGCACGGACGCCACGCTGGGCGGCATCGCCGCCACCCAGGCGGGCAACCTCGTCGTCAACGCCAACCGCAACCTCACGGCCACGGCCGACGGCCGCCTCCAGGCCGCCGGGGCCCTCGACCTCCAGGCGGGCGCCGCCTTGCGCAACGCGGGCATCCTGTCCGCGTCGGGCGCCGCCAGCTTGCGGGCGGGATCCACGCTGGACAACACGGGTTCGGTGTTGGCGGGCGGCGACGTGAACGCCACCGCGCTCGGCGCGCTCGGCAATGCCGGCCGCCTCATCGCCGGCGTCGGCGACGACGGCGCCCTCAGCCTGCCGGGCAGCGTCAAACTCACCGCGGCCTTCATTACGCACCCTGGCATCAGCGCGGCCGGCAAGGACTTGTCGCTTGCCGCCGCCGGCATGGACCTGTCCGGCGGCAACCTGTCCGCCGTCGGCAAGCTTGCGCTCGCTTCGCCGGGCGATATCGCCACGCGCAATGCCGTCGTGCACGGCGGCGCCCTGGACATCGCCGCCGCCAACCTGCGCAACCAGGGCGGCAAGCTCACCTCGGCCGGCGACGCCGCGCTGAAACTGGGCGGTGAGTTCGACAACGCCGCCGGGCTGATCGCCGCCGCCGGCGGCCTGCGGATCGAGGCGGGGCGGGTCGGCAACGCCGCCGGCATCCTGGCCGGCGCGGACGTGGCGATCGCCGCGACCGGCGCGGTGGACAACCGGGGCGGCCTGATCCAGGCCGACGAATCCCTCACCCTCAACGCCGCCGCCCTGGACAACAGCGCCACGCTGGCGGCCCCCGGCGCGCCCGCGAAGGGCGTGCTGGGCAAGCTCGTCGCCATCATGGCCGACCGGGTGAACAACCAGGGCGGCTCCGTCGGCGCCGGCCAGGACCTGACGCTCACCACCGGGGAACTGGACAACGCCGGCGGAGAAGTCGCCGCCCAGCGCAACGCCACGGTGCGGGCCGCTCTGCTGAAGAACGCCCAGGGCCAGCTGCTCGCGGGCGAACGCCTCGCCGTCAACGTCGATGCACTGCAAGGCCTGGGCACGCTGCATTCCGCGCAAGACCTGTCCTTCACCTACGCGGGCTCGCTCAACCAGACCGGCAACATCGCCGCCGGCCGCGACCTGACCCTGTCCGTGGGCGGCGCCATGGACAACAGCGCCAGCGTGAGCGCCGGGCGCGACCTGAGCGTCACGGCCGACTCGCTGAACAACCGCGCCACCGGCGAACTGCTGGCCGGCCGCAACAACACCCTCAACGTCGCCCACGGGCTGACCAACGCCGGCCTGATCGACGGCGCCTCGACCAACATCAACGCCGGCCGCCTCGACAACTTCGGCCGCATCTACGGCAACGCCATCTCGATTCGCGCCGGCGAAATCGTGAACGGCGCGGGCGCCGGCGGCGGCGCCGTCATCGCGTCCCGCGGCGATCTGGACCTGGGCGCGGGCTCGCTCGTCAACCGCGAGCACGCGCTGATCTACGCCGGCGCCGACCTGCGCATCGGCGGCGCCCTGGACGCCAACCGCAAGGCCATCGGCCAGGCCGTGTCGCTGCTGAACGCCTCCGCCACCATCGAGGCCGCGGGCAACGCCGCCATCTCGGCCGCCACGCTGCAGAACGTCAACACCAACTTCGTCAGCCAGACGGTGCCCGTGCGGACCGTCCCCAAGTTGTACGTGACCCCGGCGGGCACGACCGACATGTACGACATGGAAACCAACTGGTTCTGCGACCAGGTCACGGCGTTGTGCGGCAAGGTGCCCGCCTGGCTGGACGACGACCCGGAGCGCCGGTTCCTGCTGCCGTCCACCACGTATCCCGCGTCGCGTTACGGCCCCCCGTTCGATTACGTGCCCAGCAAGAAAGGCCGGGCGGGCGAAACTGCGCCAATTCCCGTCACGTACACCCCCGAAATATTCGTGTGTACGGGCGGCGAGGGCGGCGCCGATTGCCGGACGGACCCGGAGACGTTCTTTTACCCCTCCGATTCCCGCATTTGGGCGGTCTTTGGCGTGACGGCGCCGCCCGGTCCCATGCCGGTCTGGGTGCCGCCGCAGCGGGAATGCTTCGGCAAAGAGGCCTGCGCCGCCGAAGCCGCCCGCCGCCAGGCCTACGAAGACGCCTATGCGGCGTACAAGGCGTCGCACCTGGAGCTGGACAGCCGCATCCGCGCCTTCAACGCCGACTTCGACAGCCGGCTGGTCGGCACCTTCACCTACTACCAGGTCGAAGAAACCGTCTCTGAAACCCGCACCGTCTCGTCCGACCCCGCCAAGATCCTGTCCGGCGGCGCCATGACCTTGACCGGCGCCGTCACCAACGACAAGAGCCAGATCGCCGCGGGCGGCGCCCTGAACGTATCCGGCCCCGCCATCCACAACATCGGCGCGGGCGGCGAGCGCGTCGTGACGCGCGTGGGAACGGCCACCTACACCCAGGCGCGCTCCGGCGACCGCAAGGAAACCTCCACTCCATACACCGCCACGCTCGCCGCGCAGCCCATCGAACTGCCGGTGGGCACGTCCGGCGGCTACACGTCCGTGTCCCTCAGCGGCGGCGCGCCCGGCGCCAGCGGCGGCAGCGCGCCCGGCCCCGTGCTGGTCGCCAGCCTTGGCCTGCCCGGCGGCGACGTGGTCCGCACCGTCTCCAACCCGGCCGCCATCCCGGACAGCCAGCTCTTCGCCGTCAACGGCCGGCCCGATGCGCCTTACATCGTCGCCACCGACCCGCGCTTCGTCGGCAATCGCCCCACCGTCTCCAGCGACTACCTGTTCGACCTGCTGCAACAGCCGGGCGCGCCCGTCGGCAATGCCGGCGCTTCCGGCTCCGTCAACGCGGGCCTGGGCGGCCGCCCGGGCGGACTGAACGCCCTGATCCCCGCCGGCGCGAAATTCCTCACGCCGTCCGGCCAGCCCAGGCGGCTGGGTGACGGCTTCTACGAACAGAAGCTCGTCGCCGACCAGATCCTGGCCACCACCGGCCAGCGCTTCCTGGAAGGCTACGCCGACAACGACGGCCAATACAAAGCCCTGCTCGCGGCAGGCGCGCAGTTCGCGCGCAACAATGGCATCCAGCTCGGCGTCGCGCTCACCGAGGCCCAGCAGCGCCTGCTGGACACCGACCTGGTCTGGCTGGTCGAGCAGACCGTCACGCTGCCCGACGGCACCACCGAGACGGTGCTGGTGCCCCAGGTGTACCTGCTGGTGCGCGAAGACGACCTGAAGGGCGACGGCACGCTGATGGCGGGCCGCAGCGTCAAGCTCGCCGCCGACGGCGACATCGCCAACAGCGGCACCGTCGGCGCGCGCGACGCCGTCGTCATGACCGCCGCCAACATCGTCAACCAGGCAGGCGGCCTGATCCAGGGCGCCACCGTCGACCTCGCCGCGCGCGAGGACCTCACCAATCTCGTGTCGCTGATCAAGGGAGACAACGTCTCCCTGTCGGCCGGCCGCGACATCGCGCTGACCTCCACCTCGGCTTCCGAGAACCACGGCGCGACCTGGGGTTCGTACGTCTCCGGCGTATCCCGCGTGGATGCCGGCAACCTCAACATGCAGGCCGGCCGCGACCTGACCCTGACCGCGGCGCAAGTCACCGTCAAGGACAATGCGCGCCTGCAGGCCGGCCGGGACCTCACCCTGGCCACCCTTGAGGAAAGCCACGGCGAATCCATCGTCCGTAACAAGAACAACCGGCACGACCTGAGCACCAGCACGGAAATCGGCTCGTCCATCGCCGCGGAAGGAAACCTCACGCTGATCGCCGGCCAGGACGTCAACGCGCGCGCCGCGGACGTCACGGCAGGCAAGCAATTGGCGGTGGGCGCGGGGCGCGACATCAACCTGACCGCCGGCGTGGAGACCGGCTCCGCCTACGACGAAACCCGCTACAAGACCAAGGGGTTCCTGTCGTCGAAAACGACGCACACCATTACCTCCCGCGACTGGGAACAGTCCCTCGCCACGACCTTCACCGGCGACACGGCCGTGCTGATGGCCGGACGCGACCTGACCGTCGCGGGCTCCAACGTCGGCGCCCAGCGCGATCTGGTGATGTCCGCCGACCGCGATGTCAATATCCTCCCCGGCCAGAACGCCGAAGACAGCTATGACTACAAAATGGTCAAGAAGTCCGGCTTCGGCGCGATGGGCGGGATGAGCTACGGCACCAGCAAGCAGACGGACTCGCTCGAAGGCAAGAAGGTCTTCCACAACGCCAGCACGGTCGGCAGCGTGGAAGGCGATGTCCTCATCAATGCCGGCCGCGCCCTGAACATCATGGGCAGCAACGTCATCGCGCGCCAGGGCGACATCACGTTGATCGGCAAGGAAGTCAATATCGGCGCGGCGCTGGATACCACGCAAGAAAAGGAATTCCACGAGATCAAGCAGACCGGGCTGACCCTCACGGCCAGCAACCCCATTGTCAGCGCCGTGCAGACCGGCGCGCGCATGGCCGACGCGGCGGGCAAGACCGACAACGCCGTCATGAAGGGGCTGGCGGGCGTAACCACCGGCCTGGCGGCCGTCAACGCCTACGACGCGGTCCAGGCGTCCGCCAAGGCGGCGGCCGCCAAGGAAGTCATCGAGCCCGGATCGTCCAACGAGATTGACAAGCTCGGCGGGGTGAGCATCAAGCTCAGCCTGGGCACCAGCAAGAGCAGCAGCACGACCGACCGCAACGCGTCGAACGCCTTCGGCTCGACGGTTGCCGCCGGCCGCGACCTGACCATCGTGGCCCAGGGTGCCGGGAAAGACTCGGACATCACCGTCACCGGCTCGAACCTGTCGGCCGGCAACAATGTCGTGCTCAAGGCCGAAGGCGATATCCTGCTGCAGGCGGCGCGCAACGCCTTCGAACAGAAGACGGACAGCAAGAGCAGCAGCGCCAGCATCGGCATCGGCTACTCCACCGGTGGCAAGCAGAACGGGTTCACGCTGGAGCTGGGCGCCTCGGTCGGACGCGGCAATGCCAATGGCCGCGACGAAAGCTGGACCAACAGCCACATTACGGCCGGCAACGTGCTCGCGATCCAGTCGGGCGGCGACACCACGCTCAAGGGCGCAACCGGTCGCGCCGAACAGATCATCGCGTCGGTGGGCGGCAACCTGCTATTGGAAAGCTTGCAGGACACCAGCAAGTACGACTCCAAGAACAAGAGCGCGGGTTTCGGGGTGAGCCTTTGCGTCCCGCCGTACTGCGTGGGGTCGAGCAGCGCATGGGCCAACGTCGGCGCCGGCAAGATGAACAGCGACTTCAAGTCCGTCACCGAGCAGACGGGCCTGTGGGCGGGCGACGGCGGCTTCCTGATCGACGTCAAGAACAACACCGCCCTGATCGGCAGCGTCATCGCCAGCAGCGACAAGGCGGTGGCCGACGGCCTGAACAAGCTGATCACCGGCACCCTGGTAACCGAGGACATCAAGAACAGCGCCAAATACAGCGGCGGCCAGGTGTCGATAGGCGGCGGGTTCGGCTTCGGCGGGGGCAAGGCGGGCGATTCGGGCCTGGGCACGAACAAGGACGGAGTCGCCGGGGGCGCGAGCAAGGACCACGGCTCATCGATATCGACCGGCAGCAGCGGATTCGGGATGGGGATGCCGGCAGTCGTCGCGGCAAGCGGCAGTAGCAGCTCCACCACGCAAAGCGCGATCAGCGGCGGGACCATCGTCATCCGGGATGAGGCCGGGCAACTGGCGCTGACCGGCAAGACGGCCGCCGAGACGATCGCGTCGCTGAACCGGGACACGTCGGATACCTTGAACGCCCTGAAGCCGATCTTTGACAAGGAGAAGATTGAGGCGGGGTTTGAGATTGCGTCGGAATTTCAACTGCAAGCCGGCCAATTCCTGGCGAATCGGGCGAAAGAGGCGAGGGAGCTTGAGCAGGCCCTGGAGAATGAACCACCCGGCCCGCGCCGAGACCAATTGAAGCTGGCGTTCGAAGAAGCAAAAGTCTGGGAACCAGGCGGAGAAATGCGCCGATGGCTGACGGCCATATCCGCAGCGATAACTGGCAACGTGACCGGCGCCATGGGCGACATGGTTCAAGCCGCTGCCATCAACTACCTGCAAGGACTGGCGGCATCGGAAGTCAAGCGCATCACCGCGAACCTCGGAGATGGCGCCGAAGCCGAGGCAGCGCGAGCCGCCATGCACGCAATCGTGGGTTGCGCGGGCGCGGCGGGCAAAGGAGGGAATTGTTCGGCAGGTGCTTTGGGTGCCGGTGCCGGTTCGGTAATCAATGCCTTGCTGAGCAGCGATCAAAAGAAGTTGGATCCAGAGGAGAAGGAGGCTCGTCGTAACCTCGTGGAGTCTCTTGTAGCCGGTATTGCGTTAGCTGCTGGCACTAGCGTGGTGGACGCCGCTTTCGCCGCCATTAACGAAACGGAAAACAACGCCTTGAGCGTACCGGAACACCAAGCGCGAATCGAGGAAATGGCGCTGTGCAACCGTGATAGGGTATGCGAACTGGAGGTTGCAAGGAAATACAAGAAGATCGACGACGGGAAGCGGCAGGAGTTGAAGGATTGTGTGACTCCTGACGCATGCCGAAAAAAAATCGAAGAAGCAACTGTGTTGCTCGCGCAGTATGCGAGCCGCGTTGGGGATTTGGAAGAAAAGCTGCGGACCGAGGGTAGTCTCAGTGCCTCCGAGCAGGAGGAGTTGGCCATTCTAAAGATCCACGCGCCGGTGCTGCTTGAAGCGGATCGCAACGCTGCAATCAAGAACTTGATTGTGATGGGAGGTGATGAAACCAAGCAGCTTGTGTGGGATGAGATAGCGAAGGCCGGTGCGGCAGGTGCGGCGGCGGCGGTTGGGGCAGTTGGTTCAACAAAATCTGGAAATGCTGCAATAGGGGCTGGATCATCCGGGAAAGCCCCGCCGGTCCCTCAAATTACCCTGAACCGGCAAAATGGCATTGAGTTTGAGAAGCAGGTGGTGGCGGCGTTCGAGCATGTTGGTGGTGTGAAGAACAACATACCGGTGACCGTCTCGGTTAACGGTATTTCGGTGACAACGATCCCGGATATGTGGGGGAAATCCGTTGGCGGGATGCTGGAGGTTAAGAACGTCCAGAACCTCTCAATGTCGAACCAGTTGCGGGCTCAGATTCAACATGCTGGTGAAACAGAACAACCTTTGAATCTTGTTGTCAGCCCTAGAACGACCAATGTATCCGCAGAGTTGAGGACGCAGATCGAAGGAACCGGCGGTGGTATTTACCGATACGACCCGTCAACGGGTGAATTGACGAAATTCTAATTCTATGAAGCCATACATTCAGATATCAATAAGAACCAATATTGAAACTGTCGATTGGGACGTTGGCAGCCGCTTGCTTGAGTCTTTATATTCAAATGAGGGCCTTCTTTCTCCTGAATTCGTGTCGCACAATGTGGACAAAGTGAAGGAGCCATTTGAGGGAGGGGCTCAAGCTGAATTGTTCTGGGCTGAGAAGGCAAGTATAAGGGCCAATGGCAGTCTCTCAGATTTTTTTCTTGATTTTGCTTGGAGAAGAAAACGGTCTGTAAAGTCTTCGGGGAATGTGATTCATACGTTTCGTAATATCAGAAACAAGATCGTTCCGGGTAGCGCGCGCCTAAATTCGGTGTTTAGTGACAAGATTGATTGGTATCAATTATTTAAGACTTGGAGTGAAATATTCCCCCCGCAGCTTGGTATGCTGCATTACTTTACTGAGCCAGAGCTTGGACCACATGAGGTACACAACAGCTTTCAAATCGGCTCATTTAAGGCAGCGTTAAAGCCGGAAGTGCCGGATTCCGGTTGGGCTATGTTTTACGGCGATGAATTCGCCGAGAAGGTTGATGCGGATCGGATTGCCAGTGCTGGCTTTCCGATTGAAAAGATTGGCGACGGGTATTTGGTGAGAGTCACGAACGATATTCAGGACATTGTTGCCGACTTTCAACTATTTGCCCAGCGCCGAGTCGAGCTCAAGAGCTTGTTCCCAGAAGGGTTTTTCTTGGCATGAAAATAAGGTGTCAGACTGGACTAACCCGGATTTTCCGGACAGTTTGGTTAAGGCACAGAGGCCTCGACCTGAGCAGGGGTTCGATAGCCTAGCCCCTGATGGAAAATAAGGTGTCAGACTACGTTTTCCTGCTGGCCGTGCTCTATGACCGGCGAGAAAATGTAGTCTGAGCTAACCCGGGTTTTCCGGACACCCGAAGAAGTAGACAATACTTGAAGGAGGTGTCCCATGGATAAATCCAAACCCGAAGTCGAACCGAGCGATACCAAGCGCCAGCACCATAGCCGGGAGTTCAAGATCGAGGCGGTGCGGCAGTTGGAGGAAGGCAAGATCAACGGCACCCAGTTGGCATTGATGTTGGGCGTGAAGCGTTCGATCATCTACCGATGGAAGAAAGAGCTGGCGACCCATGGGCCAGACGTCTCGTTTCCCGGTAAAGGCAAGACGCGTACCGACGAGCAGACCGAGATCCAACGTCTCAAGCGCCAGCTTGCCGAAGTCACCGAAGAGCGCGACATCTTAAAAAAAGCGGCAGCGTACTTTGCGCGGGAACTGCCGTGAGGTACGCCTTTGTGCAGGCTCATCAGCAGCAGTTCCGGGTCGCTCGGCTATGCCGGGCTTTACAGGTCAGCCGCAGCGGTTACTACGAGTGGCAACGTCGCGAGCCGTCCGCAAGGCAGCAGGAAGACGTGAAGCTGCTGGCGGCGATAGAGCATACGCATCGAGCGTATCGGCAGGCGTACGGAGCCCAGAAGACATGGCGCGTGCTCAATGCCAACGGTGTGGTGTGCGGCAAGCATCGTGTAGCGCGCCTGCGGCGCCAGGCCGGCATCGAGGCACTGCGTAAGCAGCGGTTCCGCAGACTGGAGAAACACTCCCTCCTCGGGCCGGCACCCAACCGTCTGGAGCGACGGTTTACGGTGCACTGTCCGAACAAAGTCTGGGTCGGCGATATTACGGTTGTGTCGACGCGAACCGGCTGGCTGTATCTCGCGGTATTGCTGGATCTTTACTCGCGCTCAGTAGTCGGTTGGAGCATGTCCGAAAAGCGGGACCGAAGTCTGGTCATCCAGGCACTGTTAATGGCGATGACCAGACGCAAGCCACAGCCGGGGCTAATGCACCACAGCGATCGGGGCGCTCAATACAGTTCTGCCGAATATCGCGCAATGCTGACAGGCAACGGCATTACTATCAGCATGAGCGCCAAAGGCGATCCTTACGATAATGCCGTGGCAGAGAGTTTCTTCAGTAACCTCAAGAACGAATTAACGCATCACCAAGTCTTTCATAGCCGAGAGCACGCACGGCTGGCGATCTTCAACTACATCGAGGTCTTCTACAACCGCCAGCGAATCCATCAGGGGCTAGGCTATCGAACCCCTGCTCAGGTCGAGGCCTCTGTGCCTTAACCAAACTGTCCGGAAAATCCGGGTTAGTCCAGTCTGACACCTTTATTTTGACACCTTTATTTGCTGGCCAGCGCCAGCGCGAGCGCTTCGTCAGGTGCCTGCATGCGGCGGCTCGTCCGAGTGACCGGGACCGGACACTAGGGCTCAGCGCGCAAGAACTTGCCGAGGAAACGACAAGCGGCGAAGATGGCTGCGTTTACTCAAGAGGCTGAGTACAAAGCGCAGTCGGCCTCGACGCTATCGAACGTCGCTCGATTGGTGAGGAAGGGCGCCATGGCAACTGAAAACGCACGCCGCAGTCTCGCACGCGCCAAGAACTCGGTTGTGTCAGTCATCGAGTTCTGTGGCAAGCATCCGTTCGCCACTGGCCTGTTTGCCATTCTTGGTGTTGCAGGCCTCTTGTTTTCCATTTATTCGGAAATCCAATCGAGCGAAGACTCTGGGCGGTTACAGAAGTCCGTCAGCCACGTGGAGTCGATGATGCAGTCAGTATGCAAGTCGCCACCGTGTTGGACTGCCGAGCAAGCCATTCGAAGCATCCTGGGATCGACGAAGGACCTGGTCGACAGTAAGGTGGGAGTGTCTACTGCTCGCAGCGCGTCAGGGTGGAAATACTCAATACAAGACTGTCCGCTGACCGTTCACTATGCCCAAGACGTGGCAGCATATTTCTCCTATCCTTTGTCGGCCGCTTGCCCCTTCTCATGGGTAGAAATGTTCGACATTGAAAAACCTATGCCTCCGCCCGGAGCCGTATCGTTGGGGCACATGATCGACGCGATCACGGGCTCTCCAGAACTGCACATGGCGACCGGCTGCATCAACTGCGGCAATTGGCACGAGCCTTATCTAGAGTTCAGGATGCCGGGCCCGAGCGCGAGTGGCTTCTACGATCTGTACTTCACCACAGACTTTGAAGGTACGGATGGATCAGACTCGGTGGACAACAGCGACAAGTTTGAGCAGGCATTACGGGCCAACTCAAGCCAGGATACGAGCGGCACGCTGCAAGAATTCTGCGCCGTTGACGTGAAGAAAAGCGTCGCCGAATCGCTGAGAGTCGCTCGGGTTCAAAGCGTAGGCTATGGGAGGCGAGGATGGCATGGTCGGCCTAACTATCCGCTGGATATCTGTAGTGAGGGGTATGTCGCGGGTTCCCCGCGGGGATAGCCCAAGTCGGTGACTTTTCCATCCCTCTCTACGCCGACGGGCTTCTTTAAGCTGCTAATCTGAAGTCGGTCAATTTCTAACGCGGAACTGGCATGGCTCCAAGGCTGGCGCGACTGGTGGTCGCGCATACTCCACATCACATTGTGCAACGCGGACACAGTCGGCAGGCAATATTTGCGGAGCCTGAGGACTATCAGTCCTATCTGTCGGATTTGCGTGAGAAAACGATGGAGTTGGGTGTGCAAGTCCATGCTTACTGCCTTATGACTAACCACGTGCATCTGATGTTGACGCCGTCGGAAGAAACAAAGGCAATAGGACGAGTCATGCAGGAAACCGGAAGACGGGCTACCCGGCGATGGAATCAGCGCTGCCGACGTTCCGGAACGCTATGGGAAAGCCGATACAAGTCCAGCGTGGTGCAGACGGAAACCTACTTGCTGGCATGCTGCCGCTATATCGAACTCAATCCGGTGCGAGCCCGGATGGTGGCTCGGGCCGAGGATTATCCCTGGTCCAGCTATCGATCTCGCATGGGAATAAGCGACATGGGTGTGTTGGCGCTGCACCCCGTTTATCAGGCTATGGGGGCGTCGGATTCGGATCGGCGTGATCCGCTTGGGTTTCTTGGACAGCGTCGATGTTAGTGATCGGGCCGTCATGAGCCTCCGGCTTGCTGTCGGAGGCTGTATTTCCGGGCAAATTCGCCCGGTGTTAAATCGTTCAGGGCCATGTGAGGCCGAGTTTCATTGTAGTCCTGGCGCCAAGCCTCGATCTCTCGTTTGGCTTCTGCTAATGATTCGAACCAATGCAAGTTCAGGCATTCGTCCCTGAACGATCCATTGAAGGTTTCAATGAAGCTGTTGTCGGTCGGTTTGCCCGGCCGGCTGAAGTCGATCTGCACCTTGTAGTGATAGGCCCACATATCCAATAGCCGCCCGGAGAACTCGCTGCCGTTGTCGGCAAAGAGAAAGCGCGGCACCTGCCGCTGGGCGACCAATCGGTTCAACACGCCGACGACGTCTTCGGCGCGCAAACGTTGCCCGACCTCCGTGGCAAGGGCTTCTCGGGTGAAGACGTCCACGATGGTCAGCACCCGTAGGCGCGCCCCATTAGCCAATTGGTCCGCGACAAAGTCCAGGCTCCACACTTCATCCGGCCGCCTCGGTACGCACCGTTCACGGCGCGCCACCGCCATCTTGCGCCGCCTGGGCAGCTTGCTACGCAACTGCAATTGCTCATCGGCATAGAGTCGATAGACTCGATTGCGGCTGACCTGCCAGCCTTCCCGGCGCAGGAGGACGTGAATGCGCCGATAGCCATAGCGGATCCGCGTCTGAGCGATCTCACGCATGCGCTGCCGAAGCGCCGTTTGCGGATCCTTAACGCTGCGGTAGTAATGCGTGCTGCGTGCCTGTTTGACCAACCTGCACGCCCGCTGTGTGCAAAGGCCGTAGTGATCCTGGATGTAGGTCACTGCTTGCCTCTTCACCGCGGGCGCGGCCATTTTTTTATGGCGATCTCCTGCAAAATCACCTTATCCAGGCTGAGTTCGGCGACGAGCTTCTTGAGCCGAGCATTCTCATCTTGCAGTTGCTTGAGTTCGCGAACCTGGTTCGACTCCAGGCCCGCGTAAAGGCGCTTCCACCGGTAATACGTCTGCTCGGATACGCCAAGCTGACGCACCAGATCGGCCACCGGCATGCCCAACTCTGCCTGTTTGAGCGCCGCAACGATCTGCTCGACCGAATATTGCTTGCGTTTCATGGCACACCTCCCGTTCTCGCTGGGAAACTTGCCCTAAAACACTAACACTCATTTCTGTCCAGGATTTCGACAGCAGATCAGGCGCGCTGCCTACCGAAGCTATGTGGAGTCCGCGGTCGCCGCTGAAGAGTTGGAGCGTATCCGGCACGCGGCGCAGTCCGGCAATCCGCTCGCCACGGAGGAGTATTGCAGCCATTTGGAGGCCGCATTGCAGAGGCAGGTTTCGTCCAGAGGGCGGGGGCGCCCCGCAAAAATGCAGTCTGACTCTGGCGTCTCCCGCGGGGAAGCCGCCCTGAAGCGCAGCAGGCCGCATTTGCCGTAGGTCTACGCCCCGACGACTTTCGTCCATGCAAACCCAACACGATGACTCTCTGTAAAAACTGCCACACCCAGAATTCGCCGGTTGCGACGCGTTGCGCGGCCTGCGCTTCTCCGCTGGATCATGTAAGCGGCAAGGATCCGGAAGCCTATCGTCGCGCCGCGTTTTGGGTGGATGCCCGGATGCTGTCCGGTATCGGGGCGGCGGCGGGCTTCGGCCTCAGCTGGGCGCTGCTGAAATTCATCATGGCCGGGCTGGGCATTTACCTGGATCCGCGGCAACGCTTTCTTCTGAGTACCGTGCTGGTCGCAGTGGGAGTTTTTTGCGGCTTGCGTTTGGCCGGCCGGCCGCCCGCCCGGGACGCATCGGCGTCGCGACGGAGAGCTTCGGCGGCCGCTGCGGATTGGAAAAATCCGTGGGAACGGGACCGGTAAGCGCTTCTCAAGTTTTTCCCCTTCCAGCCGTAATCAATACAGGACGTTTGGGGCTGGCCGCCCGAGGCCCGGCTGCGGAAGATCGCATCGGGGTTCGGGGCCGCCGAACGTGGATGGATGCACTGTGTCGAAGGGCGGGAGATGAAGAGCATGCGGGGTATGAAGACGACGATGGCGTTGATCGGCCTGGCCATTCTTGTTTCGGGATGCGCGCCCAAGAGTCCCTATCTGCCTAAAGAATACGATCCGGCGGCCAGCGCCCGGCTGCGGGTTTATTTCGGCCCGAAAATGCGGATTACCCTGAACCATAATTGCGACGATCCCTCGCGTTCGTACAGCTTTGAAGCCAACGATCCCCTGGTTCGAGGAATCAGCAATACGGTGATCGGCATGCCCATGCCCAACACCGACGATAAGTACTACTCCGAGTACGTCGTCATGGCGGGGATCCCGATCGACATTTATTCGCGGGGCGGCGGTTGGAGCCACCCCAATTCGATAGGCGTGTCCATGCACAGCCCGGTGTACGGCCACGCGATCCGCGCGGTGCTGGAGCCCGGAAAAGACTACGAAACGCTCTACCACCATCCGCATACGATTTTGCGCGAGCTTGTCGTGGTGGATGGCGCGGTGCGCACGAAGCCCGCGCCTCTGATGAAGGCCGAGGTATGCAAGAACGTCAAGGTCGACAGGACGCCGCTCCCGATGGGCGGAAACTCCTGAGTCGGCCCGGGAAAGCGCGGCCGCCGTCCGGAGGGTGTTCCGCGCCGGCTTGGGCCGCCCGCGTTATCGGAATAGGAATGGAACCGTTCGCATGATTATCGGTATCGACCTGGGCACGACGAACAGCCTGGTGGCGCTGTGGCAGGATGGCAAGCCGCGCCTGGTGCCCAATCCCTTGGGAAACTACCTGACGCCGTCCTGCGTGAGCCTGGACGAAGACGGTAGCGTGCTGGTGGGCGAGGCCGCCCGCGAACGGCTGCAGACGCATCCGGAGCGCACGGCCGCGCTGTTCAAGCGGCACATGGGCAGCGACAAGTCTTTCACCTTGGGCGGCAAGGCGTTCCGGGCCGAAGAGCTGTCTTCGCTGGTGCTGCGCGCGCTGAAGGCGGACGCCGAGGCGGTGTTGGGGCAGGCCGTCACCGAGGCCGTGATCAGCGTGCCGGCCTACTTTTCCGATACGCAGCGCAAGGCCACGCGGGACGCCGGCGAGCTGGCCGGCCTGAAGGTAGAGCGCCTGGTCAACGAGCCCACCGCCGCGGCCCTGGCCTACGGCCTGCACCAAAGCGAGGATGAAACCCAGTTCCTGGTCTTCGACCTGGGCGGCGGCACCTTCGATGTGTCGGTGCTGGAACTGTTCGAAGGCGTGATGGAAGTGCGCGCCACCGCGGGAGATAACTTCCTGGGCGGCGAGGACTTCGTCAATGAGATCGTCCAGAAGTTCTTCGATACCCATGCGCTTCCGGCCGCGGCGCGCGAGGACTCGCGCTTCATGCAGCAGCTGTTGGCCCAGGCCGAGAGCGCCAAGCGGCAATTGTCGGCTCAGCCGGAAGCCAGCGTGGCGGTGCGCTGGCAAGACCGGGAATATGCCCTGGCGCTGAGCCAGGACCTGCTTGCGCAACTGAGCGCGCCGTTGCTGGCGCGCCTGCGCATGCCGGTGGAGCGTTCGCTGCGGGATGCCAACATCAAGAGCGCGGATATCGCGACGGTGGTGCTGGCGGGCGGCGCGACGCGCATGCCGCTGGTGCGCCAGCTGGTCACGCGCATGTTCGGCCGCTTTCCCAACGCGGAGATGGACCCCGACCAGGTCGTGGCCGCCGGCGCCGCGGTGATGGCGGGCCTGAAGATGAAGGACCAGGCCCTGGAAGAGGTCGTCATGACCGACGTGTGCCCCTATACGCTCGGGATCAGCACGGTTCGCACCATGGGCGCAGGGCAGCAGCTGCCGGGGCAGTTTTCCCCCATCATCGAGCGCAATACCATCGTGCCCGTCAGCCGTCAGGAAACCTATTTCCCCATGCGGGACGGCCAGGACGAGGTGGAGCTGGAAATCTACCAGGGCGAGTCGCGCCTGGTGCGCGACAACATCCTGCTGGGCACCCTCCGCGTGCCGCTGCCGCGGCGCCCGCGCGAAGAATGCGCGTTCGACGTGCGCTTCACCTACGACGTGAACGGTCTGCTGGAGGTGGAGGCGATGCTGCAGAGTGGCGGCGCCACGCGGCGAACGGTGATCCAGGGCGGCGGCGCCCGGATGAGCGACGCGGATATCCAGCGCCGCCTGGCGGAATTGGCCCAACTGAAGATCCATCCGCGCGAGCACGCGATGAACCGGGTGCTGCTTGCGCAGGCCGAACGCGTCTACCAGATGACGCGCGGCGGCGACCGCGAGGCGCTGGCCGGTGAAATCCTGCTGTTCGAGCAGGCATTGGCGACACAGGAAGAACGCGCGGTCGCGCGCGGCCGCGAGCGGCTGCGGCGCGTGGTGGACATCCTGGAGCGGGCCGCCGTGTTCGCTCCGGGCTTCGATCCGTCGGACGGGGAGTAGGTCCTTGTTCGCGTCGAGTTTCGCTGCCTTGGGCATTGCGCCCACCGCCGATCAGAAGGCCATCCGCCGGGCATATGCGGCGGCGCTCAAGCGCATAGACCAGGCCGCCGATCCGGATGGCTTCGCCGCGCTGCGCGGCGCCTACGAGCGCGCGCGCGCCTGGGCCGAGTACCAGGCGGACGCGCCCGCCGAGGCTGAAGCCGACGCCTTCCCGCCGGCGGCGCCCGCCGCGCCGGACGCGCCCTTCGAGGCGGCACGCGACGCCACGCCTGCCCCGGGCCTCGAAGCGGAGCAGGAGAGGGCGCGGCCGGAACCGGCCTGGTCGCGGGAGCCGCAAGCGCAGCAAGCATCTCCAGCGTCGCAATGGCAGGACGATCCGGCATCGCAAGATCGATACGATGCGGACGCGGACCGCGCGGCGCGGCCGGTGCCGCCGTCGCGCGCCGACCTGGACGAGGGCGTGGCCCACTGGACGCGCCGGCTCATGCAGACGCCCGACGAAGCGCTTGCCCAGGCGCTGGCCAGCGCCCTGGCCGACGAGCGGCTGGGCCAGCTGGACGCCCGCGACGAGCTGGCCCGCAGCCTGGCGCAGGCCCTGCGCGAGCACCCCGATGGCCGTCTCGCCCTGTTCAATACCGCCCGCCGCGTGTTCGACTGGAGCGGCCTGGGCGCGCCCATTCCGCAAGACCCGGCGCTGTCGGGCTGGGTGCTGGCGATGCTGGACCAGAGCGAGCGGTACAGCCATTTGCCGCCGCCGCTGCGCGCGCGCCTGGACGCCGCGCTGATGCTGGCGCGCCGGCGGCCCGCGCCCAATGTGGCGCAGGCCCTGTGGCATGGGCAGAATTTCGAGCTGCTGCTGCGGCATGCGCCCGATCTGGCGGTGCTGGATCTGGGGCAGCAGCGTATCGCCAGCTGGCGTCAGGCTACCCGGCGCTTCGTTCGCGCCCGGGACTGGCTGCTGTGGCTGTCCGTCAACCGGGTGAAAGTCGCGCTCACGGCGGTCTGCGTGCTGGGGCTGGTCTTCATGTATCAGGATGCCCGCGACGGCACCACCTACAAGAAAGAACCGCCGCCCCGGGCGTCGCTGGTCGACGGCGTGGTGACGCTGCAGGCGCAGCGCGCGGCCGCCGATGCCAATCCCTGCGCGCCGGTCACCACGCTGTCGCGCCCGTTGGGCTGCCGCACGCCGGAGTTCCACCACACGGTGCCGGAACCGTGGCCCACGGCCATGCCCAAGACGCTGATCATCACCGAGCAGCCCGGCCTGCACTACCCCCAGGGCGCGCGGGTGCGCGGGATCAAGGGCATGGTCTGGGTGCGTGTGATGCTGGACGCCGAGGGCAAGGTCCGGCGCCAGGTGGTGCTGTTTTCATCGGGCCACGCCGCCCTGGACCAGGCGGCCGTCGATACCGCGGGCAGCGTGCGCATGATGCCGGCCATGCAGGACGGCAACGCCGTCCCGGGCCAGGCCGTGCTCGTCTTCGACTACCGGCTTGCGGCGCCGTGACGGCGGCGCGCTAGCATTGGTCGCAGGTCTCGCCGCGGCCGGCGCGTTGGAGGATGTCCTTGCCGGTGGCGTCGGGCAGCCACCATCCCTGGATGCGCATCGATCGATTGACGATTTCCGCGGATTCCAGGGTAGGGTGCTTCAGCTTCAAGACCGGCAGGTCTTCGGCGTAGTTGTCGCGAATCGACGCGATTTCCAGGAAGCGGTTGGCGTCGAATCGCCCCACGTACGTCACCTGCCCGGCAATCACGTCGAATTCGACGGGCTGCTTATAGTCTTCCGACACCTTGATGCGCCGGCCGTAATCCAGCGCCCAGCGGGTGACGCGGTACTTGCCCGGAGGTAGCTGCAAGGCGAAGGTGCTGCCCACGCCCTTGGGCACCTGGGGCGGCTTGTTGACGATGGACGGCTTGCCGCCGCCTCCGCCGCTCTCCAGCATGATCCGCTTGTCGTCGAAGGACGTGATGTAGAAATAGGCGCCATGCGGGATGAAGACGGCGCGCTCGAAGATCGTGCCGACGACGATTCCCTTCGCCGGGTTGACCTCGGCGATCGAATACGCTCTCGACGTCTGCCCCGCCGTCGTGCATCCCGCGAGGATGGCCAGCGCAAGGATCGCGCCTCCCAGGCGCGTGGTCCTGCCAGTGAATAAAGACTTCCGCATGCGAGGCTCCTTTTAGTGTCAACAGGCCCTAGCCGATCTGCTTCTTGGAGCAGGTCTTCAGCGCCAGCGGCGTCAGGCTGATCCCCTTGGCGGTGCTCTTGAACCACTGCTGCAGGATGTTCAGGGGAATGGACTTGCCCTGGGCATCGAAGACCTGGATTTCGCGGCCGGACGCCAGCAGCGCCACCTGCTTCATCGTCGTGACCTTTTGGGGGCCTTCCTCGAAGTTGTCGGCGCGCGAGCCGTTGGCCTGGTAGACGCCGTAGCCGAAGGTGCAGGCGGGGCTTTGCGCGGCGGCCGGGCCGCGCCTGGCGGCGGTGGCGGCGTCCTTGTAGGCCTGCATCTCGATCTTGGACGGGTCGCGCGAATTGCCGACGCAGAACGACACCGCGGAATTGCCGCTGGGGTCGCTTTCCAGGGATTCCTTGCCGCAAGCGTAGGCGTCTTGATATTCGCGCGAGTTCTTGTAGTTCGCGGATTGCGCGAGCGCGTTCGCGCCGGCTCCCAGCAGCACGCTCGTCGTCAGGGCGGCAGCGAGCAGGCGAAGGGGGGCATTCAGGCGGGCATGCATCAGATTCTCCGTTGTTGACCGTATAGCCCTATAGAACGGCAGCGGCGGGAGAAACTAAAACGACGCGGGGCTCGGCAAGGCGTCAGACGTCCAGCTGCCGCAGGTCCGGCGGCCGGTTTTCGATGATGGCTTCCATGCTGAAGAAGCCGGTCACGGTGGACAGCTCGAAATCGGTGATCAGCTTCTGGTAGAAGCGGTCGTACCCGGCCATTCCCCGGCAGGCCACCTTGATCAGGTAATCCCAATCGCCGCCGATGCGGTAGAACTCCGTCACCTCGGGCAGCCGCTCGACGTGGCGCCGGAAACCGTCGGCCCACTCCTTGGCGTGATGGCTGGTGCGGATCATCACGAATACGGTCAGGTCCAGGCCCAGCTCCACCAAATTCACCTCGGCCCGCGTGCCGCGCAGGATCCCGCAGGCGTTCAAGCGCTGCAGCCGGCGCCAGCACGCGTTCTGCGACAGGCCGACGCGATCCGCCAGTTCCCGCTGCGACAGCGAACCGTCTTTCAGCAGGCACGAGATGATGCTTAGATCGAGTTTATCTATTTTTTCCATTTGTTCGATCAAATGACCCGTTTTTGAGTATTTTAAGCAAAATTTAGGTGATGTTTCGCCAATGCATCCATCGTATGATATTTCGACATCAACCGGAACATCGCAGCCCCATGAACGCCTCTTCCCAAGCCAGCCAGGCCCCCGCCCGGCCATTGCAGCAATTCGAAGCCAGCCTCGGATCGGGGGATACCGTCGCGGCGCTGGCCGACGGGCTGATCGGCAAGGACGCGGTGGTCGACGGGCCCTACGGCGCCAAGCCGCTCGTCTACGCGGACTACGTCGCCTCGGGGCGGGCCCTGATGCAGGTGGAGCGTTTCGTGCTGGAGCAGGTGCTGCCGTATTACGCCAACTCGCATACCGAGGCGTCCTTCTGCGGCGGCTACATCACCCGGCTGCGCCGCGAAGCGCGCGCCGCGATCGCCCGCTGTTGCGGCGCGGGAGACGAGCACGCCGTGATCTTCGCCGGCTCGGGCGCCACCGCCGGGATCAACCGCCTGGTGCACCTGTTCGGCGTGCCGGCGGCGCTGGCGGCCGGCCGGAAGGTGCGCGTCATCATCGGCCCCTACGAGCATCATTCCAACATCCTGCCCTGGCGCGAGTGCGGCGCGGAGCTCATCGAATTGGCGGAAGACGCCCAGGGCGGCCCCGACCTGGCCCAGCTGGACGCGGCCCTGGCCGGCGCCGGCGACGCGCTGGTCGTCTGCGCGCTGTCCGCCGCGTCCAACGTGACAGGTATCGTGGCGGACGTGGCGGGCATCACTCGCCGGGTCAAGGCCGCGGGCGCGAAAATGCTGTGGGACTATGCCGGCGGCGCGCCCTACCTGCCGGTGCGCATGTCGCCGGCGGCCGACGCCTGCATCGACGCCATCGTGTTCTCGCCGCACAAGTTCATCGGCGGGCCGGGCGCGTCGGGCGTGCTGATCGTGCGCCGCGATGCGGTGCTGGACACCAAGCCCACCTGGCCGGGCGGCGGCACCGTCAAATTCGTGTCGCCCGCCGGCCATGATTACAGCGGCAGCCTGGAAGCCCGCGAGGAAGCCGGCACGCCCAATGTCGTCGGAGACATCCGCGCCGCGCTGGCCCTGCTCGTGAAAGAGGCGCTGGGCGCCGACTTCATGCGCGAGCGCAACGCCCATTTCGTGCGGCGCGCGCTGGCCCGCTGGCAAGGCGCGCCGCAGCTCGAACTGCTGGGCTCGCTCACGGCCGAGCGCCTGCCGATCTTTTCGTTCCGGGTGCGCAACGGCAAGGGCGGCTTCGTGCATCAGCAATTGGTGACCCGCATGCTGAGCGACCGCTTCGGCATCCAGGCGCGCGGCGGCTGCGCTTGCGCCGGGCCCTACGTCCATCGCCTGCTCGCGATCGGCGAGGCCGAATCCAGCCAGATGCGCCAGGCCATCCTGGACGGCCGCGAAATCGAGAAGCCCGGCTTCATCCGGCTGAATTTCAGTGTGCTGCTGCCGGACGCCAAGGCCGACTTCATCCTGGATTCCGTGCTGGCGCTGGCCGCCGACGCCACCGAGTTCGAACCTCGCTACGGCTTCGATCCCAGCCGGGCCATCTTCTATCCGCAAAGCGCCGATAAGCAGGCGGCCTGACGCGGCGGGGCCCGCCCGCGGGCGGGCCCGCTCAATCCTTCATGTGCGGGCCGCAGGTCCTGATCCAGGCGGCTTTCAGGTCCGTCAGCTCGTCGGACGCGCCGGTCATGGCGCGCGCGACCTTTTCCGGAAACGCCACGCCGTCGCGGCGGCAGGCCTCGAACTCGTCGGCCAGCGCGAAGCGCGCATCCAGCAGGTCCAGCCGGCCCTGGCACAGCGCGCGGTCCAGTTGCAGGTCATTCGCCAGCTCGCGCGTGCGCTGCGCGTCCTGCGCGCGCGCAAGATTCTCCCGCCCCGTCTCGATGTCGGCCACGCAATCGCCGGCGGCCGCGGGCGCGCTGGCGGCGGCGGAAACGAGCAGGACGGCGAGGAGACGGCGGGAAAAGGCGGGCATGCGTAAAACCTTGGCGTTGCGGACAGGACGGTCTGCATCATAACTGCTGCCAGCCTGGCTCCTCCTCCGTGTAGACGTGGCGGATAGTTGCTCGATCCTGAATTCGCCATAGCCATTCACGATGAGATCCTCGACGAAACCTGCGGTCTGCCCTCGAATCCCTGAGCATGAGGACGTGGTTGTCATGTTGGCATCGGGAGAAATCTCCGGAACGGCTTTCGCCGATTTCCTGGACGCCCGGCCCGCGCGGCCTGGCCGTTGCCGAAACGATGAGACAAGGTTACGAACAGGCTGCGGTGGGTCGCATGCCAACTCGCGGGTGCTTGCGCACGAGGTTGACGCCTTGGGGCTACTGTCTGGAAATCCAGTTTACGGTTGCTCGAAACTCGCCTACCGTGCTTCACATATCAACGATCCGCCGGAAGGCCCTGAGGCCCGTCCGCGCCATGCGGTCGGTGATAGAAATTTCTGTTTTATCAACACGTTACGCTGGAGATGAAAGAGAATGACCGACACGCTCATCAGGGTCGACCTGGCCCAATCCCCCTACGACAACGCGCAGATCCACAATCGCTGGCATCCGGACATTCCCATGGCCGTATGGGTGAAACCGGGGGATGACTTCGTCCTGGAAACCTACGACTGGACCGGCGGCGCGATCAAGAACGACGACAGTGCCGACGACGTCCGCGACGTGGATCTGTCCACCGTGCACTTCCTGTCCGGCCCGGTGGGCGTGGAGGGCGCCGAGCCCGGGGACCTGCTGGTGGTGGACCTGCTGGATATCGGCGCCAAGCCCGAGAGCATGTGGGGCTTCAATGGTTTCTTCAGCCGCAACAACGGCGGAGGATTCCTGACCGAGCATTTCCCGCATGCGCAGAAGTCCATCTGGGATTTCCACGGCATATTCACCTCGTCGCGGCATATTCCCGGCGTGAACTTCGCGGGCCTGATCCATCCCGGCCTGATCGGCTGCCTGCCCGACAAGAAGCTGCTGGATACCTGGAACCGCCGCGAACAGGCGCTGATCGACACCAACCCGAACCGCGTGCCGCCGCTGGCCAATCCGCCCGCGCCCAAGACCGCGCACATGGGCGGCCTGCAAGGCGCGGACCGCGACCGCGCGGCGGCCGAAGGCGCGCGCACCGTGCCGCCCCGCGAACACGGCGGCAACTGCGACATCAAGGACCTGTCGCGCGGCGCCCGCGTCTTTTTCCCGGTCTACGTGAAGGGCGGGGGGCTGTCGGTGGGCGACCTGCATTTCTCGCAGGGCGACGGCGAGATCACGTTCTGCGGCGCCATCGAAATGGCGGGCTGGGTGCACATGCGCGTGTCGCTGATCAAGGGCGGCATGGAGAAATACGCGATCAAGAATCCCATCTTCAAGCCCAGCCCGATCGCGCCCGCCTACAAGGACTTCCTGATCTTCGAAGGCATTTCGGTGGACGAGTCGGGCAAGCAGCACTACCTGGACGTCAACGTGGCGTACCGGCAGGCCTGCCTGAACGCGATCGAATACCTGAAGAAGTTCGGCTATTCCGGCGCCCAGGCGTATTCCCTGCTGGGGTGCGCGCCGGTGCAGGGGCACATCAGCGGCGTGGTCGACATCCCCAACTCCTGCGCAACGCTCTGGCTGCCCACCGAGATCTTCGACTTCGACATCCAGCCGTCGGCGTCGGGGCCCGTCAAGCATGTCCAGGGCGGCGTGGACATGCCGCTGTCGCGCGACCGCTAGGGAGGCCGGCATGCCCATGTACGACTATGCCTGCGGCCGCTGCGGCGAGTTCGCGGCGCTCACGCCGCTGGCGCGGTGGCGCGATCCCGCGGCCTGCCCGCAATGCGGGGAACCTTCCGAGCGCATCGTGGGCGGAGCGCCGGCGATCTCCGCGCTGTCGTCGGCGGTGAACCGGGCGCGCGCGGCCAATGAACGCAGCGCGCACGAGCCGCGCAGTTCGCGCGCCGGCCATGGCATGAACTGCGGTTGTTGTTCCGGCGGATCCCGGTCGGGCAAGACGCGCACGGCGTCCGACGGGGCGAAGTCATTCGCGGGCGCAAGGCCCTGGATGATCAGCCACTAGCGGCCCGCGCTTCGCGGCGCGCCGGCCCCCCGGCGCGCCGCGGGCCTATTCCGCTTCGCCGCGCGGCGCGGCGTCGTCCAGGCGCTGCATGTTTTCCAGCAGCTTCAGCAGATAGTGCAGCGTATGGCTCAGGTCTCCCATCGAGAACTCGTCCAGCGCCCCTTCGTAGTATTCGTGGATGCGCGGCAGCGCGTCCTGGCTCCATACCTTGCGCCCGGATGCCGTCATGGTGATCAGGCGCGAGCGGCGGTCCCGCCCGTCGGGCGCGCTTGCGATGTGGCCGTCGCGCTCCATCCGGCTGATCAGGCCCGACAGGCTCTGCCGGCTGACCATCAGGTAGCGGGCCAGGTCTCCCACGCTGATCCCCGCTTGCGCCTCGGGCCGCGACAGGGCCCCCAGCACCGCCCACTGCTGCGTCGTCAAGCCCAGGTGTTCCACCGCCCGGCTTCCGGTTTTATGCAGCATGTTTGCGCATTGATACAAGCGGAAAAACAATCGGTTGGCCAGCTCCATCCGCGCGATTTCTGTATTTTTTTTAGGGTTTTCCATAGGTCCTGCTTGCTCTTTCCAGGCTTGCCTACCGCTATCGGCGATCGCTAATATAGGTAAACATATTTACGTATTTGGGTGGCGTATCCCGCCAGTCGGGTAAGGATACCAAGCCTGCAAACCGAGGCAGAGGAAATCATGCGGAGACTGAGCGGCAGGATTGCGATCGTGACAGGCGGCGGGGGCGGCATCGGCGGGGCGACCTGCCGGCGGCTCGCCCGGGAAGGCGCGGCCGTGGGCGTGCTGGACCTGGACCAGGAAGCGGCGGCCGCGGTGGCGGCGGCCATCGAGGCCGAAGGCGGGCGGGCGCTGGCCTTGCGCTGCGACATCACGCGCCGCGAAGAGGTGGACGCGGCGGTGGCGGCGGTCGAGTCCGGGTTGGGGCCCGTCGACGTGCTGGTGAACAACGCGGGCTGGGACATCTTCAAACCCTTCACGAAAACGGCGCCCGCCGAATGGGAGCGCCTCATCGCCATCAATCTGATCGGCGCCCTGCACATGCACCACGCGGTGCTGCCGGGCATGGCGGCGCGCAAGTCGGGGCGCATCGTCAACATCGCCTCCGACGCGGCGCGGGCCGGTTCCTCGGGCGAGGCGGTGTACGCCGCCTGCAAGGGCGGCCTGGTCGCGTTTTCCAAGACCATCGCGCGCGAGCACGCGCGGCACGGCATCACCGTGAACGTGGTCTGCCCGGGGCCCACCGATACGGCGCTTTTCGCCAGCTACAAGGAGGGCGCCGGCAATCCCGAAAAGCTGGTCGAAGCCTTTACCCGCGCCATTCCGCTGGGCCGCATCGGCCAGCCGGAGGACCTGCCCGGCGCCATCCTGTTCTTTGCCAGCGACGATGCCGCCTACGTCACCGGGCAGGTGCTGAGCGTGTCCGGCGGCCTGACCATGAACGGCTGAGCGCGCCTTGACTCCTTCTTTCCTGGAATCCCCCATGAACTACGAAGACATACTCTACGAGGTGCGCGACGGCGCGGCCTGGATCACGATCAACCGCCCGGAAAAGATGAACGCGTTCCGCGGGCGCACCTGCGACGAATTGATCCACGCGCTCAACCGCGCCGGCTATGCGGCGGACATCGGCGTGATCGTGCTGGCCGGCGCCGGCGACAAGGCCTTCTGCACCGGGGGCGACCAATCCGCCCACGCCGGGCAATACGACGGGCGCGGCACCATCGGGTTGCCGATGGAAGAACTGCACGGCGCCATCCGCGACGTGCCCAAGCCCGTGATCGCGCGGGTGCAGGGCTACGCCATCGGCGGCGGCAACGTGCTGTGCACCATCTGCGATTTCACGATCGCGTCCGAACGCGCCGTGTTCGGCCAGGTGGGGCCGAAGGTGGGCTCGGTGGACCCGGGCTACGGCACGGCCTTCCTGGCCCGCGTGGTGGGCGAGAAGAAGGCCCGCGAGATCTGGTACCTGTGCCGCCGCTATTGCGCCGCCGAGGCGCTGGCCATGGGCCTGGTGAATGCGGTGGTGCCGCCGGAGCAGCTCGACGCCGAGGTGCGGAAATGGTGCGACGAGATCATGGAGAAGAGCCCCACCGCGATCGCCATCGCCAAGCGGTCCTTCAACATGGACACGGCGCACCAGGCGGGCATCGCGGGCATGGGCATGTACGCCCTGAAGCTCTACTACGACACGGAGGAATCGCGCGAGGGCGTCCGGGCCTTCCAGGAAAAGCGCAAGCCCGATTTCCGCCGCCACACCCGGTAGCGCCCCGCCACGCATGAGCCCGCCGCCAAGTCCGGCGGGCCGCAGGAGACGAGATGAATCCCTATATCGACGAGGACCTGGCCGCGCTGTCGGAACACGCCGGCCGTTTCGCGGCCGGGCGCGTGGCGCCGGGCTTTCTTGAGCGCGACGCCACGCGGACGCTGGACCGCGGGCTGATGCGCGAGATGGGCAGCCTGGGCTTCATCGCGCCCGAGCTGCCCGAAGACTGCGGCGGGCAGGGGCTGGGTTGCCTGGCCGCCGGCGTGATCCACGAGCAGATCGCGCGCGCCGACCTCAGCCTGTCCTACATCAATCTGCTGGCCTCGCTCAACGGCCAGATCCTGGCGCAGCACGGCCGGCCGGAGGTGGCGCGGCCGTGGCTGGCGCGCCTGACCCGCGGCGAAGCGCTGCTGGCCATCGCGCTGACCGAGCCGCGCGGCGGTTCGGACGCGGCCAACCTGCGGCTGCGGGTGGAGCGGGTGGACGGCCACTACGTGCTCAACGGGGAGAAGGCGTCGATATCCGCGGCCGACCAGGCCGACGCCGCTGTGGTGTTCGGCCGCAGCGGCACGGCGGCGTCCGGCGCGCGGGGCGTTACCGCCTTGCTGGTGCCCATGGATCTGCCCGGCATTACCCGCAACCGCTACGACTGCCACGGGCAACGGGCCATCGGGCGCGGCTCGCTGTTCTTCGAGAATGTGCGCGTCCCGGCGGGGCACCTGCTGGGGCGCGAGGGCGAGGGCTTCGTCCAGGTCATGCAGGGCTTCGACTACTCGCGGGCCTTGATCGGCCTGCAGGTGCTGGCGGTGGCGCGGGCCGCGCTGGACGAGACCTGGGCGCACGCGGCGCAGCGCGAAGCCTTCGGCAAGCCCCTGTCGGCGTTCCAGGGCGTGTCGCACCCGCTGGCCGAAGGCGAAACCCAGGTCGAGGCGGCGCGCCTGCTGTGCCTGCAGACCCTGTGGCTGAAGGACCGCCAGTTGCCGCACGGCGCGCAGGCCGCCATGTGCAAGTGGTGGGCGCCGAAGCTGGCGTACGACGTGGTGCACCAATGCCTGCTGACTTTCGGCCACGGCGGCTACGACCGCGGCGTCATGGAACAGCGCCTGCGCGACGTGCTGGGCTTCCAGATCGGAGACGGCACGGCGCAGATCATGAAGACCATCATCGCGCGCACGCGGGCCGGGCGCGAGGCGGTGCCGGCCTGACGCCGGCCTGGATACCATCGGAGAGACAGACATGGAATTCGATGCTGTACTGATTGCGCCGAGACGGCGGGAAAGCGTTGCGCGCGGCTGGTGGCCGGACCTCACCATCAATGACTTCCTGGACCGGGGCGCGGCCGCGCGTCCCGACAAGCCCGCGCTGACGGCCGTGCATTCCGACAGCGGCGAGACCCGGCGCTTCACCTACCGGCAGCTGGCCGCCATGGCCGACCGCGTGGCCGTGGGGCTGGCGCGGCTGGGCGTCGGGGCGGGCGACGTGGTGGCCTGCCAGCTGCCCAACGGCTGGCAGTTCGTGGTCACCTACCTGGCCTGCTCGCGCATCGGCGCGGTGATGAACCCGCTGATGCACATCTTCCGGCAGCGCGAGCTGTCGTTCATGCTGCGCCACGGCGAGGCGCGCGTCTTCATCGTGCCGCAGCGGTTCCGCGGCTTCGACTATCCGGCGATGGCCGAGGGGCTGCGCGCCGACCTGCCGAAGCTGGAGCGCGTGATCGCGGTGGGCGGCGACGGCCCCGACAGCTTCGAGGCGCTGCTGTCCGACCCCCGCTGGGAGGCCGAGCCCGACGCCCGCGACATTCTCGGCCGTTCGCGTCCCGGGCCGGACGACGTGACGCAATTGATCTACACCTCGGGCACCACCGGCGAACCGAAGGGCGTGATGCACACGGCCAACACCACGTTCTCCAACATCGCCGCCTACGCCGACCGCCTGGGGCTGGGCGCGGACGACGTGGTGCTGATGGGGTCGCCGATGGCGCACCAGACCGGCTTCATGTACGGCCTGATGATGCCGATCTACCTGGGGGGCGAGGCCGTGACGCTGGACATCTGGAATCCTGCGGCGGCGGCCGGCCTGATCCGCGAGCACGGCGCCACGTTCAGCATGGCGTCCACGCCGTTCCTGACGGACCTGGCGCGCGAGGTCGCGCAGTCGGGGCAGGGCGTGCCCACGCTGCGCGTCTTCCTGTGCGCGGGCGCCCCGATCCCGGGGCCGCTGGTGGAGCAGGCCCGCCAGGTGCTGGGGGCGAAGATCATTTCGGCCTGGGGCATGACGGAAAACGGCGCGGTCACGCTGACCCGGCCGCAAGACGAGGACGCTCGCGCCTACACCACCGACGGCTGCCCGCTGCCGGGCGTCGAGATCAAGGTGGCGGACGCCTCCGGCGCCGAGCTGCCCGCCGGCGCGGTGGGCAATCTGTGGCTGCGCTCCTGCTCCAATTTCGGCGGCTATCTGAAGCGGCCCCACCTGAACGCGACCGACGCGGACGGCTGGTTCGACACCGGCGACATGGCGCGCATCGACGAACAGGGCTATCTGCGCATCACGGGCCGCAGCAAGGACGTGATCATCCGCGGCGGCGAGAACATCCCGGTCGTGGAAATCGAATCCCTGCTGTACCGCCATCCGGCGGTGGCCCAGGCGGCGATCGTGGCCTATCCGGACGAGCGCCTGGGCGAACGGGCCTGCGCCGTGGTGACGCTCAAGCCCGGCGGCGCGCTGGAACTGGCGGAACTGGTGGCGTTCCTGAAGGGGCAGGGCGTGGCGTTGCAGTACATCCCGGAAAGGCTGGAAGTGCGCGACAGCCTGCCCAGCACGCCGACCGGCAAGGTGCAGAAATTCCGCCTGCGGGAAATGCTGCGGGAGGGCGCCTAGCCGGCAGGCAAGCGATGTCGCCTGGCCGACGGGCCCGGGAGGCTGCCTGATCGGCCCGGCCGTCACGCGGCCCGGTCAACCGCCGGGGGCGCCGCCGCCTTCAGGTCAGGCGCCGGGCGTCGGCTCCAGCGGCGCCACGGCGGCGCCCTGGATGCGGTGGCGCGAGAGCGCTTCGGCCACGAATCCCGATTTCTTCATGGCTTCGACGAAGGCGCCCAGGTAGGCGCTGGCCTTCTCGCCGCGGCGCTTGGGCACGCCCATGGCTTGGCGGATCAGCATGAAATGGCCGTCCAGCAGGCGCAGGCCGCCCAGGCGCTGCGCGTCGGCTTCCAGTTGCTGCTTCACGCCGGCGGCGACTTCCATGTTTTCCTGCAGGAAGGTGTCGACCACGGCGGGCGAGGTCGGCGCGCGGAAGATCTCCGCCTGCTTGAGTTCGCGCGTCAGGTAGAGGTCGTAGGCGCTGCCCTTGCCGACCACCACGCGCTGGCCCTTGCGGTCCACTTCGTCCATGGCGTTGATCGGCGAATCCTGGCGCACCAGGTAGGCGCCCTCGATGACCACGTAGGGCGCGGTGAAGGCGATCTGTTCGCCGCGCAGCGGATCGATGGCGAAGAAGCCCACGTCGGCCTGGTCGGCGGCCACCGCGTTGACGGATTCGCCGGCGGACTTGAACACCACCAGCTCCAGTTCCACCTGCAGGCGCCGGGCCAGTTCCGTGGCCAGGTCCACCGAGACGCCGCCGGGCTGGCCGGTGGCCGGGTCGGTGTTGGCCAGGATGGGATTGCCCAGGTTGATGGAAGCGCGCAGCTTGCCCGTAGGGGCGAAGGCGGAGAGCAGCTCGTGGTCGGTCTTCATGGTGTCCTTGGCGTGAGGGGCCGCGCCGCGCGGCGCGGACGTTGCGGCAAGCATAGCCGGAAGCGCGGGCCTTGCGGGGCGCGCTATTGGGCGCGGCGCAGGATGTAGTGCGGCGCCAGCGGGCCGGTGGGCCGCGTGCCGTCGCGATACAGCATGGTCACCTGGTTTTCGCCGACGAAGTAGCGCTGGCTGTCGCCCGAGGCGTCCAGCCGGATGGTGCTGCCGTCGGACTCCCAGCTGAAGGTGCCCGTCACGGCCTCGGGTTGCGGCTGGCGGTCCAGGTACTGGGTCTGCCTTTCGTAGCGGCCGTCCTGCATCAAGGTCAGGCGGGTGCGGATGCCGGGGCAGTCCGCGCAGGGCAGGGTGCCTTCATAGCTGCCGGGCCAGTCCAGCGAATTGCGGGCGGTGTGGCCGTCGGGAGGCGCGGCCCGCCCGGAGACGGTCTGGGACGGGGCGCAACCGGCCAGCAGGGCGAGCGTCAGGGCGCAGGTCAGGGTGGTTTTCATCATGGCGAGCTCCTGTGTGGCAAACGTATTCACGATACGGACAGTAACGCGCCGGTGCTGAAACGGGATGTAAGGCCGCGGCGCTTCTTCCGCCCGCGCGCATGCGCTACGCTTGGCGTCTTCCCTGGCCGGCGCGCTCGGCGGCATGACACCAGAATAGGACGATTCCCATGAATGGCGAACATCGCTACCACGTCACGGTGGACTGGACCGGCAATACCGGCACCGGCACTTCCAGCTACAAGGCGTATTCCCGCGATCACCTGATCCAGGCCGAGGGCAAGCCCGACGTGCCGGGTTCGTCCGACCCGGCGTTCCGCGGCGATCCGGCGCGCTGGAATCCCGAGGACATGCTGGTGGCGTCGCTGGCGGCGTGCCACAAGCTGTGGTATTTGCATTTCTGCTCGGTCGAAGGCGTGACCGTGGCGGCCTATCGCGACGAGGCCGAAGGCGTGATGGTCGAGGACCGCGAGCGCGGCGGGGCATTTTCCCGGGTCACGCTGCGGCCCGTGGTGACCATCGCCGCCGGCGACGACGCGGCGCTGGCCGCGGCGCTGCACGACCGGGCGCACCATTTCTGCTTCATCGCCAATTCGGTGAATTTCCCGGTGACGTGCGAACCCCGCATCGTCCGCGCGGATTGAGCCGCGATGGTGCCCGCCTTCGCCGACTGGCCCCGCGACTATCCCGCCCTGGGCGCGCCGGGCATGCGCCTGCGCGCCATGCGCGCCGAGGATGCCGCCGACTGGTACGCATACCTGCGCGACGAGGCGGTGACGCGCCACACCAGCTGGCGGCTGGACGGGGAGGGCGCCCTGGCCGATCTGATCCAGGCCTACGCGCAACCCGGCCGTTCGCACAGCATGCGGCTCGCCATCGTCGGCCCGGATGACCGGCTGGTCGGCACCGTGGGCCTGAACGAGATCGCGCTGCCGCAGCGCCGCGCCGAGATCGCCTACGACATCGCGCCGGCGCGCTGGCGCCAGGGCCTGGCCACGCAGGCGTGCGCGGCCTTGACCGGCTGGGCGCTCCATACGCTGGGCTTCGCGCGCATCCAGGCCACGGTGCTGGAGTCGAACGCCGCCTCGGCGGGCGTGCTGGAACGCTGCGGTTTCCGCCGCGAAGGCCTGCTGCATGCGTACCGGGTGGTGCGCGGCGAACCGCGCCATTTCTGGATGTACGCCCGCACCTGGCCGCCGGAAACGGTGGGCGCGGAGTGCGGCTGAATCAGACGGAAAGGCGCCCGGTTTGGCGGTAGACTGGGCGGCACTAGCCACTCCGGAAATACCATGGAATCCGCCTTGATCGTGATCGACGTGCAGCGCGCGCTGTTCGAAAACTCTCCGCCGCCCGCGGATGCCGCCGACGTGCTGGAGCGCATCAACACGTTGACCGACCGGGCCCGCGAGGCCGGGGTGCCGGTCATCTATGTCCAGCACGAAAGCCCGGGCAGCGGCCTGGCCCACGGCGCGCCCGGTTGGGAACTGGACACGCGCCTGCGCCCGCTGCCGGACGACATCCGCGTGCGCAAGACCACGCCCGATTCCTTCCTGCGCACCACGTTGGGCCAGGTGCTGGAAGAGGCCGGCGTGTCGCGGCTGGTGGTGTGCGGCTACGCAACCGAGTTCTGCGTGGACACCACCGTGCGCCGCGCGGCGGCGCTGGGCCATTCCGTGGTGCTGGCGGCCGACGCCCACACCACCCAGGACAAGCCGCATGCCGCGGGCGCGCAAATCCGCGCCCACCACAACGCGACCTTGTCCTCGATTTCCAGTTTCGGCGTGAAGATCGCCGCCATTCCCGCCGCCGATATCGTCTTCGGCGCGGCGGAGCGGTGAGCGGCATGGATCCCGAACTGCTGTCCCTGCTGGTCACGCGCGCCATGCCTTTCGGCAAGTACCAGGGCCGCCTGATCGCCGACCTGCCCGGGCCGTACCTCGCCTGGTTCGCCCGCAAGGGCTTTCCGCCCGGCGAACTGGGGCGGCTGCTGGCGCTGATGCACGAACTGGACCACAACGGCCTGTCGTCGCTGCTGGCGCCGCTGCGCCAGTCCGCCGGCAAGCCTTCGGACAAGTCGCCGGGCAAGCCCGCCGGCAAATCGGTCGGCAAGCCCTGAAGCCGCTCCTGAATCTCGCCCTGAAGCGAACCAGGCAACGCCCGGGCGCGAAACTCCAGGAAACAACTGTAGAGGCTTGTGTAGCGTCGCGCGGCGGCGGGCAGGGATACGATATTGCGTCGCGTGTCAGGCCGGGCCATCGGCCGCAGGCTTCGGCGCGCCGGTTCATCGAAGAGAGGTTGCCATGACGAATACCCCCCACGCTGCGCCCGCGATGCGGACTGACCGCCCCTCCGAAGAGGGCTTTTCATCCTGGGGCGGCCCGGCGATGAAGAAACTCCGCGTCTCCGCGTTCCTGCTGGCCGCGCTGTGCGCGGCCGGCGTCGCGCAAGCGCAGAATGCCGCGCCCGTCACGCAGGAATACCAATACCCCAGCGCGCGCTCCAAGGACGGCAGCCTCTCGCCGCCCTCGACGCTGCGCATGACGGTCACGCCCGATCCCAACGCGGCGCCGGCGATCGTCCGCGATACGCCGGAAAGCCAGGCCGAATACGCGCGTTGCCGCGAAGTGTCGGACCGCGCCGCGGTATCGAACGCGCAGATGCAGGCAGGCGTGGCGCAATGCCTGAAGGAACTGGAGCAGCGCCGCCAGCAGCAGTAGGGAAGCCCCGGGGCCGCTGGCGGGCGGCCGGCTTTCCGTTTCGGTCAAACGGTAATAATATTCAATCTCATCAACATAGCGGGGAACCGCTGCCGTGACCGCCACCCGCCCCGAACCCGATTGGACCGTATCGGCCGCCACGCCCGCGATGTCGCTGGCCGGCGGCACGCTGCGCTTCGGCCGCGACGAGCGGGTGCACGAGCGCCTGGAACCCGGGCTGAAGCTGGTGCTGGTGCTGGACGGCGAGCTGCGCTATAGCGTGCGCGGCGCCCCGGCCAGGCGCGTGAGCGGGCCCTCGCTGCACCTGAGCCTGTGCCAGGACGCGATGGGCATGGAACACGAGTTCGGCGCGCACAAGGCCTTGCGGTTCGTGTCCTTGCGCACCGGCCTGGAGAACCTGCGGGACGCGCTCTCCATGGAGCCGGCGCAATTGGCCGCGCTGCTGCGCGCGCCGGCCGCCGGGCAGCCCTATGCGGAAGCCAACCTGCGGGTGGCGCCCGCCATCCAGGCCCTGGGCAACCAGATGCTGGCCTGCCCGGTGCAGGGGGCGCTCAAGCGCATGTACCTGTCGGGCAAGGCGCTGGAACTGACGGCGCTGGCATTCGGCGCGCTGCGGCCGGCGGCGCCGGACGAGCCCGCCCACGGCCTGGCGCGCGGCGATGTCGAGCGCCTGCATCACGCGCGCGAAAGGGTCGCCGCGAACCTGCAGGATCCGCCCTCGCTGCCGGAACTGGCGCGGCAGGCGGGCATCAACGTCAACAAGCTCACGACGGGCTTTCGCAAGCTGTTCGGCATGAGCGTCTACGCCTATGTGCGCGAATGCCGGATGGAGCAGGCGCACGCGCTGCTGGCCGCGGGCGCGCTCTCGGTGTCGGAGGCGGCCTACGCCTGCGGCTATACCGACTCCCACTTCACCAAGGCCTTCCAGCGCCGCTACGGCGCGCTGCCCAGTAGCATCGCGCCGCGCGGCTGACTCCGGCGCCTCCGCGAAACTTCCGCAATCGCCAGCAAGACTTCCGCGATCGCCAGCGCGGGCTTCCCTTCCTCTCTAGAATTATTTGAGAATAATTCTCAGTAACGGATAAAGAGGGATAGCAGTGCGGAAAGAGTCGAAGACGGGGGCGGGCCAGGCCCGCCGCAAGGCGGCGCGGGCGTTGCAATGGCCCTTGTGGCTGGCGGTGGCGGCGGCGCCGGCCCAGGCGCAGGAGCAAGAGGCGCAATCGCTGCCGGCGGTAACGGTCAGCGGAGCGGGCGTGGCGCCGGACACCGCGACCTTGGGCAAGCTGCCGCTGTCGGTGCGCGAGATCCCGCAGTCGGTCACGGTGATCGGGCTGGAGCGGATGCGGGAGCAGAACCTGCAAAGCCTGGACGACGTCATGCAGCACGCCACCGGCATTACCGTGCAGCCCTACCAGCTGCTGACCACGGCGTACTACGCGCGCGGATTCAAGGTGGATTCGTTCGAGCAGGACGGCGTGCCGGTGCTGATGGGCAATATGGCGGCTTCGCCCCAGGACATGGCGGTCTACGAGCGCGTGGAGATCCTGCGCGGCGCCAACGGCCTGCTGCACGGCGCGGGCAACCCCGCCGCGACCGTGAACCTGGTGCGCAAGCGGCCGCAGCGGGAGTTCGCGTTCAACGGCACGGTCAGCGCGGGCAGCTGGGACCGCTACCGCGCCGAAGCGGACCTGGGCGGCCCGCTGAACGCCAGCGGCAGCGTGCGCGGGCGCATCGTCGGCGCGGTCGAGGACCGCGGCTATTTCTATGACGTCGCGGACCAGCAGTCGGCCCTGTTCTACGGCATCGGAGAAGTGGATCTGGGGCCGCGCACGGTGCTGTCGGCCGGGCTGCAATACCAGCGCATCCGGTCCACCACCAACATGGCGGGCGTGCCGCGCTACAAGGACGGCGGCGATATCGGCCTGTCGCGCTCGACCTACCTGGACGCGGCCTGGGACCGCTTCAACTGGGACACCACGCGGGTGTTCGCCGACCTGGAGCACGGCTTCGGCGACGGCTGGACGGCCAAGATCAGCGCCAACTACCTGACGGCCGACAGCAACCTGAAGTACGCGGGCGCGTACGGCGCGATCGACCGCGAGACCGGCCTGGGTTCGCGGCTGATGGGCGGCGCGTACAAGTTCGACAACACGCAGGCCAGCGTGGATGCCTACGTGAGCGGGCCGGTGCAGTGGTTCGGCCGGCGCCATGAGCTGCTGCTGGGCGGCAATGCGCAGCGCACCACGTCCGAGCAGTACACCGGCATGCTCACGCCGGCGCTGAACGTGCCGGTGAACGTCTTCGACTGGGATCCGCACAGCGTGCCCGAGCCCGGCGTGGGGCCTTACACCTCGCCCGGTGAAACGCGCCTGAAGCAGCAGGGCGTCTACGCCATGGGCCGCTTTTCGCTGGCCGATCCGGTGACCCTGGTGCTGGGCGGCCGCATGAGCTGGTGGAACCAGAGCGCTCCGGGCGCGCGCCAGGATATCGATCCCGAATTCACGCCCTACGGCGGGCTGATCGTCGACCTGGACCGGCAATGGTCGCTCTACGGCAGCTATGCGCAGGTGTTCCAGCCGCAAAGCCAGCTGACCCGCGAAGGCAAGCCGCTGGACCCGGTCACGGGCACCAACTACGAGGCGGGGGTGAAGGGCGCGCTGGCCGACGGCGCGCTGAACGTGTCGCTGGCGGTGTTCCAGATCCAGCAGAAGAACCGCGCGCAGCAGGATCCGGATTGGCCTTGCGTGGGCAACAACTGCTACTACGTGTCGGGCGGCGAGGTCCGCAGCCGCGGCTTCGAGGCCGAGGCCAGCGGCCAGGTCACGCCCTACTGGACGGTGGCCGCGGGCTACACGTTCAACACCAGCAAGTACCTGTCCGATTCCGTCTCCAACGGCCAGCCGTTCGCCAGCTTCACGCCCAAGCATATTTTCCGCCTGTGGACGAACTACGCGCTACCCGCCATGGAGCGGCGGCTGAGCGTGGGCGGCGGCGTGCAGATGCAGTCGGGGTACTCGACCGTCTCGGGGCCCGTCACGCTGCGCCAGGGCGGCTACACGCTGGTGGACCTGCGCATGGCGTACCGGCTGGACAAGCACCTGACGGCGTCCCTGAACCTGAACAACGTGTTCGACCGCCGCTACTACCAGAGCCTGTCGGGCACGTCCTGGAACAACCGCTACGGCGAACCCCGCAACGTCATGCTGACGCTGCGCGCCCAATACTGAACCGCGCGGGCGGCGCCGCCCGCGCCGCCCGCCATGACCGCAACAAGGAGGTTTCCCGATGACGGCTCAGGCCCATCCCGTACCGCCGGTCTTCGACTGGCTCGATCATTTCATGGCGCTGGGCAACGACGGCGCCCTGCGCGACGTCGGCAGGCAGCGCCGCCTGTCTCCAGACGAAGGTTGGCTGGTCGGCGTCAAGGCCGTGGCCTGCGACGCCGACGTGCACGGCGACGTGTGGGAGCGCCATCCGGCCGGCGAGGAGATGCTGTGCGTGCTGGAAGGCCGCGTGGTGCTGACGCTGGCTGGCGAGGGCGGCGCCGAGACCGACGTGCTGCTGGACAGCCGCCGCTGCGCGGTGGTGCCGCGCGGCGTGTGGCACCGGCTGCACATCGCCTGTCCCGGCAAGATCCTGTTCGTGACGCCGGGCCATGGCAGCGAACACCGCCGCGCCGCGGCGCAACCGCAACGGAAACCTTGAACATGACCGGCAAGCAGAACGGACGCGTCTTCCTGATGGTGGCCACCTTGTATTTTTCGCAGGGCATTCCCCTGGGCGTCGCGATGGAAGCCCTGCCCACGCTGCTGCGCCGCGACGGCGCGGACCTGCGCGCGCTGGCGTGGCTGCCGCTGGTGGGGCTGCCGTGGGTCCTGAAGTTCCTGTGGGCGACGGTGGTGGACAATCATTGGAACCCGGCCCTGGGGCGGCGTCGCAGCTGGATCGTGCCGCTGCAGGCGGTGGTGCTGGCCTGCCTGGCGGGCGTGGCGGCGCTGGGAATTTCCTCGGCCAGCGCCGCCTGGGTGGTGGCCCTGATGGCGGCGGCGTCGCTGGCCAGCGCCACGCAGGACATCGCCACCGACGGGCTGACCGCGGAGCGTTTCGAGGGCCAGGCCCTGGCGCGCGCCAACGCGGCGCAGGTGGGCGGCACCATGATGGGCTTCTTCTTCGGCGGCCCGGGCTGCCTGATCATGGCGGGCTATCTCGGCCAGACGGCGGCGGTCGCCGTGCTGGCCGCCGCGGTGGCGTTCAGCCTGGCGCTGGCCGCGACCTGGCGGGAAACGGAGGCCGGCCCGGTGGCGGCGCGGCCGAAGGCCACGCTGGCCGGATTCATTCGCCGGCCCGGCGCCTGGGCGCTGGCGGTGGCGGCGTTCCTGTCGGCCATGACGGCCGTGGCCGGCTATGGCTTGTCCAAGCTGTTCCTGGTGGACGCGGGCTGGCCGGTGGAAGACGTGGGCCGCATCGGCATGGCAGGCGGCGTCGTTACCGTGCTGCTGGGCTGCGGCGGGGGCGCGTGGCTGATCGGCAGGCTGGGCGCGCGGCGGGCGCTGGCGCTGGGCCTCGCGGCGTCGGGCGCGGCGGCGCTGGGCTGGCTGGCGCAGGCCGCGGGCTGGGCGCCG
>NZ_BCTQ01000050.1 GCF_001571365.1 Achromobacter denitrificans NBRC 15125 | reverse complement strand
CTCGCCAGCAACAGCAGCGCGACCAGCAGGCCCAGCAGCAGGCGCGCCAGCAACAGCAGCGCGACCAGCAGGCCCAGCAGCAGGCGCTCCAGCAACAACAGCGCGAGCAGCAGCAGGCGCGCCAGCAGCAGCAACAGCGCGAGCAGGCGCGCGGGGATGGCAACGGCAACGGCCGAGGCCAGTCAGCGCGCGACTAGCCGGTGTCCGGGGCGTGGAAGCGCCCTGGACCCTCGCCCCGCGCGGGGCTACATTAGGAAGCACGCGCCCCCTGCCCCAGACTCTGAAGGAGATTCCGATGAAGCGCACCGCCACCTGGTTATTGCTGAGCGGCCTGCTGGCCGCCGCGCCCGTCCACGCCGCGCTGGACGTGGGCGCCCCGGCGCCGGACTTCAGCGTCCAGGCCTCGCTGGGCGGCAATGTCTTCACCTTCAAGCTGAACGAGGCGCTCAAGCAGGGTCCGGTCGTGCTGTATTTCTTTCCGGCCGCCTTCACGCAGGGATGCACGATCGAAGCGCACAACTTCGCCGAAGCCACCGATGAATACAAATCGCTGGGCGCTACCGTCATCGGCGTGTCGACGGACGACATCGACACCCTCAACAAGTTCTCGGTCAGCGAATGCCGCAACAAGTTCGCGGTGGCCGCCGACGGCGACGGCAAGGTCATGAAGGCCTACGATGCCGTGCACGACAAGCGCCCCGAGTATGCGCAGCGCATCTCGTACGTCATCTCGCCGCAAGGCAAGATCGTCTATGAATTCACCGACATGAGCCCCGAATCCCACGTCGCCAACACCATGCGCGCCCTGCGCGAATGGAAGGCTCGCCAATAAGGCACAAGCCGGGGCGCCAGGCGCCGACGGCCGGAGCGGGCCGGCTGCGGCGACGCCAGGGCCTCAGTGGAACGGCCACACGGTGGGATGGGTGCCCGGCGGGCTCGAAGGACGGGTCCAGCGGGCCGGCGTCGCCGAGAAATTCGCGGCGTGGCGCAAGGCGATCAGCTCACCGAACCCCGAAGGCTCGGTTTCCAGCAGGCCGTCGAAGCCCGGCATCGGACAGGCCAGCCCGCCCTCCACCCGGCCCAGGCCGCGCAACCATTGCGCCGTCTGCGCCAGCGATACCCGCACATGCCAGCTGCCGCCTTCCGTGGCCTGGCGCGCCAGCGCCGCCTGGGCGCCGAACGCCATCAGGTAGCCGGAGGCGTGGTCCAGGATCTGCATGGGCAGCGGCTTGGGCGCTTCCTGGCCCGCGGCCTGCGCTTCGGCGTGATTGAAGCCCGTGGCGGTCTGCACCAGCGAATCGAAGCCGCGGCGGTTGGCCCAGGGCCCCGCGCTGCCGTAGGCGGACAGCGATACGTAGACGATGCCCGGGCGGATGCGCGCCGCGTCCTGCGGCCCGAACCCCAGCGCGGCCAGGCCGCCGGGCCGGTAGCCCTGCACGAACACGTGCGCGCTGCGCAGCAGGTTGCCCAGGGCGATGCGGCCGTCGGCGGTGTCCAGGTCGGCCAGGACCGAGAGCTTGCCGCGGCTGGTGTCGATAATGTTGTCGATGTTGGGCAGTTGCGGCGAATTGACCAGCATCACGTCCGCGCCGTAGGCGGCCAGCGCCCGGCCGCAAACCGGCCCCGCGATGATGCGGGTCAGGTCGAGCACCCGGATGTCGCGCAGCGGCCGGGCGTCGTGCCCGTACTTGGGCAAGGGCCGGGGATCGGCCTCGCCGATGCGCTCGATCGTCAGCAGGGGCTGCGCGGCCAGCGCCTGGGCTTGGGGATGGCGGTCCCATTCGTCGAAACTGCGCATGGCGGCCACGGCCAGGCCCGCGTCGGCGGCCACCTGCTCGAAATCCAGCGCGTTCCAGCGGCTCAGGGCGCGCTCCACCGCCTCGCGGGTCGCGCTATCGCCCGGCGGACAGCCCAGCAGCGCCAGCGCGCCATCGCGATGATGCGCGAAGTTGGCATGGATGCGGACCCAGCCGCCATCGCCGCAGCGATACAGGCCGGAGATCGGATCCCAGGGATTGGGCGTGACGCCGTTGATCTTGAAGTAGCTGCGGCATTCCTGCGCCGCGTGCAGCATGTCCACGCTGACCTGCTGCCTCGCGCCGCCCCGCAAGTGCCAGATCTCGGCGGCGGCCAGGGCGGCCGCGGCCATGCTGGCCTGCGCCGCCGTGCCGACGGCAAAAGACGAGGGAAGCACCGGATCGGCGCCCGTCAGCAAGACGTGGCTCAGGGATTCGTCCGGCAGGTCGACCGAGCGCCAGATCTTCTGCAACACGTCCAGCGACGTCTTGCCGGCAGGTGGGCGGCCCCTCAGAAAGGACGGGCGGAGGTCCATCAGATTTCCCATAGCGTTCACTTGCTCCAGGGGCAGGCCCTAATCGTTTACTTGGATTACATGACCAGGGCCGCCGCCGCGTCAATATGTACGGCGCGCCAGCGTGTTTCATGGTTTGACGGCCACGCGGCCCCGCCACGCCCGGCCGGACACATATACTCGTAGTTTTTACATCGTATTCCAAGGCGCGCCCGCCGCCGTCCGCGCAATATAGAATGCCACCCTCGCCCGCGCGTGCCCGCCGCGGGCCGATCCGCCCCCCTGGATTCCCATGAACACGCTGCTCTGGCTGCGCACCGATCTGCGCGCGCACGACAACCCCGCCCTGGCCGCCGCCGCCGAGGACGGCTCCGTGACGGCGCTGTTCCTGGCCGCGCCGGCCCAATGGCGCCTGCATGGCGACGCGCCGGCCAAGGTGGACTTCTGGCTGCGCAATCTGCGCGAGTTGTCGCGCGACCTAGCGGAGCTGGGCATACCGCTCAAGCTGCTCACCGTGCGGGACTGGAGCGAGGCGCCCGCCGCGCTGGCCGGCTTCTGCCGGGACCACGCCATCGGCCATGTCCATGCCAACGCCGAATGGGCCGTCAACGAACGCCGCCGCGACGCCTCGGTCGCCGCGGGCCTGCAGGCCATGGGCGTGGACTGGACCCTGCATCACGGCGCCTCGCTGCTGCGCCCCGGCACCGTGCTCACCGGCAAGGGCGACTGCTATCGCGTCTACACGCCCTACGCGCGCGCCTGCCGCGAACGCCTGCGCACCGCGCCCCCGCGCGCCCTGCCCGCGCCGCGCCGCCAAGCGCCGCCTCCCTGGGCGGCCGACCCGCTGCCCGCGGCCTTCGATGGTTTCGACGCGCCGGACGAGGCCGTGCGCGCGCTCTGGCCCGCGGGAGAAAGCGCCGCGCAAGATCGCCTGGAGGCGTTCGCCGACGGCGTCATCGACGCGTACCGCGACGAGCGCGATTTCCCGTCGCGCCCCGCCACCAGTTGCCTGTCGCCCTACCTGGCGGCCGGCGTGCTGTCGCCCGGCCAGGCCCTGCGCGCCGCGCTCGCGGCCAATCACGGCGAGATCGACAGCGGCAAGGCCGGCGCCGCCACGTGGATCAACGAATTGCTGTGGCGCGAGTTCTACCAGCACCTGCTGGCCGCGCATCCGTCCTTGTCCATGCACCAGCCCATGAAGCCGGAGACCGCCGCCGTGCCCTGGCGCGACGCGCCGCAGGACCTGGAAGCCTGGCGGCACGGGCGCACCGGCATTCCCATCGTGGACGCCGCCATGCGCCAGTTGCTGGCGCTGGGCTGGATGCACAATCGCCTGCGCATGGTGACCGCCATGTTCCTGTCCAAGAACCTGCTCATCGACTGGCGCGAGGGCGAAGCCTGGTTCATGGCGCATCTGGTGGACGGCGACCTGGCCGCCAACAACGGCGGCTGGCAATGGAGCGCCTCGACCGGCGCCGACGCGGTGCCCTACTTCCGCGTCTTCAATCCGCTGTCGCAATCGCGCAAGTTCGATCCGGACGGGGTGTTCCTGCGCGAATGGCTGCCGGAACTGGCGCACCTGCCGGGCGACGCGATCCACGATCCCAGCCCGATGGAACGCGCGGCGGCCGGCTATCCGATGCCGATCGTGGACCTCGCGCAAAGCCGGCTGCGCGCGCTGGAGGCATTCGGCGGGCTTCCCCGCTCATGAAGCGACGAGGAAGCCGCGCGGAAGTCGCGCCTCAGCCCGCCGCGGCCTCTTTGTCCAGCCGCTTGATGAACACCTGCAATTCCTTCACCACCTGCTGGTCGCCGCGGGCCTGCGCGGCTTGCAGGCCGGCCTCCCAGGCCGCGCGCGCGCCGGCCTTGTCGCCACGCCCCAGGCAGGCCTTGCCCAGCCACTTCCAGGCGACGGAATAGGTCGGGTCGAACGCCAGCGACGCGCGCAGGTGCGTTTCCGCGTCTTCAAAACACGCTTGTTCGGCATAGGCCTTGCCCAGGGAAAATCGCAACAGCATGTTGTCCGTTCCCTTGGCCAGCATCGCCTCCAGGCGCTCGATCATCGCTTCCATTGCCGCCCTCCTTCAGGCGCTTGCGTATCCCCGTCACCCTGCATGATAGGCCGCCCGCCCCGCGCCCGCGGCAATGGCCCCGCGCCGCGTCCGGACATGGGCGAAAACCGGATGCGATCCGTTTCCTTGCGTTTCAAGACGCGCCCGATCCGGAATCTCCCAGCGACTATCCTGTCACACCTCCAGTCGTTCCAGGGAAGGTCTCCGCCACATGCCGTTGTCGTGTCTCCGCCTGCGCCTCGCCGCGCCCCTGCTGTTGCTCTCCCTGTCCACCGGCGTCCTGGCGCAGCCGGCCGTCGACGCCAAGGCGCGCGACGCCGCGCTGGTGAATCGCGTCACCTGGGGCGCGACGCCCGCCGAGCTTGCCCGCATCCGGGAAATGGGCGCCGACCGCTATCTGCGGGCGCAACTGCAACCGCCGGCGCGCGACGCGCTGCCGGCCGAGGTGCAGCAGCGCATCGACGCCCTCTCGATCTCGCGCGTCTCCGATGAAGCGGCGCGCGCCGCGCAGCTCGACATGCGCGAGAAGGCCGAAAAGCTGCCTCCGGACCAGAAGCTGAAAGGCATGCGCGAGGCGCGCCAGTTCTCGCTGCGACGCGCCGCGGAAGTGGGTGACCGGGCGCTGTGGCGCGCAGTCTACTCGCCCAACCAGCTGCGGGACCAGATGACCTGGTTCTGGATGAATCACTTCAACGTGGACCAGGGCAAGGGCGACGCCGGCATCTTCCTGTCGCAATACGAAGACCGCGCCATCCGCCCGCATGCGCTGGGCAAGTTCCGCGACCTGCTGTCGGCCACCATGCGCGCGCCGGCGATGCTGATCTACCTGGACAACACCCGCAACGCGGCCGGCCGGATCAACGAAAACTACGCGCGCGAGCTGATGGAGCTGCATACGCTGGGCGTGGGCGGCGGCTATACCCAGGCCGACGTCCAGGAGCTGGCCCGCATCCTCACCGGCATGGGCATAGGCCAGACGGCCGAGCCGCCCAAGGTCAGGCGCGAATGGCGCGACAAGGTCGTGCAGGAAGGGCTGTTCCTCTTCAATCCGGCGCGCCATGATTTCGGCGACAAGAAATTCCTCGGCCATCGCATCGCCGGAAGCGGGATCCAGGAAGCCGACGAGGCCGCCGCCCTGCTCTCTCGCAGCCCGGCGACGGCCAGGCACCTGAGCGGGAAGCTGGCCGTGTACTTCACCGGCGACGCGCCCCCGGCCTCGCTCGTGGACAAGATGAGCCAGACGTTCCTGGCCACCGACGGCAACATCGCCGCCACGCTCAAGACGCTGTTCGATTCGCCCGAGTTCGCGGCCTCGCTGCGCAAAGGCGTGTTCAAGGATCCCGTGCATTACGTGTATTCGTCCTTGCGGCTGGCCTATGACGGGATGCCGCCCATCGTGAATCCGCGGCCGGGCGCCGCCATGCTCAAGCAATTGGGCCAGCCCTTGAACCAGCGGCTCACGCCGGACGGCTATCCCATGAGCCAGTCCGACTGGGCCGGCTCCGGACAGATGAGCGCGCGCTTCGAGGTCGCCAGCGTCATCGCCGGCGCGCCACAGCGCTTCTACAAGGAGGACGGCGACGGCGGCCCGGTCGAACTGCCGCCCCTGCCCGACCTGCTGAAGGCCAATGAGGGCAACGGCCTGTACGCGGACCTGTCGCCGGCCACGCGGGCAGCGGTCGCCCAAGCCAAATCGCCACGGAGCGCCAACACCTACCTGCTGGCCTCGCCCGAATTCATGCGCCGCTGAGGGCGGCGCCAGTCTCACCACCAACCGGCCCAGGGAGAACATCATGGATCGCCGCCGCCTGCTACAACTGATGGCTGCCGCCCCGCTGGCGCTCGCAGGCAGCCGCCTCTACGCCGCCCCCGCCGCCTCGGACAACCGCCTGCTGGTCGTCTTCATGCGCGGCGCCTATGACGCGGCCAGCCTGCTCGTGCCCACCGCCAGCGAGTTCTATTACGAATCCCGGCCCACCATCGCCATCCCCCGCCCCGGCGGCGGACCGGGCGCGGCCCTGCCCCTGGCAGACGGGTGGGCCCTGCACCCGGCGCTGGCCGAAAGCCTGCTGCCTTTCTACGAGCGGCGCCAGCTGGCCTTCGTGCCCTTCGCCGGTACCGAGGACACCAGCCGCAGCCATTTCAAGACCCAGAACGGCATCGAACTGGGACAAGGCGGGGCCGCCGGCGGCGACTATCGCTCGGGCTTTCTCAACCGCCTCACGGCGGCCCTGGGCGGCAAGGCCGCGCAGTCCGCCGCCTTCACCTCGGAGGTGCCGCAGATATTCCGCGGCGACGCGCGCGTGCCAAATATCGACCTGATCGGCGCCGGCCGCAAATCGCGCCTGAACAGCGACGACAACCGCGCGATCGAGTCCATGTACCAGCACACCGACCTGCATGCGTCGGTCGCCGAAGGGCAGCGCATCATGGGCGCGGCCCGCGAGGAAATCGAAGCCGAGATGCAGGCGGCCAGCGGCAATGCCGTCTCCGCCGACAAGCTCGAACAGGAAGTGCGGCGCATCGCGCGCTTCATGGTGGACCGCTACAACCTGGGCTTCGTGGACGTCGGCGGCTGGGACACGCACGTCGGCCAGGGTGCGGCCAGCGGCCTGCTGGCGAACCGCCTGGGCCAGCTGGGCCGGGCGCTGGCGGCCTATGCCGACGCCATGGGGCCGGCCTGGCGCCAGACCACCGTGGTGGTCATCAGCGAATTCGGCCGCACCTTCCGCGAGAACGGCAACAAAGGCACGGACCACGGCCACGGCACGGTGTACTGGGTCATGGGCGGCAACGTGCAAGGCGGACGCATCGCCGGCCGCCAGGTGGAGGTCAAGCGCGATACGCTGTTCCAGGACCGCGACTATCCCGTGCTCAATGAATACCGTTCCGTGTTCGCCGGCCTGTTCTCGCGCCTGTACGGGCTGGACCGGGCGCGGCTGGCCCAGGTGTTCCCCGGCGTGGCGCCGCTGGATTTGAAGTTGGTGTAGGCCCTCGCCGGCTCGCCACTTGCCTCGGCACGCCGCATCACGGAAAACCGGAAGGCTCGGGCTCGCTCGCCGCGCCGGTGCGCTCGGCCAAAAAGCGGCCGGGGGGCTTGCCCACCGCCTTCTTGAACATCGTCACGAAAGCGCTGGCGCTGTCGTAGCCCAATTCATAAGCCACGGTCTGCACCGATAGCCCAGACGTCAGCCGCTGCAGGCCGGCGATGACATGCCATTGGCGGCGCCAGCGTCCCACGCTCATTCCCGTCTGCTGCCGGAACAAGCGGCTCATGCTGCGTTCGCTCATGCCGATGCGCGCCGCCCACTGCGGCAGCGAGGCGGAATCGGCGGGATCGGCAAGCATGGCATCGGTCAGCTTCAGCAGCCGCGGGTCCGACGGCCGCGGCAGGTGCAGTTGCTCCAGCGGCGCGGCCACCAATTCGTCCAACAGCACCGACATGATCCGGCCATCGGCGCCTTGCGGCTCGTATAGCCTGGGCAACTGGCAGGCCCGGTCTATCAGCGCTTGCAGGAGCACCGAAACCGCGACGCTGCAGCACCTCTCCGGCAGGCCGGCGACGGCGTCCGGCTCGACGAACAGCGCATACCCGCGAACCTTTCCCGATGGCCTGGCGCGATGGCTCATGCCGCCGGGGATCCAGACCGCGCAGCCAGGCGGCACCATCCAGACGCCCCGCTCGGTCTCGCAGGTGATGACGCCGGACACCGTGTAGAGCAATTGCGCCTTGCGGTGGCGGTGGGGGGGATATTCGCCGCCCTCGGTCACCAGCGAAATGCTGGCCGCCACCACGGGTCGGTCAACCTGGTGCGGTTCAGGATCGGCGTAAACGGGAAGGTATTCCATGGAATGCAAGGCGGGCGCGAAAGGCAGTGCCGGCCACGATACGGCACATCCCCGATGGCGTCATCAGCGCGATTGGCCAGTTGATTTACCGATCCAGCCATATGCGGTTGGCCGGATTGATAAATGAATTGGCTATTTTATGGAATGACGCCATCCATAAAGAGAATGAGAATACTTGCATTCGCCGGCCGGGCCGACACGGATGCCGCGGGAAACCGCCAGTTCGAATCGCCGGGCGCGGCGGCGCCTTCATCAACATCTGCGCGGCGGGCCGCCCTCCCTGGGCATTGCGCCGCCGCATTACGCCAGCCACATGATCCGTTTTCCAATGACCCGGACGTCCGCCGTCCTCTTGAGCCTGGTGCTGACCGGCTGCGCCGTGGGTCCGGCATTCCATCCGCCATCCGACCAGCCGCTCGCGGCGGAGATGCAGCCGCGCGACGCAGGTTCCCTATCCTCCAGGCTGAAACGCGGCCCGGTGCCCATAGCCTGGTGGAACTTGCTGAATGATCCTATCCTGACCGGCCTGCAGCGCCGGGCCGCGCGGACCAGCCTGGATTTGCAGGCAGCCGCCGCGCGCGTGGCCCAAAGCCGGGCGGCACTCGGCATCGCCGGCGCGCGGCTGATGCCGCGGCTCGGCGCCAGCGCCTCCTATGCCCGAGAAGCCGATAGCGCGAACGGCAAGATGGCCGCCCTCGGCGCGCCAACCGACGCCTACGAGTACTGGCAGGCCGGCTTCGATGCCTCCTGGGAGATCGACCTCTGGGGACATGCGCGCAGCCTGCGGGAACAGGCCGGGGCCGAGATGGCCGCCGCCTGGTATGACCGGGAGGCCGTGCGTGTCGCCATGGCCGCCGAGATCGCGCGCAACTACCTGCAATTGCGCGGTACCCAGGCGCAGCTCGACATCGCTGAACAGAACGAGAAAATTGCCGCGCATGCGCTGCGCCTGGCCGAGAGCCGCGCGCGCAACGGCGTCGCGACGCACTTCGACACCGCCGCCGCCAATGCGCAATTGGCCACCGTGCGCGCGCTGCAACCCGAGTTGGCGAGGGAACGCGACGCGCACATGAACGCGCTGGCGCTGTTATTGGGCTTGGCGCCACGCGAACTGGATACGGAGCTCGGGCCGGCCCGCCCCCTCCCCCGCCCTCCACAAACCGTGCCGGTGGGCATGCCGTCCGAACTGGCGCGCCGCCGTCCGGACATCCAACGCGCCCAGGCCCGCCTCCAGGCCGCCACCGCAGCCGTCGGCGTTGCCACCGCGGACTTCTATCCGCGCCTGACGCTCGGCGGCCGTCTGGGTGTCGAGGCCTTCCACGGCGGCGACCTGGGCAACTGGGCCTCGCGGCAGTTCTCGGTGGGACCGGCGCTTTATCTGCCCATCTTCGAAGGCGGCAGGCTGCGCGGCACCCTGGCGCTGACGGAGGCCCGCCAGCAGGAAGCCGCCATCGCCTTCCAGCAGACGGTGCTGCGCGCCTGGCACGAGGTCGACGACGCGCTCGACGCCTGGGCGGCGGAACAGCGCCGCCACGTCGAACTGCAACGCGCCTTCGACCACAATCGGCTCGCCTTGCAGGCTTCCGAACGCGCGTACCAGCAGGGCGCCGCCGACTACCTGCCCGTGTTGATCGCGCAGCGCCATCTGCTCGACAGCCAACTGGCGCTGACCCATAGTTCGACCCGGTCGACGCTGACGGTCGTGGCGCTGTACAAGGCGCTGGGAGGCGGCTGGGACGCCGCCGCGGTTTCCGGCCCCTCGGCCGACGGCGAGGCCCGGCAATGAGCGCGCGCGCCGCGCCGGCAGCCGGCCACGAACGCCGCGCGCGACCCCTGGTCGCGCTGACGGGCATCTTTCTTGCGGCCATGACGGCCGGGCTGAACAATCGGGTCGGCGCGCTGGCCCTGGCGGACATCCGCGGCGCGCTGGGCCAGGGCCTGGACGACGCCTCCTGGCTCGGCACGGTCTATACGGCGGGCGAACTCGTCGCCATGCCTTTCGCTTCTTGGTTCGCCATCACGCTCTCGCTGCGCCGGTTCCACCTGGGCATGGTCGGGCTGTGCGCGCTGATCGCCCTGGTCCTGCCCTTCGTTCACAGCCTGCCTCTGCTCCTGGCGCTGCGCGGCCTGCAGGGCCTGGCCGGCGGCGCGCTCATCCCGGTGCTGATGATGGCCGCGCTGAAATTCCTGCCGCCGCCGATCCGGCTGCATGGCCTCGCGCTCTACGCCATGACCGCCACCTTCGCGCCCAACGTATCGATCTGGCTGACGGGCCTGTGGACCGACACCCTGACGGACCTGCGCCTGGTCTATTGGCAAGCGATCCCCCTGCTGCTGCTTGCCGGCACGCTGGTCGGCTGGAGCCTGCCGGACGCGCCATCCCAGGCCGAACGCTTCAAGCACGCCAACTGGCCCGGCATGGCCTTGGGAGCCATCGGCCTGACCTCGATCACGGTCGCGCTGGACCAGGGGGTCCGGCTGGACTGGTTCGAATCGCCCCTGATCGCCAGCGCCTTCGCGATTGGCCTGGCGTTCACCGCGGCCTACCTCGTCAGCGAGTGGTTCCATCCCGAGCCCTTCATAAAACTGCGCTTGTTGGGACGCCGCAATCTGGGGCTTGGGTTCACCGTGTTCGTATGCCTCCTGATCGTGATGCTGTCGGGTTCGTCGGTGCCCGCGGCCTTTCTCGGCCGGATCTGGGGATACCGCGCCCTGCAAAGCGCGCCCATCGGGCTGATCGTCGGGTTGCCTCAATTGCTGCTCGGCCCTTGCGTCGCCGCGCTGCTGTACCGGAAGTGGGTCGATGCGCGCATCGTGTTCGCCATGGGCCTGGGGCTGATTGCCCTGGCGTGCCTGTTCGGATCGCGCCTGACTTCCGATTGGATCTGGGAGCAGTTCGTTCTTGTCCAGACCCTGCAGGCCTTCGGCCAGCCCATGGCGGTGATCTCCCTGCTGTTTCTGGCGACCAGCGTGGTACAGCCTCCGGAAGGTCCCTACGTGTCGGGCACCATCAACGCGCTGCGCGTCTTCGGCACCTTGATCGGCGGCGCGGGCGTGAGCCAGTTCACGGTCTTGCGTGAACGCTTCCACGCGGACGCGCTGCTGGATTATCCGGGCCTGCTCAACGGAAGCTGGACGCATCTGACCGGGGCTGCCGAGGTGGCCTCGGCCCTGCATGAACAGGCCTTTGTCCTGGCGACGTCCGACGCCTATCTGCTGCTGGGCCTGCTGGCCCTTCTGATGATTCCCCTGGTGTTGCGCCTTCAGTACATCCCGGCGCCACAACCCGCCTCTTCTTCTCATGGATAAACCAATGTCAATGCCCAAGACCGGCAAGGCCGCTATCGGCGCCTTGCTTGCCGTTACCGCCGTAGCCGGACTCTTCTACATCAACCGCCCGGAAAGCGCATCGAACCTGCAATCGACCGACAACGCCTATGTCCGCGCCGACTACACCCAGGTGTCCCCCCAGGTTTCGGGCCGCATCGCGCAGGTTCTGGTCGAGGACAATCAGCGCGTGACGCCAGGGCAGGTTCTCGCAGTCATCGACGACCGCGACTTCGCCATTGCGCTGGAACACGCCCGCGCCCGGGTGTTGAGCGCGCAAGCCGTCATCGACAGCCTGTCGGCCCAGTCGGCGCGCCAAGAGCACGAGATCGCGCGGGCCCAGGCGACCGTCACGGCGGACCAGGCGGCCTTGCGCCTCGCGCAGGCGGACCTGGCGCGGTACCGCAACCTGGCGGCGGACGGCTCCGGCACGGTCCAGGCTTTGCAGCAAGCCCAGGCCCAGGCGGTCATCCACGGCGCCACGCTGGAAAAGGATCGCGCTGCTCATCAGGCCGCGCTGCGCCAGCTGGATATCCTCCGCGCCGAACTGCGCAAGGCTCGCGCCACGCTGGCGCAAATGAAGGCCGAAGAGGCCGCCGCGGAACTGAACCTTTCCTATACCCGCATTACCGCCCCGATCGCGGGCACGGTCGGCCAGCGTTCCTTGCGCATGGGCGCGTTCATCGCCACCGGCAGGCCCGTCGCCGCGGTCGTGCCCCTGGACGAGGTCTATGTCGAAGCCAATTACCGCGAAACCCAACTGGCCCGCGTCCGTCCGGGGCAGCCGGTCAAGATCAGCGTCGACGCGCTGCCCGGCGTCACGCTGCGCGGCACCGTGGACAGCCTGGCGCCGGCCAGCAACGCCAGCTATGCGCCGCTGGGCCCGCAAAACGCCACCGGCAACTTCACCAAGATCGTCCAGCGCCTGACGGCCCGGATACGCCTGGACGCCGGCCAGCCCGACGCCGCGCGCCTGCGGGTGGGAATGTCGGTCGTGCCGGAGATAGATGTGTCCGCCGACGCCGCCGGCGCTCCGAGCGACGGGAAAGTGGCATTGAAGCGCAATTGATGCGCGGCCCCGCAAGGTCGCAGGAAAATCAGGGTATACCCTTAATATCAACAGGGCTTTTCCGGCGCGCCGCCACCGCGCTGCCCTAGAATTCCGCCCTTGCCTTCTACGCGCCGGGCGGCGCTCCCCGCCGCCCGGCCCTCCGCCGCCTCCCATGCCCCTGCACCTCATCGCGCTGGCCGCCGCCGCTTTCGGCATCGGCACCAGCGAGTTCGTCATCATGGGCCTGCTGCCCAACGTCGCCGAAGACCTCCGCGTCGGGATCGACATCGCCGGCCTGCTGATCACCGGCTACGCCATGGGCGTGGTCATCGGCGCCCCCATCATGGCCATCGTCACCGCTAAGCTGCCGCGCAAGGCCGCGCTGATCGGCCTGGCCAGCACCTTCGTCCTGGGCAACCTGCTCTGTGCCCTGGCGCCCAGCTACGGGCTGCTCATGGCGGCGCGGGTATTCACCGCGTTCTGCCATGGCGCGTTTTTCGGCCTGGGCGCCGTGGTCGCCGCCGACCTGGTGCCGCGCAACCAGCGCGCCAGCGCCATCGCGCTGATGTTCACCGGGCTGACGCTCGCCAACGTGCTGGGCGTGCCGCTGGGCACCGCGCTGGGCCAGGTGGCGGGCTGGCGCTCCACGTTCTGGGTGGTCAGCGGCATCGGGCTGGTGGCCGTCGCCGCCCTGGCGGCGTGGCTGCCTTCCCGCATCCCGATGCAGCCCGGCAATATCCTGCGCGAATTCAAGGTGCTGCGCGACGCGCGCGTGGTGTGGCCGCTGGCCGCCAGCGTGCTGGCGTCGGCGGCGCTGTTCTGCGTGCTGACCTACATCGCGCCGCTGCTGCGCGAAGTGACCGGCGTGTCCGAGCGCGGCGTCACCGGCGTGCTGCTGCTGTTCGGCGTGGCGCTGACCATCGGCAGCACCTTGGGCGGCAAGCTGGGCGACCGCAATCTCGAAGCCTCGCTGCGCCGCATCTTCATCGGGCTGCTGCTGGTCTTCCTGGTGCTGAGCCAGGCCATCCATTCCCTGGTGCCCATGCTGCTGACCACCTTCGTCTGGGGCGTGCTGGGGTTCGCCGTGGTGCCGCTGCTTCAGACGCTGATCGTGGACCAGGCGGCGGAAGCCCCCAACCTCGCCTCCACGCTGAACCAGGGCGCGTTCAACCTGGGCAACGCCAGCGGCGCCTGGCTGGGCAGCCTGGCGCTGGGCCAGGGCCTGCCGCTGACGGACCTGCCGTGGATGTCGGCCGGCATCACGCTGGCCGTGCTGCTCCTGACGCTGTGGGGAACGCGCTACTACGGCCGCCACGCCGGGACTACACTCGCGGGACAAGCCGGCGCGCTGACGCCCTCGCGTTCCGACGCCTGACCGGCAGGAGCCCCGCATGAGCACGATCTACGATTTCTCCGCCCGCGGCATCGACGGCGCGGAACAATCCCTGGACACCTACCGCGGCCGTGTGCTGCTGGTGGTGAACGTCGCCTCCAAATGCGGCTTCACGCCGCAGTACACCGGCCTGGAAACGCTGTACCGTTCCTACCGCGACGACGGCCTGGCGGTGCTGGGCTTTCCCTGCGACCAGTTCGGCCACCAGGAACCCGGCGACGAAGCCGCGATCCGCGATTTTTGCAGCACGCAGTACGACATCACCTTCCCCCTGTACGCCAAGATCGAGGTCAACGGCAACGGCGCCCACCCGCTGTACCGCTGGCTCAAGGGCGAAAAGCCCGGCGTGTTCGGCACCGAGGGCATCAAGTGGAACTTCACCAAGTTCCTGGTCGGCCGCGACGGCCGCGTCATCAAGCGCTACGCGCCCACCGACACGCCGGCGAGCCTCAAGGACGACATCGAAAAAGCCCTGTCCGCGCCCGTCTGATCCCCCGCCCTAGCGCAGCGGCGGCAGCCGGCGGCGCACGGTGTGCGCCTTGACGATCGCGGTGTTCGTCTCGGCGAATTCCGTGACGCGCTCCAGGATGCCGTCCAGGTGCGAGATCGAGCGCAGCACCACCCGGGCGATGAAGCAATCGTCGCCCGTCACCTTGTCGCACTCCACGAACTCCGGTATCTCCTGGATCAACCCCTCCACGTGACGCAACTGCCCCGGCAGCGGGCGGATGCGCACGATGGCCTCCAGCGAGTATCCCAGCGCCACCGGATCCACGTTCAGGGTATAGGCCCGGATCACTCCCGATTCTTCCAGGCGCCTCAGGCGGTCCGCGACGCTGGGCGCGGACATGCCCACCTGGCGCGCGAGGTCGGCCGTGGTGGTGCGCGCATTGGCGGAAAGCATCTCTACCAGGCGGCGGTCGATACCGTCCAGCACCTGGTTTTCATTTTTTAGGTCGTTTTGCATAAATTCCACCTAAACAAAGGTTCTATGAGCCATTGACCGCATCAACATCATATAACCGCCTTAATCTGCCTGGGATAATTTCTCCATCAAGCATCGAGGCCACGGCGCCTCCTGGAGAATCCTCATGAATCCCTCATCAGAACGCATCGGCCTGGCGCAGATGGCCGCCGCGATGACCCTGTCCGGCACGCTGGGCGTGTTCGTGCTGGAGTCCGGGCAAAGCGCCTGGAACGTCGTTTTCTTCCGTTGCGTCTTCGGCGCCTTGTCCCTGTTCCTCTATTGCTGGATGCGCGGGCTGCTCAAGCCTGGCCTGTTCACGGCCAGGACGCTGGCGCTGGCGCTGGTCGCCGGCGCCGCCCTGGTGCTGAACTGGGTGTTGCTGTTTTCCGCCTATCGGCTGGCCTCGATCTCGCTGGCCACCGCCGTCTACAACGTACAGCCTTTCTTCCTCATCGGCCTGGGCGTGCTGTTCCTGGGCGAGCGGCCCACGCGCGGCAAGCTGGCGTGGTCCGTCATTGCCTTCGCCGGCCTGCTGCTGGTGCTGCGCCTGTCCACCGCGGGCGGCGCGGACGGCGCCGCCTACCTGACGGGGCTGCTGCTGGGCCTGGGCGCGGCGGCGCTCTACGGCGTCACCGCCATCATCGTGAAGCGGCTCAAGGGCATCCCGCCGCAGGTGCTGGCGCTGGTCCAGGTGACGCTCGGCGCGGTCATGCTGCTGCCCATGGCGGACTTCGGCGCCCTGCCCTCGGCGCCGCTGCAATGGGGGTATCTGGTCGCGCTGGGATTGATCCATACCTGCCTCATGTACATCCTGATGTATTCGGCCATCCAGAAGCTGCCCACCACTTCCACCGCCGCGCTCAGCTTCATCTATCCCGCCGTTGCCATCATGCTCGATTTCGCGGTCTACGGGCACCGCATGGACGCCACGCAGATCATCGGCGTGGCCATGATCTTCCTGGCGGCGGCCGGCGTCAGCCTGAACTGGACCTGGAAACTGCCGGGCCGCGCCCGTCCGGGCGCCGCCTGAGCGGCCTGCCGGACCCGGGGGGCAAACCCGTACCCGCCCCCCGGTTATTCAGGCCGCCGCCGGGGGTGCCCCGCTATCATGGCCGTTCCGCCCGGCGGCCACCGCCGGCGCCATGACCAGGACACCCCATGATCGACCTCTATTACTGGACCACCCCCAACGGCCACAAGATCACCCTGTTCCTCGAAGAAAGCGGCCTGCCCTACAAGATCCACCCGGTGAACATCAGCCGCGGCGACCAGTTCAAGCCCGAATTCCTCGCCATCGCGCCGAACAACCGCATTCCCGCCATCGTCGACCAGAAGCCGGCCGACGGCGGCGCGCCGATATCCTTGTTCGAATCCGGCGCCATCCTGCTCTATCTCGCCGAGAAGACCGGGCGCTTCCTGCCCGCCGACCTGCGCGGCCGCGCGGAAGTCTCCCAGTGGCTCTTCTGGCAGATGGGCGGCCTGGGCCCCATGGCCGGCCAGAACCACCATTTCTCCGGCTACGCGCCCGAGCGCATCCCCTACGCCATCGAACGCTACGTCAAGGAAACCAACCGCCTTTACGGCGTGCTCGACAAGCGCCTGGCCGACCGCGAGTTCGTCGCCGGCGACTACTCGATCGCGGACATGGCGGCCTATCCCTGGATCGTGCCGCACGCCAAGCAGGGCCAGGACCTGAACGATTTTCCGCACCTGAAGCGCTGGTTCGACGCCATCGCCGCCCGGCCCGCCACGCAGCGCGCCTACGCCCTGGCCGATACCGTCAACACCGCCCCGTCGGTCAGCGACGAGGCCTCGCGCCGCATCCTGTTCGGCCAGACCGCCCAGAACGTCGCCCGCTGAAAAGGAGCCGCCATGCCCGACCCGCAACTGGTGTTCCGCCGCGCGCGCGTGGGAGACCTGCCCGGCATCGTCGCGCTGCTTGCCGACGATGAACTGGGCGCGAAGCGCGAAAACCCCGCCCTGCCCCTGGACCCGCGCTATACCGCGGCCTTCGCCGCCATCGCGCAGGATTCGAACCAATTCCTGGCCGTGGTCGAACAGGATTCGCGCCTGGTCGGCTGTTTGCAGTTATCGTTCATACCCGGCCTGTCGCGGCTGGGCCAGTGGCGCGGGCAGATCGAGAGCGTGCGCATCGCCTCGTCGTCGCGCGGAGCCGGCCTGGGACGCGCCATGTTCGAGTGGGCGATCGAGCAATGCCGCATCCAGGGCTGCGGGCTCGTGCAGCTGACCACGGACCGCGCCCGCCCCGACGCGCGCCGGTTCTATGAAAGCCTGGGTTTCGTCGCCAGCCACGACGGCATGAAGCTCAGCCTGTAATCTCTACACCGATTTGGATTTGCAAGGAGCGCCCATGCATGGCGAATACAAGGTCCCCGGCGGCAAACTGGTCGTCGCGGATGTAGAAGTGCGCGACGGCCGCCTGGCCGATGTGCGCATCAGCGGCGACTTCTTCCTGGAGCCTCCGGAAGCCCTCGAAGCCATCAACCGCGGCCTGACCGGCATGCCGGCCGACGCCGGCGAGCTGGAATTGGCGCTGGCCGTGCAATCGGCCCTGCCGCCCGAGGCCGAGATGTTCGGCTTCTCGGCGGAGGCCGTCGCCGTGGTGCTGCGGAGGGCGCTGGCATGACGCGCACCGACTGGAACGACTACGGCTGGGAACTGATCCACGAAGGCCCGCAGCCCCCCGCGCTGCACATGGCGCTGGATGCCGTCATCACCGACGAAGTGGGCGCCGGCCGACGCCCGCCCACGCTGCGCATCTGGGAATGGTCCGCGCCCGCCGTGGTGATCGGCCGCTTCCAATCGCTGAAGAACGAAGTCGATCCCGAAGGCGCCCGCCGCCACGGCATCGAGGTCGTGCGCCGCGTCAGCGGCGGCGGCGCCATGTTCATCGAGCCCGGCAACTCCATCACCTATTCGCTGAGCGTGCCGCAGGCGCTGGTGCATGGCATGAGCTTCCAGGAGTCCTACGCCTTCCTCGATGCCTGGGTGCTGGCCGCGCTGCAGGGCCTGGGGATCAAGGCCTGGTACCAGCCGCTCAACGACATCGCCTCGGACATCGGCAAGATCGGCGGCGCGGCGCAGGCCCGCCGTTCCGGCGCCGTGCTGCACCACGTGACGATGTCCTACGACATCGACGCCGATAAAATGGTGGAGGTGCTGCGCATCGGACGCGAGAAGCTGTCGGACAAGGGCACCACCAGCGCGAAGAAGCGCGTCGACCCGCTGCGTACCCAGACGGGGCTGGCGCGGGACGTCATCATCGAGCGCATGGTGGAAACTTTTGCCGGACTGCATCGTCTCACCCCGGGACAGGTGGGCGAGGCCACGCTGGCGCTCGCGCAGGCGCAGGCCGACGAAAAGTTTTCCACGCCGGAGTGGACGGGCGTCGTCCCCTGACCGGCCACGTCCCGATTCTCTGGAGGTAGTTCAATGCGTCGCACGTTCACGCCGCGAGGCGCGATTAGCGGTCTGATCCTGGGTGCAGCCGTCCTGGCGCTGGCCGGCTGCGGCAGCACGCCGCCCGCCGACATCACCCTCGCCCCGCAATCGTCGCCGGCCGCCTCCACGCCGGAGAAGGTCGGCGACCTGGCCACCGAACGCATCAAATGGGCCTCGAACAAGCCCGGCTGCGAGGGCGATTGCCCCCGCATTGAAATCGACAGCGTGGCCTTCCCCGGCATCCCCAAGCTGACGGCCCTGGTGGACCACGTGCTGGCCTACATGACCGGCACCGACGCCAACCGCCGCGGGCCCTACGACACGCTGTCCGAATACACGCAGTACTTCTGGGCCACCGCCCGCCCGCGCGACGCCACCTACTTCAAGGCGAGCGTGAAGGACACGGTGGGCGACGTCGTCTCCATCGAACTGCATACCGAGCAGTTCCTGACCGGCGCCGCGCACGGCATCCCGGCCACGCAATACCTGAACTGGGAGCGCGGCCGCGGCCGCGTGATGAGCCTGGAAGATGCCCTGATTCCGGGCCGGCATGCGCAATACGTCGCCGCCTTGCAGCGCGCGCACGCCAAATGGCTGGAGCAGAATCCCGATGCCCGCCGCGATCCGGCGGCCTACGGCAAGATGTGGCCGTTCCAGGAAAGCGACAACTTCGCGCTGACGCGCGACGGCATCGTGGTCAAGTACGACGCGTATTCCATCGCGCCGTACTCGCACGGCGAGCCCGAGCTGCATATCCCCTACGCGGACCTGCGCGGGATACTGAAACCGGAATTGCTGCCCCAGTCTTGAGCCATCCCGGCAGGCGCCAGGCCTGTCAGGGAACGGGGTTCGGGTGAGCGGACTGGGAGTGGAGCTAGGGAGGTGGCCGCCTTTTTCGCGTCTGTGGCCGGGTAAGACGCCCAATCCGCTCAGTGCAACCGCGGCTCGGCGCAAGGGGCGGCGCTTGCGCGCCGCCCGCTCGTGCCCGCGCCTTAGAAGCGGTGGCGGACGCCCACGATCGCCACGGTGCTCTTCACGCCGTCGGTGAAGGCGAAGTTGGTGGCGTACGAGCCCATCGCGTACAGGTTGGTACGCTTGGACAGGTTGTAGGTGTAGCCCAGGCTATAGACGTTCATGGTGGCGTCGTCGCCCGTCAAGGCGTCGCTGTCCGGATCGGCGCGCTGCCACGAGGCCAACAGGTTGCTGGCGCCGCCCAGCGGCACGCTCAGGCCGACCAGGTAGGAATTCGCCTTGAAGCCGGAAACGGCCACGTTGGTGCCGAAGCCGCGGGCTTCGGGGCTGCCGCTGCCGAAGGCGTTGGCGCCCTGGCCCGTGAACCAGCCGCCGCGGGTCTGGCCGTAGGCCAGCGCCAGCTTCACCACTTCGAAGTCGTACGAACCGCCCACCATCCAGGCCTTCGGCGTGGCGTCGGTGTTCAGCTGGCTCGCCGGGTTGAGCTGGTCGTAGGTGACGGCCAGGTTCAGCGGGCCGCTCACGTAGCGCAGGCCGGTGGTGATGGCGCGCGTATTGTCGGCGGTCCGGAAGCCGGTCTGCGCGGCGGTCGTGTCGGCGGCGTTGAACGAGTAGCCGATGCCGAACTGCACGCCGCTGAACGACGGCGTCGAGTACTGCACCATGTTGTCGTAGCGGACCGTGTTGGCGGCGCTGAAGGCCACGCCCACGTTGGCCTGGCCGTAGCTGCCGCCGAACGGGTCGATCGCGGCGAAGTACTTCGACGCGATGTTGGTCTGGCGGCCCAGTTCCAGCAGGCCCCACGAATCGCTCTTCAGGCCGACGGTGGCTTGGCGGCCGAACAGGCGGTTGCTCTGGCCCGACTGGCCGTTGGCCGAGTTGAAGCCACTTTCCAGCGTGAACACGGCGCTCAGGCCGTCGCCCAGGTCTTCGGCGCCGCGCAGGCCCCAGCGCGAACCGCTGGATACGCCGTTGGCCATGCCGACCTTCGATTCATGGTAGTTGTCGCCCTTGATGCGCTGGTAGCCCACGCCGGTGTCGATCAGGCCGTACAGCGTCACCGAGGTTTCCGCCTGCGCCGTGGCGCCGAACGCGGCGAGAATGGCGGTGGCGAACAAAGTCTTTTTCATTGCAAATTCCCGTTGATTGAACAGACATGCGCGGGCGGGCTCGCATCGCGGGCGGCGCTCCCGGCACATGGCAGGAACGAATTCTAGGGACGCAATGTGTCAGTTCGTGAAAGGCAAGCTGGGAGATTCCCTGAATCGCGAAAACCACGGGATTCTGTGGCGCGGGGCCGACACGGCAAGGAAAAGCCCGCTGGCGCCTACGGCTGCAACATGGGTATGCCCGCCCTCCCCGCCAGCACGGATCGCGGCCGCCGCGCCAATGAAAATCGCCCCTTGCGGGGCGATTTTCGTTTTGTCTCCTTGCCTCCTCGGCGACGCGTCGGAAACGCGCCGCCGTATCGGAATCACGGATAGAGGCCGCGCACCTGGCGCGCCTGCAGGATCCGCGTGCAAGCGACGATGAACGCCGCCGTGCGCAGGGTGACCTTGTGCTCGCGGGCCACTTGCGACACCGCCGCGTAGGCTTCGCGCATGAGGCGCTCCAGGCGCTGGTTGATCTCGTCCTCGCTCCAGAAGAAGCTGGAGAAGTCCTGCACCCATTCGAAGTAGCTGACCGTGACGCCGCCGGCATTGGCCAGCACGTCCGGCACCACGTACACGCCGTGCTCGGCCAGGATGTCGTCCGCTTCCGGGGTCGTCGGGCCGTTGGCGCCTTCCACCACGATCTTGGCGCGCACCTTGGCCGCGTTTTCCACGGTGATCTGGCTTTCCAGGGCGGCGGGGATCAGGAATTCGGTTTCCAGCGTCCAGAACTCGTTCTTGTCCATGGCCTGGCCGCCGGAGAAGCCGCCCACGCCGCCGTGTTGCGACACGTACGACAGCAGCTTGTGCACGTCCAGGCCCTCGGCGTTGTGCACGGTGCCGGTGTGGTCCTGCGCGGCGATGACCTTGGCGCCGGCTTCATGGAACAGGCGAGCGGCGGTGCCGCCCACGTTGCCGAAGCCCTGCACGACCACGCGCGCCTTCGACACGTCGATGTTCAGGTCGCGGGCGGCCTCGCAGCCCACGACGAACACGCCGCGGCCCGTGGCTTCGACGCGGCCCAGGCTGCCGCCCAGCGCAATCGGCTTGCCGGTGACCACGCCGGTGGCGGTGGCGCCTTCGTTCATGGAGTACGTGTCCATCATCCAGGCCATGGTCTGGGCGTTGGTGTTCACGTCGGGAGCGGGAATGTCCTTGGCGGGGCCGATGATGACGCCGATTTCGGAGGTGTAGCGGCGCGTCATGCGCTCAAGTTCGGACTGCGACAGCTTGCGCGGATCGACGCGGACGCCGCCCTTGGCGCCGCCGTAAGGCAGGTTCACCGCGGCATTCTTGATGGACATCCAGGCCGCGAGCGCCATCACTTCGGACAGCGTGACGTCCTGGTGGAAACGCACGCCCCCCTTGCCGGGGCCGCGCGAGGTGTTGTGCTGCACGCGGTAGCCCTCGAAGTGCGCGATGCTGCCGTTGTCGAGTTCGATCGGCACGTCGACGATCAGCGAACGCTTCGGACGCTTCAGGGTTTCAACCCACCGCGCCAGGGAACCGAGATACGGGGTGACCCGATCGACTTGTTGCAGGTAATTACCCCAGGGGCCGAGGTCATCGGCATTCAAATACGACGGCAAGGCATGGGTGGGAGTTTGAGACATGAGCACGCTCTCCTGACTAGGTTGCGCCAATTTTATCCGCGAAAAATATAACGTCCCCAATTAAAAAGAAAAATATTTAATTGGTGACGTATCAATGTTGCGGACACCTGACGGGTCGCAAGACCGGCCCTACAGCTGGTCCTATCCTAAGCCGCCAGCAAGCGTGCGTCCAGCCCATCGGCCGTATGCAGGACCCGTCCCCATCAATGCAAAAGGGCGGCTCCCCGGCAGGGAACCGCCCTCTTTTGCGCCGCGCCGACCCGCGGCTCAGCCGGCGATCAGCTGCCAGGCCAGCCGGGCGGCCGCGCGGGCGCCATGGCCGTCGACGTCGTAGCCGGGGTTGTATTCCGCCATGTCGGCCAGGCGCAGCTTGCCGCTGGCCTTGACTCGCAGCACGATCTCCTCGACCACCGCCAGCGGCACGCCGTAGGGCGCGGGCGCCGAAACGCCCGGCATGACCGCCGCGGGCAGCACGTCCAGGTCTATCGTCAGGTAGACGTGGGCCGCGCCTTCCAGCAGCGCGTCCACGTCCGCCAGGCGGGCCTCCAGGTGGCGTTCCTGCATGTCGCGGTCCTCCACCCAGAACGCGCCGATCTCGGCGGCCCGGGCGTACAGCGCGGGCGTATTGGCCAGGCGCGACACGCCCAGGCAGGCGTACTGCAGGGACTGGCCGCGCGCTTCGCAGTCGCGGGCGATCTGGTCGAACGGCGTGCCCGAGCTGCCAGGCCGTCCGGTGCGCAGGTCGAAATGCGCGTCCAGGTTCAGCACCAGCACGGGCCCCGCGTCGCCGCGCGCCCGCAGCCAGCGGGCCAGGCCCTGGAAGCTGCCCCAGGCGATCTCATGCCCCCCGCCCAGCACGACGGGCCGGGCGCCTTGCTCCATCAGTTCGGCCAGGCGCAGGCCCAGGCGTTCCTGGGCGTCTTCCAGGAGGTCGCCCTCGCAGGCCACGTCGCCCGCGTCCAGCAGGCGGGTCAGGCCGTGCGCGGGCAAGCCCGCCAGGAACTTGCGGATGCCGGCGGGGCCGCCCGCCGCGCCGACCCGGCCCTGGTTGCGGGCCACGCCGGCGTCGCAGGCAAAGCCCAGCAGCACCGCCTCGCCCGCTCGCAGCTGGCCGGCGGCCGCTTCGACGACGTGCGCCAGACGGCGCGTGTCGCCCTGCTCGGCGCTGTCGTCCCGCGCCTTCCAGAGACTTTTGTCCAATACGCTCATGCCGCCGCTCCCGGCGACGCGCTCAGCACCGCCTGGAGGAATTCGCGGGTGCGCGCTTCGCGCGGCTGGCTGAAGATCACTTCCGGCGGGCCGGATTCCAGGATCACGCCGCCGTCCATCACCGCGACCATGTCGGCCACGTCGCGGGCGAAGCCCATTTCGTGCGTCACCACCATCATGGTCATGCCTTCGCGGGCCAGCAGCTTCATCACCTGCAGCACTTCGCCCACCAGTTCCGGGTCGAGCGCCGAGGTCGGCTCGTCGAACAGCATGACCTTGGGCTGCATGGCCAGCGCGCGGGCGATCGCCACGCGTTGCTTCTGGCCGCCCGACAGGCTGGCCGGCATGGCCGACATCTTCTGGCCCAGGCCGACCTTGGCCAGCAGGTCGGCCGCCAGCGCATTGGCCTCCTCGCGGCCCATGCCGCGCAGTTTGCGCGGGCCGATGGTCACGTTGTCCAGCACCGACAGGTGCGGAAACAGGTTGAAGCCCTGGAACACCATGCCCACCTGCATGCGCAGCTGGTTCAGCTCCGCCTCGGGCAGCAGCTTGCCGTGGTCCAGCAAGGTCTGGCCGCAGATGTCCACGGTGCCGGCCTGCGCCACTTCCAGGCCGTTGCAGCAGCGCAGCAAGGTGCTCTTGCCCGAACCGCTGGGGCCGATCACGACCACCACCTGCGACGGCAGCACGTCGAAATCGATCCCGCGCAGCACGGCATGGTCGCCGTAGGACTTCTGCAGGCCGCGGATGCGGATCATTTCTTGCGGGCCCGCGGCCCGGTTCGTCGCGGCGTTCATTGCACCATCCCTCCCGCGCGCAGGCGATGTTCCACCTTGCGCAACACCAACATGGTGACCGTGGTCAGGACCAGATAGATCAGCGCCACCACCAGATACGTTTCCAGCGAGCGGTAAGACACGCTGATGATTTTCTGCCCTTCGTGCATCAGGTCATGGATGGTCAAGAGCGACACCAGGGCCGAATTCTTGATCAGCGCGATGAACTCGTTGCCCAGCGGCGGGATCATGCGCACGACCGCCTGCGGCAGCACGATGATGCGCATGGCCTGGCCCGAGGACATGCCCAGCGAACGGGCCGCCTCGGTCTGGCCGCGGTCCACCGACTGGATCGCGCCGCGCACGATTTCCGACACGTAGGCGCCGGAGTACATGCCCAGGCCGAGCACGCCGCAGGCGAACGCGGGCAGCGTGATCCCGAAATGCGGCAGGCCGAAGAACCAGATGAACAGCTGCACCAGCAGCGGCGTGCCGCGAAACAGCAGCAGGTAGAGGCTGCACAGGTTGTAGATGACGTAGCGGCGCGGGTTGAGCCGGCCCACGCCGACCAGCAGGCCGATGACGCAAGCCAGCAGCAAGGCCCCGGCGGTCACCTCGACGGTGACCGCCGCGCCGTTCATCAGCGCGCCGAAGTCGGCGAAGACAGGGGAAAAATCCAGGTTCATTTCGCCGGCGCCTCGAACCACTTGTTCACGATGGCCTGGTAGCTGCCGTCAGCCTTCAGCTTCTGCAGCGCGGCGTTCAGGTCGCGCGTCAGCTCGGGCTTGTTCTTGGGCACGGCAATGCCGTAGTCCTCGGTGGTGATCTGCTCGTTCAGCACGGTCAGGTCGGTCGTGCTCTGCGCGAACAGCTTGGCGGCGGGCTTGCCCGTCACGGCGGCTTCGGCGCGGCCGATCTGCACCAGGTTGAACATCTCCTGGTTCTTCTCGACTTCCACGCGCTGCACCGAGGGATAGTGTTCCTTCAGGTAGTTCACCGACTTCGTGCCGACCTGCACCGACACCTTGCGGCCGTCCAGGTCCTTCAGCGTCTTGACCGGACCATCCTTCTTCGTCATCACGACCAGGCCGCCCGCATAGTAGGGATCGGTGAAGTCCACGACCTTGGCGCGCTCGGGCGTGATGTAGATGGCGGACACCGCGATGTCGGCGCGGCCGGCCTGCAGGGCGGGAATCAGGCCCTTGAAGTCGATGTCGATCCATTCGACCTTCTTGCCCATCGCGCCCGCCAGGGCCTCGACCAGCTCGATGTCGAAGCCCGTGCGCTTGCCGTCCTTGACGAATTCCATCGGCGGGAAGGTGGCGTCGGTGACGGCGCGGATGGTTTCCTGGGCTTGCGCGGAACCGGCGGTCCAGGCCAGGCCCAGCGTGAGGGCGGCGGTCAGCAGTGTGCGGCGAGTGGTCATGGTGGATCCTATGGAAAGTGGATACGGCGGTGGTTACTGCGGTCGATGGGTTCGGGTACAGCGTGGAATTCAGGGAAAGCGTGGAAGGCCGCGGCGGGCGGCCTCAATGGACCTGCAATTTCGCCGAGATGCGCCGGGCGGCCGCCACGGTCATCTCGATGAAGGCCTCGGGCCGCTGCGCGGCCCGCGTGGAAGGCGCCATCAGGGTGATCGAGGCCACGGCCTGGTTGGCGCGCTGGAAGATCGGCACGCTCACCCCCCAGACGCCGGCGTCGACCTCGCTGTCGGTCACGGCGTAGCCCTGCTCGCGGATCGCGTCGAGCTCCTTGCCCAGCCTGCCCGCGTCCACCCCGGCCTCGGCCGCGAGGTAGGCCAGCGCGGCCTGCAGGCGCGCCAGCGGCATGAAAGCCAGCAGCGACTTGGCGGAGGCGCCGCGCGCCAGCGGCAGGCCGCGCCCCTTGGTAAAGGAACAGCGCAGCGGATGCTGGCTTTCGACCATGTCCAGGCACACGGCCTGGTCCTTGACGGCGACCAGCAGGCCGATCGTTTCGCCGGACGCGGCGGCCAGCGCCGCCATGTCGGGCTGCGCTTCGTGGATCAGGAACGAGGACTGGTCGAAACCCCAGGCCAGCTGCACGCACAACGGACCGGGCCCGTACTCGCCGTCATGCTCGGCGACGAACCCCCAGCGCTTGAGCAACGCCACCTGCCGGTACAGGGTGCTCTGCGCCAGGCCGGTTTCCTCGGCCAGCGCGGCAATGCTGAGCGGCCCATCGTGCCGGGCCAGCGTGGCCAGCACGTAGAGCACGCGGTCCGCGCCCGCCCCGACTGATTGATCCGCTTTCACTATTTGGCTCCAAACTAACGGAGCGCAGATTATCAATTTATGGTGTTACTACAGGTTTTTATTCCCGAATATTGAGAATAATTCGGGAAAACCCCAAAAACAGGGCGGAAAAAAGCGCCCCCAGGGGGCGCTAAGCAGGCGGCGCGTCCGACGCGCCGCGCCGCGGCGTCGGTCGGCGCGCTCAGGGCTGGTGGGCGGTGGACCCCAGGATGCGCTCGGCGCAGCGCGCCCAGTACAGCAGGCGGGCATCCTCCTTGACGAAGCCCACCATCTGGAACCCCAGCGGCAGCCCATTGGGGCCGCGCGCCACCGGCAAGGTGATCGAGGGGTTGTGCAAAAGGGACCAGATGCGTATGAAGGCCGAGCTGCCGGTGGTGCTGGCCGGCGGAGCCTCGCCCAGGGTCGACGGCAGCGCTACGGCGTCCACGTCGCGGGCGGCATCGTAGAACGCGCGGCGGCAGCCGTCGGCGGCGTCCAGCGCGGCCGCGTACTCCGCCGCCGACAGGCCCTCGCCCATGGTCAGGTAGTCGATGAGGCCCGGATCGCACAGCGCGGCATGGTCCCGCTTGATCGCGGCGTACTCGCGCGCCAGGTCGTAGGCCATGATCACATCCTGGGCCTCTCCCATGGTGTCGAAGGCTGGCGGCATGACCAGCTCGGTCACTTTCACGCCGGCCGCGGACAAAGCCCGCAGGTTGGCCTCGAAGCTCTCCCGCATGCAGGCGTCGGCCTGCGCCCAATCCTTGGGACGCCAGACGCCCACGCGGAAATCGTTGCGCAGGGGCGCGGCCGGATCGAACCGGGGATCGCCGGTAAAGGCGCGCATGAAGAGCGCCGCGTCGTCCACCGACCGCGCGATCGGGCCGATGACGTCCAGCACGCGCGAATAGCGGCGGATGGAAACATAGGGGATGGCGTCCAGCGTGGGCTTGAACCCCACCGCGCCGCAGAAGGCGGACGGGCGCAGGATGGAGCCCGCCGTCTGCGTGCCGATGGACAGCGGCGTCATGAAATCCGCGACCGCCGCCGCGGAACCCGCGGACGAAGCCGCCGGCGTACGGCTCAGGTCGTGCGGATTGCGCGCCGGCCCCGGCAGCATGATGGCATGGCGCGACACCGTGTTCTTGCCCAGCACATTGAAGCCCAGTTCATGCGCCTGCGCCACGACGGGCGCGTCGGCGGCGGGCTGGCGCCCGGGAAAGATCTCCGGATCGCCCAGCTCCGTCGGCATGTCGGCCGTATCGATGGTGTCCTTGATGCCCAGCGGCACGCCGTCGAGCAGGCGGCGGCGGCCGTGGCGGTCCCATTCGCGGGCACGGGCCAGCGCATTGTCGGCGTCCACCCTCACCCAGGCGCGCACGCCGTCGTTGCGCTCCTGGATGCGATCCAGGCAGGCGCGCGCCCAGGCCTCGCAGGTCAGCGTGCCCTGCTCCAGCGCGGCCAGCCCCTGCAGGGCGGTCAAGGCGGCGGTGGCGCTGGGCGCGGAACGGCGCGCGACGCGCGCCGGGGAAGCTGTCGTATCGGGGAAAGACAAGATGGAACTCCTTGAAGTCGATGAAGGACCGCCGCGCGCGCCGCCTCAGGCCGGCGCGGCGCCGCCTTGCGGATGGCCGCCCCGGCCGATGTAGAGATCGCTCATGTGCTGGTTGGCCAGCAGCGCCTGCCCCGTATCGGTCAGCACGATGCGGCCGGAATCCAGGATGTAGCCGCGGTCGCTGAAGGCGAGCGCCTGGCGGGCGCGCTGCTCCACCATCAGCACGCCCACGCCGATCTCGGGCAGGCGCCGCACCTCGGCGAACACCTGCTCGGTCAGCGCCGGGGACAGCGCGGCCGAGGGTTCGTCCAGCACCATCAGGCGCGGCGAGGACATCAGCGCCCGGGCGAAGGCCAGCTGCTGGCGTTCGCCGCCGGAGAGGTTTTCAGCGTGCGTCCTGCGCCGCCCCGCCAGCGCGGGGAACAGATCGAACATGTCGCGGATGCGCTGCTCGCGCCCCTGCACGTGCTCGACCACCTGCAGGTTCTCCAGCACGGTCAGCGCGCCGAAGACATTGCGCACCTGCGGCACGTACGAAATGCCGACCCGCACCCGCTCTTCCACCGGCAGCGTCAACAAGTCCCGGCCGTCGAACGCCATGGTGCCGGCAATGCGCGGCAGCAGGCCCATCACCGCCTTGACCAGCGTGGACTTGCCCGCGCCGTTGGTCCCGGCGATGGTGACGATTTCCCTGGGCGCTACCGTCATGTCGATGCCGGAGACGATATCGACTTCGGCATAGCCGCCGGACAGGCCCTGCATGACGAGCAGACTCATATCACTCCCCCCATGTACGCTTCGCGCACCTGTTCGTTGGCCAGGACACCGTCCGGCGCCCCCTCGGCGATGACGCGCCCCCGGTCCATGACGTACATGCGCGGCACGATCCGCGACAATTCGTCCAGGTTGTGCTCGATGATGGCGACCGTCAGGCCGCGCTGGTTCAGTTCCACGATGCGCGCGGACAGCTCCTCGATCAGCACCGGATTGACGCCCGCGAAGGGTTCGTCCAGCAGGATGCAGCGCGGCTCCAGCATCAGCAGCCGCCCCAGTTCGAGCAGTTTTTTCTGGCCGCCCGACAACTTTCCCGCCGGCTCGTCGGCCACTCGCGACAGATTGAGGAAGGCCAGCAGCTCGTGCACGCGCTCCGCGTTGCGCGCCTCCTCGCGGGCGACCTCGCGCCGCGCGAAGACCAGCGACGCGAGCTTCTCGCCGCGCTGGTCGGGCGCGGCGGCCATCATGTTGTCGAAAACGGTCAGCTGGCTGAACTCGCGGGGCACCTGGAACGTGCGCGCCAGGCCGCGGCGCACGCGCTGGTGCACGGCGACGCCCGTGATGTCCTCGCCCGCGAACCGCACCGTGCCCGCGCTGGGCGGGATGTAGCCCGTGACAACCGAAAACAGCGTGCTCTTGCCCGCGCCGTTGGTGCCGATGAGGCCCACCAGCTCGCCCTTGCGCACCTCCAGCGACACGTCGTCGAGCGCCTTGAAGCCACCGAAGCCGGCGCTCAGCCCATTGATGGAAAGCAGCGTCATGCCCTATCTCCTGCGCGTCGAGGTGTTGCCGAAAATGCCCTGGGGCCGGTACAGCACCACGCAGATGAGCGCGATGCCGATGATGCCGATGCGCACGCTGGCCATCTGCACCTCGGAAATGCCGCCGACGAAATCGCGCACGAACCGCGATCCCTCCAGGAAACCGACCAGCAGCACCGTACCCGCGACCACCCCGCTCAAGCGCCCGACGCCGCCCAGGATGATGGCGATCCAGATGTAGAACGTGATCAGGGGCACGAACTGCTCGGGACTGATGAAGGTCAGGTAGTGCGCCTGGAAGGCGCCCGCCAGCCCGGCCAGCCCGGCGCCCAGCATCAGGGAGCGGGTCTTGAACCGGGCGGGGTCCTTGCCCAGCGCGCGCACCGCCACCTCGTTGTCCCGCACCGCCTCGATCACGCGCCCGAACGGGCTGCGGATCACCAGGTGGATCAGGAACAAGGCGCCCGCGTTGACGACCAGCAGCAGCAACATGATCCAGAGGTCCACGGTCTGCGGCGAGGCCCAGCCGGCGAACAGGCGCGGGATTCCCGGCAGCCCGTGCATGCCGCGCGTCAGCCATTCCTCGGTCTGCAACATCATGCGCACCGACTCCGAGAAACCCAGGGTCACGATGGCCAGGTAGTCGCTGCCCAGCCGCAGGGCGATCATGCCCAGCGGATAGGCCGCCAGCGCCGCGAAGGCCGCCGCCGCTGCCATGGACACGGGCACCGGCACGCCCTTGAGCGACAGCAGGGCCGAGGTGTAGGCGCCGATGGCGAAAAAGCCGACGTGCCCGAAGTTGATCAGTCCGGTGAACCCGTAGTGCAGCGACAGGCCGAAGGCCAGCAGCATGTAGATCAGGATCCCGATGGCGATTGCAATCAGATAGGCTTCCATGATTTCACCTCGCCGCCATCGGACGGCCGAAGATTCCCTGGGGACGCAGCAGCAGCACGCACAGCAGCACCGCGAACGCGAACACGATCTTGTAGGCAGGCCCGACCACCAGGCTGGCGACCTCCTGGGCGATGCTGAACACCATGATCCCGACGATGGCGCCCACCGGATTGCCGATGCCGCCCAGGATCACCGCCGCGAACATGGGCATGAGCAGTTCCCAGCCCAGCTCCGGTATCACCACCGCCTTGATGCCCAGCAGCACCCCGCCCAGGCCGCAGTACGCGCCGGCGATGCTCCACAGCGTGATCATCACGCGCCGTCCCCGGATGCCGCTGGCCGCCGCGAGTTCCGGGTTGTCCGCCACCGCCCGCATGCGCCGCCCCGTCGGCGTCAGGTGCATCAGCGCGAACACCAGCGCCAGCGCCGCGAGCGCGGTGCCCAGGATGTAGAGGTCCGTTGGCAGGATGCGCACGCCGCCGAAGTTCCAGGCGCGCATCAACGGCATATCGAAGGTGTACTGGTCCTGCCCCGCGAAGAAAGTGATCGTGCTGCGCAGCGCGAAGGCGACGCCGATGGACGCGATCAGGCGCGAGACGTTGGAGCGGGACTCCAGCGGCCGGAACACCCAGGCGTAGAAGAAAAGGCCGACCGCGGTGGTGGACGCGACGGCCGCCAGGCCCGCGGCCAGCATGGAGCCGCCCGCGAGCGCCTGGGTGAAGACGGCGACGTAGGCGCCCAGCGTCATGTAGTCGCCGCTGGCGGCATTGGGAAAGCGGGCGATGCCGAACACCAGCGTGATCGCCAGTGCCGGCAAGGCCAGCAGCATCCCGATCACAACGCCGTTGATCGCGGCGTTGATGACGGTGATTGCATCCATTCTTGTGTTCCCCTTGGTTCTTTGGTCAGACCTGGCCGGCGATGACTTCTTTGAGCACCAGCTTGCCGTCGCGGATGTCGAAGACGCCGAAATCGGGCACGGTCTCGCCCTGCTTGCCGAAATCCAGCCGCGAGGAAGCCCCGTCGTAGTCCACCGCCTTGCCGGCGCGCAGCAGCGCCTGGCCCTGGGCGAAACCGCTGACCTTCTCGCCGCCGCCCTGCGCGGTCACCGCGCGGATCTTGCCGTTGACGGCGGCCACGTCGGCCGTGGCGCCGGCCGCCTCGATGGCCAGCGCCAGCGTGATCACCATGTCGTAGGACTGGGAAGCGAAGATGTCCGGCTCGCGCTTGGTGCGTTTGCGGAATTCCGCGGCGAAGTGCTTGTATGCCTCGTGCTCGTGCGCGGCGACGTTCGAGATCGAAATGATGCCCTCGGTGGCTTCCTTGCCCAGGGCCTTCACCAGATCCTCATTGGCGGTCCAGCCGGGCATGATGAACTTGCAGTCCTGGCCGGTCTGGAACCATTCCTTGAGGATGATGGTGGCGTCGGGCCGGTAGGCGCTCAGCGAAATCACGTCGGGCTTGGAAGCCAGCACTTTGGTGAGTTCGGTGCGGTAGGTGGTCTGGTTGGGTTCGTAGACGGTGAACGCGCTGACCTTCCCGCCCTTCTCCTGCCAGGCGTCGCGGAAATAATTGGCCTGGCCGACGAAGGTGGAATTGTTGAAGGCCATGACCGCCGGACGCTTGAAGCCGCGCTGGCGCGCCACTTCCGCGAAGGCGCGGCCGAACACGGCGTTGGAGGCCTGGAACATCCAGGCCAGGCCGTTCTTGTTTTCGGTCAGCATTTCGGGCGCGCCGCAGGTATTCATGGTGATGAGCCCGGCGGCGTTGGTGATCGGCATGGCGGCCAGTCCCACCGAGGAAGGCCAGATCCCCACCACCGCCTCGACCTTGTTGATCTCGATCAGCTTCTTGACCGCCAGCACCGCCGCGTCGGGCTTGGTCTGATCGTCTTCGGCGTAGAGCTGGATCTTGCGGCCGGCCGCGCCTCCCGCGGCGTTGACCTCATCGATGGCGATCTTGATGGCTTCCAGCATGGCCGGGCCATAGGGACCGCCGACGCCGGTGATGGAGTTGAGCGCCCCCAGCCGGAACGGCTGGGCCGACTGCGCCCGGGCCAGGGAGGGAATGGCGCCGCAGGCGGCCAGCGCGGCGCTGGCCGCGATGAATCCGCGGCGGGAGAGATGGGTGGGCTGTGTCATGAAGGTTCCTTGCGGCGTGAACATCATTGTTCAACTTCGAATAGCCGCCAGCGTGCGCGACGCCGGCGTCCCCTTGGAGCTTGGATGCGACTTCGATACTGCCTGCTGCGGTTTTCCGGCTACGCGATGACTCCTCTGGCACGCATGCCGGCAATCCTCTCTTCCGGCACGCCAAAGCGCCGCAGCACCTCGTCGGTGTGCTGCCCCATCAGCGGCGCCGCCGTGCGCAAGGCGCCGGGCGTGCGCGAGAACTTGGTCGGGATGCCGATGGTCTTCATCGTGCCCAACGCGGGGTGCTCCAGTTCCTGCACCATGCCGCGCGCCAGGTAGTGCGGGTCCTGCATCGCCTGGCCGAAATCGTTGATCGGGCCGCAAGGCACGGAAGCGCGCTCGCAACGCTCGATCCACTCGGCCGCGCCGGCGCGCGCGAACTCCGCTTCCAGGATGGGCTCCAGTTCGGCGATGTGGGTCAGGCGGTCGGAGTTGGTGACGAAGCGCGGATCGGTGATCAGCTCGGGGCGCTCCAGCACGTCCGCGCACAGGCGTTCCCAGGTGCGCTGGTTGGCCGCGCCTATCATGATGTAGCCCTGGCGCGTGCCGAACGCCTGGTACGGCGCCGACACCCGGTGCCGGCTGCCCGTGCCCTCGGGCACCGTGCCGTCGGCGAAATAGGCGGCCGCCTCCCACACGAACCAGGGCAGGCCGCATTCCGCCAGCGCGATGTCGATGTGCTGGCCTTCGCCGGTCTTCATCTGGTGGATGCAGGCGGCCAGGATGGCGTACACGGCGGTCAGGCCCGCGCCCACGTCATAGATGGCGATGCCGGATTTCAACGGCCGCCCGCCGGGCTCGCCCGTCATGCTCATGATGCCGCTCATGCCCTGGGCCACCAGGTCGAAGCCGCCCTTGCCCGCGTAGGGCCCGGTATGGCCGTAGCCGGAGATCGAGCAATACACCAGGCGCGGATTGATGCGCGACAGCGTGTCGTAGTCCACGCCCAGCGACTTGGTCACGCCCACCCGGTAGTTCTCCACCACCACGTCGGCCCAGCGCGCCAGGTCGTACAGAACTTCCCGCGCCTCGGGATCCTTCAGGTTCAGCGCCACGCCCTGCTTGTTGCGGTTGATCTGCGCGAAACAGGTCGATTCGCCATTCACATAGGGGCCCATCTCGCGGGAATCGTCGCCGGTGCCGGTCTTTTCGACCTTGATGACCTCGGCGCCCAGGTCGGCCAGCACCATGGTGCAATACGGGCCGGCCATGATCTGCGAGAGGTCCAGGATCTTGATGCCGGCAAGGGGGGATGCAGCTTGAGTCATAAGCAATCCGTCTCGGGTCGGTGGCCGGCTCAGCGGCCGATGAATTCTGGAATGCGCTTGGCGGCGAAGGCCTCGCGGCCGCGCCGGTAGTCCTCGGTGCCGAAGCAGGCATAGGCTTCGCCGCGCTCGGCGTCGGTCAGCGGCCGGCCTTCCCGCAACTGGCCCACGAAACGCTTGTGCCAGCGGTTGACCAGCGGCGCGGCCGCGGCGATGCGCCGGGCGGTGGCGTAGGCTTGCTCGGCCACCCGCTCGTCGTCCACGATGCGGCTCAGCAGGCCCTTGCTCATGGCCTCGTCGGCCCCGAAGATATTGCCCTCCAGCAGGATTTCCAGGACACGCGCGGCTCCGATCACGCGGACCAGGTCGCCCAGTTCCTGGTGATCCACGGTCAGCCCGATCCGGTTCACCGGAATGCCGTAGCGGCTGTTGCGCCCGCCGATGCGGATATCGCACAGCGCGGCCAGCTCCAGCCCGCCGCCCACGCACACGCCTTCGATGCAGGCCACCGTGGGATGGCGCAGGTGCTTGAGCGTGTCCGTCATGGACAGTGTGAACAGGGCATATTCGGCCGCCTGCGCCGCGCCGTCGCGGTCCTCCTCGAAGCCGCCGATATCGCTGCCCGCGCAGAAGGCGCCGCCGGCGCCGCGCAGCACCACGCAGCGCACCGCGTCGTCGGCGTCCAGTTCGCGCATGACCCGGCCGAACTCCCGGTACATGTCCAGCGTGAACGCATTGCGCTTTTCCGGGCGGTTCATCAGGACGGTGGCCACGCCGTCGGGGTCGCGGCTCAGGTCGATGCTCATGCCGCCTCCCCCAGCCGCAGCTCGGTGCCCTGCAGCACCACCCGGCCGTCAAGCGCAAGCGTGGCGTCGGTCACGATGGTGTCGTAGTGGGCGGCCGCCTTCACGGTGCCGCCAATGTAGAGGCTGGTGCCCAGCGCCAGCTGGATCGATCCGTAGACCGATTCGTCCGACAGCATGGTGCCATCCAGTTCGCAGCGCGGGTTCATGCCCACGCCCAGCTCGCCCAGGTTGTAGACCAGCGGATCGTTGAAGCTGGCCAGCAGGTCCCGGAACTGGCGCGCCACCGCGCCGCCCTCGATCGCCACCGCCATGCCCTTCTCCATATGGATGCGCACCGGCTCGTCGCGGATCAGCGACACGCCCGGGATGCTGGCGTTGACCACGATCACGCCCTCGGCCGTGCCTTCCACCGGCGCCAGGCTGGACTCCAGGCAGTAGCCAGCGGAAATGTCCGTGGTGTTGGCGAAGCCATGCAGCGCCCGGCCCCGTCGCCCGGCGATGCTCATCGTTACGTCGGTGCCCAGCGCGCTGGTGACCCGCGCCGTGTCGGCCCGGGTCAAGGCGTCGGCCAGGCCCTCGATCTGCGGACGCAGGGCGTCGAAATCCGCCTCCCAGCCTTCCGCCAGGAAGAAATCCGGCTGATGCGATTCGGGCAGCACGATCACGCCCACGCCCGCCCGGGTCGCCTGCTGGCGGGCATCGGTATGCGCGGCGTTGGCCCGCGTCAGGGCGATGACCAGATCGGCCGCCTGCATGGCCTGGGCCACCACCGGCGACAGCTGCCTGCCGTGGCGCGCAGATCCGGCGATCTGCAGCAGATGCAGGCCCGCGCCCGATTCGTCCACCGCGATGGCCAGCGGCTCGACGTTGTGGTGGGTGTGCAGGTCGTACAGCACCAGCACTTCCATTCCCGGGCGCGCCGCGCCCAGCTGGCTGACCACCTTGCGCGCATTCTTCAGTTTCAGCAGCGTATGCATCAGGCGCTCCTCGCGCCGGCGGCGACTTTTCCATCGGCCTGCCGCTGGGCATCGGCCACCGCGCCTTCGAGGATCTCCAGGCCGCGGGCCAGTTCCTCGTCGGTGATGCTCAGGGGAGCCAGGAAGCGGATCACATTGCCGTGGAAGCCGGCCTTCACCAGCACCAGCCCACCCTGATAGGCAGACTGCACGATCCGGGCGGCCAGGTCGCCGGCGGGCTCGTCGCTGCCGCCCCCCCGCACCACCTCGAACGCCACCATGGCGCCCAGGCCGCGCACGTCGCCCACGATGCCGAATCGATCGGCCCACGCGGCGAAGCGCTCGCGCACCCGTGCGCCGACATCGCGGGCGCGAGCCGCGTAATCCTCGCGGCGCATGACCCCGATCGTGGCGAGCGCCGCGGCGCATGCCAGGGGATTGCCGCCATAGGTGCCGCCCAGGCCGCCCACGCCGGGCGCGTCCATCAGGTCGGCGCGCCCCACCAGCGCGGCTATCGGCAAGCCGCCGCCCATGGACTTCGCCAGCGTGTAGAGGTCCGCCTCGATGCCCGCGTGCTGGGTGGCGAACCATTCGCCGCTGCGGCAGAAGCCCGACTGGATCTCGTCGGCGATCAGCACGATGCCGTGCTGCGTGCAATAGGCCCGCAGCGCCTGCAGGAAGGCGGGCGGCGCGGCATGGAAACCGCCCTCGCCCTGGATCGGCTCGATGATGACCGCGGCCACCTGTTCCGGCGTGATCTCGGTTTCGACCAGGCGGCGGAACGCCTTGAACGCAGCCTCCGCGCATTCGGCCTCGCTCAGGCCGGAACGGTAGCCGACGGGAAACGGCGCCCGGTACACCTCCGGCGCGAAGGGGCCGAAACCGCTCTTGTAGGCCGGCGCCTTGGCCGTGAGCGACAGGGCCATATAGGTACGCCCGTGAAAGGCGTTCTCGAACGCCACCACCGCCTGCCTGCCGGTTGCGCGGCGGGCGACCTTGACGGCGTTTTCCACCGCCTCGGCGCCGGTAGTCTGCAGCATGGCCTTCTTGGGCCAGGCGCCCGGCACCAGCGCGACCAACGCCTCGGCCAGTTCGATGTACTCCGGGTACATGACGATGTTGAAGCAGGTGTGCAGGTAGCGCTCGGCCTGCGCCTGGACGGCCGCCACCACCTCGGGATGGGCGTGGCCCACGTTCAGCGTGCCGATGCCGCCGGCGAAATCGATGAAGGTATTGCCGTCCAGGTCGGTCAGCGTGGCGCCGGCCGCGCGCGCCGCGAACACCGGCGGGCCATTGGCCACGCCCAACGCTACGGCGGCATTGCGCCGCGCCTGGTAATCCCGGCACTGCGGCCCGGGAAGTTGTGGGGACTGCACGGCGTCTTTCATTGCCCGAAGCTCCTTGGATGAGTGGGTGCTGCGACGAAGTGAAGCCACTATATTCTTGTGCGTTTTATTGTGTCAACAATAATTTACAAACTAGCATTCTAAATTGTGCACAATCTTGAGTTCAAAATAGTGCTATGCTTGGCGCACTCCAACCAGGTGCCTACATGCCCGATAAACGCGCGACATCCCCTGCCGACGCCGCCACCAAGGAAAAACGGAAGGCGGCCTCCACCCACGAAGTCATTCAGGATCTGCGGGAACGCATAGCCTCCCAGGCGCTGCTGCCCGGCACCCGCGTGCCGGAAGAAGATCTCGCGCAGGCCTATGACATTCCACGCGCCAAGGCGCGCGAAGTGCTTGCGACGCTGGAAGACCGGGCGCTGGTGGAACGGGTCCCGAACAAGGGCGCGGTAGTGGCCTTCGTCGACATGGAAACCACCTACCGGCTCTATCAGGTGCGCGAGGCGCTGGACGGCCTCGCGGTCCGGCTGGCCATCGCCAATGCCACTCCCGCGGACTGGGAGGCCATGCAGGCGCTGCTCGGCGAACCGTTCGAGCAAAGCCTGAAGGATGGCGACATCGAGGCCCACGTGGCCACGATCGAGCAATTCCGCAACCACATCAAGACCTTGGCGCGCAATCCGGTGCTGAGCGACATGATCGAACGCATCTACGACCGCACCCGCGTGTCGATGCGCCGCGTGGCCTTGCTGCCGGGTCGTTCGGAGATGGGGATCAAGCAATACCGCGCCCTGCTGGACGCGATGGTTCGCGGCGATGCCGACGAAGCCGAGCGCTGCGTGCGCGAATTGAACGGCAGCGCCCGCGACTACATCGAGCGCTACAAGAACTACGTCATCTGACGACGCGGCGGCCCGGCCCCTTGCGGGCCGGCCGCCGCGAACCCGCGCTCAGGGCGCGGCGGGTTCGTCGTAATTATTGAGTTTCACCCCGGACACCCCCTTGACGGCGGGAGACGCCGACGGCGCGGGAGCGGGCGCCGGAGCCTGGGCTTCGGCGGGCGCCGCGACGGGCGCGGCCGCGGTGCCGGCCGCCGCATCGGCGGGGCCGCCGGCGCGGCGCTTG
>NZ_BCTQ01000049.1 GCF_001571365.1 Achromobacter denitrificans NBRC 15125 | reverse complement strand
GAAGCCACGCCGGCGGCAGCCTTCGAGGCGGGCGCGGCGGCCGGGGCGGCAGCCGGGGCAGCCTGGGCGGCGGCGGGGGCTTCGGCGGCGGGCGCGGTGGCGGCAGCGGCGGCCTTGCCGGCGGTGTCGATGCGGGCCAGGACTTCGCCGGAGGTGACGGTGCTGCCGTCGCCCTTGACGATTTCAGCCAGCACGCCCGAGGCGGGAGCCGGCACTTCCAGGACGACCTTGTCGGTTTCGACTTCGATCAGGATTTCGTCCGCTTCGACGGCAGCGCCCGGCTGCTTCTTCCAGGTCAGCAGCGTCGCTTCGGAGACGGATTCGGAGAGTTGGGGAACGACGACGTCGGTGATAGCCATTTTGTTTATTCCGTAAAGTATTTGTTCTGGACCACGCGGCGCGGGCAAAGTTCGAAACGCGGTTTCTGGAACTTGCCGCGCGCCGCGCGCGCATCGGGTTGGGTTACTTGGTCAGCATGGCCTTGAACTTGGGAGCGAAAGCCGCTTCGATGAGCGCCTTTTGCTGTTCCTGGTGCTTGGCCAGGTAGCCCACGGCCGGCGAAGCCGACGCGGCACGACCGGCGTAGCCCAGCTTCTGGCCTTCGACCATGTTCTCGTACACATGATGCTGAACGTAGAACCACGCGCCTTGGTTTTGCGGCTCGTCCTGGACCCAGATCACTTCGGTAGCCTTCGGGTACTTGCGCAGTTCGGCCTCGAAGGACTTGTGCGCGAACGGATACAGCTGCTCGACGCGAACGATCGCCACGTTCTCGGCGCCACGCTCGCGGCGGGCATTGACCAGATCGTAGTAGACCTTGCCCGAGCAAGCCAGCACGCGCTTGACCTTGGCGGCGTCGATGGCATCGTCCACTTCACCGATGACGGGGCGGAAGCTGCCGCCGGCCAGATCGGTCAGCGGGGAGCCGGCGTCCTTGTTGCGCAGCAACGACTTGGGCGTGAACAGCACCAGCGGCTTGCGGAACGGACGGATCATCTGGCGGCGCAACACGTGGAAGATCTGCGACGCGGAGGTCGGCTGGATCACCTGCATGTTGTTGTCGGCGCACAGTTGCAGGAAGCGCTCGATGCGGCCCGACGAGTGCTCGGGGCCCTGGCCTTCGTAGCCGTGCGGCAGCATCAGGGTCAGGCCCGACTGGCGGCCCCACTTGGCTTCGCCGGAGCTGATGAACTGGTCGATCACGACCTGGGCGCCGTTGACGAAGTCGCCGAACTGGCCTTCCCAGATGGTCAGCGTATTGGGCTCGGCGCTGGAGTAGCCGTATTCAAAGCCCAGCACCGCCTCTTCGGACAGCACGGAGTCGATCACGGTGAACGGCGCCTGGCCTTCCGAGACGTTCTGCAGCGGAATGTAGGTGCCGTCGTTCCAGCGTTCGCGGTTCTGGTCGTGCAGCACGGCATGGCGGTGCGTGAACGTGCCGCGGCCCGAGTCCTGGCCGGTGATGCGGATGGCGTAGCCCGAGGACACCAGGGTGGCGAAAGCCAGATGCTCGCCCATGCCCCAGTCCAGGTTCATTTCGCCCTTGGCCATGGTGCGGCGGTCGTTCAGCAGCTTGGCGACCAGCGGGTGCACCGTGAAGCCTTCCGGCACGGTGGTGATGCGTTCGCCGATGCGCTTCAGTTCAGCCAGCGGCACGGCGGTGTCGGCCTGGTCGGTCCACTTGGCGCCGAGGAACGGCGACCAGTCGATGGCGTACTTGCTCTTGTAGTCGGTCAGCACCGGTTCGATGGTGCGCTGGCCGTCTTCCATCAGCTGGCGGTAGTCCTTGACGAGCTGATCGGCTTCGCCTTCGGCCAGCACGCCCTGCGTGGTCAGCTTGTCGGCGTACAGCTTGCGCGTGCCGGGGTGGTGGCCGATGCGCTTGTACATCAGGGGCTGCGTCAGCGACGGGGTGTCCTGCTCGTTGTGGCCCAGCTTGCGGAAGCAGACGATGTCCACGACGACGTCGTGGCGGAACTGCAGGCGGTAGTCCAGGGCCAGCTTGGTCACGAACACCACGGCTTCGGGATCGTCGCCGTTGACGTGGAAGACCGGGGCTTCGATCATCTTGACCACGTCGGTGCAATACAGCGTCGAACGCGAGTCGCGCGGGTCGGACGTGGTGAAGCCGATCTGGTTGTTGATGACGATGTGCAGCGTGCCGCCCGTGCCGTAGCCGCGGGTCTGCGCCAGGTTCAGGGTTTCCATGACCACGCCCTGGCCGGCGAAGGCCGCGTCGCCGTGCACCAGCACCGGCAGCACTTGCTTGCCTTCGGCGTCGCCGCGGCGTTCCTGGCGGGCGCGGGCGCTGCCCTCGACCACGGGGTTGACGATTTCCAGGTGCGAGGGGTTGAACGCAAGCGACAGGTGGACCGGGCCGCCACGGGTGGACAGGTCGCTGGAGAAGCCGTTGTGGTACTTCACGTCGCCGTCGGTCAGGCCTTCGGCGTGCTTGCCTTCGAACTCGGCGAACAGGTCGCCGGGCATCTTGCCCATGATGTTCACGAGCAGGTTCAGGCGGCCGCGGTGGGCCATGCCGACCACGATTTCCTGGACGCCGTTTTCACCGGCGTGGTTCACCACTTCGTCCATCGAGGCGATGAAGCTTTCGCCGCCTTCCAGCGAGAAGCGCTTCTGGCCGACGTACTTGGTGTGCAGGAAGCGTTCGAGGCCTTCGGACTCGGTCAGCTGCTGCAGGATGTGGCGCTTTTCTTCGACCGAATAGACGGGCGCGCCCAGCGTGGTTTCCAGGCGTTCCTGGATCCAGCGCTTGGCGGCGGGATCGGAGATGTGCGTGAATTCGGCACCGATGCTGCGGCAGTAGGTGTCGCGCAGCGCCTTCAGGATGTCGCGCAGCGTCATGGTGCTGGCGGTCGTGAAGTAGGTGTTGGTGGCCGAGTAGGTCTGGTCCAGGTCCGCTTCGGTCAGGCCGTAGAAGGCGGGATCGAGTTCCGGGATCGGCGGACGTTCCTGGCGCTTGAGCGGATCCAGGTCGGCCCAGCGCGAGCCCAGCGAGCGGTAGGCTGCGATCAGCGATTGCACCGAGACCTGCTTGCTGGCGACGCTCAGGTCGGGTTCGCCAGCGCGTTGCACGAAGGCATTGGCCTTGGCGCGCTGGGCGAACGATTCGACGATGGGAGCGTGGGCCTGGTCGCGAGTGGATTCCTGGCCGTCGGTCGCGGGAGCGTGTTGCAGCTGGTCGAAATATTCGCGCCAGTTGTCGGGTACCGAACCGGGGTTGTCGAGGTAGGCTTCGTAAAGCTCCTCAACGTAGGGGGCATTTCCCCCAAACAAGTAAGACGTGGATAGGGATTCTATTTCCGAAGACATATCGCTTCACCTTTACGAGTGCTTCACTCGACACGATGCAGGAAAACCTTCCGCGACACGGGCTTCCCGGTTAGCGGATAGCAGGGGCAGAAGGCGCGTACAAGCCTTGAAAGCCGTATGGACGAGAGTATAACCCTTTGAGTTTATGGGCGTCTTCTTGCGTTTGCGTGACGCAAAAGCGCATTGGGAATGCCTTCATGCGGCGTTGGAATGTCCTGCGAACGCCTTCCATTGCGCCGTCTACTCGCCATCAAATTCCGTTAATCCAAAATGCGGCGGCGCGTCATTTTTTAATTGACGCGCAATGTGTGTTGCACATTCGCCTCGTCAGACCGGCAAGGCCGTGGTCGACAGGATCTCTTTCAGCACGAAAAAGGTGCGTATCTGGCGTACGCCGGGAAGCTTGATGATCTCGCCCGCGTGCAGCTTGTTGAAGCGTTCCAGGTCGCGTATGCGCAGCATCAGGAAGTAATCGAATTCACCCGCCACCAGATGGCACTCCAGGCAGCCGCTGATGCCGCGCGCGGCCTCCTCGAAGTCGGTGAAGGACTCGGGCGTGGAGCGGTCCAGCACCACGCCCACGATCACCAGCGTGGCCATGTCCACCTCCGCCGGCTCCAGCAACGCGACGGTCTTGCGGATGATGCCCTCGCCCTTGAGTTTTTCCACCCGGCGCAGGCAGGCGGCCGGGCTCAGGTGGACGCGCGCGCTCAGCTCCAGGTTGGTGATCTGGGCATCCTGCTGCAGCTCGCGCAGGATCTGCCGGTCGATGCGGTCCAGCTCGGAAATGGCTGCCATTTGATATGTCCCTGAAAATTAAATTTCGTTTGTTGTTTTTATGGATGAATATTAAATCTATAAATCCTGATTTATAAAAAAATAACCCTGCTTATTTGAAAAAATACGCAATTGACCTCGCATCCCCGCGGTTCCTATGATTTTTCCGTGCGCGCCATTCCGGCCGGCACGGCTAGACCAACAGGAGCCAGCATGGATCTGCAACGATTTCCCCGCTACCGCCTGACCTTCGGCGATACCCCCATCGAAAAGCTCGACCGCCTCTCCGCGCACCTGGGCGGCAAGGTCGAGATCTACGCAAAGCGCGAAGACTGCAACAGCGGCCTGGCGTTCGGCGGCAACAAGCTGCGCAAGCTGGAATACCTGATTCCGCAGGCCCTGGAACAGGGTTGCGACACGCTGGTCACGATAGGCGGCATCCAGTCCAACCACACGCGCATGGTGGCCGCGGTGGCCGCCAAGCTGGGCCTGGCCTGCGTGCTGGTGCAGGAAAACTGGGTGGACTATTCCGATGCGGTGTACGACCGGGTCGGCAACATCATGATGAGCCGGTTGATGGGCGCCGACGTGCGGCTGGTCGACCAGGGGTTCGACATCGGGTTCCGGCGCAGCTGGGAAGACGCGCTGGAAGAAGTGAAACGGCGCGGCGGCAAGCCCTATGCTATTCCGGCCGGCGCGTCCGACCACGAACTGGGCGGCCTGGGCTACGTGGGCTTCGCCGAGGAAGTGCGGCGTCAGGAGGCCGAGCTGGGTTTCCGCTTCGACTACATCGTGGTGTGCGCCGTCACTGGCAGCACGCAGGCGGGCATGGTGGTGGGCTTTGCCGCCGACGGGCGCGCGAACCGCGTCATCGGCATCGATGCCTCCGCCACGCCGGACCAGACCCGCGAGCAGATCCTGCGCATCGCGCGGCGCACCGCCGACCTGGTGGGGCTGGACAAGCCGATCGAGGACGGCGACGTGGTGCTGGACGCCCGTTATGCCTATCCGGCCTACGGCCTGCCCTCGGCCGAGACCAACGAGGCGATCCGCCTCTGCGCGCGCCTGGAAGGGATGATGACCGACCCGGTCTACGAGGGCAAATCCATGCAGGGGATGATGGATATCGTGCGCCGCGGCGAGATCCCCGCCGGCTCCCGCGTCCTGTATGCGCACCTGGGAGGGGTGCCGGCGATCAACGCCTACAGCTTTCTGTACCGCAACGGATAAGGGCGCCTATGGCCCCCTGGGCTGGCCCAGCGGCGACCTGCGCTGAAGGCGGCGCCCGCTGGAAGCCCCCGGGGCTTGCCACCGCGGCCGGTCCGCGCCCATGATGCAAGCAAGGTAGTACCCGGAGTCCGCGGACGGCGCGGCGCCCCCGCCCCGCCCGGAATTCCCTGGCGGGGCGCAGCGCGTCCAGGCCGCGTCCGCCCAGGCGCCGGGCCCAGATCCCGTACAATTATGCACATAAGTTGTATACAAAACTGCGGTTTCCAGCTATGGTGCAGCTCATCGCGAGATCGTCCGCCAACCCCGCTCCCGCCGCCGCGCGCCGGGACCCACTGCCCGACCGTCCATGAGCCACTACGATTCCACCCGCCCTTATCCGCGCGACCTGGTCGGCTACGGCCGCAACCCGCCGCCCGCCCGCTGGCCCGGACAGGCCCGCATCGCCGTGCAGTTCGTGCTGAACTACGAGGAAGGCGGTGAGAACAGCGTGCTGCATGGCGATGCGGGATCCGAACAATTCCTGTCCGAGATGTTCAATCCCGCCAGCTATCCCGAGCGCCACCTCAGCATGGAGAGCATCTACGAGTACGGCTCCCGGGCGGGGGTGTGGCGCATCCTGCGGGAATTCGAAAAGCGCGGGCTGCCCTTGACCGTGTTCGGCGTCGGCATGGCCCTGGAGCGGCACCCCGAGGTGGCCTCGGCCTTCGTCGAACTGGGCCACGAGATCGCCTGCCACGGCTGGCGCTGGATCCACTACCAGCACGTCGACGAAGCCACGGAGCGCGAGCACCTGCGCCTGGGCATGGACGCCATCACCCGCCTGACCGGCAACCGCCCGCTGGGCTGGTACACCGGCCGCGACAGCCCGCGCACCCGCCGGCTCGTCGCCGACTACGGCGGCTTCGAGTACGACAGCGACTATTACGGCGACGACCTGCCCTTCTGGATGGAAGTGCGGAAAACCGACGGCAGCACCGTCCCGCAGCTGATCGTGCCCTACACGCTGGACTGCAACGACATGCGCTTCGCGCTGCCGCAGGGTTATTCGCACGCCGATCCGTTCTTCCAGTACCTGAAGGACAGCTTCGACGCGCTGTACGCCGAAGGCGACGAGGCGCCCAAGATGATGAGCATCGGCATGCATTGCCGCCTGCTGGGGCGGCCCGGCCGCATCGCCGCGCTGCAGCGTTTCCTGGACCACATCGCGCGCCACGACCGCGTCTGGGTCTGCCGCCGCATCGACATCGCGCGCCACTGGAAAGCGGCGCATCCCTACACTCCCAACGCCTGAACAGGACGCTCATGGACGACACCCTAGCCCGACTCAACTCGGCCCCGCCGGCCGACGCCGCCGCGATGCTCGATGGCCTGTACGAACACGCGCCCTGGATCGCCGAACGCGCGGCGCAGGCGCGCCCGTTCCGTTCCCTGGCCGAACTGCGGCAATGCCTGCGCCGGGCCGTCGCCGATGCCGACGCCGACGCTCGCCTGGCGCTCGTGCGCGCCCATCCCGAACTGGCCGTCCCGACGCCGCAAGGCCCGGCGCTCAGCGCGGAATCGACGCGCGAACAGACGCTGGCCGGCATCGGGCAAGGCTCGGCCGACGAGCTCGACCGACTGCGCGAACTGAATGCCGCCTACGCCGCCAAGTTCGGCTTCCCCTTCGTGCTGGCCGTGCGCGGCCCGCGCGGAACCGGCCTCACGCGCCGGCAGATCCTCGACGAATTCGCCCGCCGCCTGGACAACCCGGCCGACGTCGAACTCCAGGAAGCGCTGCAGCACCTGCACCGCATCGCCGAGATCCGCCTGCGGGAACGGTTCGGCGACACCCCCGCCATGGGCGACGACATCTGGGACTGGAGCGAAGCCCTCGCCGCCCACAGCGACCCGGGCTACGCCGAAAAAGGCCAGTTGACGGTCACCTACCTGACCGACGCGCACCGCGCCTGCGCCGCGCAGCTGTCGCAATGGATGCGCGACTGCGGTTTCGACGAGGTCGGGATCGATGCCGTGGGCAACGTGGTGGGCCGATACCTCGCCGACCGCCCCGAGGCTCCGACGCTCCTGACCGGCAGTCACTACGACACGGTGCGCAATGCCGGCAAGCACGACGGGCGGCTGGGGATCTTCGTGCCCATGGCCTGCGTGCGCGAACTGCACCGGCGCGGCCGCCGCCTGCCCTATCACCTGGAGGTGATCGGTTTCGCCGAAGAGGAAGGCCAGCGCTACCGCGCCACCTTCCTCGGCTCGGGCGCCCTCATTGGCGACTTCCGCCCCGAATGGCTGGACCAACGCGACGCGGACGGCATCAGCATGCGCGACGCGATGGCGCGCGCCGGCCTGCGCGCCGAGGACATCCCCGCGCTGCGCCGGGATCCGGCCCGCTACCTGGGCTTCGTCGAAGTCCACATCGAGCAAGGGCCGGTGCTCTACGAATTGGGCTTGCCGCTGGCCGTCGTCACCTCCATCAACGGCTGCCTGCGCTACCAGGTCCAGGTTTTCGGCATGGCCTGCCATGCCGGCACCACCCCGATGGACCGGCGCCGCGACGCCGCCGCCGCGGCGGCCGAGATGGTCCTGTACGTCGAGCGGCGCGCCGCCCGCGATGGCGATTCGGTAGGCACCGTCGGCATGCTGGAAGTGCCCAGCGGCTCGATCAACGTGGTGCCCGGCGAGTGCCGCTTCAGCCTGGACCTGCGCGCCCCCAGCGACGAACGGCGCGACGCGCTCGCCCGGGACGTGCTGGCCGAGCTCGAAGCCGTCTGCCAGCGCCGGGGCCTGCGCTACGCCCTGGAAGAAACCATGCGCGCCGCCGCGGCGCCCAGCGATCCCGCCTGGCAGCGGCGCTGGGAACAGGCCGTCGACGCGCTGGGGCTGCCGGTCCACCGCATGCCCAGCGGCGCGGGCCACGACGCCATGAAGCTGCATGAAGTCATGCCGCAGGCCATGCTGTTCGTGCGCGGCCAGAACGCCGGCATCAGCCACAACCCCCGCGAATCCACCACCAGCGACGACATCCAGCTCGCCGCGCTCGCGATGCTGCAGCTGCTGGACGCGCTCGCCAAGGAAACGACATGACGACTCCGACCGATTACGCCCGGCTCGACGCCTGGATCGACGCCCACTTTGACGAGGAAGTCCGCTTCCTGCAGGAACTGGTGCGCGTGCCCACCGACACGCCGCCCGGCAACAACGCCCCCCACGCCGAACGCACCGCGGAACTGCTGCAAGGCTACGGCCTTTCGGCCGAGTCCCACCCCGTGCCCGCCGACGCGGTCCGCGACTACGGGCTGCAATCCATCACCAACCTCATCGTGCGGCGCGAGTACGGCGCGGACGGCCCGCGCATTGCGCTCAACGCCCACGGCGACGTGGTCCCGCCCGGCGACGGCTGGCAGCACGATCCGTACGGCGGCGAAATCGACAACGGCAGCCTTTACGGCCGCGCCGCCGCCGTCAGCAAGAGCGACTTCGCCAGCTATACCTTCGCGCTGCGCGCGCTCGAAGCCGTCGCCCGCCCCACCCGCGGCGCGATCGAGCTGCACTTCACCTACGACGAGGAATTCGGCGGCCTGCTGGGCCCGGGCTGGCTGCTCTCGCAGGGGCTGACCCGGCCCGACCTGCTGATCGCGGCGGGCTTCAGCTACGAAGTCGTCACCGCGCACAACGGCTGCCTGCAAATGGAAGTGACCGTCCACGGCAAGATGGCGCATGCCGCCATCCCGGCCACCGGCGTCGACGCGCTGCAGGCCGCCGTCAAGATCCTCGACGCGCTGTACGGGCAGAACGCGCGCTACCGGGAGATCCGCTCGCAGGTGCCGGGCATCAGCCACCCCTATCTGAACATCGGCCGCATCGAGGGCGGCACCAACACCAACGTGGTGCCGGGCAAGGTGGTGTTCAAGCTGGACCGGCGCATGATCCCCGAAGAGAACGCCGCCGACGTCGAAGCGGACATCCGCCGCATCATCGCCGAGACCGCCGCCGCCCTGCCCGGCATCACGGTGGACATCAAGCGCCTGCTGCTGGCGAACGCCATGCGGCCGCTGCCCGGCAGCCAGCCGCTGGTGCAGGCCATCCAGAAGCATGGAGAAGAACTGTTCGGCGAGCCGATACCCGCCATGGGCACGCCGCTCTATACCGACGTGCGCCTGTACGCCGAAGCCGGCATCCCCGGCGTGATCTATGGCGCCGGGCCGCGCAGCGTGCTGGAATCCCACGCCAAGCGCAACGACGAGCGCGTGGCGCTGGAAGACCTGCGCCGCGCCACCAAGGTCATCGCCCGCACGCTGTCCGACCTGCTCGGGCCGGCCTGACGGCCCCGCGGCCGGGCCGGGGCGGATGCGCTACGCCAGCCGCAGCACGCGCCGCCAGAACAGCACCGCCACCAGCACGAAGACGGCCAGCCCCAGGTAGGAGGCCGGTTTCGCGAAATCCTCGCCGGCGATGGCCAGCGGGGCATCGGTGCCGGCGGCGCCGATGATGCCCGCCATCAGCACCCCGACCAGGCTTTCGCCGACGATCAGGCCGGAGGCGATCAGCACGCCGCGGCGGTTGGCCGCGTCGGCGAACTGCTCGTACGGCTTGCCGGCTTCCGCGGCGCGGCGGCGCAGAACGCGTTCGAGCAGCCAGGCGAGGACCGCGCCGGCCACGATGGGCGCCGCCACGGTGGGCGGCAGGTAGATGCCGATGCCGACCGCCAGCACCGGGATCCGGGCCACGCGGCAGGTGCGCATCAGGACCTGGTCCACCAGGATCAGGCCCACGCCGACCGCCATGCCGATCAGGATCATCGTCCAGTTGAGCTGGTGCGTGAAAATGCCGCGCGCGATCGCCAGCATCAGGGTCGCCTGCGGCGCCGACAGGGCCTGCGCCGGATCCATGTCGGCGCGCGGCATCGCGTCGGCGAAACCGTAGGCGTTGTACAGCAGCTCCAGCACCGGCGAAATCACCGCCGCGCCCGCCACGCAGCCGATCAGCAGCGCCACCTGCTGGCGCCACGGCGTCGCGCCCACCAGCCAGCCGGTCTTCAGGTCCTGCAGGTTGTCGTTGGAAATCGAGGCCACGGCCACCACCGCGGAGGTGCTGAAGATGGACAGCGCGATGGCCATCTGCACGCCGTTCTCGGCGCCCAGCAACTCGCCGCCCAGCGCCAGCATCAGCAGCGACACCAGCACGATGGCCACGATGCCCACTCCCGAGATCGGGCTCGTCGACGAACCGACCAGCCCGGCCATGTAGCCGCAGGCCGCCGCCACCAGGAAGCCGAACACGAAGGCGAACAGCACGGCGTAGGCCACCAGTTTCCAGATGGCGCCGGCCGACAGCGGCGCGCCCGACAGGAACACCTGGAACGTCACGACCAGCACCGCCACCAGCACCAGCGTCACCGCCGAGATCCAGCCGGCCGACAGGTCGCGCTCGGTGCGCGGGATGCGCCCGGCCTGGGCCGCGTCCGACTTGCCCAGCGCGGCGAACGAAGCCTTCAGGCCGCGCACCATGGGCATGAACAGGGTCGCCAGCGTCCAGATGGCGCCCACGCCGATCACGCCCGCGCCGATGAAGCGCACCTGCGACGACCACAGCCCGGTCGCGTACTTCTCCGGCGACATGCCGGCGGGCATGTCGCCCAGGGCGGTCAGGATCGGCACGGCGATCCCCCAGGAAATGACCAGGCCGGTCAGCATGGCCAGGCCCGCGACGATGCCGATGAGGTAGCCGGCGCCCAGCAGCGCCAGCGAGAATCCCATGGGCAGGCGGAACACCGCCCCGCCCAGCGGGAACCAGCCGCTGACGCTGTCGCCCAGCACCCGCAGGCCGCTGGCGGCGAAGCTGACCACGGCCGAGGCCAGGCCGCCGGCGACGATGTCGCCCATGCCCGTGGCCGTCCTGGCCGGCGGCCGCCCTGCGTCCTCGGCGGCGTCCGGAGCGCGCTCGGCGCTGCCCACGCGCAGGATCTCGGCGGCCGCCACTCCTTCCGGATACGGCAGGTCACTCTGCACCACCATCACGTGGCGCAGCGGAATGGTGAACATCACGCCCAGCATCCCGCCGGCCGCGCAGATGCCCAGCGTCTGCCAGAACGGAAAGCCCTGCCAGTGCCCCATCATGACCAGGGCCGGCAGGATGAAGATGATGGAGGACAGCGTGCCGGCCGCCGAGGCCTGGGTCTGCACCATATTGTTTTCGAGGATGTTCGCGTCCTTGAACAGGCGCAGGACGGACATCGAGATCACCGCGGCCGGAATGGCGGACGAGAACGTCAGGCCCACCTTCAACCCCAGGAAGACGTTGGAGGCCGTGAAAATGACGGTGATCAGGGCGCCCAGCAGGACGCCGCGGAACGTCAGTTCCGGCAGCGTGACCTCTGCGGGGACGCGGATGGGTTCGGTCATGGAAATCTCCCTGTCTGCAAGGCGCGAATTCTAGCGCCCCCCGGTTGCGGCCCGGGAGGCGGCCATCGGCCGATTCGGCGGCATAAGCTGCCGCCGGCAATCCGTCCTGCAAAAGATTATGCTGAAAGCGGCGCGATTCCGCCAAGATTTCGATCACCCATGCCAGGGGCAAGGGTCTAGCATGGGTGCTAAACCAGGAGACAACACCACTATGCGCGACGCCAGCACCCTCCGCCCCGGGCAGGGCACGGAACCCGACCTCGACCCCGCCGAAACCGCCGAATGGCGCGACGCCCTGCAATCGCTGGTCCAGGCCGAAGGCGCCGGACGGGCGGGCTACGTGCTGGACAATCTCCTGGGCCATGCCGCCTCGCTGGGCCTGCGCGCCCGGGCGCAGACGCGCACCGCCTACCTGAACACCATCCCCGCCGACCAGGAGCCGCCGTTTCCCGGCAACCTGGCCGTCGAAGAGCGCATCGCGCGCATCAACCGCTGGAACGCGCTGGCCATGGTGGTGCGCGCCAACCAGGCGCACGGCGAACTGGGCGGGCACATCGCCAGCTATGCCTCGGCCGCCGACCTGTTCGAGGTGGGCTTCAACCATTTCTTCCGGGCGAGCACCGCCGACGGCCCCGGCGACCTGGTCTACATGCAGCCGCACTCGGCGCCGGGCGTGTACGCCCGCGCCTACCTGGAGGGCTTCCTCGGCGAAGACGACCTGGCGCATTTCCGCCAGGAAATCACCGCCACCGCGCGCGGCCTGCGCGGGCTGTCTTCGTATCCGCACCCGTGGCTGATGCCGGACTTCTGGCAATTCCCCACGGGCTCGATGGGCATCGGCCCGATCAACGCCATCTACCAGGCGCGCTTCATGCGCTACCTCGAACACCGCTCGCTGGTGCCGGGCGGCGACCGCAAGGTCTGGGGCATCTTCGGCGACGGCGAAATGGACGAGCCCGAGTCCATCGCGGCGCTGACGCTGGCCGCGCGCGAAAAGCTCGACAACCTGGTGTTCGTGGTCAACTGCAACCTGCAGCGCCTGGACGGCCCGGTGCGCGGCAACGGCCGCATCATCGACGAACTCGAAACCCTGTACGCCGGCGCGGGCTGGAACGTCATCAAGCTGGTCTGGGGCAGCGACTGGGACGCGCTCCTGCGGCGCGACACGGGCGGCGCGCTGGCCCGGGCGTTCGCCAATACCGTGGACGGCCAGTTCCAGACCTTCGCCGCCAACGACGGCGCCTTCAACCGCGCCCACTTCTTCAACCAGAATCCCGAACTCGCCGCCCTGGTGGCCGACTGGACCGACGAAGCCATCGACCGGCTGCACCGCGGCGGCCACGACATGGTGAAGATCCATGCGGCCTATCACCGCGCCGCGCGCCATCGCGGCCAGCCCACCGTCATCCTGGCCCAGACCAAGAAGGGCTTCGGCATGGGCGCGGCCGGCCAGGGCAAGATGACCACCCACCAGCAGAAGAAGCTGGACGACGAGGCCCTGCTGGCCTTCCGCGACCGCTTCGCGCTGCCGATCTCGGACGCCGACTGCCTGGCCCTGAAGTTCTACCGCCCCGCCGAAGACAGCGCCGAGCTGCGCCACCTGCAGGCGCGCCGCGCCGCGCTGGGCGGCCACATTCCCCGCCGCGCCACCGAGGCGCCCCGCCTGGCGCCGCCGGACGCCGAACAGTGGGCGCGCTTCGCGCTGGCCGCGGACGGCAAGGAAATGTCGTCCACCATGGCCATCGTGCGCATGCTGACCGCGCTGCTCAAGGACCCCGCGGTGGGTCCGCGCATCGTGCCCATCGTGGCCGACGAGGCCCGCACCTTCGGCATGGCCAACCTGTTCCGCCAGATCGGCATCTATTCCGCCCAGGGCCAGCTCTACGAACCCGAGGACATCGGCTCGGTGCTGTACTACCGCGAGGCCCGCGACGGCCAGATCCTGGAAGAAGGCATCACCGAGGCGGGCGCGATCTCGTCCTGGACGGCCGCCGGCACCAGCTACTCGGTCAACGGCCTGCCGATGCTGCCGTTCTATATCTATTACTCGATGTTCGGCTTCCAGCGCATCGGCGACCTGATCTGGGCGGCCGCCGACCAGCGCACGCGCGGCTTCCTGGTCGGCGCCACGTCCGGCCGGACCACGCTCGGCGGCGAAGGCCTTCAGCACCAGGACGGCTCCAGCCACATCATGGCCGCCGCCGTCCCCAACTGCCGCGCCTACGACCCGGCCTATGCCTACGAGGTCGCGGTCATCGTCGAATACGGCATGCGCCGCATGCTGGACGAACAACGCGACGAATTCTTCTACCTGACCGTCACCAACGAAAACCTGGCGCAACCCGACATGCCCGCGGACGAGCGCACGCGCGAGGGCATCCTGCGCGGCATGTACCGCCTGCGGCCCGCCCATGGAGAGGCCCAGGTGCGCCTGTTGGGCGCCGGCCCGATGCTGCGCGAGGCCGAGATGGCGGCCGAGCGCCTGCGGGCGGACTACGGCGTGGAGGCCGAGGTCTGGAGCGTGACCAGCTTCTCGGAGCTGGCCCGCGACGGCCGCGAAGCCGAGCGCGCCCGCGTGCTGGGGCTGGAAGCCGACGCCGCCACGGACTGGGTGCGCGCCTGCCTGGGCGGCAGCGACGCGCCGGTGATCGCCGCCACCGACTACGTGCGCGCCGTCCCGGACCAGATCCGCGCCTGGGTGCCGGCGCCGTACCGCACGCTGGGCACCGACGGCTTCGGCCGCAGCGACACCCGCGCCCGGCTGCGCGACTTCTTCGAGGTCAGCGCCGACTGGATCGCGCTCTACGCGCTGGACAGCCTGGGCCGGCAGGACGACGCCCGGGCATTGCGCGCGCGGCTGAACGCCGGCTCCCGCCAAACCCCTCCCTGGGAACTCTAGGATGGAGGGCGCGCGGGCCTTCGCTGCACTGCAACAACCAAGGCTGCGCGCTTTCTGTTGAAATACGGGTGTTCCCAAGCATTGCCAGATGAAAACGGCGGGCCGCGAGCCCGCCTTTTGCAGTCCGTTTTCTTTTTCTGTTTTACGCCCCAGAAGGCCTGTATCCCATGGACGAAACTCTCACCAAACTGGCGTTGGACTACCACGCCTATCCGACTCCCGGCAAGATCTCGGTCACCCCGACCAAGACCCTGGCCAACCAGGACGACCTGTCCCTGGCCTACTCCCCCGGCGTGGCGGCCGCCTGCATGGCCATCTTCGACCAGGGCGACGACGCCGCCTCGAAGTACACCTCGCGCGGCAACCTGGTGGGCGTGATCACCAACGGCACCGCCGTGCTGGGCCTGGGCAACATCGGCCCGCTGGCCGCCAAGCCGGTGATGGAAGGCAAGGGCTGCCTGTTCAAGAAGTTCGCGGGCATCGACGTGTTCGACATCGAACTCGCCGAAAACGACCCGGACAAGCTGGTCGACATCATCGCGGCGCTGGAGCCCACGCTGGGCGGCGTCAACCTCGAAGACATCAAGGCGCCCGAGTGCTTCTACATCGAGAAGAAGCTGCGCGAGCGCATGAAGATCCCCGTCTTCCACGACGACCAGCACGGCACCGCCATCATCTCGTCGGCCGCCATCCTGAACGGCCTGAAGGTCGTGAACAAGGACATCGGCTCGGTCAAGCTGGCCTGCTCGGGCGCCGGCGCCGCCGCCATCGCCTGCCTGGACTTGCTGGTCCACCTGGGCGTCAAGCGCGAGAACATCTACGTGGTCGACTCCCGCGGCGTGATCTGGGATGGCCGTGACGAGAACATGGAGGTCAACAAGAAGCGCTACGCGCAGAAGACCGACGCGCGCACGCTGGCCGACGTGGTCAACGGCGCCGACGTGTTCCTGGGCTGCTCCACCGCCGGCGTGCTGACCGCCGACATGGTCAAGACCATGGCCGCCAGCCCGCTGATCCTGGCGCTGGCCAATCCGGAACCCGAAATCCGTCCGGAAGTGGCCAAGGCCGCGCGTCCGGACTGCATCATCGCCACCGGCCGTTCGGACTACCCGAACCAGGTCAACAACGTGCTGTGCTTCCCGTTCATCTTCCGCGGCGCCATGGACGCCGGCGCCTCGCGCATCACGGAAGAGATGAAGCTCGCCTGCGTGAAGGCCATCGCCGAACTGGCGCAAGCCGAGCAGAACGATGAAGTGGCTCGCGCCTACGCCGGCCAGGAACTGTCCTTCGGTCCCGACTACATCATTCCCAAGCCCTTCGACCCGCGCCTGATCGTCCAGATCGCCCCGGCCGTGGCCCAGGCCGCCGCCGACTCCGGCGTGGCCGCGCGTCCCATCGAGGACATCGAAGCCTACCGCCAGAAGCTGATGGGCTTCGTGTACCACTCGGGCCAATTGATGCGCCCGCTGTTCGCCCAGGCCAAGAAGGCGCCCAAGCGCGTCATCTACGCCGACGGCGAAGACGAGCGCGTCCTGCGCGCGGTGCAGACCGTGGCCGATGAAAAGCTGGCGTTCCCGATCCTGATCGGCCGTCCGTCCGTCATCGAAATGCGCATCAAGAAGTTCGGCCTGCGCCTGGCGGCCGGCAAGGACTTCGAGATCGTGGATCCCGAGGACGACAGCCGCTTCAACGAAACCTGGAATGCGTACTACCAGCTCAAGGGCCGCGAAGGCGTGACGCCGGCCATCGCCAAGGCGATGATCCGCAAGCACAACACGCTGATCGGCGCGATGCTGCTTCGCCGCGGCGACGCGGACGCGCTGCTCTGCGGCGTGGCGAGCAAGTACGACAACCAGCTCAAGTACGTCGACGAAATCATCGGCAAGAAGGAAGGCCAGACCTACGCCGCCCTGAACGTGCTGATGCTGCCCGACCAGACGCTGTTCGTCACCGACACGCACGTCAACGAGAACCCGACGGCCGAGGAAGTGGCCAACATCACGATCCAGGCCGCCGACGAGATGCTGCGCTTCGGCGTGGTGCCGAAGATCGCGCTGCTGTCGCACTCCAACTTCGGCAGCCGCACGACGGAATCCTCGCGCAAGATGGCCAGCGCCAACAAGCTGGTGCGCGATCGCGCCCCCGACCTGGAAGTCGACGGCGAAATGCACGCCGACGCCGCCCTGTCGGAGAAGATCCGCATGCTGGCCTATCCGGACAGCACGCTGAAGGGTCGCGCCAACCTGCTGGTCATGCCGAACCTGGACACCGGCAACATCACGTACAACATGCTGAAGATGACCGGCAGCAATGGCATCGCGATGGGCCCGATCCTGCTGGGCGCGGCGCGTCCCGTGCACATCCTGACCACCAGCGCCACCGTGCGCCGCATCGTCAACATGACGGCGCTGGCCGTGGTGGACGCGCAGCAGGAAGCCGCCGAGGCCGCCAAGAAGCGCCGTTGATCGACCTGTTCGGGCGCCCGCGGCGCCCGGCATGCAAAGCGCCCCTCGGGGCGCTTTTTTCTTGGCGGTTCGGCGGGGGATGGTACAACCATGCTTGTCCCGCCTTTCTGGAGCCGACATGCTGCAAGACGCCCTGCTCGCCTGGTTTCACTACCTGGCCATTTTCGTGCTCGTAGTCATCATGACGGCCGAAGCCGTCCTGCTGCGCCCCGGCCTGGCGCCCGACACGGTTCGCCGCCTGGCCTTGTACGATCGCTTCTTCGGCGTGTCGGCGGTGGCCGTGCTGGTCACCGGCGTGCTGCGCCTCATGTTCGGCGCCAAGGGCGCGGCGTTCTACATGGCCAATCCCTGGTTCCACGCCAAGATCGCGCTCTTCGTCGTGATCGCGCTCTGTTCGATCCCGCCCACCCTCGCCTTCATCCGCTGGCGCAAGCAGGCCGCCACGCAGCCCGGCTTCGTGCCGCCGGAAGCCGACATCCGCCGCGCGCGCCGCTGGGTAATGATCGAATCCCATCTGTTCATCTTCCTGCCGCTGTTCGCGGTGCTGATGGCGCGCGGCATCGGCATGTAGCGCCCGGCCCCGCTCCGGGCCGGCGCGTTCAGGAGGGGCAGCGCACCGACGCCTGCGGCGGCGCCCCTTCCACCTCGATGGTGGCGAACAGCATCACGCCCGCCTCGGCGTTCAGCAGCGTGGCCAGCACCTCGCCGTCCCCCCGCTGCACCACCGACATGCCCTCGGACAGCGCCTCGCCGTCGTCGCGCAGCACCGTCATGCCATGGTCCGGGGTGAGCACCCAGGCGTCCGGCAGGCGCCGGTTCAGCGGATAGGCGGTGGACTGGACCCGCGTGCCCGCGGGATAGCGATAGGGCCCCAGCCGCAGCGGGCAGGCCAGCGCCGCGCTCGCCACGCCCAGCAAACGATGCGCGTCGTCCAGGCGCAGCCCGGGACGCCCGAGCAACATCCCGGACACCGCCAGGGGCTCGGGCGAATCGACGCTCACGTACCAGTTCAGCGGCTCCACGTGCCCGTTCGTGTAGGTCTCGCCCTTTCTCGCCCGGACCTCGGCGCCGGCCGGCAACGCGATCTCTCCCGCGCGATTGCCCGCGCCCAGCGTGCAGGATTCGAACTCGGGACGGGCGTCTTTTTTCTCGATCCTGAATTCGACCTTTTCCGTGGTGTCGCAGCGCCAGCCCGCCACATCCTGCACGCCCGCGCCCCAGAGGTACAGCGTGTGCGGATGCGCGCCGAGTTCCTCGTAGGTTTCCCGGTCGTACTCGGTGCGCAGGTAGCGCACGATACGCGTGGCCTGCATGCCGAATGCCGGAACCAGCGCCTCGAACGTCGCCTCGGTGTAGCGTTCGGGCTGGCCTTCCCTCGCCAGCACGAGGCGCGCGCCCGCGGGCATGGCCACGCCGCCCAGCGTCTGCGGCTGCTCCAGCGTCACGCGCCGCGCCGCCTCCAGGCGGTCGTATTCGCGGTCCACGGTCCAGAACACGTACCGGATGAAGACATAGAAGGCGGACAAGGCGGCCAGCGCCAGCAGCGCGCCGCCGTGCAGCCAGGGGCGGCGCCCGAACCGCTGCCTTGCGCGGCGGCTGGCAGCCAGCACCGCCAACCATCCCAGCAATGCCAGGCCCGCGAGCTGGGAAACGAAAAGGAAGACGAAGAATTCCGTCGACGGCAGCGAAATCGGGATCATGGCGGCGATGATACGCGAACCGCCGCCTCGGCCGGGATGCCGCGGCGGCGCGGCGGTCCGGACGCCGACAGCCCCCTGTCCCACGCCTCAGGTGAAATGATCCAGGACGGACTCGTCGGTCAGTTCGCCGGGTTGCAAGGCCCGATTGATGGCGCCCTTGTGGATCAGCAGCACGCGGTCCGACAGCTGGCGAATGAAATCGATGTTCTGCTCCACCAGCACGATCGCCAGCCCCAGGCGCTCGCGGATGTCCTTCAGCTTGTCCACGATTTCATCGATGATGGAAGGCTGGATGCCCTCGGTGGGTTCGTCGAGCAGCAGCAGCCTCGGCCGCGCGACCAGGGCCCGCGCCAGCGCCAACAGTTGCTGCTCTCCGCCGCTGAGCGCGCCGCCGGGGCGCCCCGCCAACGGTTTCAGGCGCGGGTACTCATCCAGGATTTCTTGCACGTCCATGCTGCGCCCGGGGTTCGCCTTGGCTGAAAGCCTGAGGTTGTCCAGCACCGACAGGCCCGGAAAAATGCCCCGCCCCTGCGGCACGTAACCCATGCCCATCCGGGCGCGCCGGTGGGAAGGCAAGCGCGTGATGTCCGCGTCCTGCAAGCGCACGGCGCCCGCCGTCGCCGGCAGCACGCCCATCAGCGTCTTCAGCAGCGTGGACTTGCCCATGCCGTTGTGGCCGAGCACGCCCAGGAATTCCGCCTCGGCGACGTGGAATTGCACGCCCTCCAGAACGGGAATGCGGCCGTAGCCGGAAGCCAGATTGTTGACCGTCAGCAAGTTCATGCGCCGCGCCCCCTTCCCAAATAGACATCGCGCACCTGCGGATCCGCGATGATCTGCTCAAACGAGCCTTCCGTCAGGATGCTGCCCTGATGAAACACGGTGACCGTGCGCGCGATCTTGCCGATGAAGGCCATGTCGTGCTCGACCACCACCACGGCCGCCCGCGAATTCAGCTCGTGTATCAGGTCCGCCATGCGCTGGGTTTCCTCGTCGCTCATTCCGGCCGCGGGTTCGTCTAGCAGGATCACCTTCGGATCTCGCGCCACGACCATGCCGATTTCCACCCACTGCCGCTGGCCGTGGGCCAGCTCGCCCACCAGCTTTCGGGAAACGCCCTCCAGCCCCAGGCGGGCCTTGATCTGCTCGGCCCGGTCGAGCGCCTTCCCGGAGCCGCAGGCGCTCCAGGCGGCCAGCCACAGGTTCTCGTCCACCGTCAGCCCGTCCAGCACGGTCGGCACCTGGTTCTTGATACCCATGCCCCGCTTGGCGATGGCGTGCTGCTGCGCATGCCGGATGCTGCGTCCGTCGAACAGGATGTCTCCTTCCGAGGGCGCGAGTTGGCCGCTGAGCAACTTGAAGAACGTGCTCTTGCCGGCGCCGTTGGGCCCGATCAGGCACCTCAGCTCGCCTCGGCGCAAGACGAAATCGATATTGCCCAGCGCCTTGACGCCGCCGAAGCGCTTGCCCACGCCCCGAGCCTCCAGGATGATGTCGCGGTCCGTCATCGCTCGCCTCCCGCGCGCCGCCGCGGCGCTAGACGGGCGATCAGGCCTTGGCACGCCGGCGCCAATCCCTGCGGAAACAACAGCACGCAGACGATCAATATGAATCCCAGCGCCAGCGTGACCTGGCCGACGCCCACCGTGCCCAGCCAGGTGGTGAGGTACTGAATGAGCAGCGTGCCGATGATCGGCCCCGCCAGGATGGAACGTCCGCCGACGATGACCCAGATGACCACCATCGCGGCCTGGTTGAGGCTGAACATCTCCGGGCCGACGAAGTTCCCCCACAGCGCGTACAGGCCTCCGGCCAGGCCGGCCAGCCCGCCGGCGATGACGAAGGCCATCAGCTTGTACAGCCGGCTGTCGTAGCCCAGCAATTCCATGCGCTTGTCGTTTTCCCGCAGCCCCACCAGCACGCGTCCCGTCGGGCTGGCCAGGAACAGGCGGATGCCCACGTACGCCAGGGCCAGGAAGAACAAGGCCAGGTAGAAAATGCCTTCGATGGATTGCAGGTCGAGCGGCCCGATCCGCAGAGGCAGGCCCGGCACGCCGGGTATACCGTTCTGTCCGTTGAGCCGCACGGTGCCGATGACGTATTCGGGCCCCGAGGTGGCGCGCACGCCCTTCTCGAAGATCAGCGTGACGACCAGCGTGATGACGCTCAGGTAGATATCGCTGATCCGGCCGAACATCATGAAGTAGCCCAGCAGCACAGCGAAGAACATGGGCACGATGGCCGCCAGGGCGAACGCCACCACGGGCAGATCCGTATTCAGGCTGAACAAGGCATAGGCATAGCCGCCGAGGCCGAAGAAAATCGTCTGGCCGAAGCTCAGGATCCCGACGTAGCCCCACAGCAGCCCCATGCTCAGCGCCAGCAGCGACAGGATCATCACCAGCGACAGGTCCAGCTGGAGCGCCGTGTCGGCGTACAAGGGCACGGCCAGCATCAGCGCCACGCAAACGCCCACCGATGCCCACCAGGGCCATCGGGGCCGGCGTCCGGCATGCGCGTCGAAACTCATGGAAAACGTATGGCTGCTCATGCTACATACCTCGCTTCATTCTGCCTGTGATGCCCAAGGGGAGCATGCGCAGTAGGAGAACCGCCGCGATCAGCATGCTGACCTCGCCCAGCACCGAGCTGTAGGCATAGGACACCACGCCGTCGATCGCGCCGAACAGGGATGAGGCCGCGCTCGCGCCCACGAGAGGCAGGTGGCCGCCGACGATGACCGTGATGAACGCCTTGGCCACGAAAAAGCCGCCCATGGCCGGACTCACCCCGGTCAATGGCGCCAGCGCCGCGCCCGCCAGCCCGGCCAGGCAGGAACCCAGCCCGAACGTGGACATGTAGACGCGGTCTCGATCCACGCCCAGGCAAGCCGCCATCTCCGGGGCCTGCATGGTTCCGCGCACGATCAGGCCCGCCTTGGTCCGAACCGCCAGCCACCAGCACAGCGCGACCAGCGAGAAGGAAAACGCGCAGATCGCCAGGTTGTAGGAAGAGACACTCATGCCGCCCAGGCTGACGTTGGCGAAGTCCGTCGACATTCCCATGCTGGATGCGCCGAACACGGTGGTGGCCGCCCCGACGAACAGCAGCGACAACCCCCAGGTGGCCAACAGCGTGTCGACCATCCGTCCGTAGAGGAAGCGGATGACGAGCCGCTCGACCACGATGCCTGCAATGCCGGCGATCGCCCCGCCGGCCAGTACGCCCAGCCACAGCGGCGCGCCGGCGTTGGCGGACAGCACGCACGCGTATCCGCCCACCATCATGAATTCGCCGTGGGCCAGGTTGATGACCTTCATCATGCCGAATATCACCGCCAGCCCCAGGCTGATCAGCAACATCAGGGAGATCGAAAATACGACTAGGTAAAGACCGGTGTATAGCGATGTCACGCGGCTCTCCGAAGCGGATGGTTGATGTCCGCCAGGGCCGTCGGCGTAGCGGCGGCCCTGGTACTTCCGGCATCTAGAGCTTGGGCTCGTACTGCCGGGTGTCGTCGGGATTGCGCCTCAGGTCGCATACCGCCTGGGTATCGGTGGGCTGGCGCTGGGGGAATGACTTGACCACGTCGAAGCCCTTGTCCTTGTTGCCGATGGCGATATGGATATCCATGACGACGTGATTGGACTGCTCATCGATGGAGTACAGTCCGCCGGGGCCGTCGTACCGGGTCCCCGGCAAGGCGGCGATGACCTTGTCCGGCTCCACGCTGCCGGCGCGCCGGACCGCTTCGGCCCATAGCATCATGCCGCGGTAGCCGTACTCTCCATACTCGCCGATGTAGTCCGACTCCCCGGTGAAGTCCGCGAAGCGCTTCACGAATTTCCTGGCCGCGTCGGTGGGCAGCGTGTCGATGAAGGACGCGGCGATGATGGTGCCGTCGTTCTCCTGCGCGCTGAGCATGGAGTTTTCCCTGGCGGCGCCGTACACGGTGCCGATCAGCGTCATGTTCTTCTTGCCTATGGTCGATTCGAACTGGCGGTAGAAGCTCATGTGGGCATCGCCGACCAGCGCGGACCACACCGCATCGGGCTTGGCGGCCTGGATGCGGCTGAGCGCGGGCGCGAAGTTGGTCACGTCCAGGGGAAAGAACTCGACGGCCACGTCCTTGCCGCCCTTTTCCCGGATGAACTTCTGCAGCCATTTGCTGGTGATCTGGCCGTAGTTGTAGTCGGCCGCCAGGATGTAGTGCGTCTTGGCGTTGCGCTCTTTGATCACGTAGTCGACCAGCGGGTCCAACTCCTGGCCCGGCACCATGCCGGGACACACGTGGCGGCGATCGCATACGCCGCCTTCGTACAGGGCGTTGTAGAAGTACAGCCCCTTGAAGCGCTGCACGATCGGCCTGACCACTTCGCGCGCGGAACTGGCGACGGCGCCGTGGATGACGTCGGCCTTGTCGCGGACGAACGCCTGGGTCGCGTATTGCGAATAGAGCCGGTTGCTGGACTGGGTGTCGTAGAAGGCGACCTCTACCTTACGGCCCAGCAATCCGCCCGATGCATTGATCTCGTCGGCCGCCATGGCGACCGCCTTGATCTGCTTCAGGCAGTAGTTGTTCAGGACGCCGGTCTTGTCCAGCAGGTTGGCCACCTTGATCGGCTTGGACGAATCGATTTGCGCCTGCGCGAGCAGATCGAAGCTGCTGGCGTACGCCAGCACGCCGGCCGCGGTTTTGATGAAACCCCGTCGATTGAGGGACATGGACACTCCTTCGTTGAATTGCCCCCGCCGGCGTCTCCCGCCGGCGGCGATCCTGCGGCTGCGATCCGGCCCGACGCCGACGCGCGCCCGCGCGCTCAGGCACCGGCCAGATCGGGATGCCTGCGATGCCAATCCGTCATTTGCTGATACGCATGCGCGGCGCGCACGATCAGGTCTTCGCGAAAATCGGCGCCCACTAACTGGAAGCCGATCGGCGTGCCGGCCCCTTCGAGAAAGCCGCCGGGCAAGGTAATGGTGGGCACGCCCGCCATGTCCAGCGGCGCCGTGTAGCGCATCATGGCGAACCAGATGTCCACATAGGCCTGGCCAGTGACGTGCATTTGCGCCACCGTCGGCGAGGCGATCGGCGTGGTGGGAATCAACAGCACGTCCACCGTCTGCATCAGGGCCCGCATCTTGCCCGTGTACGCGGCGCGCTGCAGCAGAATCTTCTGGTAGTCGATGCCGCTCTGGGCCATGCCCATCTCGATCAGGTTGGCCAATGCCGGGCCGTAGGAGCCCTTGTGCCGCGCATAGGTTTCTTCATGGGCCACGGCCGCTTCGATGCTGCACAGGTTGAACCAGTTGCGCTGCACATCGACCGCGTCGGGCGCCTTGACCTCGACGATCTCCGCGCCCAGCTTCGCCATTACGGCAACGGCTTCGTCCATCATCTTGCGCGTCGGCGCATCGACATCGTCATGGTTCCAGCGGGAATCGACGCCGATGCGCAGCCCCTTGACGCCCCGCTCCATCTCGCTCAGATAATCGGGAACCGGCAACTGACTGGCCGTCGGATCGTTCTCGTCGGCGCCCGCGATGACCTGCAGCATCGCGGCCGAATCCTCCGCGCTGCGCGTCATCGGCCCCAGGTGATCGAGCGATGCCGCCAGCTCGAACGCGCCGTAGCGGCTGACGCGCCCCCAAGTCGGCTTGATGCCCGACAGTCCGCAAGCCGCGGACGGGAAGCGGATCGAGCCGCCGGTATCGGTGCCGATCGCGCCATAGCAAAGCCCGGCCGCCGGCGCCACGCCCGACCCGCTGGAAGACACGCCGGTCCAGTGCTCGGGATTCCAGGGATTGATGGGTGGATCGATGTCCGGATGATGGTCCGTGAGCGCGCCCTCGGTCAGCTGGACCTTGCCCAGCAGGACGGCGCCGGACTCCCGCAGGCGCTTCACCACCGTGCCGTCTTCGCGGGATTGAAACTCCCGGTAGACCGTCGTTCCGAACGCGGTGGGCGCGTCGAAGGTCCAGCACAGGTCTTTCACCGCGACGGGCACCCCATGCAGGGGGCCGCGCACCTGGCCTTGCGCGATCTCCCGGTCCGCCTGGCGGGCAGCCGCCATCGCGCCGTCCTTCATGAGCAGGACGTAGCTCTTGAGGCGGCCGTCCAGTTTGTCGATGCGTTCGAACTGCCGCTCGGTGACGGTTTCAGAAGAGACCTCGCCGGATTGAATGGCCTTGCCGATTTCGCGCAGTCCCATGTAGTGCAGATCATCGTGATTCATTCCGTCCTCCTTGACGTCAACCGACAGAAACCGCCAGACGCTATCGTCTTGCGCGGCTTGAAATAGCCTGATGCGTGTCTGGAAGCAGATTACGGCGCGTGCCGAACGGATTCTTGTTCGTGACCGCCAGCCGACTTGACTGTGACAGCCACGCGCGCGCGGCGCGGAATCGGAAGCGGGAAAAGAAACAGCCCGCTGGACCCCAGGACGGGCCCCAGCGGGCTGCCGGACCGGCGCCGCTCAGCGCCTTGTTCGACTCAGCAGGTCTTTCGGCGAATGGCCGTAGCAGAGTTTGAAGATCCGGCTGAAATGCGAAACGTCGTTGAATCCATGGCGGAACGCGGCCTCGGTCACCTGACGCGCCCTGCCCTCCTTCAGCGAACAATAGGCGGATTCAAGCCGCCGCTGCCAGACCCAGCGCATGGGCGTGGTGCCGCTCTCGGCGAACATGCGGGTGAGCGTGCGCTCGGACACGCGCAAGGCGATGGCGATCCGGTCCACCGTGAGCTGGGGATCGTCCAGGTGGGACTCCACGTACTGTTTGGCGCTCCCGAGCAGCCTCTCGCGTTCGCTGGCGGCCGAGTCGCTGCCGGCCATCTGCATCTGGATCGTCGCCGCCAGCAGGTCGAGCAAGGACGCGGCAAACTGGGTTTGCACGCCGGGAGGCAGATCCTCGGAGAAGTTGATGTCGGCGGCGGAGCGTATCGTGTGGAACAGCAAGCCGGTGATGGGTTTGTCCGGCATGAAGCGCATGGCCGTATAGCGTTCCGCCAGCGGGGCGCGATACAGCAATTGCTTGCGTGGAATGCGCAACAGCAAGACGGACTCGGGCGTCATATCGTAGGTGAACAGGCGCTCGGCGTCGTACAGGGCGATATCGCCATTGTTGATGTGCGTGGAACGGCCCGATTGCGACAGATGGCCCGTTCCCGCCTCCATCAGCGTCAACAGGAATGCCTCGTTCTCATCCCGGCGCACGTGCCTGGCCGCGCGCTGCCACACATGGCGGGGAGAAGACATCCGCGATATCTCGATCTCGTCGATCGACTTGGCGGCGTACTTGCCGATGAAACTGCCTGAGCTGTCGATGGTGCTGTCGGCCTGTACACAATGTTTGCAGACGACTTCGTTCCAGTACTCGGGCCTCTGGCGCTCACTCACCTTCTCGGTCGAATAGTTCAGCTTCATTTCCCCTCCGGCGGGGCCAGTGCCAGAGATTGACACGGATTTTGCGGAAATACGGCTTATCGGTCCTCTTGCTGCCTGCTGCTTCCTGCGTGCTGCCGGGCGGGGAGTCGCCCCCCCGCTTTGTCCCGAAGATTCTGCCAAAAGGCAACTGCCTTTGAATTGGTATTTACCCGTTGCCCCATCGGGCCCTGGGACCGGCGCGTCCCCGCTTCCGGAGGCAGGCGGACAGGCTGCCGCGGACGGGCTGCGCCCATGAAAAAACCCGCCTCGTTGAAGGCGGGTTTCTCGGAGCGGACCGCTAGCGGATCAACGCTTGTCCATCGGGGGCACGTCGCGCGTGACCGAACCGGTGAACAGCTGGCGCGGACGGCCGATCTTGTAATCGGGATCCGACAGCATTTCGTTCCACTGGGCGATCCAGCCCACCGTGCGGGCCAGCGCGAAGATGGCCGTGAACAGCGAGGTCGGGATGCCGATGGCGCGCTGGACGATACCCGAGTAGAAGTCCACGTTCGGGTACAGCTTGCGCTGCACGAAGTACGGATCCGACAGGGCGATGCGTTCCAGTTCCATGGCCAGCTTGAACAGCGGGTCGTTTTCCAGGCCCAGGGCCGAGAGCACTTCCTTGCAGGTTTCCTGCATCAGCTTGGCGCGCGGGTCGTAGTTCTTGTAGACGCGGTGGCCAAAGCCCATCAGGCGCACGCCCGAGTTCTTGTCCTTGACCTTCTCCATGAACTCGCCGACCTTGTCGATGCCGCCGTTGGCTTGCAGCTCTTCCAGCATCTGCAGGCAAGCTTCGTTGGCGCCGCCGTGAGCCGGGCCCCACAGGCAAGCCACGCCGGCCGAGATGGCGGCGAACGGGTTGGTGCCCGACGAGCCGCACAGGCGGACGGTCGAGGTCGAGGCGTTCTGCTCGTGGTCGGCGTGCAGGATGAAGATGCGGTCCAGCGCGCGCTCGACGACTTCATTGACCTTGTAGTCTTCGCACGGCGTGGCGAACATCATGCGCAGGAAGTTGCCCGTGTAGGACAGGTCGTTCTGCGGGTAGATGAAGGGCTGGCCTTGCGAGTACTTGTAGGCCATCGCGACCAGCGTCGGCATCTTGGCGATCAGGCGGATGGCCGAGATGTGGCGATGCTGCGGGTTCGTGATGTCGGTGGAGTCGTGGTAGAACGCGGACAGCGCGCCGACCAGGCCCGTCAGGACGGCCATCGGGTGCGCGTCGCGGCGGAAGCCGCGCAGGAAGAAATGCAGCTGCTCGTTCACCATCGTGTGATGGGTGACTTGCGAGTCGAAGTCGGCCTTCTGGTCCTTGTTGGGCAGTTCGCCGTTCAGGATCAGGTAGCAGATGTCCATGAAGTCGCAGTTCACGGCCAGCTGCTCGATGGGGAAGCCGCGATACAGCAGCTCGCCCTTGTCGCCGTCGATGTACGTGATGCCCGATTCGCAGGCGGCGGTGGACATGAAGCCCGGGTCAAACGTAAACATGCCCGTCTGGCCGTAAAGCTTGCGGATGTCGATCACATCCGGACCGACCGTGCCCTTGTAGACAGGGAACTCAATGGGAGCGCTGCCGTCCGAGAAGGATAGCGTGGCTTTTTTGTCAGACAGGTTCATGTTTTTTCCTCTCAATTAATCAGAGCGCGCGCATCTGGCCAATAATGCTCCGAAGCCTGGGCGTGTCGAGCTCGCCCTGGAGTTCCTTGCGTGCCAGCAGCAGGTCGAGCAGGTCGTTGTCTCCCATTTCGAACAGCTGCGTCAATGCGGCTACGTCATCATCGGTAAGTTCGGCCTCGTGGGCATCCAGGTACCGGGTGATGATCAAGTCGTTTTCGAGCAGACCGCGACGCGCCCGCCAACGCAGACGTGCCCGCTCTAGTTCAGTTAGCCTGCTCATCGTTACACCTAAATGAAGCCCTCGCGCCGCGTCCGCTACGCGGACCAGCTGCGCCCGGGGAGGCGTTTCCGCCCCGTGCCGGCCCGGCGGCGGAAAGCCTACGGACCTCGGCGCCACCCGGGCTTGCCGCCCTCCGGGAGGGCCATATCCCGGAAGGCTCGGCGATAAAAAAATCCTGCTTCAGACTAGACCGTGCGACGGACCAGCAGTTCCTTGATCTTGCCGATCGCCTTGGTCGGGTTCAGGCCCTTCGGACAGACGTCGACGCAGTTCATGATGGTGTGGCAACGGAACAGGCGGTACGGATCGTCCAGGTTGTCCAGGCGCGAACCCGTGGCTTCGTCGCGGCTGTCGGCGATGAAGCGGTAGGCTTGCAGCAGGCCGGCCGGGCCGACGAACTTGTCCGGGTTCCACCAGAACGACGGGCAGGAAGTGGAACAGCACGCGCACAGGATGCACTCGTACAGGCCGTCCAGCTCTTCGCGCGCCTCGGGCGACTGCAGGCGTTCCTTTTCGGGCGGCGGCGTGTCGTTGATGAGGTACGGACGGATCGAGTGGTACTGGTTGAAGAAGTGCGTCATGTCCACGATCAGGTCGCGGATGACCGGCAGGCCCGGCAGCGGACGCAGCACGATCGGTTCCTTCAGCTCGCGCAGGTTCGTCGTGCAGGCCAGGCCGTTCTTGCCGTTGATGTTCATGGCGTCGGAACCGCACACGCCTTCGCGGCACGAGCGGCGCAGGGCCAGGCTGTCATCGACGTCGTTCTTGATGCGCACCAGCGCATCGAGCAGCATCTTGTCGGTCGGCTGGAGTTCGACTTCCAGCTTCTGCATGTACGGGCGCTCGTCCTTGTCCGGATCGTAGCGGTAGATTTCGAACTTGACGATTCTCTTGGTGCTCATAGTAGGACTCTATCCGGACTTAGAAGGTACGCGCCTTGGGCGGGAAGGACTCGACCGTCAGAGGCTTCATCTGCACGGGCTTGTAATCCAGGCGGCTGCCTTCGGAGTACCACAGCGTGTGCTTCAGCCAGTTCTCGTCGTCGCGGGTCGGGTGATCGTCCAGCGCGTGCGCGCCGCGGCTTTCGGTGCGGTTGGCGGCCGACTTGATGGTGGCGCGGGCCACTTCGGTCATGTTGGCCAGTTCCAGCGCCTCGACGCGCGCGGTGTTGAACACCTTGGACTTGTCCTTGAAGTAGATGTTGTCGGCTTGCTTGGCCAGGTCTTCGATCTGGGTCACGCCTTCGTTCAGCAGCTCCAGCGTGCGGAACACGCCGCAGTGGCGCTGCATCGAGAAGCGGATGGCGTTGCCGATGTCCTGGGTCTTTTCGCCCGAGGTGCGCGATTCCAGCTTGTTGATGCGGTCCATCGAGAATTCGACGGCTTGCTGCGGCACGGGCTGGTGCGCGTGCTGGCGTTCCGGATGCGAATTGACGATGTGGTTGCCGGTGGCGCGGCCGAAGACGATCAGGTCCAGCAGCGAGTTCGTGCCCAGGCGGTTGGCGCCGTGCACCGACACCGCGGCGCATTCGCCGATGGCGTACAGGCCGTTGACGATCTTGTTCTCGCCGTTTTCGCGCGTCAGCACCTGGCCGTGGTAGTTGGCCGGGATGCCGCCCATCTGGTAGTGGATGGTCGGGACGACGGGGATCGGTTCCTTGATCGGGTCCACGTTGCCGAACTTGATGGCGATTTCGCGGATCGACGGCAGGCGCTTGTTGATCACGTCGGCGCCCAGGTGGTCGAGCTTCAGGACCACGTAGCTGCCGTCGGGACCGCAGCCGCGGCCTTCCTTGATTTCCTGGTCCATCGAGCGGGACACGAAGTCGCGCGGAGCCAGGTCCTTCAGCGTGGGCGCGTAGCGCTCCATGAAGCGTTCGCCATCCTTGTTCAGCAGGATGCCGCCTTCGCCGCGCACGCCTTCGGTGATCAGCACGCCGGCGCCGGCCACGCCGGTCGGGTGGAATTGCCAGAATTCCATGTCCTGCAGCGGAATGCCCGCGCGGGCGGCCATGCCCAGGCCGTCACCGGTGTTGATGAAGGCGTTGGTGGAAGCGGCCCAGATGCGACCGGCGCCGCCGGTGGCCAGCACCGTGGTCTTGGCTTCCAGGATGTAGATCTCGCCCGTTTCCATTTCGAGGGCGGTCACGCCCACGACGTCGCCGGCTTCGTTGCGCAGCAGGTCCAGCGCCATCCATTCGACGAAGAACTGGGTGCGCGCGGCGACGTTGCGCTGGTAGAGCGTGTGCAGCAGCGCGTGGCCGGTGCGGTCGGCAGCGGCACAGGCGCGCTGGACCGGCTTCTCGCCGAAGTTGGCGGTGTGGCCGCCGAACGGACGCTGGTAAATGGTGCCGTCGGGGTTGCGGTCGAACGGCATGCCGAAGTGTTCGAGCTCGTACACGGCGTTCGGGGCTTCGCGGCACATGAATTCGATGGCGTCCTGGTCGCCCAGCCAGTCCGACCCCTTGACGGTGTCGTACATGTGCCAGTACCAGTTGTCTTCGCTCATGTTGCCCAGCGAGGCGCTCACGCCGCCTTGGGCGGCAACCGTGTGCGAACGCGTGGGGAACACCTTGGACAGCACTGCAACGGACAGGCCCGCTTGGGACAGTTGCAGCGAACAACGCATGCCGGCTCCGCCGGCGCCAACGACCACCACATCAAACTGGCGGCGCGGCAGGGATTTCATGACAGAGACCACGGCTTAAATGCTCCAGAGGATTTGCGCGAAGTAAACGACCGAACCGACCAGCCAGAGGATCGTCAGCACTTGCAGCAGCAGGCGCACGCCCACCGACTTGACGTAGTCCATCCAGATGTCGCGCACGCCAATCCAGGCGTGCCAGGCCAGCGCAACGAATGCAAGGGTGGCCAGGATCTGGCCGACCGGAAGAACGCCCACGTAGAAGTTGAACAGCGCGGTCCAGTGCTCGTACGTGAAGGCCGGCATCATCAGGATGCCGATCAGCAGCACCAGCGTGTACACGGCCATGATGACGGCGGTGACGCGCTGGATGATGAAATCCATGACGCCGTAGTGGGCGCCCACGACAAGACGCTTGGGTCCGTAGTTTTTCACGTCGGCCATTACAGCACTCCGAACAATTTGAGGGCGAACACCAGGGTCAGCGCCAGGCTCACCCCGAAAACCACGCCGGCGCTCTTCTTCGCCGACAGCTTGTCGATGCCGATGTGCAGATCCAGCAGCAGGTAGCGGATGCCGGCACAGAAATGGTGCAGGTAGCCCCAGACCAGGACCAGGAAGACAAGCTTGACTATCGGGTTGCCGGCGTACGCGGCCACGGCGGCGAACGTCTGCGGAGCGGCCACGCTGGCCGCGAACAGCGGCAGGATGACCAAGGGAAGACAGAGGAACAGCAGCGCGCCGCTGACGCGGTGCAGGATGGACAGCTTGCCGGCCAGGGGCAGGCGGTAGTTGGCAAGTTGCGCAATGCCAATATTGCGAAACTGCGGACGTGGCTTGGCAGCGGTGTCGGACATGACGGCCTCGGTGTTTCGGAACTAGGGAATCGTGACGGCAAGAATGCCGTGGCCCTTGCGGGCAAACACGGTATTTTCGCCCAGAGATAGGGTCGGTATCAAATCGTAGTCAAAAAGCTCATCAATTCAAACTATTGCGGTAATGGTATCGATCGGTCAAGTACAACCCCCGGCGGATTTCCATGGGGCGGTCACCATAGGTGTAGGACACGCGATCCACCTGCAACAACGGCGTTCCGGCGGCAACATTAAGCAGCGGACAGACCTCGGCCGGCGCGACGACCGCGCGCAGCTTCTCGTCCGCGCGCACCATGCTCACGCCGAATTCGGATTCAAACAGGCCATAGAGGGGCGCCTTGTTGGCGGTCAGCAGCTCCAGGGTCAGTCCGCGGAAAATGGAACCGGGCAGCCAGATGTCGTCCACCACGGTGGGCGCGTGCCCCAGGGACAGCAGGCGGCGGATCATCACGACGGTTTCGCCGGCGCGCAAGTCCAGGGCGCGCGCGATCTCGGCGGGCGCGCGCATGCGGCGGCATTCCAGGATGCGGCTTTCCGCCCGGCCGGCCTCGCCCTCGTCATCGGGGGCCAGGCGCAGGAAACGGTAGCGGACGCGCGCTTCGTGGTGGGTGGCGACGAAAGTGCCCTTGCCCTGGCGGCGCAGCAGCATGTGCTCGGCGGCCAGCTCGTCGACCGCCTTGCGCACCGTGCCCTGGCTCACCTGGAAACGGGCGGCGAGGTCGATTTCGCTGGGGATGAGCTCGCCCGGCTTCCATTCGCCGCGCTCCAGGCTTTGGACCAGCAGGTCCTTGATCTGCCGGTAGAGCGGACTGAAAGCGGCCCCCTCGCCCGAGGGACGGGCGGCGCGAGTGCGTAAGGAGGTTTCGGGCCGAGGCTCTGCCATGGATCTTCTTGGTTGTGTCATGTTTATCCGGAGAATGGGAAGGCGGCGCAAAGGAGGCGAAACCCATCCGCAATACGCCGCTGCCGCCGGTCTTCTGGCTTGATACAGGCGCGCGGCCGATCAGGGCTGCGGCGCATTCGAATAAACGCTCTATTGTGGCATACCGCGAGGGACGCTGTCCAACGTCTTATGTCTTATATAAGATAGAAGAGCAATTGACGCACACGTAAAATCGATCTAGGATTCACCGCTGCCCGGGCGCCGCGCCCCAGCCGTGCGCGCGTCGATTTTCGCGCCCCAACGATTACACTGATTGGTGAGATTTTTTTCTCGCCAAACCATTACGGAGAACGTCCATGTCCAAGCCTGCCTTGCGTGTCGCCGTCACCGGCGCCGCCGGCCAAATCGGTTACGCACTGCTATTCCGCATCGCCTCGGGCGAAATGCTGGGTAAAGATCAACCCGTCATCCTGCAACTGCTGGAAATCCCCGACGAGAAGGCGCAAAAGGCCCTGAAGGGCGTCATCATGGAACTGGATGACTGCGCTTTCCCGCTGCTGCAGGAAGTCACCGCTCACAGCGACCCGCGCACCGCCTTCAAGGACGCCGACGTGGCCCTGCTGGTCGGCGCCCGTCCGCGCGGCCCCGGCATGGAACGCAAGGACCTGCTGTCCGTCAACGCCCAGATCTTCACGGCGCAAGGCAAGGCCCTGAACGACGTCGCCAGCCGCAACGTCAAGGTCCTGGTCGTGGGCAACCCGGCCAACACCAACGCCTACATCGCCATGAAGTCGGCCCCGGACCTGCCGGCCAAGAACTTCACCGCCATGCTGCGCCTGGACCACAACCGCGCCCTGTCGCAACTGGCCGCCAAGTCGGGCAAGGCCGTGGCCGACATCGAGAAGCTGGTCGTGTGGGGCAACCACTCGCCCACCATGTACCCCGACTACCGCTTCGCCACCGTCGGCGGCGAATCGCTGTCCAAGCTGATCAACGACGACGCCTGGAACCGCGACACCTTCATCCCGACCGTGGGCAAGCGCGGCGCCGCCATCATCGAAGCCCGCGGCCTGTCCTCGGCCGCCTCGGCCGCCAACGCCGCCATCGACCACGTCCGTGACTGGGTCCTGGGCAGCAACGGCAAGTGGGTCACGATGGGCATCCCGTCCGACGGCTCCTACGGCATCCCCGAAGGCATCATCTACGGCGTGCCGGTCACGACCGAAAACGGCGAATACAAGCGCATCGAAGGCCTGGAAATCGACGCCTTCTCGCGCGAGCGCCTGGACTTCACGCTGAAAGAGCTCCTGGAAGAGCGCGACGGCGTCAAGGACCTGCTGAAGTAAGCAGCGCATGAGTCAAGGATTGGGCCCGTTCGCGGGCCCAATTCCTAGGCGCTTCCATTTGCGTCCGCAACATAAACCTGTCTCTTTGTTCCCGCTCAAGGGATTGTCGCGAAGGGGACAGATTTATTTTCCGGGCCCGCGGTAAGGTCGGGGATCCTGGGCGGGGCGCGTCCCCTCCCGGCCGGCCCGCCGCCAGTCCGCAGTCCAGTCGTTCCATCCGGGGCTTTCGAGAACACCCGGTCCATATACGGAGACCACCCATGTCCAGACCCGAATCCGCCGGCGCCCTCTTCCGCCGCGCCCTCGCCGAAGAAAGCCCGCTGCAGATCATCGGCGCCATCAACGCCAACCACGCCCTGCTGGCCAAGCGCGCCGGCTACCGGGCCATCTACCTGTCCGGCGGCGGCGTCGCGGCCGGCTCGCTGGGCCTGCCCGACCTCGGCATCAACACGATGGACGACGTCCTGACCGACGTGCGCCGCATCACCGACGTCTGCGACGTGCCCCTGCTGGTGGACATCGACACCGGCTTCGGCCCCTCGGCGTTCAACATCGCCCGCACCGTCAAGAGCCTGATCAAATTCGGCGCCGCCGCCTGCCATATCGAGGACCAGGTCGGCGCCAAGCGTTGCGGCCACCGCCCCGGCAAGGAAATCGTCTCGACCGAGGAAATGGCCGACCGCGTCAAGGCCGCCGCCGATGCCCGCACCGACAGCGACTTCTACCTGATCGCCCGCACCGACGCGATCGCCTCGCACGGCGTGGACGCCGCCATCGAGCGCGCGCTGGCCTGCGTGGAAGCCGGCGCCGACGCCATCTTCGCCGAGGCCGCCTACGACCTCCCCACCTACGACCGGTTCGTCAAGGCCGTCAAGGTGCCGGTGCTGGCCAATATCACCGAGTTCGGCAAGACCCCGCTGTTCTCGGTCGAGGAACTCAAGAGCGTGGGCGTGGGCATGGTGCTGTATCCCCTGTCCGCCTTCCGCGCCATGAACAAGGCCGCCGAGGCCGTCTACACCGCCATCCGCCGCGACGGCCACCAGAAGAACGTGGTGGACCTGATGCAGACGCGCGAAGAGCTCTACGACCGCATCGGCTACCACGAATTCGAATCGAAACTGGACGCGCTTTTCCAGAAAGGCAAGGCGTAAGCCCGCAACTTCCGGCGCCGCGGCGGCTGCCCGGCGCCATGCATGCCCACCCCATTGCATCGACCACCGCGAAAGGAAAGGAGTAGAGACATGAGCACGGCTCCCAAGAAGCAGGAAGCGAAAACGGACGCCAAGCCGGAAGAAAAAGCCGGTTTCAAACCCAAGAAGTCGGTTGCCCTGTCCGGCGTCGTCGCCGGCAACACCGCGCTGTGTACGGTTGGCCGCAGCGGCAACGACCTGCACTACCGCGGCTACGACATCCTGGACATCGCCCACACCAGCGAATTCGAGGAAATCGCCCACCTGCTCGTCCACGGCAAGCTGCCCAACAAGGCCGAACTGAAGGCCTACAAGGAAAAGCTGCGCAGCCTGCGCGGCCTGCCCGCCCAGCTGCAAGCCGCGCTGGAAGCGCTCCCCGCCGCCAGCCACCCCATGGACGTGATGCGCACCGCCGTGTCGGTGCTGGGCTGCGTGCTGCCCGAAAAGGACGACCACAATACCCCGGGCGCGCGCGACATCGCCGACCGCCTGATGGCCAACCTGGGCTCGGCGCTGCTGTACTGGTACCACTACAGCCACAACGGCCGCATCATCGACGTCCAGACCGACGACGACAGCATCGGCGGCCACTTCCTGCACCTGCTGCACGGCGAGAAGCCCAACGAAGACTGGGTCAAGGCCATGCACATCTCGCTGAACCTGTACGCCGAGCATGAATTCAACGCGTCCACGTTCACCGCGCGCGTCATCGCCGGCACCGGCTCGGACATGTACTCCTCCATCACCGGCGCGATCGGCGCGCTGCGCGGCCCCAAGCACGGCGGCGCCAACGAGGTCGCCTTCGAAGTGCAGAAGCGCTACGAGACCCCCGACGAAGCCGAGGCCGACATCCGCCGCCGCGTGGAAGCCAAGGAAGTCGTCATCGGCTTCGGCCACCCGGTCTACACGGTGTCCGACCCCCGCAACAAGGTCATCAAGGACGTGGCGAAAAAGCTGTCCAAGAAGGCCGGCAGCACCAAGATGTTCGATATCGCCGAACGCCTGGAAACCGTCATGTGGGACATCAAGAAGATGTTCCCCAACCTGGACTGGTTCTCGGCCGTCAGCTACCACATGATGGGCGTGCCCACCGCCATGTTCACCCCGCTGTTCGTCATCGCGCGCACGGCGGGCTGGTCGGCCCACGTCATCGAGCAGCGCATCGACAACAAGATCATCCGCCCCACCGCCAACTACGTGGGCCCGGAAGATCAGAAGTTCGTGCCGATCGAAAAGCGTAAGTAAGGCGACCCATGGGCCCGCGCATCCAACGAGCAGCGCCGCGCGGGCCCCGGGCCTCCTGTACTCACTCAGGAGAGGTTCCGACATGTCTGCCCCGATATCCAACGTCCGTCCCGATCCCGACCAGGTCCTGGTCGACATCGCCGACTACGTACTGAACTATGAGATCCAGAGCGGCACGGCCTACGAGACGGCCCGCAACTGCCTGATCGACACCCTGGGCTGCGGCCTGGAAGCGCTTGAATACCCCGCGTGCAGGAAACTGCTCGGCCCGGTCGTGCCGGGCACGGTCGTGCCCCACGGCGCCAAGGTGCCGGGCACCCAGTTCCAGCTGGACCCCGTCCAGGCCGCGTTCAACATCGGCGCGATGATCCGCTGGCTGGATTTCAACGACACCTGGCTGGCCGCCGAATGGGGCCACCCGTCCGACAACCTGGGCGGCATCCTGGCCACGGCCGACTGGCTGTCGCGCACCGCAGTCGCCGCCGGCAGGCCGCCCCTGACCATGCGCGACGTGCTGACCGGCATGATCAAGGCGCACGAGATCCAGGGCTGCATCGCGCTGGAGAACTCCTTCAACAAGGTCGGGCTGGACCACGTGGTCCTGGTCAAGGTGGCCTCCACCGCCGTCGTGGCGCAGATGCTGGGGCTGGACCGCGACGAGGTGATCAACGCCGTGTCCCTGGCCTGGGTCGACGGCCAAAGCCTGCGCACGTACCGCCACGCCCCCAATACCGGCAGCAGGAAGAGCTGGGCCGCGGGCGATGCCACCAGCCGCGCGGTGCGCCTGGCCCTGATCGCCCGCACCGGCGAAATGGGCTACCCCTCGGTGCTGACCGCCAGGACCTGGGGCTTCTACGACGTGCTGTTCAAGGGCCAGCCTTTCCGGTTCCAGCGCCCCTACGGCAGCTACGTGATGGAAAACGTGCTGTTCAAGATCTCGTTCCCGGCTGAATTCCATGCCCAGACCGCCGTCGAATGCGCCATGGACATCCACCGGCAGCTGCAGGCGGCGGGCAAGCGCCCCGAAGACATCGCGAAGATCACGATCCGCACGCACGAGGCTTGCATCCGCATCATCGACAAACAGGGGCCGCTGGCCAACCCGGCCGACCGCGACCACTGCATCCAGTACATGGTGGCGGTGCCGGTGCTGTTCGGGCGCCTCACCGCGGCCGACTACGAAGACGCGGTCGCGCGGGATCCGCGCATCGACGCCCTGCGCGCCAAGATCGTCTGCGTCGAGGATCCGGCCTACACCCGGGACTACCACGACCCCGACAAGCGCTCGATCGCCAACGCCCTGACCGTGGAGTTCAACGACGGCACGCGCCTGGACGAAGTCGTCTGCGAGTACCCCATCGGCCACCAGCGCCGCCGCGCCGAAGGCATCCCCTTGCTGGAAGCCAAGTTCCGCGTCAACCTGGCGCGCGTGTTCCCCGCCCGGCAGCAAACCCGCATCCTAGACGCCTCGCTCGACCAGCAGGCGCTGGAAGCCATGCCGGTGCACGAATACGTGGACCTGTACGTGATCTGAGGCCTATGGACCGTAGGATGGGTGGAGCGCGGCAGTTCCTGGGCAAGAATCTCGATGCTGAACGCGCGCAACCCATGCGGTACGTGACCTGAGGCAGCGCCATGGCCCATGGGACGGACCGTAGGATGGGTGAAGCGCGGCAGTTCCTGGGCAAGAACCTCGATGCTGAACGCGCGCAACCCATGCGGTACGTGACCTGAGGCAGCGCCATGGCCCATGGGACGGACCGTAGGATGGGTGGAGCGCGGCAGTTCCTGGGCAAGAACC
>NZ_BCTQ01000048.1 GCF_001571365.1 Achromobacter denitrificans NBRC 15125 | reverse complement strand
ACTCGTGGGCCAGGTCAGCCAACATGCGCTCGTAGCCGCCGGTGGACTCCATGGCAAGCACGCTGCCTTGCGGCAGGGTTTGCAGCCATTTGCTCAGACTGCTGGGCGTGTTCTTGAGGATTTTGGTGACGGGCTTGGCACGGCCATGATCGGCCACGACGATCTCGGCCTTGCCCACATCTGCGCCGAAAAAAGACACTGCGATTTGCATCTGTAGAACCCTTGCGATAGCGTTATGCCTGCTGGGGAAGCCGCGCCCGATGCGTTACCTTGCGATCAATCGGCGGTCTTGGCCGCTAGATTCTTAATCGACGTGTTTGGGCGGGGTGGGATATCTACCGACGTCAGTCCGCGCGAACGGCTGATGGATGGGTGTGTCCCGATCCCCAGCTCCCACTGAACACATTTCGGTGGGGGCTACAGAACCATACAAGGATGGGTGAAGCGCGGCAGTTCCTGGGCAAGAACTCAAGTATCCAGCGCGCGTAACCCATGCTGCCGCAATCGGTTGTTTTCTAGTCGAGGCCAGGCACAATCTGCCTACGGCCGCATGGGTTTCGCGCGCTGGAGGGCGGGGTTCTCACTTAAGAATTCTCGCGCTCCACCCATCCTACGAATTCTCGCGCTCCACCCATCCTACGGCTGATGTTCGCCGCGTTCTGCAGGGCAGGCGTAGGATGGGTGAAGCGCGGCAGTTCCTGGGCAAGAACTCAAGTATCCAACGCGCGTAACCCATGCTGCCGCAATCGGTTGTTTTCCAGTCGATGCCAGGCACAATCTGCCCATGGCCGCATGGGTTTGGCGCGCTGGAGGGCGGTTTTCTAGCTTAAGAACTCTCGCGCTCCACCCATCCTACAGGCTGATGTTCGCCGCCTTGACGATGTCGGCCCATTGCTGGCGATCCTTTTCCAGGAACTGGCCGAACTGCTCGGGCGTCATGCCGGTGACCGGCTCGGAACCCAGGCCGGCCATCTTCTCGATCAGCGCGGGCTGCTTCAGCACGTCCTGCAGCGCGGCGTAGTAGGCGGCCAGCACGTCGGCGGGCAGGCCGGCCGGCGCGAACACGCCTTGCCAGGTGGGCATGTCGAAGCCCTTCAGGCCCTGCTCGTCCAGCGTGGGCACGTCGGGCAGCTGGGGCGCGCGCTTGAGCGAGGCGACGCCGATGGCCTTCACCTTGCCTTGCAACGCCAGCGGCGCGGCGGTGGAGATGTTGTCCATCGTCATCGCGATGTGGCCGCCCAGCAGGTCGGTGATGACGGGGGCCGCGCCGCGGTAGGCCGCATGCGGCACCTTCACGCCCAGCTTGTACAGCATGGTTTCCGCGATCAGGTGGTTGGAAATGCCCACGCCCGCCGTGCCGTAGGTGGCGCTCGGCGTCTTCTGGAAGTATTCCTTCAGTTCGGCGAGGTTGTTGGCCGGCACGTCCTTGTTCACGATGACCACGTTGGGCTGCACCGCGGCCAGCGTGATCGGGGTGAAGTCGGCGGGCTTGTAGTTCGTGCCCTTGGGATTCAGGACGTGGGTGATGGCCATGGAGCCGGCCGCGGCGATGCCGATGGTATAGCCGTCGGCGGACGACTGGCTCAGGCGATAGGCCATGATGTTGCCGCCGGCGCCGGCCAGGTTTTCGACGACGACGGGCTGGCCCAGGCGCTGCGACAGCGGCTCGGCCAAGAGGCGCGCCAGCGTGTCGGCCGAGCCGCCGGGCGCGAAGCCCACCAGCAGCCGCACGGGCTTGGAAGGCTTCCAGGCATCGGCGGCCAGGGCCGGCGTGGCCGCCAGGGCGGAAACGGCGAACAGAGCGCCAGCGGCGCGGTGCAAAGTACGGCTAATCATGAAAACACTCCCAATAATCGTTTGACGGAGATGACCTCGTCTCCTCTCGCCGCTCGCCCGCCCCGGCCGCGCCGGATTGCCAGGCGCGGCGAGGTCGCGGGATCGCTCCGGCGGCGTTATTCCAGTATCTGCGCGAGCGTGCGCGCCACCATGCGGTTCGACAGCAACACGGGGCGGCCCGCGGCCTGCGCCACGGCCGCGCGCATGCGCTCGGCATAGCCCATGCAATGCATGACGATCAGATCGCAGGACGCCAGCTCCCTGCCCGCCCGCGCGAAATTGCGCTCGGCCTGCCCGGGGTCTGCCTCGTAGGGCGAGGCATGGACGACCTGGCTTTCGCAAGACAAGGGCACCACCATGTGGAAGGCGTCGACCTGCGCCTCCAGCGGCACCACCAGCCCCACCTTGCGGCAATGCTCCGCCAGCCCGGCGACCAGGTGATCGACGACCTGCTGCGGCTCGACCACCAGGGTGCGCATCGGCGCGATGGCCGTGCCCGTGCACAGCGGCACCAGCGCGTCGTAGCCCGCGGCATCGGCCTGGGCCATGACTTCGGCCTGGGCCATGACTTCGGCCAGCCGGGCCTCGGCGGCGGCCGCGTCCAGTTCGATCTGCGATCCGTCGCGCAGCCGCGTGGCGTAGCGGTACTCGCCCGGGCGCGGCGCCATGGCGGCAAGCGCCGCCGCGTCCAGGCCGTCGAGCGCGCCGAACTCGTCGATGCGCACGCGCTCGCCCAGGAGCGGCGCCATCTCGGGCACCACGTCGCTGCGCGGCGATTGCCCGATGGTGAAGAACGCCACGCGCCGCCGCGGATGCGCGCTCATGCGGCGCCCCCGGGTTCGCGGCCCACGGTCTGCAGGTGCGCCATGGAACCGTAGCGGGCCTGCAGCGCCGCCCATTCGGCGTCGTCCGAGAAGGTCATGGCGCCTTGCCCGAACAGCTTGGCGATCTCGATGCAGAAGCGCATGGCGACGTCGGCGTCGACCGCGTTGGTGACGCCGGTGGCGCAGCCCGGCACGGTCGTCTGCGCGGTCAGCGCCACGCCCACCACCGGGGCATCCGTGACGATCGCGGGCTGCATCAGCGAGTTCACGTGCCACAAGCCGTTTTCGTAGGGGGTGATGTCCTGCGTGGTCAGCGGCAGGGTCACGGGCAATTCGCCGCTCACCCAGCCCATCACGTCCAGCATGGTTTCCGGGATGCGCAGCAGATAGCCCTGCCTGGCCACGGGCGTCAGCGCCACGCCGCGCCTGTTGACGAGGCGGTTGCCGCGCGTGGTGTCCACCGACAGGATCGCGTCCATGCGCGGATCGACTTCGTGCGACATCATCTCGCGCATGGGGAACGGCGAACGCATCATCGGCACCGGATGGTGCGGGCGCGTGCCGGCGCGCGGGCAGATGTGCGTGCGGATGCGCACCGTCCCGGGCAGGACGTCGCCCTGCCGCGCCATGGCCATCAGCTTGAACGCCGCGGCGATGGCGACCACCGCGCCATCGCTGTCGGACACCAGGCCGGTGACGGCGGGGCGCGCGCCGATGCCGCCCAGGCGGCCGACGATGCCCAGTTGCGGCGCGGCCTCGTCGGCGCCCGGAATGACGATGGACAGAAACTCCGTGGCGGCGCCGTCGCGCTCAAGCCGGGTCACTTCCACTTCGCAGTTGCCGGCGTCGCGCAGCTGGCGGGCCACCGCCACGCCCGTCACGTGGGCCGAGGACAGGAGTTCGATGGTGTCGATGACCTGCTTCATGCCGGGATCTCCAGCAGGCCCGGACGGAAGGCGCGCGGTTCTTCCTGGCCCAGGAACAGCGGCGCGTCATGCGGCCCGATCAGGGTGATGCGTTCTGCGCGCACGCGCAGCCCGGCGCCTTCCGGCAGGCCCAGGACGGGCATCTCGGGGTTCAGCGCGCAGAACTCCGCCAGGCGCTGCGCGCGGGTCTCGCCGCGGTGTCCGGGCGGATGGGCATTGGTGTAGTGCGGATTGATCTGGAAAGACAGCAGGCCCAACGCGTCGAAGCCCTCCGGGTCCGTGATGGGCATGTCGTTGGTGGTGCAGATGCTCGGGCAGGCCAGGTTCGATCCGGCGCTCCATCCCAGGTAGGCCGCGCCCTGGCGCACGCAGCGCGCCACGACGTCGAGCAGCCCCTGGCGGCGCAGCTGCCCCAGCAGGTTGAAGGTATTGCCGCCGCCCACGATGATGAGGGCGGCGCTTTCCAGGGCGGCCGCCGGATCCGCGGCGCGGTGCAGGCCCTGGATGTCCAGGCCGGTATCGGCCAGCGCAGATGCCACCAGCGCGGTGTAGTCGTCCCAACCGCGGGTCACGCCGGCAAAAGGCACGAAGACGGCGGACGCGCCTTGCGGCAGCGACGCGACCAGCTCGCGGATGTCGGGCAAGGCATGCGTCAGGTAGCCGGCATCGCTGCTGGAATTGCTGAGAAGCAGGAGATTCATCTAGGGATTTCCGTAAGGGAGGATGGAGATTCAGGCAAGCCAGTAGGGATCGTTCACTTCGCGCCCCAGCGCCCCCACCTGCTGCAGCACGGATTCGCGCAGCCGCGCGACGCGATCGGCGTCGGCCTGGAAGGACACGAAGGACAGGCACAGGCCGCGCAGCTCGCCCGTGGCGGGATCGCGCAGCGCGGCGGCCACCGCGCCGATGCCGGGCATGGCCTGGTCGATGGCGACGGCGCAACGGTCGGCGCGGATCCGCGCGACCAGGCGCGCCAGTTCGCCGACGGTGGCGGGGCAATCCCGCCCTTCGACGGGCAGCGGCTGGTCCGCGTCGGCGCCGTAAAGCGCCTCGAATTCGGCTTCGCTCAGGCGCGACAGCAGCGCCCGGCCCATGGCCGTGCCCGAGGCGGCGCGGCGCGACCCCGGCGGCGACAGCACCTGAACCGGATGCGAGCCGTTGAGGCGCTGCAGCACCACGGTTTCACGCTGGTTCAGGGTGGAAAGATAGGCGGTGAGGCCGCTGTCGTCCGACAGACGGGCGAGCACCACGCGACAGGCGTCATCGAGCGGGGTCGCGGCCATGCCGACGCGCGCCACCCGGGCCAGCAACGCGCCCGGCCGGTAGCGGCGCGTGGCGGCATCCTGGTCCAGCAGGCCGTAGTTCAGCATCTGGTTGAGCAGGCGCGACGCGCTGCTCTTGGGCAGCGCCAGGCGCGCCGCCACGTCCGTGAAGCTCAGCTCCGTCGCCCCGTCCGCGTACAGCCCCAGCACGCGCTGCACGCCATCCAATATGCTCATATTAAGTTCCGAAAAAAGGAACTAAGGTTCCTTAATAAAGAACAAGAATAATGCAGGCGTTGAAGCAGGGTCAAGATGTGCCCGTGGCGCCAGCCAGCGCAAGCAACAGGACGATGGGGACGATGAGAGGGAGGGGTCGGCTTCGCCGCGGCAGGCGGAAAGGAAGCGCCGGGCCGCGTTCAGCCCTGCGCGGCCTGCGTCTTCTGCGGGATGTCGCTGAACAGCTTGATGAGATCGACGTCGCGGCTCACGCCCAGCTTGCGCATGGCGCTGCGCTTCTGGGTGCTGACGGTCTGGACGCTGCGATGCAGGCGCTCGGCGATTTCGGTGATGGTGCCGCCCGCGCAGAACAGCCGCACGATCTCGGCCTCGCGGGGCGTGAGCCTGTCGGTTTCGGCCACCATCATGGTTTCCAGCAGCATGTCCTTGATGAGCGGCGAGTAGTACCGGCGGCCGCCGTGCGCGGCATAGACGCCGTCGACCAGCCGCGACATCGAATCCGATTTGCTGACCACGGCCTTGACCCCGTGCTTGACGATCGCAAGCAGAAGCGCGGGATTGTCGACCATCGTGTAGAGCACCACGCGCAGGTCGAGCCAGCGGCGGCGCAGATGGGAGATCAGCACCAGGCCATCGCCATGGCTGCCGCCGGGCATCGCGTAGTCCAGCACGAGCACGTCGCAGGAATTCCTGTCCAGCAGGGCGATCAGTTCGGTGGAGTCGGTTGCCTGTCCGACGAGACGTATCGCGGGGTTGCGCTCCAGTTCGGAAGCCAGGCCCCGCAGCACCACAGGATGATCGTCTGCAATCGCTACACGTATGCTGAGATCGGACACCTTCACTCCCACAGATCGGACGCCAGGAAGCAAGCGCCTTGTTTTGCACTGCCTGCCTTGGCCATGCCTGCAGGAAATTCTAAACGACAGTCCCGGCCGGAAACGGCTCAAAACAGCCTGCCCGACGGCGCCGCGCAACGCGGCCGCAAGCGGAAAAAAAGCCTTCGGGCGAGCCGCAAGCGCAACGCCGGCAAGGGATGCGGCGCCGCCGAGGCAGGCGCGCTTCCAGCGATCCATGCTTCTACGTTTTAGGAATACTTGCTGCGTTAATTCGGACAATTACTAAATCTTCCGTTCACCTCGCTACCTATAGTTTGTGGGTCCGACACCCAGCTTAACAACCGGCGCGGGCAGGTCCCGTTTGCCCGGAAAAAATAGGATCCGTCCACGCGGACGGCAGCGAGTTCATGTTGTTTCGCCCTCTTGCCGCGACGCGTTCCGCACCGCATCCCGTCACCCCCGCAGCGCCGCTTCCCCCGCCCTTCCAGCCGGCCCGGCGCCGCCTGCGCGCCGGCCTGGCCTGCCTGCTGCTGTGCGCCGGGCCGCCCGCGGTCCGCGCCCAGATTCCCGACGCGGGCCGGTCGATGCGCAATATCGAGAACACGATGCCGGCCGCCTCGCCGCGGCCCTCGCGCCCGATGCTGGACGATTCCGCCACGCCGCCCGCCTCCCCCTCGGCCACCGGCGACCGCGGCGGCTCCCTCCTGCGTCTGCGCCGATTCATCCTTACCGGCAACCGCCTCTACGACGAGGCGGCGCTGCAGGCCTTGCTGGCGGACCTCATCGGCACCGAACAAGACCTGGACGGCCTGCGCGCCGCGGCCGACCGCATCACCCGCTACTACCAGGACCGCGGCTACCTGCTGGCGCGAGCCTACCTGCCGCCCCAGGAAATCGAAGACGGCGTGGTGACGATCGCCGTGCAGGAAGGCGTGTATGACGACATCACGCTCGACAACCGCTCCCGCGTCGACGACGCGGTGCTGCGCCGGGGGCTGTCGGCCCTGAAGGCCGGCGACGCGGTGCACATCGACCGCCTGGAAAGCCGCCTGCAAGCCCTGAACGAGCTGCCCGGCGCCGCGGTGCAGGGCACGCTGCGCCCCGGCGCCGCGCCAGGATCGACCACGCTGCGCGTCGACGCCGCGCCCACGCCGCTGGCAACCGGCAGCATCGAGGCCGACAACTTCGGCGGCTACTACACCGGCGAATACCGCCTGAGCGGCAACCTGGACATCGACAGCCCCTTGCGCCTGGGAGACCAGCTCGGCCTGCGCCTCCTGGCCAGCGACGGGCGCCAGCGCTACTACCAGGCGGCCTATCGCGTGCCCGTGGGGCCCGCGCTGACCCGCCTGGGCATGAACGTGTCGCACATGCGCTATGCGTTGGGCCGCGAGTTCGACATCCTGGAGGCGCACGGGACCGCGCGCACCACGGGCTTTTTCGTCGAGCAGCCCCTGGTCTACGGACGCCAGTTCCAGCTGCGCGCGCAGCTGACATACGAAGACAAGCGCCTGAGCGACGCGATGGACGTGTTTTCCGTCCGCGACGGCAAGCGCGTGCAAATCGCCACCGCCTCCCTGACGGCCAGCGGCGAAGACGGGCTGTTCGGCGGCGGACGCAGCGCCGCGCTCCTGTCCTACGGATGGGGATCGCTGCGGCTGGACAGCGCGCGCCTGCGCGCCGTCGACCAGGCCTATACGCAAAGCGCGGGCGGCTTCGGCAAGGCCAACCTGACGCTGCTGCGCCAGCAGAACCTGCCCGGGCCTTTCACGCTGTACGCCCAGGTCAACGGCCAGCTGGCCACCCGGAACCTGGACGGCTCCGAGGAATTCAGCCTGGGCGGCCCCTATGGCGTGCGCGCCTTCGCCAATGGCGAGGCCAGCGGCGACCAGGGCTGGCAGGCCACCGCGGAGCTGCGCTATCTGCCCATGCCGGGCCTGCAATTGGCCGCATTCGCCGACGCCGGCCGCGTCACCGTGAACCGGCGCCCCTGGAACGACGCCCGCAACACCCGGCGGCTGTCCGCCGCCGGGCTGAGCCTGACCCAATCCGGCCCGCGGCACCAGGTGATGGCGGCCATGGCCTGGCCCATCCAGAAAGAAGACGAACACAGCGGCCCACGGGCAGAACCGCGATTCTGGCTGCGCGCCACGCGGTACTTCTGACCGGCCGTTCCCGAGTGCTGTCGCACCGCGCCCGGCCATGCCGGGCGCGTTCTCCAACCCTAAGGAAAGACATGAACAAGACCCATGCAGTGATATGGAACGCCAGCAAGGCATGCTGGACCGTGGCCAGCGAATGCGCCCGCCGGCGCGGCAAGTCCGGCGTAACGGGCGCCCGCCTGGTCGCCGCGGCGCTGGCCGCGGCGGGCCTGACGGCGCTGGCGCCGTCCGCGCTTGCGGGCCCGACGGGCGGCACGGTCGCCCGCGGCAGCGCCACCGTCTGGCAAAACGCCACGGACACAATCATCAACCAAGCCTCGTCGAAGGCCGTGATCAATTGGACGTCCTTCGACGTCAAGGGCAATGAACGCGTGACGTTCAACCAGCTGAGCCCGAACGACATGACGTTGAACTACATCAATGGCGGGGGGCCCCGGAGCCAGATCGCAGGCTCCATCAACGCGCTGGGCAAGGTGTTCCTGGTGAACCCGAACGGCATCGTGTTCGGCGCCGGCGCGCAGGTCAACGTGGGCGGCCTGGTCGCGTCCGCCCGGGCCATCGACCCCGACGCCTTCATGAACAACGTCAACGGCGTGTTCGCGTTCGACGCGGGCCCCGTTTCCAACGGCCGGGTCGAGAACTACGGCGCCATCCGCGCCTCGGCGGGCGGCGAGATCGCGCTGCTGGGCGCGCATGCCGTCAACTACGGCGCGCTGCAGGCCGACGGCGGCTCGGTCGCGCTGGGCGCCGGCCAGGCGTTCACGCTGCGCATGGGCAACGGGCCGCTCAACCTGGAAATCAGCGCCCCGTCCGCCTATGCCCTGGCCAGCAACGCCGGCACGATCCGGGCCAACGGCGGCCAGGTGGCCTTGCTGGCCCGCCATTCGGGGCCAGCCAGCCCGTATGAAACCGTGGTCAACAACAGCGGCGTCATCGAAGCCAAGACGCTGAACAACCGCAGCGGCAAGATCGTGCTCGACGGCGGCGACCGCGGGCTGGTGCAAGCGGGCGGCAGCCTGAACGCCAGCGCCCTGACCTCCTACGGCAACGGCGGCACCGTTGACATCGCCGGCGAGCGCGTGGCCGTGCGCCTGGCCACCGAGGTCGACACCCGCGCCAGCAGCGGCGCCACCGGCACGTTCCGCATCCGCAGCGCGGCCGTGAATGTCGAAAGCTCGGCCGCGGCGGCCCTGCCCACGATCCACGCCGATACGCTGATGCGCAATCTCACCACCACCAACGTCGAGCTGCGCAGCACCGCCGGCGACGTGGCGGTGAACGCGCCGATCACGTGGGCCAGCGGAAACGCGCTCACGCTGGACGCGCGGCACGGCGGCGCCGGCAAGGTTGCCGTCAACGGCGCGCTGACCGTCACCGGCAGCCAGGCCGCGCTCAATCTGGCCGCCGACGAACGCATCGACATCAACGACAAAATCACGCTCAGCGGCCTCTCCAACCGCCTCTCCCTCGACACCTCCAGGCCTGCCCCCAACGCCGGCCCGCACATGGCGCCCACCGCCAACTACGTGCTGGGCGGCGCGCCCGGCCAGGCCGTGATCACGCTGTCCGGCACCAACGCCGGCTTCGCCTCCAACGGCGTGCATTACACGGTCATCCAGAACCTGGCGCAGATGCAGGCCGTCAACAACAACCTCTACGGCTACTACGTGCTGGGCATGGATCTGCGCGGTTCGGGCACGTTCCAGTCCATCGGCGGCCAGCGCGGCGTGTTCAACGGCAGCTTCGAAGGCCTGGGCCATAAGCTCAGCAACTTCAGCGTCAGCGGCAGCGGCGCCAACGCCGGCCTGTTCGCGGCCTCGGCCGGCGTGATCCGCGACCTCAACCTGGACGCCATCGGCGTCAGTTCCGGCCAGCCCAACCTGGGGCCCATGTCCATCGGCACCCTGGTGGGTTACAACACCGGCCGCATCGCCAACGTCAAGGTGTCCAACACCACGCTGTACGGCAACGGCTACTACGCCAACGCCACCGGCGGCCTGGTGGGCACCAACCAGGGCGGGACGATCGACAATTCCAGCTTCTCCGGCCGCGTCTACGGCGGCGCGCAGACCTATGCGCTGGGCGGGCTGGTCGGCGTCAACATGGGCAGCGTTCCCCGCAACGAAGGCATCATCACGGGCAGCCGCAGCGAAGGCATCGTCAGCGGCTCGCTGCTGCGCCACGACGCCGGCGGGATCGGCGGGCTGGCCGGCGCCAACCTCGGCGGGCGGATCTCGGACTCGCTCACCACGGCCGCCGTCACGGCCAGCAGCGCGTACGTGAACACCGGCGGCGCCGTGGGCCTGAACCAGGACGGACTCATCGAGCGCGTGAGCAGCGCCGGCGCGGTTTCCGGCAACGCCCAAGCCAGCGTCGGCGGGCTGGTCGGCAAGAGCCTCGGCGACACCAGCGCGATCGTCGGCGGCACCAGCACCGGCCGCGTTTCCAGCGGCGCCGGCAGCCATACCGGCGGGCTGGTCGGCGAGAACACCGGCTCGATCCGCCAGTCCGAAGCCTCCGGCGAAGTCGTCGCGTACAACGGCGCCTCCACCGGCGGCCTGGTCGGCCTGAACGGCACCGGCGGCGCGCTGGCCGACGTGAAGGCCGGCGGTATCGTGCGCGACACGGGCACGGCGTCGAGCATCGGCGGCCTGGTGGGCGCCAACGGCCTCGGCGCGTCCATCGACAACGGCGAAGCCAGCGGCGCGCTGGTCAGCGCGGCCTACAGCAACGCCAACACCCGCGCGGGCGGCCTGGCGGGCCATAACAGCGGCACGATCGCCTACAGCACCTCGCGCGTGCTGGACGTCAGGGCCGGCAACAACGCGTCGGTGGGCGGGCTGGTCGGCGTCAACCTGCGCCAGGGCGTAATCCTGGCCTCGGGCTCGACCAGCCGCGCGCAGGGCGGCGCCTACAGCAATGTGGGCGGCGTCGCCGGGGAAAACGCGGGCACCATCAACACCGGCATGGCATGGGGCAGCGTCGCCGGCGGCAACTACTCGAACCTGGGCGGCATCGCGGGCGTGAACCACGCGAACGCCAAGATCGAGCACTCCACCGCCAGCGGCCCGGTGATCGGCGCGTACAACTGCTCGGTCAACGGCAGCTACTGCTATACCTCCACCGGCGCGACGCTGGGCGGCCTGGCCGGCGTCAACTTCGGCGCGATCAACTACTCCATCGCCGCCAGCAAGATCGACTACCGCAACAACGCGGGCCAAATCTACGGCGGGCTGGTCGGCGCCAACTACGGCGTCATGCAGGGCAACTTCGCGCAAGGCCAGGCCACGCTGGTGCCGCCGGCGGGCATCAACTATGGGGTGATCGATCCGCCCTATTACTACTTCTAACGGGAGGAAGCCGCGGGGGGCGGCTCCCCCCGCAAGGACATGAAAAAGCCCGGCGCCAAAAGCGCCGGGCTTTTCCGTATCGCCGATCCGCGCGGATCAGTCGTAGCGCACCTGGAAGCGCACGCTGGAATTCGCCGGGCCCGGGCGGACGCCCGGCTGCCCCGGCGTGTCGTGGTCCGTGCGCTGATAGTGCGCCTCCAGGTTGAAATCGGCGGTAGCCCCCTGGACGGCAGGCGAGCCGGAAAAGGGGTAGAAGGTCAGGTCCCCCGCGCCGGCGCCGATGGCCAAAGGCGTGGTTTCGCCCTGCCTGGTCAGCACGATGCCCACGTTGCGGGCCCCGCCCGGGTCGACCTTCAAGGCCGGCACGCCGGGCACCCGCCCCTGCGCCCCCGCATAGAGCGCCAGCTTGGGCCTGGCGCCCGCCGCGCAATCGCTGAGCGAAATGGAAAACGGCACGGCGCCGGCGCGCGCGCCCGGACGGGGGAAGCTCCCCAATCCCACGAGGCCCATCACCACCTCGCGCCCGTACCCCACATAGCGGGCATCCACATTGCACACGGCCGTGACGAGAGGAGGCTGCGTCCCGACGGTGATCAGTTCGTCGATGCTGAACCATGCGTCGGAGCGGCACACGACTCCTGAACTCGGAAGCCGCCCGGTCTCGTTCGCAATATCGGCGCCGATGGCGGGCTGGGAACCCATCTGCACCACTCTCAGCCGCATCTGCGAGGCGGGAAAGTTGGGATCCTGCCCGGTGACCAGATGGGCTCCCGACGGCACCGTTCCGGTCACGACCAGCTCCACAATGACGTGAGATTCCATGGTATCGAGCTGGGGATACACAAATTCTGTCTCCAGCGACTTGGTTCTATAGGCCCTGACGGCCGCCGATTCGAACTTGAGCTCCCACGCATCGCCCAGCTTGACGCGCACACCGATACCGGGAACGTTGGTCGGCACAATGGAGTTCCCCGTCGGAGGCGGACCGCTCCAATATCCGCCATGCACCAGCCGAGCATCGGAACCCGTCTGCTCTATCGAATACCTGTACTGCGAGGAAATCGCTATCGCGCGCCGGGCCAGCACGGTGCCCACCGGCACGCCGGCGCCGATATTGCCCACCTGCGGCGGGTTCCAGGGGCCGCCTGCGGTCACACCTTCGGCGAGGCTCTGCATTTTGCAATCCTGCACCGGCCTGGACACAGTGGCTGCCTCGCCCGGCACGGCCAGGCAGACCGCCAAGGCCGCGCCCGCCAGCGCCTGGCCGCAGGGCCCGCCCAGCGCCGCCCGCGCAACGGGCAAACGTAAGTCGAACATGGGTTTTCTCCTAGAAAACGCGCGGACGCGGACGTCCGCAAGCGAAGTGTCAAGAACCGGCGGCCATCGCCCGGGCGCTGCCCGCCGCCGCCAGCCCCAGGTCGTCCACGGCTTCGTAGTCCAGCGTGAGCTCCTCAGCGGCGCGCGGCAGCGGCCCCGGCCAGGAAAGGCGCGCCGACCCGTAGGGCGGCACGGTCACGCCTTCCAGGCCCGCATCCCGCGCGCCGCGCACGCGCAGCGTCCTCAGGGTTACGCTGTAGGGCGTCGGGTTTTCCGCCGCCAGCGCCGAAGCGGCCGCGTCGTAGGTCCAGCGCAATTCGCCCGGCGCCTTGCGCGGGTCGCCCGCCAGGCCTTTGGGCCGGAACAGCAGCTTCATCGACAGACCGATCTGCAGCTTGAGCCCGTCGCGGCGATCGCCCGCCTCGGGCACGTCCATGAAGTTGATCCAGAACTGCGACTCGCGGTCCTGGGGCAGCGGCTCGCCGGTATAGCGCAGCTGGACCGCCTTGCGTTCGCCGGGGTCCAGCCGGAACAGCGGCGGTATCGGCGTGAAGGGCACCCGCAAGCGGGCGAGGTCGTCCTGGGCCTCGCCCTGGTCCAGCCAGATCTGCACCAGGATGGGCGCGCTGCCGGGATTGCCGACACGCAGCGTGATGGCCTTTTCCTGCGCCGGGTAGACGAAGCGCGTGCCGTCCACGGAAAGATCGGCGCGCGCCGCGCCGGCGCTTGCCGCCAGCGCGGCGAATGCGCATGCCCGCGCCAGCCGGCGCGCGCGGCTCATGGCAACAACCCCGCCACGGGCGAACCGACGGCCGGCGGCGGCGGCTCGGGTTCGGGCTCGCAAACCGCGTCCAGCATGTCGAACCCGTCCTGCCGCCCCTGGCGCGGCGGCAGGCGATAGCCGACGCGGCAACGCTGCGCGGCGTCCGGCCCCCACTGCACGCGGATTTCGCCCTGGTCTTCGCGCACCCGCATGACGATGCGGCTGCCCTGCCCGACCGCGCCCACGGATTCGCCGCTGGCAAGGTCGAAGACCTCGGCGCCGAACGGCAGCACGCCGCCATCGGGCTGCCGCACGCTGACCAGCACCGGCCGGGCGCGGCGGGTGGGATAGTCCAGCACCACCACGGCGCCGGCGCGCGGCGCCACGCTGCGGGAACTGGCCAGCAATTCCACGTCGTCGGCCATGTCCGCGGGGTCGAGCTCCACGGTGTTCAGGCGGTACGGCGCCAGGTTGGCGACCAGGCCGTAGCCGCGGCCGTCCACGCGGCTGCCGCGGTCCGTGCCGACGCGGGCATCCTCGGCGTCGGGCGCGCGCACCAGGCCGACGGTCTCGCCCAGCGACGACGACAAGGTCAACCCGCCCGCGTGGGCCAGCACGTTGCCTTGGGCCCGCATGCCGGCCTGGCGGTAGCCCGCGCCTTGCGACACGCTGGCGCCCACGCTGGCCGCAGAGGCGCTGTAATCCAGGCTGCCGCTGGCGGTGGAGGTGTCCATGCGGCTGTTGCGGGACGCCGACAGCGAATAGTTCAGCCTGCCGGTGTCCCCCAACGCCCCCGAGACCGCCGCGGCGGTGTCGGTGCCCGAGACGCTGTTGTGGCTGGTATAGCTGCTGAACATCGGCGCGGTCGCCGACGAGCCGCTGCCCAGCGGGATGGACAGATTGAGGGCCACGACGGTGCTGCGCGCGCGGTCCGGCGTGTACAGCCCGCCGCCCGGGGAAAGGGCATGCACGCGCTGCAGGCTCAACGCGTAGGACACCGGGCCCCAGCGGCTGCGATAGCCGGCGCTGTAGTTGAACGCGCTGCCCGGGCGGTTCCAGTACTGCAGCGCCGAGCCATTCAGGTACATCGAGCCATATCCGCCCAGATCCTGGTTGACGTAGGTGTCGAGCCGGTTGCGTAGCCTGCCCAGGTCCCCGTAGCCGCCGATATGCGGGGCGTCGCGCAGCGCGACGGCCTCGTTCAGCCCCACGAACCCGCTGGTCGAATAGCGGTACGCGAGCAGCGAAAAACTGGTGCCGGAATTGGGCAGGTTCTTGCTGTAGGAGAAGCGGTAGCTGGCGCCGGACGTCCGCCCCCCGGGCAGGTTGGCGCGGGCGATCGTGGCGTCGCCCGAGAACGCTCCGATCCGCGTGTTCAATGCGGCGCCGGCCAAGGCCGAACTGTAGTAGTCGCTGAAGGCCAGGCCGCCATAGCCGGTGACCAGATCGCTCAGCCCCGAGCGCACCACGCCTTCGAACACGCGCTGGCCGCTGCCGCGGTAGCCCGACGCCATGGCCTGCCCCACCGACACGGAATAGCGCGTTTCTCCCGGGCGCAGCAGATCCACGGCGGTGGCGAACGGCACGATGAAGCTTGAGGCCTGGCCGTCGGCTTCGGTGACCCGCACCGTAAGGTCCCCTCCATAGCTGGCGGCGCTCAGGTCCTCGATCGCGAACGGGCCGGGCGCCACCGTCGTTTCGTAGACCAGAAACCCGCGCTGGTAGACGCTCACCGCGGCATTGGTCCGGGCCGTGCCGCGGATCGTGGGAACGTAGCCGCGCCGGTCGTCGGGCAGCATGCGCTCGTCGCTGCTGAGCCTCACGCCGCGAAACGAGATCGCGTCGAAATAGCGCCCGTCCGTCGAGGTTTCCCCGAGCAGAAGCTGGGAGCGCCAGGCGGGCAGGTCCCGCATGGCGTACAACTGGCCTCGCTGGTAGGTGGCTTTCTCGCGGGACGACCAGCGCGCGTAGCCGTCATGCCGCAGGCGCCAGGCGCCGGCGTTCAGCCCTCCCCTCAGGTTCAGGTAGCCCTGGTTGCGGCGCCGTCCGTTCGTTTCCTGCGTATAGAGGTTGGCTATGTAGCCCAGCCGCGCCGCCGCGACGCCGCGGTCCCAGTGGGCCGGGTCCACGTAGTTGCCGGCACGGCCCGAATCGAGGTAATACGCCGGCACGGTCAGGGACAGGATCTGCTCGGCCATGTCGAACTTCACCTGCGCGCCGGGCACGTAGCTGGCGAGGCCGTCGCAGGCCGGCACGTCGCCCAGTTCCCGCTCGCCGCGCCCCGCGGCATTGCGGCCGATCTTGCCCACATCGATGCCGACGCTGCGCAGCAATTCGGCCGTATAGCAAGGCTGCGCCCCTTCCGGGCCGGCACCGCGGAAATCCATGGCCAGCGCGCCGCGCCATCGCCCGTTCACATGCACGTCGACGCGGTACTGGCCGGGCGACACGATGTTGGGGCGTTCGAAACGGGAGAGGTCTATCTGTTCGTCGCCGACGCCGCGAACCAGCATCTTCACGTCAAAACGCGCGGGGGCCTGCTGTTCGCCGTCAGCCCCGGCTGGCGCCATCAGCGCCGACAAGAGGATGCCCGGCAGCCAGGCAGCCTTCCGTCTTCTTTGCGCGCACGAGTGCCCCGGACGCGCGCTAGCCTGCGTCGACCAACACATCGTTTCGAATCCCAGATGAAAAGAATGAATAAAGGCCCGGCCTGCGGGCCGTCAAGGCGCCAGCAATGGGCTGTCGAACGCCTGCGTGCCGCCGTAATCGTTGATGACCGTGAAATGCACCGCGGCCTGGTTCGCGGCGGCCTGCGTCCCCGCGGGAAGGTTGAAGCGCTCCTTGCCGTAGGGCGCCACCATGCCGCTGCCCGCGCCGATGGGGCGGCCGCCCTTGGCCGCCACTTCTACCGACAGCAACGACACGTAATAGGGCGTCGGGTTGTGCACCTCGACCGATCCGCCGCCGGCGACGGCCGACCACCGCAGGCTGGCCGGCGCGTTCTCCACTCGGCCCGGCAGGCCCGGCGGGCGGAAGAACAGCTTGATCCGGGTGCGGAATTTCAGGCCGACGACGTTTTCCTTGCCGCTGCTGGGCGGCGTTTCCAGCGCATTGAAATAAAAAACGGACTCCCGGTCGGACGGCAGGGGATGGCGGGTGTAGAACAGCCGCAGCACCCCGCTGGATGCCGGCTCGATCCGGGTCACCGCCGGCGACACCAGGAACGGCACGACCAGCGTGTCGGGCGAGGCGTTCGGCCTGCCGTCGTCCAGCCAGGACTGCACCAGCAGCGGTTCGTCGCCAGCGTTGCGGACCCGGATGGAGACATCCTTGGCATCGCCTGGAAACACGATGCGCGTGCCTTCCAGGACCAGGGCCGCCCGCGCCATGCCGGCGCCGGCGGCCCATGCCACGACGCCCATGGCCAGCAAACGAATAACGGTACGCACCATGGGCGTCATGCCATCGGCTCCTGTTGCCTTCGGATTACTGGTAGGCGACGAGGAAGCCGATATCGGAACCCGCGCTGCCATTGGTGATGGTGCTATCCACCTTGACGTAGGCGGCCAAAAATTCCAGCTTGCCGCCAAACGTGGGAGTCGTCGCGTGGGTCGGATCGAAGTCGATCTTCTGCACATCGGCCTCGGCGTGGCCCAGGTTGACCTTGTGGCTCTTGCCGTTGCCGGTGTTCCAGATGCCGATTTCCAAGCCGGTCGCCGGCAGCGTGGTATTGATCTTCAGGTTGCCGCTGGCCCGGTTGATGTGTGCGGCGACCTGGTCGAACGCAATGGCGGCCGAGCCCTTGAAGTCGCAATTGGTCAGCTCGATGATGAAGGGCTTTTCGCTGGCGGTCACCTTGGCGTTCAGCGCCGTGGAGGCCAAGTCGGCCACCTTGTAGGTCCCGAGATCCACGCTCGTGATGTTGCCGAGACCGCCCGCCTGGCCGTTGACCTTGCACGTCCCGGGCGAGACCTTGCCCGTGAAGCGGATCTGGCCGTCGAACGCCTGGGCATGGGAAGCGGCGGGCGCCAGGGCGGCGAGCAACGCGCCGGAGGAAAGAAGGGATGCGAGGAGACTGCGTTTCATGTTGCGATTCCTGAGTTGGAGTTGAGCGGCCCCCGCTTGCCGATGCAGGCCGGGCCGCAAGTCCGCAGCACGCTGGCGGAAGGTCCGGACTGCCGGGTGCCACGGCCCCGGAATACGCCCACGGCATGCGCGCCATGTGCGAATTCCAGCGGTATGGACACTGTATGGATCGACCGCACTCAGGTATTTAGGAACGCAACTAAATCACGTTAGTAGTAATTCTATATTCAATAAATCTCTGTAAAGACCGCGGCCGTTCTTGGAATGTTCATCGCGGCGCGCGGCCTGTTTCCCCTTGCTAGCGCAAGGATTGCTCGGACCACTGCGCCAGCGGCAATGGCGGCTCGGCATGCGTGATGCGTCCGAACACGAGTGTGATTTCTTCCCAGCCGCCGCGCGGGCTGGGCCAGGACTGCGGCGTCACGGCGTGCCATTGGCCGTCGGCGCCGCGTTCCGCCATCTTGAAGCGGAAGGTGTAGTGCCCGGCGATGCCCATGCGCAGGTCGGTCACGACCAAGGCGTCGCCGATCGCGTCGTAGCGCAGCCAGTCGTCCGTGAACCAGCGCAGCCGCTCATGCAGCGGCACGCCCGCCAGCGCCTGGCCCACGTCCAGGTTCAAGGGCTGGCGCAGCCATTCCGGCGGAGCGCGGTCGAACAGGCTGCTGACCGATTCGTAGTAGTGGCCGTCGGCCGTCTTGGCGATGACGCGCCACAGCAGCGTGTTGAAGGGCATGGATACGGCGCGCAGCTCGGTGACCGCGATGCCCTGGGCCTGCATCGCGTCGCGCACGCGGTGCTCGGCGGCGTAGCGGCCGGCCAGGCCGAAGCCCAGGTAGGCGGTGCTGAACACCAGCGCGGCGGCCAGCAGGCGGCGCGCGTTCCGGGTCATGCCGGCGGCGATGGCGTACACCATGCCCGCCAGCAGCGGCACGGTATAGACCGGATCGATGATGAAAATGGCGGACCAGCTTTCCGGTATGCGCGCCAGCGGCCAGAACAGCTGCGTGCCGTAGACCGTGAAGGCGTCCAGCACGGGATGCGTCACCAGTACCAGCCATAAGGTCAGGAACAGGCGCCGCCCCCCGTAGGGCGCCTGCGGCCAGTATTTGCGGATCAGCCACGCCAGCAAGGCGGCCAGGCCGGTCAGGACGAAGACCGAGTGCGAAAACCCGCGGTGGTAGGTCATGAGCGACACCGGGTCGGGATAGCTCATCAGGACGTCCAGATCCGGCACCGTGGCCAGCGCCGCGCCGTAGATGAGCGCCCGCCGCCCCTGGAAGCGCCCCATCAGCGCGCCCTGTATTCCGGCGCCCAGCACCGCTTGCGTAACCGAATCCATATTTCCCCGACGATAAGCTTCAACCGGACGGACTACGCCCTGCGCGCCCGCCCATGCAGGCGTTAAGATACCTGATTGCATTCAGCTGATTTTCAACTTTCCGCGTATGGACCATTACATCGACCAGATCGCCCTCTTCATCGAGACCAACCAGGCGTGGGCCGGGCCGATCACCTTCCTGCTGACCCTGGGCGAGTCCATGGTGCTGCTGGGCCTGTTCATCCCCGCCACCGCCCTGATGCTGCTGACCGGCGGCCTCATCGGCGCCGGCACGCTGAGCCCCTGGAGCGTCCTCGTGTGGGGCATCGCCGGCGCCATCGTGGGCGATGCGCTGTCGTACTGGCTGGGCCGCTGGGCGGGGCCGAGCGTGCTGCGCCGCTGGCCGCTCAAGCAACAGCGCACCGGCGTGGCGCGCGCGCGGCTGTTTTTCTACCGCTACGGCTTCGCCTCGGTGCTGATCGGCCGCTTCCTGGGCCCCATCCGTTCCACCATCCCCACCGTCGCGGGCGTCATGGGCATGGCGCAAGGCCGCTTCCAGCTGGCCAACGTGACGTCCGCCATCCTCTGGATGCCGCTGATGCTGGCGCCGGGCTATATCACCGCGCGCAGCCTGGGCGCGGCCGATAATGCGCAACAGATCGCCATGATGATCGGCGCGGGGCTCTCCGTGCTGCTAGGATGCGGTCTGCTGATAGCGATGCTGCGCAAACGCCGCGTGCCGGCGCGCCAACGCCGCGGCAACTGAACCGGAGAGAGAAGGGAATGGCCATAGATGCGGAGCCGAAGGACGGCGATTTCGCGCGCTATATCGAGAATCTGACCCGCGCCGGCGGCACCACGCCCGGCAAGGTGCCGCCCAAGCGCGAAGCCGCCAGGCGGGCGCCCGATGCCGCGCCGCCCCCGGCGCCCGCCTCCGCGGAGCCGCTGTCCACCGCGCCCTGGGGCAAGTCGGCCCCGTCGTCCCGGCCCGCCCCGGCCGCCTCCCCCTCTGCCGCGCCCGCCCCGGGCCAGGAAGACCCGGGCGCGGAATCGCTCGCGCGCCGCGCCCGCCAGCGCAAGATCGGCATCGTCCTGACGGTCGCGGGGGTGCTGGCCGGCTGGGCCGCGGTGCGCATCGCGGTGGACGTGCTGGTCAACCGGCGCGCCGACCTGGACGAGCTGATGCCCGCCCTCTTCCTGGCGTTCTTCGCGTTCATGCTGTTCAAGGCCGCCCGCGGCGCGCGCAATCCGCGCGGCGCGCCCCTGGGGAAACTGCCGCCGCTCAAGCGCTCGTCCTACCGCAAGGACGGCGGCGCCTGAGGCCGCCGGCGCGCCCGGGCAATGGTGCTAACATTTCCGCCGCAGTCGCAAAGACCCCACCAAACCCGGAGTGAAAGTGAATAACGTTGTCGGATTGAACCAGGCCCAGGCGGCCACGATGCTCAAGTTGCAGGACCACTTGAACACCATGATCAATCCGGACTGGGTCAACGGCGGGGCGCGCTTCCTGCGCGCCGCCTTCGTCGAATCCGCCGAGGCGCTGGAGCACTACGGCTGGAAGTGGTGGAAGAAGCAGACCATCGACCTGCCCCAGGTCCAGATGGAACTGGTGGACATCCTGCACTTCTATCTTTCGCACACCATCGTCGAAGCCGGCGGCAGCACCGCCGGCGCCGCCGAGGCGCTGGTCGCCGACCTGGCGACGCCCGCGTCGGTCACGCTGGACGGCAAGGCCTACGCGCTGGACGCGCTGAACGTGCCCGAGCTGCTGGAACTGATCGGCGGCCTGGCCGTGTGCGGACGCGCCAGCTTCAAGGTGCTGGAACAGACCATGACGGCCTGCGACATGAGCTGGAACGATGCCTACACCCAGTACGTGTCCAAGAACGTGCTGAACCTCTTCCGCCAGCGCCACGGCTACAAGGAAGGCACCTACGTCAAGATCTGGAACGGCGAGGAAGACAACGTCGTGCTGGCCCGCCTGATGGCCGCGCTGGACCCGGCCCAGGCCGATTTCGCCGACCAGATCCAGGAACGGCTGGAACAGGCTTACGCCCGGCTCTGAGGCCCGGGTTCAAGACCCGGGTTCAAGACCCGCCCCTACGCCGTGGCCGCGGCCACGGCGCGCCTGGACTGCGACGCGGACTCCATGGCGACATCCCAGACCGACGGCGAGCCCACGTGCCGCCGCAACTGCTCGGTGAAGGCGCGGATGCGGGCGTTGGCGCGCGGCATGGCGCGCAACAGATAGATGCCGCTGTCCGGCGCGGGGCTGGCATCCTGCAGCGTCAGCTGCACCAGGCGGCCGGCGCCGATATCCAGGCCGGCCGACCAATTCGGCATCAGCGCGATGCCCAGCCCTTCCAGCGCGGCATGGCGCCGCGCGTCGCAATCGTCGCACTCCAGGGCAAACCTGGCGTCCTGCGCCCACTGGCCGTCGCCCAGTTCGCGCCAGCCGCGCACGCTGGTGCTGTGGCGCCGGTCGATCAGGCGATGGCGCGACAGGTCCGCCAGCGTGCGCGGCACGCCGTGGCGCTCCAGGTACGAAGGCGCGGCGCAGATCAGGTAGCGATGGCTGCCGATGCGCTGGCCGATCAGGCTGCTGTCGGGCTGCTGCCCCACGCGCACCACCACGTCCATGCGCTCCACCACGGGGTCCACCACGCGCTCGGTCAGCTCCAGCTCCACGCGCAAATGCGGATGGCGCTCGGCCAGCGGCTGCAGGATGGGCACCACGTAGCGCCGCGCGAAGGCGGGCAGGCAGCTCACGCGCAGGAGGCCCTGCACGGTCTGCTCCAGCGAAATGACCTCGGAGCGGGCCTCGGTCATGTCGTGCAGGATCTTCACGGCCCGCTCGTACAGCACCTCGCCGGCCTCGGTCGGCACCAGGGCGCGGGTGGAACGCACGAACAGCGGCACCTGCAGCTCGGTTTCCAGCGCGCCGATCTGGCGCGCCACGGACGACGCCACCATGCCGCGGCGGCGGGCCACCTCGGAAAAACTCTGCGCGCGGGCGACGTCCACGAAGATCGAGAGGCTTTCGGCGAATTTGACGGTTTTCATTTGTGCACGCAGCGCAAAAGGGTTTGGCGTTCGGCGCCTGCTTTCCTGCGGGCGTTGGCACTTACGATAGCGTGCATGGCTGCACCTTGGCAATTTACACAAAGATCGCCCGGTTCCGGCAGCCGCCATAACGACGACAATACGCCCAGGAGACTTCATGCCCCGATACACCGACCTTCGCCGCAAGCCCCTCGCCCTGCTGGCGGGCGCCGCCCTGGCGGCTTCCGCCTGGGCCGCCGGCCCGGCCGCGGCGCAGTCCTATCCCAGCAAGCCCGTTACCGTGGTCGTGCCGTTCGCGGCGGGCGGCACGGTGGACAACGTGGCCCGCCAGGTGCAGCAATCGCTGCAGGAGAAGCTGGGGCAGCCGGTGGTCATCGACAACCGCGGCGGCGCCGGCGGCACCATCGGCACGGCGCTGGTGGCCAAGGCGCCGGCCGACGGCTACACGGTGGAGATGGTGTTCGATTCCTACGCCACCGAACAGCTCATCCACCCCAAGCTGTCCTACGTGACCGAGCGCGACCTCACCGGCGTCTCCTACATGGTGCGTTCGCCCATGGTGCTGGCGGTGACGGGCAGCGGCCCCTACCAGACGCTGGCCGACTACGTCTCGGCCGCGAAGAAAGGCGACGTCTCGTTCGCCTCGGTGGGCGCCGGCAGCTCCAACCACCTGGCAGCCGAGCTGTTCCACCAGCAGGCGGGCACCAGCGGCATCCATACGCCGTACCGCGGCGGCGGCCCGGCCCTGTCCGACCTGATGGGCGGCCACGTGGATTCCATCATCGCCAGCCTGCCGCTGGTGCTGCCCCACATCCAGAGCGGCAAGCTGCGCGCGCTGGCGGTCACCGCGCCCAAGCGCGTGGCGGCCCTGCCCGACGTGCCCGCCATCGCCGAAACCTACCCGGGCTTCGAGATCTACTCCTGGGTGGGCATGGTGGCGCCGGCCCAGACGCCCCCGGCGGTCCTGGACAAGCTGGAATCGGCCACGATCGCCACGCTGCGCGATCCGGCCGTGTCGGGCCGCATCACGGCGGCCGGCTTCGAAGTGGTGGCCGGCGGCCGCGCGGACATGAACACGCTGGTGCGCGCCGAATCCGAGCGCTGGGGCCAGCTCATCAAAACCCGAGGAATCGTTACGCAATGACCGCGAACGCCATGGCTTCCTTCATCTACACCAGCCGCGCGCAGCGCGTGGTCTTCGGACCGGGCAGCCTGGGCGGCCTGGCGGCCGAGCTCGACGCGCTGGGCCTGCGGCGCGCCCTGGTGCTCTGCACCCCGCCGCAGCGCGCCCAGGCGGAGCAGGTCGCCGCGCTGCTGGGCGCGGCGCGCGTGGCCGGCATTTTCGACCAGGCCGTGATGCACGTGCCCATCGAGACCGCGCGCCAGGCCCGGCAGGTCGCCAGCGAGCTCGGCGCCGACTGCGCCGTGGCCGTGGGCGGCGGATCCACCATCGGCCTGGGCAAGGCCATCGCCCTGGACTCGGGCCTGCCCGTCATCGCGGTGCCCACCACCTACGCGGGCTCCGAGATGACGCCGATCTACGGCATCACCGAGGCGGGCCTGAAGAAGACCGGCAAGGACGACCGGGTGCTGCCGCGCAGCGTGATCTACGACCCCGAACTGAGCCTGTCGCTGCCGGCGGCCATGAGCGTGACCAGCGGCATCAACGCCATCGCGCACGCGGCCGAGGGCCTGTACGCGGCCGACGGCAACCCCATCATGGACCTCATGGCGCAGGAAGGGATCCGGGCGCTGGCGCGCGCCCTGCCCGTCATCGCCGGCGGCGCCGAGGGCGACGCGCTGCGGCCGGCGCGCAGCGACGCGCTCTACGGCGCCTGGCTCTGCGGCACGGTGCTGGGCAGCGTCGGCATGGCCCTGCACCACAAGCTCTGCCACACGCTGGGCGGCAGCTTCAACCTGCCGCATGCCGAAACGCATACCGTCGTGCTGCCGCACGCCCTGGCCTACAACGCGCCGGCGGCGCCGCGGGCCATGGCGCGCATCGCCGAGGCGCTGGGCGCCGCCCATGCCGCGCAAGGTATGTTCGACCTGGCCCGGTCGCTGGGCGCGCCCACCGCGCTGCGCGACATCGGCCTGCGCGAAGCCGACCTGGACGTCGCCTGCGACATCGCCCTGAAGACCCCGTATCCGAACCCCCGTCCGCTGGAGCGCGCCGCCTTGCGGGCGCTGCTGCAGGACGCCTACGAAGGCACGCGGCCGCGGGATTAGGCGCCCGCCGCCGTTACCGGCTCAGCGCTGGCCGAAGCGGGTTTCGCCGAACAGCGCCTTCAGTTCGCGCGGCTGGGAACGCCAGTATTGGCGCGGCGCGGCGACCTGGCCGCCGAGCTGGGCCGCGGCGTGCCAGGGCCAGCGCGGGTCGTACAGCATGCCGCGGGCCAGCGCGATCAAGTCGGCTTCGCCGCGGGCCAGGATGTCCTCGGCCTGCTGCGCCTCCGTGATGAGGCCGACCGCGATGGTGGGCATGCCCACCTGGCGCTTGACCTCGTCGGCGAAGGGCACCTGGTAGTTCGGGCCGACCGGGATCTTCTGCTGCGACGAGACGCCGCCGCTGGACACGTCGATGAATTCACAGCCGCGGTCTTTCAGGGCCCGGGCGAATGCCAGCGTCTGCGGCAGGTCCCAGCCGCCTTCGACCCAGTCGGTGGCGGACACGCGCACGCCCAGCGTCACGGACGCGGGCGTGACCTCGCGCAGCGCCTGGAACACCTCCAGCGGAAAGCGCATGCGGTTCTCCAGCGAACCGCCGTAGGCGTCGTCGCGGCGGTTCGCCAGCGGCGACAGGAACTGGTGCAGCAGATAGCCATGCGCGGCATGCAGTTCGATCGCGTCGAAACCCAGGCGGATGGCGCGCCGGGCGCTGTCGGCGAAGGCGTCGCGCACGCGCTTGAGGCCGGCCGCGTCGAGCGCATGGGGCGCCGGTTCGGAGGCGTTGTGCGGCACCGCCGAGGGCGCCCAGCCCTGCCAGCCGCCCTCGGCGGGCGGCACCAGCTGGCCGCCGTTCCAGGGCGCGTGGCTGGACGCCTTGCGCCCGGCGTGGCCGAGCTGGATGCCCAGCTTGATGGGCGAGTAGCGGCGCACGGCCTGCGCCACCCGGCCCAGCGCCGCTTCGGTTTCGTCGGACCACAGGCCGAGGTCTCCCGGCGAAATGCGGCCGTCGGGCTCCACGGCGGTGGCTTCGGTGAACAGCAAGCCGGCGCCGGACAGCGCCAGGTGTCCCAGGTGGATCATGTGCCAGTCGGTGGCCCGCCCCTCTTCCGCCGAGTATTCGCACATGGGCGCGATGACGATGCGGTTGGCCAGTTCGAGATTGCCGATCGAGTAGGGACTGAAAAGATGGGACATGCTGGAAGCCTCCGGGCATAGGATGCGACAGCATAGCGCCCGGGCCAGGCCCGCGGCGCGAATCCCAGCGCCCGCGGCAGGGTTAAACCCGCCGGGGCCGGCCGCCGGGCCTATTGGCCCTCGATCACGCTGTCCAGGAACTGCCGGGTGCGCGCTTCGCGGGGCTGGCCGAACAGCACGGAGGACTCCGCGTCCTCGACGATATTGCCTTCGTCGAAGAACAGGGTGCGGTCCGAACTGCGCTCGGCGAACTTCATCTGGTGGGTGACGATGATCATCGTCATGCTGCGGCGGGCCGACAGGTCGCGCAGGATCTGCAGGATACCGCCCACCAGTTCCGGGTCCAGGGCCGAGGTCACTTCGTCGAACAGCATGATGCCCGGGCACATGGCCAGCGCCCGGGCGATGCCCACGCGCTGCTTCTGCCCGCCGGAGAGCTGCGCCGGGTAGACGTCCAGCTTGTCGCCCAGGCCCACCATCTCCAGGTATTCCACGGCCTGATCGCGCGCCTCGGCGCGCGACATGCCCCGCACGCGCAAGGGCGCTTCCATGGCATTGCCGAGCGCCGTCATGTGCGGGAACAGGTTGAAGTGCTGGAACACCATGCCGATCTTGCCGCGCACCTCGCGCAGGTGCGCGGAATTGGGGCCGACGGGCCGGCCCTGCGCGTCCGTCCACATCGGCACGCCATCGATCTCGATCTCGCCGCTGGTAGGGCGGTCCAGCGTCATCAGCACGCGCAGCAAGGTGGACTTGCCCGAGCCCGAGGGCCCGATCACGGCCACCGTCTGGCCCGCCGGTATCTCCAGGTCGATGCCGCGCAGCACCTCCAGGTCCCCGTACTGCTTGCGCAGGTTCTTGATGCTCACGCTGGCGCTCATCGCTTTCCTCCATATCGTTGCAGGCGGGCCTCCAGGCCGCGCACGCCCCATGCCGCCACCAGGCTCAGGGCCAGGAACAGCAGGCCCACCAGGGTCAGGGGTTCGGTGTACCGGAACGTCGCGGATCCGATCATCTTGCTTTGCTGCAGCAGCTCCACCACGGTGATGGCCGACAGCAGCGGGGTGTCCTTGAACATGGCCACCAGGTAGTTGCCCAGCGCCGGCACCACGGGCGGGATGGCCTGGGGCAGCACCACGTCGACGGCCGTGCGCCAGCGCGACAGGTTCAAGGCGGTGGCGGCCTCCCATTGGCCCTTGGGCACGGCCTCGATGCCGGCGCGGTAGACCTCGGCGCAATACGTTGCGTAGTGCAGGCCCAGCGCGATGATGCCGGTGGCCAGCGGCGACATGCGCAGCCCGGTCAGCGGCAGGACGTAGAACAGGAAATACATCTGCACCAGCAGCGGCGTGCTGCGCACGAACTCGATCACGAAGGCGACCGGCAGCGACACCACGCGCAGCCGCGAGCGCCGCAGCATCGCCAGCACCAGGCCCAGCGTGACGGCCACCAGCATGCCCAGCAGCGTGGCCTGGATCGTGACGATCAGCGCGGAGCCCAGCGTGGGCAGGATTTCCAGGGCGAAGGACCAATCGAATACCGGTGTCATCGGACCCTGACCCTCCGTTCAAGCAGGCGCACGCCGGCCGTGATCACCAGCGCCACCGCGAAATACAGCAGCAGCATCAAGGTGAAAATTTCGGTGGTGCGCAGGGTTTCGCTGCGCAGCAGCTGGCCCCGGAACGTCAGGTCGGTGATGGTCACCAGCGACACCAGCGCCGTGTTCTTCAGCAGTTCGATCAGCAGGTTGCCGGCGGGCGGCAGCATGGCCGGCACGGCCTGCGGCACGATGAGCCGGCGCATGATCTGCCCGCGCGTCATGTTCAGCGCGACGCCCGCCTCGCGCTGGCCGGGCGGCACCGCGCGGATGGCGCCGCGCACCACCTCGGCGCCGTAGGCGCCGGCATTGAGCGCCAGCACCACGATGCCCACCAGCATGGCCGGCAATTGCACGCCGAACAGCGGCAACACGAAATAGAACCAGAAAAGCTGCACCAGGGCCGAGGTGCCGCGGAACACCTCCACGTAGATCGAGGCGATCCAGCGCACGGGCCGCAAGGTCGACAGGCGGCAGATGCCCGCCGCCAGCGCCAGCGGAACGGCCAGCACCACCGCGCCCGCCATGACCTGCAGCGTCACGCCCAGGCCTTCGAGCAGGGGCGGCGCCAGCTCGGCGAAATGCTCGGGTATCAACTGCATGGGCGCCCCCTTACTGGCCCGCGCACAGCTGGGCGGCGGTGACTCCCTTGGGCAGTTCCTGCGGCGTGAAGCCGAAAGGCGCGACCAGCTTCTGGTGTTCCTCCGTGCCGATGAACTTGGCGAGTTCGGCGTTGAATGCGTCGGCGAATGCCTTGTCGTCCGAGCGGAAGGCGTAGGCGCCATAGCCGCGCACGTCCTTGCCGTCGATGACCGGATCCTTGAAGGGCTCGGCCTTCTGCAGGCCGCTGCCGTCGTTGGTCTTGCCCATCAGGTCGTTGACCGTGAGCGCGGTGGCCGCGTAGGCGTCGGCGCGGCCGGCCTGCACGCCGGACAGCGCGCTGACCGCATCCGGGAACACCACCACCTGGCCGGCGGGCACCTTGGACTTGGAGGCGTACTCGGCCTCGATCGCGCCCACCACCACGCCCAGCCTGGCATCGGGGTTCTTCACCACGTCTTCGTAGCTGTGCAGGTTCTTGGGGTTGCCCTGCTTCACCAGGAAAGACTGGCCCACGCCATAGGTGGGATCGGAGAACGCCACTTGCTGGCAGCGTTCCGGCGTGACGTACATGCCGGCCGCGATGATGTCGAAACGCCTGGCCTGCAGGCCGGGGATGAGCGAGCCGAATTCGGTCAGCACGCCCTCCACCTCGTTGATGCCCATGCGCTTGAGCACGACCCGGGCGATTTCCACGGACTCGCCCGTGACCTTGGCTTCCTTGCTGTCCATGTAGGCGAACGGCGCCTCGTTGGCGTAGCCGATGCGTATCTTGCCGGCCGCCTTGGCCGCTTCCAGGGTGGAGCCGCCCGCGGGCGCGTTCGCCGCGGCCGGGGCGGGCTTGTCGGATCCCGAGTCGGAACACGCGGCCAGCATCCCCAGGCTCAACGCCAGCAGGAAGCGTCGGGATCGGATCGAGGTCAAGAGTGGGTTCATCGGCTATTTCTCCCTAATTTATTTCTAGGCACATGGGTTCACTAAAAATGATACGACAATAAATTATTTCGACACTAATGATATGGACGAAAAAAAGCAGGCCGCGGCCTGCTTTTCACGCTGACGCCCCTATGGGGCGTTAGGACTCGTTACGAAGGGTTGGCGTCGATGACGCCGCCCGCCCCGCTATTGCGCATAGGAGAAACGGCCGTTCTTGACCACGCCCATGACCCTGGCGCGCTCGTCGAAGCCCTGGTGGTTGTCCTTGGAGATGTTCAGGACGCCATTGGGCACGATGAGGTCGCGGGTGTTCTCCAGGGCATCGCGCAGCGCGGCGCGGAATTCCGGCGTGCCGGGCTTCGCGCCCGTCTTGAGCGCCCGGGCCACGGCCGAATCCAGCAGCATCCAGGCGCCGTAGGCGTCCCCGGCGAACTGCGTCATCGTGTTCGCGCCGTACTGGGCTTCGTATTTGTCGGCGAACGCCTCGGCGACCTTCTTGACCGGGTTGCCGTCCGGCAGCTCGCGGGCGACCACGCCGGGGCCGGTCGGGAACAGGGTGCCTTCGACGTCCCGGCCCCCCACCTGCAGGAATTCGAGCGTGCCGATGCCGTGGGTCTGGTAGATGGCGCCGGTGTAGCCGCGCTCTAGCAGCGTCTTCTGCGGCAAGGCCGAGGGCGTGCCCGCGCCGGCGATGAGCACGGCGTCCGGCTTGGCGGCGATGACCTTCAGCACCTGCCCCACCACCGAGGCGTCGGTGCGCTGGAAACGTTCCTGCGCCACGACTTTCAGGTCGGAACCGGCGGCGGCGCTGAACTCCTTCCACCAGCTGTCGCCATAGGAGTCGGCGAAGCCGATGAAGGCCACGTTCTTCAGGCCCTTCTTCTTCATGTCCTCGACCAGGACGGTCGCCATCAGCGAATCGTTCTGCGGCATCTTGAACGCCCAGGCGCGCTTCGGATCCGACAGCGGCTCCACGATGACGCTGGAGGCCGCCAGCGCGATCATCGGCGTGCCGGTCTCGGCCAGCACGTCCAGGCCGGCCAGCGCGGCCGCGGTGGTGTTGGGGCCGACGATGGCGTCGACCTTGTCCTCGGAGGTCAGCTTGCGCATGTTCTTCACGGCGCGGCTGACGTCGGTGCCGTCGTCCAGCACCACGTAGCGCGCCGGCTCCCCGCCCAGCGTGGCGGGCCAGAGGCGGATCGCATTGTTGGTCTGGATGCCGATGGCCGCGGCCGGGCCGGTGGTGGACACGTCCACGCCGATCACGACTTCGGCCTGGGCGGAAAGAACGGGAACGGCCAACGCGATCGCGCAGGCGCAGCGGAGAAGATCGAGAGACATGACTGCGATTCTCAGAAGGTTTGAAGAGGATGCCGCTATTTTGCCTGATGCGCGGCGCGGGCAGCGGGCGTGGGCCGCGCACCCCGCCGTTACATAGGCTTGCCGTTGCCTGCCGGCGGTTTCCGCGCCAGGCCCCCCTGCCCGCCGTATCATCGACGATGCCACCCGAGGCAACGCGCGCCGCCCCGCCGGCGGCCCGCTCCCACCACCGGCCGCGCTCGCGCGGGCGCGGCCCCATACAGGAGTCACGCATGAAGAAAACCGCAACCGCCGCCTGGTCGGGCGACCTGAAGACCGGCAAGGGCACGATCTCCACGCAAAGCGGCGCGCTCAAGAGCCAGCCGTATGGCTTCAATACCCGCTTCGGCGACACGCCGGGCACCAACCCCGAAGAACTGCTCGGCGCGGCGCACGCCGGCTGCTTCACCATGGCGCTGTCCAACATCCTGGCCGAGGCGGGCATGGTCGCCCAAAGCCTGGACACCAAGGCCGAAGTCACGCTGGACAAGGTGGACGATGGCTTTTCCATCACGGCCGTCCACCTGACCGTCGAGGCCGTCATCCCGGGCGCCACCGCCCAGGCCTTCGAGGACGCCGCCCGCAAGGCGGAAAAAGGCTGCCCCGTGTCCAAGGTGCTCAACGCCAAGATCTCGATGGACGCCAAGCTCAAGTCCTGACCTGGCGCCCGGCCCGTGGCCCGTCCCGCCGGGGCGGCGCCATTGGGCCGCCCTATTCCCCTCTTGCCCAAAATCAATTTGACGGCGGGCCGTCGCTTCTGGACAATGAGAATCATTCTCAGGAGCGACCATGACACGTTTCATCTACGCGATATCGGGCGGCAACGCTGCCCTGGCGCAAGACGTCCAGGTGTCCGCCAGCCTGCGCCGCATGGTCGGATCCGGCATCCTGGTGGCAGTGGGGTATATCGACCCGGGCAACTGGGCTACCGACATCGCGGGCGGCAGCGGCTTCGGCTACGGCCTGCTGATGGTGGTTTTCGTGTCCGCCTTCCTGGCGCTGGGCTTCCAGGTGCTGGTGTCGCGCCTGGCGCTCGCCACGGGCGAAGACCTGGCCACGCTGACCGCCCGCCATCTTTCCCCGGGCCTGGCCAAGGCCGCCTGGCTGGCCGGCGAAGCCGCCATCCTCGCCACCGCGCTGGCCGAACTCGTGGGCGGCGCCATCGCCCTGCGGCTGCTTTTCGGCCTGCCGCTGATCGCCGGCGTGGCCGTCACCGGCGTGGGCACCTTCGCCGTGCTGGCGCTTGCGCGCGGCAATGCCGACCGGCATGAGCGCGTGATCGCCCTCCTGCTGTCGATCGTCGCAATGTCCTTCGTGTTCCTGCTGTTCAAGGCCAATCCGGCGTGGACCGAGGTGGCGGGCGGCGTGGCCCGCACCGGGCAGGCGCTGCGCGACCCGCAAGGCTTCCTGATCGCGCTGGGCATCCTGGGCGCGACCCTGATGCCGCACAACCTGTACCTGCATTCCGGCTCGCTCGCGCAGCGCGCGCAGCAGTTGCCGCCGTCCGCCCGCGACCTGGCCATGCGGGTGGCGCGCAACGACACCATCGTGTCGCTGGGCGTGGCCATGCTGATCAACGCGGCCATCATGATCGTGGCCGCCGCGTCGCTGTCGGGCTCCGGCATGATCGTGTCCAGCCTGGACGACGCGCACGCCGTGATCGGCCGCACGCTGGGCGTCGGCGCGGCGGTCGTGTTCGCCGTGGCGCTGTACGCCGCGGGGCAAAGCTCCACGCTGACCGGCGTGATGGCCGGCCGCATCCTCTCCAACGGCTTCCAGGTGCGCCGCGGCTGGTCCGACCGCCGGCGCGCATTGGCCACGCGCCTGGTCGCCGGCGGCGCGGCGGCGGGCCTGCTGGTCTTCACGGGCGGCGAAGACCCGGACGGCCTGCTGGTGCTGAGCCAGGTGATCCTGAGCCTGGCCCTGCCCTTCGCGCTGGGCCCGCTGGTCGCGCTGGCCCGCCGCAAGGACCTGATGGGACGCTACGCCCTGCGCGGCGCCTGGGCCTGGGCCGCGATGACGGCCACGGCATGCATCATCGCGCTGGACGGCTACCTGCTGGTCGACATGGTTGCGTAGGCCGCGCGCCAGCGGGGCTAGCGGCTCTTCTTCAGCGGGCAGGTGCTCAGGCCCAGCAGCGGATAGAGCGGGCAGAAGCCCGCCAGGCCCGTGAGCAGCGGCACGATGCCCAGCCACCCCCACCAGCCGATGGTGCCGGCCGCGGCCAGGGCGATCAGCACGATTCCAACCACGACGCGCAATACACGGTCGATGCCGCCAACATTCGATTTCATGCGTACTCCTGCGGAAAGTGTAGGGAAAACAAGCAAGGATTCATGGGCAGAAAATGTCCTTCAGCGTGGCGATGAGCTTGGCCACGTTCGGGTCTTCGATGCGGTAGTACAGCGTCTGCGCCTCACGCCGGTAGGCGACCAGCCCTTCCTCGCGCATCCGCGCCAGGTGCTGCGACAGCGCGGACGGGCTGAGGGGCACCATCTCGTTGAGCGCCCCCACGCTCATCTCGCCCTGCGCGATCAACAGGCACAGCACCAGCAAGCGGTTGGGATTGCCCACGGCCTGCAGTAACGCGGCGGCCTGCACTGCACTGTCCCGCAGGACGTCGATGTCGGATTTGCGCTGGGTCATGTTCCCGTGAGATAGGCAGGCTGGTTAGTTCAGGCTTTTCTTAATTTAGCATAGACTAAATTAAAAGTCCCCCGCTACCCTCACCCGCAACCCGGAGCCATTCCATGACCGCAACGAATTACCGCCAGCTCACCCAGGCCATTTCGGCCAATCTCGCGCCCCTGCACCAGACCCAGCCGGGCGTGATGAAGGGCTTTGGCGAAATGGGCAAGGCCGCCATGGCCGGCGGCGCCCTGGATCCCAAGACGAAGGAACTGATCGCCCTGGCCGTGGGCGTGGCCGCGCGCTGCGACGGCTGCATCGGGTTTCATGCCAAGGCGCTCGCGCGCCTGGGCGCCAGCGTCGAGGAAGTGCACGAGGCGCTGGGCGTGGCCATCTACATGGGCGGCGGCCCGGTGGCGATGTACGCGGCCAACGCCGTGGCCGCTTTCGACGAGTTCACCGCGCCCGCGCCGCAGCCCGCCTGAGCGCCGCGCCTGGAACATGCCCGGCGCCAGGATGCCGATGCGGCTGCCGGGATAGGCACCCCAAGGCGAAAAAAAACCCCAGGACGCAATCCTGGGGTTTTTTGGGGCGGGGCCTATCAGTGATAGGCGGAGACCACCGGGTGCTGCCGCCGGCCCGCATCCATATCGTGCAGGACCTCTCCCACCGCTCCGCCCAGCGCCGCCAGGCGCACCTTCAGACGCCGCCAGCCGCCGCGGCCGCGCGGGCCGGACAGGGCCTGAGCCTCGATGGCGTCGCGGATCAGCGACCGCTCCAGCTCATCCGACATACGGGCGTTCTTCAATGCGGTATCGCTCATGATTCTCTCCTTGAGAAAAGCGCGATGTGGAACAACACGAGTTCATCTTAGACCTGTGCTTGTTGCGCCGCAATAAAAATTTCCAAGCATTTTTTTGTTCGTTGCACAATGGGTACAAACGCCAAATAACGGTGCATCCGGCACCACATTGCGCACCGTCGCCGTGCAGCCGGCTCAGCGGGGCAGATGGGCCTGGATCAGCTTATCGGCCATTTCGGCCACGCGGCCGGCCGGCCCGCCCTCCCCGAACAGCTGGCTGGACACGAACGCGCCTTCGAGCAACAGCAACAGGCCGTCGCCCAGGGCTTGCGGGTCGTCCGCGCCCATTTCCGCCGCCATCGCGGCCAGCCGGCGGCGCAATTCGGCCTTGTGGGCCACCGCCACAGCCCTGGCCGGATTGTCCTGCTCGGGGTATTCGACCGCCGCGTTGGTCAGGCCGCAACCCCGGTAGCCGCTTTGCACGGCGCGCCCGGCCAGGCCGGACAGGTAGGCCAGGATCTGCGCCCGCGGGTCGCCGGGATGCGCGTCGCGGGCGGCGTCGAAGCGGTTCCAGAATTCGGCTTCGTAGTCGCGCAGATAGGCCGCCGCCAGCTCGTCCTTGGACGAAAAGCTGCGGTACAGGCTGGGCTTGGTCACCCCCGCTTCATTGACGATGGCGTCCACCCCCACGGCGCGGATGCCGTCCCGGTAGAACATTTCCCGCGCCGTCTTGCGGATGCGATCAGCCGCCAGCGGCGGTTTGGCGGCGGGCCGGGGGTCGGCGGTCTTGCTGGACATACGTAGGCTCCTTTTCCGATGGCGGATCCGTCCGGAACGGGGCGCCAAAAAAGCGCTTGACTATGTTACTGACCGGTACGTACTATTCGCAAACCTCCATACGTACCGGTCAGTAACATGAGTATAGCCCACCCTCCCATGCCGTTCCGACGCGCCGGCCAAAAATACGCGTTCGTGGTCGTGGCAGTGATCTTCCTGTCGCTGCTCGTCTCGGCCGGGCTGCGGTCCTCGCCCAGCGTGCTGCTGGTGCCGCTGGAGGAAACCTTCGGCTGGAGCCGCAGCACCATCTCGTTCTCGGCCGCCGTGGGCATTTTCCTGTACGGCCTGGTCGGGCCGTTCGCGGCCGCGGCGATGGAGCGCTTCGGCCTGCGGCGCGTGCTGATCGGCGCGCTGACCCTGATGGCCGCCTCCAGCGCGGCCAGCGCGTTCATGACGCAGCCCTGGCACCTGCTGCTGAGCTGGGGCGTGTTCTCGGGCATCAGTTCGGGCGCCGTGGCCATCGTGCTGGGGGCCACCGTCGTCAATCGCTGGTTCGCGCGCCATCGCGGCGTGATGATGGGCCTGCTGACCGCCAGCTCCGCGACCGGCACGCTGGTGTTCCTGCCGGTGCTGGCGGCCCTGGCCTCGTCCGGCGACTGGACCCGGGTGGTGTGGGCGGTGGCCGCCGGGGCCGCCGCGCTGGTGCCGCTGGCCTGGTGGCTGGTGCCGGACCGGCCGGCCGACGTCGGGCTGACGCCGTTCGGCAGCGATCCCCATGCCGCGCCCCAGGCCGCCGCGCCGCGCACCGGCATGCTGGCGGCCACCTTCGGGGCGCTGGCGCGCGCCTCCCGGACGCGCACGTTCTGGTTCCTGTTCGCCACCTTCTTCGTCTGCGGCTTCACCACCAACGGCCTGGTGGGCACGCATCTGATCGCGCTCTGCGGCGACCACGGCATGCCCGAAGTGCAGGCCGCCGGGCTGCTGGCGCTGATGGGGATCTTCGACCTGGTCGGCACCACCGCGTCGGGCTGGCTCACCGACCGCTACGATCCGCGCAAGCTGCTGTTCGTGTACTACGCGCTGCGCGGGCTGTCGCTGATCTACCTGCCCTACTCCGATTTCTCGTTCTACAGCCTGTCCATCTTCGCCATCTTCTTCGGCCTGGACTGGATCGCGACGGTGCCTCCCACGCTGCGCCTGACCACCGAGGCCTTCGGCGAGCGCGATGCCTCCATCGTGTTCGGCTGGATCGTGGCCGGCCACCAGCTGGGCGCGGCAAGCGCGGCCTGGATGGCGGGCGCCGTGCGCGAAGCGCAGGGCAGCTACCTGATGGCTTTCGTGATCTCGGGCATGACGGGCCTGGCCGCCGCCTTCATCGCGCTGATGATAGGCAGGAAGCGCGCGCAGCCGCAGCCGGCCTCGGCCTGACCGGCGCGGGCCGGCCGGAGCGCTCAGCCCCTGGGCGCTGCGCCATGCCGCACCCGCAGGTTGTACGGCTTCTTGCTGCGCACGTGCTTGCGGATCAGCGCCTCGGCGCGCTCGCCGTCGCGCTCCATCAGGGCCTGCACGAAGGCCTCGTGGTCGGCCACCGCCGCCGTCCACTCGTCCCCGTCGAAATTGGATTTGTAGCGCAGCGCCTGCACCTGCAGGTTCAGCCGGTCGTAGGCATGGGTTAGCGCCGGATTGTGCGCGGCGCGGTTGATCGCGATGTGCGTGCCCATGCTGGCGGCGAAATACGCGCGGATATCGCGCTTTTCGTAGTTCTCCCGCATCTGCGCATGCAGCTGCGCGATGCGCGCCAATTCCGCGTCCGTCGCGCGCTCGGCGGCGCTGCGCACCGCCAGTCCTTCCAGCACCGACAGCACGTCGAAGATGTTCTCCACGTCGTCGGCCGACAACTCGATCACCATCGCCCCGCGCTTGGGCTGCAAGGCCACCAGGCCGTCCGAGGCCAGCATGCGGTAGGCCTCGCGCAAGGGCGTGCGCGAAATCTTCAGCTGGTCGCACAGGTCGCGCTCGTTCAGCCAGGTGCCCGGCTTGAACGTGCCGTCGATGATGAGCTGCCGCAATTTTTCGGCGACCACGGCCGGCAGCGTCGGGTGATTGATGGCCAAATCGGGGACGGACTGGTCCAGGACTTCAGGGTTAGCCATGAGTTGTTCGCACTCGCTAATTCGACTATTTTTGTATCTGGTATACCAAACACCAAAGGCATACCAACCTGACCCCATCATAGAGCAAGCAACACGCGGGCAGGCATTCCCCCACCAAAGGAGACTTTCATGAACAAGCACGCTCGCGCCTGGGCCGGCGCCCTGGCGCTGACCGCCGGCCTCGCCGCCGCCAGCCCCGCCCTGGCGCAGGACGCCTCGAAATGGCCGGAACGGCCGGTACGCCTGATCGTCGGCTTCGTGCCCGGCGGCGGCACCGACGTGTCGGCCCGCATTCTTTCGGCCCGGCTGTCGGCCCTGCTGGGCCAGCAGGTGGTGGTCGAGAACAAGCCCGGCGCCTCCGGCCTGATCGCGGCCGACTACGTGGCCAAGGCCGATTCCGACGGCTACACGCTATTGCTGGCGAACATGCAGTCCACCGTGGCCGCGCCCTACGTGGTGCAGTCCAACGTCGACCCGATCAAGGACTTCACGGCGGTGCGCTACATCGGCTCGGTGCCCAACGTGCTGGTGGTGAATCCGACCAAGCATGCCTACACCACCGTGCAGAACCTGGTGGACGACGCCCGCGCCAGGCCCAAGCAGCTGCTGTACGCGTCCTCCGGCATGGGCAGCCCGCAGCACCTGAGCGCGGCCCGCTTCTCGCAGATCGCGGGCGTGAGCATGGAACACGTGCCTTACAAGGGCAGCGGCCAGGCCATGACGGACTTGCTGGGCGGCAGCGTGGACATGAACTTCGACACCCTGCCCGGCGCCATCAACCAGATCCAGGCCGGCAAGCTGCGCCCGCTGGCGGTGACCAGCCCGGAACGCAGCAAGCGCCTGCCCAACGTGCCCACGCTGGCCGAGTCCGGCATCAAGGGCCTGGACATCGTGCAGTGGTACGCGGTGCTGGCGCCGGCGAAGCTGCCCAAGCCCATCCTGGACAAGCTCGACCAGGCGCTCGGCCAGACCCTGGCGGACCCCGAGATCCAGGCCAAGCTGGCCGACCAGGGCATGGACCTGGGCGGCGGGCCGAAGAACCCCGCGGCCTTCGCCACCTACGTGCAGGACGAATGGAGCAAGTACGGCAAGCTCACCGCCAGCCTGGGCCTCACCAAACAGTAAACCCCCGCGGGGGTCCGCCCCCGCCCACGCAAAGGAACGCCATGAGCGCACTCCCCACTTCCGATTCCCCCCTCATCCTGAGCCAGCGCGACGGCGACATCGTGACCGTGGTGCTGAACCGTCCGGAGAAGCTCAACGCTTTCACCATCGACAGCTGGCGGCTGCTGGGCGACACCTTCCTGGAGCTGGACGCCGACGACAGCGTGCGCTGCGTGCTGCTGCGCGGGGCCGGCGAAAAGGCCTTTTCGCCGGGCAACGACATCGGCGAGTTCGAGACCGCGCGCAGCAACAAGCAGCAGGCGGTGGAGTACGGCGCCGTCATGCGCCGGACGATCGAGGCCATCGGCGGATGCCAGCACCCCGTGGTGGCGCAGATACACGGCATCTGCGTGGGCGGCGGCCTGGAGATCGCCAGTCTGGCCGACATCCGCATCTGCGGCGAGAGCTCGCGGTTCGGCGTGCCGATCAAGAACCTGGGCCTGGTGATGTCGTATTCGGAGCTGGCGCCGCTGGTGCGCCTGGTCGGCCCGTCGGTGGCGCTGCAGGTGCTGCTCGAAGGCAACATTTTCGACGCCGAGCAGGCCCTGCGCCTGGGCGTGGTCACCCGCGTGGAGCCCGACGACCAGGTCGCCGCGCAAGCCCGGGCCACTGCCCGCCTCATCGCCGACGGCGCGCCGCTGGTGGCGCGCTGGCACAAGAAGTTCATCCGCAACCTGGCGAGCGGCAAGCCCCTGACGGACGCCGACCGCGACGAGGCCTTCGATTGTTTCGACACTGAGGATTTCCGCGCGGGCTACCGCGCCTTCCTGGCCAAGGCCAAGCCGCAATTCACCGGCCGCTGAACGCGGCGCTAGGAGTCCACATGCAGAACGATACCCACCGCCCCGCGGGCGCCCTGGCGGGCATGCGCGTGATCGAGCTTTCGCAGATCATGGCCGGCCCGACCTGCGGCATGATGCTGGCGGACATGGGCGCCGACGTCATCAAGGTCGAGAAACTCGACGGCGGCGACGATTCGCGCCAGTACCGCGACCCCCAGATCAACGGGATCTCGGCGCCTTATCTCATGCTCAACCGCAACAAGCGCGCCATCGCCCTGGACCTGAAGCACCCCGAGGGCAAGAAGGTGCTGCTGCGCATGATCCGCGACGCGGACGTGGTGACCGAGAACTTCCGCAAGGGCACGATGGAGAAGCTGGGCCTGGGCTACGAGACGCTGCGGCGCGAGAACCCGGGCCTGATCTACTGCGCGGTGTCGGGCTACGGCACCACCGGCCCCTACGCCGACAAGGGCGGCTTCGATCTGGTGGCCCAGGGCTTCTCCGGCCTGATGGCGATCACCGGCGAGCCGGGCGGGCCGCCCCTGCGCACGGGCAATTCGGTCGCGGACATCAACGCCGGCCTGCTGGCGGCGTTCGGCGTGCTCGCGGCCTACCAGCACAAGCAACGCACGGGCGAAGGCCAGATCGTGGAGACCTCGCTGCTCGAAGCCAGCCTGCAACAGCTGTACTGGCATGCCGCCATCTATTTCGGCAGCGGCGTCTCGCCCGGCCCGACGGGCTCGGCGCACGTGCTCAGCGCGCCGTACCAGGCGTTTCCCACCGCCACCGACTGGATCATCATCGGCGGCGCGAACGAGAAGAACTGGCAGCGCATCGCGCAGGCGCTGGGCCGGCCGGAGTGGGCGGACGACCCGCGCTACGCCCGCAACCGCGACCGCATGAACAACCGCGACGAACTGGTGGCGGAGATGTCCGCGATCCTGGAGACGCGCAGCGCGCAGGAATGGCTGGACGTTTTCGACGAGGCCGGCGTGCCCGCCGGGCCGGTGCATTCGATCGCGCAGGCGCTGTCGCATCCGCAGACGCTGGCCCGCGGCATGGTGGTGGAACAGGATCACCCGGTGGCCGGCAAGGTGCGCACCGTGGGCATGCCCGTGAAACTGTCGGCCACTCCCGCGCAATATCACCGCGCCGCGCCCAGGCTGGGCGAGGACACCATCGCCATCCTGGGAGAGTTCGGCTACGGAGAGCAGGAAATCGATGCGCTGATCGAGGCTGGCGTGGTCGCGGCCGTGGATCGGGAGCGCGCGCCGGCGTAGGAACGTGTGAGGCCGGGTTTCTTGAGCCGCCGGCGTCCGGACTGCGGGATTCCGATGCTCGCCCCACTGGGTCTGCGCTTCGGATCCCTCCGCCCGGCCCCCGGCTCACGACATCCGCCCACGGCAGAGCTTCAAAACCATCGCATAACGCGGCTGTCAGCCGAGGACCCCGGAGCCATCCGAAGCACAGCCCCAGTGGGGCGAGCATCGGAATGGCGCAGGGCAGCCTCGGCGGGTTCAGAACCTCAACAGCCAGGTGTCTGACATCCATCTCAGCGCGAAGATGGTCGTTCTTGAGCCGCCGGCGTCCGGACTGCGGGATTCCGATGCTCGCCCCACTGGGGCTGCGCTTCGGATC
>NZ_BCTQ01000047.1 GCF_001571365.1 Achromobacter denitrificans NBRC 15125 | reverse complement strand
GCGGCCGCGGGCCAGCCCGCGCAGGCCGCCGCAACGCCGGCGCCCGACGCTCCGCCGGCGAAAGCGCCGCAAGCCGCCGCGCCCAAGGCGCCGGACACCCCCAAGCCCGCCAGCCGCCCGCCCGCGCGGGAGTCCGCTGGCGCCGTCGCCCGTCAGCCCGGCGAGAAGCCCCTGGCTTCGCCCGCCGTGCGCAAGCGCGCCTGGGACCTGGGCATCGAACTGCGCTACGTGCACGGCAGCGGCCCGGCCGGCCGCATCCTGCATGAAGACCTGGACGCCTATCTGCAAGGCCAGGGCGCGTCGGCCCAGGCCCGCGGCGGCGCGGCGTACGCCGAGCGCAACGACGAAGAGAACGTGCCCGTGATCGGCCTGCGCAGGAAGATCGCGCAGAAGATGGCGGAGTCCAAGCGCCGCATTCCGCATTTCAGCTACGTCGAGGAAATCGACGTGACCGAACTGGAGGAATTGCGCACCCAGCTCAACCTGAAGTGGGGCGAGTCCCGCGGCAAGCTGACCTTGCTGCCGCTGCTGGCGCGCGCCATGGTGGTGGCGTTGCGCGACTTCCCGCAGATCAATGCGCGCTACGACGACGAGGCGGGCGTGGTGACGCGCTACGGCGCCGTGCATATCGGCATCGCCACGCAGAGCGACGGCGGCCTGATGGTGCCGGTGTTGCGCCACGCCGAAGCCCGCGACCTGTGGTCGATGGCGGCGGAGATCGGCCGGCTGGCGCAGGCGGTGCGTTCCGGCAGCGCCGGGCGCGACGAACTGTCGGGCTCGACCATTACCATCACCAGCCTGGGGCCGCTGGGCGGCATCGTCACCACGCCGGTGATCAATCATCCCGAGGTCGGCATCGTGGGCGTGAACCGCATCGTCGAACGGCCCGCCATCCGCAACGGCGCGGTGGTGGCGCGCAAGCTGATGAACCTGTCGTCCTCCTTCGACCACCGTGTGGTCGACGGCATGGACGCGGCGCGTTTCATCCAGGCGGTGCGCGCGCTGCTCGAACAGCCCGCGCTGCTTTTCGTGGAGTAAGCATGAGCCAGACAACCAAGACGACAACCTTGCTGGTGATCGGGGGCGGACCTGGCGGCTACGTGGCCGCGATCCGCGCGGGCCAACTGGGCGTGCCCACCCTCCTCGTGGAAGGCGAGCGCCTGGGGGGCACCTGCCTGAACATCGGCTGCATCCCCTCCAAGGCCCTGATCCACGCGGCAGAGGAATTCGAGAAGGCAAGGCATTACGCCGACGGCTCGGCGCTGGGCATTTCCGTGTCCTCGCCGTCGATCGACATCGCCCGCACCGTGGCCTGGAAGGACGGCATCGTCGGCAAGCTGACCGGCGGCGTGGCGGCGCTGCTGAAGAAGAACGGCGTGGAAGTGGTGCAGGGCTGGGCCAGCCTGCTGGACGGCAAGACGGCGGAAGTCGAGACCGCGGCGGGCCGCGTGCGCATCCAGTGCGAACACCTGCTGCTGGCGGCCGGCTCCGAACCGACGCCGCTGCCGTCCATGCCCTTCGGCGGCATGGTGGTGTCTTCCACCGAGGCCCTGTCGCCCGCCGATATCCCGAAGAAACTCGTGGTGGTCGGCGGCGGCTACATCGGCCTGGAACTGGGCACCGTGTACCGCAAGCTGGGCGCGGAAGTGGCCGTGGTCGAAGCCCAGGACCGCATCCTGCCGACCTACGACGCCGAACTCACCAAGCCCGTGGCGGCCGCCTTGTCCAAGATGGGCGTCGAGCTGCACCTGGGCCGCAAGGTGCTGGGGCTGAACGGCAAGGGCAACGCGGTGCGGGTGCAGGACGCCGCCGGCGCGGAAACGCTGTTGCCGGCCGACCGCGTGCTGATCGCGGTGGGACGCCGGCCGCGCACGCAAGGCTGGGGGCTGGAAACCCTGCAGCTGGACCGCAAGGGCAATGCGCTGCGCATCGACGACCAGTGTCGCACTTCCATGCGCGACGTCTGGGCCATCGGCGATATCGCCGGCGAACCGATGCTGGCGCACCGGGCCATGGCGCAGGGCGAGATGGTGGCGGAGCTGGTGGCCGGCAAGCGCCGCCATTTCACGCCGGCCTCGATCCCGGCGGTGTGCTTCACCGATCCCGAGGTGGTGGTGTCGGGGCTGTCGCCGGCCGAGGCCGAGCGCGCCGGGCTGGATTGCCTGTCCGCCTCGTTCCCCTTCGCCGCCAACGGCCGGGCCATGACGCTGGAGTCCACCGACGGCTTCGTCCGGGTGGTGGCGCGGCGCGACAACCACCTGGTGGTGGGCTGGCAGGCGGTGGGGCGCGGCGTGTCCGAACTGGCGGCCGCGTTTTCGCAGTCGCTGGAAATGGGCGCCACGCTGGAAGACGTGGCGGGCACCATCCACGCGCATCCTACGCTGGGCGAGGCCGTCCAGGAGGCCGCGTTGAAAGCCTTGGGGCACGCGCTGCATATCTAGCGCCTGCGAGCGGCATCGCCCGGCAGCGATGCGCCCTCCGGGCGGCCCGTCTAACGGGGCGCCCGGAGCCCTAGCGCCGGTTGCCCGGCTGCGCCAGCGCCGCCCTGAATCCATCCACGGCCGGATTGGCCTGGTCGCGCAGCGCGGCCAGCACGATTTGCGCCTTTTCCCCTTGCAGGCCGCGCAGCGGCAGGAAGCGCAGCGAATCGGCGCGCATCCGGCTCAGGGACTGCGGCACGATGGCCGGCCCCGCGCCGGCCTCGATCAGCGTGAGCAGCGTGGGGATGACGCTTTCCTGCGCGATCTGCGGCTTGAGCTGCGCGCGCGCGAACAGTCCCTGGATCAGGTGGCGGAAGTAGGGCGAGATATCGTGCCGATACCCCACCAGCGGATAGGCCGACAGTTCCTCCAGCGAGACGTCGCGCTGATTGGCCAGCGCATGGTCGTGCCGCAGCGCCGCGCGCAGCGGCTCTTCATGGACGACCTCCATCCGGATGTCGGCGTCCAGCGCGTGCGGACGCATCAGCGCCACGTCCACCACCCGCGTGCGCAGCGCGGCTTCCATTTCCACCGTATTCATTTCGCGCAGATCGATGCGGACTTCCGGATGCGCGTCGCGGTAATGGCTGAGCGCCGATACCAGGGGCGATCCGGCGGCGCTGGGCGTGATGCCGATCACCAGCGCGCCCGTTTCGCCGCGCGCCGCGCGTCGCGCCTGCCGCAGCATGAGCTGGGTGTCGGCGGTGATCTTGCGCGCCCGCTCGTACATGACCTCGCCGGCGGGCGTCAGCTTCACCGAACGCGTGGTGCGCACGAACAAGGGCACGCCCACGATGGATTCCAGCCGCTTGATCTGTTGGGTGAGCGGCGGCTGCGTCATGAACAGCCGGGCGGCCGCCCGGCCGAAATGCAGTTCCTCGGCCACGGTGCAGAACATGATGAGCAGGCGGCCGTCGAGAAAGATTAATTCGGAAGTCGACATAATTACGCCGAAATTATAAATTGGACTTAGATTAGTCCAGTTCCTAAGATGCCGCATCGATTCAATCAGCAGGCACTTACGGATTCCTCATGTCCCACGCTTTTCTTCCTTCAGCCGTCGCCATTGCCCGGCGCGTCCGGCGCGGCGAGGCCGGGCCGCTGGCGGCGGCGCGCCAGAGCCTGGCCGCCATCGAACGGGGCGAGGCGGACCTGCGGGCATGGAGCCACGTCATGCCGGCCGAGGCGCTCGATGCCCTCGATCCGGCCGCGATTGCCGGCGGCGTGCTTGCCGGCGTGCCCGTCGGCATCAAGGATGTGATCGACGTGGCCGGCATGCCCACCGGCCATGGCGCGCCGGCGCTGGCCGCCGGGACCCAGGCCTTCGATGCCTGCGCCGTGGGGATGCTGCGCGCCGCCGGCGCCATTCCCATCGGCAAGACGGTGACCGCCGAATTCGCCTTCAGAACCCCCGGCCCCACGCGCAACCCGCATGCGCCGTCGCACACGCCGGGCGGCTCGTCCAGCGGGTCCGCCGCGGCGGTGGCGGCCGGCATGGTGCCGGTGGCGCTGGGCACGCAGACCGGCGGGTCGATGATCCGTCCGGCCGCGTTCTGCGGCGTGGTCGGCTTCAAGCCGAGCTTCGGCCGCGTGTTCCGCGACGGCATGAAGCTGACCTGCGAATCGCTGGACACCATAGGCTGGTACGCGAACGGCGTGGAAGACGCGCAGGCGGTCGCGCAGGCGCTGCTGGACGAGCCGGACGCGGATGACCGCGCCGACCGGACGCCCACGATCGCCGTTCAACTCGGCAATCCCCGCGCCGAGCTGAGCGCGGAAGGCCGGGCGGAGATTGCCCGGATCCAGGCCGTGCTGGGCGCGCACGGGGTGCGCTGCGTGAGCGTGGAGGCAGAGCGCGAAACGGCGCGGCTGCTGCGGGCGCACGACGTGATCATGCACTACGAATTCGCGCGCAGCCTGGCGCCCGTGGTGGAGCGCCGGGCGGATGCCGTGAGCGCCGCGCTGCGCCAGGCCGTCGTCGAGGGCCTGGCCATCGGCGCCGGGCAGTACCGCGAGATGCGGGCGCTGCAGGCGGAGCTTCGGCACGGCTGGCGCAGGCTGTACGACGGCGCCGACGCGGTGCTCACGCCCAGCACGCCGGGGCCCGCGCCGCGCGGCCTGGCGCATACCGGCGACGCCTCGTTCAACAAGATCTGGTCGGTGCTGGGGTGGCCATGCCTGCACCTGCCGACCGCTTTCAATCCCGCGGGACTGCCTCTGGGCATGCAATTGGTCGGCGATTGGGAGAGCGACCGCGCGTTGCTCGCCCTGGGCCGGAAACTACATCATCTGCTGATACAGCAAGGGGAATGACATGGATTTCAACAGACTGAAGCGAGGCGCGCTGGCGCTGTGCGCGGCCGCGGCGTTCGCGGGCGCGGGCGGGGCGCAGGCGGCCGGCTTTCCCGACCGGCCGGTCAACGTGTTCGTGCCCACCGCGGCCGGCGGCACGGTGGACATCGTGGCGCGCATCATGGCCGAGAAGCTGGCGCCGGAACTCGGCCAGCCCGTGGTGGTGATCAACAAGCCGGGCGCGGGCGGCGTCGTGGGCACGCAGGCTTTCCTGCGCGAGCCCCAGGACGGCTATACCGTGCTGTTCACGGCGAACAGCAACCAGCTGATCGTTCCCTGGGTGTACAAGGATGCGAAGTTCGATCCGCTCGAAGACTTCGCGCCGATCGCGGCGGTGGGCGAAGTGCCCAACGTGCTGTGCGTGAATCCCGAGTTCCCGGCGCGCGACCTGAACGAGTTCATGGCGCTGGTCAAGGCCAACCCCGACAAGTACCAGTACGCGTCGGCGGGCGCGGGGACGCTGAACCATCTGCTGGGCGTGATGCTGGACGAGCTGGGCGGCCTGCGCATGCAGCACATTCCCTACCGCGGGGTGTCGCCGGCCATGGCCGACGTGATGGGCAACCAGGTGCCCATGCTGTTCGCCAGCCTGCCTTCGGCGGTGGAGGGCATCAAGGCCGGCAAGCTGCGCGCGCTGGGCGTGAGCAGCGAAAAGCGCAACGCGCTGCTGCCGGACGTGCCCGCGATCAACGAAGCCATTCCGGGCTTCCGCGGCGACTTGTGGGTTGCCTTCTACGGCGCGAAGAACGCGCCGCCGGCTTCCGTCGAGGCCCTGAGCAAGGCGATTCGCAAGGTGATGGCCGATCCGGCGCTGCAACAGAAGTTCGCCCAGCTGGGCGTGACCATGATGCATGACGGTCCGGCCGAGCTCGCGGCGCGCCAGCAGGCCGAGTTCGCGCAGTGGAAGCAGGTCGTGCAGGCGTCGGGCGCCACGCCGGACTGAGGCGCGGCGGGCGCTAGCGGCTGCCGTCCACGTACGGCCGCGCCTGCAGGACCAGGATCTCGTCGCCCACGGCGGCCCATTCGATGTCCTGGTCCGCGCTGCCGCCCAGCGCCTGCTTGACCTTGCGGCCCACGGCCGCCAGCCGGGCCACCAGCGCGTCGTCCAGCACCTGGCGCCCGTCGCCGATGGGCACCTCGCGCACGCCGCCGGCGGCATCGGCGACCAGCTGGGTGTCTTCGGCCGAGCGGCTCAGCACCTGGACCGCCTTGGACCAGCTGGAATACATCACCTGTTCGGCCTGGCGCTTGCCTTCCACCACTTTGATCCCGAGCCCGCGCTTGGCGGAAATGTAGGTGACGAAGCGCCGGCCGGCATCGAACGGATCGCGGGTGATCATGACGCCGGAGCTGTCCGAGGGCACCGCTTGCTGCACCAGCACGGCCATCGCCACGGCGTCGTGGCCGATGCCCGCGGCGCGGCGCGCTTCATAGGCTTCGAAGTTGTAGACCGAGGCCCACACGGCCTGTACCGCCCGCGCCAGCGCGTCGGGCTGCGTGACGTTCGGCACGGTGGTGTAGAGGCCGGCGCCGCTGAAGCCGGGCAGGTCTTCGGAATTGGACGAGCTGCGCACGAAGACGCCGCGGCCTTGCAGGCGCGCCTGCCACAGTTCGCGCCAGGCGCGGGCAAGTTCCGCGTCGGGCGGGGCCTGTTCGATCTGCCGGCGCAGCGCGGCCAGTTCCGCGCGCCGCACGTTGGCGTCCGCGATGAAGTCGGCGCGCCGTTCCAGCGCCGCGACGCGTCCGGGAATGTCCAGCCCCGCGATGAAGCCGGCGTATTGGGCGAAGGGGATGCAGAAGCCGTCGGGCACGCCGGCCAGGGGCGGCAGGGCTTTTTTCAGGGCGCCGAGGTTGGCGGCCTTGACGCCGCAATGGCGACTGTCCCGCGCCGCCAGCGCGTCCAGGGGCTTGAGCGCGCGCATGCTCAGGTCCGGCTTGGGCAGGGTGCGCGCCGCCGGCGGCCGTTCGGGGGCGGCGGACGGATCGGCGGGCGTGACGCGGTAGCCGTCGCTCGCCACCGTCAGCTCCACCCACTGGCCGTCGTGCCGGCGCAAGGCGGCCACCGCGTCGCGCACGTAGGCGTTGGGAATGCGCCAGCCCTTGGCCAGCAGGTTGACGTGCGAGAGCAGGGTGGACGGCCGTTGCGTGACCAGTCCGGCCACGGGCGGCAGCGCCGCCGGCACCTCGTCCAGCACCACGATGTCGGTGGGCGACAGGTCGGGCGTGTCGTCGACCGAGGCGACGATGCGCAGCCGTCCCTGCGCGCGGCCGGTGTTCAGGGGCAGGAAGGTCTGCTCGCGCAGCAACGCTTCCTGCGTCACGTAGGCCAGGCCGGTTTGCCGGGCCGTTTCTTCGTGCAGCGTGGAGTTGGTCTTGAAGCGCAGCGCGTCGTAGAAGGCCGGACGCAGCGTTGCGTCGGCCAGGCGCAGCAGATCCGGCGTGAGCCGGTCGCCCTCCCAGAACTCGTAGGTGTATCCCGGCAGGTCCCGCTGCCAGCTCAGGGTGCCGAACAGGAATCGCCGCTTGGGCGTCTTGTACTGCGCGATCAGCGTGGCCTTGTCCATCCCCGGCATCAGGCCGCGCTGGCGCACGAAATTCTCGTGCAAGGCGTAACGCGGGGTGTCGAGGAAGTAGAGGCGGTTGGCGCGCTCGCGGTCGATCACGAACAGCACGTGCGGCATTTCCAGCGGCGTGCCGGGGTTGTAGACGCGCGCCAGGCGGTCGAACTCGGCGCGGTTTTCGATCTTGCCGGCCGAGGGCGGGGCGGCCCGGGGCGCGTCCGGCGCGGACGCGGGCGCGTCGTCGCCGATCCGCAGCTGCTGCTGGTTCTCGTAGGGCGAGGGTTTGCGGGCCGTCTGGGCATGGGCGCCGGGACCGGGCGCGGCGCACAGCAGGCTGAGGGCGGCCAGGAGGGCGGGCAGGGAAGACGAAGCAGGCCGGAACGATGCGCGTGGCGAACCCATGGATGGCGGCGGGAAATGGCGAAGCCGCGATGATATCGGAGGCGGCGCCCGCGCAGGGCGGTCAGGCCGCCGGCCGCGGCCGCAGCCGCGCGATCAAGGGAACGGCGAGCGCCGCCGGCAGGGCGACGGCCGCCGCCGCGTAGCCCACGCTGCCCAGGCCCCATTGCGAGATGGCAAGCCCGCCCAGCAACGCGCCCGCGCCGATGCCGGCGTTGGCCGCCGAGACGTTCAGCGTTCCCGCCATGGCCTGGGCTTGCGGCGCGGCCCGCATCACGCGCACCTGGCAGACCGGGTACAAGGCGGTGTTGGCGATGCTCCAGATGGCCAGGGCCGGCAGCATCGCCGCCGGGGACGAGGCCAGCGCGATGGCGGCCAGCGCGCCCAGGCCCAACTGCACGGTGAATACCAGGGTGGCCGCCAGCGGGCCGCGATCCACGGCGCGTCCGCCCAGCCAGTTGCCGGCCAGGCCCACGGCGCCGAAGCCCATCAGCCACCACCCCACCTGGGCGGGCGGCACGCCGGCGATGCGTTCGAGCACGTCCGCCAGGTAGGTGTAGGACGCGAACATGGCCGTGAACACCATGACGGACAAGGCGATATGGGCCTGCAGGCGCGGATCGCGCAGGATGCGCGCCTGCGCGCGCATGCTGGTGCGCGGCGGCCGGGGCAGGGCCGGCATGAAGGCGAGCATCAGCCCGGCCAGCGCCAGGCAGAGCGCGGCCAGGCCCCAGAAGCTGCCGCGCCAGCCCAGGGAAGCGGCCGCCAGCGTGCCCAGCGGGATGCCGAAGAGCATGGCGCCCGAGATCCCCAGGTAGACGCGGGCCACGGCCCGGCCCGCGTGGCGCGGGCCGGCCAGTTGCGCCGCGGCTTCGCTGGCCGTGCCCCAGAACACGGGCAGCGCCAGGGCGGGAACGAGGCGCGCCAGCGCCAGCACCCAGATGTTCGGCGCCGCCGCGGCCAGCGCATTGGCGGCGGCGAAGACCAGCAATATGGCCACGAACAGTCGTTTGCGTTCGACGTGCGAGAGCGCCGCGGTCAGCAGCGGGCCGGACAGCATGACGGTGAAGGCGAACAGCGTCACCAGTTGGCCGGCGGCCGAAACCGGGATCGACAGGTCGCGGGCCAGCTCGGGCAGCAGGCCCACGATCAGGAATTCGGTGGAGACGATGGCGAAGGCCGCGAGGGCGAGGATGCCGGTGGAGAGGGCGGCCGCGGGGGCGGCGGACTGGGGAGGCGCAATCATGGAGAGGCTCGGACAGGAAGACAGTCCTGAACGATATTAGGGATAGAATTTCTTATCTCAGGTATTTATTCCTGGGATTAAAGAAATAAATTCCTTAATAGCGCCGCCCATGATTCCTTCCGAACGCCTCAAGGGCATCGAGGCCTTTGTCTGCACCGCCGATGCCGGCAGCTTCACGGCCGCGGCCGAGCGGCTCAACCTCAGCGCCTCCGCCGTGGGCAAGAGCGTGGCGCGGCTGGAAGCGCGCCTGAACGCCCGGCTGTTCGAGCGCAGCACCCGCCACCTGGCACTTACCGACGCCGGCCGCGCGTTCTACGGAACCTGCGCGCGGGTGCTGGAGGAACTCCAGGATGCCGAGGCAATGCTGGCGGCCGAGCGGCGCGAGCCCGCGGGCCGCCTGCGGATCGACCTGCCCGCCACCTTCGGCCGCCTGAAGGCGCTGCCGCTGCTGCTGGATTTCTTCCGGCGGCATCCCCGGCTGCGGCCACAGCTGTCGTTCACGGACCGTTTCGTGGACTTGATGGAGGAGGGGATCGACGTGGCCGTGCGCATCGGCGGCCCGGACCGCTGGGCGCCCGGCCTGGGCCGCCGCTACCTGGGATCCGAGCGCGTGGTGTTCTGCGCGTCGCCGGACTACCTGGCCCGCCGCGGCGCGCCGCTGACGGTGGACGCGCTGTCGCGCCACGACGCCGTGGCCTACGGACGCGCCGATGGCGAGGCGCCGGCGTGGCGGATCGCGCAGGAAGGCGGGCCGGCTCGCCTGCTCCCGGTGGAAGGCGCCGTGGTGCTGGACAGCGCCGAAGCCCAGGTGGAAGCGGTGGCGGCGGGTTGCGGCATCGCGCAGCTGGCGACCTGGCTGGCGGCCGATGCCCTGCGCGATGGGCGCGTGGTCGAGGTGCTGCCGCAGCTGGCCGCCGAGGGGCTGCCGCTGTTTCTGGCCTGGCCCTTGAAGCGAGAGTCGTCGCCCAAGGTGGATGCGGTGCTGCGGGTGCTGGGCGAATCGCTGCGGATAGATTGAGCGGAAGCGACAAGGCCCCCATGACGGGGGCCTTGCGCGCGGCAAGCCAGCGGGCTTGCGGAATCAGCCGGCGGCCGTTTCCGCCAGGACCCGACGGGCTTCCTCGGCCACGCGCTCGGGGGCGGTGCCGCCCACGTGATTGCGGGCGGCGACGGAGCCTTCCAGGGTCAGCACGTCGTGCACGTCGTCGCCGATGCTGGCGTGGTAGGCCTTCAGCTCGGCCAGCGAGAGGTCGGCCAGGTCGCAGCCGCGCTGTTCGCAGTCGCGCACGGCGTGGGCCACCACTTCGTGGGCGTCGCGGAACGGCACGCCGCGCTTGACCAGGTAGTCGGCCAGGTCGGTGGCGGTGGCGAAGCCCTGCAGGGCGGCGGCGCGCATGTTGTCGGCCTTGACCTTGATGCCGCCGGCCATGTCCGCGAAGATGGTGAGCGTGTCGCGCAGCGTGTCCGCCGTGTCGAACAGGCCTTCCTTGTCTTCCTGATTGTCCTTGTTGTAGGCCAGGGGCTGGCCCTTCATCAGGGTCAGCAGGGCGACCAGGTGGCCGTTGACGCGGCCGGTCTTGCCGCGGGCCAGTTCGGGCACGTCGGGGTTCTTCTTCTGCGGCATGATCGAGCTGCCGGTGCAGAAGCGGTCGGCCAGGTCGATGAAGCCCACGCGCGGGCTCATCCAGAGCACCAGTTCTTCGGACAGGCGCGACACGTGCGTCATGATGAGCGCGCCGGCGGCGCAGAATTCGATGGCGAAGTCGCGGTCGGACACGGCGTCCAGCGAGTTGCGGCACACGCCGTCGAAGCCCAGCGTCTTGGCGACGCGTTCGCGGTCGATCGGGAAGGACGTGCCGGCCAGGGCGGCGGCGCCCAGCGGCAGGCGGTTCACGCGGCGGCGGCAATCGGCCAGGCGCTCGGCGTCGCGGCCGAACATTTCGGCGTAGGCCAGCAGGTGGTGGCCGAACGTGACGGGCTGGGCGACCTGCAGGTGCGTGAAGCCCGGCATGATGGTGCCGGCGTTCTCCAGCGCGACGGTGGCCAGCGCGTGGCGCAGCTGGCGCAGCAGGTCGACCAGGGTGTCGATCTCGGTGCGCAGCCACAGGCGGATGTCGGTGGCGACCTGGTCGTTGCGCGACCGGCCGGTGTGCAGGCGCTTGCCCGCGTCGCCCACCAGCTCGACCAGGCGCTTTTCGATGTTCAGGTGCACGTCTTCGAGGTCGAGCAGCCACTGGAAGCTGCCGGCGTCGATTTCGGACAGGATCTGCGTCATGCCGCGCTGGATGTCGGCCAGGTCCTGGGCGCCGATGATGCCCTGGGCGGCCAGCATGTCCGCGTGCGCGAGCGAACCCTGGATGTCGTAGCGCGCCAGGCGCTTGTCGAAATCCACGGACGCCGTGTAGCGTTTGACGAGTTCGGAAACCGGTTCCGAGAACCGGGCGGACCAGGCCTGCGCCTTGTTGGCGAACTGGTTTTGATCGGGGGAGGGAGTCTTTGCCATGATGGGCGGAATTATAGGGCCTCGCGCGGGGCGCGGGGCGGCGGCCGACGGGGTTTTACGGACCGGGAACCGCGCATTGCCGCGACTTGGCCGATAATCCCGGGTCAGATTCACGAACTTAGTGCGAGAAGAGAGCCTATGCCCCTGGAATGGGAAGAGCTGGTCACCCAATTGGATACCCATCTGCCGCGCGAGGCCTGGGCGCAGACGCTGATCGGGATCGGCGTGCTGATCCTGATCGCGCTTTTCATCCAGTGGGTCGTCGCGCGGGTCGTGCTGCTGCTGGCGCATCGAGCGCTGGTGCTGAGCGGGCGGGGCGACTGGGACAAGGCGCTGCAGCGCCGCCGCGCCTACCAGAACCTCTGGTACGCGGTGCCGTTCGCGGTGGTGTCGCTGGGCATCGGCCTGGTGCCGCACGTCGAGTGGGCGGTGACGGTGGTGGGGCGGCTGGCGCACGCCGGCGCCTGGATCTGCGTGTTCGTGGCGTTCTCGGGCGTGCTGAGCGCCTGGCAGGACACCTATTCGGCCACGACGCGGGCGCAGACCCGCTCGATCAAGGGCTATATCCAGATCAGCAAGCTGATCCTGATGGCGGTTTGCACCGTTTTGGTGCTTTCCATCCTGATCGACCGCTCGCCGCTCTGGATGATCTCCGGCCTGGGCGCGCTGTCGGCCGTGCTGCTGCTGGTGTTCAAGGACACCTTGCTGTCCCTGGTGGCCAGCACCCAGCTCACCAGCAACGACATGCTGCGCATCGGCGACTGGATCGAGATGCCGCAATCCAACGCCGACGGCTTCGTGAAGGACATCGCGCTGCATACGGTGAAGGTGCAGAATTGGGACAATACCGTCACCACGGTGCCCACCTACAAGCTGTTCTCGGAAAGCTACCGCAACTACCGGCACATGTTCGAGTCGGGCGGGCGGCGCATCAAGCGCACCATGCGCGTGGACGCGGCCAGCGTGCGGTTCCTGACCGAAGAGGAATCGCAGCGGCTGATGCGCTTTCGCCTGCTGCACGATTACCTCCAGGCGAAGACCCACGATATCGCGCAGACCAACCAGACGATGGGCGAGCTGGCCAGCGTGCCGGCCAACCGCCGGCGGCTGACCAACATCGGCACCCTGCGGGCCTACGCGCTCGCCTACCTGAAGCAGAATCCGGAAGTCCGCCAGGACATGGCGATGATGGTGCGCATGATGGAGCCCACCTCCGAAGGCATCCCGGTCGAGGTCTATTGCTTCACCGCCGTGACGGCCTGGGTCGAGTACGAGCGCATCCAGGGCGACATCTTCGACCATCTGCTGGCCATCCTCCCGGAGCTGGGCCTGCGCCTGTACCAGCAGCCCTCGGGCGCCGACATCGGCGCGATGGGCAGCTATCTGCGCGAGGGCGCGCTGCAATCGGCGCTGGCTTCCGCGTCCGATCGCGGGCTGACCGACGCCAAGATGCCGCGCTAGGGCGGCGCCGGGCGCGTGAGATAATCTGGCCTATTGCCGTCAACAGGCCTCAGCCGATGTCGAACCCGTTCTTCAACCTGTATTCCCACGGCTTTGCCCGGGTCGCGGTCGGCGTGCCCGAATGCCGGGTCGCCGATCCGGCATTCAACGCCGCGCAGACCATTTCGCTGGCCCAGCAGGCCGCCCAGGGCGGCGCGGTGCTGGCGGCGTTTCCCGAACTGGGCCTGTCCGCCTACACCTGCGACGATCTCTTCCACCAGAAGGCCCTGCTGGACGCCTGCGAGGCCGCGCTGGCCGAGGTGGTGGCGGCGACGGCCGAGCTGGACATCGCCATCATCGTCGGCGCGCCGCTGCGCGTGGCCCACCAGCTGTTCAATTGCGCCATCGTGGCCGCCGGCGGCCGGGTGCTGGGCGTGGTGCCCAAGAGCTACCTGCCCAACTACGGCGAGTTCTACGAGGCGCGCCAGTTCAGCGCCGCCGATTGCGCGGCCGCGGCCGAGATCACCCTGCTGGGTCAGACCGTGCCGTTCGGATCCGAGCTGGTGTTCCAGATGGAGCAACTGCCGCTGTTCCAGTTCCACGTCGAGATCTGCGAGGACGTCTGGGTGCCCATCCCGCCGTCCTCGTTCGCGGCGCTGGCGGGCGCCACCGTGCTGGTGAACCTGTCGGCCTCCAATATCGTGGTCGGCAAGTCGGAATACCGCCACCAGCTGGTGGCGCAGCAATCGGCGCGCTGCCTGTCCGCCTATATGTACACCTCGGCCGGGCGCGGCGAATCCTCCACCGACATGGCCTGGGACGGCCAGGCGCTGATCTACGAAAACGGCGAATTGCTGGGCGAATCCGAACGCTTCCTGGGCCATTCCCACCTGATTTTCTCGGACGTGGACCTCGAACGCCTGTCGCGCGAGCGCATGCGCCAGACGACCTTCGGCCAGTCCGTGCGGCGCCACCAGGACGAGGTCCGCAAGTTCCGCAGCGTGTCCGTGCCCGTGCGGCCGCCCCTGGAAGACGCCGAGCTGCCGCTCGAACGCCGGGTGGCGCGCTTCCCCTACGTGCCGGCCGACCCGCGGCGCCGCGACGCCCGCTGCAAAGAGGTCTACAACATCCAGGTGCAGGCCCTGGCCCAGCGCCTGTCGGCCAGCGGCATGTCCAAGGTCGTCATCGGCATTTCCGGCGGGCTGGATTCCACCCACGCGCTGCTGGTCTGCGCCGAGGCCATGGACGCCCTGGGCCTGCCGCGCGCCAACATCCTGGCCGTCACCATGCCGGGCTTCGCCACCAGCACCCGCACCTTGCAGCAGGCGCGCCGCCTGATGGCGGTGGTGGGCTGCACCGCGTCCGAGATCGACATCCGGCCCAGCTGCCTGCAGATGCTGAAGGACCTCGGCCATCCCTACGCCGAGGGCCAGCCGGTCTACGACATTACCTTCGAGAACGTCCAGGCCGGCGAGCGCACCAACCACCTGTTCCGCCTGGCGAACTTCCGCAACGCCATCGTCATCGGCACGGGCGACCTGAGCGAGCTGGCGCTGGGCTGGTGCACGTACGGCGTGGGCGATCACATGTCCCACTACAGCGTCAACGCCAGCGTGCCCAAGACGCTGATCACGCACCTGGTGCGCTGGGTGGCCGAGTCCGGCCGCCTGGGCGACGAGGGGGCGGCGGTGCTGCTGGACGTGCTGGGCACCGACGTCAGCCCGGAACTGGTGCCGGGTGGCGCCGACGACAAGCCGGTCCAGAAAAGCGAAGACGCCATCGGCCCCTACGAACTTCAGGACTTCAACCTCTACTACACCCTGCGCTACGGTTTCGCGCCCACCAAGGTCGCCTTCCTGGCGCTGGCGGCGTGGCGCGACCGCGAGGCGGGCGCCTGGCCGGAAGGCGGGCACGTGGCCCGCAACCAGTACGACCTGGCCGCGATCAAGCGCAACCTGAAGATCTTCCTGGACCGCTTCTTCCGCCTCAGCCAGTTCAAGCGCACCTGCGTTCCGAACGCCCCGAAGGTGGGTTCGGGCGGCTCGCTGTCGCCGCGCGGCGACTGGCGCGCGCCCAGCGATTCGGAATCGGTGGTGTGGATGCGCGACGCCGACCGCATTCCGGACGAGGCGCCGTAACCGGGTTTTCCCGCGCCGCGCGAACCCGCCATGGCCCGGCGTGGCCGGTGGTATTCTCTTATCCATCGCGCCTTGCCGCCAGGCCGCGGCAGGGCGCCGCAACAGATCGAACATCCAGGACGACCAACGTGAAACAAGTCACCGCCATCATCAAACCCTTCAAGCTCGACGAAGTCCGCGAAGCGCTGGCCGAAGTCGGCGTCAGCGGCCTGACCGTGACCGAAGTGAAGGGTTTCGGCCGCCAGAAAGGCCATACCGAGCTCTACCGCGGCGCCGAATACGTGGTCGACTTCCTGCCCAAGATCCGCGTCGAAGTCGTGCTGCCGGACAACCAGGTCGAAGCCGCCATCGAAGCCATCGTCAAGGCCGCCCGCACCGGCAAGATCGGCGACGGCAAGATCTTCGTCACGCCGGTGGAACAGGCCATCCGCATCCGTACCGGCGAAAGCGACGAAGAGGCGCTGTAAGCCGCGGGGCCAGGGCGGCCTTCGCCACGAAGGCCGTCGCCGGACGCCCGGCGCCCCTACCGGATGAGCTGATTCATCTCCAGGATCGGCATCATCACGGCCAGCACGATCAGCAGCACGAATCCCCCCATCAGCAGGATCAGCGCCGGCTCCAGCAGGGCCGTCATCGCCATCGCGCGCCGTTCCAGGTCGCGCGAGAGGTTCTGCGCGCCGCGGTCCAGCAGCTCGGGCAGGCGGCCCGTTTTTTCGCCGCTGGCGATCAGGTGCACGAGCAGGGAAGGAAAGACCTTCTGCGCGCCCAGCGACGCGGATAGCGGCGCGCCTTCGCGCACGCGCGCCGCCGCGTCGTCCACCGCCAGCCGCAGCACGTCGTTGCCCAGCGTGCGGCGCGCGGCTTCCAGCGCCGTCAGCAGCGCAACGCCGCTGCCCGACAGGATGGCGAGCGTGGAGGCGAAGCGCGCCGCGTTCACGCCCAGCACGAAACGCCCCGCCAGGGGCAGGCGCAGCACGCGCGCGTGCCACGCGCGCCGGGCCGCGGGCGCCCGAAGCGCATAGCGCCACAAGGCGATGGCGGCGGCCAGCGCGGCGCCGGTGGCGACGCCCCATTCGCGCACGTAGTCCGACAGCGCCAGCATCACCCGGGTCAGCAGCGGCAGTTCCTGCTTGGCCTGGCTGAACGCGGACACGACCTGGGGCACCACGTAGCCCAGCAGGAAGATCACGATGACCACCGACACGCAGGCCACGACCGCCGGATAGATGAAGGCCGTCATGACCTTGCTGCGCAGGGCGTTGCGTTCTTCGATGTAGTCGGCCAGCTTTTCCATCACTTGCGCCAGGTCGCCCGACTCCTCGCCGGCGGCGATCAGCGCCCGGTAGATCTCCGGAAAATCGCGCGGCCGCGCGGCCAGCGCCGTGGACAGCCGGTGGCCGGCGCGCACGTCGTCGCGCACGCCGCCCAGGCAGAGCGCGATGTGTTTCTTCTCGGCCTGTTCCAGCGTGGCGCTCAATGCCGCGTCCAGCGGCAGGCTCGCCGCCAGCAGGCTGGCGAGCTGGCGCGTGATCCAGGCCAGGTCGGCGTCCGACAGCCGCGCGCGCAGCGAGGCGCCCAGCCCCTCGGCGCGAGCCGCGGGCGCGGTGGACAGCGGCAGCAGGCCGCGGCCGCGCAACTGGTTGCGGGCGCCGCGCTCGGTGTCGGCGTCGATCGTGCCGCGCACGATTTTTCCGAGCGCGTCGGTCGCTTCGTAACGGAAGGATGGCATGGTGCGGAATGCGTTGGGCACGCGCGCGTCCGATCGCGCGAGAGGCCCGTATTTAAAGGGTTTCGAGGCCGTCACCTTGCCTTTGGAATGTGACCGTAGTGTTGCAGTGTCACCCCGTATACTCCGACGCGCTTTCACGTTTTTTCACACGATTTCACGTCTCAGGCACCTATCCCGTCATGCGTCACTTCGCGCAACTCAGCCTTGCGGTCTTGCTCGCGGCAAGCCAACTCGGACCCGCGGCCAGCACGGCTCACGCTCAACAGGCCGACAATCGCGTCAGCCTGAATTTCGTCGACACCGATATTCCCGCCGTGCTGCGGGCGCTGTCGCTATTCACGCAGCGCAACTTCCTGGTGGACCCGCGAGTCAAGGGCAAGCTCACGCTGGTGTCGGACCGGCCCGTGGACAGCGGGCAGGCGCTGGCCATGCTCACGGGCGCGCTGCGCCTGCAGGGCTTCGCCATCGTCGACGTCGACGGCGTGACCCGCGTGGTGCCCGAGGCGGACGCCAAGCTCCAGGGCAGTGCGGTGGTGGGCGATCCCCGGCCGGCCCCCGCCGGCGCCACGGGCGCCGGACGACCGCCCGCGCCGGTGCCGGTCGCGGCGTTCGCGAAGGGCCGGGGCGGCAGCAGCGGAGAAATGCTGACCCGCGTGTTCCCCCTGAAGTACGAGAACGCGGCCAACCTGGTGCCGGTGCTGCGCCCCATGGTGCCGCCGAACAACCCCATCAACGCCTACCCCGGCAACAACACGCTGGTGGTGACCGATTACGCCGACAACCTGGAGCGGATCGCCAGCGTGATCGCGCGCATCGACGTGCCCAGTTCCATCGATACCGACGTGGTGCCGGTGCGTTCGGGCATCGCCTCCGACATCGCGGTCCTGGCGTCGCAGCTGCTGGACACGCAAAGCAGCGATCCGACGCAGCGCATCGCGGTGGTGGCCGACCCGCGCAGCAACAGCGTGCTGGTGCGCGCCGGCAGCCCGGCCCGCACCCGGCTGGCGCGGGACCTGATCATGAAGCTCGACGCGCAGCAGACCCGCGCGGGCAACCTGCACGTGGTGTACATGCGCAACGCCCAGGCCACCCGAATCGCCGAAGTGCTGGGCGGCCTGCTGGCCGGCCAGGCCAATTCCGCGCCGGGCGCGAGCGGCGGTGCGAGCGGCGCCGGAGGCGCCCCGGCGGGCGCGCGCGCCCAGAATACCGCGGCCAACAATACGGCCCAGGCGGGCATGGGCATGTCCGGCGGATCGGGCTCGGGCAAGGGCGGGCTGTCGGGCGAGCAGGAGCGCATTGCGCGCGACGATCCGGGCACGCAGGCGGTGTCGTACTCGGCCGGCGGCGCCACCATCCAGGCGGACCCGGCGACGAACTCTCTGATCATCTCCGCGCCCGAACCGCTGTACCGCAGCCTGCGCGAAGTCATCGACCAGCTCGACCAGCGCCGCGCGCAGGTGCTGGTGGAAAGCCTGATCGTGGAAGTGAGCGAGGAGAAGGCCGCCGAATTCGGCATCCAGTGGATGTCGGGGGCGGGCAGCATCAGCGGCGGCGGCACCAGCTTCATCGGCGGCACCAACCTGGGCGGCAGCGGCATCACGGGCGGCGGCCCGACCTCCATCGACGCCCTGGCCAACGGCCTGAGCCTGGGCGTGGTCAAGGGCACGGTGGACGTGCTGGGCAACGAGATCATCAACCTCGGCGTGCTGGCCCGCGCCATGCAGAACACGGGCGAGGCCAACATCCTGTCCACGCCCAACCTGCTGACCCTGGACAACCAGTCGGCCAGCATCCTGGTCGGCAAGACCGTGCCTTTCGTGACGGGCCAGTACGTCACCTCGGGCAGCAACGGCAGCTCCAATCCGTTCCAGACCATCGAGCGCGAGGACGTGGGCCTGAAGCTCAACATCCGGCCGCAGATCTCGGAAGGCGGCGCGGTCAAGCTGGACATCTACCAGGAAGTCAGCAGCATCGACGAAACCCGCTCCTCGCCCACGACCGGCATCGTGACCAACAAGCGCGCCATCGATACCAGCGTGCTGATCGACGACGGCCAGATCATCGTGCTGGGCGGCCTGCTGGAAGACAGCGTGTCGCTCAGTTCGGACGCGGTGCCCGGCCTGGGCTCGATTCCGGTGCTGGGCGCGCTGTTCCGCTACGACACGCGCAAGCGCACCAAGACCAACCTGATGGTGTTCCTGCGGCCTTACGTGGTGCGCGACGCGCGCCGCAGCGCCAGCGTCACCATGGACCGCTACGACTACATGCGCCGCGCGCAGGCGGGCGCCCAGCCGGGCAAGCACTGGCTGCTGCCGGACCTGCAGGCGCCGATGCTGCCGCCGCTGGGCTCGGCGCCCTCGGTGTCGAACAACGCCTACGACATGCGGCCGGAACAGCTGGCCGACACCATGCGCCGCCCGCCGCCCGTCACGGTGGAATCCTTCGCGGTGCGCCAATACCCCGCGGCGGCGCAGCCCGCCGACCCGGCGCTGCCCATCCGGGTGAACCTTCCCCGCGGCGTGAGCGTGGCGGTGGACCCCGAATCGCTCTACGGCGAGGCGGACCGCAGCAGCGCCACCTTGCAGTTCGCCTCGGTCGAGGCGCGCGCCGACGCCGACAAGATCGCGCAGCGGGTTCGCGCCAGCGGCCTGCAGGCCTACGTGCAGCTCGGCCCCGGCGGCATGGGCTACGTGGTGCGCAGCCAGGTGGCCAAGGACCCGGGCACCATTTCCACCGCCACCGCGCTGCTGCGCGAACTGGGCTACAAGAGCGAAGTGGTGTCGCAGCTATGAGCGCGCCGGGCCGCCCCAAGCGCGAATACCGGAATGCGCAGCATGAAGGTCGTCCAATGAGCGCGCATCCCTTGCCCTATGCCTGGGCCCGCGCGCAACGCGCGGTGCTGTCGCTGCGGGGAGGGCGGGCGCAACTGACCGTCAGCCCGCGCACGCCCGAATGGGCGGTGCGCGAAATCCGGCGCTGCCACGGCGACATCGCCTTGGCCGAGGTGGAGGACGAGGCGCTGGAAACCCTGCTGACGGCGGCCTACAGCCACTCCGAGGACGCCGCTTCCGTCATGGGCGTGGCCGAGAACGAGATCGACCTGGACCGCCTGCTGCAGGACATGCCCGAGGTGGCGGACCTGCTCGAAGCGCAGGACGACGCGCCCGTGATCCGCATGATCAACGCGCTCTTCGCGCAGGCGGCGCGCGACGGAGCCAGCGACATCCACATCGAGCCCTTCGAGACCCATTCGGTGGTGCGTTACCGCGTGGACGGCACGCTGCGCGACGTGGTGTCGCCGCGCAAGGCCCTGCACGCGGCGCTGATCTCGCGCATCAAGATCATGGCGCACCTGGACATCGCCGAAAAGCGCCTGCCGCAGGACGGCCGCATCGCGCTGCGGGTGGGCGGCCGGCCGATAGACGTGCGCGTTTCGACGCTGCCCACCGGACACGGCGAACGCGCGGTGCTGCGCCTGCTGGACAAGGAGGCCGGGCGCCTCCAGCTGGAGCGGCTGGGCATGGCGCCCGGCGTGCTGGGGCAGCTGGACCGCCTGATCCGGCAGCCGCACGGCATCGTGCTGGTCACCGGGCCCACCGGCAGCGGCAAGACCACCACGCTCTACGCGGCGCTGAGCCGGCTGGACGCGGCCACCAGCAACATCCTCACGGTGGAAGACCCGATCGAGTACGACCTGCCCGGCATCAGCCAGACCCAGGTGAACGCCAAGATCGACATGAGCTTCGCGCTGGCGCTGCGGGCCATCCTGCGGCAGGATCCCGACGTGATCATGATCGGCGAGATCCGCGACCTGGAAACCGCGCAGATCGCGGTGCAGGCGTCCCTGACGGGCCACCTGGTGCTGGCCACGCTGCACACGAACGATTCGGTTTCCGCCGTGACCCGGCTGACCGACATGGGCGTGGAGCCGTTCCTGCTGGCGTCATCGCTGCTGGGCGTGCTGGCGCAGCGGCTGGTGCGCAAGCTGTGTCCGGCGTGCCGCCAGCCCGCCATGCAGGACGGCACGCGCGTGTACCACCCGGTGGGATGCGCGGCCTGCAATCACACCGGCTACAGCGGGCGTTCGGGCATCCACGAACTCTTCACGGTGGACGACGAGGCGCGCCGGCTGATCCATGAAGGCCGCGACGAACGCGAGCTGCGGCGCGCGGCCGCGGCCTCGGGCATGCGGACCATGCGCGAGGACGGCCAGCGCTGGGTGGAGGGCGGGCAGACCTCGCCCGAGGAAATCGTTCGCGTCACGCGCGACGCCTAGCGGCCGCGCCGCGCCCCTGGCTGCCGCATCGGCCGCCCAGGCGCCGCGCCGGCCGCCTAGGTGCCGAATTCCACCGTATCGCCAGAGCGGCGCCCCAGCATGGACATCAAGCCATCCAGCGCGGCGCGGTCCGCCTCGCCGGCGGAATGGGCATAGCTGGCCTGGCCCTGGAAGCGCAGGCCGCGGCCCGTGGCGCTGCCTTGCCCGGTCACGTCCAGCAAGCCGTTCTCGGTGCTCAAGGCCAGCGTGGCGCCGGCTTTTCCGCCTTGCACGCGCAGCACGTAGGTGCCCACGGACGCGACCGGCGCGAGCGCCGTGCCGGCATTGCGCCAGCGCAGCTCCGCCACCGGGCCCGAGGGCAGGGCGGCGCCCAGCCGCAAGGGCTGCCAGGCGATTTCCAGCATGCCTTGCGGCGCCATCGTGTTCCATGGCGCGCCGAGCGCGGCCAGCACCGACGCGGGCGCGCGCAGGGACTGGGCGGACAGCGCCAATCCATTCCAGGCCGGGCTGGCGCGCAGCGGGCCTTGCAGCCACGGGTGCGTGACGTCCAGGGCCAGCGCGCTCCAGCGCCATTGCCATTGCACCGGCTGGGGCAGCATGCGGCGCGCGCCCGGCGGGCCCAGCGCGATCCATGCGCTGCCGCGCCATAGCGTGCCGCTGGCGTCCGCCAGCGCGACCGGGGCGTCGTCGGGCAGCACCGCGAACAGCCACCGCGCGGGCAGCACGGCGGCGCCCGCGGCGGCGGCGCAGGCCGCGCCGGCCAGCAGCAGCGCGGCGCCCTTGCGGGACATGCGAAATCCGGCCATGTCAGCTCCGTGCCGCCGGCGGCGACAGCGTCACCGTGCCGTTGACCAGGCCGGGCAGCGGACGTCCATGGACGTTGGCCGCGCGGGTCAGGTCGATCTGCCGGATCGCCAGCCCCCAATCGCGCGCCGCGCCATCCAGCCACCGCAGCAGCGAGGAGGACGGCGCCTGCGTCAGGGTCAGCAACAGCCCCGGGCCCGTCTCGGGTTCGCCCAGGGCCCATTGCGCGGCCGGCAGGCCCGCGCGTTCCAGCGAGGCCGCCAGCTCGGCGGACGAGGGCATGGCGTTCACGGCGGCGGATCGGCGCCGCAAGGCGGCCGCCTGCGCGCTCAGGTCGGCCACGGCGGCGGCCTGCGCCCGCAGCCCGGGCAATTCCGCCTGGAGCTTCGCCATCGCCTTCAGCGGCGGCTCGATCAGGCCGACGAAGACCAGCGCGGCCCCCAGCGCCAGCGCGGCGCCGGCCAGCAGCCGCCGTTCGCGCGGCGCCAGTGCCCGGTAGCGTTCGCGGGCGCGCGCCAGCGCGGGATCGAGGGGCTTGCGGACGGATTGCCAGGCGGCGTCCAGGCGTTGCGTAAACGTAGTCATGGTTGAGCGCGCGTGACGCGCCAGGTGTGATCGGAGTCGGCCCGCTCCAGCTTCAGGCCCAGGGCGGCGGCCTGCTGGATCAGCGCGGGGGTTTCGGCGACACGCTGCGACTGTTCGCCGGCGTCGGCCAGCTGGAGCGTGAGCGACTGGTCGGCGTAGGTCAGGCGGGCGACCTTGTCGGCCGCGAACGGCAGGACCTGGGCCGCGGCCCGGGCCAGCGGCAGGAAGTCGCCCGCGCCGGCCGCGCCGCGGTTGGCCTGCAGCGCGTCCAGGCCCTGCTGCGCCTGGCGGGCCGGGTCCAGCACTACCGGCAGGTCGGGGAAGGCCGCCAGCACCTGGCGGCGCATGCCGTCGCGCAGCGCGTCGGCTTCGGCGCGCAGCTGCGAGGCGTAGCCATTCAATCCGGCGATCCAGACCACGGCGGCGGCCGCGCTCCAGCGCCAGACGGGACGCCAGCGGGAGGCGCGCGCCGGCGCCAGCCGGGGCATGGCCAGCGACCACGACGGGGAGGGCGCGAGCCAGCGCGGATCGGCCGGGTCGCGCAAGGGCGTGGATGCGTCGGGCGCCGATGCGTCGGGCGCCGGTGCGTCGGGCGCCAGCGTTTGCGTCGCGATCAGCGCATGGGCGCGCAGGCCCTGCGCGTTCAGCAGGCTCCAGGCGCGGCGCACGGGTTCGCGCGCCGCCCAGGCCAGCGGCACGGCGCCGTCGGCGCCGCGCGGGCCGTGGCCGACCGCCAGGGCGTCCAGGTCGCTCAGCACCAGCGGTTCCAGCGCGCTGTGGACGGCGGCCGCAAAGCGGGCGCGGGCGACGTCGGGGATATGCACGGTGGTGGCGATCACGTCGGCGGGATGCAGCACCGCTTCGCAGGCGGCCTGCGGATAGGCGTGCCCCAGCGCGCGCAGCGTGAGTTCGCCCTGCCGCGCGCAGCGCCCGCGCCGGTCGAACCAGGCATAGGGCAGGGGAGAGTCCTCGCCGAAGTCGGCGAGGGCCGGCAGCGCGAGGCGCAGGATGTTCTTCAAGGGTTTTCTCTTGTCCATATCGTGTCGGGCGCGGCCGGCGGCGTGCTGCGCATCAGGGCCTGCATGGAGATCCGCGCGCGTTCGTAGGCGACGGTGCCGGTGGCGAGGAACCAGGCGCTGCTGGTGGTGACGGCGGGCGCGGGCGTCTTGATGCCGGTGCCCGCGAGCCGGTTGGCGAAGTCGCCGGCGTTGTTGAACCAGTTGCCGCGGTCGCGTTCGCCGGCGAGGCTGCGGGCCTGGCTCAGCGACATGCCCGGCACCAGGGCCGCGAGGACCTCGGCGGGGGCGGTATTGACGTTGACCGGGGTGGCCAGCGGCAGCACCGTCATCGTGCGGCGCAGCTCGGCGCGCGCCTGCGGGTCCAGCGCCAGCAAGGCCGCGATCTCGTCCACGCCGCGTGGCAGCGGCGCGCGGGCCGCGGCGGCGCCGGCCTGGCCCGGCGTGCCGGCAGGCGGGTTGGCGGATGGACTGCCCGGCGAGTTGGCGACGGGGGCCGGCGGCTGAGCCGCCGTGATCACGCCGATGAACTGGGCGGCCAGCGTGTCGGGCAGTTGCAGCGTGGAGAGCAGCCGGCGCAGGACCTGCTCCTGTTCCGGTTGCGGCACGCCGTTGGTGGCGAGGTTATAGAGGTTGTACTTGCCCTGTTCGTCCTGGATCCGGCCGGAGAACACGGCGACGCGCTCGTCGCCGGGCCGCTCGATGCGCGTGTCCAGGATGGGCGTGGCCCAGATCTGGTCGCCGCGGGTGACGGGCTCGCGCCGGCCGTGGTCGCGCAGGATCAGCCGGGCCCAATCGATGCCGCCGGCCAGCATGGCGCGCGCCTGCACGCGCGCCAGTTCGTTCTCCACGCGGCGGGTGCTGGCGGTCTGGCGCTGGAACAGGCTGGCGCTCAGCGCCGCGACGATGGCCACGATGATGAGGGCGCTGACGACGGCCGCCCCGCGCTCGCGCCGGTCCGGGGCGCTCATGGCAGCTCCAGGATGCGGCTGAAGCGCTGCGGCGCGGCGGGCTCGCCGCGTTCCAGCGTGATTTCCAGGCCGGCGGGCGGGGCCGCGAGGCTGGCGTTGGCGTCGACCCAGCCGGTGCCCGGCACCCAGGCGCGCATTCGCAGGGCGCGCACGCCGGGCAGGAGCAGCAGGCCGCCGTCCGCGGCGGGCAAGGGGGCTTGCGCGGCGGACGGGCCGGCGGCGCGCCAGAGGCCGTCCTTGCGCACCTGCCAGTGCACGCGTTGCCACAGGCCGTTGCCGTCCGGATCGGGGCGCACCACTTCCAGTGCTTCGCCGCCGCCGGTGCGCCGCAGCAGGCGCAGGCCGCTGCCATAGGACAGCGCGTCCTGGCCGGCCGGCTCGAAGGCCGGCCCGGTGTAGGCGAGTTCCACGTCGCGGCCGATCTGGCCCAGCGCGCGCACGATGGCGTCGGTGTCCTCGGCCTGTTCCTCGATCCGGTCGCGGGCGCTGGACACGCTGGACAGGCCGCGCCAGGCCATGAGGCTGACCAGGGCCATGAGCGCGAGGGCCACCAGCACTTCCATCAGCGTGAAGCCGGCCTGCGAACGTGAAGGCGGGCGCATGGCTAGCGGACGCCGGACAAGAGGCCGTCGAGCTGCAGCAGGACGACCTCGGGCCGCGACGACGACGCGTCGCGCACGCGCACCGATACCTGGCGGAAACTGCGATTCACCGAGTTCGTGAATTCCAGGTCGCATTGCAGCGCGCGGCCGCCTTGGGCGCAGGGCTGGGTTCGCGAGCCCGCGCGCGGCAGGACCTGTTCCAGGCGCAGCTGGGCCAGCGCGTTCTGCGCGGCCAGCAGCGCGAGCGTCTTGTCCTGGAGGCTGCGGTTGTTGACCGCCATCACGCCGGTGGCGCGCAGCGCGGCCGCCATCGCCACGGCGATGATGGCCAGGGCCACCAGCACTTCGATGAGCGTGAAGCCGCGTTCGCGGGCGGGAGGGCGGGGCGGTTCAGCGGATGTCATAGCGTCCAGCGGCGTCGCGTTGCAGGATGACGCGGGCGTCCCCCGCGCGCAGCGTCAGCGTGATGGGCGCGGCGACCCATTCCGTGTTGAACACGAGCGGGCGGTCGGGCTCCAGGCGCAGGTCCACCGGACCCGTCGACCAGGCTTGCGGGCGCAGCACCTCGTCGCGTTCCATCGTGTCCGCGGGCACGGCGATGTCTTCCTCTGCGCTCATGCCGGGCGGGCGGCCCTGGCGTTCGAAAGACCAGCCCTGGCCGCTGGGCAGCCAGCGGATGGCGCGGCCGTCGCTGCGGGCTTCGCTCTGGGCCACGGCGAAGGCGTCGGCCAGGCGCTGGGCGTCGCCGCGCAGGCGATTCTCGCCCCGCCCCACGGACAGGCTCACCATGCTGGCCGCGATGGCGACGATCACCAGCACGACCAGGACTTCGACCAGCGTGAAGCCGCGTTCAGAGTTCCCAGGAGCCGATGTCGGCATCGCCATTCTCTCCGCCGGGCTTGTTGTCGGCGCCGAACGAGAACACGTCGATATCGCCTTTGACGCCGGGGCTGAGGTATTGGTAGGGATGGCCCCAGGGATCGTTGGGCAGCTTGTCCAGGTAACCGCGCCAGTTGGAGACGCCCTCGGGCTTCTCCGCGAGCGCCCGCAGGCCCTGGGCGGTGGTGGGGTAGCGGCCGTTGTCCAGGCGATAGAGCTTGAGCGCCTGCATGATGCCCGCGATGTCCTGGCGCGCGGCCACTTGCCGCGCCTGGTCGGGGCGGTCGAGCACGCGGGGGACGATCAGCGCCGCAAGAATCCCCATGATCACGATCACCACCATGATCTCGATGAGGGTGAAACCTTGCTGGCGGGCAAGCCCGCGCGGTAACTGACGCACTTTGCAACTCCGGTCTTCAGTAGAAGCCGAGGATTGTGGTCATGAAATATGACAGCAATATGGGCGCGCCGGTTTTCTTTCCGGGCTAGCCCGCGCGCGCGATGCCGGCGGGCGCGGGCTGGGCGGCGGGCGCCGGCAGCCGGCTGCCGCGTCCGGCCTGCTCCACGGTGACCGCGTCCGCGGCGACCTCGCGCAGCACGATGCCGGGCGCCACTTCATTGCCGACGCGCCAGGCCGCGGGCGGGCCGCCGTCGATGCTGAGGACGGCCGCGCCATCGGGCCCCGCGGCGATCACGCCCAGCACGCTGATCTGCGTGCGCATCGCTTCGTCCTTGCCGAACCAGAGGGCCACCGGCCCGTTGTCGGCGGCGCGCGGCGCGGCCGCGGCCGACACCGCGGGCGGCAGCGAGGCGGGCCGCGGCGCAAGCAGGATCGAGCCCCACGCGCCGAGGCCGGCCGCCAGGGCCAGGACGGCGAGAACTCGAAACGCCGCGGGCGCGGCGGGCAGGGCGGAACGCAAGGACAGGGGCATGGCGCAGGATACGGACGGGGATCGATCCGCCCGACTATAGCGGGCCTACATGACAGGACGGCGCGGCCAGCGCGGGGCCGATTCGCCGCGCCACACAAAAAGAATCCTGATCCGTCGATCAGCCTTTCTCTTTCTCGCTTCACGGGCCTTTCACTTTCGACGGCCACTATGTGCGCCAACGCAAAACCTGTTCATGAAGCGAGAAGAGAAGCATGCAAGCATTGGATTGGAGAAGATGGTGCGCCACCCTGTTGGCCACCAGCGCCCTGGCGGGCTGCGGCGGCGATGACGGCGACGACGAGGCCGCGCCGCCGACCGCGCCGCCGGTGACCGCGCCGGACCAGGCCCGCGCCGACAAGGTGCTGTTCATCGGCGTCGACGGCCTGACCTACGACGCCATGCGCCGCGGCGTGGCCGACAAATCCCTCGCCAATATCGGCCAGCTGACCGTCACGCGCGCCTGGACGGGCGGCGTCACGGGCGCCGTCACGCAACAGCCCACGCTGTCCGCGCCGGGTTGGGCGACGTTGTTGACCGGCCAATGGGCCGACCAGCACGGCGTCCGTTTCTCGGTGCAGGGCGAGGCGGTGAAAACCCCCACGCTGTTCGAGCGCGTGAAGTCGGCGCTGCCGGCGGCGCGCACCGCCGCCGCGTTCAATTCCACGACGCTGGCGGGGCTGCTCGGCCCCGACCGCGACGCGGGCTACCTGCAGGCGCTGACCGACTGTGCCGGCGTCGACGACTGCGTGGCGACGCAGGCGCGCGACCGCATCACGGAAGGCTATGACGTGGTGGTGGCGCAATTCGGCGCGCCGGAGCGCGTGGCCGCGGAGTCCGGCTTCGGCGGCGCGTACGACGAGTCCATCCGCCGCGCGGATGCGGCCATCGGCGCCCTGACCCGGCAGATCGCCGAGCGCAAGGCGGACCATCCCGGCGAGAAATGGCTGGTGGTCGTGGCTTCCAGCCACGGCCTGGGCAAGACCGGCGCCACCGACGGCCGTCCGTTCTCGTCGAACAAGACCATCCTGCTGGCGGCGAACCAGCCGGCCTTGCTGGGCGGCAGCGCCGACGACGCTTCGTTCGACGGCCTGTGGGACAACAACTGGTACGCGCTGCCCAGCGCCGCCGACGTGACGCCGACCCTGCTCGGGTATCTGGGCGCGCTGCCGGCCGTGGTCGACTACGACATGGCGGGCACCTCGCTCGCGGGCGCGCTGGCCTTGCGCAATGCCTCGGCCCGGACCTCGATGGACAACAAGAGCGTGACGCTCAGCTGGGTGCGCGTGGGCGAGCCCGCCGGCGACGTCGTGATCAGCCGCGACGGCGCGGAGATCGCGCGCGTGCCGGGCACGGACGCCGGGTACGTGGACAAGGGCTTCGCCTTCGATACCGAGGGCGTGCACACGCTGAACTACAGCGTGTCCGTAGGCAGCGCGGTCAGCGCCGTGCGCGCCACCGTGACCTACACCAAGCCCTTGCCCCTGCTGGCTTCGCTGCGCAGCGGCCTGACGATGCTGTTCCCCTTCGAAGGCAACGTCACCGACGTGGCCGCGGGCGGCGGCGCCATCACGCCGTATGACGGCGTGCAGGCGCCGGCCTACGCCGACCCGGGCGTGTTCGGAAAGATGTTCAAGAACGACCGCAGCGCGGACCCCCTGGGCGCCTTCAAGCTGGATTACCCGGCCGGCATGCTGGACGCCGCGACGGCCTTCACCATCGGCTTCTGGTACCAGTCCGACGGCACCGCCAGCGACCGCTCCATCCTGGGCAACAAGGACTACAACTCCGGCGGCAACCCCGGTATCACCATCGCCCAATGGGCCGGCCCGGTGCTGTATTTCAACCTGGCGGGCGGCGGGACGCGGGTCGACATCAACAACGTGAAGTTCACCCCGAACAAGCCGGTCTATATCGCCATGACCGTCGACAAGACGGCCAAGACGCTGACCGCCGCGGTCTACGACAGCGAGCTGGGCTATTCGACCCGCACCATCAGCACCGCCGCGGTCGATCTCACCAAGGTTGCCGGCAGCTACGGCCCGCACCTGGGCCTGAACGAAGACGGCCGCGGCACCTACGGCATCTGCTGCGCCGGCACCAAGGGCCCCTACACCATGTATTTCGACGACCTGGCCTTCTGGTCGCGGGCGCTGACGGACGACGAAGTGAAGTCCCTGGCCCTGTCCGGCAAGTCCGTTTCCGAACTGTTTCCCTGATGTTCCAAGGATAGAGAACGATGAGCATGTCCATGATTTCGCGCGGTTTCCTGCGCCTGGGCGCGGTGCTGATGCTGAGCGCCGCCTTGGCCGCCTGCGGCGGCGACGACGGCGACGACAGCCCGCCGCCCGCCAACGGCGGCCAGCCGGAAACGCCGGCCCCCGTGCCGCCGGCGCCCGCCAAGCCCGAACTGCGCTGCGCGCCCTGAACCGCGCCTCTCCCCGAATCCATAGGAATAGAATCCGTGACGTCCGAAAAAGACCAGGTCCACGCCGGCAAGCGCCGGTTCCTGCGCAATGCCGCCGCCTCGACCGCCGGCCTGACCGCGCTGTCGATGTTCCCGCCGGCGATCCGCCGCGCGCTGGCCATCCCCGCCAACAACCGCACCGGCACCATCAACGACGTCGAGCACGTGGTCATCCTGATGCAGGAAAACCGCTCCTTCGACATGTACTTCGGCACGTTCAAGGGCGTGCGCGGCTTCGGCGACCGCATCACCATCCCGCTGCCCGACAACCGTTCGGTCTGGGAGCAGAGCAACGGCACGCGCGTGGTGATGCCCTATCACCTGGACAGCACGCAGGGCAACGCGCAGCGCGTGGCCGGCACGCCGCATGACTACGTGGACGCCCAGATGGCCTGGGACGGCGGCCGGATGGAGCAATGGCCGCGCTATAAGCAGAACCAGTCCATGGGCTATTACCGCCAGAAGGAGGTGGAGTTCCAGTTCGCGCTGGCCGAAGCCTTCACGCTGTGCGATGCCTACCATTGCTCCACGCATGGCGGCACCAACACCAACCGCCTGTTCCACTGGACCGGCACCAACGACCCGCTGGCCCAGGGCAACGGCCCGTCCACCCGCAACCAGTGGGACAGCCTGGGCGCCTCGTCCACGGGCTGGACCTGGAAGACCTACCCCGAGCGCCTGCAGGAAGCGGGCGTGAGCTGGAAGGTCTACCAGAACCTGCCCGAGAACTTCGGCGACAACCCGCTGGCCGGTTTCCGCCAGTACCGTCGCGCCAACGAGCTCGCCGGCAACGGCGCCAACGGCGCGCCGTACCCGGCCTGGACGCCCGCCATGGACGCGGCCAACCCGCTGTACAAGGGCACGGCCAACACCATGCCCGACGGCGGCTTCCTGCAGTCGCTGCGCGAGGACGTGCTCAATGGCACCTTGCCCCAGATCTCGTGGATCGTGGCGCCCGCCACCTATTCCGAGCACCCCGGCCCGTCCAGCCCCATCCAGGGCGCCTGGTACATCCAGGAGACGCTGGACGCCCTGACCGCCAATCCCGAGGTCTGGAGCAAGACGGTTCTGCTCATCAACTTCGACGAGAACGACGGCTACTTCGACCACGTGCCGCCGCCCGCCGCGCCTTCGCTCAACCCGGACGGCTCGATGGCCGGCGCATCCACGGTGAACACCGACCTGGAACGCCACACCCGCGCCTCCGCCCAGGACGCCGCCGACAACCGCGTCTACGGACCGGGCCCGCGCGTGCCGATGTACGTGGTGTCGCCGTGGAGCCGCGGCGGCTGGGTCAATTCCCAGGCCTTCGACCACACCTCGGTGCTGCGTTTCCTGGAAGCCCGCTTCGGCGTGGCCGAGGACAACATCAGCCCGTGGCGCAGGGCGGTGCTGGGCGACCTGACGTCCGCCTTCAATTTCGCCACGCCCAACGACGAGAAGCTGCCCGACCTGAACCTGCTGACCCGCGCGGGCGCCGACCAGGTGCGCGCCGACCAGCAGGCGCTGACCGCCGTGCCGTTGCCGGACCCGTCCACCCAGGCCCGCCCGGTGCAGGAGCGCGGCGTGCGCTATTCCCGCGCCTTGCCCTACGAGCTGCACACCAGCGGCCGCGCCCGGCCGGGTTCGGGCGAGATGCGCCTGATCTGCGCCAACACGGGCGCCGCGACGGCGGTGTTCCACGTCTATGACCGCCTGCACCTGGACCGCCTGCCGCGCCGCTATACCGTGCAGCCCGACAAGCAGCTGGAAGGCAGCTGGGACGCGGCGGCCGACGGCGGCAAGTACGACCTGTGGGTGCTGGGCCCCAACGGCTACCACCGGCATTTCGCGGGCGACCTGGCGCTGGCGCGCACGGCGGGGCTGGATGCCGAGATCCGCGTCTGCTACGACGTGGCCAACGGCGACGTCTACGTCAGCTTCATCAACGGCGGCCTGGCCCCGTGCACGTTCGTGGTGGCGCCCAACGCCTACTACGCGAACCACGAGCGCTGGAGCTTCACCGTGCCGGCGGGCGGCCAGGTCGAGCAGCACTGGGCCCTGGCGGGCAGCGGCAGCTGGTACGACTTCACCGCCACCTTGCAGGAAGACCCGGCCTACGTGCGCCGTTTCGCCGGCCGCGTCGAAACCGGCCGGCCGTCGGTGACGGACCCGGCGATGGCCTCGTCATGAGTCCGGGGCGGCAATCTGCGCGTCGCGCTCGCGGAAGGCCGCGGCGCAACCCGCGCAGATTGCCGCCGTAATGCCCTGGCGGGCGTGCTCGCGCCGCTCCAGCATGCCGATGGAGCGCGCCAGCGGCCCCAGGTCCGGCGGCAGCCGGAAGATCCGCAGCTCGGGGCTTTGCTGCCAGTTCGAGCCGTGGATCAGGGGCAGCAGCGTCACGCCCACCTCCTGCCGCACCAATTCCACCAGCGTCTCGATGGCGTTGAGCTCCAGGAATTCGTCCAGAGGCACCGCCAGCCGCCGCAGCAGCCGGTCGATCTGCAGGCCGGTGCGCTGGGTGCGGTCGAAACGCAGGAACGGATTGCCCGCCAGCACCTGGCGCGCGTCCGCGCCCGCCGCCGAGCGCGGCGCGATGACCACCAGTTCTTCTTCATATAGCGGGGTCCAGCGGGTGCTGGCCATCTTGCGGCCGGCTTCCACCAGGAAGGCCGCGTCCAGCTCGCCGTCTTCGACCTTGCCCGCCAGCTCGCTGGCCTTGGCCGACAGGATGCGAACGTCCAGCTTGGGATGGCGCTTCTTCATGCCCGACACCACCTTGGACAGGGTGCCCATGCAGGACACGATGCTGCCCACCGAGACCGAGCCGGCCAGTTCGCCCGGCACGGTCCGCGGCCGCCTCATGCGGTCGTAAAGATCCAGCAAGTGCTTGATTTCCGGTAGCAATTCCCGGCCGGCTGCGTTAAGAATGGCAAGGCGGCCGCTGCGGTCGAACAGTTCCCGTCCCAGCTCCGCCTCCAGCGCCCGCATCTGGAAGCTGACGGCCGCCTGGGTCAGGGCCACCTGCTCGGCGGCTTCGGAAAATGAGCCATGGTGCGCGACCGCCAGGAAAGTGCGCAGGAAACGGATCGTACTCATAAAAAATTCTTTTATGACGGAACAAAAAATCAAATTGATTTAATTAGATCACAAGAGTACTTTCGGCTGCCTGGGCCGACCGCAGGCCTAACCGTTATGAGACTAGCGACATGAAATCCTTCGACTGGGGCAACCCCTATCCTTCCGTCCGCATTCCGCTGTTCGCCCGCAACGTGGTTTCCACGTCGCACCCGCTCGCGGCCCAGGCCGGATTGCGCATGCTGCTCAAGGGCGGCAACGCCGTGGACGCCGCCATCGCCGCGGCCGCCACGATCGTCCTGGTCGAACCCGTGTCCTGCGGCCTGGGCGGCGACTGTTTCGCCATCGTCTGGGACGGCAAGGAACTGCACGGGCTGAATTCGTCCGGCGTGGCGCCGGCCGCCTGGAACGTCGAGTACTTCAAGCGCAAGTACGGCGTGGGCGCCAACGGCCTGGCCATCCAGCCCAAGCGCGGCTGGGACGCGGTCACGGTGCCGGGCGTGGTGGCCGGCTGGGCCGCGCTGCACGAAAAGCTGGGCAAGCTGCCCTTCGAGCAGCTGTTCGAGCCCGCCATCGAGATCGCCGAGCGCGGCTATGCCGTGCCGCCGGTGGTGGCGCACAAGTGGGCCGCCGCCGCGGAGGAACTGAGCGCGCAGCCGGGTTACGCCCAGGCCTTCCTGCCCGAGGGCCGCGCGCCCAAGGTGGGCGAGCATTTCCGCTTCCCCGATGCCGCCAACACGCTGCGCCGCATCGCCGAATCGAAGGGCCGCGACTTCTATGAAGGCGAGCTGGCCGAGCGCATCGCCGCCTTCAGCAAGGAATGCGGCGGCGCCATGACCCTGGAAGACCTGCGCGGCTACCGCCCGGAATGGGTCAAGCCGATTTCCAAGTCCTACCGCGGCTACGAGCTGCACGAGATCCCGCCGAACGGGCAGGGCATCGCCGCGCTGATCGCGCTGGGCATCGTCGAGCGCTTCGACATGGCCGACATCCCGGTGGATTCGGTGCAATCGCAACATATCCAGATCGAAGCCATGAAGCTGGCCTTCGCCGACCTCTACAAGTACGTGGCCGACCCGCGCTCCATGCAGGTCACGCCCGAGCAGATGCTGTCGGACGCCTACCTGGACAGCCGCGCGAAGCTGATCCGCCTGGACCAGGCCACCCATTTCGAAGCCGGTCGCCCGCATGCCGGCGGCACCATCTACCTGACCGCCGCCGACGAGAACGGCATGATGATCTCGTTCATCCAGTCCAACTACATGGGCTTCGGCTCGGGCGTGGTCGTGCCGGGCACCGGCATCAGCATGCAGAACCGCGGCGTGGGCTTCTCGATGGACCCGCAGTCGGCCAATGTGGTCGAAGGCGGCAAGCGTCCGTTCCACACCATCATCCCGGGTTTCCTGACCCGCGGCGGCAAGCCGGTCATGAGCTTCGGCGTGATGGGCGGCGACATGCAGCCCCAGGGCCACATGCAGACCGTGGTCCGCATGATCGACTACCACCAGAATCCCCAGGCGGCCTGCTGCGCGCCCCGCTGGAAGGTCAATCGCGACTTCACGCTCGATATCGAGACCAATATGAAGGCTTCCACCATTGCGGGCCTGAAAGACCTCGGGCATGCTTTGAAGTCCGTCGACGATCCCTACATGGATTTCGGGGCGGGGCAGTTCATCTGGCGCATGTCCGAAAGCGACAACGAGCTGGGCTACGTCGCCGCCAGCGACAGCCGGCGCGACGGGCAGGCGGTCGGCTTCTGATACGCAATAGCGCAGCCACAAGGGGAATTTAAATAATGAAACGCTTGACCTTGACCTTCGGCGCCAGCCTGCTGGCGCTGGCCGCCGGCGCGGCTTCCGCCCAGAACATCCGGATCGGCCTGCAGGAAGATCCGGACGTGCTGGATCCGCACCGGGCGCGCACCTACGTGGGCCGCATCGTGTTCACGTCGCTGTGCGACAAGCTGGTCGACATCGATCCCAAGCTGCATTTCGTGCCGCAGCTGGCCACGTCCTGGTCGTTCAGCCCCGACAACAAGGTGCTGACGTTCAAACTGCGCGAAGACGCGCTGTTCCATGACGGCTCGAAGTTCGACGCCGCCGCGGCCAAGGCCAACCTCGAACGCGCCATGACCCTGCCGGACAGCCTGCGCAAGGGCGAGCTGGCCTCGGTGGAGAAGGTCGAGGCGCCCGACGCCGCGACGCTGGTGCTGACGCTGAAGAAGCCGGACGCCACGCTGCTGGCCCAGCTGTCCGACCGCGCCGGCATGATGCTGTCGCCCAAGACCTTCACCGACGACGTGGCGGCCGTGGGGCGCAAGCCGGTCTGCTCGGGCCCGTACAAGTTCGTCGAGCGCATCCAGAACGACCGCATCGTGCTGGAGAAGTTCGACCAATACTACGGCGCCTCGGACTACGCCTTCAAGCGCGTGACCTTCCTGCCCATCCCGGACACCACCGTGCGCCTGTCCAACCTGCGCGCCGGCGACCTGGACCTGCTGGAACGCCTCAACCCCTCCGACGTGCCGCAGGTCAAGGGCGACGCCAGCCTGACCTTCGCGCCGATCGCCGGCCTGGGCTTCCAGCAGTTCATGTTCAACGTGGCCAACGGCAAGCGCGCCGAAGACAATCCGTTCAAGAACAAGCTGGTGCGCCAGGCCTTCCAGTACGCCATCGACCGCAACGCCATCAGCGAAGTGGCCGGCGGCGGCATCTTCGATCCGGCCCAGCAGCCGTTCCCGCCCGCCAGCCCCTATCACAGCGACAAGTTCCCGCCCACCAAGCGCGACGTGGCCAAGGCCCGCGCGCTGCTCAAGCAGGCGGGCTTCGAGCGCGTGAAGGCCGAGGTCATGTTCGGCAACAACACCACCACCTCGTCGATCGCCGAGATCGTCCAGGCCATGGCCTCCGAAGCCGGCTTCGACCTGTCGCTGCGCCCCACGGAGTACGCGGCGCTGCAGAAGGAATCGGCCGGCGGCAACTTCCAGGTCGTGATGCTGGGCTGGTCGGGCCGGGTCGATCCGGACGGCAACATCCACGCCTTCGTCACTTGCAAGGGTGCGCTGAACGACGGCCACTATTGCAACCCGGAGGTGGACAAGCTGCTGAACGAGGCGCGCACCGTGCCCGACGAAGCCAAGCGCAAAGCCATCTACGACCAGGCGCAGACCATCATCCAGGACGAACTGCCCGGGGTGTATAACTATTACCAACCCTGGCCCTTCGCGATGGCCAAGAAGGTCAAGGGCTTTACTCCCTATCCGGACGGCATGATCCGGCTGAAAGGCGTGACGTTCGCGCAGAAGTAATCGCGGCGCGGCAGTTACGCGCCGCGCCAGCCGGACGCGCCTTGCGCGTCCGGTTGTCGTTTGCGGCGGCGGGGCGCCGCGGTTTATCCTCCCGGCCCCGTCCGCCGTTCCTGTCTTACGGTTTCTCATATGCTTAAACTCATCTTGCGCCGCGTGATCGTCGCGATACCGACACTGATACTGGTGTCGATGATCGTCTTCATGCTGCAGAAAATCCTGCCCGGCGATCCGGTGCTCACCCTGGCCGGCGAAGAGCGCGACCCGGCGGTCCTGGACTACCTGCGCGAAAAATACCGCCTCAACGATCCGCTGCCCGTGCAGTACGCCGCCTGGGCCGGACAGGTCCTGCAGGGGGACCTGGGCAAGTCGCTGCGCACCGACGTTCCCGTCACCACGCTGATCGGCCAGAAGCTGCCGGTCACGCTGCAACTGGCCGCCATGGCCATGTTCTTCGCGCTGCTGGTCGGCATACCCATGGGCATCCTGGCCGCCGTGCGCAAGGGCAAGCCCATCGAAATGGGCGCCAACATCGCGGCGCTGTCCGGCATGTCCATCCCGAACTTCTGGCTGGGCATCATCCTGATCATGGTGGTGTCGGTGCAGTGGAAGCTGCTGCCGGCGTCGGGCTACGTGCCGCCGTCCGAGGATTTCTGGCTCTCGATCAAGACCATGCTGATGCCGTCCCTGGTGCTGTCCACGGCGATCGCGGCCTACCTGATGCGGCATACCCGCTCGGCCATGCTGGAGGCCCTGTCGGCCGACTACGTGCGCACCGCGCGCGCCAAGGGCGTGTCGCCGCGCCGGGTGGTGCTGCGGCATGCCTTGCGCAATGCGCTGATGCCCATCGTCACCCTGGTGACCCTGTTGTTCGGCGAGCTCCTGGCGGGCGCCGTGCTGACCGAGCAGGTCTTCACGATCCCGGGATTCGGCAAGCTGGTGGTCGACGCCGTCTTCACGCGCGACTACGCGGTGGTGCAGGGCGTGGTGCTCTGCGTCGCGGTGGGCTTCATCCTGATGAACCTGCTGGCCGACATCCTGTACATCCTGGTCAATCCCCGCCTGAGGCATTCATGAGCGCACTTCCCGCAACGGCCGCGGCCGTCACGCCGCCCCGCAGCCGCAATCGCGCCTGGGCCAAATTCAAACGCAACCGCATCGCCATGCTGGGCCTGGGGATCGTCCTGCTGTTCGTGATGCTGGCCGTGCTGGCGCCGCTGCTGGCCAGCCACGATCCGTTCCAGACCAGCTTCACCACCATCCGCAAGGCGCCGTCGGCGTCCTACTGGCTGGGCACCGACGAACTGGGCCGCGACATCTTCAGCCGCATGGTCTACGGCGCGCGCGCCTCGCTGATGGCGGGCCTGGTGTCCGTCCTGATCGCCCTGATCGTGGGCGTGCCCTTCGGGCTGGCCGCCGGCTATTTCGGCGGCTGGACCGACAGCATCATTTCGCGCGCCACCGAGGCGCTGCTGGCGATTCCCTTCCTGATCCTGGCCATCGCGCTGGCCGCGTTCCTGGGCCCCAGCCTGACCAACGCCATGATCGCCATCGGCGTGTCGGCCGCGCCCAAGTTCATCCGGTTGACGCGCGGCCAGGTGCTGGCCGTCAAGAACGAGGACTACGTGCAGAGCGCCCGCGCGCTGGGCGCCTCCGACCTGCGCATCATCGGCCGGCACGTGTTCCCCAACGTCATGCCGCCGCTCATCGTGCAGGCCACCATCACCATCGCGACGGCCATCATCGCCGAGGCCAGCCTGTCCTTCCTGGGCCTGGGGCTGCAGCCGCCCAACCCGTCCTGGGGCTCGATGCTGAACACCGCCAAAAACTTCATGACCCAGGCGCCCTGGATGTCCATCTTCCCCGGATCGGCCATTTTCCTCGTGGTGCTGGGCTTCAATCTGCTGGGCGACGGCCTGCGCGACGCGCTCGATCCGCGTCAGGACAAGTAAACGATATGGCAACCATGGATCCCAAACGCGTCGTCCAGGTCAACGACCTGACCGTGCGCTTCAAGACCCCCGAGCGCACCGTGGAAGCGGTGCGCAGCGTCTCCTTCCACGTCGACCGCGGCGAAACCCTGGCCATCGTGGGCGAATCCGGCTCGGGCAAGTCCGTGACCTCGCTGGCGCTGATGCGCCTGGTGGAGTACGGCGGCGGCCGCATCGTCAACGGCGGCATGCTGCTGCGCCGGCGCAACGGCGAGGTCATGGACCTGCTCAACGCCCCGGACTCCCTGCTGCAGCGCGTGCGCGGCGCGGACGTGGCGATGATCTTCCAGGAGCCGATGACCTCCCTGAACCCGAGCTTCACGGCCGGCAACCAGATCGCCGAAGCGCTGCAGCTGCATCAGGGCCTGGACGCGGCCGCGGCGCGCGCCGAGACGCTGCGCATGCTGGAACGGGTGCGCATCCCCGAGGCCGGCGCCATCCTGGATCGCTATCCGCACCAGCTGTCGGGCGGCATGCGCCAGCGCGTCATGATCGCCATGGCGCTGTCCTGCAAGCCGCAACTCCTGATCGCCGACGAGCCCACCACGGCGCTGGACGTCACCATCCAGGCCCAGATCCTGCAGCTGATCCGTCAGTTGCAGGAAGAAATGGACATGGGCGTGATCTTCATCACCCACGACATGGGCGTGGTGGCCGAGGTGGCCGACCGCGTGCTGGTCATGTACCGGGGCGACAAGGTGGAAGAGGGCGGTTCGGACGAGATCTTCGCGCGTCCGCGCCACGCCTACACCCGCGCCTTGCTGTCGGCCGTGCCGCGCCTGGGCGCGATGCAGGGCACCGACGAGCCCTCGCCGTTCCCGCTGCTGCGGGTGGACGGGGCCGCGCAGGCGGCGCCGCAGCCGGGCGCCGCGCCCGCCGCGCCGCCCGTGGCCGCATCCTCCACCGTGCGCCGGGAGAACGGCCCGGTATTGAAGGTGCGGGACCTGACCACCAGCTTCGACATCGCCGGCGGCATCCTGGGCCGGGTGCAGAAGCGCGTGCATGCGGTGGAGAAGGTCAGCTTCGACCTCTATCCCGGCGAAACCCTGTCGCTGGTGGGCGAATCGGGCTGCGGCAAGACCACCACCGGTCGCTCGCTGCTGCAGCTCGTCAAGAGCAAGGGCGGCACCATCGAATTCGACGGCAAGAACATCGGCGCCCTGCGCGGCAGCGCCATGCAGACGCTGCGCCGGCACATCCAGTTCATCTTCCAGGATCCGTTCGCCTCGCTCGACCCTCGCATGACGGTGGGTTATTCCATCATGGAACCCCTGCTGATCCACGGCGTGGCGCGCGGCAAGGCGGCGCAGGACCGGGTGCGCTGGCTGATGGACAAGTGCGGGCTGCTGCCCGAAATGATCGACCGCTACCCGCACGAATTCTCCGGCGGCCAGCGCCAGCGCATCTGCATCGCGCGCGCCCTGGCGCTGAACCCCAAGGTGGTGATCGCCGACGAATCCGTATCGGCCCTGGACGTCTCCATCCAGGCGCAGATCGTGAACCTGCTGCTGGACCTGCAGCGGGAGCTGGGCGTGTCGTTCCTGTTCATTTCGCACGACATGGCGGTGGTCGAGCGCGTGAGCCACCGGGTGGCGGTGATGTATTTGGGGCAGATCGTCGAGATCGGGCCGCGCCGGGCGATTTTCGAGAACCCGCAGCATCCCTATACCAAGAAGCTGATGGCGGCGGTGCCCATCGCCGACCCGCGGCGGCGCCACCGCGAGCGCTCGCTGCTGGTGGACGAAATCCCCAGTCCGGTGCGCAAGGTGGGCGACGATCCGCTGGTCGAGCCCCTGGTCGCCGTGGGCGACGGCCACTTCGTGGCGCGACACGCCATCGGGGTGTATTGAGCGCCGGCAGCGGCCCCTCGTGGTTTTTCTCCATGCGAATGTCTGCGACGGACGCATGTGGCGGGCGCAACTGGACGCCCTCGGCGCGAACTGCCGGGCCGTCGCCTATGACCGGCGCGGCTTCGGGAGTCGAGCCGGGCGACGGGGGATCACTCCGCCGTGGCGGATCTGGTCGGACGTTGCGCGTAAGGTTCTGGCGGGCCTTGCGGAGGCCGGCCGCAGCCGGCTCCGCCGGCTTCAGCGCTTTTCCAGCGCCAGCTTCAACCCGAATGCGATGAAGACCGCGCCCGTCATGCGGTCCAGGCCGCGCATGACGGCCGGCCGCGACAGCCAGCGCGCCAGCGGGCGCGTCGCGGCCACCAGCAACGCGAACCACAGCACGCCCAGCAGGGCATGGATGGCGGCCAGCAGCAGGCTGAAGCGCAGCACGTCCGCGCCCGCGGGAATGAACTGGGGCAGGAAGGTGATGTAGAAAACGCCGACCTTGGGGTTGAGCACGTTGGTCAGGCAGCCGCGAACGAACTAGCCGCCGGCGCCGGTGGCGGCCGGCGCGGGCGCCTGCGCGCCGAGCGCCGCGGACGCGCCGCCTTTCCGGCTGCCCCACAACAGCTTCAGGCCCAGGTAGAACAGGTACAGCGCCGCGCAGAGGCGCAGCGCGTCGTAGGCGAGGGTGGATACCAGCAGCAGGGAACCCAGCCCGAACGCGGCGATGGCGCCCCAGACCAGGCAGCCCGCGCAGATGCCCAGCCCGGCCATGAAGGCGCGCCTGCCGCCCTCGACGGCGGCGGTGCGCAGCA
>NZ_BCTQ01000046.1 GCF_001571365.1 Achromobacter denitrificans NBRC 15125 | reverse complement strand
ATGGGTGGAGCGCGAGAGTTCTTAAGCGAGAGCATTGCTCTCCAGCGCGCGCAACCCATGCGGCCGCAATCGGTTGTTTTCCGGCCGGTGCCAGGCACTGTCTGCCCACGGCCGCATGGGTTTCGCGCGCTGGATACTTGAGTTCTTCCTTAAGAACTCTCGCGCTCCACCCATCCTACGAATGCCGGTCTGGGTCCAGGTTCAGGCCCATCATCATGCCGCCACCGCCGGCGCCGCCTTCTCCACCGCCTCCGCCCCTGCCCGAGTTCCCGCCGCCGTCGCCCTTGCCGCGTCCCGTCGCGGACGGCCGGGCAGGGCCCTGCCTCGGGATCTGCAATTGCCCGGGAACCGGCTCCAGGTCCAGCACCTGGCGGATGAAGTTGCGCAGCGACACCACCAGTTCGGCAGTGTGCACCGGCCGCCCCGCCACCAGATCGGCCGCCGCCCTGGCCGCCAGCCGCACCTGTTCCTCGGTGCCCAGCAGGATGACGTCCGACAGGGCGGCCTCGGTCGCGTCGCGCATGCGGCGCGCGCGGTCTCCGCCGGGCCGCGCCTCCACGGGATCGCCGCTGGAAGCGGCCGCCGCTTCCTCGCGGCGCAGGTCGCGCAGGTGCCGCGGATCCACCGCCAGGTTGCCGGTAAATGAACCGCCCAGCGTCTTGTAGGCCGCGATCAGCGTGCGCAGCCGCTCGTTGATCTGGCGGTTCTCGCGGGCGCGACGCTGCTGGATCGTCTGCATGACCACCAGGCGGATGCCCACGCCGATCAGTGTGATCAGCGCCAGGCCCAGCAAGGTCGACAGCAGGCCCTGCCAGGAGGTGAAGTCCAGATTGCGCATGCCGCGCTCCTTCTTACTCGAACCCGCGCGCCCCCAGCGCCCCGGTCATGTGGTCGATAAAGGACTTGATGCGGGAGGAGACCGCCGTATTGCGGTAATAGACGGCGTTGATCGGCTGCCTGACCTCCAGCGTCTGCTTGGGAAAGAGCTGCCGCAAGGCGCCCGACTCGCGGTCGCCGCGCGTCATGAAGTCGGACAGGCAGACGATGCCGGCGCCGTTCAGCGCCAGCTGCCGCAAGGTCTCGCCGCTGAACGAGCGCAGCGCCGGCGTCACGTGCAGCGGCTGGCCCGAAGCATCCAGCAGCGGCCATTCGTTCAGCGGCTCCAGCTGGCTGAAACCCAGCAGCGTGTGCGAGGCCAGGTCCGCCACGCTCTTGGGCTGCCCGTGCTGTTCCAGGTAGGCGGGACTGGCCAGCACGCGCAGCTTGCTGCTGCCCAGGGGCACCGCGTGCAGCGACGAGTCCTTCAGCCGCCCGATGCGGATGGCCAGGTCCGTGCGCCGCTCCAGCAGGTCGATATTGCCCTCGTTGCTGTTGAGCTCCAGTTCCACCTGCGGATACCGCTGGCAATAGCCCGGCACCAGCGGCACCACCACGTGCAGCATGAAGGGCGAGGCCGCGTCCACCCGCAGCAATCCGGCCGGCTGGTTGCGGCGCAGGCTCATCATTTCCTCGGTCTCTTCCACGGCCGCCACGATCCTGCGGGCCTGCTCCAGGTAGGCCCGGCCTTCCTCGGTGAGCGCCAGCCTTCGCGTCGTGCGGCGCATCAGCGTGGTCTGCAGCTTTTCCTCCAGCCGGCTCATGGTCCGGCTGGTGGCGGAGATGGTCTGGCCCAGCACGTCCGCGGCAGCGGTAATGGAGCCGCTGTCCACGACGGCGATAAAGACCTGCATTTCGTCGAGCGTCGTCTTCATATTTGCATTTATATCAAAAGTATTTCGCCGATACCGGACTTTTTTCGCAAGTATTAGACGGGCACACTGAATGCATTCCCAGGCACCTCCGCCTGGCTACCCGAACCACCAGGAGTTTTACATGAGCATTCCCGCCTTCGGCGTCGGCACCTTCCGCCTGCAGGGCCAGGTCGTTATCGATTCGGTGCGCAACGCGCTGGACGTGGGCTACCGCGCCATCGACACCGCGCAAATCTACGAAAACGAAGCCGAGGTCGGCCAGGCGATCGCCGAATCCGGCGTGCCCCGCGAAGACCTGTTCGTCACGACCAAGATCTGGGTTCCCAACTACGGCCGCGGCAAGCTCGTTCCCAGCCTGAAGGACAGCCTGGCCAAATTGCGCACCGACTACGTCGACCTGACCCTGATCCACTGGCCCGCGCCCGGCAACGGCGTGTCGGTCGAGGAAACCATGACGGCGCTGGCCGACGCCAAGGCGCAAGGCCTCACCCGCCAGATCGGGATTTCCAACTTCCCCATCGCCGAAACCCGCGCCGCCATCGCGGCCGTGGGCAAGGAGCAGATCGCGACCAACCAGATCGAGCTCAGCCCCTACCTGCAGAATGCCAAGCTCACCGCCTTCCTGAAGGAACAGGGCATCCAGGTCACTTCGTACATGACCCTGGCCTACGGCAAGGTGCTGAAGGACCCCGTCATCGGCCAGATCGCGCGGCGCCACAACGCCACGCCCGCGCAGGTCACCCTGGCCTGGGCGCTCCAACTGGGCTACGCGGTGATCCCGTCGTCGACCAAGCGCGAGAACCTGGCCAGCAATCTGCTCGCCCGCCAACTGCGCCTGACGGACGCCGACATGGCCGAGATCGCGGCCCTGGAACGCAACGGCCGCGAAGTCAGCCCCGACGGACTGGCCGCCGCCTGGGACTAAAGCGCCGCAGCGCCGGCCGGCCGCGGGCGGCCGGCGCGCATTCCGACATGCTTGTCGGATATCTCCCGCATGATCGCCACGAACGCGTCGATCGACGGATTGGGATTGTCGGGATGGCGCGCCGCGGCCAGCTCCGCGCGAAACGCGCCCGGCCCCCGGATGCCGACATAACTCAGGATGTCCATGCGCATCCGCCCCAATGAGGCCGGCACCACGGCCGCGCCGAAGCCGGCCTCGACCAGGGTAAGAATGGTCGGGATCATGCTTTCCTGCACGATGTCGGCGGGCTTGCCCGCCGCCTCGATCATCTGCCGCAGCACCTGGCTGAAATAGCGCGAGCGATCGCGCGCGTAACCCACCAGCGGCAGGTCCAGCACCTGCGCCATCGTCACCCAGCGCTTGGCCGCCAGCGGATGATCGCTGCGCAACGCCAGCACCATCGGTTCGGAATACAGCGGCACCGGCGCCAGGTCCGCGTCCGCGAACGGCGGCCGCAGCAGCGCCAGGTCCAGCCGCTGGCGGTGCAGGGCGTCCGGCATCTCGCTGGAGTTCATTTCCAGAAGGTCCAGCACCACGCCGGGATACCGCCGGCGGAACGCGAACAGGGCCTGCGGCACGTTCGAGTAGGCCGCGCTGGGCGTCAGGCCGATGGTCAGATGGCCGGCTTCGCCGCTGGCCGCCTGCCGCACCTGGCGGACGGTGGCTTCGTGCTCGGTCTCCATCCGACGGATGCGCCGCTGCAGCTCGGCGCCGGCCGAGGTCAGGCGGACCGAACGGGTCGTCCGTTCCAGCAACTGCACGCCCAACGCTTCTTCCAGCTTGCGCACGCTCTGGCTCAGCGGCGGCTGGCTCAAGTGCAGGCGTTGCGCGGCGCGGCCGAAATGCAGTTCCTCGGCCACCACCGCGAACACCTGGAGCAATCGGCTGTCGATCAACATTTATTTTTCCAGCAAATTAATAAAGGGAGAATAAGGTATTAGACAACCTAATAGGGTCTTTCCTACTATGCGCTGACAATCAACGCCGGGGGTGGATTCCCCTGCCTCACAGGGGAATGCAATGCGCACGACTACCGCAACCATCAAACTGCTGGCTGGCGCCCTCGCCGTCGGCTTCTCCCTGGCCTCGGCCGGCGCGCAGGCGCAGGCCGCCTACCCCACGCAGGCGATCAAGTTCATCGTGCCGTACGCGGCCGGCGGCAGCTCCGACACGCGCTCGCGCCAGCTCGCGCAAAAGCTGAGCGACTCGCTGGGCGTGCCGGTCGTGGTGGACAACAAGCCGGGGGCCAGCGGCAACATCGGCACCGGCCAGATCGCCACCGCCAAGCCCGATGGCTACACCATCGGCCTGGGCAACTTCGCGCCGCTCGCGGTCAACAAGGCGCTCTACACCATGCCCTTCGACCCGGCGGCCGACCTCGCGCCCATTGCGCTCATCGAGCGCGGCCCCATGGCGCTGGGCGTGAACGACAAATCGCCCTACGCGAACCCCGCCGCGCTGATCGAAGACGCCAAGCGCAACCCTGAAAAACTGAACTATGCCTCCACCGGCGCCGGCAGCGCGTCGCACCTGAGCACCGAGCTGTTCAAGGAGCAGGCGGGCATGAACGCCACCCACGTTCCGTATCGGGGCGGGGCGCCGGCGGTCAATGACCTCATCGCCGGCAACGTGGACTTCTACATCGAACTGCCCAGCCTCTTCCTGCCGCACGCGACCGGCTCCACGCCCCGCATCAAGATGCTGGCGGTAGCCGCCGACCAGCGCGTGCCCGGGCTGCCCGGCGTGCCCACGTTCAAGGAGCTGGGCCTGCCCGACATGGTCGTGTCCAACTGGTTCGGCGTGATCGCCCCGGCCGGCACCCCGCCCGAGGTGGTCAAGACCTTGAACGAACACATCAACCGCGCGCTGCAGGACAAGCAATATCGCGACGTCGTCGAATCGCAAGGCGGCGAGGTCGCGGGCGGCACGCCCGAGCAGTTCCAGGCCTTCATCGCCAGCGAAAGCGAGCGCTGGACGCAACTGATCCGCCAGAAGCAGATCAAGGTCCAATGATGCTGGATGCGCATGCAGCATGGTCCCGCAGCAAGGCGCGGGACGCGGACATCCAGGCCTGGGCATGGCTGGCCGAAGCGGCGGACCTGCCGCTGCCGCCCGCCGCGCCGGGCGCGCTGGCGGGCGTGGGGATAGGCGTGAAGGACGTGATCGACGTCGCCGGCATGCCCACGCGCTCGGGCTCGCCCGCCACCGCCGCGGAGCCGGCGCGCTGGGACGCCGCCTGCGTGGCGCAGCTGCGCGCGGCGGGCGCGGTGCCCATCGGCAAGACCGTCACCGCCGAGTTCGCCTACGCCTCGCCCGGCCCCACCCGCAATCCCCGCCAGCCCGCGCACACGCCGGGCGGCTCGTCCAGCGGATCCGCGGCGGCCGTCGCGGCCGGCATGATCGATATCGCGCTCGGCACGCAGACCGGCGGTTCCATGATCCGGCCGGCGGCGTTCTGCGGCGTCGTGGGCTTCAAGCCCACCTTCGGCCGGATCCACCGGCAGGGCATGAGCGTGCTGTGCGACTCGCTGGACACCATAGGCTGGTTCAGCAATACCGTGGCGCAATCGCAAGCCGTGGCCTCGGTGCTGCTGCCCGGCCGCGCGGCCCCGGAAGCACCGGCGCGCGCGCCGCGCGTGGCCCTGCTGGCCTGCGACGCGATCGGCCGGCTCGACCCCGATGCGCGGCAGGCGCTGGACGATAGCGAGGCGCGGCTGCGCGAGCACGGCGCCACCGTCGTCCGTCCCGATCTCGACGACGATCTGAAGACGCTGCTGCATATCCACACGCAGACCATGCACGCCGAGCTCGCCCTGGGCCTCTTGCCGCTGGCGCGCAGCCCGCAGGCAGGCCTGATGTCGCCGGTGCTGCGCGACGCGCTCAAACGCGGCCTGGATATCGGGCATGCCGATTACGTCCGGCTGCAGCAGGCGCGCGAACGCCTGTCGCGCGAATGGGTGTTGCGCTTCGGCGACGCCGATTTCATCCTCACGCCCAGCGCGCCCGGCCCCGCCCCGCAAGGCCTGCAATCGACCGGTTCGTCCGTCTTCAACCGCGTGTGGTCGCTGCTGGGCTGGCCCGCGCTGCATCTGCCCACGGCGCGCACGGCGCTCGGCCTGCCGGTCGGCGTCCAGTGGGTGGCGCGGCCGGACGACGACCACGCCCTGCTCGGTTGGGCCGCGCGCTGGCATGCGCGCATCGCCGCGGACGAATCGCGCCGCCGGCGGTATGAAAGCACCGGTACGAATTAACGGAGTCATCCTTTCGGATACTGGCGAACGGGCCAGGCTCCGCCTATACATCCCTGCAGCGGGCGAGCCCCGCGCGTCGTCATGTCGTCTTGCCAACAACGCCGGCCCCGCCACGGGGCCGATAACCAGGGAGGCCGTCATGGCTGCCAGGAAGCAAGCGGGACGGGCTGTCGGGAAGGCGGCCGCCAAGACCACCGCGCGCAAGACGCCGCGCCCCCGCAAGCCGCCCAAGCTCCCGCCGGCGCTGCCGTTTCGCCGCTCCGCCAAGCCCGACGCCTTCGATGGGCGCGACCTCGCCTTCCATCCCAATATTTCGGTCACGCCCAAGACGGAAATGATCCCCGCCATGGGGCTGACGGTGAAGCACCAGGGAGAGACCTCGGCCTGCACCGGCTTCGCGCTGTCGACCGTCGTCGAGTACCTGCTGCGGAAATCGGAGCGCGAGCCGCGTCCCGCGATCTCGCCCTTCATGCTGTATTCCATGGCCCGGCGCTACGATGAGTTCCCCGGCTCCATCGACGACAACGGCTCCAGCCTGCGCGGCGCGCTCAAGGGCTGGTTCAAGCATGGCGCTTGCGCCCAGGCCTTGTTCCCCACCCTGGAGATGCCCGCCGCGGCCAACGACACCGAGGACGACTGGTGGCTGGACGCGGTGCGGCGACCGCTGGGCGCCTACTACCGGATCGATACGCGCAGCATCGTCGAGATGCATGCGGCGCTCAACGAGGTGGGCATCCTCTACGCCAGCGCGGGCTGCCACGCCGGCTGGGACGCCGGCCACGGCATCACGCCCCCGACCGCGCCGGCCACGCCCGCCGCGCAGCCCTTCTGGGTCATCCCCGCCGACGACCAGGAGACGGCGATGGACGGCCACGCCTTCGTCATCCTGGGCTACACCCAGGACGGCTTCCTGATCCAGAACTCCTGGGGCGAGGAATGGGGCACGCACGGCATGGCGGTGCTGACCTACGACGATTGGATGCGCAACGCCATGGACTGCTGGGTGGTCCAGCTGGGCGTCGTCACGCACGAACACGAGCGGATCTCCCACAGCATCAGCCTGCGCACCGACGGCAAGAAAGTCATGCTCGCGGCGGGCACGGTGCTGCGCAATCGCGAGATCTCGCCGTTCATCGTCAACATCGGCAACAACGGCAAGCTCAGCAACAGCGGCGCCTTCAGGACCACGCCGGACGACCGGCGCGCCATCGTCGACGTACACATGAACGCCGCGCGCGAGACGTGGGGCTTGAAAGACAAGCCGATGGACGTTTGCGTCTACGCGCACGGCGGACTGGTCGGGGAAGAAGCCGCGGCGCAGGCGGCGGCCGAATGGATTCCCCTGCTCTATGAGAAGCAGATCTTCCCGGTCTTCCTGATGTGGGAGACCGATTTCATCACCACCGTGAAGAACATCATCCAGGATGCCGCCAACAACGTGCCCCGCACGACGGGCGGCCTGGGCGAACGGCTGGAGCGCTGGTGGAACCAGCGACTGGAACGCTGGCTGGCGCGGCCGGGCACGGTGATCTGGGGGGAAATGAAGCAGAACGCCCAGGCGATGAGCGAACCGGCTCCCAAGGGCATGGCCCAGGAAGAGGCCGCGATGATCATGCTGTACCAGCATTTCAAGTCGCACGTCAGCCGGGGCCGGGTGCGGCTGCACATCGTCGGCCATTCGGCCGGCGCCATCGTCGCCAGCCACTTCGTCCACCGGCTGGCGGCCGACGGCGGCGAGCTGGAGTCGCTGAGCCTGATGGCCCCGGCGGTCACCCTGGACACTTTCCGCCGGCTGGTCGTGCCCAACCTGAAGACCCGGGTCAAGCGGTACCAGCAGTTCCACCTGTCGGACCGCGCGGAGGAAGACGATCCCACCTGCGGCCCGTACCGCCGGTCGCTGCTATACCTGGTGAGCGAATCCTTCGAAGGCGGCACCACCACGCCGCTGCTGGGCATGGAGCGCTACTTCCGCGATGCCGGCATTGCCTGCGACGCCGTTCATGTGTCGCCGGCCGGCGGCAATCCGCCGGGAGGCGGGCCGCCGGTAGCCTCCAGCACGCATGGCGGCTTCGACAACGACAAAGGCACCCAGCAGCAGGTGATCGCCTTCATCAAGCGCTGAGCCGGCGGGGCCGCCGGCTCAGCGCCTGGCTACTGCGTGTCGTAGCGCGGCGAACGGGGGCCGTACAGGAGGCCGCCGGGCTGGCCGGCGGTGAGCAGCATGGTGTTCGTCATGCCCGCCACGCCATAGCTGCGGTCGGAGAGCGTGTTGACGATCTGATCCACCATCGCCTGGACCAGCATGCCCAACAGGCCGCCGCTGCTATTGTTGTTGCCCTGCACCACCTTCTGGCTGCCGCTCCACAGCTTGGCGCCGTTGCGCAGGTCGATCAGTTCGGCGTCGATCTCCACGGTGATGGAACTCGCCACGACGGCATAGGAAGAGCCGTATTGCTTGACGGTCATGTAGAGCGCGGCGTCAGCCCCGAAGATCTCGCGCAGCTTGACGGCCGGCAGCTCCCGGATCTCGTCGGCCGACTGCATGCCGTTCTGCTTGAAGGTCTCTTCCATCACGCCCACCGGCACGACGTAGTAGCCGGACTCGGCCAAGGGGCGGGTGGCCTGCGACAGCACGGCCGCGGTGGCGGCCACGTCGACCGAGGTGTTCACGGGCGGCAAGACCAGGATGGAAGCCGGCTTGCTTTCGCGGAAAGCCGTGTAATCGACGTTTTGGCGCGGAGCCGCGCAGCCGGCCAACAGGGCGACCATCGCCAGCACGCCGATACGAAGTATCGTGGACATCATCAGGATCCTTTCTTCGATAGGGTTGCTTCCGACGGCGCCGCCGGGGTGGAGGCGGGCGCTTGCGCGTCGGACGCGGCGGCTTGCGGTTGCTGTTGCTCCGCGGGCGTCTTGCCCACGTTGCGCATCAGGAAATCCATGAACGGCGAAGATTCGGGAAAGGCCACCTTCTCGCCCTGCAGTTGCTCCAGCGCCTTGTTGCCGTCGCCCATCTTCAAATACAGCATGCCCAGATGCGCGCGGAATCCGGGCGGCAGTTCCACGCTGGACGCCCGCGCGGTTTCGGCGTTCTTTTCCAGGGCCTGGGCCTGCACCGCGTGGTCCGCGCCATCATCCTGCAGATAGGCGTAGACGGTGGGCTGGTAAGCCTCCCAGCTGTACATGGACTTGGGCTGCTGCACGCAGGCGCTCAGCAGGCCCGCGACGGCCGCAATGGCCAGGCCGCGAGCCGCGCGCCGGATCGGAAAATTCGACATCACGCTCCCCTTATTGGACGGCAGGTTGCCAGGCGCCTTGCTCGATGCCCTCGACCAGGCGGTCGACGGCTTCGCGGATGGCCAGGTCCAGCACCTTGCCGTTGAGCGTCGAGTCGTAGCCGGCGGTGCCGCCGAAGCCGATGACTTCACGGTTGGACAGCGCGTACTCGCCCGCGCCGGAGGTGGAATAGACCACTTCGGAGGTCGCCACGTCGACCACGTTCAGATCGACCTTGGCGTAGGCCACCTGTTCCTTGCTGCGGCCCAGGATGCCGAAAAGCTGCTGGTCGCCCGTGACCTTGCGGCCGAAGGCCGTTACGTCGCCGGTCACCACGTAGCGCGCGCCCTTGATTTGGCTGGCCTTTTTGTTGAAGCCGGCTTCCTGGGCGATCTCGGACAGGTTGTCGCGGTCCATCACCTGGAAGCGGCCGCTGCGCTGAAGGTGGCTCACGACGATGGTCTTGGCCTGGCCGCCGAGCCGGTCCACGCCGTCGGAGAACACTCCGCGGAGGTAATTCGTGCGGTTATCGAACTTGCCTACCGAAATGGGACTGCGCACGCCCTGGTAGGGCTTGCTTGCCGCCGCCACGGCCGGCACGGCCAAGGCCTGCGAACGTTCCGTGGCGCACCCCGCCGCCAGGGCGGACAACACGACCGCCGCTCCGATTCCTGCAACCCGTTTCAACATCATCGCTCTCTCCAGCCGGCCCCCCTCGTCGTTGCGCGGGACGGCGTCCGTCTCTGTTTAGTCGAGCCCGAATTATAAACAACTGAATAGAATGGAAACGAATTGAAATACTGGGAAGAGTCCGGTCTTTCCGTTGGATTGCGCCAGGCCGGACGCCCGGCGCCCCCTCCGCTACCGGAGTTCCAGGGTCGCGTCGATGACGCGCAGGGTCGGCATCAACTGGCGCCAGGCATCCTTGGAGATGGCGGCCGGCCGGGTGAGCGTCGCGGTGCCCGGATCGTCCAGCAGGTCGCCCTTGCAGGCGAACACGATGCTGTTGGTCATGTCGTCGTCCACCACTTCAAAAAGGGACGGACCAAAGGCCTCCCGCACCCGATCCATGTATTCATGGTGGTCCGGGTGGTTCACGTGGAAATTGATCACGAGGATGCCGTTCTCGCGCAAGGCGCGGAAGCAATCGGCGTAGAAAGCCGCCGAACACAGCGCATCGGGAATGCCCCCCACGCCGAATCCATCCAGGAAGATCACGTCGGCGTGGTCCTCGGCGGCGCGCAGGTATTCGGCAGCGTCGGCCTGGATCACCCGGAAGCGGTCGCCGTCGGGCGGCACCATGAAGGCGTCGCGCAGGGCGATGACGTCGGGATCGATCTCGATCACCTCGATCTCGGTGCGGACGAGGTGGCGGTGGCAGAACTTCGGCAACGAGCCCCCGCCCAGGCCGACCATCAGGATGCGGTCGGGTTGCGGGTTGAACAGCACGAAGCCCATCATCATCCGCGTGTATTCCAGGTCGAGCGCATCGGGATTGAGCAGGGACATGCTGCTCTGGATTTCCTTATCGGTGAAATGCAGGGTCCGTTTCGTGCCGTAATCCCGGACGAAGGGCCTGGGGCGGCCCGCGGGCGCCTCGGACAACGGGGGATCGGCGGGAATGCGAGGGTCTGACATGGGGCGTAGCGTATTGCCGGGAAACGGAGAGAAGATACCACCCGGCGCGGCGCGGGGCCGATCCACAGCGGCTGCCCTCATCCATTTGGCGGATGTCGGCCGCGAGCCTTGGCGGGTAAGCTCGGCCTGCGCGAAGCCAGCCCCCGGCTTCGTCATGCGGACCAAGGCCATGGCAGGCAATCCTCCTACCCATTACGACACGCTGCAGGTCTCGGAGAACGCCAGCGCGGAGGTCATCCGCGGCGCGTACCGCTATCTGTCGCAGAAATGGCATCCTGACAAGAATCCCGACAAGGCCGAGGAGGCCAGGCGCGTCATGGAGCGCCTGAACGAAGCCTACGCGGTGCTGTCGGATCCGCAGCGGCGCCAGGAACATGACGCGTGGATCACCCAGCAGCGCGCGGCGCGCCCCGCCAGCGGCGGAGGCTCCGCGGGCGCTCCCCCTCCGGGCGCCGATTCTCCTGACACGCTGCGCGACTACTATGCCGCCGAAATCGCCAAGGGCCGGAATTTCTGGGTCTGGCCGCTCGCTTTCGTCGGATGCCTGCTGCTGCTGGGCGCGGTGACGGGCTTCGTGCCCGCGCTGGATAAGTTCGTCAAGGAATACCGCTACATCGCGCTGCTCATCATGCTGGCCGGCGCCTCCGCCATCACCAACTCCGCCCGCGACAAATACCGGGCGAGCCTGCTGCGCCAGAACGACACCCGCGTCCTGGAGCAGCGCTATACCGAGCACATGCGCCAGAAGACCGTCCGGCAGGTCGTGACCGGCGTGGCGGCCGTGCTGCTGGTGGGCGGCGCGGTCGCCTACTACGGCCTGGGCCTGAACGCCCAGCAAAGCCAGGTGCAGGCGGCCCGGCGCGACGACACCAAGCCGGCGCCGCCCAAGCCCGCCGTCCTGACGATCGAGAATGCTTGCGGCAAGACCCTTCGGTTCGCCGTGCACTACCTGCCCGACGGCGGCACCTGGCGCACCGAGGGGTGGTGGGACGTGGACTCCCTGAGTTCGACCGCCCTGCGCGGCGACCTGGGGCAGATCGCGTCGTCGAACGCGATCTTCTACTACTACGCCGAAACGCTGGACCGGAAGATCGTCTGGCGCGGACGCGACGATGACGACACCGACGCGACCTACACGCTGGACGGGCGGACGCTGCGCTTCGACCGCGTGCGCCTGGAACGCGACGACGGCGGGCGCTACCAGCTCAAGCTGACCTGCTAGCGCCCGCCGGGCGTCGCTAGATCAGCAGGACCGGGCACGGCGCGGTGGCGACGATCCGGCCGCAGACCGACCTCAGCACGGCGTCGAGGAACTGCCCCCGGTGATGCGAGCCCATCACGATCGCGGCGGCACCCGACTTGGCCGCGTACTCGACGATCTTCTCGGCGGCGTGGCCCGTCAGTTCGTGGCATTCGAACGCCACATTGCCGGCGGTCAGGATGTCGACCACCGACTTCATCGCCTTGCCGCTTTCTTCGTGATGCCAGGCGTCGATGTCCGCCTTGCCGATGAAGGCCTGCACGTCGCCCGTCACGTCGGGTTCGCAGTGCACCACGTGCACGATGAAATCCCGGTTGAGCAGGGGGCTCCCGACCAAGTAGCGCGCTGCGGCATCGCTGTAGCTCGACCCATCGGTGGCAAGAATGATCGTGTTCATGGCGGATCTCCGGTTTTTGACGCTTTGGCCTTGGGACGCGCGGCGCGTGCCGCCGTCCGTCCGGGCAGGATCAGGCTGGCGCCCACGGACGCCAACAGGATAAGGCCAACTGCCCCAAGCGACCACTGCACGGGCACGTGGACCCACGGCGCGGCCAGCATCTTGGCGCCGATGACGATGAGCACGACGGACAGCCCATGCTTGAGATAGAAGAAGCGTTCGCGCATGTCGGCCAGCAGGAAGTACATCGCCCGCAGGCCCATGATGGCGAAGATATTGGACGTAAACACCAGGAAGGGATCGGTAGTGACGGCGAAGATCGCGGGGATGCTGTCGACGGCGAACACCGCGTCGCTCGCCTCCACCATCAGCAGCACCACGAACATCGGCGTGGCGTACCGCAAGCCGTTCACGTACACGAAGAACGACTCTCCATGATAGTCCTTGGTGATCCGCATGGAGGCGCGCAGCAGGCGCACCAGCGGGTTGCGCGCGATGTCCGGCGCATGGTCCGCGTGGGCCAGCATCCTGGCCCCGGTCACGACCAGCAGCGCCCCGAACACATAGAACAGCCACGAGAATTGCGCCAGCAGCCACACGCCGGCGAGGATCATGGACACGCGCATTACGATGGCCCCGAGCACGCCGTACAGCAGCACGCGGCGTTGCAGTTCCAGCGGCACCGCGAAGTACCCGAATATCAGCGAGAACACGAACATGTTGTCCACGGACAGGGACAGTTCGATCAGGTAGCCGGTGAAGAACTCCAGCGTCTTGCGATGCGCCACGGCGCGGCCGAGCGTGGCGTCCAGGTACCACCACATGAGGCCGCCGAACAGCGCGGCGAGCGTCATCCAGGCAAGGACCCAGCAAAGCGCTTCCCGCGACGAGACGCGGTGCGCATGCCTGCCGCCCAGCACGTACAGGTCCACTGCCAGCACGACCAGCACGAACCCGACGAAGCCCACCCACATCGGCAGGGTGGCAAAGGTCTCGACCTGGCTCATCTACGCCTCCCGCCATCGCCCGGGCGCCGCGAAAACGGCGGCCCGCGGCGCGCGGCAATTGCACGAATCCAGTCTAGAGCAGCGGGATTTTCCGAACAATTCGCATATGACGAATTGATAGTCAGGCTTTTCCGAACGTGACGAGACGATGCCGCCGGGGGCCGGAACGGCGCGGGCAGGGGTAGAATTTTCGCTTGAGGAGCGCCAGGCGCGGCCCCACGCCTGGCAAACAACGGGAGGCTGACTCATGGCAGAGATATCCCCGGCGTCGCAGCAGGTCCGGCCCTTGGAAATCGGCGACATCACCGTCATCGACAACACCAAGCTCAAGAAGGCGGTCACGGCCGCCGCGCTCGGCAATGCGATGGAGTGGTTCGACTTCGGCGTCTACGGCTTCGTCGCCTTCGCGCTGGGCAAGGTGTTCTTCCCCGACGCCTCGCCCGCCGTGCAGACCATCGCCGCGCTCGGCACCTTCTCGGTGCCGTTCCTCGTGCGGCCGCTGGGCGGCGTATTCTTCGGCGTGATGGGCGACCGCTTCGGGCGACAAAAGGTGCTGTCCCTGACCATCATCATCATGGCCATCAGCACCTTCTGCATCGGGCTGATTCCCTCCTACGAATCCATCGGCCTGTGGGCGCCGGTCCTGCTGTTGCTGTGCAAGCTCGCCCAGGGCTTCTCGGTCGGCGGCGAATACACCGGGGCCGCGGTCTTCGTCGCCGAGTACGCGCCCGACCGCCGCCGCGGCTTCCTCGGCAGCTGGCTGGATTTCGGCTCCATCGCCGGCTTCGTGCTCGGCGCGGGCCTGGTCGTGCTGCTGCAGGCCACGCTCGGCGAACGCACCTTCCTGGAGTGGGGCTGGCGGGCGCCGTTCTTCGTGGCCGGCCCGCTGGGGCTGCTGGGCCTGTACCTGCGCCATGCCGCCGAAGAAACCCCCGCGTTCACGCAGCAGCTGGAGAAGATGGAACAGGAAGACCGCGATGCCGTCCAGGAACGGCCCGCCGTGTCCTTCCGCGAGATTTTCTCCAAGTACCGCAAAGCGCTGCTCGTCTGCATCGGCATGGTGCTGGTGACCAACATCACCTACTACATGCTGCTGACCTACATGCCCACCTACCTGTCGAGCAGCCTGGGCTACTCCGAGGAGCACGGCGTGCTCATCATCGTAGTCGTCATGATCGGCATGCTGTTCGTGCAGCCCGTGGTCGGCTTCTTCAGCGACAAGATCGGGCGCAAGCCGTTCCTGCGAGTCGGCAGCGTCGGCCTGCTGCTGATCGCGGTGCCCGCCTTCATGTTCGTCGGCAGCGACAACACCGGCCTGATTTTCCTGGGCCTGCTGTTCATCGCCGTGTTCCTCAACTGCCTCACCGGCGTCATGGCGTCCACGCTGCCCGCGCTATTTCCGACGCGCATCCGGTACAGCGCGCTGGCCAGTTCCTTCAACGTGGCCATCATCGCCGCCGGCCTCACGCCCACCGTGGCCGCATGGCTGGTGGAGGAAACCGGCAACCTGATGATGCCCGCCTACTACCTGATGGCCGCGTCCCTGATCGGCATCTTCACCTCGTTCTACCTGCCCGAGACCGCGAACCGTCCGCTGCGCGGCGACACCCCGACCGCATCGAGCCGCCACGAAGCTCGCGCCCTGCTGCAACAGGCCCACGAGCACATCGAACAGAGCGTGCTGGACGTCGAAGCGGAGATCGCCGAACTGGAGGAAAAACTGGAGGCGCTGCGGGAACGCCGCCAACGCCTCGCGGACCGCCATCCCGACCTGGAATGAAGCGGCGCGGCCCCGAAAAGGACCGCGCGCCGCATCAGAAGCGCATGGCCAGCTTGAGCACGCCGGCCTGCTGCCGGTTGCCGCCGCCGAACTGCGCGTCGTAGGCGACACCGGCCGTCGTATTGCGCGTGATGGCCATTTCGACGCCCAGTCCGAGCACCGCCGCGTCGCGCGCGATCGGAACGCCCGTCACCGAGAAGTTGCTGCCGCCCTCTAACGCCAGCACCTGCGTGGGCTTCACATCGCCCATGGCGTGGCGCCAGCCCAGGTTCGCGGTCAGGCGACCCGGCGCCTGATCGGAGCCGAACTCCCAGGCGCCGCGCAGGCCCAGCGTGGTGCTCGTCACGTCGTCGGAGCTTCCCGCGCCGCGCAGGGCAGCCGTGCCGCCGGATTCCTCGAAGCCGCGCGTGCGAACCTGGTTCCACGCCAGGCCGGCGTAGGGTTCGATGGTGTACGCATCGCCCAGCGGCAGGTTGTAGCCCAGCTCGGTGAACACTTGCGTCGACGACGCGTGATAGGACGATTCGAGCCGCTGGTTCAAGCTGCCGGCCACCACATCGCGTTTCGCATCGATGTCGTGCCAGGTGTAAGCCGCGCCCGCCATGAAGCGGAAATGGCCCGCGCCGGCTTGGAAGTTACGGCCGCCGAACACGGTTGCCGTATAGCTGTCGACATTGCTGCGCGACGACACGTCGTCGATCGAGTTGTGGCTGCCGACATAGCCGAGCGCGCCGCCCATGCGCCAGCCGCCGCCCACGGCGCCGTCGCCGCCGACGAAGAGACCGCCGGACGATTGCGTCACGCTCGACGCGTTGCCATCGCTCCCGAACGTGCTCCAGTTGCCGAACGCTTGCGCCCAGACCGGCGATGCGCCGCTTTGCGGCAAGGCGTCGGGCGACGGCGAGCCCAGCTGGGCCGTGGGCCGTCCGGCGCGAACCGGCGCGTCGAGGTTGCCGCGCAGATGGGCCAGCGGCAGCGCGCGGACCGTGTCTCCCTGGCTCTGCAACACGCTGGCGGTGCTCGCGTACGCCTCGCCGGACAGCATCTTCAAGGCCGTGCGCGCTTCGCCCGGCGTCATGGCCAGGACGGCCGACGTAACCTGGCCAGCGCCGGTCGTCTTGGCCGCCGCGATGCCGCTGCCGACCACGGACGACCCGGCGCCGGCCGGCGCCGGCGCGGTTCCGGTCGTCGACGACGCATTGCCGGCCGAGGCGGAACCGTTGCCGGTCGAGGCGGCGCCATTGCCGGTGGACGTGGAGCCATTGCCGTTGGACGCCGATCCGTTGCCGGTCGACGCGGAGCCGTTCCCGGCCGCGGGCGGATCCTCCTGATCCAGCGCGCCGCCAACGCTGCTCTCGTTCTCCGTGCCGCCGATGCTGCCGATGGGCACGTCATTGCGCGTCAGCGTCATGAACGCATTCTTCGCGTCGTAGCTGAGCGTGGGCGTCAGGAACGCGTACGAGCTCGATGCACCCGTAAACCGGCCCTGGATGCCGCCATCCGCGGTCAGGATGTTGTACGTGGTGCGCGGCGCATAGTTGCCGTCGGGGCCCACGTGCGCCACGGTGCCGTCCAGGTAGGCGATGCCGGTGACGTGGATGCGGTCACTCGCGCTGCTGGCCGGATCGGCATGCACGCGGTAGATCGCGTCCTGGCCGAAGGTGAGATTGCCGTTGACGGTAAGCGTGCCCATGGGCGAGCCATCGTTGCCCGGGGACACCACCGCCGTGGGATAGAGGGTGGTGGTGCCCACCTGGCCCACGCCCGCCAGCACCACTTCGCGGCCGATATCGAGAGGGCCGTTCAACTTGCCGTCGATTTCCAGCGCGCCGTCGGCGATCAGGATGGGGCCGCTCAGGCCGCTGCTGTCGGCGGTCAGGATCAGCGATCCCGGGCCGGTCTTCACGAAGCCCTGGGTGCCTTGCAGCGGGTTGTCGATGGTGTCGACGAACTGGCCGGAGGCATAGGTGCCGTCGCCCACCACAATGGCCGGCGGGTTGGTGCCGTTGGCCACCAGGGTGATGGGCGCGCCTTGCACGCGATAACGGTCGGTGGCGAACTGGATGCCCGACACACGCACGGGGCCCGCGCCGCCGTCGACGTTCACCACGCCGGCCGCGCCGGTGAAGATGGCGTAGCCGCCGTCGGGCAGGGCGCCCGTGGCGTTGGTCGGACTGTTCCAGTTCGTGCCGGCCGCGCTCCAGGTGCCGCTGCCGCCGCCGGCCCGGGTGGCCGACGCGGCGCCGTTGCCGTTCCACAGGTTGGTGGTGTTCGGCCCCAGGATGAGGTTGATCTGCTTGTCGCCGGTCAGCGACTGGAGGGTCGCGCCGGGCTGCACATAGCCGGTGACCGTGCCCAGCGTCAGGCCGTTGCCGCTCAAGGCGCCGCCGTACGACATGATCCGGTAGTAGCCGCCGTTCACGCCATAGGTATTGACCGAGACGTTCAGCGTCGTGTTGTTGATGACGGCATCGCCGCGCACGGTGATGTTGTCGCCGGTGCCGGGTTGCGTGATGGGCAGTCCCGCGAAGCCGGTCTCGAAGTCGAACACGGCATTGTTCATCGACAGGTTGCCGTTGACGACGAGATTGCCGTTGGAGACGCCGGTCGGCGTGCCCGCGGCATAGCCGGGCGCGACGCGCGCATTGCCCGACACGTTGAGATCGCCGTTGATCGAACCGAAGCCTGCGACGGTGCCGTTCGAGGTCGCGGATACGTTCCCGCCGAGGGTGACGCCGGCTCCGCCGCCGTTGCCGCCGATCACCACCGTGCCCCCATTGACGTCCACTCCGCCGGGGAAGTTGGCCGAGCCGTCGAATACCTGCATATTGCCCGACCCAACGGTCAGGTCCGCAGCCGCAACGCTACCGCCGTAGGACGCGCTCAGCGCGAGCGTCGCCGTCAGCCACCTCTTTGTGCCATGTATCAACGTGATTCCTCCCTATCTCGATTAATAGCCCGACCCCAAATCATTACTGGATTGCTATAAACGTATATCTACGTAACAAACAAATCCGCACGCGGGAAATAGGGCCTCCGCAAAAAAAGGACGCAATGTATACCGCTTTTTTTGCAATACCAAGAATTAATAGGGAAAAACTTTCTATATTATTGAAATAGCACGGATGGATACCATCTCGATTATCTTTCGAGTAATAACGTATGCATCAATATTATCTACACAGCGCTTTACGGATACCATCCTAATAATGAAAATGGCGAAAACGGATACCATCCGGACTCGCGCGCGCGATTATTTTTTCGGGATGCTTCCGAAACAACTGGACATGTTTGATGCGCGGAAGCCAGGCCGCTGGGGGGGCCGGCAGAGGGCGCGGCCCGATTGGGCCTGGGATCTACGCCCGGGATCGCAATTCAGTGATGGACCTGATGGCGCATGAAGGCATCATGCGCTTGCGACGGCGATTCCCATAATCTGTGCGGGCGCATACCGTGGGGCTGCCTTACACGCTGTTCCATAACGCGCCGGCAACTCCATATGCATCGCTCCCAGCGATAACGCCAAGCCAAGTGCCGCTGCGCGGCACTTGGCTTGGCGTTTGATGCTGGATAATTCCGTCGGGGCTCGAATATATCGAATCCGCTCTTTTCCTATTCCAGCTTTATCCCGGCGTCATCCACCACCTTGCGCCATTTTTCGATTTCCGCCTGCAACGCCAGGTTGAAATCCTTCGGCGTGCTGCCCACGGTTTCGATACCGTCCTGCTCCAGCCGAGCTTTCAGGGCAGGATCGGCAAGGACCTTGATAATCGCTTCCCGCAGCGTCTGGACGACGGGCTCCGGCGTTCCACGCGGAGCCAGTACGCCGTGCCATGCCGACGCCTCGTATCCAGGCACGCCTGCCTCGGCCACGGTCGGCACTTCGGGCAGCAGCGGCGACCGGCGCGCTCCCGTCACGGCCACGGCTTTGACATTGCCCGCCTGCGCCTGCTTGGAGGCCGACGCCGCATCGCCAAAGGTCATGTCCACCACACCGCCGACGACGTCCAGCAGCGCAGGGCCCGCGCCCTTGTACGGCACCGGCACCAGCGCCACGTCCGCCTGGCGCATGAACAGTTCAACCGCCAAATGGGCCGAACTGCCCTGACCGGCGGTCGACAAGGTGATCGTGCCGGGTTGCCGCCGGGCATACTCGATCAGTTCCTTGAGGGTGCTGACCGGCAACTGCTTCTTCACCGCCACCACATAGGGATAGCTGGTCAACTGCGTGATGGGCGCGAAATCCTTGCGTGCGTCATACGGCAGCTTGCTGTAGACCGAAGGATTGATCGCATTCGGCCCGCTCTGTCCCAGCAGCAGGGTATAGCCGTCAGGCGCGGCCTTGGCCACGGCGTCGGCCCCGATGATGCCGCCGGCGCCGCCCCGGTTGTCGATGATGAAGGGCTGTCCCAGCTGTTCGCTGACTCCCTTGAACACCAGGCGCGCGACGATGTCCGCGCCGCCACCGGCCGCGAATGGCACGATGACCTTGACCGGACGGTCGGGATAGGCCGCCTGCGCCCCGGTCGCGCCCGCGAGGGCCGCGCAGAGGACTAACGCAGGCATCAGGAATTTGTGGGTGTTACGCATGAATGAAGTCTCCGTTCGTTGTTCTTTGGCGCGTCGCGCCCCGCCTAGGGCAGCACGCCGGGCGGCACGCCGCCGGCATAGGTCCGGTAGCTGACCCCGCCTTCCCAACCGGCGTCCACGGGCAACAGCACGCCGGTAATCAGGCGTGCCGAGTCCGAGCAAAGAAACGCCACCGCCTCGGCGACGTCCTCCGGCGTGGGCAGTTCGCGCAGCGCATGCACCGACAGCATCTTGGCCAGATCGCGCTGGCCCGCGTCGATCCGGGCCTGCAGCGCGGGCGTCAGCACATAGGTGGGCGCCACGCTGTTTACCCGCACCCCGTGCGGACCCAATTCCTGCGCCAGGATCTGCGTCAGTCGGGCAATCGCCACCTTGCCTGGGTTGTAGGCAGGCAAGGGCAGCGGATGCAGGCTATTGATGGACCCCACCGTCACGATGTTGCCCGCGCCGCGGGCGCGCATGCGCGCGCCGAAGCTACGGCATGCGTGCACGGTGCCGTGATAGTTCACGCGCCACAAGCGATCATGCGCGGCCAGATCCATGTCGAGCACGGACTCGGTATTGGGGATGAGCGCGGCCGAGGTGACCAGCGCCGTGGGTTCGCCCAGATCCCTCACCACCGCGTCGGCGCAGTGCTGCACGGCGACGGCGTCGGCGACGTCGCAGGCATGGAACTGGGCCGCGGCGCCCTGCGCGCGCAGGGCTTCGACCAACCGCTCTCCCGCTTCGCGCGCCACATCGAGAATCGCGACGGCCGCGCCCTGCGCCGCGAAGCGCCGCGCGCAGGCGGCGCCGATTCCGCTCGCGCCTCCCGTGATGACGGCAACACCGCCCGCGCTCATGCCTTGCCCGCGGCGGCCTTGCCGCGCACCTGCACGCCTGCGCCATCTTCCACGTAGCGGATGATCTCGGTCAGATCGGCGTCGTCGCCATACTTGTCCCGAACGTCGTTGACCAGCTTGCGCGCGGCGTCGCCCACGCGCAGCGGCACGCCCAACTGTTCGCTCTCTTCCAGGCACAGGCGCACGTCCTTGGCCGACAGGCCGACCGCGAAGCCGAAGTCGAAGCTGCGGGTCAGCACGAAACGCGGAATCTTGTCCTCGGACGCATTGGTGCGGCCCGAACCCGAGTTGATGACCTGCAGCATGATGTCCGGGTCCAGGCCGGCTTTCACGCCCATCACCATCAATTCCGACGTAATGCTGAGCGCGGTGACGGAAATCAGGTTGTTGATGACCTTCATGGTCTGCGCCATGCCCGGCTGTTCGCCCACATACACAGGCTTGCCCAGGACGTTGAAAACGTCCTGCAACTGATCGTAGCGTTCGCGCGAACCGGAAATCATCAAGGCCAGCGTGCCGCGGGTAGCGCCCGTCACGCCGCCGCTGACGGGGCAGTCGATGCTCTGGATGCCCAGGCCGGCCAGGCCATCGGCCAGCGTGCGAGCGGCTTCGGAACCGCTGGTCGACAGATCGATCACGGTGCGGACCGCCTTGCCCCGCGCCAGGCCCTGTTCGCCGAGCGCCACCGCGATGACGATATCCGGCGTGGGCAGCGACACCAGCACCGTGGCGGCGATATCGGCCACGGCCTTGGGGGACTCGGCGATGTGCGCGCCCTTTTCCTTCAGGGCCTGCAGTACCGCCGGCTGCGTGTCGTAGATGGTGAGCGCATAGCCCGCGTTCAAGAGCCGCTCGGCCATCGGGGCGCCCATGCGGCCGATGCCGACGAAGCCAAGGTGTTTTTCGGTAGTCATCGTAGTCTCGCTGTGGTTCTGGATTCAGGAAAGGGAAAAGCGTCAGGCGGCCGTCCAGCCGCCATCGATAGGCAGGGTCGCCCCGGTGATATCGCGGCCGGTTTCGGCACAGAGAAAGACGATCAGCGCGGCCACGTTCTCCATGGCGACGAAGCGGCCGGTGGGCTGGCGCGCCGCCAGGTACTCACGTTCGGCGTCTTCGACGCGCTGGCCGGATTCCTTGGCGATGGCGGCGATCTTCGCGACGATGGCCGGGGTAGGCGCGGTGCCCGGCGCCACCGCATTGCAGGTGATCCCGTTGCCGGCTGTCTCGACGGCCAGCGCGCGCGTCATGCCGAGCAGGGCGGTCTTCGTCGTGACGTAGCCGATCCGATTGGGCGCGGCGCCGCTGCCATAGACCGACGACACGTTGATGATGCGCCCCCACTGCTGTTCCAGCATGCCCGGCAGCGCCAGCCGCGCCAGATGGAAAGGCGCGGAAAGATTGACTGCCAGGCCCTCGTCCCATTGCGCGCGCGGCAGGCGATGGGCCGGCTCGAAATGCCTGATCACGGCGTTGTTGACCAGGATGTCCAGGCGAGGCACGCGCGAAAGCGCCTCGGCGGCCATGGCTTCGATCTGGTCGACGTCACGCAGGTCGGCCGGCAGCAATTCGACGGGCACGCCATGCTTGCGCGCAAGGGTGTCGCGGGCAAGCCGGGCCGGACCATCGGCATGCAGGCAATGCATCACGATCCCGGCCCCCGCCGCCGCCAGTCCCTCGGCAATAGCGTATCCGAGGCCGGCCTCGGCGCCCGTCACCAGGGCATGGCGTCCGTGCAGCGGGGCGCTCATCGCGCGGCCTCCGGCATGACGTCCAGCCGGACGATCTTGCCTTCCAGGTCCGGCGAGGGCGCGGGATAGCGATGCATGACCTGTGGATCGTGGCCGGGAACGATGTGGTCATCGGAGTCGGCCAGGCTTCGCACGTAGCGGTATCCCTCAAGCATGTCGCCCACGTGATAGACGGCCGGAAACGGCGCGTCGTTGCCGATGTTGCCGTATAGGTGGCTGGCGTCGGAAGCCAGCACCACCCAGCCGCGGCGGGTCCAGACGCGCACGATCTGCAAGCCCGCCGTATGCCCGCCCACCAGATGCAGCGACAGCCCGGGCGCCAGCTCGCTGGAACCCTGGTGAAAGGCGACGCGGCCGGCGTAGAGCCGCCGCACGTATTCGACGATGTCTTCCACGTCGAAAGGATGGCGCAGCGGCGCGTGGCACATGCAGCGCCCCGTCGCATAGGCCGGTTCGGCGTCCTGGACGTGAAACGTCGCGTTCGGAAAATCGGCCAGCGTGCCGGCATGGTCGTAATGCAGATGCGTGAGGATGACGTCGCGCACATCCGTCGCCTGCACGCCCAGCAATGCCACGCCCTGCGCGGGCCGCATGAAGAGTTCGCGCCGCCGCTGCCGGGCCGCGGCCTCGCCAAAGCCGGTGTCGACCAGATAAATCTCGTCGTCGCGCCGCAATAGCCATACGTAGTAGTCCAGGTCGGACTCCGCATCGTGAAAGTCCACGTGGCCCAGATAGTTGTCGGCTGCGCGACGGCCCGAATGGCGCGCGTAGCGGATGGCGTACACGCTGAAAGGGGTGCAATTCAAGATGTCTCTCCCGCAGCTCCAGGCTTGCTTTTTTATAAATACAATAGGATTGTATTATAGTAATACGCAAAGCGGTGGCAAGTGGATGGTCCGGCGCCGCGTTCAATTAGTGGAGACAACCGTCATGGCATTGAGGCCAGAATTCCAATCCGAACAATTCCAGAAAGGCCTGGAGGTGCGTCGGTCCGTCGTCGGCAACGCCTACGTGGACAAGTCGCTCGACGGCGCCGACGACCTGACCGCGCCGCTTCAAAAGCTCGTCACCGAATACTGCTGGGGGGAAGTGTGGACCCGCGACGGCTTGGAGCGCAAAACCCGCAGCTTCCTGAACCTGGCGATGCTGATCGCGCTGAACCGGCCGAACGAACTGCGGCTGCACATGCGCGGCGCAATCAACAACGGCATCAGCCGGGAAGAGATCGTGGAGGTGGTGCTGCAAGCGGCCATTTACTGCGGCGTTCCCGCGGCGCTGGATGCCATGAAGGCCGCCCGCGAGGTCATCGCCGACATGGAAAAGGAAGGCGCCTTCTCCTGACGCGGCGCCCAGGCCGGCCTCGGGCCGGCGATGGAGCATTACCGGAAATACCGATACACGCCGGCTGCGACCTCAGCCGGCGTCATGACAACGACAGGGACGGAGACACAAGCATGAGCAAGGATTCGATCGCATTCATCGGCCTGGGCGCAATGGGGTTGCCCATGGCGCGCAATCTGGTCAAGGGCGGCTTTGCCGTCACGGGTTTCGACCTCGACGCCAACGCCCTGGACTCCCTGGAGCAAGCGGGCGGCAAGCGCGCCGCAAGCGCGCGCGCGGCCGCGGAGGGCGCCGGCCTGGTGATCGCCATGCTTCCGACAGCCGCGCACATCCGCGCCGCGCTGGAGGGAGAGGGCGGCGCGCTGGCTGCGCTCACCGACGCGTCGCTCTTCATCAATATGTCCACCATTCTGCCGCAGGAAACCGACGCCATCGCGGCGCTGCTGGCCGAACGCGGCCTGCGCATGCTGGATTCGCCGGTCGGGCGCTCGGCCATGGAGGCTGAACGCGGCACCCTGCTGATCCTGGCCAGCGGCTCCGGCCCGGACAAGGCGCGCGCGCAGGAAGCCCTGCTATGCATGGGCAACCAGATCATCGATTGCGGCGAAGTCGGCGGCGGCTCGCGCGTGAAGGTGGTCAACAACTTCATGGGGATTTCGCTCAACGCCCTGACGGCCGAGGCGCTGACGCTGGCCGAAGCCTGCGGCCTGAGCGTGGAGCTGGCGTTGCAGGTCATGCGCGGCACCATCGCCGGGCTGGGCCACATGAACATCACCTATCCGAACAAGGTGTTGCGCGGGGACCTGTCCGCCGGCTTCCAGGTCGACCTGGCCCACAAGGACCTTGGGCTGGCGCTGGAACTGGCCTCGCGCAGCCGCGCCTGCGTGCCCATGGGCAGCGCCGCGTACCAGTCCTATACCGCGGCACGAGCGCAAGGGCTGGGCGCGCAGGACTACAGCGCAATCTATCCGCTGATGCGCAGCCTGGCGGGGTTGCCGAAGGCCTTGCCCTACACCGTCGATACGCCGGTGAATGCCGATCCGTTCGGCAAGGCTGCGGCGCGCTGAACGAGGCCGCCCGCAGGCGGGGCGGCGGTCAGTCCGCCGCCTCGGTCAGCAGCGATTCCTGCAGGATGCCGATGGCCACGCTGGCGGCATTGCGCACGTGCAGGCTGCCCGCGACGCGGGCGGCCTTGCCGTCGCGCTTTTCCAGCGCACGCAGCAGGTCGGACAGTTCCGCCACGCTGTGCTTGGCGCGTCCCGGCGCCTGCATCGACGTCGAACGCAGCAGCATGACGCGCGAATTCAGCAGCCGCAGGGTATTGGTCAGCGCCTCGTTGCCGGCGCCATCCAGCAGCTGCTGATAGAAGGCGTTCTTGGCGGCGATCTGCTCAAGCGCGGTGCCCCGGGTCAGGGCGCGCTTGAGCCCTTGGAACGCCTCGCGCAGCGCGGCCAATTGCGCCTCGGTGGCGTGTTCTGCAAACAGCTGACAAGCCAGCCCTTCGAGTTCTTCGCGTACTTGGTAGATGCCGCGCGCCTGCTCCGGCGACAGGCGCTCGACCACCGGGCCGCGGTGCGGGATCACGATGATCAGGCCTTCGGATTCCAGTTGGCGCAGCGCTTCCCGCACCAAGGTGCGGCTGACGCCGGTCATCTCGCACAGTTCTCGTTCGGGCAAGCGCTCGCCCGCGCGGAACCGGCCGACCAGGATGGCGTTGCGGATGCTCTCGGTCACGCTGTGGCGCAGTACCGATGCAACGCGCTGGACCTTGAAATCGTCTTTTGGCTCTGCTTGGGGAGTCATGGATGTCATGCAAAAAGGTGTCCGGGGCGTAGCGGGCGCCCCGGATACCGCTGGGTACGCCCGTAGATCACTGGGCCTCTGTCTTGCCTAGGACCTTTCGGACACGGTCAAGGTAGGCAGGACCATCGAATCCGACTTGCTTGGCGCGCTTGTTCCAGGCGTCGTAAGCGGGTCCGATGTACTGGGGCTGCATCAGTTTAGCCCTTTCTTCATCCGGGGCTACCCAGAACGTCACGCCGTTCTTCTCCATGGCCTGGCGCGAATTGGCAACGAATTCGTCGTATTTTCCGAAAGCATCCTGCTGCACGGCGTCCATGGCGCCCTGGACCTGTTTCTGCACGTCCGCGGGCAATTTTTGCCAGCTTTCCGGATTGACCAGGATCGCCCAGCCATTGATCGGGCCCAGGCTCCAGTTCTGCACGTTCTTGGCAATCCGCCAGAACTCCAGCGACCCGCCGACGCAAGTGGAAATGAACAGGCCGTCGATGACGCCACGTTCCAGCGCCGGGAAGATTTCGGTAGTGGGCATGGCCACCGGCTTGCCGCCCAGCGCATTGACCACCTCGGCGGTCTGCGGGTTGTGCACGCGCAGGCGCTTGCCCTTGAAGTCCTCAACTTTGCGAATGGGATCTTTCGAGAACAGCTGCTGCGTGCACCAGGCGCCCTCGGCCAGCACGATCGCCCCCCACTTTTCCTTCCAGATCTTGCGCGTGTCCTCGCACCAAAAGGCGTCGCAGACCTGCTTGTATTCCTTGATGTCGTTGATCAGCCCCGGCAGGTTGAAGATGCCCATGCGCGGTTCGTCCGCCGCCAGATAGGTATGCAGGGCCGCGCTGAGGTCCACGCGGCCTTCGCGCACGGCGGTCGCCATCTGCGCGGGCGGAACGAGCGAATCGCTGACCGTGACTTTGACCTTGCCGCCGGTGGCCTTGGCCACGCGCTCGGGTACCGACGCCGTAAGGATCGAGTAGCCGTCGCCGGGCGAGGTAATCACCGCCATGGTCAGGTCATAGGTCTGCGCCTGTGCGGCCGCCGTCCATAGGGTGGCGCCCATGGCGACGGCCGCCGCGAGGGAGCGAAGCCGCGCGGGCGGGCGTATGGGTTGGTTCATGTTGCTCCTCCTGGATGATGCGCTTTGCGCTGTGTGAATTTATGAGCATTCAATCATACAATATGTCTATAATATCGTCATAACAACCCAGCGAGCGTCAATTCTCGATCAGGGAAAACACCATCGCGCACGACGCGTTGAGGAGACAGCAATGAGCACCATCGAGATGCCGGCGCAAGTTCCGGCGCAGGCCGCCGCGTCGCCCGGCGCCTCGCCCTATCCGCTGGACGGCCGGGCGGATTTCGGCCTCATCCGGGCCATGGCGGCCGTTTCACGCTGTTCCGGCGCCCTCGCGACCGCCGCGCTGCTGCTGATGGCGCTGTCGATGTGCTACGAGATCTTTTCGCGTTACGCCTTCAATTCGCCTACGTCATGGGCCACCGAGATCTCCGGCTACCTGCTGGTGGCCACCGTGTTCTTCGGACTCGCGGCGGCACAATCCTCCAACGCGCACGTCCAGGTCGAGCTCTGGATCGACAGGCTGTCGGCGCCCGCGCGCGTGCAGGCCGAACTGCTGGGGCAGTGGATGGCGCTGCTGTTCAGCGTGGTGCTCGGCTGGCAGATGGCCAGTTTCAACATTCGCGAGTACATCAACGACACGCGCGACTGGGGGTTGTTGTCCACCCCGCAATGGATCCCGCAGCTATCCGTCTCGCTGGGTATGCTGACGTTCTGCCTGTCCATCATGGTGGACCTCCACCGCTTGCGGCCGCCAACCGGGGCGCTGCGGCGCTGGCTGGCGCCCGCCGCGCTGGCCGCGATGACGCTGGCACTCGTGGGCATGGGCCCGAATGCGCTGCCGATCGCCGGCACCCGGTTCGACTGGGGCATGGCCGTGATCGCCGTGGCCTTCATCATCGCCATCTGGGCCTGGAGCGGCGCCGCCACGCTGACCCAATCGCTCCTCGTGATCGGCGGATGCGCGGTGCTCTACGCCCTGGCGCGCGGCCAGTCGCTGGGCTGGGTCGCCACACTGCTGGTGGCCAGCATGATGCTGTTCCTGTTTCTTGGCGTGCGCATCGGCGTCGCCCTCGGCATGGTCGGCCTGCTCGGCGTGTACTTCCTGCTGTCGCGTCCCCAGTTGTCCCTGCTGGCCGAGCGCGCCTGGAGCAACACCAACACCTTCACGCTGACCGCGGTGCCCATGTTCATCTTCATGGGTGGCTTGCTGCTGCGCAGCGGCATCACCTCGGGCATGTTCGACGCGCTCGTGCGCTGGTTCGGCCGCGCGCCTGGCGGCCTGGCGCACGCCTCCGCGGGCGCGTCGGCGATCTTCGCCGCCGTGTCCGGCTCCAGCCTGGCCACGGCCGCCACGCTGGGTAAAGTGGCCTGCCCGGACATGATCCAGCGCGGCTACAGCCCGCGCCTGACCTACGGCGTCGCGGCGGCCGGCGCCACGCTCGGCATCCTGATCCCGCCCAGCATCCCCATGATCATCTACGGCACCACCGTCGGCGCCTCGGTCACGCATCTCTTCCTTGCCGGCATCATCCCGGGCCTGCTGCTGATGGGCTTCTTCATGGCCGGCGCGCTCGTCTGGGCCCTGACGGTGCCGGGCGCGGCGCCCCCCGCGCGCGCCTACACCATGCGAGAGAAACTCAGCGCCTCGCGCAGCATGGTGCCGTTCGTGGCCATCATCGGGGCGGTGCTGGGTTCCATGTACGCGGGTATCGCCACGCCCACCGAGGCGGCCGCCATCGGCGCGGTCAGCGCGTTCCTGCTTTGCCTCGCGCGTCGCAAGCTGAGCTGGAGCGCCTTGGTGGATATCGCTTTCGACTCCGCCAAGGTCACCGCCTTGCTTCTGCTGATCGTCGTGGGCGCGGGCATTTTCAGCTGGGTCTTCGACTACCTGCGCCTGCCCCGCGAAGTCGTCAATCTGATTCAGGGCGCCGATCTGTCGCCGGCATTGGTGGTCGCGGCGATGGTCCTCATTTATTTGGTCCTGGGCATGTTCGTCGAATCGATCGCGATGATGCTCATGACGCTGCCGGTTACCTATCCCATCGCCATGTCGCTGGGCCTGGACCCGATCTGGTTCGGCATCTTCCTGGTGCTGATGATCGAATTGGGCCTGATCACCCCGCCGGTCGGCATGGTGCTGTTCGTGCTTCGCAGCATGAACGAAAAGGCCCGGTTCGGCGACATCATCCGCGGCGCCTTGCCGTTCGTGCTGATCATCCTGCTCTTCCTTTGCCTGATCTACGTCTTCCCGCAGATCGTGATGTGGCTTCCCGACCGAGTGAAATGAACATGACCCAAGCCGCCGTCCCCGATGCCGTCCAGCCCTCCGCGCAACTGGCGCGCTTCGTCGCCGAGTCCACGTGGGACGACATCCCCCAGCCTGTGCGGCATGCCGCCCGCCGCGCCCTGCTGAATTTCTTCGCCGTGGCGCTGTCGGCGGCGCGCACGCCTTCGATGGATATCGCCGTGCGCACCTACGCCCGCTTCTCGGCGGGTCGTGACGCCAGCCTGGCAGGACGCCCCGATCGCGTCGACGCGTTGAATGCCGCCGCGCTCAATGCCATGGCCGCCAACGTATTCGACTTCGACGACACGCACCACCCCACCATCATCCACCCGACCTCGCCGATCGCGCCGGTCCTGTTCGCGCTGGCCGAAACCCGGCCCCTGACCGGACAGCAACTGCTGCATGCCTTCGTGCTTGGCGTCGAAGTGGCCTGCCGCATCGGCAACGCCATCTCTCCCGAACATTACGCGCGCGGCTGGCACATCACCTCCACCTGCGGCGTGTTCGGCGCGGCGCTGGCCGCCGCGCGCGCGCTGGGCCTGAACGCCAGGCAGAACCTGGATGCTCTCGGCGCCGCGGCGGTGCAGGCAGGCGGGCTGGTCGAAGCGCTGGGCACCGGCGCCAAGAGCATCAGCGTGGGCAACGCGGCGCGCAACGGCCTGCTGTCGGCCTTGCTGGCGGCCGAGGGCTTCGACGGCCCGCCCCTGCCGTTGGAAGGCGAGCGCGGGTATCTGCGCGTCGCCGGCGAGAACCCGCGACTGGACGCCATCACCGGTCACCTCGGCCAGCGTTGGGAGTTGCTGAACAACGCCTACAAGCCCTACCCCTGCGGCGTCGTGCTCAACCCCGTCATCGACGCCTGCCTGGAACTGGCGGCCGATCCACGCATCGCCAACGGCGGCTGGACGGGCATCGCGCGCATCGAGCTCACCGGCCACCCGCTGCTGCGGCAACGCACGGACCGCCCGGGCGTCGCCAGTGGGCGGCTGTCCCAGGTCAGCGCCCAGCACGCCGTCGCCGTGGCGCTGATCCGGGGCCGCGCCGGCTTGCCGGAATTCTCGGATGAAGCCGTCGCCGACCCCGCCTTGCGCGACCTCGGCGCGCGGCTCGTCTTCCGCGACGCCCCCGCCATGTCGGTCGACGCCGTCGAGGTGCGCATCGACTTCGCCGATGGGGCAAGCCTGCACCGCGAGGTCGCCACGCCGCGCGGCTCCCTGGCACGCCCGCTCGAAGACCGCGAGATCGAACAGAAGCTTCGCGATTTGGCGCGCCACGGGCAGGTCGAGATCGACGTCGACCGCCTCATCGACTCGGTCTGGTCCCTGGAGACTGCCGCCGACGCTGCCCTGCCGATGCGCCTGTCGGCCTCGTTTTGATAGCAACACATCAAGGAGAAGACAAGAATGAAAAAGAAGATCATCGGTGTCCTGGTCGCAGCGCTGTGCGGCACGAGCGCCGTTCACGCTGAATTTCCCGAAAAGGCAATACGCATCGTCGTACCGTTCGCCGCCGGCGGCGGTGTCGATGCGCTGGCGCGCCCCTTCGCCAAGGAACTGGGCCAGATCCTTGGCCAGAGCATCGTCGTCGAGAACAAGCCCAGCAACACGGGCCAGATCGGCGCGACCGACATCGCCCGGGCCAACGCCGACGGCTACAGCCTGCTGCTCAGTTCGGCCGCGTTCGGCACCACGCCGGCCTTTTACCCGCAGGTTCCCTACAACCCGATCAAGGACTTCAGCCCCGTCATGATCATGGCCGCCGCCCCGCAAGTGCTGGTGGCCAGCAAGAAATTCAATGCCGGCAGCCTGCAGGACGTGCTGGCCCGCGCCAAGCAGTCGGACAAGATCAACTTCGCGCTCAGCGCCAGTACCGGCATCCAGGCGCTGGCCACGGCGATGCTCGCCCAGCAGGCGAAAGTCGACTTCATGAAGATCCCGTACAAGGGCGCCGGCGCCGCCTTCGTCGACCTGATCAGCGGCGAAGTCGATCTCATGATCGACAACCCCGCTTCCTCGCTGGTGCATGTGCGCTCCGGCAAGCTGCAAGTGCTGGCGACCACCGGCGCCAAACGCATGGACATCCTGCCGGACGTCCCCACCATCGCCGAAACCCTGCCCGGCTTCGAGGCCCGCAACTGGTTCGTCCTGGCCGCGCCAGCCGGCACCCCCGCCGCGGTCATCGACAAACTGAACGAGGCCTCGCGCCAGGCGCTCAACTCCCCTGCCATGAAGGAAATGCTGGCGCGCGACGGGCTCGACCTCATTGCCGACCGCCCGCCGGAGGCGGCGACATTCCTCAAGGCCGAAGTCGAAAAATGGGCCACGCTGGTGAAGACGTCGAATCTTCAAGCGCAATAGGGCGTGCCGAGGGTGAGCGCAAACCGCATCGGTGGCGCCAATGACAAAGAGGGCCGCATTTCTTGCGGCCCTCCGAAAGATGCAAACGACGTCGGGGCGGCGAGCTTATCGCCGGCGCCCCCTCATTCCACCGTCACGCTCTTGGCGAGGTTGCGCGGCTTGTCCACGTCCGTGCCGCGGGCGCATGCCGTGTGGTACGACAGCAGCTGCAGCGGGATGGTGTGGAGGATGGGCGACAGCTTGCCGTAGTTCTCGGGCATGCGGATCACGTGCATGCCTTCGGCGCTCTGGATCTTGCTGTCTGCGTCCGCGAACACGTAGAGTTCGCCGCCGCGGGCCCGCACTTCCTGCATGTTGGACTTCAGCTTCTCCAGCAGTTCGTCCTTGGGCGCGATCGTGACGACGGGCATGTGCTCCGTCACCAACGCCAGCGGACCGTGCTTGAGTTCGCCGGCCGGATAGGCTTCGGCGTGGATGTAGCTGATTTCCTTGAGTTTGAGCGCGCCTTCCAGGGCGATCGGGTAATGCATGCCACGGCCCAGGAACAGGGCGTTTTCCTTGGAAGCGAAGCGATCTGCCCAGGCCATGATCTGGGGCTCCAGCGCCAGCACCGAGCCGATGGCCACGGGCAGGTGGCGCAGGGCCTTCAGGTGGTCGGCTTCCTGCTCGTCGCTCAGGCGGCCGCGCACTTGCGCCAGCGCCAGCGTCAGCAGGAACAGCGCCGTCAGCTGCGTGGTGAAGGCCTTGGTGGACGCCACGCCGATTTCGACGCCGGCGCGCGTGATGTACGACAGCTTGCACTCGCGCACCATGGCGCTGGTGGACACGTTGCAGATGGTCAGCGTGTTTTCCATGCCCAGCGAACGGGCATGCTTGAGCGCGGCCAGCGTGTCGGCGGTTTCGCCGGACTGCGAGATGGTGGCCACCAGCGAGCGCGGATTGGGCACGCTGTCGCGATAGCGGTATTCGCTGGCGATTTCCACCGCCACCGGGATCTTGGCGATCGATTCGATCCAGTACTTGGCGGTCAGGCCGGCATAGTAGCTGGTGCCGCAGGCCAGGATCAGCAGGGAGTCGATGTCCTTGAAGATCTTGTAGGCGCCGTCGCCGAACAGTTCGGGCGTAATGGACTCGATGTCTTGCAGCGTATCGCCGACCGCGCGCGGCTGCTCGAAGATTTCCTTCTGCATGTAGTGGCGGTAGGGGCCCAACTCGGCCGCGCCCGTATGCACGTGCACGGTATGGACTTCGCGCTGCACGTTCTTGCCGCTGGCGTCCACGATCCAGACGCGCGAGAGCTGCAGGTCGACGACGTCGCCGTCTTCCAGGTAGATGATCTGGTCGGTCGTGCCGGCCAGGGCCAGCGCGTCCGACGCCAGGAAGTTCTCGTTCTGGCCCACGCCCACCACCAGCGGCGAACCCTGGCGCGCGCCGACGACGCGGTGCGGCTCGTCGCGGCAGAACACGGCGATGGCGTAGGCGCCATGCAGGCGGCGCACGGCGTTCTGCACGGCTTCGAACAGATCGCCGGCGTACAGGTGGTTGACCAGGTGCGCGATTACTTCGGTGTCGGTCTGGCTTTCGAAGACATAGCCCACGGCCTGGAGTTCGGCGCGCAGCTCGTCGTGGTTTTCGATGATGCCGTTGTGGACCAGCGCGATGCGCGGCTCGTCGTTGCCCAGGCGCGAGAAGTGCGGATGGGCATTGTGGGTGGCGGGCACGCCGTGGGTGGCCCAGCGGGTGTGGGCGATGCCGGTGAAGCCCTGCAGCTTGTCCTGCGCGACCTGCTCGGCCAGCTCGGCCACGCGCTGCGTGCTGCGCGTGCGGCGCAGATGGCCATCGGCGTAGACGGCGACACCGCAGGAATCGTAGCCGCGGTATTCCAGGCGCTTGAGGCCTTCAACAAGAATCGGGGTGATGTCGCGCTGGGCGACGGCGCCAACAATGCCGCACATAGGAAGTGCTCCGGTAAGTTCGTGTACCGACGCATTGTGCTCGCCCCGTCAAGAAATTTGATTTCTTTATCCGCCTATATATGTAAATTAATTCCCTTACATAAATGTGATTAAATAATCTTTCTTCAGATTAACGTATGTGAAATTTATCGTGCATAGCACCCCAATTTCGCTGCCAGAACTGGATGATCTGGACCGGCGAATTCTTGAACAGTTACAAGAAGACAGTTCGCTGACCAACCAGGACCTGGCGCAGCGCGTGCACGCGTCGCCCCCGACCTGCCTGCGGCGGGTCCGCCGGTTGGTGGACGAGGGAGTGATCGACCGGCAGGTGGCGATCCTGTCGGCGGAGAAGCTGGGCAGCACGCTGACCGCCATCGTGGAGATCACGCTGGACGTGCAGGCGGCGGAACGCCTGGACGAGTTTGAACGCAGCATGCTGACCGAGCGCGCGGTGCTGCAGTGCTACCGCGTGTCGCCGGGGCCGGATTTCGTGGTGATCGCGCAGGTGAAGGACATGCCGGCCTATCACGCGCTGGTGCATCGGGCGTTCACCGCCCAGGCCAACGTGCGCAACGTGCGCACGTTCTTCTCGGTGCACCGGGCCAAGTTCGAAACCCGGATAGACGTCCGGGCCTGAGGCCCGCGCCCCGGGGATCAGCGGCGGGCGAGCAACCGCTCGAATTGCGCGAGATAGCGGTTGCCCATCTTCTGCACGTCGTGCTCGTTGCGGACGTATTCGTAGGCGCGCTCGGTGATTTCCTGGCGGAAGGGCGCGTCGTCCAGGCAGCGCGCCATGCCTTGCGCCATGGCCTGGTAATCGCCCACGGCGCACAGCACGCCGCGCCCGTCGGCCAGGCTCTCCTTGAGCCCGCCAGCATCCGTGGACACGACCGGCACGCGCTGCAGGAAGGCGTCCAGCACGCTGCTGCCCAGGGCCTCTTCCTCCGAACTCATGACGAACACGTCGAGAATGCTGTAGAAATCTTCCACGCCCTTGCGGAAGCCGGCAAAGCGGTAGACGTCCTCGATTCCCAGCTTGCGCGCCTCGTCCTTGGCCTGCGCTTCGCGGTCGCCGCCCGCGCCGAAGTGCAGGAACACGAAATCGCGCCGCGTCCTGGCCAGCTCGCCCACGGCGCGCACCAGCGTCACCGGGTCCTTGTCGCGGATCAGCGCGGCGGAAGTGGCCATGACCTTCTTGCCGGCGAGATCGAATTCGCGCGCCAGGCTGGCGACGTTCTCGGCGTTGATTTCGTGGGGCTCGACCGCGCTGCGGATGATGACGGGCTCGATGCCCAGGCGGCGCGGTTCGCTCGCGGCCATCTCGCTGATCGCCACGAACAGGTCGGCATGGCGCCACTTGAAGCCGGTTTTCCATTCGTCGCCGGGCTTGACCACGAACGACGTGCGGCGGGAGAAGGCCACCGGACGACGGTGCAGCCATTTGGTCAGCACGGCCCAGGTGATGGTGTTGGCAGTCTGCGCATGGACGATGTCGTAGCGGCCGGCGCCGGCCAGGAAGGCCAGCTGCCCCGGCACGTTGCGGCAGGTATGGGCGACGAAGCCCTCCTGGCGGGCACGCTCGGCCAGCGGCGCGCCCTCGCGGCACATCACTTCGACCTCATGCCCGGCCTTGCGGAACGCGCGCATGCAATACAGGGTCTGCCGCTCGCCGCCGCGCCAGCCCTTCTCGAAGTTCAGCTGCAGTATTTTCATGCGCGACCGATGCCGGAGTACTCGAAGCCCTGGGCGCGCACGTCGGCCGGCGTGTAGAGGTTGCGGCCGTCGATGATCAGCGGCGTCTTGAGCAGGGCCTTCACGCGGTCGAAGTCGGGCGCGCGGAACACCTTCCACTCGGTGGCGATCAGCAGCGCGTCGGCGCCGTCCAGCGCGTCGTACATATCGCTGGCGAAGCTGATGCCCGGCTTGCCCGCCAGCACGCGGCCGGCTTCGTGCATGGCCACCGGATCGTAGGCGCGGACTTCGGCGCCGCGGCGCGTCAGCTCGGCGATGGCGGTCAGGCTGGGCGCTTCGCGCATGTCGTCGGTGTTGGGCTTGAAGGACAGGCCCCACAGCGCGATCTTGCGCCCGCTCAGGTCTTCGCCCAGGCGTTCGACCAGCTTTTCGGACAGGCGGAATTTCTGGGCGTGGTTGGCGGCCTCGGCTGCCTCGATGACCCGCATCGGCAGGGCATTTTCCGCCGCGGTGTTGACCAGCGCCTGCACGTCCTTGGGAAAGCAGGAGCCGCCGTATCCCGCGCCGGGATAGAGGAAGTGGTAGCCGATGCGCGGGTCGGCGCCGATGCCGCGGCGCACCTGCTCGATGTCGGCGCCCAGCCGCTCGGCGAGGTTCGCCATTTCGTTCATGAACGAAATGCGCGTGGCCAGCATGGCATTGGCCGCGTACTTGGTCAGTTCGGCCGAGCGCACGTCCATCACCATCAAGCGGTCGTGCGTGCGCTGGAACGGCTCGTAAATGCGGCGCATGACGCCGATGGTGTATTCGTCGTCCGCGCCGACCACGACCCGGTCCGGGCTCATGAAATCGTTGATGGCGGCGCCTTCCTTCAGGAATTCGGGGTTGGACGCCACGCTGAAGGGGATATCGACGCCGCGCGCGGCCAGCTCCCGGGCGACGACCTCGCGCACCTTGTCGGCCGTGCCGACCGGCACGGTGGACTTGTCCACGATCAGCTTGCGCGCCGTCATGTGGCGCGCGATGTTCTGCGCGGCCGCCAGCACGTACTTCAGGTCGGCGGAGCCATCTTCGCCGGGCGGCGTGCCCACGGCGATGAACTGCACGTCGCCGAAGGCGACGCTTTGCGCCACGTCGTCGGTGAAGTGCAGGCGGCCCGCCTGCACGTTGCGGCGCACCAGGTCTTCGAGGCCCGGTTCATAGATGGGGATGCCGCCCTGGCGGAGCAGGGCGATCTTCGCCGCGTCCACATCCAGGCACATGACGTCGTTGCCCATGTCGGCCAGGCACGCTCCCGACACCAACCCCACGTAACCGGTACCCACGACCGTGATCTTCATGCCTGCACGCCTTCAAAATAGGTAAGCTTCGCGCCCGGTATCCGGAACCGGGCGTCGGCAGCCATTATAGAAGCGGCCGCCGGCCCGGGCCCGGGTCCGGGGCCATTGCCCCGGCAGCCGGGCGTCGCCGCCCCTTCGCCCAGGGCCTGTTCCCCCTGAAAGGAGCCTCGCACAGGCCCTAGGGCTTCAGCTTGCTGAAGCGGACGGTGTTGACCACCACCGCGAGGGCGGCGCAGATGGTCCCCAGCACCAGGGCCAGCCCCGGGCCGTGGGCCAGGCTGACGCTGAACGCGATCGCGACCAGCGCGGTGCCGAAGCTCTGCCCGAACACGCGGGTCGTGGCCTGCAGGCCTCCGGCGGCACCGCTGCGCGAGCGCGGCGCGGCCGACAGCATGGCGCGGTTGTTCGGCGTCTGGAAGAAGCCGAAGCCCATGCCCGCCACGAACATCCCCGCGATGATGGGCCAGTTGCTCACCGTGGCCGGCAGCACCGCCAGCCACAGCATGCCGACCACCATCGTGGCCGCGCCCGCGCCGCTCAGGGTGGCGGCCGAATAACGGTCGGACAGCCGCCCCGCCAGCGGCGCGATGATGGCGGTGCCCACCGGCCAGGCGCCCATCAGCATGCCCACTTCCAGATAAGGCCGGCCCAGCACCTGCTGGAAATAGAACGGCAAGGACACGTACGACGCCATCTGCGCCGCGAACGTGCAGGCCGACGCGCCCACGGCGAAGGCCAGCGGGCGGATGCGCAGCAGGTCGACCGGCACCAGCGGCATCGGCTGCCGGGTGGCGCGGCGCACCAGCACCAGCCCGGTCACGGCCGAAATCGCGACCAGCCCGATCCCGCGCAGCAGGTCCTCGCCCATCATGTCCACGCCGGAGATGAACACGCCCAGGGTGAGCATGCACAGCAGGGCGCTGATCCAGTCGAGCTTGACGTTGTTGCGCGGCACTTCCGGCAGGTGGCGCAGCCCCAGCATCGCCAGCACGCAGATGGGCAGGTTGACCGCGAAGATCCACGGCCAGGGCGCCACCGACAGGATGGCCGAGCCGATGGTCGGGCCCAGCACCGACATCACGGCCACCGTGGTGGCGTTGATGCTGATCCCGCGGCCCAGCAGCTTCAGGGGATAGATGTTGCGCACCAGCCCGCCGAACATGCACATCAGGGTGGCGGCGCCGATGCCCTGGAACACCCGCGCGGCCGTCAGTTGCCACAGCGTGCCCGCCAGGGCGCACCCCAGCGAGGCCAGCGTGAACAGCATCAGTCCGAAGGTGAACATGCGGCGAAAGCCGATGCGTTCGGCCAGCGCCGACAGCGGCAGCAGCATCGTCACCACCGCCAGGTTGTAGGCGTTGACGACCCAGACCGCCTGGGCCGGCGAGGCGTTGAGGTCGACCGCGATGGTGGGCAGCGCGACGTTGGCGATGGTGGTGTCCAGCACCGACAGGCTGATGCCCGTCATCACCGTGGCCGCCGCCCAATACCGCCGGGGCGTCGGCAGGCCGTCGGGCGGGGCGGGCTTGGCGCCGCCGCCCGGCGCCGGGTCTTTCTCGCCCGTCACGATTTCTTGACCGGGCGCTGCCAACCGTCGACGGTGAGTTGCTTGGGACGCGAGACGGTCAGCTTTTCAGCCGGCGCATCCCGGGTCAGCGTGGTGCCGGCGCCCAGCGTGGCGCCGCGGCCCACGCGCACCGGCGCCACCAGCTGCGTGTCCGAGCCGATGAAGGCGTCGTCCTCGATGACCGTGCGGTGCTTGTTCACGCCGTCGTAGTTGCAGGTGATGGTGCCCGCGCCCACGTTCACGCGCGCGCCGATGTCGGCGTCGCCGATGTAGGCCAGGTGGTTGGCCTTGCTGTCCTCGCCCAGCACGCTCTTCTTGATCTCCACGAAATTGCCCACGTGGCTGCGGTCGCCCAGTTCGGCCCCCGGGCGCAGGCGCGCGTACGGGCCGACGCGGGCGTCGCGCCCGACCTGGGCCTGCTGCAGATGGCTGAACGCCTCGATGTGCGTGCCCGCGCCGACGCTGACGTCGCGCAGCACGCAATGCGGGCCCACGCGCACGCCGTCGGCCAGCGTCACCTGGCCCTCGAACACGCAGCCCACGTCGATGAACACGTCGCGTCCGCAGGTGAGCGAGCCGCGCACGTCGAAGCGCGCCGGGTCGGCCAGCGTGACGCCGGCTTCCAGCTGGCGGCGGGCCTGCTCGCCCTGCCAGCGGCGTTCCAATTCGGCCTGCTGCACGCGGCTGTTCACACCCAGCGTTTCCCAGCCCGCGCCGGGCTGGGCCGCGCCCACGGGCACGCCGTCGGCCACGGCCAGGCCGACCGTATCGGTCAGGTAGTACTCGCCCTGCGCATTGTTGTTGTCGATGCGGGACAGCCAGTCCTTCAGCTTCGCGGTGGGCGCGCTGAGGATGCCCGTGTTCACTTCCTTGATTTCGCGCTCGGCGTCCGAGGCGTCCTTGTGCTCGACGATGCGGCACACGTTGCCGCGCTCGTCGCGCAGGATGCGGCCGTAGCCGGTGGAATCCGCCAGCACTTCGGTGAGCACGGCGGCGCCGGCGCCGCGGGCTTCCAGCAGGCGCTTGAGCGTCTCGGGCTGCACCAGCGGCACGTCGCCATAGAGCACCAGCGTCACGTCGTCCTTGCCATCGCCTTCGAGCAGCAGCGGCACCGCCTGTTGCACCGCGTGGCCGGTGCCCTGCTGGGGCTGCTGGAGCGCGAAGTGCAGGTCCGCCTGGCCTTCGAAAGCCTGCTTGACGCGCTCCGCCCCGTGGCCGACCACCACCACGATGCGCGCCGGTTCGAGCTGGCGCGCGCTGTCCAGCACGTGGGCCAGCATCGGTTTGCCCGCGAGGGTGTGCAGCACTTTGGGAAGATCGGACTGCATGCGTTTACCCAGTCCGGCGGCAAGAATCACTACATTAAGCATAAGTTCCACAATGTTTGGGACGGCCTGGCGGCCTCGCGGCCGTCCAGGGCATCGATTGAAAGAGGGGGGCTAGCTCGCGGCCGGCCCCGTTTTCTTGCTGGCCTTGGCCGCGCCGCGGGAAGCGGCGGGCTTGCGGGCCGCCGGCTTGGCGCCCGGGGCCTCGGCCTTGGACGCTGCTTCCGGCTTCGCCTTGGCCGAGGTGTCGGCGCCCGGCGCGGCCGGCATGGAAGCGGCGGTGGCGGCGGCGATCTGGTTGAACTGCTGCTGCAGCAGGTCCCACCATGCCTTGGAAGCCGATTGCGCCGCGGCGCCCATCTGCTCGCTCATGCCCGGCGCGGCGGCCGGCGGCTCCTGCGCGGCGTCCTGGCCGTTTTCCGGCGCCTTGGGCGCGGAGGCGGGCTTGGGCGCGGGCTTCAAGCCCAGGACGACCTCCAACGGCGACGCCGCGCCGCTCTCGCGCACGGAGGCCATGTCCATATTGGCCGCGCTGTCGACGAAGGCGCGCAGGGTGCTGATGGTGGAGCGCTGCACTTCCATGCCCTGGATCGTGCTGGACAGCATGCTCAGGTTCATGCGCAGCCAGTTTTCCACCGAGCGCAGTTCCGCGATGCGGCGGTCCAGGTCTTCCAGGTTCATCGGGGGGGCCATCGGCAGGCTGCTGGCCAGGCCTCCCGGCCCGGTCAGGCCCGCCCAGGCCTGCCGCATCATTTCCATGCTGGCCAGGAGCGGGTTGCCCGACAAGTCGGAATGCTGGCCCATGCCGGGTAGGACGAACGGATTCGTTTGTTGGTCGCTCATTCCTGGTCTCCCCAAAGACAGATGATTGCCTGCGACGCCGGGCTCACCCCGGCAGCAGCTGGTTGTTCTCCACGCGCACGTGGTCGCCGGACGCAAACGCGAACGGCTGGGCGCTGCGGAATTGGCGCGCGCTGCCGTCGTTCATGCGCACGGTGAGCTCATAGTGCGTCACCGTTTGTTGCTGTCTGATATTACGCTCAACTTCACGGCCTGCCAAAGCACCCCCGACCGCGCCCAGCACGGTCAAGGCCGTCTTGCCGCTGCCGCCGCCGAACTGGTTGCCCACGACGCCGCCAGCCACGCCGCCGGCGATGGTTCCGACCAGATTGTTGCTCTCATCCTTTACGGGTACCTGGACTTGGCGAATGGTCTCGACCACGCCGCAGTTGGCGCAAGCCTGCTTGGCCGGCGCAGGGGCGGGCGCCGGCGCCGGTGCCGACGCCTGCGGCGCGCGGGCCGGCTGCGCAGGCGCCGGGCGAGCGGCCTGGGCGGGCGCGCTCGGCGCAGGCGGGACCGGCAGCGGCGCCAGGTTGGCGTCTTCCGGGCCGGCC
>NZ_BCTQ01000045.1 GCF_001571365.1 Achromobacter denitrificans NBRC 15125 | reverse complement strand
CCGCCTTGGCGGCCGCCGGGGCAGCGGCAGAGGCGGCGGCAGGCGCGCTGCCCTCGACCACGACCACGATCGAACCCTTGGCGACCTTGTCGCCGACCTTGACCTTCACTTCCTTGACCACGCCGCCCTGCGAGGCGGGGATTTCCATCGAGGCCTTGTCCGACTCGACGGTGATCAGGCTCTGTTCGGCCTTGATCGTATCGCCCACGGCGACCATGACTTCGATGACTTCGACTTCCTTGAAGTCGCCGATGTCCGGCACTTCGATCTCGACCGGGCCGCTGGCCGCGGCCGGCGCGGCCGCTTCAGCCTTGGCGGCGGGCGCGGCGGCGGCGGCGGCCTGCTTGGGCGCTTCCTTGGCTTCCGCCTTGGGCGCGGCGGCCTCGGCCGAGGCGCCCTCTTCCACTTCCAGCACCACGGCGCCCTCGGCGACCTTGTCGCCGACCTTGACCGCGATGGACTTCACCACACCGCCCTGCGAGGCGGGGATTTCCATCGAGGCCTTGTCCGACTCGACGGTGATCAGGCTCTGCTCGGCCTTGATCGTGTCGCCCACCGCCACCAGCACTTCGATGACTTCCACTTCCTTGAAGTCGCCGATGTCGGGAACCTTGATTTGCACGACGTTGCTCATGTCTCTTTACCCTCAGGCGTATTGCGGGTTGGCTTTGTTCGGATTGATGCCGTACTTCTTGATGGCTTCGGCCACCTTTGCGACGGGCACCTTGCCTTCATCGGCCAGCGCGCGCAGCGCGGCGACCACGACGAAGTGGCGGTCCACTTCGAAGTGCTCGCGCAGCTTCGAGCGGAAATCCGAGCGGCCGAAACCGTCGGTGCCCAGCACCTTGTATTCGCGGCCCTTGGGCACGAACGGACGGATCTGGTCGGCGAACAGCTTCATGTAGTCGGTCGAGGCGATGATCGGGCCTTCCGTCTTGGCCAGCTGCTCGGTGACGTAGGCCACCTGCGGCTTCTTCTCTTCGGGATGCAGCATGTTGTGGCGCTCGGCATCCAGGCCGTTGCGACGCAGTTCGGTGAAGCTGGTGACGCTCCACAGGTCCGAGGCCACGCCCCAATCGGCTTCCAGCAGTTCCTGGGCGGCCATGACTTCGCGCAGGATCGTGCCCGAGCCCATCAGTTGCACGCGGTTCTTGCCCTTGCCGTGCGACTTCAGCTTGTACATGCCGCGGATGATGCCTTCCTCGTCGCCCTGCGTGAGGCCGGGCTGCGGGTAGTTCTCGTTCATCACGGTCAGGTAGTAGTACACGTTCTCCTGGTCTTCCACCATGCGCTTCAGGCCATGCTGGATGATCACGGCCAGCTCATGGCCGAACGTGGGATCGTACGAGACGCAGTTCGGGATCGTGGACGCCAGGATGTGGCTGTGGCCGTCCTCGTGCTGCAGGCCTTCGCCGTTGAGCGTGGTGCGCCCCGCGGTGCCGCCCAGCAGGAAGCCGCGCGCCTGCATGTCGCCGGCCGCCCAGGCCAGGTCGCCGATGCGCTGGAACCCGAACATCGAGTAGTAGATGAAGAACGGGATCATGATGCGGTTGTTCGAGGAGTACGACGTGGCCGCCGCGATCCACGAGCTCATGGCGCCCGCTTCGTTGATGCCTTCCTGCAGGAGCTGGCCGTCGGCCGCTTCCTTGTAGTACATGACCTGGTCCTTGTCGACCGGGGTGTACTTCTGGCCTTCCGGCGCGTAGATGCCGATCTGGCGGAACAGGCCTTCCATGCCGAAGGTGCGCGATTCGTCGGCCAGGATCGGCACGACGCGCGGACCCAGTTCCTTGTCGCGCAGGACCTGGTTCAGGATGCGCACGAAAGCCTGGGTGGTGGAGATCTCGCGGCCTTCCGCGGTGGGCTCCAGCACGGCCTTGAAGGCGTCCAGCGCCGGGGCCTTGAGGTGCTCGTCGGCCTTGGCGCGGCGGTGCGGCAGGTAGCCGCCCAGCGCGGCGCGGCGCTCGTGCAGGTACTTCATTTCGGGCGAGTCGTCGGCCGGCTTGAAGTACGGCAGGTCGGCCAGCTGGTCGTCCGGGATGGGAATGGCGAAGCGGTCGCGGAATTCGCGGATGGAATCCAGCTCCAGCTTCTTCTGCTGGTGAGTCGGGTTCTTGGCCTGGCCGACGTGGCCCATGCCGTAGCCCTTGATGGTCTTGGCCAGGATGACGGTGGGCTGGCCTTCGTGCTTGGTGGCGGCGTCGAACGCCGCGAACACCTTGTGCGGGTCATGGCCGCCGCGGTTCAGGCGCCAGATGTCCTCGTCGCTCATGCGCGACACGGCTTCCAGCAGCTTCGGATGCTTGCCGAAGAAGTGCTCGCGCACGAACTTGCCGTCGTTGGCCTTGTACGCCTGGTACTCGCCGTCCACGGTGTCTTCCATGATCTGGCGCAGGATGCCTTCCTTATCGTGCGCCAGCAGCGGATCCCAGTAGCCGCCCCAGATCAGCTTGATCACGTTCCAGCCCGAACCGCGGAAGTCGCCTTCCAGTTCCTGGATGATCTTGCCGTTGCCGCGCACCGGACCGTCCAGGCGCTGCAGGTTGCAGTTGATCACGAAGATCAGGTTGTCGAGCTTTTCGCGCGCGGCCAGGGCGATCGCGCCCAGCGATTCCGGCTCGTCCATTTCGCCGTCGCCGCAGAATACCCAGACCTTGCGGCGGCTGGTGTCGGCGATGCCGCGGGCGTGCAGGTACTTCAGGAAACGCGCCTGGTAGATGGCCATCAGCGGGCCCAGGCCCATCGACACCGTCGGGAACTGCCAGAATTCCGGCATCAGCTTCGGGTGCGGGTACGAGGACAGGCCCTTGCCGTCCACTTCCTGGCGGAAATGGTTCAGCTGGTCTTCGGTCAGGCGGCCTTCCAGGTAGGCGCGGCCGTACATGCCGGGCGAAGTGTGGCCCTGGAAGTAGACCAGGTCGCCGCCGTGGCTTTCGTCTTCCGCGTGCCAGAAGTGGTTCTGGCCGCAGCCGATCATGGTGGCCAGCGAGGCGAACGAGGCGATGTGGCCGCCCAGGTCGCCGCCATCGGGCGGGTTGTGCTTGTTGGCCTTGACCACCATGGCCATGGCGTTCCAGCGCACGTACGAACGGATGCGGGCTTCCAGCTCCAGGTTGCCGGGATGCGCCGGCTCCAGGCCGGGGGGAATCGTGTTGACGTACGCGGTGTTCGGCGAGAACGGAATGTGGGCGCCGGAACGACGGGCTTCGTCGATCAGGCGTTCGAGCAGATAGTGGGCGCGCTGAGGTCCTTCACGATCAAGGACTGCCGCCAGGGCTTCGAGCCACTCCTGGGTTTCAAGGGTGTCTTCGTCGTTGGCAGCCTGTACGGCGCCAGCCTGGGCGAAAGAGGACATCGTGTGTCTCCTGTTTGAGTTCGTTCGTGACCACACCCGCTTATTTATCTACTCGCGGACATTGCATGGTAGCCGGGATCATCCGGGCTACCATGTCATGCATGGGTCGGGGTGTTCTAGAGACCTGCCATCGGGGGGTTCCCTATCAGCCGGCATTCTAAGAAAGAAGAGTAACCGGTCGCAAGGAAAATTTCATGTTGCGGTACGGCATTTCATAATACGAAAAATTGACCGCAAACTGAACACTTTCGCCTCATCCTTTTTAGTATGTCCTCCAAAAGGAGGCGTTGATTCCCGGCAATTCCCCGCCAACACGCACTAAAATGCGCGGTCTATCCGCCCCGAATTCCATGTCCAGCGCGCCCAAGTCCAATATTCCTACGCCGTTCCACGATCACGCCCGCACTCGCCGGCGGGGGGTGTACTGGGTCACGCCCGCGATGGTGCTGATCCTCTACATCTGTGTGATGGCGGTGTTCTTCTGGTTGCAGCGCATCCATGACGACAGCGTCATGTTCGTGACGATCGACCAGGAAATGCGGCAGCAGCGCCTCATCTGGGTGGTGCTGGCCCTGTCCTGCGTGATCGTCATCAGCCTGCTGATGCTCTGGCGGTACACGCGCTTTCGCTCGTCGGCCGAGGCAGCGCTGATCGCCGAGACCGGTTTCCGCCGCGCGATGGAGAACTCCATGTCCACCGGCATGCGCGTGCTGGACATGGAAGGCCGCATCGCCTACGTGAACCCGGCTTTCTGCCGGATGATCGGCTGGAACGAGGCCGACCTGATCGGCCGCAGCCCGCCCTTCCCCTATTGGGTGCCGGGCCGCCACGAACAGCACCAGCACACCCTGGACGTGCTGATGTCCGGCAAGACGCCCAGCAGCGGCCTGGAAGTCGAGGCCCAGCGCCGCGACGGTTCGCGGTTCACGGCGCGCATGTACGTGTCCCCGCTGCTGGATCCCAACGGCAACCAGATCGGCTGGATGACCTCCATGACCGACATCACCGAGCCCAAGCGCATCCGCGAGGCCCTGACCGCCGCGCACGAGCGCTTCATGACGGTGCTGGAAGGCCTGGACGACGCCATTTCGGTCACGGCCGACACCCACGACGGCCTGGAACTGCTGTTCGCCAACCGCACCTACCGCCGCGTGTTCGGCGCGCAGACGGGCGGCCACGACGAGCTCCTGGCCGGCCGCCGCGGCCGCTTCACCGACGAATCCGTGGAGGTCTTCGCGCCCTCCGTGCAGCGCTGGTTCGAAGTGCACCACCGCATGCTGGCCTGGACCGACGGCCGCCGCGTGCGCATGCAGGTGGCGCGCGACATCACCGAGCGCCGCGTGCACGAAGAAGCGTCGCGCGTGCAGCAGGAAAAGATCCAGCTCACCAGCCGCCTGACCACCATGGGCGAAATGGCCTCGTCGCTGGCGCACGAGCTGAACCAGCCACTGACGGCCATCGCCAACTACAGCATGGGCGCCGTCGCCCTGGTCAAGGCCGGCCACACCAGCCCCAACATGCTGCTGCCCGCGCTGGAGAAGGCCGCCTCGCAGGCCGAACGCGCCGGCAAGATCATCAGCCGCATCCGCGAATTCGTGAAGCGCAGCGAGCCCCGCCGCCAGCGCGTGGCCATCGGCCGCATTGTCGACAACGCCATCGGCTTCGCCGAGATCGACGCGCGCAAGCGCCGCATCCGCATCGACAGCTTCGTGCCGTCGAACGCCCCGGACGTCCTGGCCGACCCGATCCTGATCGAACAGGTGCTCCTGAACCTGTTGAAAAACGGGCTGGAAGCCATGGAAAAGAGCGAATCCGACGAACTCAAGGTCGCCGTGATCCTGCACGACCAGCACATCGAAGTGGCGGTGGTCGACCGCGGCCACGGCCTGGCCGAACCCGAACGCCTGTTCGAACCTTTCTTCAGCACCAAGACCCAGGGCCTGGGCATGGGGCTGAATATCTGCCGTACCATTATCGAATCGCATCACGGCCGCCTGTGGGCAGACCCCAATCCCGCCGGCGGCACCATCTTCCGCTTTACCCTGCCCTGCGCTGCGACCCAGACGCAGGCCCAGAACGATCAGTCAGAGGAGTTGCACGCATGAACACGCCCCACCTGTCGAGCACGGTATTCATAGTTGACGACGACGAAGCGGTACGCGATTCGCTGCGCTGGCTATTGGAAGCCAATGGCTATCGCGTGCGCGCCTATGCCAGCGGCGAATCCTTCCTGGAAGACTACGACGCCGGCCAGATCGGCGTCCTGATCGCCGACGTGCGCATGCCCGGCATGAGCGGCCTGGAACTGCAGGAGCAGCTGATCGCCCGCAATGCCCCGCTGCCCATCGTGTTCATCACCGGCCACGGCGACGTGCCCATGGCCGTGTCGACCATGAAGAAGGGCGCGGTGGACTTCCTGGAAAAGCCGTTCAACGAATCCGACCTGCGCGAAATCGTGGCGCGCATGCTGGAGCAGGCGACGCAGCGCGTCAGCAAGCACCAGGCCCAGAAGGACCACGAAGCGATGCTGGCGCGCCTGACCGCGCGCGAGCAGCAGGTGCTGGAGCGCATCGTCGCCGGCCGCTTGAACAAGCAGATCGCCGACGACCTGGGCATCAGCATCAAGACCGTCGAGGCGCACCGCGCCAACATCATGGAGAAACTGGAAGTGACTACCGTAGCCGACCTGATGAAGGTCGCCTTGGCCAAACCGGAGGCGCATGCATGAGCCGCCGGGCAACCCCCAAGGCGAAGACCGAAGCGCGCAGCGCGGAGGTTTCCGTATGACAGCAAGGATTATCGATGGCGCCGCCCTGTCGCAGCGCATCCGCGAAGAAGTCGCCCAGCGCGTTTCCGCCCTGGCGGCGAAGGGAATCCGCCCCGGCCTGGCCGTGGTGCTGGTGGGTGAAGACCCCGCCTCCCAGGTTTACGTTCGCAACAAGGTCGCCGCCTGCGAAAAGGCCGGCCTGCATTCCGTGAAAGAGCAGTACCCCGCCGACATGACCGAGGCCGACCTGCTGGCCCGCATCGGCGAGCTGAACCGGGACCCGTCCATCCACGGCATCCTGGTGCAGTTGCCCCTGCCCAAGCACATGGACTCCCACAAGGTCATCGAGGCCATCGCGGCCGAGAAGGACGTGGACGGCTTCCATATCAGCAACGCCGGCCTGCTCATGACCGGCCAGCCGCTGTTCCGCCCCTGCACGCCCTACGGCGTGATGAAGATGCTGGAATCCGAGGGCGTGACCTTGCGCGGCGCCGAAGCCGTGATCGTTGGCGCCAGCAATATCGTCGGCAAGCCCATGGCGATGCTGCTGCTGCAGGCGGGCGCCACCATCACCATCTGCAACTCCAAGACGCGCGACCTGGCCGCCCAGACCCGGCGCGCCGACGTGCTGGTGGTCGCTACCGGCAAGCCCGGCATGATCGACGGTTCGATGATCAAGCCCGGCGCCGTCGTCATCGACGTCGGCATCAATCGCGGCGCCGACGGCAAGCTGTGCGGCGACGTGGACTTCGCCTCCGCCCGCGAAGTGGCCGGCGCTATCACGCCCGTGCCCGGCGGCGTGGGCCCCATGACCATCGCCATGCTGCTGGTCAACACCGTCGAAGCAGCCGAGCGCAAGGCATGACGTAGGATGGGTGAAGCGCGAGAGTTCCTAGGCAAGAACCCAGGTGCTCAACGCGCGAAACCCATGCGGCCGTGGGCAGACAGCGCCCCTGTGCAGGCCGAAAAAACAATCTGCCCACGGCCGCATGGGTTTCGCGCGCTGGAGGGCAGCGTTCTAGCTTGAGAACTCTCGCGCTCCACCCATCCTACTTGCATTCTCCGGAATCGCCCTTATCTGATTCCTGTACTCATTCCTGCCGCTACCGCCATGTCCCAGAACCCCCTGCTCGCCCCTGTTTCCGATCTGGTCGATTATGCGGCCGTCAAGCCCGGGCATATCGTGCCGGCCGTCGAGGAGCTGCTGGGCATCGCCCGCCAGGCCGTCGACGCGGCGGCCGACCCCAAGCTCGCGCCCACCTGGGAAGCCGTGGTCGAGCCGCTGGATACCGCTTCGGAGCGCCTGTGGCGCGCCTGGTCGGTGGCCGGCCACCTGAACGCCGTGGTCAACACGCCGGAGCTGCGCGAGGCCTATAACGCCGCCCTGCCCCTGGTGACCGAATTCTCCACCTGGGTCGGCCTGCACGAAGGCCTGTACAAGCAGTACCAGCGCCTGGCCGCCGCCCCCGATTTCGCGTCCTGGACGCCGGTGCGCCGCCGCATCGTGGAAATGGCGCTGCGCGATTTCCGCCTGAGCGGCGTCGAACTGCAAGGCGCCGACCGCGAGCGCTACGCGGCCATTTCCGACCGCGAGGCCCAGGCTTCGCAGAAGTTCTCCGAAAACGTGCTGGATTCGATCGACGCCTGGTCGCTGCTGGTCGAAGACGAATCCCGCCTGGCCGGGATTCCCGCCGACGTGCGGGCCGCCGCCCGCGCGGCCGCCGAGGAAGACGGCAAGCAAGGCTGGAAGCTCACGCTGAAGATGCCCTGCTACCTGCCCGTCATGCAGTACGCCCAGGATCGCTCGCTGCGCGAGGCGCTCTACCGCGGCTACGGCACGGTGGCGTCCGAACAGGGCGACGCCCAGTTCGACAATTCCCCCCTGATCGAAGAGCTGCTGGCGCTGCGCGCCGAAGAATCCGGCCTGCTGGGCCTGGGCACCTTCGCGGCGCTGCGCCTGCAGACCCGCATGGCGCGCGACGCCCGCGAAGTCACCGTGTTCCTGCGCGACCTGGCCGCGCGCGCCAAGCCCTACGCCCAGCGCGACCTGGCCGAACTGACGGCCTACGCGGCCGCCGAACTCGGCCTGGACGAACTCCAGCCCTGGGACGTGCCCTACGCCTCGGAGCGCCTGCGCGAATCGCGCTACGCCTATTCCGAAGACGAGGTGAAGCAGTATTTCACCGAGCCGCGCGTGCTCTCCGGCCTGTTCGAAGTCATCGAAACCCTGTTCGACGTGCGCCTGGCGGAAACGCCGGTGTCGTCGTGGCATGGCGACGTGCGCGGCGTGCGGGTGGAAAGCCCCGACGGCGCGCTCATCGGCCACCTTTACCTGGACCTGTACGCGCGCGCCGGCAAGCAGAGCGGCGCCTGGGTCGACAGCGAGCGCACCCGCCGCGTCGTAGCCGGCCAGGTGCAGACGCCCATCGCCTACCTCACCTGCAATTTCTCGCGCCCCAACGGCGACCGCGCCGCCGTCCTGACCCACGACGACGTGATCACGCTGTTCCATGAAACCGGCCATGCCCTGCATGCCCTGCTGTCCGAGGTGGACGAGCCGGGCGCGGCCGCCTTCGCCAGCGTGGAATGGGACGCCATCGAACTGCCTTCGCAGTTCATGGAGAACTTCTGCTGGGAATGGGCCGTGGTGCAGAAGCTGTCCGCCCACGTGGACACGGGCGAGCCGCTGCCGCGCGCGCTCTACGACCGCCTGGTCGCCGCGCGCAACTACCAGAGCGGCATGCAGACGGTGCGCCAGATCGAGTTCGCGCTGTTCGACATGCTGATGCACGACCGCGCCAAGGGCGCTTCCATCGGCGAGGTGCTGGAGCTGCTGCAGGAAGTGCGCAAGGAAGTGGCCGTGCTGTTCCCGCCGGCCTGGCACCGCCTGCCGCATGCGTTCTCGCACCTGTTCGCGGGCGGCTACGGCGCGGGCTACTACAGCTACAAGTGGGCGGAGGTGCTGTCGGCCGACGCCTACGAGGCCTTCGAGGAAGCCGCCGCCCGGCAAGCCGGCAATGCGCTGGGCACGCTGGACCCGGCGACGGGCGCCCGCTTCCGCCGCGAGGTGCTGGCGGTGGGCGGTTCGCGCCCGGCGGCCGACTCCTTCGCCGCCTTCCGCGGCCGCGCCCCGCGCATCGACGCCCTGCTGCGCCACAGCGGCATGACGCCCGCCTGATCGCCCGGCGCCCCCGCGTTCTCCGACGGCCCGCCTCGCGCGGGCCGTCGCGCTTTCCGCGCCTCGCTTGCGCCAGAGCAAGCCGCGGCCACATCGCCGCGCGCACCGGCGGCCGCCCCGAGGCCACGTCCCCGGCTTGCGGGTAGAATCGAAAGGTTTACCCCTTTACCCGCCCTTGGACTCATGCGACACCTCATTTCCGGCCGCGCCTGGCGCGGCCTGCTGTTGGCTCTGTGCGTGTTCCTTGCCGCCTGCGGCGACAGGAACGTCGATTGGACGCTCTACAACGTGAAGGGGCACCTGCCCGACCTCAAATTCTCGCTGCCCGGCGCGGGCGGCAAGACGGTCAGCAGCGACGACCTGAAGGGCAAGACGGTGCTGCTCTTCTTCGGCTACGCCAGCTGCCCCGACATCTGCCCCACCACCATGGCGCAGTTGACGGCCGTGTTGCAGAACCTGGGCGACAAGGCCCGCGACGTTCGCATCCTGTTCGTGAGCGTGGACCCGCACCGCGATACGCCCGACATCCTGCAGGCCTACGTCAATGCCTTCAACAACAGCGCCATCGGCGTGACGGGCGACGAAAAGCAGATCGCGGACCTGGCGCGCCGCTACCGCGTGGCCTACCAGATCGAGAAACCGCGCCCCGGCGACGCCGCCGACATGTACGAAGTCACGCACAGCCGCGGCGTGTACATTTTCGACAAGGACGGCAAGGCGCGCCTGCTGGCCTCCGACACCGACAGCATCGAGGCGCTCACCAAGGACGTGCGCCAGCTCATCGACCTGACCTCCTGAGGCGACGCGCCGCATACCAGTTGTTACAGCCGGCATGCCCGGGGCATGGGTATCATCTGTGCACACTGCCCCCTTTTACTCTCCAAGGAGTACGCGCATGAGCATCATCATCATGATCATCGTCGGGTTCATCGTGGGCCTGATCGCCCGCGCCATCATGCCCGGAGACCAGAACATGGGGATCATCATGACCACCATCCTGGGGATCATCGGCGCCGTCGTCGCCGGTTTCCTCGGCCAGTCCCTGGGCTGGTACGCGCCCGGGGAACCCGCGGGCTGGATCGGATCGGTCGTCGGCGCGATCATCGTGCTGTTCGTGGTGGGCCTGATCGCCAAGAAGCGCACCTGACGTTTTGCCGGGTTTGAAATGAAAACGGGCCGATCAAACGATCGGCCCGCTTTTTTTGCGTGGAACGGCGACGGGGGAGCGATGATGGGTTGCGCGATGGACGCCGGCCTGCCAGGCCAGGGTTTTTCGCGCTTTGCCCATCCTACCGGGCTGCCACCGTGCGCTCGGTCCAGCCGCCGCCCAGCACCTTGTACAGCGTGACCAGGTTGGCCAGGCGGGCCAGGCGCGTATCCACCAGGGCCTGCTGCGAGCTGTAGAGCGAGCGCTGGGAATCCAGCACGCTCAGGTAGTCGTCGATCCCCTGGCGGAAGCGCTGGTCGGACGCATCGTAGGCGCGCTGGTTCGCTGCCACCAGCAGCTGCTGCGCCTGGATCTGCTCGTCCAGCGTGCCGCGCCCGGCCAGGGCGTCGGCCACTTCGCGGAAGCCCGACTGGATGGCCTTCTCGTACTGCGCCACCTGGATGTTCTTCTGCACCTTCGCCAGGTCCAGGCCGGCCAGCAGCGAGCCGCCGGCGAAGATCGGCACCGTGATCTGGGGCACGAAGCTCCAGGCGCCGGAACCGCCTTCGAACAGGCCGCCCAGGCTGGCGCTGGCCGTGCCGGCCGAGCCGGTCAGGCTGATGGTCGGGAAGAACGCGGCGCGCGCGGCGCCGATATTCGCGTTGGCGCCCTTGAGCTGGTGCTCGGCCGCGCGGATGTCCGGCCGCCGCGCCAGCAGGTCCGAGGGCAGCCCGGCCGGCAGCGTGGTCGGCAGCATGCCGTCGTCCAGCTTGACCGCGCTATCCAGCGCCGCCGTCATCTCGGGCGACAGGGGCTGGCCCACCAGCAGCACGAGCGCGTTGCGGTCCTGCGCGGCCTGGCGCGTGTATTGCGACAGGTTGCGTTGCGCGGTGCGCAGCGACACTTCGGCCTGGCTCAGGTCCAGCGCCGTGGACAGGCCCTGGTCATAGCTTTGCTGCGTGAGCTTGAAGGAGTCCTCCTGGCTCTTGAGCGTGTCGCGCGTGAGCGCCAGCAGTTCCTGGTCGGCGCGCATGGTGAGGTAGGCGTTGGCCACCTCCGCGATCAGCGTGAGCTGCGTCGCCGTGCGCGTTTCGTCCAGCGCCAGGTAGGATTCCAGCGCCTTGTCGCTCAGGCTGCGGATGCGGCCGAACAGGTCCAGCTCCCAGGCCGACATGGCGGCGCCGACCTGGTAGCTGTGGCTGGTGGTGGCGCGCCCGCTGGCCGACAGGTCGGCCGGCGAACGCTGGGCCGTCTCCTGGCCGGCGATGCCCACGCTGGGCATCAGGTCGGCGCGCTGGATGCGGTACTGCGCGCGCGCCGCCTCGACGTTGAGCGCCGCGACCCGCAGATCGCGGTTGTTGGCCAGCGACTGCTCGATCAGCTGTTGCAGCAGCGGATCGCCGAAGAAGTCGCGCCAGCCGATATCGGCCGTGGCCATGCCGCCCGGGTCGGCGGGCTGGGCCGCCTTGTAGGCGGCGCCCTGCGGGTAGGCCGTGTCGATCGGCGCGTCCGGCCGTTCGTAGGTGGGGGCCAGCGAGCAGCCCGCCAGGGCCGCCGCCAGGGAAACAGACAGCAAGGTTCTCATCGGGAATGTCATTGCGATTGTCCTTCCGCGGACACGTTCTGCGAGCCATTGGCGCTCACGTCGTGCACGTCCACGTTTTCGCTCATGCGCTTGACCTTGAATACGCGCAGCATGATCACGAAGAAGGCCGGAACGAAGAAGATGGCCAGGAAGGTGCCGGTCAGCATGCCGCCGATCACGCCCGTGCCGATGGCGTTCTGGCTGCCCGAGCCGGCGCCCGACGAGATCGCGAGCGGGGTCACGCCCAGGATGAACGCCAGGGAGGTCATCAGGATGGGACGCAGGCGCTGGCGAGCGGCGTGGATGGCCGATTCGGTCAGGCTGGCGCCCGCCTCGTAGTGCTCCTTGGCGAACTCCACGATCAGGATGGCGTTCTTGGCCGCCAGGCCGATGGTCGTGAGCAGGCCCACCTGGAAGTACACGTCGTTGGACAGGCCCCGCATCAAGGTGGCGAGCAGCGCCCCGATGATGCCCAGGGGCACCACCAGCATCACCGCGGACGGAATCGTCCAGCTTTCATACAACGCCGCCAGGCACAGGAACACCACGATCAGCGAGATGGCGTACAGCGCCGGCGCCTGCGCGCCCGACAGCCGCTCTTCGAACGACAGGCCGGTCCATTCGAAGCCCACGCCCACCGGCAGCTGGGAGGCCAGCCGTTCCATTTCCTCCATCGCCGCGCCCGAGCTGTAGCCCGGCGCCGCCTGGCCCTGGATGTTGTAGGACGGCACGCCGTTGTAGCGGTTCAGCTTCTGCGGGCCGAAGCTCCAGGTGGCCTTGGCGAAGGCCGAGAACGGCACCATGTCGCCCGCGTTGTTGCGCACGTACCATTTGTTCAGGTCTTCCGGCAGCATGCGCGAGGAAGCCTCGCCCTGCGCGAACACCTTCTTCACGCGGCCACGGTCGATGAAGTCGTTGACGTACGACGAACCCCAGGCGGTGGCCAGCGTGCTGTTGATGTCCGACACCGCCACGCCCAGCGCGCGCGCCTTTTCGCGGTCGATATCGAGCTGGTACTGCGGCGCGTCTTCGATGCCGTTAGGGCGCACGCCCCGCAGGACCGGGCTCTTGGCGGCTTCGCCCAGCAACTGGTTGCGCGCGGCAAGCAGCTTCTCGTGGCCCACGCCGGCGCGGTCCATCAGCTGGAAGTCGAAGCCGGTGACGTTGCCCAGTTCCATCACGGAGGGCGGCGGCACCACGAACAGCTGGGCGCGGCGCTCGGTCTTGGCGAAGTGCGCGTTGGCGCGCTGCGCCACGGCGCCGGCCTTGAGGCGGGCGTCGCCGCGCTCTTCCCAGTCGCGCAGCTTGATGAACAGGATGGACGCGTTCTGGCCGCGGCCGCCGAAGTTGAAGCCGTTGACCGCGAACACGGAGGTGACGGCGTCCTTTTCCTCGTTCAGCAGGTATTGGGTGGCGTCGTCGATGACGGCCTTGGTGCTTTCCGCGGTGGCGCCGGCCGGCGTCTGGATCTGGGCGAACAGGATGCCCTGGTCCTCGTCCGGCAGGAACGCGGTGGGGATGCGGGTGAACATCCAGCCCATGGCGATGACCAGGGCCAGGTAGATCACCATCAGGCGCTTGGTGCGGTTCAGCCCGCGCGCCACGCTGTTGGCGTAGCCGTGGCTGCTGCGGTCGAACATGCGGTTGAACCAGCCGAAGAAGCCCCGCTTCGAGCCGTGGTGGCCCTTGGGTATGGGCTTGAGCAGGGTCGCGCACAGGGCCGGCGTGAACACGATGGCCACGATCACCGACAGCACCATGGAAGACACGATGGTGATGGAGAACTGGCGATAGATCACGCCCGTGGAGCCGCCGAAGAACGCCATCGGGATGAACACGGCCGCCAGCACCATGGCGATGCCGATCAGCGCGCCCGTGATCTGCGACATGGACTTGCGGGTGGCCTGCTTGGGGGTCAGGCCCTCCTCGGCCATCACGCGCTCCACGTTCTCGACCACCACGATGGCGTCGTCCACCAGCAGGCCGATGGCCAGCACCATCCCGAACATGGTCAGGGTGTTGATGGAGTACCCGAAGGCCGCCAGCACCGCGAACGTGCCGAGCAACACCACCGGCACGGCCAGCGTGGGGATGATGGTGGCGCGGAAATTCTGCAGGAACAGGTACATCACCAGGAAGACCAGGATGATGGCCTCGACCAGCGTCTTGAACACTTCATGGATCGACAGGCTGACGAACGGCGTCGTGTCGTACGGATAGACGACGTCCATGCCCGGGGGGAAGTACGGCTTCAGGTTGTTGATGGTGTCGCGCACCGCCTGCGCCGTATCCAGCGCGTTGGCCCCCGGCGCCAACTTGATGGCCAGGCCCGAGGCCGGCTTGCCGTTGTAGAAGCTGTCGATGGCGTAGGTCTGGCCGCCCAGTTCGATGCGCGAGACGTCGCCCAGGCGCACCTGGGAGCCGTCGGCGTTGACCTTGAGCAGGATGCGGCCGAAGTCTTCCGCCTTTTCCAGGCGCGACGGGCCGATGATGGTGGCGTTCAGCTGCTGGCCGCGCACGGACGGCAGGCCGCCCAGCTGCCCGGACGATACCTGGACGTTCTGCTCCTTGATGGCCGCCACCACGTCGACGGTGGTCAGGCCGTAGTTGACCAGCTTGGCGGGATCCAGCCAGATGCGCATCGCGTACTGCGAGCCGAACAACTGAAAGTCGCCCACGCCCTGCGTGCGGCTGATGGGATCCTGGACGTAGGACGCGACGTAGTCGGCCAGGTCGTCCTTGGTCATCGTGCCGTCGGTGGAGACGAAGCCCGCCACGATGAGGAAGTTCTTGGTGGCCTTGGTGACGCGGATGCCCTGCTGCTGCACTTCCTGCGGCAGCAGCGGCTGCGCCAGGGACAGCTTGTTCTGCACCTGCACCTGCGCCGTATCCGGGTTGGTGCCCTGCGTGAAGGTCAGCGTGATGGACATGCTGCCGTCGGAGTTGCTTTCCGAGGAGATGTACTGGAGGCCGTCCAGGCCATTCATCTGCTGTTCGATCACCTGCACCACGGTGTCCTGCACGGTCTGCGCGGAGGCGCCCGGGTAGGTCACCGCGATGCCGATGGCCGGCGGCGCGATGTTGGGATATTGGGAGACCGGCAGCTTGAGGATGGACAGTGCGCCGGCCATCATCAGCACGATTGCGATCACCCAGGCGAAAACCGGCCTATCGATGAAAAACTTTGCCATGCGAGGCTCCCTGACTACTGCTGCTTCGCCGTCGCGGCCGCTTGCGGTTGCTGTGCTTGCGGCGCGTTGGCGCTGGCTTCGGTGGCGACCACTTCAACCCCCGGGCGCACCATCTGCACGCCTTCCACGATGACCTTGTCGCCGGCGGCCAAGCCGTCGGTGACCAGCCACTTGTCGCCGATCGCGCGATCGGTCTTCAGTTCGCGCAGTTCCACCTGGTTCTTGGCGTTGACCACCAGGGCGGTCGGCATGCCGCGCTGGTTGCGCGTCACGCCGCGCTGCGGCACCAGCAGGCCGTCGGCGGCGACGCCATCGGCCAGGCGGGCGCGCACGAACATGCCCGGCAGCAGGCGGCGGTCGGGATTGGGGAACACCGCGCGCAGGGTCACCGAGCCCGTGCCCTGGTCCACGGTCACTTCCGAGAACTGGAGCTTGCCCTGCTGCGCGTATTGCGAACCGTCTTCCAGCGTCAGCGTGACGAGCGCGGCCTGTTCGCCGTCGGCCTTCTTCAGCTGGCCGCTGGCGAGCGCATTCTGCAGGCGCAGCAGCTGGACGCTGGATTGGGTGACGTCGACGTAGATCGGATCGATCTGCTGCACCGCCGCCAACGCGGAGGTCTGGTTGGCCGTGACCAGCGCGCCCTCGGTCACCGAGGAACGGCCGATGATGCCGTCGATGGGCGAGAGCACCTTGGTATAAACGAGGTTGATGCGCGCCGTGTCGAGCGCGGCCTTGGCCGACAGCACGTCGGCGGCGGCCTGGTCGCGCGAGGCGACGGCGTTGTCGTAGGTCTGCTGGCTGACCGCGCGGGTGGCCACGAGCGGCTTGTAGCGCTCGGCCAGCAGCGCTGCCGTCTTCTGCTGGGCCTGGGCGCGCGCCAGCGCGGCCTTCTGGCTATCGAGGCTGGCCTGGTAGAGCGCCGGGTCGATCTGGTAGAGCTGCTGCCCCGCCTTGACCTCGCCGCCTTCGGTGAAAAGCCGCTTCTGGACGATGCCGTTGACCTGGGGACGGACCTCGGCCACGCGGAACGGCGCGGTGCGGCCCGGCAGTTCGGTGGTCAGGGAAACCGGTTGCGTGGTGAGGGTCACGACCGTCACCTGCGGCTTGCCCGCCTGGGGGGCCTCCTGCTTCTTGCCGCAGGCGGCCAGCGTGAGTGCCGATGCCGTCAGCGTGGCAACCGCCGCGCCGCGCCACATAGCGCTTTTCTTGTTCATAGATTGCATTCCCGATTTCCAAAAAAGTACCCATGCCGCGCACCTATTGCGCGGGGCTGGCGGCCTCCCGAGGGGGCCGTTGTTGCCTGGGAGCGTCCCGGCGGCAAAAACGCTACCCCGGACCGTGCGGATACGGTCCGCTTGGACAGGCCGGGTGGATTTGCCTCGGACACGCAGGCTGGGCTTGGTCGCATTGCTGCATTGCAGAACCCGCATTCTGAGTTATCCCGCCCCAGAAACAAAGAGGCGTGAAGAGAAAACATCATTCCATTTATGGGACAATTTCCAAACCCTTGATATGACAGAATTCCGCCATGAAACGCTTGCAAGGCATGGAACTTTTCGTCGAAGTCGCGAAAACGCGCAGCTTCAGCCGCGCCGCGGCGACGCTCGGCGTCCCGAAATCGACCCTGTCCCGCCAGGTTGCGGAACTGGAACGGTCGGTCGGCCTGCGCCTGCTCAGCCGCACCACGCGCAAGGTCGAACTGACCGACGCCGGCCGCCTGTACTTCGAGCGCTGCCAGCACATCGTGGCCGAGGCGCAGATCGCCCATGAGGAACTGCAGAAGCTGGTGGACACGCCCGCCGGGCCGCTGCGCGTGAACATGCCGGCGGATTTCGGCACGGATTTCCTGGCTGAATCGTTCATGGAATTTTCCCGCCGCTACCCCGATGTCACGTTTTTCCTGGATCTGGCCAACCCGGACCACGCCTCGCGCGTGTTCCAGACCTGCGATATTTCCATCGAGATCGGCGAACTGCCCGATTCGACACAGATTGCGAGGCTGCTGGGCATGCTGCCCGCCCACCTGTATGCCTCGCGCGACTACCTGGAGAAGCACGGCGAACCCCGGCATCCCAGCGACCTGACCCGGCACGAGTGCATAGAGTTCCGCGCCGAAGGCGCGGGACGCGTGACGCGCTGGCCCCTGACCAACGGCAGCCAGCACATCGAATTCACGCCAGGGAACCGCTTTTCCGTCAACGGCGTCGCCATGGCCCGGCGCCTGGCCATGCTGGGCGCGGGTATCGCGGTGCTCGTGGGCGGCCAACTGGCCGAACAGCAATCGGGCCAATTGCAGCGGGTGCTGCCTGACTGGCAGCTGGGGCCGTTCCCGGTCTACGCGGTCACGGAGACGCGGCTTCTCCCCGCCAAGACCCGGATCTTCATCGAATTCCTGATGGAGCGCCTGGGCAGCAGCGGGCAGGCGAAGGATACTCCCGCTTTCATGACATAGCGCCGAATTGGAAACAGACTGAAAAATCTGGCGCCCGCCGACAACAGATGTCGGCCAGGACGATCAATCCGGCCGGCGGCCGCCGCTCAGAAGCGCTCGTCTTCGCGCAGGTAGCGCCATTGGCCCAGGGGCAGGTCGCCCAGGGATACGCGCCCGATGCGCACGCGCTTGAGGCCCACCACTTTCAGGCCGACCAGTTCGCACATGCGGCGGATCTGGCGCTTTTTGCCCTCGCGCAGCACGAAACGCAGCTGGTCGCTGTTCTGCCAGCGCACCTGGGCCGGCTTGAGCGCCTTGCCGTCGAGCGACAGGCCGTGGTTCAGCAACGCTAGCCCGTTTTCGGACAGGCCGCCCTGCACCCGCACCAGGTATTCCTTGTCGACGCTGGAGTCCTCGCCGATCAGGTGCTTGGCGATGCGGCCGTCCTGCGTCAGCACCAGCAGGCCCTGCGAATCGATGTCCAGCCGGCCGGCGACCGCCAGGCCGTCGAGGTGCCCGCGCTCGAAACGCCGGGGCTCCCGGTCGCCCGCGTAGCGCGAGCGGGCGTCGATCAGCGCGACCGCGGGCGTATAGCCCTTTTCAGCCTGGCCCGACACATAGCCCACCGGCTTGTTGATCAGGATGGTGACGCGCGCCGTCTGGCGCGCCTGCGCGGCGCGTTCCAGGGTGATGACCTGGTCGGGGAAGGCCCGGGCGCCCAGTTCGGACACCACGGCGCCGTCCACGCGGACCCAGCCGCGTTCGATATAAGCATCAGCCTCCCGGCGCGAACACAGCCCGCGCTCGGACATGAGCTTGGAGATACGTACTTTTTCCATGGGCGATATTGTAGGCGGACGCGCGGGCCCGGCGGCCGGCCGGCTTGCGGACAGGCGCAAGGCTGTTGCCATCGCGATGGACATGGCCATGGCCGGGGCTGCGGCATTGCGCCGCAGGGCTGCGGCCGCTGCCTGGCGGCGCTCTTGGCATAATACGCAGCCATGACAAGCCAAGCAGCACTTCCCCCTCCCCTCGCTCCCGGCTGGCTGGCGGCCGCCCCGCCCCTCCTGCCTCCAACCATGCGGCATTGGCTGTTTCGTCCCGGCGCGCTCACCGCCGGCCTGCGCCAGGTCGGCCACGTGCGCCTGCGCGTGCTCGCCGAATATGCCGACGGCGCCCCGCCGGACGAGGCGCGCGCCATGCGCATCGCGCCCGGCAGCCCGGTCTGGGTGCGCGAGGTCTTGATGTCGGTCGACGGCGTGGACAGCGTGCCCGCCCGCAGCCTCACGCCGCTCACCGCCTCGCATGGCGCCTGGCAGGGCATGCGCCGCCTGTCGACGCGGCCGCTGGCGGACATGCTCTATCACGACCGCACGGTCATCCGCTCGCCCTTCGCCTGCCGCAGGCTGGCATCGCCGGTGCCGTTCCACGCGACCGCCCTGCGGGCGCTGGACGCCGCCCGCCAGGATCCCGAGGCGGTCCGCGTCTGGGCGCGCCGCTCGGTGTTCTGGCGCATGGGCCAGCCGCTGCTCGTGGCCGAATGCTTCCTGCCCGGTTTCTGGGCCCTGACGTCCGGCAAGGCCGTCCCTCCCCTGCAAGCGCACCAACGCACGCCCGGCGCCCGCTAGCGCCGGACGAGGCCCGCGCCGGCGTCGCGCAACGCGCGCTTGCCCGCGCATCCTGACGGGCGTATAGTTTCCGACAACGGAAACTATTTGAGCTCACAATGGACCCCCAGCCCCGTCCGCTCGATCAGCTGTTCGCCGCCCTGGCCGACCCCAACCGGCGCGCCATGGTGGAACAGCTCAGCCGCGGCCCCGCCACCGTCAAGCAGCTGGCCGAACCGGCCGGCATGGGACTGCCTTCGGCGGTCAAGCACCTGCAGGTGCTGGAAAACGGGGGCATCGTCATGTCGGAAAAGGCCGGCCGCACCCGGACCTACCGCATGCGGCCCGGCGCCTTCCGCCAGATCGACGATTGGGTGCGCCAACGCGAGGCCGCCATGGAGGCGGCCTTCGACCGCCTCGTGCAGGCCATGCACGACATTCCCCCCGAGGAGGACACGCCATGACCGCCCCTGCCATCGAACACGCCACTTTCGTCATCGAACGCGAGCTGCCCGCCAGCCCGCGCGATGCCTACCGCTTCTGGTCCGAGCCTCGCCTCAAGCAGCGCTGGACCAGCTGCCATCCCGACTGGACGGTGCTGGAAGAGCGCCTCGACTTCCGGGCCGAGGGCACCGAATCCAAGCGCTGGCGCACGCCCGAAGGCGCCGAGCAGACCTACCGGGCGGCCTACCTGGACATCGTGCCGGGCGAGCGCATCATCTATGCCTATGAAATGGGGATGGGCGGACAGCGCGTCTCGGCGTCGCTGGTAACGGTGGAATTCACGCCCGTCGGCACGGGCACGCTGATGCGCTACACCGAGCAGGCGGCCCTGCTCGACGGCAGCGGCGCGCAAGGCCGGCGGATCGGCACGGAAGCGGGGCTGGACCGGCTGGCCGAGATGATAGTCGCCGGCATGGCCGAACTGCATTGACGGCCGCGGGCGGGGCCGCCGGCCGGCTCAGCCCTCGTAGGCCTTGCCGCGCGCCAGCAGCTCCGGCGTGCCGATGACGGCGTTCAGGCCGTCGAAATCCAGCATCCCGTCGCGCCAGGGCGCGGTGGTGCCGTGGCGGCGCAGGCTGGCGTAGTAGCCCTGCAAGGTGCGCGCCACGGCGCGCGCCGTGCCGCCCGGGAAGATGACGATGCGGAATCCCAGTTCCGTCAGGGCCTCGGCGCTTTGCACCGGGGTCTTGCCCCCTTCCACCATATTGGCCAGGAGCGGCACCCGCGCGGCGTAGCGCTCGCACGCCGCCCGCATCTGTTCGGGGGTGCGCAGCGCCTCGATGAAGAGCGCGTCCGCGCCGGCTTCCAGATAGGCCTCGGCGCGGTCCAGCGCGGCCTCCAGCCCTTCCACGGCAAGCGCGTCCGTGCGCGCCAGGATCAGGGTCGATTCGTTCGTCCGGGCGTCCGCCGCCGCTTTCAGCTTGCCGCACATCTCGGCCGCCGGGATCACGGTCTTGCCGTCCAGGTGGCCGCAGCGCTTGGGGAAGGTCTGGTCTTCCAGCTGGATCATGGCCGCGCCCGCGCGCTCGAAGCCGCGCACCGTGCGCTGCGTGTTGAGGGCGTTGCCGAAGCCGGTGTCGGCGTCCACGATGACGGGCGCGGCCACCCGTTCGGTGATGCGGGCCAGCGCGTCCTCGACCTCGGTATAGGTGGTCAGGCCGATGTCCGAGCGGCCCAGCCGCGTATAGGCGATGGACGCCCCGGACAGGTACAGCGCGTCGAAACCGGCCTGCTCGGCGATCAGCGCCGACAGGGCGTCGTAGACGCCGGGGGCCAGCACGGCGCCGGCGGCGAGCCGGGCGTTGAGATTCTGGTTCTGCATGGTTGGTTTCCTGAGTCCGGGCGCTAGGGCCTATTGACAGTAAAAGGAGCCTCGCTCAGGCCCTGGCCGAGTTCGCGCCCGAGCAGCGCCGCCGCGGTCGCCGCGGCAATGTGCCCGCCGGCCACCGCGCTGAGCAGTCCGTTGCCGGAGAGATAGCCCGACACGTCGTTGCCCGATACGCCGCGGGCCGCCCCGCCGGCGGCCAGCAGGTTGGGCAGCGGCAGGCCGGCCTGGTCGAGGACGCGGCAGCCCGCGTCGATGTCCAGCCCGCCCTGGGTGTGGAACAGCGCGCCCGTCACCTTGACCGCATGGAACGGCGCCTGCAGCGCGCGCTCGAAGCGCCGGCCGTGGGTATCCGCGGCCCCGGGGCAAACGCCCGCCAGGGTTCGGCCCAGCGTGTCCGCGTCGCAGCCGATCAGCGCGGCCAGCGCCGGCAGATCGGCGCAGGTCTTCAGCGCCTGGCCGGCCTCGGCCTCGACGAAGTCGGGGAAGCTGCGCGCCAGCGCCAGGGTGCGGTCGTCGAAGACGTTCCAGGCCACGCCGCCGGGCTGCGCCAGCACGTGGACGGCGGCCTCGGAATAGCCGGCGGTCTCGTCGTGGAAGCGGCGCCCCTCAAGATTGATCTGCACGCCGCCATCCATCATGACGGCCCAGGAGATCAGCGCGCCCTGCGGCGTGGCCCAGGAGCCGTGGCCCTGGTAGCCGCCCAGGTCGGCCAGGCGCGCGCCCAGCTGCCGGCCCCATGCGATGGCGCTGCCGTCGTTGCCCACGTGGCCGCCGTAGACGGCCTCGCGCATGGCGGGCAGATGCTCGCCCACCATGGCGGCGTTGCCGCCGAAGCCGTTGCACGCCAGGATCAGCACGTCGCAGCCGATGACGTCCATCGAACCGTCCGGCCGTTCGCAACCGATGGCCGACACCCGGCCCTGCTCGTCCGCCCAGATGCGCCGCGCCAGCGCACGGGTCAGCAGATAGGCGCCCGCGCCGGTGGCGGCGCGCTCCAGCGCGGCCACCAACGCCGCGCCGGTGCGTTCGGGCAGGGTATGCATGCGGCGCGCGGTATGGCCGGGATACAGGAACCCGTCCAGCACGTCGAAGCGCAGGCCGTGGCGAGCCAGATTGTCCACGGCCGCCGCGGCCGCGCCCGCGTAGGCGGCCACCAGTTGCGGCGCGGCCGTGCCGTGGGCCTTGGCCTGGATGTCGGCGGCGAAGCGCTCGGCGTCGTCCTCGATGCCCGCTGCCCGTTGCGCCGCCGATCCCGCCGCCGGGATGAAACCGGAGGACAGGGCCGTGGAGCCGCTGGGCGCGGCGTCGCGTTCGATCAGCACGGTTTCGATGCCCGCGTCGGCCAGGCGCAGCGCCGCGGTCAGGCCGCAGGCGCCGGCGCCGACGATGACGACCGGCACGTGCATCGCATCCGCGCCGGGCGCGGGGCCGCGCAGGACGGTAGGTCCGCTCATCACGCTCCGAGCGCCTCCAGGAAATCCTGGCAGGACAGCACGTCGGCCACGGTGCGCAGGTCGGCCAGGGCCGCGTCGTGCATGGCGGGCGTGGGGGCCGCGCAGCCGTCGGCCAGGACCGAGACGTGGTAGTCGCGCATATGGGCGTCGCGGGCCGTGCTGGCCACGCCGCCGTTGGTGACGATGCCGGCGATCACCACGTTGGCGATCCCCGCTCGGCGCAGGACCCAATCGAGTTGGGTATTGAAAAAGGCGGAGTACGCGACCTTCCACACGGACACGTCCACCAGCCCGTCCAGTTCGGCCACGTTGGCCTGTCCCGCCGAGCCCGCCGCGAAATCGCCCTTGCGCAGGAAGGGGCGCAACTGCCTCAGGTGCGGCGAAATCATGGGCTCGCCGTGCGCGTCGGGCCACAGCGTGAACTGGCTGGCCGCGACGAAACCGCCTCGCGCCTTGAGCGCGCGCGCCACCGGCGCCACGCGCGCCGGCAAGGCCCGCGCCTGGGGGCTGACCGCGCCGCCGCGGTCGTAGGCGCCGCCCGGCACCAGGAAATCGTTCTGCAGATCGACGACGATCAGCGCGGTGCTGCGGGGATCGAGGGTAGACATCATCTGCTCCTAGGAAGCCTGGCGGGCGATCAGCAGATTGCCCAGGGAATCGACGCGGCCGGTGAAGCCGGGTTCGATCCAGATGGTGGTGTCCGGCTGCTCCAGGACGGCCGGGCCGGCCACCTCGGCGCCCACCGGCAGGTCCAGGCGCGCATAGCGCACGGCGTCGTGCCAGCGGCCTCCGTGGAAGACCCGCTGCGTGCCCAGCGCCTGCGGCATGTCGCGGCAGGTCGGCGCCAGCAGCGCCAGGTCGAACTTGGGCCGCTGGCCGATGCGCGCATAGCGCAGGTTCAGGATCCGGATGGGAATGCCGGCGAGGCTGCGGCCGAAGGCGGCGCGGTAGGCGCGCTCGAACGCGGCGGCGATGCCCGCCCGGTCCAGTTCGCCGCGGCCGACCTCGACGCGCACCGTGTGGCTCTGGCCCACGTACAGCATGTCCAGTTCGATGCTCTCGCGGATGCCCTCGAAGGCCACGCCGGCGGAATCCAGGCGTTCCTGGCAGGCCTGCGCCAGGCCGTCGATGCGGGCCAGCAGGTCGCCGGCGTCCAGGGCATCGAGCGCCACGTTCAGGGTCTGCACGCCGTCGTGGCGCATGTCCGCCATCACGCAGCCCAGGGCCGAGGTAACGCCGGGATAGCGCGGCACGATGCCGCGGGCAGCGTCCACCTCGTTCATCATGGCGCAGACGTGCAGCGCGCCGCCGCCGCCGAACGGCATATAGGCGAACTTGCGCGGATCGTGGCCGCGCTCGATGGACACGAGGCGGATCGCGCCCGCCATCTTGGCGTTGGCCACGGTCAGGATCGCTTCCGCCGCCGCGTGCGCGTCCAGGCCGAGGGGCCGGGCGACGTGTTCCTCGATGGCGGCGCGCGCCAGTTCCACGTCCATCTTGGCCAGCAGGCCGCCGCCCAGCGGGCGCTCGGCCGCGATGCGCCCCAGCAGCACGTTGGCGTCGGTGACGGTGGGCCGGGTGTTGCCCCGGCCGTAGCAGGCGGGTCCGGGCACGCTGCCGGCGGACTCGGGACCCACTTGCAGCAGGCCGCCGGCGTCCACGCTGGCAATCGAACCGCCGCCCGCGCCTATGGTTTCGATCTGGATCATGGGCGCGCGCACCACCATGCCGAAATCGATCGAGGTCTGCGCCGACAGCGCGGCTTCCCCGCCCGCCACCAGCGACACGTCGAACGAAGTGCCGCCCATGTCGCCGCTGACCACGTCCGGAAAGCCCGCCGCCCGCGCGATGGCGGCGCAGGCGATCACGCCGGCCGCCGGGCCCGACAGCGCCGTGCGCACCGGCACGTCGCATGCCGTCTGCCGCGACATCACGCCGCCGTTGCTTTGCACCACCAGCAGTTCGCCGCCGAAGCCGTTGGCCTTCAGGTCCGATTCCAGCCGCCGCAGGTAGCTGCCCACCACCGGCTGGAGCGCCGCGTTGAGCGCCGCCGTGGAGCAGCGCTCGAATTCGCGGATCTCCGGCAGCACCTCGGTGGCGGCGGTGACGTTGCCGTTGGGCCAGACCGCCCGCACCCGCGCCGCGGCCTGCGCCTCGTTGGCGGGGTTGGCGTAGGCATTGACGAAGAACAGGCAGACCGCGTCGCAGCCCTGCTCCAGCAGCGCGCGCGCCGCCGCTTCCACCTGGTCCAGGTCCACCGGCGTATGCAGGGTGCCGTCGGCCAGCACCCGCTCTCGGACTTCCAGGCGCAGGTCGCGCGGCACGACAGGCTCGTAGTTGCCGCGCAGGCCCCAGGTCTGCGGACGGTCGCGCCGGCGCATTTCCAGCACGTCGCGAAAGCCCTCGGTGGTGATGATGCCGGTGCGCGCCACCTTGCGCTCCAGCAGCGCATTGGTGCCGACCGTGGTGCCGTGGACGATGGTGGCGATGGCGTCGGCGCCGTCGGCCACCCGGGCGATGCCGTTCATGAAGCCGCGCGCTTCCTCGCCGCGCGTGGAAGGCACTTTCACCACGCTGGCGGTGCCCGCCGCTTCGTCCAGCACGAAAATATCCGTGAACGTGCCGCCCACGTCCACGCCCACCACCAACCCTTGTGCCGCGCTCATGCCGCCTGCTCCTTCAGAATTCCGCTCACATACCCCATCCTGACGTCGTGCTCGCGCGCCGCCGCCGGCCGCTCTGCCGGCTCGCCATAGCCGCCTCCGCCCGGCGTCTCCAGCCGCACCCGGTCGCCGCGCCGAAGCGCGATGCCCAGCATCTTCGAGCGCATCGGCGGGGCCAGCCATTCGCCGTCCCGCTGGTAGCGGAACACGTTCAGCGCCGCCTCGCCGCCGCCGGCGATGCCCTTGGGCGCGCTGCGGCCGCGCTCGCCGAAGATGAAGGCTTCGGCGCTGTCCTCCAGCAATTCGATTTCGTAGATGGCGCCCAGGCCGCCGCGATGCGCGCCGTCGCCGGCCGAATCGGGGCGCAGGGCCCATTGCGTGAAGCGCACGGGATACGCGGCCTCCAGGATTTCCAGCGGCGGGATCGTGGCGGTGGAGATGGGCGCGTTGCCGTGGCTGAGGCCGTCGCCGTCCGAATGGCCGCCATGGCCGCCGCCGAAGAAGCTGAACATCACCCAGCGCTGGCCGCGCCGGGCGGCATCGCTGCGGTAGCCGGCGATGGACAGCGCGTTGATGGTGCCGTAGGCCTGCGCCATCGCGCGCGCCGGGTCGGCCTGGGCCATGGCGCAGAAGATCACGTCGATCATGCGCAGGATGGTTTCGGTATAGCCGCCCACGGGGCGCGGCCGATCCGCCGATATCAGCAGGCCGTCGGGCAGCGCCACCTCCACCGCGTCCAGCACGCCGGCGTTGGCGGGCACGTCCGGGAACAGGTGCTTGAGCGCCACGTAGCAGGCCGCGATGGCCGTCGCGCGGGAGATGTTCACCGGGCCGGCGCAGGCCGGCGAGGTGCCGTTGAAGTCCAGCACCAGCCGCTCGCCGTCGATGCTGAGCTTGAGCGCGATGCGCAGCGGCTCGTCGCGCACGCCGTCGTTGTCCAGCATGTCCTCGAAGGCATAGTCGCCGTCGGGCAGGCGCGCGATGTGGTCGCGCATCAGGCGCCGCGCCCGTTCCCGCAGCGTGTCCAGGGATTCGAGCACCGTGGCGTCGCCATACTCGTCCAGCAGGCCGTCGAGCCGGCCGGCGCCCAGTTCCAGCGCCGCCAACTGGCCGTTCAGGTCGCCCCACAGGCTGTCGGGCAGCCGAGTGTTGGCCTTCAGGATGGCCAGCACGTCCGGGTCCAGCACCCCGGCGCGCACGATGCGCACCGGCGGAATCTGCACCGCCTCCTGCCAGCATTCGGTGGCAGCCGGGTTGTAGTTGCCCGGCACCGCGCCGCCCACGTCGTGCCAATGCGCGGCCGACGCCAGGAAGCAGAACAGCGCGCCGCCCCGGAACACCGGGCGCACCAGCTTGAAGTCGTTGGCGTGCGTGCCGCCTTCGTACGGATCGTTGAAGAGCCAGACGTCGCCGTCGACCATGCCGCCGCGCTCGGCGGCCGCCTTGGCCGCGGCCTTGACCGCGAAGGCCATCGCGCCCACGAACACCGGCAGGCCCGACTTGCCCTGCACGAGCGTCGCGCCGGTGGCCGCGTCGTACATGCCGTGGCAGGCGTCGTGGGCTTCGGCGATGATGGGATTGAACGCGCTGCGGTACAGCGTGGCGTCCATCTCGTCGGCAATCTGTTCCAGGCGGCCCTTCAGGACAGCGAGTGTGACTGGATCTAGCATGATATGGTTCCTCGGGATTTGCGCTGTTTCAGCAGGTTCAGCAGTCCGCCGGCCTGCACCATTTCCAGCAGGAAGGCCGGCACCGCCTCGCATTCGAGCGGCGCGCCTTCGGTCGAGGCGCGGACGATGCGGCCGGCGGCGGGGTCCAGGGAAATGCGCTCGCCTTCGGCCAGGGTCTCGGCCTGGCCGCAAGTCAGCAACAGCAGCCCGACGTTGAAGGCGTTGCGGAAATACAGGCCGTTGAAGGACGGCGCGATCACCGCCGCGATGCCCAGGCGCACCAGGGCGGCGGCGGCCTGCTCGCGCGACGAGCCGATGCCGAAGTTGGGGCCGGCCACCAGCACGTCGCCGGGCCGCGCCTGGGCGGCGAACTCGGGCCGCACCCGCTGCAGGCAATGGCGGGCGATCTCGTCGATGCCGAACTTCATGTAGGCGCCGGGCGCCAGCGCGTCGGTATCGATGTCCGCGCCCACTCGCCAGACGCGATGCGTCGTAGCCTGATCGGTCATGCCATGAACTCCCGGGGATCGGCGATCCGGCCGGCGACGGCCGAGGCCGCCACCGTGTAGGGCGAGGCCAGGTAGACCTGGGCGGTCTCCGAGCCCATGCGCCCCTTGAAATTCCGCGCGGTGGTCGAAATCACGCTGGCGCCGTCTGGGATCGACCCGCCGTAGCCGGCGCAGGCGCCGCAGGTGGTGGGCAGCAGCTCGGCGCCCGCCTCGCGCAACGCCTGCATGACCCCTTCCCGCTCCGCCTGCCGCTGGTCCTGCCGGCTGGCGGGCGCCACCATCAGGCGCATGCCCGAAGCCAGGCGCCGGCCGCGCAGCACGCCGGCCGCGGCGCGCAGGTCTTCCAGCTTGGCGCCGGTGCAGGCGCCGATGTAGGCGACCTGCACCGCCACGCCGCGGTATTCGTCCACGTCGCGCGCATTGGCCGGGCTGTGCGGCGCGGCCACCTGGGGCGCGAGCGCAGCGGCGTCGAAGTCGTGCCAGTCGGCGTCGGCGCCTTCGTCGCTGCGCCAGCGCGCCAGGTCGGGCGCGTCTTCCACCCCGGCCTCGCGCAGGTAGGCGGCCGTAGTCTCGTCGGGCGCGATCAGCCCCACCTGGGACCCCAGCTCGGCGCTCATGTTCGACAGGGTCATGCGCTCCTGCATGGACAGCGCGCGCACCGCCTCGCCGCAGAATTCCACGGCCTGGTAGCGGCCGCCGTTCATGCCGTAGCGCCCGATCATGCGCAGCATCATGTCCTTGGCGGTCACGCCGTCGGGCAGGCGGCCGTTCCAGCGCATCATCAGCGTGCGCGGCACTTTCACCCAGATTTTCCCCGTGACCGCCACGCCCAGCATCTCGGTGCTGCCGATCCCGAACATGTACGCGCCGAACGCGCCGCCCGTGGGCGAATGCGAATCCCCGCCCACGCAGAACATGCCCGGCCGGATATGCCCGTGCTGCGGCACGACCACGTGGCAGATGCCGACCGAGTCGTACACGTTGGGCAGCCGCTGCTCGGCCGCCCAATCCCGGGCGATGCGCACGATGCGGCGGGATTCGTCGTCGGATTCCGGCACATAGTGGTCGATGACCAGCACCACCTTGGCGGGATCCCACAGCGTGGCGCCCAGTTCCTGCAGCATGGGCTGCAGGCGGCGCGGGCCGCTGGAATCGTGGAACATCGCCAGGTCCACCGCGCAGGTAACGATTTCGCCCTCGGCCACCGCGTCGCGGCCACAGGCCGCCGCGATCAGCTTCTGGGCCAGCGTTTGAGGCTCGGCCATGGCTACATCCCGAGATAGGCCCGGCGCACGTCGTCGCTGGCCATCAGTTCCGGGCAGGCGCCGCTGTAGCGCACCGCCCCGTTTTCCAGCACGTAGGCGCGCTGCCCCGTTTCCAGGGACTGGCCCACGTTCTGCTCCACCAGCAGGATCGCGAGGCCGTCGCCGTGCAGCCGCTGGATCAGTCCGAACAGTTCCTCGACCATCAGCGGCGACAGGCCCAGCGAGGGTTCGTCCAGGATCAACAGGCGCGGCTCGGCCATCAGGCCGCGGCCGATCGCCAGCATTTGCTGCTCGCCCCCGGACATGGTGCCGGCCAATTGCGCCAGCCGCTCGCGCAACCGCGGGAAGATGGACAGCACTTTTTCCAGATTGGCGGCCCGCCGCTCGCGGGCGCGGGTGAAGGAGCCCAGCTCCAGGTTCTCGCGCACGCTCAGGTTCGGGAACACGCGCCGGCCTTCCGGCACCTGGATCAGCCCGGCCTTGACCACGTCGCGATAGTGGCGGCCGGTGAGGTCGCGCCCATCGAAGCGCACCGTGCCCCCCCAGGGCCGGCACAGCCCGCAGACCGTGTTGTTCAGGGTGGACTTGCCGGCGCCGTTGCTGCCCAGCAGGACCACGATCTCGCCTTCGTCCACGCGCAGGTCCACGCCGCGCAGCACCTCCATGCGGCCGTAGCCGGCCCGCAGGCCCTTGACCTCCAGCAGCGCCGCGCTCATGCCCGCCCCCCCTGCGCGGCCAGCCTCGCAGCGGCGCCATGGCCCAGGTAGGCCTCGACCACGGCGGGGTCGCGCGTCACTTCGCCCGGCGAGCCGGATGCGATGAGCCGGCCCTGGGCCAGCACCCACACATGCTCGGCCAGGCTCATCACGGCGCGCATCACGTGTTCGATCATCAGGACGGTCACGCCGTCGTCGGCCAATTGCTTCACCACCGGGATCATCTCGTCGATCTCGCTGGGGTTCAGCCCCGCGAGCACTTCGTCCAGCAACAGCAGCCGCGGCTGCGTGGCCAGCGCGCGCGCCAGTTCGAGGCGCTTGCGCCCTGCCACCGTCAGGTCGGCCGCCGGCCGGTCCAGCAGGGCTTGCAGGTTGACGCGCGCCGCCACGGCCTCGGCCTCGGCCAACGCCTCGCGCCGGTTGCCCAGGCGCAGGTGCGCGCCCACCGCGATGTTCTGCCGCACCGTCTGCGCGCCGAAGGGCTGCACGATCTGGAACGTGCGGGTCAGTCCCAGCCGGGCCGATTCATGCGGCGGGCGGCCGGTAATGTCCTCGCCCGCGAAGCGCACCGAACCCGCTCCCGGCTTGAGGAAGCCCGACAACAGGCCGAACAGCGTGGTCTTGCCCGCGCCGTTGGGGCCGACCAGGGCGGTCAGCGAACCCCGCGGCACATCGAGGCTCACGTCCTGGACCGCCTTCAGGCCGCCGAAGGTGATGGAAAGGTTGCGGGCTTGCAGCAGGATCTCAGGCACGGGCGCGCTCCTTGAAGCCGACCAGCCGGCCCAGCGACTGGCCGCAACCGGTAATGCCTCGGGGCAGGAACATCACGATCACGATCAACACCGTGCCGTAGATCACCATGCTGATTCCCGGCAGCTCGCCGAACAGGTTGCGAGTGACATCGCTGAGGGCATGCAGGGCCACCGCGCCCAGCACCGGGCCCCACAAGGTGCCCAGCCCGCCCACGATGGCGCCCACCAGGGCCTCCACCGACACGGCCGGCCCGAAGGCGATGCCCGGGTCGATGTACTGGAACACCTGCACGTAGAAGGCCCCCGCCGCGCTCATGAACGCGGCCGACAGCGCGATGCCGCCCAGCTTCACGCGCAGCGGATTCACGCCGATGGCGCGCGCCGCGTCCTCGTTGTCGCGCACCGCCTGGAGGTAGGCGCCGAACCGGGAATGGCGCAGCCAGGCGGTGACGACGAGCGCCAGCAGCACGAAGCCCAGCAGCAGGTAGATGTAGCCGCGGCGCGAGCCGAACTGCATGTTGGCCGCGCCTTCCTGCAGCGGAACCATGAGCCCGACCCCGCCTCCGGTGAACGAGGCCGACAGCGCCAGGATGCGGAACACCTCGGCGAACGCCAGCGTCACCAGCGCGAAGTAGGAGCCCTTCAGGCCGTAGCGGAACGTCAGCCCGCCGACCGCCAGGCCGACCAGCGCGCCCAGCGCGATGGCCAGGGGCAGGACCAGCCAGGGATTGAGGCCCAGGTTCAGCTGCCCCAGCGCCTGGGCGTAGGCGCCCACGCCGAAGAACAGCGCGTGGCCGAACGACAGCTGGCCGCCGTAGCCGCCCAGGATGTTCCAGGCCTGCGACAGCAGCGCCGCGTACAGCGACATCATGACGAAAGTGAGCGCCACGCCCGATTGCGTCAACGCGGCCGCGGCCGCCAGCGCCAGGCCGAACAGCGCGATTGCGAATAGATCCCTGCCCATGCTCAGCTCCTCGCCCCGAAAAGCCCCTGCGGGCGAAACAGCAACACCGCGATGAAGATCGCGAAAATGCCCATCTGGCCCAGCGAGTCGCCCAGGAACAGGCCCCCGATGGACTCCACCACGCCGATCAGCAGGCCGCCGGCCAGCGCGCCCACGAAACTGCCCATGCCGCCCAGCACCACGATGGTGAAAGCCACCAGCACGAATCCGCCGCCGACCTGCGGATTCACGTAATAGGCCGGCAGCAGGAAGCAGGCCGCCGCGCCCAGGCAGGCCATGCCGATGCCGAACGACAGCGCGTAGACTTTCTCCACGTCGATGCCCATCAGCTTGGCGCCCTGCTTTTCCTTGGCCACGGCGCGGATGGCGCGCCCCAGGTCCGTGCTGCGGATGATCCAGAACAGCACCGCCGCCACCGCCAATGCGCCGCAGAAGGCGATGATCTTGGGCAGCGCGATCATGGCCGGCCCGATCTCCACCGTGGACAGCGTGTAGGCGGTGTCGATGGTGCGCGTATCGGACTTGAACCAGACCAGCGCCAGGTTCTCCAGCACGATGGCCAGCCCCAGCGTGACCAGCAGGATGTTCTCGTCCTTGCCGTGGCTGGCGCGGTTGATCACGAAGCGCTGCAGGGCGTAGCCCAGCAGGAACATGCCCGCCACCACCAGCGGGAGGGCCGCGTAGGGATCGATGCCCAGGCGCTCCTTCAACAGGTACACGGCGTACAGCGCCACCATGAGGGCGGCCCCGTGGGCGAAGTTGATGATGTGCAGCACGCCGTAGATCAGCGTCAGTCCCAGCGCGATCAGCGCGTATACCGCGCCGGTCGTCAGGCCGTTGAGCACCGAGGAAAAGAGGATGGCGGGATCGAGCATGCCCGGACTCAGGCCTTCAGCGGGAAGATGGGGTCGGCCTGCCGGTAGTCGGCGGGGATGACCACCTTGATGTCGCCGCCGATCACCTGCGTGAGCAGGGGCTGCGCGCCGGTGTTCTGGCCGTTCACGAACTTGGTCGGCCCGTAGGGCATGATGTTGTCCGAGAAGGTGCTGGACGCCAGCGCCTCGATGATGGCGGCGCGGTCGGCGGACTTGGCGCGTTCCAGGGCGTCCGCCAGCAGCAGCACCGAGGTGTACGTCATGAACACTTCGTAGCTGAAATAGGCGCCCTTCTCCTCGACCCGCGCCTTCAGCGGGGCCACGCGCGCGTCCTTGGGATTGAACCAGTGGTTGCAGTCGATGATGCCGTTGGCGATGTCGGGGAATTCCTTCAGGAACTTGTAGCTGGAGGCCGCGCCCCCGAGCACCGAGTAGATCGCCTTGGGCTGCACCTTCTGCTGCTTCATGGCGCGCAGCAGCAAGGCATATTCGTTGTAGTAGTTGGCCGGGATCACGATGTCCGGATTGAGGGACTTCATGCGCAGCACGATGTTGTTGAAATCGCGCGTGGGGTTCGGGTGCTTCACCACGTCCTTGATCTCGAAGCCGTGCTGCGGCAGCGACTTGGACAGCAGCGCCGCCGTGCCCGTGCCGAACAGGGAATCCTCGTGCACGATCATCACCGTCTTGGCCGGCTTGCCCGCCGCGTCGTTCAGCGCCGCGAGGTCGGTGATGGCGCGTTCGCTACAGGCGCGGTAGCCCGGTCCGAAACGGAAGGTGTTCTTCAGGCCGCGCTCGACGATCTGGTCGGCCACGCCCACGTCCACCACGTGCGGCAGGTTGTACTTGGCCGCGGTCTGCGTGGTGGCCAGGCAGATCGCCGAGGCGTAGGCGCCGACGATGGCCGACACGCCCGCCTCGTTCATTTTCTCGACTTCCGCCGAACCCGCCTCGGGCCGAGACTGCGCGTCGCCCAGCACGGCTTCCAGCGGCGCGCCGCCCAGCGACTTGATGCCGCCGGCCTTGTTGATGTCCTCGATGGCGAGCAGCGCGCCCAGGCGGCACTGCTGGCCCGAATACGCGAGCGCGCCCGTCACCGGATGCAGGATACCGACCTTCACGGGCTTGGCGCCCTGGGCGCGGGCAACCCACGGCGCCGACACCAGGGCGGCCGCGGCGGCGGATTGATAGAGGAAAGTGCGACGCGAATTCATGGGCGATCTCCGAAGGGCTCCCGTAGGGGTCCGGTAGGGTTCAATGGAATTGGGCCGACAGCTCTTCGCTGACCCAGACCTTGGCGTCGATGCTGCCGACGCGTGACAGCTGCAACTGGTACTGATAGCGGTCGGGCCGGTACAGGCCCTGCAGGAGCTGCACGGGCCGCTCGTTCACGTCGCGCACCAGGCGCGTCACGGCCAGCAGGGCCGAGCCGACGGCCACGTCGAGGTGGCGCGCCACCTGCGCGTCGGCCAGCCGGGCCGAAATGGTCTGCGTGGCGCCGCCGAACTCCACGCCGGCCGCCTCCAGCAGCATCAGCAGGGGTTCGCGCTCCAGGTCCTCGCGGGTGAAATCGGCGACGGCCCGCGGCACGTAGGTGGTGATGTGCGACAGCGGGCCGACCTCGGTGCTGCGCACCCGCAGGCTCTTGTGCACCGGCGCGCCCGCCGGGATGTCCAGCGATTCGGCCACCGAAGGCGGCGCCGATACCAGCGCGCTGTCCAGCACGCGCACGGACGTGCGCAGGCCCATGTTGACGATGTTCTCCAGCAGGCCGGTCAGGTGCGCCTTCTGCTGCGGATTGGGCGCGGCCTGGCCGGCGGGCGCGGCGGGCGCGCGCAAGGGCCAGGTCCCCAGGCCGGGCCGGCGCGACACCAGCCCGTCGGCCACCAGCATTTCCATCGCCTTGCGGATGGTGATTCGGGCGACGTCGAACTGCTCGGCCAGCGCGTGTTCTCCCGGGACGCCATCCTGATCGAAACGCCCCTCCTGCAGTTGCTCGCGAAGGACGAGGTAGATCTGGTGGTACTTCGGAAGCGGTAGTGTGGTTCCCATGGCGGGAACTCTAGGGGTGTCCTAATGTACCGTCAATGGAACAAATGGCCTTGCGGGTTGTTCTATCGGGAAAACACTGAGGGCGCGGATTCGATGCGATTGCGCCCGAGTTGCTTGGCGTTGTAGAGGGCGCGGTCGCTGCGGCCCAGCGCCAGCTCGGCGTCCGCATCCAGGGTGTGCATGGTGGAAATCCCGATGCTGACGGTGAGCGGAATGCAGCGCCCGCCGGCCGAGAACGGCGCGTCGGCGATGCGCTGCTGCACCCGCGTCGCGAACGCGCGCGCGCGTTCCAGATCGGTGTCCGGCAGCACGATGGCGAACTCCTCTCCGCCGATGCGCCCCACCAGGTCGACCGCGCGCAGCTGGGTCCGCAGCGTGTTGGCGAAATGCTGGAGCACGCCGTCGCCGATGGCGTGGCCCCAGGTGTCGTTGATGTGCTTGAAGTGGTCCAGGTCGCACATCAGCACCGCGGCGCAATCGCTGCCGTGCCGCTTGATGCGCGCCAGCTCCGCCGCGATGCGCGACATGAAATGGCGGCGGTTGGGCAAGGTGGTCAGGGCGTCGGTGGCGGCCAGTTCGCGCAGCTCGAAATCGGCGCGCTTGCGGTCGGTGATGTCGGTCACGAAGCCGTGCCAGACCACCGAGCCGTCGGGCCCCGTGCGCGGGCTGGCGGCGCCCTGGCGCCAGCGCAGACCCTGCCCGGGCAGGCAAACCCGGAATTCCAGGTGCCACGGCGTCTGGGCCGCGGCGGCCGCCTGCAGCGAGGCATGGTAGCTGGCCAGGTCGTCGGGATGGACGCGCTGCTCGATCGCGGCGGCATTGTCCTGCACGTCGCCGGGCATCAGTTCGAACATGTCCCAGATCCCCGCGCTCACGTAGAGGAACCGCGAGCCGCCGTCCTGCCGCTGCCCGCATTGGAAAACCATGCCGGGCACCGCGTCCGTGAGGTTGACCAGCAGGTCCGCCGTGCGCTGCAGCCGCTCCGACATCGCGCGCATGACGCTGATGTCGGTGGTGGTGCCCATCATGCGCAGCGCCCTGCCCGCTTCATCGCGGCTGACGACCTTGCCGCGGCTGCATATCCATTTGTAGCTGCCATCCTTGCAGAGGATGCGGTGCTCGACTTCGTAGCTTTCGGTCTTGCCGTCGAAATGCGCCTGCATGGCGTCGCGCACGTAGTCGGCGTCGTCGGGATGCAGGCGCTTGTAGGCGTCTTCGATGCGGTTGGAGATATCGGACTCGCCGTAGCCCAGCAGCGCCTTCCAGCCCGCCGAGTAGGTGATTTCACCGGTGACGACGTTGCGGTCCCAGACCCCGGTGCCGCTGCCGGCGATCGCCATCGAGAGGTTGCGGGCCTCGTCGCGCCAGCTGTCCTCGGCCGCCCGCTCGGCGGCCAGCGCCCGGCGCTTTTCCACGGCCGCGGCCGCCAGGCCGGCGAAATCCTCCAGCGCGCGCCGGTCGTCGTCATTGAAGCCGCGCGGCTGGCCGTGCAGCAGCCAGAACGTGCCGAGCTGCCGGCCGTCGCTGGCGACCAGCGGGCATTCGGCGGAAAAAGGGAGAGATCCGGGCGCGGCGCCCGCGGGCGGCGGCGACCCGGCCCGGGCCTGCCAGACGCCGTCGGCGTCGCTGCAGGCCACCAGCGCCATGTCCACGCCGAACTGGCGCCTGGCCAGCCGGGCCAGCCTGTCCAGCGGGCCGTCGGGCTCAGGCTGCGCTCCGCCCGCGCCCTCGACGGGTGCTGGTGCAGGTGCGGAAGGAAAATCACCTGTAGCGCGCATTTCAGCCCTGATCACACGGGGTTCATCTTGCGGCCAGCGTACCGGCCTTGGATGACATTTTGTCACGTTCCGCACCAAAATGGCATTGTTTTGAACGATATGATTCTCGGCCTATGAGCCCCCCGCCCCGCGTGCTTCCGAACCCCTCCCGACGCCTCTGGCTATGGGCCCCCGCCTGCCTCTTCGCCCTGCATGGCGCCGCCGTCGGCGCCCTGCCGCTCGACCGCAAGGCGGAGAACCTGCGCTACCGGCAATGGCTGGCCGGCTTCAAGCAGGACCTGTCCCGGCTGCGGCGATTGGCCGACCCGGGCGCGGCGGACCTGGACAGCCTGTTCGCCGGGACGCTGGTGCCCGGATCCCGGGCCACGCGCCTGGTCGGCGAGCTGGCCCAGGCGAGCGCGGGCGCTTCTTCGGGCAGCGCCCACGACGGCGGGATCGAGCGCGCCTTCCTGGCCGCCCTGTCCGACGCGGTGGTGGCGGGCGACGGCGGCGACTACCCGCAAACGGAAACGGGGTCCCGGCGCCCGCCGCAACCGCTGCGCGTGCGCTACATGCACGTGGACGGCGGCGGCCGCCTGGAGCGCTACTTCAACGATCCGGAGATCTTCAAGCCCTATCGGCTGCCCGCGCCGGGCGTCCTGGCGCGCGATGCCTACCCTTTCCTGCTGTTCGAAACACGCGAGGGCCATCTGCGGCTGGGCGGCGTCTCCCGGGAATTCTGGGAGCTGGTGAGGTTCATGGACGGCCTGTCCTATGCGTAGGCGGCTCGCCCTGGCGCTGGCCGCAGCCCTCCATGCCGGCGCGGCGCTGGCCGGCTGCGGGCCGGCCGACGTCGATTTCACGGCGCCGCCGGCCTGGCCCGCGGTGCCGGTGTCCGTCGCGCTCGGGCAAGACCGGGTCCTGCTTGGCCGCGACGGCGCACGCGTGCCGGCGCGCCACGCGCCCGTCTGGCTGGCCGAGGCCGGCGACCCGATGCCCCAGACCTGGATGGACCGGGTCGACTGGGCCGCCTATCCGCCGCACGCGGACTCGCCCGCGCCCACCCGGCTCTATTTCGACGCCGCCGGCCGACTGTGCCGGGTGGAAAGCTATGACACCGGGCAGCGGGGCCGCGCGTCGCCGCCCCTGCTGTCGGGCGGCTTCGCGCTGGAATACGATGCCGCCGGCGCCCTCGTCCGCGCGGTCGAGTACGACCAGACCGCGTACCGGGCGCCGCCCGTCTACACGGCGGTGCGCCAGGCCTGCCTGAAGCGCGACGGCCGAGGCGCCCTGACGGAATTCGTCGGCGGCGACTGCGGGGACGCCGGCAAGACCGCCGCGGCCCGGCGCTATGTGCGCGATGCCTCGGGCAAGCTGCTGCGCGTCATCGACAGCACCGCGACGGGCGCGGCCGTGTCGGTCCAGGCGTACGACGAGCAGGGCCGGCCGTCGCAGCGCTATGCGGGCCCGGAGGCCGCGCGCGGATCCGGCGCCGAAGGCGACGGCGCCCATCCCCATGCCGTGCCCGCCGCCCAGCCCGACCCGCTCTACGTGCTGGAGCGCAAGCGCCTGGCGAACCTGGCCGACGGCGTGCCGGACGCGGACTGGCGCATCGTGCGCATCGCCGCGGACGTGGCGCTGGACGACCCGGAAGACGCATCCTGGAATCCCGCCGCGCAGGCCGTGCTGGCGCGGGGCGTCGTGGATCCGCAGGGCCGCGCGGCGCTCTCCGCCGAGGAGCAGGCGCGGGTCTGGGACGCGATGCATGAGGCGCCCGGCCGGATCTTCTGGTACCGGGATCCGATGAGCCGCGTGCAGCTGGTGCCGGCGATGCCGCAGGCCCGGTGGCGGGCCTGCGCGGATCCGGCCAACCTGGCCGCCGACGCCTGCGGCTGAAGGGTCAGGCCGCCCGCGGCCGCGTATCCACGGCCAGGCACAGCAAGGCCGTCAGCAGGGCAAGGCCCACGTGCCCGGCATAGATGGGCGAGAAGTCCTCGTGCCCCGCGACGCCCTGCCCCAGCAGCAGCACCGTGAGCGCCACGCCCAGAACGCCGCCGATCTGCCGCGTGGCCTGGTTGACCGCGCTGCCCACGGCGTAATGCTGGGTGGGCAGGCGGTTCACGGCGGCGCCCGACAAGGACGGCAGCACCATGCCCACCCCGATCCCGCTCAGCAGCAGCCCGGGCAGCCACTGGCTAAGGTAGGCCGGCTCCGCCCCCGGCACCAGCAGGAACCACAGCCCGCTGGCCGCGTACACCAGCGATCCGCCCACCAGGAAAGGCCGGTGGCCCATCCGCGCGGCCAGCCTTCCCGTGAGGATGGCGGTGGGCATGACCAGCAGCGGGCCGGGCGTCACCGCCAGGCCGGCGCGCGGCAGGCTGTAATGCCACACGCCCGTCATGTAGAAGAAGAAAGCAAAGAACATCATTGCGAACGCGATGCCGAAGCTGAGCGTGGCCAGGTTCACGTAGCGATAGGTGCGGTGGCGGAACAGCGACAGGTCCACCAGCGGATGCGGCGTCGCCCGCGCCCACGGCACGAACGCCACGAGGGACACGAGCCCGACCGCCGCCGCCACGATCAATTCGCCGCGCTGCCAGGCCGGCGATTCCGACTGCACGATGGCCAGCGCCAGCGCGCCCACCCCCACGATCAGCAGCGTCATGCCCACGCCGTCCACCCGGCGCCGGGCATCCGGCTTGACGGATTCCTTCAGCAGGCCGGCGCCGAACCACAGCGACAGCGCGCCCAGCGGCAGGTTGATGTAGAAGGCCCACGGCCAGCCCGCGACGTCCACCACGAAGGCGCCCAGGCTCGGGCCCACGGCCGCGGCCAGGCCGCCCACGGCGCCCCACAGACTGACCGCCACGGCGCGCTGCGACGCGGGAAAGGCGGCCAGCACGATGGAGAGCGAGGCTGGCGTGAGCAGCGCGGCGCCCACCGCCTGCAACACGCGCGCGGCGATCAGCCAGCCTTCGCTGCCGGCCAGGCCGCAGGCCGCCGACGCCGCCAGGAACAGCACCACGCCGCCCATGAACATGCGTTTGCGGCCATGGGTGTCGGCCAGACCGCCCGACGGGATCAGCATGGCGGCGAACACCACCGTATAGGCGTTGAGCACCCACGACATATCGGCGGCCGACGCGTCGGGGAAGCCCGCCCGCAAGGCCCCGAAGGCGGCGTACAGCATGGTGCTGTCCAGGGACACCAGGAACACGGCGATGCTGGCGACCCAGAACACCGGCCAGGGAGAGGCCGCGGGCGCGGACGGCGCGGCGGAAGTGGCGGTGGCATGCATGGCGCGGCCTCCTCAGGCTTGCAGGTAGACGGCCGGGCGGACCGACAGGCCCAGCTTGACCGCGCGGGTGGCCTCGTCGGCCAGCACTTCTTCCTCGCCCGCCTCCAGCGCATCGAAGGCCTCGCTCACGATGGCCTGCGGCGTGGATTTGGGCGCGTCGATGCCGCGGGTCAGGTCCGTATCGACGAAGCCCATGTGCAGGCCGAGCACCTGCGTGCCCTGCTCCCGCAGCTCGTGGCGCAGGCCGTTGGTCAGGGCCCAGGCGGCCGACTTGCTCATGCCGTACACGCCCAGCAGCGGGCGGTTGATCCAGCTGGCGATGGACAGCACGTTCAGCAGCGCCCCGCCGCCATTGGCCGCCAGCGCCGGCGCGAAGGCCTGCGCCATCAGCAGCGGGCCGATCAGGTTGGTCTCCAGGTGGCGGCGGGCCGAGTCCGCGCTGCCGGCCGCCAGGAAGCCCCCGGTCGCGGCGATGCCCGCGTTGTTGATCAGCACGGTCACGTCGCGGGCGCGCGCCGCGACGGCGGCCACCTCGTCCGGCCGGGTGACGTCGAGCTTGACGGGCTCCACGCCCTCCAGCCGCACCGTCGACGGATCGCGGGCGGCGGCGTAGACCTTGCGCGCGCCCCGGGCCAGGGCTTCGCGGGCGAAGGCCAGGCCCAGGCCGCGATTGGCCCCGGTAATGAAAACGACGGCGTTCTTGAGTTCCATGATGGATTTCCTCTGTGCGGCGGTGCCGCGGCGGACCGGAAAAGGTCGGGTCTATCGAAATATGATGATCATCATATTCATGGCGGGTAAAAAGGCCGCGCAATGCGGCCCGGGAAAAATCGGGTCAGGAAGCTGGCGGATCCTCGCGCTCGTACTGGTCGAGGATGGCCTTGCGCGCCGAGGCCAGCACGGCGCGCCCCCGGTCGTTGTCGCCCAGGGCCCGGGCCAGTTGCAGGGCGCCCACCAGCGTGCTGGTCACGGCCACCGCCGCATGCTCGTCCGCCGCGGCGGGCAACACCTTGCGCACGCCTTCCAGCAGCCGCCATACCCGGTCGGCCGCCGCCTCGCGCACGTCGGCCGACTGGCGCGGAATCTCCGAGGCCAGCGCCGAAACCGGGCATCCGCGCTCGCAGCCGGCCAGGTGGGCCTCGCTCAGGTAGGTGTCCACCCAGGCGCGCAGCGGGCTCGCGCCCTCGGTGCGGCGCTGCGCCATGCCTTGCATCAGGCGTTCCGCGCCATCGCGGCCGGCGCGCTCCATGGCGGCGGCGAGCAGCGCGTCGCGCGAGGCGAAATGCGCGTAGAAGCCGCCATGGGTCAGGCCCGCCTCTTTCATTACCTCCGCCACGCCCACGCCCGCATAGCCCTCGCGCCGGATCGCGCGCGCGGCCGCGTCGACGATGCGTTCGTGGGACAACTCCTTGCGGGTGGCGGGACGGGTCATGGCCGCGGGACCTTGAATATGATGATCATCATATTACGGCCCCGCCCCCTGCGCCTGCAACTGTTTTTTAGCGGGGACAGGTTCTATCTAACGCCAGGCTTCCGGCTCGATGCTGACTTCGCCCTTGTCGGCCGAGAAATACACCACCCCGTCCGAGATATTGGCGTTCAGCTGCATGGTGCGCTCGGCCAGCCCGGCCAGCGCCTTGGTCTGCTCCACCGGCAGGTTGACCACCTTCAGGTTGCGGGTGCGCTCAAGCTTGTTCTTCACGCCATCCCACCAGATCTTGCTTGCCGACCCGCCATAGCAATAGACGATGACTTCGTCGGCCCGGCCGCAGGCGCGCAGGATGCGGCGTTCTTCGGGCTGGCCGACCTCGATCCACAGCTTGACCGCGCCGGTCAGGTCCTTGGCCCAGAGGTCCGGCTCGTCGGTATCGCTCAGGCCCTTGGTGAAGCTCAGGTCTTCCTGCGCATGCAGCGCGAAGGCGACCAGCCTCACCATCATGCGCTCGTCGGTTTCCGAGGGATGGCGGGCGACCGTCAGCGAGTGGCTGCCGTAGTAGTGGCGGTCGGTGTCGGCGACGTTGAGTTCGGCCTTGTAGATGGTGGCGCGCAGGGCCATGGCGAGAATCCGTTGAATGAAGCAAATGGCTGAAGGCCGCCATGATACCGCCTGCTCCGCCCGGATCCTGCCGCTGGGCCGCGGCCGCCGCCGGCGCTACACTGGCCGCCTGCCCGGATCCTCCCGCCCGACATCCCCATGACCGCCACCGCCGCCCTGCTCGCCTTCACCCTGGCCGCCGCCATCCTGACCGTTACGCCGGGCATGGACAGCGCGCTGGTGCTGCGCACCGCCGCCGTCGAGGGCGGCAGGCGCGCCTTCATGGCCGGGCTGGGCATCTGCGCGGGCTGCCTGGTCTGGGGCGCCATCGCCGCGTTCGGGCTGGGTTCC
>NZ_BCTQ01000044.1 GCF_001571365.1 Achromobacter denitrificans NBRC 15125 | reverse complement strand
AGGCGGGCCCCGCAAGATCCTCCACCACCCCACCACCCGGGGCGAGAACCCCAAGCACCCAACCCTCCCCAGCGACCGCCAGGTTTCAACCGCCAGAGCCCGTCGCGTCGGGGGCCTGGGGTGCGCGGGGCGTCGATAAGCCCGAGGGAATCCGAAGGCAGTCGCCGCAGGCGACAACGAGGATGACGATGGGGCAGTCCGGAGCGAAGGCTCCGGACCGCAATCGTGGCCCCGCGCACCCCAGGCCCCCGACGCGGCGGGCGTCTCAAGAACTCAAACCTCGAAAGAACTCAGACCTCGAAAGAACTCAAACAACAGCCCCAAAGCGCAAGCCCCTAAGGCCTCCCCCGCAACCACTCTTCGAGGTCATCCGCCGGCAACGGCGGAGAAAACAGGAACCCCTGCCCCGCCGCGCACCCCTGTTCGATCAGGAACCGGCGCTGCTCTTCGTTTTCCACGCCCTCGGCCACCACCGGCAGGCTCAGGCTCTCGCCGATGCGGATGACGGCGCTGGTCAGCGCCCGGGCCGCGTCGTCGCTTTCCAGGCCCTGGACGAAGCTGCGGTCCAGCTTCAGTTCGTCCACGATCAGGCGTCGCAAGTGCCCCAGGCTGGAATAACCCGTTCCGAAGTCGTCCATCGACAGGCGCACCCCCAGCCGGTGCAGCTCGGCGATGGTGCGCAGCGTCCCGGCGGTGGCGTCGAGCACCACGCCTTCGGTGATTTCCAGCATCAGGTCCGCCGGCGCCAGGCCGAACTCGGCCAGGATGGCCTCGATCAGCCGCGGCAGGTTCAGGTTGTGGAAATTGGTGGCCGACAGGTTCACCGACACCGACGGCACCCGCAGCCCCTTGCCGCGCCAGACCGCCAGCTGGGAACACGCTTCGCGCAGGGCCCAGTCGCCCAGGTCGCCGATCAGCCCGCATTCTTCGGCCAGGGGCACGAAGCGCGCGGGGGAAATATCGCCCAGCGTGGGATGGCGCCAGCGCGCCAGCGCCTCGACCCCGTACAGCGTGCCGTTCTTCAGCCCGACCTGCGGCTGGTAATGCAGGCGCAGGGCCTTTTCCTCCAGCGCGTCGCGCAGCGCGGCTTCCAGCGCCAGCCGTTCCTGGGCTTGCCGGTTCATCTCGGCGCTGAAGAAGGAGATGCGGTTGCGTCCGGCCGTCTTGGCCTGGTACATCGCCATGTCGGCGTGGCGCAGCAGCGTGTCCATGTCGCGCCCGTTCTCGGGGAACACGCTGATGCCGATGCTGACCGAGGGGTTCAGCGTAATGCCGCCCACCGAGAAGGGCTGGGCCAGCGCCACCAGCACGTGCTCGGCCGCGGCGGTCAGGCGGCCATGCTCGAAGTCCGGCATCAGCATCACGAATTCGTCGCCCGACAAGCGGCCCACGATGTCGGTCGCCCGCGCCAGCCGGCGCAGGCGCTGGGCCACGTCGCGCAGCAGCGCATCGCCGATGGGATGGCCCAGCGTGTCGTTGACCTGTTTGAAACGGTCCAGGTCCAGGAACAGCACCGCCACGCGCTTGCGTTCCGGCTCGGCGCGCGCGATGGCCTGTTCGGCCTGCGCCAGCAGCAGGTTGCGGTTGGGCAGGCCCGTCAGCTCGTCGTAGAACGCCAGCTGGCGAATGCGGGCGCGGGCCTCTTCCCGCTCCAGCGCCAGGGCGCAGAGGTACACGCAGACGTCCACCAGCCGGTGGTGGAAATCGTCGGGCAGGCGGCGCTCGCGGAAATAGAAGGCGAAGGTTCCGATCACCCGGCCGTCGCTGGATTTGATCGGCGAGGACCAGCAGGCCTTGATGTCCTCCGGCAGCGGCATGTCGCGATAGCCGTCCCATAGGGGGTCGGTGGCGATGTCCGGCACGATGACCGGCCGGCCCAGGAAGGCGGAGGTGCCGCAGGCGCCCGCCTGCGGGCCGATGGACGCGCCGTCGAGCGCGTCGGCGTAGGCCGCGGGCAGGCTGGGCGCGGCCAGCGGGCGCAGCAGCCCCGCGTCGTCCACGCGCAGCACGCTGGCGGCCACTTCGGGCGCCAGCCGCTCCACTTCGCGGCACACCATGTTCATGACCTCGACCACCGAGGCCTCGTTCACCATCGCCTGGAGCACGCGCCGCTGCAGCACTTCGTGCACCTTGGTCGGCGTGATGTCGGTAAGCACGTCCACGATGTTGACCAGCGCGCCGCGGTCGTCGAACACGGAGTTGGCCATCACCGACACCCACAGCGGCCGCCCCGCCCGGTCGTAGACCAGCACGTCCTTGTGATAGCCCTCGCGGCAGGCGATGCGGCGCGCGAGCTCTTCGCGCGTGCCGCCGTCCTGCCTGCCGCCCGACAGCAATTCGCCCAGCTCCTGGTGCACCGCGTCGCCGCGGGAGAAACCCAGCATGCGCTTGAAGCCGTCGTTCACGTACAGGATGCGGCCGTCGCGGCCCGACACGGCAACCGCGTTGCCGGTTTCGTTGATACCCAGCAGCAGCAGGCGGATCTCTTCCTGGCGCTCGGCGTCGGCGATGGAACGCCGGGACACGACCGAAATGCGGGCGACCTCGCCGGCCGCGTCGAGCACTGGCAGGTAGGTGGCCTCGATCCACAGGAAACCGCCGTCCTTGCGGCGGTAGCGGCAAGTGCCCGAGAAATGCCGGCCGCCCAGCAGCCGGCTCCAGACCTGCTCGCCGCCCACGATGCCCTTGCCTTCGTCCAGGCTGTCGCACAGCATGTCGTGGCGCAGGGCCGGGGCCTCGTCGCGGGAATATCCCACCGCGGCCAGGAAGTTTTCATTGGCCTTCAACAAGGAGCCGGCGAGGTCGAAATCGAACAGCAGCAGCGCCCGATCCATCGACGTCAGGTAATTGCCCGTGCTCCAAGCAGCGCCTTGCGGCCCCGCGGGGAAAGCGCCTGGATGAGAATCAAGCATATGGGGCTCCATGCCGGATAACAGCTGATCCGGTTTCATTCAGCGCTTGGGAAAGCCCAGCGCGACGCGGTCGCGGCCGTCTTGCTTGGCAAGGTACAGCGCCTGGTCGGCGCGGCTGAGCGTTTCCGAAAAGGTCTCTCCCAACTGGTGATACGCCATGCCGATGCTGACCGTGAGCCTCAATACGCCGTCGCCCGCCGCGATCGTCAGCGCGCGCACCGCGCCCACCAGCCGGTCCATGACGCGCTGGGCCGACTCGGACTGGGTATTGGGCAGCAGCACCAGGAATTCCTCGCCGCCCCAACGGCCGCACAGGTCGTACTCGCGCAGGTTCTTGCCCAGCACCCCGGCCAGTTCGACCAGCGCGCGGTCGCCCATTTCGTGGCCGTAGCGGTCGTTGACCGACTTGAAATGGTCCACGTCCAGCATCGCCACGACGAAGCTCTCGCCGCCCCGGGACGCGCGCAGGACCTCCTGCTTGATCATTTCCATCAGGGCGCGGCGGTTCAGCAGCCCGGTCAGCGCATCGCGGTTGGAGGTTTCCAGCAGCGCGACGTTCAGGTCGCGCATCATGCTCTGGTAGTGGTCCGAGATCCGCGCGATCCGGGTAAGCCGGCGCAGCTGGCGGTCGAACCGGTCGCACAGGCCCAGCTCGCGCTCGTGCGCCATGCTCTGGTAGGCGTCCGACAGCTGGGTCACGCGTTCGATGCGCGCCATCTGTTCCGCCGTATGCCGCCACAGCGCGTCCAGCGCCTCGCGCAGCGGATGGCCTTCATAGGCCGGGTCCGCCAGCAGCGCGGCGATGCGTTTGTCCAGCTGGGCGGCGTCCGGTTTCATTGGCGGCCGACGACCGAAAAGGGAAAGGTGCAGTCTTCCTTGAATTCCTCGGCCAGCTCTCCCACGCGTTCGTTGCGCATGTCGTAGTACCAGGTCACGCTGACGTCGCGGCCCTTGCCGTGCGCCGCCTCCAGCACATCGAAGATGTCCATGACGGACTTGATGCTGCTGGTGTTCAGGTAGAGCAGTTCCAGTTCCAGCCTGAGGGGGGCCGCGCCGCTCAGCAGGTAGGCCTCGACCCACTCGATGACCGGGCCGAACAGTTCGAAGGAATTCTCGGGATAGGAGTCGCCGCGCATCGCCAGCACGCCGGCGGCGGCGTCGGCGTCGATGGCGGGCGTGGACTGGGTCCCGGGAATGTTCAAGTCTTTCATCAATTGCTCCGAAGATATTGCTTGGGTGCGCTCGCCTTCAAATCACGACGCTCAGGCTGAAGAAGGCCTGGCCCGCGCCGGCGGCGGGGGTCAGGCCGGCTTCCAGCGGAGCGCCGGCGCGGCGGGCGATGTCGATCAGCCCCAGGCCCGCGCCCGAGGCGACGCCCTGGGCGCGCGGCTTGTGCAGTTGCTGCTTGTATTCGGCCTTCAGCGCCGGCTTGTCCAGCGCCGCCAGCTCCTGGATGCGCGCCACCAGGCTCCGGCCGTCCTCGGCCTTGACCAGGTTGCCGGCCGACACCACGTAGCGGCTATCGTCGCGGCGGCCGATCACCACCGTGGCCGACGCGTCGACGTCGCCGTTCAGCGCGGCGTACTGGCGGATGTTCTGGATCATCTCGATATAGACCGAGAACACGTCCATGGCCTCCGCGGGCCGGGCATGCTCGGCGTTCAGGTAATTCTTGAGCGCATTGCCGATTTCCTCGATCAGGCTGCGGGAAATCGGTCCGTTGAAGCACAGCAAGGTGCGATTCTGGTTGAATCGTTCGCCCAATGCGTAGAGATCGGAGGCATTCATGAGGGTTACGCCCTGATAACGTTTATTCGAAACGGAACGACAGCAAGGTGATGTCGTCACGCTGTGGCCGCCCGCCCTGATATTCGGCCAGGGCCTGGGTAAAGGCAGCCGCCTGTTCGGTTAACGGCTGGCGCGCGTGCCTCTTGAGCATTCCGGCGAAACGCGTGTTGCCGAAACCGAAACCATGCTCGCCGCCGGCCTGGTCCAGGAATCCATCCGTGGCCAGGTAGTACGTCCAGCCAGCCTCCAGTTTCAATTCGACGTTTTCATAGGCGGCGGCGCGCTTGTCGCCCAGCGCGCGCTTGCCTCCGGGCACTTCGCGCAGGATCTCGCCGTTGCTTGCGTACAGGCTGATCTTGGCGCCGGCGTACAGCAGCCGGCCCGATTGGCGGTCAATATATACCAGCCCCGCATCCGTATTGGTAGCCAGCGCCCGCGGCAATTGCGCGTCCGCAAGCATGGCGCGGATCGCGCTGTCGGTGCGGCCCAGGATGGCCGCCGGATCGGCCGGCCCCACTTCCGTGATCGCCAGGTCGATGGCCGCGCGGGCCAGCATGGTCATCAAGGCGCCCGGCACGCCATGGCCGGCGCAGTCCATGATGCCCAGCAGGCAATTGGCGCCGTCGGAGCGAAACACGTAGAAGTCGCCCCCCACCACGTCGCGCGGCTTCCACAGCACGAAATGGTGCGCCCCCAGCGACTGGGTCAGCTGGCGGTCCGGCAGGATGGCGCGCTGGATCAGGCTGGCGTAGTCGATGGAATCGCCGATCTTCTTGTGGGCGGCGGCCATGGCGCGGTTGGCGTCCTCCAGCTCGGAGGTTCGTTCGCGCACCTTGGTCTCCAGTTCGGCGGTGTGCTGGCGCACCTTGTCGGCCATCACCCCGAAAGCGCGGCTGAGGTCGCCGATCTCGTCCTGGCCGCCCGGCGGCAGGCGCACGTCGTAGCTGCCGTCGGCGATGGCCCGCGCCGACTGCTGCAGGCGGTGCAGCGGACGCAGCATCAGCCGCTCGATGGCGTATCCGAAGCACAGGAGCATGGCCGCGAACAGCACCACCAGGCCGATCGCCGCCGGCCAGATCCAATCCGTATCCAGCACGCGGGCGGCGCCCAGGTCCACCACGGTAAGCACGTGCCAGTGCAGTTCGGGCATGTAGGCCACCGACACCAGCTGGCGGATCCCGTCCATGGTCACCCAGGCCGACTGCACCGACTGGGGATCGGCCTGGGCCGCCTTCATCGCGGCGGCCAGTTCGGCCCGCCCTTCCCCGCCCTCCAGCAGGTCGAATACCTTGCCGCGGCCTTCGCCGGCGCCGGCCGCGCCCGAGTTGTAGGCGATCAGCGAGGCGTCCATGTGCGCCTGGATGGCGCCGTCCGCATCGACGATGATGGGCGTGACTCCCGGCTGGCCGCTGTTGACGAAGTCGCGCAGGAAGCCCCCCACGTCCAGGGCCGAGCCGGTCAGGCCCAGCACCCGGTCGCCATCGCGCACCTGGACGTTTATCCAGACCTTGGTGGTCTTGAGCTTCAGGTCCGGATTGACGTTGATGTTGTACTTGGCCGCGGACTTCAGCGTGAGGTAGAACCAGCCGTCGTCGGCGGCGGTCCGGCTCAGGGTGTAGCGGGGCGACTCCGACAGGGGCTGGTCGTCGTTGAAGTAATAATTGCCGGACGCGGCGCTGGCGATGAAGTAGGCCCGGCCGAGCAGGTCCCGGCGGTAGCCGTCGGCCTCGCGGAAGAACAGTTCGCGCGCGGCCGGATCGCCCTCATGGCGCAGCCAGCGGCGCGTGACCTCGCTATCGGCGAGCCGCAGGGACAGGGCCAGTTCGCGCGACACCGGCGCGAGGACGCGCTGGCGGTTCAACTGCGTGAAATTGTCGGCAAAGGCCCGCCCGAAGTGTTCCCGGACACCGTCCAGCACCTGCCATCCGATCAAGGCCGCCGGCGCCAGGGCGACCACGCACGCCAACAACAGCGCCATCAACGATTTTCTGCGCAAACCCCATTTCGCCATGCGAAGTCTTCCTGACAACCTTAATAAGACGTGACGTGCGTAAAAAGGGGGCGCGTGCGCGGGCGGCGGCCGTAAAACCCGCCTCTTGCCGCGCCATTCGCCCCGCCTCTTCGGCCTAGAGCCTGCTGCGGGCGTACCACGCGGCACGTCCGGCGCGACAAGTTTAGATAACAGTGGATCCAATTGAAACAGGCGAAAACGAGTGTAAGCACCCGGGACGCCATAAGTTTCATCGTTGCAATGTAAATGCCGATTTATTGCGATTTATGTCATCGGAGCCCGCTTGCCGGGCGCCCGATTGAGGCTTTCTCGCTACACGCCGAGGTAGCGTTCCCAGAGACCGCGGTCGGCATCCAGGGCGGGGGAGTCGCCCGTCCACACCACTTTGCCGCGTTCCAGGATCACGTGCTGGTCGGCCAGGCTCAGCAATCTTTCGACGTATTTGTCGATGACCAGGATGGTCTGCCCCGCCTGGCGCAGCCGCGCGAGGCAGTTCCAGATCTCTTCGCGGATCTTGGGCGCCAGGCCTTCGGTGGCCTCGTCCAGGATCAGGAGCCGGGGATTGGTGACCAGGGCCCGGCCGATGGCCAGCATCTGCTGCTCGCCGCCCGAGAGCTGGTTGCCCATGTTGCGGGCGCGCTCGTGCAGGCGGGGGAAGAGTTCGAACACCCGTTCCGGCGTCCAGGGCGCGCCGATGTCGGGATTGCGCCCCGCCACGAAGGCCGTCAGGTGCTCGCGCACCGTCAGGTTGGGGAAGCATTGCCGCCCTTCCGGCACGATCGCCATGCCGGCCCGCGCGATGCGGTCCGGGCTCCAGCCGCTGATGTCCTGCCCGGCGAAGTGGATCCTGCCTCCGCGCAATGGCAGCTGGCCGAACAGGGTGCGCAGCAGCGTGGTCTTGCCCATGCCGTTGCGGCCCAGGAGGGTCACGACCTGCCCCGCGCCGATCTGCAGGTCCACGCCGAACAGCACCTGGCTCGCGCCATAGCCGCTCTTGGCCGATTCGATGGTGAGCATCACGCGGTCTCCTCGTCGCCCAGGTAGGCTTGCCGCACCTCGGGATTGGCGCGGATTTCATCCGGCGTGCCCGTCGCGATGACCCGGCCGTACACCAGCACCGACAAGCGGTCGGCCAGGCGGAATACCGCCTGCATATCATGTTCCACCAGCAACATGGCGGCGCGTCCCCGCAGGGATTCGATCAGTTCGGTGAGGCGGACGGTTTCGTCCGGCCCCATGCCCGCCATGGGCTCGTCCAGCAACAGCACGCGGGGCCGGGCCGCCAGCGCCAGCGCGAATTCCACCTTGCGCTGTTCGCCGTGCGGCAAGGTGCCGGCAGGCCGCTCCAGCAGGCTGGCGTCGATGGCGCATTCCCGCGCCAGTTCGCGCGCCTCCTCGTACAGGGCGGCTTCGGCCGCGCGCGGCTTCCAGAACCGGAAGCTGCTGCCGGCATGCGCCTGCACCGCGAGCACCAGGTTGTCCAGCACGCTGGACTGCTTGAAGATGTTGGTGATCTGGTAGGAACGCGACAGGCCCGCGGACACCCGCTGGTGCGCATTCATGCCGGTGACGTCGCGGCCGTCCACCGTCAGCTTGCCCGAATCCGCGGACAGCGTGCCCGACAGCAGGTGGATCAGGGTGGACTTGCCCGCGCCGTTGGGGCCGATCAGGGCGTGGATCTCGCCCGGGTTCAGCGACAGCGACACATTGTCGGTGGCGACCAGCGCGCCGAAACGGCGCACCAGCCCCGATGCCTGCAGGGCCGGAGTTGCGGCAGCGTTCATGATCCCACCTTGCTGGATTGCGGGGCGGCGCGGCCGCCGAACAGCGGGCCGAACAGCCCGACCAGGCCGCGCGGCGCGCCGAACACCACGCACAGCAGCAGCACGCCCAGCGGCAGGTGCCAGTATTCCGTCCACAGGCGCAGCACTTCCTCCAGCGTCAGCATCACCACGGCGCCGGCCACCCCGCCGTAGCGCAGGCCGATGCCGCCCACCAGCACCATGATCAGCAGGTTGGCCGACTGGGTCCAGTGCATCAGGCTGGGCGAGATGAAGAGGTTGTGGTTGGCCAGCAGCGCGCCCGCCAGCCCGGCCACCGCGCCGCTGAGGGTGAAGGCCGTGAGCTTGATCCGGTAGACGGGATAGCCCATGGATTCCATGCGCGACTCGTTCTCGCGGATGCCTTGCAGCGCCGTGCCGAAGCGCGAGGCCACCACGCGTCCGAATGCCCACATGAGCAGCGCGAACAGGACCAGCACCAGGTAATAGAAGCTCGTGTCGTTGGCCAGGTCGATGCCCGGCAGGCTGGAATAGCCCGGCAGGTTCAGTCCGTCCTCGCCGCCGTACTGGCGCAGCGAGATGAAGATGTAGAACAGCATCTGCGCGAAAGCGAGCGTAATCATGATGAAGTACACGCCGCGGGTGCGCAGCGAGATCGCCCCGGTGACGCAGGCCAGCACCGCCGCCAGCAGCATGGCGACCGGCCAGACGATCAGCGCCGAGGTGACGCCCGCCATGGCGAGGATGCCCACGGCGTAGGCGCCGGCGCCGAAGAAGGCCGCATGCCCCAGCGCCACCATGCCGCCGTAGCCCAGGATCAGGTTCAGGCTGGTGGCGGCCAGCGCGTAGATCAGCACGCGCCGCACGAAGGAAATGTAGAAGTCCAGGCCCAGGGCCGGCGCCACCAGCGGGAAGACCGCCAGCGCGGCCAGCAGGATCACAGTCCAGATTGCGGATCTCACAGTCAACCCCGCGCCGGAAACAGGCCTGAGGGCCGGAACACCAGCACCGCCGCCATCAATACGTAAATGGCGATGGCCGCCAGCGTCGGACCGACGCTGGACGCCACCGCCGGCGAAAAGACCTGGCGCAGCAGCATGGGCAGGAAGGCCCGCCCCGCCGTGTCCACCATGCCCACCAGCAGCGCGCCGACGAAGGCGCCGCGGATCGAGCCGATGCCGCCGATGACGATGCACACCAGCACCAGGATCAGGATTTCCTCGCCCATGCCTACCTGCACCGACGTGATCGGGCCCAGCAGGGCGCCGGCCACCGCGGCCAGCATGGCGCCCAGCGCGAACACGCCCAGGAACAGCATCGGCACGCGCACGCCCATCAGCGTGGCCATCTGGCGGTTGGAGGCGCCGGCCCGCACCAGCACGCCCGCGCGGGTGCGGGTCACGAACCAGTACAGCCCCGCGGCCGCGGCCACGCCGAACACGATGATCATGAGGCGGTAGGCGGGATAGAGCAGGTCGGGCAGCAGGCGCACCGGGCCGGACAGCGCGGCCGGCATGTTCAGCATCACCGGGGCCGGGCCCCAGATCATCTTGACCAGGTCGTTGGCGATGAGAATGACGGCGTAGGTGCCCAGCACCTGGGCCAGGTGGTCGCGCAGCGCCAGGCGGCGGATCAGGACCAGTTCCAGGATCACGCCGACCAGCCCGGTGGCGACGGCCGCCACCAGGACGGCGGCGGTGAAGGAACCCGTGCGCTGCATGGTTTCGGCGGCCACGTAGGCGCCGGCCATGTAGAGCGAGCCGTGAGCCAGATTCATGATGTCCATGATGCCGAACACCAGGGTCAGCCCGGCCGCGATCAGAAACAACATCAACCCAAACTGCAGACCGTTCAGCAATTGCTCGACGATCAGCGTAAACGTCATGAAGACTTCTCCCTGCCGCGAATTGCCGATGGCCTAGCTCGCGGTCAAATCACCAAAGCCAATCCAATTGCCCATCACGCGCGGCGCATGCACTGGTGTCACTCCATCCGGATGCCGCGGAGCCGGCTTCGCCGGTCCGCAGGCATGCCCCCTTGAGGGGGAAGCGCGCAGCGCTTCGGGGTGGGCTTCCCTCTACAGCTTGCAGTCGCCGACGTAGACGTCCTGGTACTTGTCGAACACCTTGCCCACCAGCTTGTTGGTGACGCGGCCGCTGCCGTCCTTTTCGACGACGCGCAGGTAGTAGGACTGGATCGGATAGTGGTTCTTGCCGTAGGTGAAGCTGCCGCGCACCGAGGGGTAGTCGGCCTTCTGCAGCGCCTGGATGATGGCGGCGCGGTCGGAGGCCTTGCCGCCGGCCTGCTTGACCGCGGCGTCCATGGCCATGATCACGTCGTAGGACTGGGCGGCATAGACCGAGGGATAGCGGCCGTTGTATTCCTTGCGGAACGCCTCGACGAAGGCCTTGTTCTGCGGCACGTCCAGGTCATGCGCCCACTGCGCCGTGTTGTACATGCCCAGCATGGGGTCGCCCACGGCCTGGATCACGTCCTCGTCGGCCGAGAAGCCCGGGCCGATCAGCTTGACGCTTTGCGACAGGCCAGTCGACACGAATTGCTTGACGAAGTTGATGCCCATGCCGCCCGGCAGGAAGATGTAGACCGCGTCGGGCTTGGCCGCGCGGATCTGCGCCAGTTCGGCGGCGTAGTCGATCTGGCCGAGCTTGGTGTAGACCTCGTCGCCGGGCGCGGTCTTGTAGCCGCGCTTGAAGCCGGTCAGCGCATCCTTGCCCGCCGGGTAGTCCGGGGCCATGATGAACATCTTCTTGAAGCCGCGGTCCGCCGCGACCTTGCCGGCCGCCTCGTGGAAGGCATCGTTCTGGTAGGACGTGCCGAACCAGTAGGCGTTGCACTGCGCGCCGGCGAACTGGCTGGGGCCGGGGTTGTTCGACAGGTACGGCACCTTGGCGGCGAACAGCGCCGGGCCGACGGCCAGCGCCACGTTCGAGCCGATGGGGCCGGTGAAGAAATCGATCTTGTCGCGCTGGATGTAGCGCGTAACGAGCTGGCGGGCCTGGTCGGGGTTGCCGCCCATGTCGGTCTGCACGAATTCGGCGGGCTGTCCGCCCAGCTTGCCGCCCAGTTGCTTGATGGCGAGATTGAAGCCGTCGCGGGCTTCGGCGCCCAAGGCCGAGAAGGGGCCGGAAATATCGTTGGCGATGCCGACCTTGATCGTGTCGGCGCTGGCCATTGCCGGGACCAGGGCCGCAGCGGCCAGAAGGGAAGTGATCAAACGCATGGTGGTGTGCTCCGTGCGCGAGCCGCGCAGAATGGGTGTTCTTTTTTTACCGCCGGGCCGCCCCAAGGTAAAAACCGCAGCCACGGGGGCGGCAAGCCGAAGGCACAGCGTCGAGGCATTCTTGTGGTGCGATTCGAAAGACTTCTATGCCCGGCCTGCCGGCGCCGTGGCGCCGATGTCCTGAGCTGCCCCAATCCCCTTGTGCATCATGGGGAAAGCTGGCATGGTTCATAGTTTAGGTTTAAAGTATCCACCAAAACAAGTCTAGGGTTTTTACCAACGGGTTCCCCAACAGCGACCGCCATGGCCACCCTCTACCGCAATTATGACCGCGCCGCGCTGGACATCCAGTACAACGCTCGCGCGACAGTACCCGACATCCAGCCGATACTCAAGAAGTACGCCGAGGACAGCGCCGAGGCGCGCCGCACGCTGGACTGCGCGCTGGACGTGCCCTTCGGCGAGCACGCCGACGAATCGCTGGACATCTTCCCCGCCGCCGCCGGCGCGCGCAACGCGCCGGTGTTCGTGTTCATCCATGGCGGCTACTGGCGCCTGCTGTCCAAGAGCGATTCCAGCGGCATGGCGCCGGCGTTCACCCGGGCCGGCGCCGTCGTCGTGGCCGTGAACTACTCGCTGGCGCCCGCCGTCACGCTGGACCGCATCGTGGACCAGAACCGGCGCGCCCTGGCCTGGATCCACCGCCATATCGCCGAATACGGCGGCGATCCGACGCGCATCCACGTCTGCGGCAGTTCCGCGGGCGGCCACCTGGTCGGCGCGCTGCTGGCAAACGGCTGGCATGCCGGCTACGAAGTCCCGCCCGACCTGATCCGCGGCGCCGCGCCCTTGTCGGGCCTGTTCGACCTGCGGCCCCTGGTGCACACCCACATCAACGAATGGATGCGCATGAGCGAGGCCGACGCCATCCGCAACAGCCCCGCCCTGCAACTGCCCCAGGCGGGCTGCCCGCTGGTGGTCAGCTACGGCGAAACCGAGACCGCCGAGTTCAAGCGCCAGAGCGACGACTACCTCGCCGCCTGGATCGAGCGCGGCTTTCCCGGGCGCTATGTGCCCATGCCCGGCACGAACCACTACGACATCGTCCTTAGCCTGAACGATCCCGACAGCCCGCTGACCCGCGCCATCTTCGAGCAGATGGGTCTGGCGCCCGCCCCTCATTCCCGGTAAACCGCCATGATCAACGCCCCCGACCTGGAATCCCGCGCCGCGCCGGACGACCACCACGCGCTGCGCCTGTGGCTGCGCATGCTGACCTGCGCCAATCTCGTCGAAAGCGAGATCCGCAGCCGCCTGCGCAACGAATTCGACACGACGCTCCCCCGCTTCGACCTGATGGCGCAATTGCAGCGCGCGCCCAAGGGCATGAAGATGGGCGAACTGTCACGCCACATGATGGTCACCAACGGCAACATCACGGGCATCACCGACCAGCTGGAAAAGGAAGGCCTGGTGGTGCGCACCAAGGTCGAAACCGACCGCCGCAGCTCGCTCATCAAGCTCACGCCGCTGGGCAAGAAGAGTTTCGCCCGCATGGCGCGCGCCCATGAGTCCTGGGTCAAGTCCATGTTCGGCGACCTGCCCGAGAGCACCCGCAACGCCTTGTTCCAGGCCCTGGGCGAGCTCAAGCTGCAGGTGGTGGCCACCCGCTCGGCGGCGGCCAAGACCTGATGCGCGATCCAGGCTGAACCGCCTGCCGGTTTGGCGCATAATTCCGCCATGATTCCGGTTTCTCTTCCTGGCGGCAATTTCTACGTGCTGATGGCAGCTTCGCTGGCCTGCCTTTCTACGCTGCTGACCTGGCTGGCCGTGCTGGCCACCACCCGCAGCGCCCGCCACTGGCTGGGCGACCATCGCCGCATCGGCACGGTCCTGATGGCGTTCCTCGCCATCGTCGGGGCCATTTTCCCGTACCAGCAGTTCAGCCTGTGGTTCTCGGCCCAGCGCGACGCCCAGGCCGACGCCGGCCGCAAGACCGTGCTGGCTCAGCCCACGCTGCTGGCCGGCGTGGAAATGCCCGCGGGCACGGAACTCCGCCTGGCCGCGCCGGGCGACCTGGGCTCCTTCGACCGCGCCGTCTTTCCCGAGGCCCACCCCGCTCCCATCCAGGGCATCACGGCGTCGCGCCTGTTCCGCTACCCCGCCAACGGCAAGCAGGCGGAAACCCTGTCGGTGGAAATCGAGCGCGACCAGGCGATGGAAGGCTGGCTGTGCGCGCACGGCCACCGGATCGAATTCGTGATGCGCGACGGGCATCCCCGCTTCGCCAGCTGCCACCTGGCCATCGGCAACACGCTGGACCAGCAGCCCGTGCCCGCCGGGGCCTGGCTCAAGGTCGTCGGCGCCGCCGCCGCGCCGGGCGCGGCCGGCGACGCCCCGCGCTGGCTGCTGCGCACCGAGGGCAGCGACGCCCTGGACGTCGCCCGCCTGCCCCTGCTGAAAGTCGACATGCAGCTGGACGGCCAGCGCCGCATGCTGGGCTTCGAGGGTCTGCTGGCCCGCGAAACCGCGCTGGGCGACATGACCTATCCCCCTGGCACCCGGGTGCTGGCCGCCAACCCCCGGCTGCCGGGCGCCCAGGCTGGCGACCTGCTGTTCTCGCCCTCGCGCGGCCGCTCGGCGCGCCGCGCCGGCGGCGACGACGTGCCCGCCGGCAAATCGGTGCTGCAGGCGCCCGACGGCGCCGTGCGGGCCGTGCTCGGCAACCGCGAGGCCGGCGTGCTGGACGTGGCTGCCATGCGAATCGGCCCCTGACGGCCCGCTGACCGCCGCCCGCCCAAACCGGTGGGATAATACGAAGCTTTCCCCCGCGCGCCGCCTCGCCTGGCGGCGATTCCGTCCTGCTCATTCATGAGACGAAGTCATGGCCGTTAACCTGCAGATCCCCTCCGAGTCCGAAATTTTTCCTGTTGCCGGCGTTGACATCGGCGTCGCCGAGGCCGGCATCCGCAAGGCCAACCGCCGCGACCTGACGGTATTCCGCCTGGCCGAGGGCACCAGCGTGGCCGGCGTGTTCACGCGCAACCGCTTCTGCGCCGCCCCGGTGCAGGTCTGCCAGGCCCACCTGGCCGCCGGCGGCCCCATCAGCGCGCTGGTCATCAACACGGGCAACGCCAACGCCGGCACCGGCGAGGAAGGCCTGAAGAAGGCGCAGGACACCTGCGCGGCGCTGGGCCAGCTGCTGGGCGTGCCCGCCGCCCAGATCCTGCCGTTCTCCACCGGCGTCATCCTGGAGCCGCTGCCCCTGGACCGCCTGGTCGCCGGCCTGCCGCGCGCCATCGCCGACCTCGGCCCCGACCACTGGTCCAGCGCCGCCCACGGCATCATGACGACCGACACGCTGCCGAAGATTTCCTCGGCCCGCGTGGACATCGGCGGCAAGACCGTCACCTTCACCGGCATCAGCAAGGGCGCGGGCATGATCCGCCCCAACATGGCCACGATGCTGAGCTTCCTGGCAACCGACGCCGGCATCGCCCAGCCGCTGCTGCGCAAGCTCGCCGTCGAAATCGCCGACGCATCCTTCAACCGCATCACGGTCGACGGCGACACGTCCACCAATGACTCCTTCATCATTGCCGCGACCGGCAAGTCGGGCGTCAACGTCAACAGCGAATCCGACGCCGCCTACGCCGCCGTGCGCGAGGCCCTGACCGCCGCCGCGCTGGAGCTGGCGACCAAGATCGTGCGCGACGCCGAAGGCGCCACCAAGTTCATGACCATCCGCGTCGAAGAGGCCGGCAACACCGAGGAAGCGCTCAAGGTGGCGTACGCGGTCGCGCACTCGCCCCTGGTCAAGACCGCCTTCTTCGCCTCGGACCCCAACCTGGGCCGCATCCTGGCCGCCGTGGGCTACGCCGGGATCGACGACCTGGACGTCTCCGGGATCCGCCTGTGGCTGGACGACGTGCTGGTGGCCAAGGACGGCGGTCGCAATCCCGCCTACCAGGAAGCCGACGGCCAGCGCGTGATGAAGCAGGCCGAGATCCTGGTGCGCATCGCGCTGGGCCGCGGCCAGGTGAGCGACACGGTCTACACCTGCGACTTCTCGCACGAGTACGTGTCGATCAACGCCGACTACCGTTCCTGATCCGCCCCAACATCCTGGACCGAGCCGTGACCGCAACCGAGTTCTCCACCCTCATCCAGCGCGCTGAGCGCGTGCTGGCTCAGCTGGAAGCGTGGCTTCCTCCCGCGCCGCCCGAAATCGACTGGAGCGCCCACGCCTTCCGCTGGCGCAAGCGCGGCTCGCGCGGCTGGCTGGACGCCGTGCGCCACGTGGCGCGCATCGACATGGAAGACCTTCAGCACATCGAGCGCCAGAAGGCCACCATCGACCGCAACACGCTGCAGTTCATCGAAAAGAAGCCCGCCAACAACGTGCTCATGACCGGCGCCCGCGGCACCGGCAAGAGCTCGCTGGTCAAGGCCATGCTGGCCGCCTACGGCGACCGCGGCCTGCGCCTGATCGAAGTCGACAAGTCCGACCTCGGCGACCTGGCCGACATCGTCGAAATGGTGGCCTCGCGTCCCGAACGCTTCATCGTGTTCTGCGACGACCTGTCCTTCGAGGAAGGCGAAGCCGGCTACAAGGCGCTGAAATCGGTGCTGGACGGCTCGGTGTCGGCCTCGGGCGACAACGTGCTGATCTACGCCACCTCCAACCGGCGCCACCTGATGCCGGAATACATGAGCGAGAACCTGGCGGCCAAGCACCAGCCCGACGGCGAGATCCACCCCGGCGAAACCGTCGAGGAAAAAATCTCGCTGTCCGAACGCTTCGGGCTGTGGCTGTCGTTCTACCCCTTCAAGCAGGACGACTACCTGGACATCGTCTACCACTGGCTGCGCGAACTGGGTTGCCCGGAAGCGCACATCGAGCCCTCGCGCACCGAGGCCTTGCAGTGGACCATCGAGCGCGGCTCGCGCTCGGGCCGCGTGGCCTACCAGTTCGCGCGCGACTGGGCTGCCCGGCATGTCTGAGAAAATCGTCGACGTCGCGGCCGGCCTGATCCTGCGCCCGGACGGCATGCTGCTGCTGGGCCAGCGTCCGGAAGGCAAGCCCTGGTCGGGCTGGTGGGAATTGCCGGGCGGCAAGCTCGAACCCGGCGAAACGGTGCTGGAAGCGCTGGCGCGAGAACTCCAGGAAGAGATCGGCATCCGGGTCACGCAATCGCGTCCCTGGGTCACCTACGTGCATGCGTACCCGCACACCACCGTGCGCCTGGCGTTCTGCCACGTCACGGGCTGGGAAGGCGAGCCGCGCAGCCTGGAAAACCAGCGCCTGGAATGGGTGGACCCGGCCCAGGCGGCATCGGTGGGCGACCTGCTCCCCGCCACGCTTCCTCCGCTGCGCTGGCTGCAGCTGCCCACCGCCTACGGCATCAGCAGCATCGGCTCGCGCGCGGGCGTGCCGGCGTTCCTGGCCCGGTTGGACGCGGCGCTCGCGCGCGGCCTGAAACTGGTGCAGCTGCGCGAGCCGCAATGGCCGGACGGCGTGGGCGCCAGCTCTTTGCATGAGGTGCTGCACAGCGTGCTCAAGCGCTGCCGTGCCGCAGGCGCCCGGGTCCTGATCAACAGCGCGCACCCCGCCGCATGGTGGAAGGAAGCCGACGGCGTGCACCTGCGCAGCGCCGACGCGGCCCGCCTGACCGCCCGCCCGGCATTGCCCGCCGGCGCGCTGGTCGGGGTATCGGCCCACGACAACGCGGAAGTCGTGCATGCGCGGGAACTCGGCGCGGACTTCGCCGTGCTGGGCCCGGTTCTGGAAACGGAGTCGCACCCGGGCGCCCCGACGCTGGGCTGGGAAGGCTTCGTCGCCGGCAACCGCGATGCGGGCATTCCGGTGTACGCGTTGGGAGGGCAATCCGCCGCCACGGTCTCTGCCGCGTTGCGTCATGGCGCGCATGGGATTGCCGGGATACGCGGGTTGCTCTGAGCAAGAGTTCTTGAGACGCCGGTTGCGGCGGGGGGCTGGGGTGCGCGGGTCCACGATTGCGGTCCGGAGCCTTCGCTCCGGACTGCCCCATCGTCATCCTCGTTGTCGCCTGCGGCGACTGCCTTCGGATTCCCTCGGGCTTATCGACGCCCCGCGCACCCCAGCCCCCCGCCGCAACCGGCTCGCACATCTCTGGTTTCCGGATCGCTGCGACGGCTTGTTTGCTTGGCATTCTTGCCATGAACCGTGAAGGTTTCCAAGGATCTTGCGGGGCCCGCCCCATGCCGGCCGCCCGGGCGGCCTCGTGGGGCTTACACGACGTCTTGCGTCGTCAAGATGCCGCTGCGCGCCGGTGTGGGCTTAGGGTGTTTGCACCGAGCGCACTAAACAAGCGCGCATCGATATCTCGCGCCTGTACGAGATAGCCGCCAAACTGCAACTGGCCTATCCGGATACAAGCCCTCGCAGGCAGGCGCCCAGAACTCGACGTAACGGCGATGGTGAGCAGGGCTTCATGAATCGCAAGAGATGACCAGCGGCGCGCAGCGTCGTCGCGCGACGCAAGACACCGCGTAAGCCCCACGAGGCCGCCCGGGCGGCCGGCATGGGGCGGGCCCCGCAAGATCGTCCGAGCATCCCCAAATCCCGGCAAGAACCTCAAGAACTCGAACCGCCCCAACGCCCGTGAAATCAACTCCATTGGAGCCGGCCGCGGCGAGGGCCGGGGGTGCGCGGGGCGTCGATAAGCCCGAGGGAATCCGAAGGCAGTCGCCGCAGGCGACAACGAGGATGACGATGGGGAAGTCCGGAGCGAAGGCTCCGGACCGCAATCGTGGCCCCGCGCACCCCCGGCCCTCGCCGTGGCCGGCGTCTCAAGAACTCAAGGCCCCGAGGACTCAAATCATCCCGCCAAGAAAACAACCGACACCCTCAAGCGCAAAGAAAAGCGGCACCTCAATCGATCTTGTAATCCATCCAGGAAGCCACCATCTCCCGTAGCCCGCCGCCGTCCTCGAAAGACTCACGGCCGCCCTCGGCCTTGTTGCGCCCCAGTTCCAGGATATACATATAGTCGGACACCTCCGCGCAACGGCGCACGTTCTGGTCCACCAGCACCACCGTCATGCCCTCGTCCGCGAAGCCGCGGATCAGGCCGTAGATCTCCTTGGAAATCTTCGGCGCCAGCATCGCGGTCGGCTCGTCCAGCAGAATCACCGAAGGCTCGATCAGCAGCGCCCGCCCGAACTCCACGAAACGCTGCTGCCCGCCGCTCATGCTCGACACGGGATCGTTGCGCTTCTGCGCCAGGATAGGGAAACGGTCGTACACCGAATCGATGCGCTGGCGCACCCGCGCCTTGTCGCCGCGAAACGGCCAGCAGCCCAGCAGCAGATTGTCGTGCACCGACAGCTCGCCGAACAGGCTGCGATGCTGCGGCACGAACGCCACGCCGTGGCTCGCGCGCTCATGCGAAGGCTGGGCGCTGATGTCCTGCCCGCGCAGCGTAATGCGGCCGGTGCGCGGCGGCAGGAAGCCGAACAGCGTCTTGAGCACCGTGGACTTGCCCGCGCCATTCGGCCCGATCACCCCCGTGACCTTGCCCGCGCGCGCCTGCACGTTGATGCGGTTCAGGATCGTGATATCGCCGTGATAGGCGACCGTCACGTCCTCCAGCGCAATGATAGGCGTGCTCATGTCAGGCTCCCAGATAGGCTTCGACCACCCGCGGGTCGGCGCGCACGCGGTCGGCGTCGCCTTCGCACAGGATGGCGCCCTCGTTCATCACGATAATGTGGTGCGACAGCTGATAGATGGATGTCAGGTCGTGCGACACCAGCACCACCGAGCAATCGTGCTCGGTGGGCAGCTCGCGGATCACCGAGATCAGCAACTGGGCCAGCGCCGGATTGACGCCCGCGAAAGGCTCGTCCAGCAGCACCACCTTGGGCCGCGCCACCATGATGCGCGCCAGCTCCACCAGTTTCTGCTGCCCGCCGGACAGCTCCTCGGCATAGTTGTGCCGCAAGCGGTGCAGCTCCACCTTGTGCAGCCAATATTCCGACTGCGCATAGCGCTCGTCGGCGCTGCGGCCCGCCTGTTGCTGCGCCACGTCCAGGTTGTCCAGCAGGCTCAGCTGGCGGAAGATGCGCGGCACCTGGAAAGTGCGCCCCACGCCCAGCCTCGCCACCTCGTGGATCTGGCGGCCCGCGATGTCCTGGCCGTCCAGTTCGATGCGCCCTTCGTCCGGCGTGTAGATGCCGTTGATGCAATTGAGCATGGTGGTCTTGCCCGACCCGTTCATGCCGATGACGCCCAGGATGGAGCCTCGCGGCACCTCCAGGTCCACGCCCTGCAAAGCGACCAGCCCGCCGAAGCGCTTCTTGAGATTCGTGACTTTCAACATGTCCGGCTCCCGTTCAGCGCAACGCCTGGCGGCCGAACAGGCCGCTGGGCTTCACGAAAATCATCGCGACCATCAGCGCGAAGCCGCAGATCGTGGCGATCGACGGGTTGAAGAACACCACCGACACCTGTTCGGTAATACCGTAGAGCAGCGCGCCGACCAGCGCCCCGACCGGATGGCCCAGCCCGCCCAGCACGATGACGATGAAGCCGATCAGCGTGTAGTCGTTGCCCATGAAGGGGGAGAACGCCGGGAACACCATCGCCACCAGCACGCCGCTGGCCGCCGCCAGCCCCACGCCCAGGCCGAACGCCACCGCCGACAGGCGCTCGGCGTTGATGCCCACGATGCGCACCGCGTCGCGGTTCATGATGATGGCGCGCAGCGCCTTGCCCACCTGGCTGCGGTAGAGGAACAGCGTCAGGCCGCCGATGATGGCGAGCGCGATGACCAGCGCCAGCAGGCGCACGGTGGGAATCAGCACCGGGCCGAACTTCAGGAACACCGGCTCGATCTCGTACGGCAGCGAACGCGCGTCGGCGTCGAACGCCAACAGCATCAGCGCGCCCAGCATGATGGACACGCCGAACATCAGCAAGAGCGAGCTGATCTCCGGATCGTCCGCCTTGTTCAGCCGCGGGATCAGCACGAAGTACAGCAGGTACCCCGCCAGGAAGAAGGCCGCGAAGGCCAGCGGCAGCGCCAGCAGCGGGTTGATGCCGGCGTACTCCATCAGGTAGAACGCGAAGTAGGCGCCCAGCACCAGGAACTCGCCGTGCGCGAAGTTCACCACCCGCAGCACGCCGAACACCACGTTCAGCCCCACGCCGATCAGGCCGTAGATGGCGCCCAGGATAAGGCCGTTGATCAGGCCCTGGATAATCAGTCCGGTCATGGGTATCCCTCAGGCAATGTAGCGGCGCAATTGCGGCTTGCGCTTGATCAGGCTGCCGACGATGCCGCGCGGCAGGAACAGCATCAGCAGCACGATGATCAGGCCCAGCAGCAGCAGGTTCACAACCGGGAATTTCTGCCAGATCACGTGGTCGATGCCCAGGAGCGCCAGGGTGCCGACGACCGGCCCGAGGATGGTGCCGAAGCCGCCCGCCATGGCGTAGATGATGCTCTTGGCCGTGATCAGCACGTGGAAGGCGTATTCCGGATCGACCACGTTGGTGTACCAGGCCTCGATGCCGCCGGCCAGCGCCGGGAACAGCGCCGCCAGCAGCCAGGCCTTCAGGCGCGTGTTGGGCACGTGGATGCCCACGCAGGCCGCGGCGCCGTCGTCGTCGCGGATCGCCTTGAGCGCGCGCCCCAGGCGCGACACCGACAGCCAGGTGACGGTGGCCAGCGTGGCGCCCATCACGATCAGCATCGCGTAATAGCTGTGCGCAGGATTATTGGCGTTGGACAGGATGATGCCCATGCTGCCGCCGGTGAAGGATTGCGGCAGGTTGGAGATGACCAGCTTCACGATGGTGGCCAGCGCCAGGCTGACGATGCCGAAGTACACCCCCCGCAGGCGCAGGGTGGGCGCCAGCAGCAAGGCGATGGCCACCCCGACGCCGCCCGCGGCCAGCAGCGAAGGCACGATGGGCCAGCCCAGGATCTTGTAGCAGATGCCGGTGGCGTAGGAACCCACGCCGTAGAACACCACGTAGCCGAACGGCAGGTAGCCGGTGAAGCCCACGCAGATGTTCATGGCGCTGGCCATGGTGATCCACAGCATCAGGTAGAACGCGAACGAAATGTTCGAAGTCGCCAGGGGAATCGAGGCCAGGACGACCGTCAACGCGACAAAGACGGTCATTGCGATGCGGGTGCGCAATCGCACCGCGCGCTGATCCTGCGCGCGATGCGAAGCCGCGCCCGCCGCCAGGGCGGGACTGCTGCTCATGGTGTCTTCCTCCGGGCCTGTCCGGGGTGGACGGCCGATTTATTTGGAGGCGATTATGACTGATAAAACCATAACTTCAGGTTAAGTATTAACCCTGAGCAGGCGCCGGAAATGCCTCGCTCAGCACCTGGCGCAGCTCTTTGATGAACTGCACGGCGATCTGGGAAGGCTCCCGGCCACCAGCGTAGACGGCCGAAATATTCAGCGGAATGCGCTCGGCCAGGGGCACGATCACGACGTCGGGCATGGTGTTCTGCATCACGGTGAATTCGTCCACGATGGCGATCCCGACCCCGGCGTTGACCAGCGCACAGGCCAGCTGGCTCCAGGGCACGTCGGCGCACATATTGCAGGGCAGCCCGGCCTGCTCGAACGCGCCCAGCACCAGCATGCCGAAGGGCATGCGCGTGCCCACCACGATATGCGGATGCGGGGACAGGTCGGCCAGGCTGACCAGGCCGCGCTGGGCCAGCGGATGGGCTTTCGGGATCGCCGCCACCATGCGCCCCACGTGCAGAGGCTCGGACGTCAGGAAGGGATGATCGGCCTGCATGACCACCAGCCCGAGCTCGGCCTCGCCCTGCAGCACCTCGGTGATGAGGTTGGGCAGCGCGCTGGTGTTCAGCCGCAACAGCAGTTCGGGATGGCGCTGCTGGAAGCGCGCCACGGCGCGCGGCACCAGGAACTGCGCCAGGCTCGGGATGGAAGCCAGCCGCAGCACGCCCGTGCCATGCTCGGACAGCGCGTCCGCCAGGTCGTTGACGCGCTGCATCATGCGCTGCGTTTTCTCGATTTCCTCAAACAGGCTATGGACTTGCGGTGTGGGACGAAGCCGCCCGCGCACCCGCTCGAACAGCGTCAGCCCCATGGATTTCTCGGTCTGCGCCAACATCCGGCTGACCGCGGGCTGCGAAATATTCAGCAGGCGCGCGGCGCCACTGATCGATCCGGCCATCACGATGGCCCAGAGCATTTCGGTCTGTCGGTAGCTCAATTTATTCAAGACGTGCACTCCATGCCTATTTGTTATACGCTTTCTCGCGTATTGAGCAATTATTGCCCAGTACCGGGCCTGGGACTCAAGCTCCGCGGGAGGACCGGCCCCACATCCAAAAACGATAGGAGACAACCCATGTTCGCGAAATCCTGGCTGTTCCGCTTACCGGCGCTGGCCCTGGCCATGGCCGCCCTCACCCCATCCATCGGCACCGCGCAGACCTCGGACAAGATCCGGGTAGGCATGACGGTGTCATCCACCGGCAGCTTTGCCCTGGCGTCGCAGTCCGGCGTGCGCGGCGTGGAACTGTGGGTGGAAGACGTCAACCGCCGCGGCGGCATCGAGGTCAATGGCAAGAAATACCCGGTCGAACTGGTCAAGCTGGACGACCGCAGCGACAAGCAGATGGTTACCCGCGTTTACGAACGCCTGATTGTCGATGAAAAAGTGGATCTGGTGTTCGCCCCCTTCGGCTCCACACTGACGGCCGCCGCCGCGACCGTGACCGAACGGCTCGGCAAGTACATGATGGTCTGGTCCGCCGCCAGCGACGATCTCTACAAGCAGGGCTTCAAGAACATGGTCTCCGGCACGCAGATGCCGGTGTCGGCCATGCTGCGCGCCAACATGGAGCTGGCCGCCAAGCAAGGCGTGAAGAAGGTGGCGCTGCTGTATTCGGACGAACCGTTCCCCGCGGGCCTGGCCGAAGGCGGACGCGAGCAGGCCGCCAAGAACGGCATGCAGGTGGTGCTGTTCGAGAAGTACCCGAAGGGCCAGAAGGATTTCAGCACCATCCTGCAGAAGGCGCGCGCCGCGGGCGCTGAAGCGCTGGTGCCGACCTCGTACGAGGGCGACCTGATCAGCATGACTCGCCAGATGAAGCAGCTGGACATCAACTTCCCGTACGTCTTCATGGTGTACGCCTCGACGCCGCAGTTCCAGGCCATCGGCGCGGACGCGAACTACATCTACAGCCACACCAACTACCACCCCGCGATCAACTGGAAGGTCAACGCGGGCATGACGCGCGAGCAGTTCGCCGCCGCCTACGACCGCCAGTTCCCCAAGGCCGAGTTCCCGCCCGACTTCCAGACCGCGCTGGCCTACGGCGCCGGCGCGCTGACCGAAGAGATCGTGAAGAAGGCCGGCAACACCGACGCGGCCGCGCTGAAGAAGGCATCGGTGGACCTGTCCGGCAAGCTCACCGTCATGGCCGGCCCGTATGCCATCGACGATACGGGCAAGCAGCTGCTGATGCCCTTCCCGGTCGTGCAGCTCCTGCCGGGCAAGGGCATGGTGCCCGTCTGGCCCGAGGACGTGGCCACGCAGAAGCCGGTGTACCCCACTCCCGACTGGAACAAGCGCTGAACCCGCGCGAACCGCAAGGCGGCACGGCTTGCCGTGCCGCCCGGACATCACCCGAGGAAAACATGTCTGACATCGCATTTGCCACCCTGGGCGAGCTGGCGCAAGGCCTGGCCGCCGGCCGCTACAGCTCGGTGGAACTGGCGCGACACTACCTGGACCGCATCGACCGGGCCAATCCCGCCCTGGGCGCCTACGTCAGCGTCGACCACGACGGCGCGCTGAAACTGGCCGAGGCCGCCGACGCGCGCCGACGCGCGGGCTACGGCCTGCTCGGCCCCCTGGACGGCCTGCCCGTGGCCGTGAAGGACCTGTGCGACATCCAGGGCCAGGTCACCACTGCCGGCTCGCAAGCCTGGCGGCAGCGCCGCAGTACGCTCACCGCCACCGCCGTCACCCGGCTGCTCGACGCCGGCATGGTGGTGCTCGGCAAGACGCACATGGTGGAGTTCGCCTTCGGCGGCTGGGGCACGAATCCCGTGATGGGAACGCCGCGCAATCCCTGGGACCTGGTTCGCGCCCGCATCCCGGGCGGCTCGTCCAGCGGTTCCGGCGTGGCCGTCGCCGCGGGCCTCGCGCCCGCCGCGCTGGGCTCGGACACCGGCGGCTCGGTGCGCATTCCCGCCGCGCTCAACGGCATCACCGGCCTGAAGACCACGCGCGGCCTCATCAGCCTGCACGGCTCGGTGGCGCTGTCGCACACGCTGGATTCCATCGGCCCGCTCACCCGCGACACGCGCGACTCGCTGCTGCTGACCGAGGCCCTGTCCGGCGCCGATCCGCTCGACCCCGTCACGCGGGGCGTGCCCGCCTACCGCTTCCGCGAACCGCTCGCGGGCGCGAAGCCGCTGCTCGGCACGCGCATCGCCGTCATGCCGGCGGCGCAATATCCCATCGCCGTCGACGACGCGGTGCAGGGCGCGCTGGACGACGCGCAGCGCGTGCTGGCGGCGCTGGGCGCGGAATTCGTGGAAGCGCCCTTCCCCTTCGACTTCCACGACATGATGCTGCGCAACGGCCTGATCATCGCGGCCGAAGCCTATGCGCAGCACCGCGACTACATCGAAGACGACGCGCTGCCCCTGGGCCGCTACGTGCGCGCCCGCGTGCTGGGCGGCAAGCAGGTGACGGCCGCCGATTACATCCGGGCATTGCAGGCCCATGCCGCCGCCTGCGCGGCATGGCGGAACTGGATGCGCGATTTCGACGCCGTGCTGGCGCCCTGCCTGCCGTTTGCCGCCTGCCCGCTGGAGGAAGTGGACGAGAACGCCACGCCGCTGGCGGCATTCACCCGGCCGGGCAACTACGTCAACGCCTCGGGCCTGGCCCTGCCCGCCGGCTTCACCGCGGACGGCCTGCCCATCGGCGTGCAACTGCTGGGCGGGCCCGAAGGGGAAGCCGCGTTGGGCCGGCTCGGCATGGCGTTCCAGGCGGCCACCGACTGGCACCTGCGGCGGCCCGACCTCGCGACGATCGGGCTATAGCCGATCCGCCGCCGCGCCGGCCCTTGCCCGGTCACGCCGCCGGTTCGCCGGCGTCTCGCGCGGCGGCGCGCGCCCTCGCCGGCTCGCCTCTGGGCGAACCCCGGGGCTTGTGGCGGGCAGTCCGCCAGGCCAGCGCCGCGTGGAGCATGGCCAGCGCCCACAGCGTCAGGTCCATGCCCGCGTAGACCCAGTCTCCTTGCGCCAGGCTGCGCCACGGGCCGCGCGGCGTGACGAGGGCATTCAGCACGGGGAGCAGCGCCAGCAGGGCGCACGCCAGCCACAGCAGCTCCACCCAGGCGCGCTTGGGCGGCCGCGCCGCGGTGTAGGCGGCCGCCAGCGCCCAGGCGATGAAGAATAGGTGGATCTCCCAGTCCGCCCTGGCGGGCACGCCGCGCGGCAACAGCCGGTTGCCCCACAGGAACGCGGCCATGGCGACGGACAGTCCGGCGATCGCCGCGATGTTGAGCCGCTCCACCAGGCGAAAGCCGAAATACGGCCGCCCGGGGTCCGGCAGCTTCGCCCTGCGCTTCACTGTCCAGAGCACCAGGCCGGTCCCCACCATGGCCGTGCCCGCCAGGCTCACCAGGAAGTAGAGCCACCGCAGCACGGTGTCGCCGAACCGCCCGAGGTGCAGCGCGTAGAGGACGCCGCGCGTCTCCGCCGCCGGGCCGACTGCGTCCTGCTCCTGGAGCAGCCGCCCGTTCGTGCCGTCGAACACCAGGTAGCGCGGACTGACGGACACGCGCCCGTCTTCGCCCCGCACCATCACCACCCGCGCCGCCGCATCGCCCGGATTGTTGACCGTCACGCGGCCCACCTGGCCCTTGCCCCAGCGCGTTTCGGCCTGCCCGAACATGTCTCCGACCGGGGCCAGCGGCACGCGGGTGCCCGAGGGCGGCCCGGCCGGCACCAGCGCGCTCATCTGCGCGAAAAGCGCCTGGCGCTCGGGCGGCGTCTTGAAGGCCGCGTCCGCGCCCCAGGGCATATAGAGCAGCACCAGCATCACCAGCCCGCTGTAGGTGATCATGAAATGGAACGGCAGGCCCAGCACCGACAGGGCCGCGTGCGCGTCCAGCCACGAGCGCTGGCCCTTGCCCCGGCGGAAGGTGAAGAAGTCCGCGAAGATCTTCTTGTGCGTGATCACGCCGCTGACGATCGCCACCAGCATGAACATGGCGCACAGGCCGACGATCCATCGCCCCGCCAGCGTCGGGATGTAGTGCAGATTGAAATGGAAGGTGTAGAAGAAATCGCCGCCGCGGGTGTCGCGCGCCGACAGCTCGTTGCCGGTGGCCGCATCGAAGACGCCGCTCTTGAAGCGCGGGCCGCCTCGCCAGAAGGCCGAGGCCGCGGGATTGCGCGCGGTGGGCAACCCGATGCTCCACTGCGCCGAGCCCGGCGCGTGCCGTTCGCCCAGGGCGTCGATCATGCGCTGCGCGACCTCGGCCGGGTCCGGGCGCTGTTGCGCGGCGGGCAGTTCGGGCCGCATCCAGGCCGACAGTTCGTCGCGGAAATAGCTCACCGTGCCGGTGAGGAACATGGCATAGAGCAGCCAGCCCGCGAGCAGGCCGGTCCAGATGTGCAGCTCGGACATGGTCTGGCGGATGCCGCGCGCCTTGCCCGCCGGCTTGCGTGGGGAGTTCATGGCGGGCCGCCTCAGGCAAGCCAGGCGGCCGCCAGCAGCGGCATCGCCGCCACCGCCAGCCCGATCCAGGCGCGCCGCGCGGAACGCACCGCGAACACCCAGACCACCGCGCCCGCATACACGAGGAAACTGGCCATCATGCCGGTGAAGACGGCCTCGGTGCGCGCCAGCGGCAGCGCCAGCGCGGCGACGGAGGCCAGCGCCGCGAGCGCGTATCCGCCGCAAAGGGCCGCCGCGATCCGGGAGATCAAGGGGAAAGGGATTGGGCGGCCGGCTGCCACGCGCTCGGCCTCCTACTTGGCGGGCGCGGCCGCGGGGCCGGCGGGGAACGGCGCCGCGCCGTCGGCCTTGACGAAGCTCAGCGTGGTCACGTAGTTGATGCCGTCATATTTCTCGGCGCCGGAAGCGCCCGCGCGTTCGCCCGGGTTGCGGTCGATGTGGCTGGTCTCGATGACGTATTGCCCCTTCCACGGCAGGTCGAAGCGGACCTTGCCCTGCTCGTCGGCATGGGCCTCCTTGCCCCAGCCGGACTGCACGGCGATGGCGACCTTGGCCTTGGGCAGCGGCTGGCCCTTGAGCAGGACCTGGAACTCGCCGGCCGTGCCGGTGGGCACCAGGTCCAGCGCGAGCTTCGGCTGCTGCGCGGCGAAGCCGGTGACGTAGCGGGCCGCCGGCCAGACCCAGCTGGTGATGTCCTTGTCGCCCTGCTTGAAGGTGCGCAGCGGGAACACGGGATCCTCGACGGCGATGCTCTGGCCCGGCGCCGCGCCCGACGACAGCCCGAAGCCGTCGGCGCGCTTGGTGATGGTCAGCGGCGATTCGCCCTTGGCGGAGATCAGCGTGGCCGCCGGTTTGCCGAAATGGTCCAGCAGGCCGGGCGAGGTTTCGCGCAGGTTCTCGGCGAACTCGCCGAAGCGCAGTACCGCGGCCTTGCCGTCGGCCTGTTCCAGCCAGGCCTGGTGCGCGTGCGCCGTCGAGGCCAGGCCCAGGGCGGCGGCCAGCAGGATGAGGGTTTTCTTCATTCAAGTCTCCAGAGAGGGAAAGGATCAGAATTCGACGCTGGCGGACAGCAGGAACGTGCGCGGCGCGCCCAGGCCGTTGCCGAGGCCGCCGGCCCAGTACGCCTTGTTGGTCAGGTTCAGCACGTTGGCCCGCAGCGTGACCGGATGATCGGCGACCGTCGCGCGATAGCGCGCGCCGACGTCGTAGACGGTGCGGCCCGGCACCGACAGCGCGTTGTCGGCGCTCACGTACTGCTTGGACATCGAAACGACGTTGCCGGTGAGCGTCAGGCCCTGCAGCGCGGGCACGTCCCACTCCACGCCCAGCTTGCCCTGCCAGGCGGGCACGCCGGTGGCCGAAAGCCCCTGGTTCACGCCGCCGGCCGTCTTGGTCAGCTTGGCCTGCGTATAGGAAACGCCGCCCAGCAGCCGCAGTTCGGGCATCAGTTCCCCGAAGAAGCCGAATTCCAGTCCGCGGTTGCGCTGCTCTCCGCCGAAGGAATACACATTGGTGAACGGATCCGTATAGGCGCTGGGCCGTTCGATCTGGAATGCGCTGACGGTGCCGGCGAAGCTGCCCAGGTCGACCTTGAAGCCGACCTCGCGCTGCTTGGTCTTGTAGGGCGGGAAGACCTGGCCCGCGTTGACCGCGGTCACGGGCGCGGTCGCGCCCTGGCTCAGGCCTTCGATGTAGTTGCCGTAGAGCGAAAGCCGGTCGGTGGCCTTGACGAGCAGCGCGAACGCGGGCGTGTTGGCGCCGGCGTCGTAGCGCGCCGTCCGCTCGCCGGTTGCCGGGTTGAACGTGTCGCTGACCACGTTCTGGCGACGCACGCCCGCGGTGAACAGGACCCGGTCGTCGGCGAACGACAAGGTATCGGCAATGCCGTAGCTGGTGGTGCGCAGTTCGGCCGTCTTGGGCAGGGTGGCATGCCGGAAGCTGGTGTCCACGGCGGGTCCCCAGACCGGGTCGTAGATGTTGGTGACCCAGTCCTTCGCCAGCATGTTGCGCTGGAAGCCGAATTTGTAGTCGTGCTGGTAGTAGGTGCCGGTCAACGCCAGTTCGTGGCCCACGCCCAGCGTCCTGAAGCGCGCCCGGGTGCCGATCTCCGCGGAATTCTTGGAAAGCTGGATGCGCTGGAAGGAGAAGTTGTTGCGGTAGTCGCCGCGCTCGTTGAAGATGGTGTTGGTCGAAGAAGCCAACGACTGGAAATCGGTTTCGCTGTGCCCCCAGGCGGCGTAGGCGGTGAGGTTATCGGCGATGTCCACCTCGCCGCGCAACATGATGGCGTCGTCCTTGGTATTGGTGAAGGTCCAGTCGGGGGCCAGCAAGGTGTCGGCCTTGGGCGGCCTGGGCACGCCCAGGCCGGGCGCGAGGGAGACGCCGCGGTTCAGGCCGTTCAAGTGGTCTTCGCTGGTGTAGAAATCGGCGGACAGCCTGACGCGCTGCGTTCTCCAGTCCAGGCCCAACGCGGCAAGCTTGGTCCGCTTCGACTGGTCGTTCACGCTGGTGTCGCCGTCCCGGTAGACGCCGTTGAAGCGGATGCCGAACAGTTTCTCGTCGCCGAAGCGCTGCCCCACGTCCACGTGCACGCCGAATTGCGAATCGGAGGCGTAGGTGCCGGTGACGCGCGCCAGCGGTTTGTCGCCGGCCCGCTTGGGCACGACGTTGACGCTGCCGCCGACCGACCCGCCCGGCGGCATGCCGTTCAGCAGCGCGGAAGGTCCTTTGAGCACTTCGACGCGCTCGGCCAGTTCGGCCGTCGCGCGGTAGTACGGGATCATGCCGTAGAGCCCGTTGTAGGCGATGTCGTTGGCCGAAACGCCGAAGCCGCGCAGATTGAAGTACTCCGTGATCATCCCCGTGCTGCCGTTGAGGTAGACGGAAGGATCGGTCAGGCCGATCACGCGGTAGACGTCCTGCGCCTGAATGTCCTGGATGTAGTCTTCGGTGTAGACAATGGTGCTGAAAGGCGTCTCCATGAAGTCCTTCTCGCCCAGCAACCCCACGCGTCCGCCGGTGGCCACCTGGCCGCCGGCATAGGCCGGCGGCAGCTCGCCCGCTCCGCGGCCGGTCACGGTGATGGCCGGCAGCGCGGCGACGCTTCCTTCCGTGCTCGGCGCAGCCGGCATCCGGCGCAGCGTGTACTCGCCCTGCCCCTCGCGCTCGGCTTGCAGGCCCGTTCCCGCCAGCAGCAAATCCAGCGCCTCGGCCGCCGTATGGCTGCCGCTCAGCCCGCCGCTGCGCAGGCCCGCGGTCAGGCTCGCGTTGACGGAAATCGACACCCCGGCCTGACGGCCGTAGCGGCTCAGCGCCTGGTCGAGCGTGCCGGCCGGAATGTCGAAACGGCGCAGCGCCCCGGCGGCCTCGCCGGCCTGCGCATGGACGGGCGCGGGCGCCGCCATGCCCGCCAATCCCAGGGCGGCGCACAGCAGGACGGAGGCGAACGGAACGAGAGGCGGCGGCGAGGCGTGACCCAGGGCCATGGACGGATTCCTTGATGCTTGTTGATGGTCAGAAGCACCGCAGAACATCCCTTGCGAGGCGCAGTCAGGCTCGGCTTCCACAGAGGAGGCCGCAGCAGACCGAAAAACCTGCCGCTTATTTTGTTACTGAATATTTAGGCCCGGCATCGCCGCTCATCGCGGCCCGACAGTGACCCAATACCGCGTATAGCGGCTGACGCGCACCGGCAGCCTGCGCGCCAGCGCATCCAGGATGCGGTCCGTGGCGTCCGGGCCGTCCAGCGGCCAGGCGCCGGTGATGCGGAGGTCCGCCACTTGAGGCACGCATCGCAGCCTTCCCGGCCGGTAACGGCCCAGATCGGCCAGCAAATCCGCCAGCCGCATGCCCTCGGCGCTGAACGTGCCGTCGACCCAGCTATGGCCGGCCTCGTCCAGCGGCGCGGGCGCGTGGATGCGCTTGCGCGTGAACCGCGCCTGCTGCCCCGCCATCACCAGCGCGGTCTCGCCGTCGGGCCGGCCATCCGCGTAGATGCGGACGGCGCCCTCGATGACCGCCAGCCGTGTCGGACTGCAATCCGCCTCGTCGGCGACATGGCGCACGGTGAAGCGCGTGCCCAGCGGCACGAGCGTGCCCGCCGGGCTCTCGACCACCAGCGGACGGCCCAGGGCGTCGGCCGCGGTGGCGACCAGGATCTCCCCTTCGCGCAGCACGATGCGCCGCTCGCCGGCGCTGAACCGCAGGTCGACCGCCGTCGCGGTGTTCAATTGCAGGTGCGTTCCGTCTTCCAGGACCAGGCTGCGGCGTTCGCCCGTGCCGGTGCGCAGGTCGGCCAGCGCGCCGGCGAGCTGGCCGCGCCACGGCAGCTGCGCTTGCGCGAGATAGAACGCCGTACCGCCCAGGCCGGCCCAGGCCAGCGTCTTGAGCGCGCGCCGCCGGCCGGAGGCGGACGCGGCTTGCGTCAGCGCGGCGTGCGCCGCCGCCGGCGCCTGGCGCGCCGCGCCGCCTTGCAGCCGGCCCCCCATGGCTTCGAACCGCGACCAGGCCGCGGCATGCGTCGCGCTTTCCGCGCGCCAGCGAACGAGCGCGGCGTGGTCCTGCGCGGTCGCGGCGCCGGACGCCAGCAGCACATACCACTGGATGGCGGCATCCACCACGTCTTCGGGAATGGAAGGCCCGGCCGCGGCCGGGCCGGCCTGGGGACGGACGGAGGCGGCGCTCACGCCGCCGCCCGCGCGGCCGGCGCGCAATGACCCGCGGTCCTAGGCATAGAGCGCCTTGTAGCAGTGCGCCACGGCGCGCGTCATCGCCTTCTGCACGACGTTCACGCTCAGCGCCAGCTTCTGGGCGATCTGCGTATACGTGTAGCCCTCGATCTGCGAATACAGGAATATTTCCCGGACCCGCTCGGGCAGTCCGTCGATCAGGCGGGCGATCTCTTCCAGCGTTTCGAGTATGAGCGCCCGTTCCTCGGGCGAGGGCGCCAGCGGCTCGGGCTGCGCCTTCAGCGCATCGAGCCAGGCCTGCTCCAGCGTGCGCCGCCGCCAGTGACTCACGACCAGCCCGTTGGCGATGGTCGCGAGATAGGCCCGCGGTTCCTGGATGGCGTCCCGCTGGCGCCTGCCCAGGATACGCACGAAGGTGTCGTGCGCGAGGTCCGCGGCCTCGGTGGCATTGCCCAGCTTGCGGCGCAGCCACCCCTGCAGCCATCCGTGATGGTCGGAGTACAGCGTTTCGACGATCGAAGAAGAGGATTGCTCAGTCACTGCCCACCACCCCGCCATTGCGGACGCAAATGCTAAATATAAATAAGAACTATTAGCAATGGTAAGCGATGGAGGGCCAAACCTCAAGGCCGCCCCGGCCAGCGCCGGCTCAGCGCAGCCCGCAGGCCGGCTTCAGCAGCACTTCCAGCCAGTCGGCGAATACCTGGACGCGACGCGAAGGCGGCCGCCGTTGCGGGTAAAGCAAGGTCATCGGCATGGGCGCGGGTCGATGGCCGGGCATCACTTCCACCAGTTCGCCGGCGGCGATCTGCGCCTGCACGTCGTAGGCGGGGATCTGGATCAGGCCCAGTCCGGCCACGCAGCACGCGATGTAGGCCTCCGCGCTATTGACCGTGACGCGACCGCGCAGCGGCTGGCTGCGCGTCGCGCCGCCCTCCCGCCATTCCCACGGCGCCGGCCGTCCGGTGGTGGGCGAGGCATAGTTGACGCAACCGTGCCCCGCCAGGTCCGCCGGCGTTGCCGGCACGCCGTGGCGGGCCAGGTAGGACGGGCTGGCGACGTTGATGAGCGGCAACATGCCGATGGGCCGCGCCACCAGGCCGGAGTCCGGCAGAGCGCCCACCCGCAGCACGCAGTCCACCCCTTCCTCGATGAGATTGACGGCGCGGTCGGTGACGCCGAGCGCGATGTCGATCTGCGGATACGCTTCCAGGAACTCCGGCAGCGCCGGCGCGACGATCAGGCGGCCCACGCGCCCCGGCACGTCGACGCGCAAGGTGCCGCTCGGCCCGCCCGCGGCGTGGCGGAAGAGATTCTCGGCCTCTTCCATGTCGGCGATCAGGCGCAAGCAGCGTTCATAGAACGCCGCGCCTTCCTGCGTCGGCGCGACCTGGCGCGTGGTGCGGTTCAGCAGCCTCGCGCCCAGCCGGCCCTCAAGCTCCTGGACGGCGGCGGACACCGTCGAGCGCGGCAGCGCCAGCGTGTCCGCGGCGCGGGAAAAATTCGCGCATTCGACGACGCGGGCGTAGACCCGGAACAGGTCGATGCGATCCATGGGCGGCGCTCCGGCGCGGGCGGGGCCGCGCATTTTATTGTTCGTATTTTCTGGATGGATATACCAGGATTATCGGTTTTATCCCGATTTTCTGGAATATATCATCGTCCGCAGAGGGCTTGCATCGGGCGGCCCGGACAGCGGAGACGGACATGGCAGACCATGGCATCAAAGGCAAAACGGCCATCATCGCGGGCGGCGCGAAAAACCTGGGCGGCCTGATCGCGCGGGATCTCGCGCAGCAAGGGGCCCGCGCGGTGGCGATCCACTACAACAGCCCCGGCTCCCGGGAAGACGCGCAGGCCACGGTGGCGGCCGTCCAGGCCGCGGGCGCGCAAGCGGTGGCGCTCCAGGCCGACCTGAGCACGGCGGGCGCGATGGAACGGCTGTTCGCCGACGCCGTCGCCGCGGTGGGCAGGCCGGACATCGCGATCAACACCGTCGGCAAGGTGCTGAAAAAGCCCTTCACCGAAATCACCGAGGCGGAGTACGACGAGATGGCGGCGGTGAACGCCAAGTCCGCCTTCTTCTTCCTGCGCGAAGCGGGCCGGCACGTCAACGATAACGGCAAGATCTGCACCCTGGTGACCTCGCTGCTGGGCGCCTACACGCCCTTCTACGCCGCCTACGCCGGCACCAAGGCGCCGGTCGAACACTACACGCGCGCGGCCTCCAAGGAGTTCGGCGCCCGCGGCATTTCGGTGACGGCGGTGGGCCCCGGCCCCATGGACACGCCATTCTTCTATCCGGCCGAAGGCGCCGATGCCGTGGCTTACCACAAGACCGCGGCCGCCCTGTCGCCGTTCTCGAAGACCGGGCTGACCGATATCGAGGACGTGGTGCCCTTCATCCGCTTCCTGGTGTCGGACGGCTGGTGGATCACGGGCCAGACGATGCTGATCAACGGCGGCTACACCACCAAATAGGAGCGAACGCCATGCACGTCCTGTGGACCATCGTCGGAGGCCTGTTGCTGCTGGCCGTGTTCGCGCTGTTCGGCAGGCAATGGGGCGGCGATGCCGCCGGCTCGATTGCCGCCGCCAAGCTGTTCCTGCCCGCATGGTTGCTGATGGCCATCGTCAACATGTGGGTCGGCGTCACGCGCGCCGGCTACACGGTGCGCGAGGAACTGCCGATCCTGCTGCTGGTGTTCGCGGTGCCCGCGGCAGCGGCGTGGCTGCTCGTCGCGTTCCTGCCGCGCGCGTGAATCGGCGCCGGCGTTGATCGCGTTCGGGCGGATGCGCCGTCGCGCATCCGTCCGGCGGCACCTCAGGGCTGCGCGGGCGGCGCGCCCGCGGGCTGATTGTCCGCGCGCGCCTGCGCCCCGGCCGGAGGCAGCCCGTCCCAGCCGCCGCCCAGCGCCACGATCAGGTTCACGCTGGCGGTCAGGCGGCTGCCCAGCAGGCTCAACGCGTTGCGCTCGCTGTTGAGGGCGGTGGCATCCACCACGGCCACGCTCAGGTAGTCCACCAGGCCGGCCTTGTACTGGTTCTGGATCAGCCGCAACGACTCGCGCGCGGCTTCGAGCGCGCGGCGCTGCACCGTCTGTTCGTTCTCCATGACGCGCAGCTGGATCAGGTAGTCCTCGACCTCGCGCAGGCCGGTCAGGGCCGCCTGGCGGTAGGCCGCGGCCTGCGAATCGTAGGACGCGCGCGCCTGTTCGACCTGGGCCTCGCGCGCGCCGCCGTCGAAAATCGTCAGCGCCAGCGCCGGCCCCAGCGACCAGAAACGCGCCGGCGCGGTCAGCAGCTCGGCGAACTGGCCGTTGCGGAATCCGCCGTCGGCCGACAGCGTCAGGGTGGGGAACCAGGCGGCCTGCGCCACGCCGATCTGCGCGTTGGCCGCCGCCGCGCGGCGTTCGGCCGCCGCCACGTCGGGGCGGCGCTCCAGCAGTTCGGACGGCAGGCCCACCGGGATCTGCGGCAGGCGCAGCGCGAAGGCCTCGGGCGGCAAGCTGAACTGGGAAGGCGCCTGGCCCATGAGCACGGCGATGGCGTGTTCGAGCTGGCCGCGCTGCCAGTCCAGGTCGATGGACTGCGCGCGCGTGCTTTCCACCTGCGTGCGCGCCACGGCCACGTCGGCCTGGCCCGCCACGCCCACGGCATAGCGGTTCTGCGTCAGCTGCAGGGACTTTTCATACGCCGCCACGGTGGCGTCCAGCAGGCGCTTCTGCTCGTCCAGCACCCGCAGTTGCAGGTAGGACTGCACCAGCGCGGCCTGCGCGCTCAGGCGCGTGGCGCCCAGGTCGGCCAGGCTGGCCGCGGCGCTGGCCTCCGAGGACTCGACGTTGCGGCGCACCCGGCCCCAGAGATCCACTTCCCAGCTGACGTTGCCCGTGAGCGAATACTGGTTCGATACGTTGCTGCCCGACCCGCCGGACGAGCCGCTCTGTCCGCCGCCGGTGCCCGCGCGGGTCATGCCGGCGCCCGCGCCCACCGTGGGGAAGAAGCCGGCGCGCGCGCCGCGCACCAGCCCCAGCGCCTGGCGGTAATTGGCCTCGGCTTGCGCGATGGTCTGGTTCGAGGCGTTCAGGCGCGTCACCAGGCCGTCCAGCGTGGCGTCGTCGTAGACCCGCCACCACTCGCCGCGGTCGGCCTCGTCGCGCGGCCGCGCGGGCTTCCAGCCCTCCACTTCGCCCTGCCCTTCCTTGTAGGCCGCGCCCACGTCCAGCGTCGGCCGCTGGTAGTCGGGGCCGACCGCGCAGGCGCCCAGCAGCGCGGACAGCGCCGCCACGGCGGCGACGCGAGGAAGGAAGGCGTTCGGGAAATACTTGGCGTTGCGCATCATATTTGTTCTATGGAAGCGGCGGATCCGTTCCCGCGGGCGCGCCCGCGCGCGGCCCACAGGCGGAATCGGTCCAGGTAAAGATAGACCACGGGCGTGGTGTACAGCGTGAGGATCTGGCTCAGGACCAGGCCGCCCACGATGGTAATGCCTAGCGGCTGGCGCATTTCGACGCCGGCGCCGGTGGCCAGCACCAGCGGCAGCGCGCCGAAGATCGCGGCCATGGTGGTCATCATGATCGGGCGAAAGCGCGTCAGGCACGCCTGGAAGATGGCTTCGCGCGGGCTCATGCCCTGCCCGCGCTCGGCTTCCAGCGCGAAGTCCACCATCATGATGGCGTTCTTCTTGACGATGCCGATCAGCAGGAACACCCCGATCAGCGCGATCAGCGTGAAGTCGTAGCGCACCAATAGCAGCGCCAGCAGCGCGCCCAGGCCGGCCGAGGGCAAAGTCGACAGGATGGTGAGCGGATGCACGAAGCTCTCGTACAGGATGCCCAGCACGATGTACATCGTGACCAGCGCCGCCAGGATCAGCCAGGGCTGCTGCGCCAGGGTCTGCTGCAGGGCCGCGGCCGTGCCCTGGAAGCCGGCCTGGATCTGGTCCGAAGGCAGGCCGATGCGCGCCACCGCGGCGTCGATGGCGCTGGTGGCCTGGCCCAGCGAGACGCCGGGCGCCAGGCTGAACGAGACCGTATCGGCCACGAACAGGCCCTGGTGCTGCACGCTGAGCGGCGCGTTCGCGTTCTCCAGCCGCGTGAACGCCGAGAGCGGCACGCGCGCGCCCGCCGCGGTGATGACCTCGACCTGCCGGAGCGATTCGATGTCCTCGGCGAACTTCGGATCCACGCCCAGGACCACGTGGTACTGGTTGAGCGGCCCGTACATCACCGACACCTGCCGCTGGCTGAAGGAATTGTTGAGCACGGTGGAGATGGTGGACATGCTCACGCCCAGCCGGGTCGCGGCCTCGCGGTCGATCACCAGGTTGATCTGGCGGCCCTTGTCCTCCACGTCGGTATCCACGTCCGTGATCTCGGGAATCTTCGCCATCGCCTGCTGCACCTTGGGCATCCAGGCGCGCAGCAATTGCAGGTCGCCCGACATCAGGGTGTAGTCGTACGAGCCCTGGCTCTGGCGCCCGCCGATGCGGATGTCCTGCTGCGATACCAGGAACATGCGCGCGCCCGGCATGTTCTGCAGCTTTCCGCGCAGCCGGTTGATGACCACCTCGGCCGACACCTTGCGCTCTTCCAGCGGCTTGAGCTGGATCTGCATGAAGCTGCTGTTGCTGCCGCCGCGCCCGCCGGCGTAGCCCGTCATGCTCTGCACCGCCGGATCCGCCAGCACGACCTTGCGCAACGCGTCCAGCTTGGGCACGGTGGCCTGGAAGGACGTGCCCTGGTCGACGCGGAAAAAGCCCAGCAGCTGGCCCGTGTCCTGCTGCGGGAAGAAGCCCTTGGGCACGACGGTGTACAGGTAGACGTTCAGGCCCACGGCGATCGCCAGCGTCAGCATCATGAGGCGGCCGTGGTCCAGCGCCCAGTGCAGCGAGCGGCGGTAGCCGCCCAGCATGGCCTCGAAGCCGCGTTCCGACCAGCGCGCCAGCCTGCCAGGCGGCCGCGCATCCTCGGGCTCGTTGCGCAGCAGGCGCGCGCACATCATCGGCGTGAGCGTCAGCGACACCACCAGCGACACCAGGATCGCGGCCGACAGCGTCACCGCGAACTCGCGGAACAGGCGGCCTACCACCCCGCCCATCAGCAGGATGGGAATGAACACCGCCACCAACGACAGGCTCATCGACAGCACGGTGAAGCCCACTTCGCGCGAGCCGCGCAACGCCGCGCGCATGGGCGACATGCCGCGCTCGACGTGGCGCATGATGTTTTCGAGCACCACGATGGCGTCGTCCACCACGAAGCCCGTGGCCACGATCAGCGCCATCAGCGAAATGGTGTTCAGCGTGAAGCCGCAGAGATACATGATGCAGAAGGTGCCGATCAGCGACACCGGCACCGCCACGCTGGGGATGATCGCCGCGCGCCATCGCCGCAGGAACAGCAGCACCACCAGCACCACCAGGCCCACCGCGATGATCAGCGTCAGCTCCGCCTCGTGCAGCGAGGCCCGGATGCTGGGCGTGCGGTCCTGCGCCACCGTCATGTTCACGTCCGCCGGCATCAGCGCCTGCAGGACAGGCAGCTGCGCGCGCACCGCGTCCACCGTCTCGATGATGTTGGCGTCGGCCTGGCGCCGCACGATCATCAGGATGGCCTTGCGGTCGTTGAAGAAGCCGGTCTGGTACAGGTCCTCGACCGAATCCTCCACGCGGGCCACGTCCGAGACCCGCACGGGCGCGCCGTCGCGCCAGGCCACGATCAGCGGCCGGTACTGCTCGGCGCGGCTGAGCTGGTCGCTGACCATGATCTGCCAGTGGTAGCGGTCGTTCTCCAGCACGCCCTTGGGGCGGTTGGCGTTGGCATTGGCCAGGGTGGCGCGCAGCTCGTCCAGCGACACCCCGCGGTTGGCCAGCGCGCCGGGCAGCACGGTGACGCGCACGGCTGGCAGCGAACTGCCGCCCACCGTCACCTCGCCCACCCCGTCCACCTGCGATAGCTTCTGCGCCACGATGGTCGAGGCGATGTCGTAGAGCTGGCCCTGGCTGAGCGTGTCGGAGGTCAGCGCCAGCGTCATGATGGGCGCGTCCGAGGGATTGGACTTGTGGTACGTGGGATTGCTGCGCAGCCCGGTCGGCAGCAGCGAGCGCGCCGCGTTGATCGCGGCCTGCACGTCGCGGGCGGCGCCGTTGATGTCGCGGGAAAGATCGAACTGCAGCGTGATGCGGGTCGAGCCCTGCGAGCTGCTGGAGGTCATTTCGGTCACGCCGGCGATGCTGCCCAGCGACCGCTCCAGCGGCGTGGCCACGCTGGACGCCATGGTCTCGGGGCTGGCGCCGGGCAGGCTGGCCGAGACCGAAATGGTGGGGATGTCCACCTGCGGCAGCGGCGCCACGGGCAGCAGGAAGAAAGACAGCAGGCCTGCCAGCACGACCGCCAGGCTCAGCAGCGTAGTCGCCACCGGCCGGACGATGAAGGGCGCCGACAGGATCATGACGCATCCTCCGCCGAGGCGGCGCGCGCGCCGCGCCAGCGGCGCGACATGCGGTCGAACATCAGGTAGATGACAGGCGTGGTGAACAGCGTCAGCACCTGCGACAGCAGCAGCCCGCCCACCATCACCAGGCCCAGCGGCTGGCGCAGCTCGGCGCCCGTGCCGGTCGACAGCATCAGCGGCAGCGCGCCGAACAGCGCGGCCAGCGTCGTCATCAGGATGGGACGGAAGCGCAGCAGCGCCGCCTCATGGATGGCCGCCCGCGGGCTCAGGCCCCGCTTGCGCTCCGCGTCCAGCGCGAAATCGATCATCATGATGGCGTTCTTCTTCACGATGCCGATCAGCAGGATGATCCCGATGATGCCGATCATGTCGAGCTCGGTGCCGCTGATGAGCAGCGCCAGCAGCGCGCCCACCCCGGCCGAGGGCAGCGTCGACAGGATGGTGATCGGGTGGATATAGCTTTCGTACAGCACGCCCAGCACGATGTACATCGTGACCACGGCGGCCAGGATCAGCCACAGCGTGCTGGACAGCGAATTCTGGAACGCCAGCGCCGCGCCCTGGAAGCGCGTTTCGACGCTCGCGGGCAGGCCGATCTCGGCCTCGGCCGCCACGATGGACTCGACCGCGCCGGACAGCGAGGCGCCCGGGGCCAGGTTGAAGGACACCGTCACCATGGGGAACTGGTCCAGCCGGTTCACGGCCAGCACGGTCTTGCCCTCTGTGATGTGCGCCACGGACGACAGCGGCACCTGGCCGCCCGCCGAGGTGGGGATGTGGATCTGCCCCAGCGAGGCCGGCGTCATCTGGAACTGCGGCTGCACTTCCAGCACCACGCGGTACTGGTTGGACTGGGTGAAGATCGTGGAGATCAGACGCTGGCCGAAGGCGTTGTACAGCGCCTCGTCGATCACCGCCGCCGTGATGCCCAGGCGCGAGGCCGCGTCGCGGTCGATCTCGACCCAGGTCTGGAGGCCGTCGTCCTGCAGGTCGTCGGTCACGTCCTTCAGCCCCGGCACCTGGCGCAGCCGGTCCACCAGCTTGGGCGTCCACTCGCTCAGCACTTTCAGGTCGGGATTGGACAGCGTCATCTGGTACTGCGTGCGGCTCACGCGATCCTCGATGGTGAGGTCCTGCACCGGCTGCATGTACACCGTGAGGCCGTCCTGCCTGGCCAGGGCCTGGTCCAGGCGCGCCATCACCGTGCGCAGGTCGCCGTCGCGCTCGGCGTGCGGCTTGAGCGCGATCTGCAGGCGTCCCGCGCTGAGCGTGGCGTTGCTGCCGTCCACGCCGATGAACGAGGACACGGCCTCCACGTCGGGGTCCTCCAGCACCAGGCGCGCGACCGCCTGCTGGCGCTCGGCCATCGCCTTGAACGAAATGGATTGCGGCGCCTGGGTGATCGCCTGGATCAGGCCGGTGTCCTGCTGCGGGAAGAAGCCCTTGGGAATCGCCAGGTACAGCACCACCGTCAGCGCGAAGGTGCCCAGCGCCACCAGCAGGGTCAGCGGCTGGTGGCGCAGCACCACCTGCAGCCAGCGGTCGTAGCCCGCGATGACCCGGTCGATGAAGGCGCCGGTGGCCTGGTGGAAGCGCCCGTGCTTCTGTTCGGACTCGGCGCGCAACAGGCGCGCGCACATCATGGGCGTGAGCGTCAGCGACACCACCAGCGAAATCAGGATGGACACCGCCAGCGTGATGGCGAATTCGCGGAACAGCCGCCCTACCACCTCCGTCATGAAGAGCAGCGGGATCAGCACGGCGATCAGCGAGAACGTCAGCGAGATCAGGGTGAAGCCGATCTGTTCGGCGCCCTTCAACGCCGCCTGCAGGGGCGTCTCGCCTTCTTCGATGTGGCGGGCGATGTTCTCGATCATGACGATGGCGTCGTCCACCACGAAGCCGGTGGCGATCGTCAGCGCCATCAGGGTCAGGTTGTTGATGGAGAAGCCGGCCAGGTACATGATGCCGAAGGTGCCCACCAGCGACAGCGGCACCACCACGCTGGGGATCAGGGTGGCCGTCAGGCTGCGCAGGAACACGAAGGTCACCATGACCACCAGCGCCACGGCCAGCAGCATCTCGAACTGCACGTCGGCGACCGAATCGCGGATGGTCTGGGTGCGGTCGGACACCACGGTCACGTCCAGGGTAGCCGGCAAGGCGGCGCGCAGCTGCGGCAGCAGCGCCTGGATCCGGTTGACCACATCGATCACGTTGGCGCCCGGCTGGCGCTGGATGTTGAGCAGGATCGCGGGCTTGTCGCCGGCCCAGGCGGCCTGGCGGGTGTCTTCGGCGCCCTCGACCGCGCGCGCCACGTCGGACAGGCGCAGCGGCGCGTTGTTCTTGTACGCGACGATCAGGTCGTTGTAGTCGGTCGGGGTCTTGAGCTGGTCGTTGGCGTTGATGGTGGTCGAGCGCAGGGGACCGTCCAGGTTGCCCTTGGGCTGGTTCACGTTGGCGCCGACGATGGCGGTGCGCAGGTCCGACAGCGACAGGCCGTTGGCCGCCAGCGCCTGCGGGTTGACCTGCACCCGCACCGCGGGCCGCTGCCCGCCCGCCACGCTGACCAGGCCCACGCCCGGGATCTGCGAGAGCTTCTGCGCCACCCGCGTGTCCACCAGGTCGCGCACCTGCGGCAGCGGCATGGTGGGGGAGGTGATGGCCAGCGTCAGCACCGCCGCGTCCGCCGGGTTCACCTTGTTGTAGGTGGGCGGCACCGGCAGGTCGGTGGGCAGCAGGTTCGAGGCCGCGTTGATGGCCGCCTGCACCTGCTGCTCCGCCACGTCCAGCGGCAGGCTCAGGTTGAACTGCATCGTGATGACCGACGCGCCGCCCGAACTGGTGGACGACATCTGGTTCAGGCCCGGCATCTGCCCGAACTGGCGCTCCAGCGGCGAGGTGACCAGCGAAGTCATCACGTCGGGGCTGGCGCCGGGATACAGCGTCACGACCTGGATGGTCGGGTAGTCCACTTCCGGCAGCGCCGAAACGGGCAGCAGCCGGTAGGCGATGAAGCCGGCGATCAGGATGGCCACCATCGACAGGGTGGTGGCCACCGGACGCAGAATGAACAGGCGCGACGGGCTCACGGCGTTTCCTGGCTTACTTCGACGGCGGCGTGGTGCCGGCCGGGGCGCCGGCGCCCAGCGTCTTGTCGCGGGTGGCGGGAATCACGTCGCCGCCGCCCACCACTTCCACCTTGGCGCCCGCGCGCAGGCGGTCGGTGCCTTCGACGACCACGCGGTCGCCGGGCTGCAGGCCCTCGTTGACGGCGACCATGCCGTTGTTGATCGCGCCCAGCTTCACCTGGCGCACCTGGACCGTGTTGTCGGGCTGCACCAGGAACACGAAGGCCCCGGCCGAGCCCTGCTGGATCGCGGCCGTGGGGATGGCGGTGACGTCCTTGCGCGTCAGCACGTGCAGGCGCACGTTGACGAACTGGTTCGGAAAGAGCGCGTCGTCCGCGTTGTCGAAACGGGCCTTCAGCTTGAGGGTGCCGGTGGTCACGTCGATCTGGTTGTCCAACGTTTCCAGCTCGCCGGTGGCGATGCGCCGGGTGTCGGCCCGGTCGTAGGCGTCCACGGCCAGTGTCTTGCCCGCGGCGATCTCGGCGCGCACCTCGGGCAGCTGGGTTTCGGGCAGGGTGAAGACCACGGAAATCGGCTGGGTCTGGGTAATCACCACCAGTCCGTTCGTATCGGAGCTGGACACCAGGTTGCCGCGGTCCACCTGGCGCAGGCCCAGGCGGCCGCTGATCGGCGCCGTGATGCGCGCGTATTCCAGTTGCAGGCGGGCGTTGTCCACGTTGGCCTGGTCGCTCTTGACGGTACCCTCGTACTGCCGCACCAGCGCGGCCTGCGTATCGACCTGCTGCTTGGCGATCGAGTCCTGCTTGAACAGGGCCTGGTAGCGCTGCAGGTCGCGCCGCGCGTTCTCCAGCTGCGCCTGGTTCTGCATCTGGGTGCCGCGCGCCTGGTCCAGGGCCACCTGGAAGGCGCGCGGATCCACCTGGGCGAGCAGGTCGCCTGCCTTCACGCGCTGGCCTTCCTGGAAGGCAACCTCGACCAGTTCGCCGCTGACCCGGCTGCGGACGGTGACCGTGTTGTACGCGGTGACGGTGCCCAGCGATTTCAGGTAGATGTCGATGTCCTGCTGGGTGGCGGTGGCGATGCGCACCGGCACCGCCACGCTGGCCATGGCCCCCGCGGGCGGGCGGCCGCCGGGTCGCCCCCCGGGCCCGCCCGCGCCGCCCGGCTTCGCCGATGGCCGCAGGACCAGCCAGGCGATGCCCGCCGCGACTAGCAACAGCACCGCCAGGCCGACGAGACGGCGGCGGTTCCAACGGGCGGGCGGAGAGACAGGACGGCTTTCGGACATGGAACGGTTCGGGCGCTGGCGGGGAAAGCCGTATTGTCTACTAGACCGTCCCGGTTTCCAGCATCGCGGCCCGCAGTTGAAACTCGCCGCAACAGGAATCAGGGCGGTGTAGGATGGGTGGAGCGCGAGAGTTCTTAAGAAAGAACGCTATTGCTGAACGCGCGTAACCCATCGGCCGGCGCAAGCCGGCATTTGCGCTTGCCACGAAAAACGGCGGCTTGCGCCGCCTGATGGGTTACGCGCGTTCGATATTTGAGTTCTTCCTTAAGAACTCTCGCGCTTCACCCAT
>NZ_BCTQ01000043.1 GCF_001571365.1 Achromobacter denitrificans NBRC 15125 | reverse complement strand
GCCGCCGGCCGCGCAGCCGACGACGCCGCCCGCCACCGCGCCCAAGCCGGCCACGCCGCCGGCCAAGCCCGACCCCAAGCCCGCGACGCCGCCCAAGCCGGACACGCGCTCCGACGACGGCGCCCGCGCGCTGGCGCTGCTGGAAGGGCGCGCCGCGCCCGCCGCCACGCCGGCGCCCGCGCCCAAGCCGGCCGCCAAGGGCAACTTCGTGCTTCAGATCGCCGCCTACACGACCTCGGAAGACGCGCAGTCGCGTCGCAGCAAGCTGCACCAGGCCGGGGTGACGAATGCATTCGTAGAGCAGGCCACGATCGGTGGCAAGCAGCAGTACCGTCTGCGCGTGGGGCCGTTCCCTTCGCGCGAGGCGGCGCAGGCGGCCCAGGCGCGTTTGCGCACCCTGGGCTATGACAATGGTTTCATTGCCGCCCAATAGTGACCGGCTTCGACTTCGTCGTGCTGGCCATCCTGGCGGTATCGGGTGTGCTGGGCCTGGTGCGCGGCCTGCTCAAAGAGGTGCTGTCGCTGGTCGCCTATCTGCTGGCCTTCGTGGCCGCGATATGGTGGGGCCCCACGGTCTATGCCTGGCTGGAGCCCTATATTGAAACGACGCTGCTGCGCATGGGAGTTTCGTACGCGGCGGTATTCATCATCGTGCTGCTTGGCGTGGGGTTGGTCAACATGACGCTTGCCGCCTTGATCCGCAGTACCGGCCTGAGCCCCGCCGACCACGGACTGGGCGGCATGTTCGGGTTGGCGCGAGGCCTGCTGATCGTGCTGGCGCTGGTCGCCGCCGCGGGCTACACGCCGCTGCCGGAAGAGCCGTGGTGGAAGGACGCCATGTTTTCGCATTCGGCCATCGAGGCCATCAAACATATCAAGACGTGGCTGCCGCCGTCCCTGGCGACGTGGCTGCCGTATTGATTAGCTTCAAATCAACCAGGAAATCTCACCATGTGTGGAATCGTAGGGGTCATCGGGCGCGGGCCGGTCAACCAGCTGCTCTATGACAGCTTGCTGCTGTTGCAGCACCGCGGGCAGGACGCCGCGGGCATCGCGACGTCGCAAGGCAACCAATTCAATATGTACAAGGCTCACGGCCTGGTGCGCGACGTCTTCCGTACGCGCAACATGCGCGCGCTGCCGGGTACGTCCGGCGTCGGCCAGGTCCGCTATCCCACCGCGGGCTCCAGCGCCAGCGAGGAAGAGGCCCAACCGTTCTACGTCAACGCGCCGTTCGGCATCATGTTCGCCCACAACGGCAACCTGACCAACTGGCGCGAGCTGCGTGAATCCCTGTACCGCGTGGACCGTCGCCACATCAACACCAATTCCGACTCGGAAGTGCTGCTGAACGTGCTGGCGCACGAGCTGCAATCGGCGGCCAGCGGCGTCTCGCTGGATGACGACGCGATCTTCCGCGCCGTGTCGGCCCTGCACAAGCGCGTGCGCGGCGCCTACGCCGTGGTGGCCCAGATTTCCGGTTACGGCCTGCTGGCCTTCCGCGATCCCAACGGCATTCGCCCGCTGTGCATCGGCCGCCAGGAAACCGAAGAGGGCGTGGAGTGGATGGTCGCTTCCGAATCGGTGGCGCTGGAAGGCAGCGGCTTCGCCTTCGTGCGCGACGTCGAGCCGGGCGAGGCCGTGTTCATCGACCTGGACGGCCGTTTCGTCAGCCGCCAGTGCGCCGAGAATCCCCAGCTGGTGCCCTGCATTTTCGAGTACGTGTACTTCGCGCGCCCGGATTCGCTGATCGACGGCGTGTCGGTCTACGACGCGCGCCTGCGCATGGGCGAGTACCTGGCCGACAAGGTGGCGCGCAACATGCGCCTGGGCGACATCGACGTGGTCATGCCGATTCCCGATTCCTCGCGTCCGGCCGCCATGCAGCTGGCCGCGCGCCTGAACCTGGATTACCGCGAAGGCCTGATCAAGAACCGCTACGTGGGCCGCACGTTCATCATGCCGGGCCAGGCTGTGCGCCGCAAGTCCGTGCGCCAGAAGCTCAATGCCATCGGCATGGAGTTCAAGGGCAAGAACGTGCTGCTGGTCGACGACTCCATCGTGCGCGGCACCACCAGCCGCGAGATCGTGGACATGGCCCGCGCCGCCGGCGCCAACAAGGTGTACTTCGCCTCCGCCGCGCCTCCGGTCCGTTTCCCCAACGTGTACGGCATCGACATGCCCACGCAGAGCGAGTTGATCGCCACCGGCCGCAGCGACGAGGAAATCGCCCGCGCGATCGGCGCCGACAACCTGGTCTACCAGGATCTGCACGACATGCAGCAGTCGGTCCGCGACATCAACCCGAAGCTCTCGCGCTTCGAGGCGTCCTGCTTCGACGGCGAGTACGTCACGGGCGACATCACCGCCGAGTACCTGGCGCGCCTGGGCCAGTCGCGCAGCGAACCCGGCCAGGAAGGCGGCGCCAGCGGCCTGCAGTTCAACATGGGCTACGCCGCCAACGACGCCTGAGCTCGTCTCCGCGGGGAGAGTGAACATGCCGTCCGCGAGGACGGCATTTTTTTGGCCGGCGTTTCCGGGCGCGCCCGCTCCAGGAAGGAGGGGGCGCCGGCCCCGGCGGTCAGGGCTGCTGCGTGGCGGCCGCCATCTTGGGTTGCCTGAGCGTCCGGACGAACACGACCAGTTTCCAGACGATCACCAGTCCGATCACGCCCAGCAGGGTGGCGCTGATCGGCCGCGTGATGAAGACATCGAAGGAGCCTCGGCTGAGCAGCATCGCCCGGCGGAAATTCTCTTCGAGCATGGGGCCCAGGATGAAACCCAGCATCAAGGGCGCGGCGCCCATGCCCAATCGCAGGAATGCATAACCGATCAGTCCGAATACCGCGGTAATGTAAATATCGTCCAGGCTGTTATTGATGCTGAACGTGCCGATAATGCAGAAAAACAAAATCGACGGAAATAATACCGTGTAGGGAATCTTGAATACGGACAGCCAATAGCGCACCAGCGGCACGTTCAGCAGCAGGAGGAAGCAGTTGCCTACCCACATACTGGCCACCAGGCCCCAGAACAGGTCCGGGTGGGTGCCGATCATATTGGGGCCGGGCTGGATGCCCTTGATAATGAAGGCCGCCAGCATCAGGGCCATCACCGCGTTCTCGGGGATGCCGATGGCCATCAGCGGAATGAAGCTGGTGCGGGCCGCGGCTTCGTCGGCGGCGGCTTGCCCGGCCACGCCTTCGATCGCGCCATGGCCCATCTCATGCTTGTATTTGCTGAAGCGCTTGTCGGCCGCATAGGCGGCGAACTGCGCAATCGTGGGGCCGCCGCCGGGCAGGATGCCCAGTGCCGCGCCGATCGCGCTGCCGCGCAGGGCGCTGGGAATAATGCGCTTGAACTCGGCCCAGGTCGGCATCAGTTTGATTTTGCCGTTGAAGGGAGTGAGTTCGTTGCGATTATCCAGGTTCTTCACGATTTCCGCGATGCCGAAGCAGCCCAGCGCGATACTGATCAGGCCGATCCCGTCCTGCAGGAAGGCGAAATCCATGGTGAAACGCGCGGTGCCGCTATTGACGTCGGTGCCGATCGACGCGAGAAGCACGCCCACGATCGCCATTGCCAGGCCGGTCAGCATATTGCCGCTGCTGACGAAACTGACGCAGAAAAAGCCCATCAGCATTAACGCGGTATAGTCCGCCGGCCCGAACAGGAAGGCCGCTTCGCCCAGGATGGGCGTCATGGTCGACAGCACCACGATGGCCACCGTGCCCCCGATGAAGCTGGAGACGCCCGCCGTGAACAGCGCGAGACCGGTCTTGCCGTTCAGGTTCATCTGGTAGCCGTCTATGCAAGCGACGATACTGCTTGCATGCGGAATCTTCATGGTGATGGCGCTCACGCTATCGCCATACTGCGCGCCGTAATAAATGCCGGCAAGCATGATCAGTGCGCCGCCGGTGGGAATGGAATAGGTCAGCGGCAGCAGCAGGCTGATCGTGGACAGGGGGCCCAGTCCGGGCAGCAGCCCGACCAGGGTGCCGATAACGCAGCCCATCGCGCAATACAGCAGGTTTTGCCAGGTCAGGGCATGCTCGAAGCCGAGCATCAGATTATTCAGGATATCCATCGCGTATGCTCGTCAGAGTAAAGGCAGGTTAAGGCCGAGAAAGCTCTTGAACGCAAAGGCGACGGCAATCAGCCCTCCTGATATCTTCAAGTTTCTCAGGGTCGAATACGAAGTGGCCGCCAACGAGGCGCAGAAAACCAGGAATATGATCCCGACGACCATATTCACCGCGCCCGATATCGCGGCGCAGCCCACCAGGCTCAGCATGATGATGGAAATGTTCTTGATGCTGTGGCTCATCGGCACCGGCTCGGTGAAGAGCGAGGCGATTACCGTGATCAGGCCGATGGCGAACAGCGCCGAGCTTGCCATCAGCGGAAACAGGCCCGGCCCGCCGCGGGAGAAGGTCCCGACTTGATATTTGAGTGATGTGACTCCGAATATAAGGGCGAACGCCATCATGAATGCGCCGCGGACGAAATTCTGGTTATTCATATGCCTATGAAAACCCCTTCCCGTATTTATATTGCTGCTGCTTTCTTGAAGCACCATGCTCTCCTCGTTATTAGAATGCGTTTGCAAGAAAGGGCGATTCCAGCCCCTTACAAAAGCCTGAGAGAGTCTAATAACGGGCACTTTCAGTCCGCTTTCGGCGCGCGGCGATAAATCCGGATTTTCATGCTCGCTAACCCTAGGGCCGCAACATGTTTGCACCGCTGAAATGGATTATTCAGCTGTCGTTAAGAATATCGTCAGATGTATTTAAGAAATCATTCAGAATGAAGTCAGATTGTGTTCAGAATTCATTCAGGATTTCTATTTTGAATGCGCCCGACAATTAATCGGTTTTTCCGGCCGGTGCCATATCCGTCGCGTCGGCATTCGCCTTCGGATCCCACAGGGGTTGCCGCGTCGCTTCCAGGTGCGTGAGGTAGAGGCGCAGGTCGAACTCGTACTGGTGATAGTTCGGTTCCATACGCAGGCACATGCTGTAGAAGGCCTTGTTGTGGTCCTTTTCCTTCAGGTGGGCCAGTTCATGCACCGCGATCATCTTCAGGAACTCGGCCGGCACGGTCTTGAACAGCGTGGCCACCCGGATCTCGTGCTTGGCCTTGAGCTTGCCGCCCTGCACGCGCGAGATATAGGTGTGCTGGCCCAGCGCGTGCTGGATCACGTGGATCTTGCTGTCGAAGGCGACCTTGTTGATCTGGTCGCCGTTGCGCATATAGGTGTTCTTCAGGTCCGTCACGTACTGGTAGAGCGCGCGGTCGGTACGCACGCCGTGCGCGCCCGCGGAGTAGCGGGACAGCAGGGCGGCGCCCAGTTTGCCCTGGTCGAGCAGCTTGCGGGCCTGGAGGATCAGCGATTCCGGATATCCGGTGAGGTATTTCAGGGGCGGCACGGCGGTCGGGAAAGGGCGGGAGGGATGACGGTGAGGCGGGGCCAGGTGTCGGCATGGCGCTTGTCGGCCAGCCGCTGGGCATAGGCGCGGGGATCGGCGCCGGGGCTGGGCCGCAGCACGAGCGCGAACAGGTCGGCCAGACCGTGCGGCGCGACGATGCGCAGCTCGTCGTCGCCTTCCAGGGCCACGCCCACGCAGGTGGCGGTTTCGGGCCAGGCGGCGATGCCCGCCGCGAGCGACGCGGCCGGGGGCGGGGGCGCTCCCCGGCTGTCACGGCGCCACAGGTGCACGCGCGCCTGGTTCACCACTTCCCAGGGCGCGTCGGGCGCCGCGGCCCGCAGGCGGCGGGCGACGCCGTCCTCATGGCCGGCCGACAGGTCCGTGGGGTCGTGATAGACGAAATCGAGGTCCGCCGGCGGGTGGCTGCCGGCGGGGTAGCCGTGCAGGTGGTTCCACACCAGCGACCGGACCGCGCCGGCCGCGATGCAGCCGCCGGCCGGGCCGTGGTCGCGCGCCGCGCGCAGCCAGCGCATCAGCGGCGCATGCGCCAGAACCAGCGCGCGCAAGCGCTCGGCGTGCGACGCCTCGGCCGTGGCCGGCACCGCGCTCAGCGCGCCTGGCCGCGCCTGAAGACGACGGGCAGCGCCATGAAGAACAGGATGACGAAAAGCGCCAGGCTCCAGAGGGCATACTCGATGCCCAGCACCGACACCATGGCATCCATGCAGGTGGCGTAGATGCCGAAGAGCCACGGCACGCCGCCGTCCAGCCCGATGCCGGTCATGAAGCGGTCGGCGAAGGTCTGGTCGCAGGACAGCATCTTGGCCGCCACGCTGTATTGATACCAGGCGGCGACCACGCCGGCTACCGACAGCAGGGCGGCCAGGACGCCGCAGAAGCGGGTCAGGCCGCGGCCGCCGCCGTATCCGCCCACCAGGGCCACGACGCCGATCACCAGGTAGATCAGGCGTTGCATGACGCACCAGGCGCAGGGCGGCATATCGAAGACGTGCTGGGAGATCAGGGCGATGCCGACGGCGCCGAAGCAGAAAAGGGCGATCAGGCGGAGCAGGCGTTCGGAGCGTGAAGTCATTGTTCTGCGAGTAGGGTTGCGGAAAGCCGGTCCGGGCGCCGGGCCCGGCGGCAGGCCAGGAAACTCCTAGACCGAGGGAACCGGAATTGGTTGCATGACCTGCTGCAGGACGCCCAGCAGCAGTTCGCGCGAGCCTTCCCAGAAGATCTGCACGCCCAGGCACAGCATGATGAAGGCCGACAGGCGCATGAATACGGCGGTGCCATTATCGCCCAGCCGGTGCAGCATCTGGGCGGCGAAGCGCAGGCAGATGTAGAGGGTCGCGGAGACGACGATGATGCCCGGGATCGAGCCGCCCAGCCGCACCAGGCTCAGCACGTGGTTCTGGTCGCGCAGCGAGACGCCGACCGTGATGGCCGCGGCGATGGAGCCGGGGCCGCAGCTGATGGGGAAGGTCAGGGGATAAAAGGCGCGGGCCTTCGCCATCTCGGGCGTGAAGGATTCCGCCATGCGCGCGACGCGCTCGGTGTCGGCGTCGGGCGAATTCACCAGCCGCCAGGCGCTGGCGATCACCAGCATGCCGCCGCCGACCCGCACGATGGACAGCGAAATGCCGAAGAAGCTGAGCAGCACGTTGCCGGCGACCATGGCCACGATCAGCATCAGGCAGACGTTGATGGCGACGCGCTTGGCCAGCACCATCCGCGTCGAGGACGACGCGCCTTCGGTCAGCGACAGGAAGATCGGCGCGATCGCGGGCGGGTTCAGAAAGGGCAGCAGGGTGGCCAGCGCGAAGAAAAAGCTGCCCCCGAAAACGCGCAGATAGTCATTGAGCTGCATAGAACGGACGCCGCGTGGCCGAAAACCGGGATTGTATGCCGTCCGGGCGGCGCTGGCGATGGCGGAAAGCCGCCCGCGCTCAGGCGGCGCGGCGGCCGGCTTCCTCGCCCGCCAGGGCGTCCAGGACGTCGCGTTCGAATTGCATCTGGCTGCGCGGCCGGGCCAGCGCCGAGCCGTCCACGATGAACACGTCTTCCACCCGGTCGCCCAGCGTCATGATCTTGGCCATCACCAGGTTCACCTCGTGCCGGGCGAACACGCGCGCCAGGGCGTGCAGCAGGCCGGGTCGGTCGGTGGCGGTGACGGACAGGCGCCAGGACGTGCTGCGCTCGTCGGGCTGCAGTTCCGCCTGCGGCATGATGGGGAACACCCGCGACACGCGGGACTGGCGGCCGCGGCCGTAATAGCCGCGGGCGGGCTGGGGTTGCGCCGCGGCCTGCGGATCCTTCAGCCGCTCGGCCAGTTCGTGCTCGACCAGCGTGGCCTGGGCGCGGAGGTCGCTGGCGCCTTCCGGCAGCAGCACGATGAAGCTGTCCAGCGCCCAGCCGTGGCGGGTAGTGTGGATGCGGGCGTCCTGGATGGACAGGCACTTGGCGTCGAAGTAGCCGCAGATGGCCACGAACAGGTCGGGCGCGTCGCGGGTGTACACCATGATCTGCAGGCCTTCGCCGTGCTCGGTGGGGCGGGCCTTGACCACCGCCTGCGCCGGCGCGACCTGGTGGTACAGGTGGCGCGTGTGCCAGGCGATGTCCGAGGCGTCGTGGCGCAGGAAATAGGCCACGTCCAGCTGGTTCCAGAACGCCTCGCGGGCGTCGTCGCGCAACCCCGCCAGGCGGGTCAGGCGCGCGGCTTCCTCCTTGCGTTCGGTCAGCACGGTGTGCGCGTCGGCATGCGCGCCGCCCAGCGCGGCCAGGGTGAGCTTGTACAGGTCTTCGAGCAGCTTGCCCTTCCAGGCGTTCCAGACCTTGGGGCTGGTGCCGCGGATGTCGGCCACCGTCAGCAGGTACAGGGCGGTGAGGTGGCGCTCGTCTTTCACGGTGGCCGCGAAGTCCTGCACCACGGCCGGGTCGGAGAGGTCGCGCTTCTGCGCCACGGCGGACATCAGCAGATGCTGGCGAACCAGGAACTCGACCAGGGCCGTATCCTCGGGTTCCATGCCGTGGTCCTGGGCGAACTTGCGGACTTCGCGGGCGCCCAGCTCGGAGTGGTCGCCGCCGCGGCCCTTGGCGATGTCATGGAACAGCGCCGCCACGTACAGCAGCCAGTGCCGGTCCAGGCCGGCGATCAGCTGGCTGGCCAGCGGATACTCCTGGGCGTGCTCGGGCATGGTGAAGCGGCGCAGGTTGCGCACCACCGCCAGCGTGTGCTGGTCCACGGTATAGGCATGGAACAGGTCGTGCTGCATCTGGCCCACGATGCGGCGGAACACCGGCAGGTAGCGCGGCAGGATGTTCAGCATGGTCATGCGCCGCAGTTCGTGGACGATGCCGCGCGGCTGCTGCAGGATCTGCAGGAACAGCTTGCGGTTGACCGGATTGCGGCGGAACTGCGCATCGATGCGATGCCGCGAATGCCAGATGGCTCGCAGCGTGCGGGCCGACATGCCGGTCAGTTCCGGGTGCTGCTGCATGACCAGGAAGGCGCGCAGCAGCAGGGTGGGGTTGCGCTCGAAGCCGTCGTCGCGAATGATGTCCAGGCGGTCGCGCAGGTTGCGGAAATCGTCGTCGATGTCGTGGGCGTCGCTGTCGGGGCGCGGAAACAGCCGTTCCTCGATGTTCTGCACCAGGATGCCGTTCAACTGCGTGACCAGCCGCGCGGCCCAGTAGTAGCGCTGCATCAGCAGTTCGCTGCCGCGCCGCGTGGCGGTGGCATGGATGCCGTAGACCTCGGCCAGCGCGGGCTGGAGATCGAACAGGACGCGGTCCTCGCGGCGGTTCGCCAGCAGGTGCAGCTCGATGCGCAGCCGCTTGAAGGCCTGTTCGGCGCGGCGCAGGTCGCGCGCTTCCGAGGAGGTCAGCAGCCCGGCCTGCGCCACCGAACGCCAACTGTCGCCGAAGCCCGCCGCGCGGGCCATCCACAGGATGACCTGCAGGTCGCGCAGCCCGCCGGGCGATTCCTTGCAGTTGGGCTCCAGGGCATAGGGCGTGTCGTGGTAGCGCGCATGGCGCTGCTGCATTTCGACGCGTTTGGCGCGGAAGAAGGCGCGCGGATCCAGCCGCGAGCGGGTGGCGGCCTCGAATTTCTTCATCAGCGTGCGGCTGCCCGCCAGCCAGCGGGACTCCAGCAAGGCCGTTTCCACGGTGATGTCGGCGTCGGCCTCGCGCTCGCAGTCTTCGATGGTGCGCACGCTGTGCCCGGGTTCCAGCCCCAGGTCCCAGAGCGATGCCACCAGTTTCTCGATGGCCGCCTCGTCTTCGCGCGTAGGGGCGTTCGGAAGCAGGATCAGCAGGTCGACGTCGGAATGGGGGTAGAGTTCGCCGCGGCCGTAGCCTCCCACGGCCGCCAGCGTGGCGCCGGCGGGCAGGGGGCAGAGCTTGACCAGGTCGCGCAGCGCGGCGTCCACGATGCGGCGCAGTTCGGACAACAGCGTGTCCGGCCGTTCGTGTCCGCGGAACTGGGCAACCGCCGCTCGCCGGGATTCCTGGATGCGTTCGCGCAGGGCGCTGAGGTGTTCGGCGGTCATGGCGGCGGTCGGCGGAGGGTCAGACGGCGGGGATGACGATGGGTTCGGTGATGAACGCGGGCGGCTGGGGCATGCCCGGCGACAGGGTCAGGACTTCGTAACCGGTGTCGGTCACGCAGACAGCATGCTCCCATTGGGCGGACAGGCTGTGGTCGCGGGTGACCACCGTCCAGCCGTCGGACAACTGCCGGATTTCGCGGCGGCCGGCGTTGATCATCGGCTCGATGGTGAACAGCATGCCCGTGGTCAGCTTCACGCCCGTGCCCGGCTTGCCGTAGTGCAGCACCTGGGGATCTTCATGGAAGCGCTGGCCGATGCCGTGGCCGCAGAATTCGCGCACCACCGAAAAGCCGTTGGCCTCGGCGTGTTTCTGGATCGCGTTGCCGACGTCGCCCAGCGTGGCGCCGTTCTTCACCTGCTGGATGCCTTTCCACATGCACTCGAAGGTGATGTCGGTCAGGCGGCGCGACAGGATCGACTGCTCGCCCACGGCGTACATGCGGCTGGTGTCGCCGAACCAACCGTCCTTGATGATGGTGACGTCGATATTCAATGAGTCCCCATTTTTCAGCACCTTGTCGCCGGGAATGCCGTGGCAGACCTGGTGATTCACCGAGGTGCAGATGGCGCCAGGGAAGGGCGGGTAGCCGGGAGGGGCGTAGCCCACCGTGGCGGACTCCACGCGCAGCTCGTCGGTCAGGTATTCCAGACAGAGGCGGTCGAGTTCCCCCGTCGTGACGCCCGGCTTGACGTGAGGCGTGATGAAATCGAGGACTTTGGCGGCGTCCTGGCAGGCCGCGCGCATCTTGGCCAGGTCGGCCTGATTGGTAATGGTGCCCATGGATTGGCTTTAGCTATCTGTCGCTTGAATGTCTGCTTGAAAGAATAGTAGAATTATAGGCTTCCCTAAATTTTTGGGGATGCAGTAGTAGGTAGTGAGCAGTACAACTACTGGGTAACGGCAAGAGCCGATCCCGGCGGGTGCTGGCGGGTGGCGTTGGCGCCAGTCTGTTGCAAGCCCGGCAGGTATTCCAGTTGTGCGGATCCAGTCATTGGGATCGGCGGCAGGCCCCGAAGTTTCACCGCAAGCGAAGGTTGTGGAGCGAAATCGGGCAGGCCGCGGGTGCCGGGGGCGGGAAGCGCGCAGCGGGTGCAGGCCGGTAGGGCACGGGCGGCGGCGGTTCCATGGCTGGCACGAACCGGGGCGCGGCGTGCTTGCAAGCCTGGTCATGTTTTTGAGCGGCGATGCAGGTTCAGGATCTGCGCTCGGTATGGATGTCGGATTAAGTTCTTGAAAACACTCGTGTTTTCTTAAGAAATGCCCCGATGGTCTGATGCGCGGTCGAGTGGGGCTGGATTTCGGTCCCGTGCCCGAACGCGAAGAGCTGGATTTTCCAGAGCTGGATTTCGCCGCCAACAAAACAGGTCCGGGTGCGTCTCGAAGAAACTTCCAGGAAACTCCTGGCGGGTCGGGAGACGCGTAGCAAGCGTGCGGCGTTGGGCTTTTCGTCGTGGCGGCCGTCTGGGTTTATCGCGGCAGCGTAGTAAAGAGAGGCGTCCAGGACGAATCCGTCCGAAGGCGTCGGAGTTATTGCGGCAGTGATCGGCCGGCCCGGTTAGAATTTTGTCATCCCGCACTTGCGGGAAATCGCGCGCAACACCACCCAGGGTGTCAGCCAGAGGCTGATGCAGGTGCGGCGCAAGAAATCAACCCTTGGAGAAAGTTATGTCTTTGATGCGCGAAATGCTGGAAGCGGGTGTCCACTTCGGTCACCAGACCCGTTACTGGAACCCCAAGATGGCCCCCTATATCTTCGGCCATCGCAACAAGATTCACATCATCAACCTCGAAAAGACGGTTGATAAGTACCAGGAAGCCACCAAGTTCGTGAAGCAGCTGGCTGCTCGCGGCGGCAACATCCTGTTCGTCGGCACCAAGCGCGCTGCGCGCGAGCTGGTCGCCGCCGAAGCCGCCCGTTGCGGCATGCCCTTCGTCGACGCCCGCTGGCTCGGCGGCATGCTGACCAACTTCAAGACGGTCAAGACCTCGGTCAAGCGCCTGAAGGACATGGAAGCCGTGGTCGCCGAAGGCGGCGCCGAGCGCATGATCAAGAAGGAAGGCCTGCTGTTCCAACGCGAACTGGACAAGCTGAACAAGTCGATCGGCGGCATCAAGGACATGAACGGCCTGCCCGATGCCATGTTCGTGATCGACGTCGGCTACCACAAGATCGCCATCGCCGAAGCCAAGACGCTGGGCATCCCGGTCGTGGCCGTGGTTGACACCAACCACTCGCCCGACGGCATCGACTACGTCATCCCCGGCAACGACGACTCGGCCAAGGCCATCGCCCTGTACGCCAAGGGCATCGCCGACGCCGTGCTGGAAGGCCGCGAGCAGAACCTGAACGGTCTGGTCGAAGAGCTGGGCGAAGGTCAGGAAGAGTTCGTCGAAGTGCAGGACAACCAGGCCTAAGCCTGTTGTCATGTCCGGCGGTTAGCGTCTGGGAGCGGCTCGGAATTCCGGTCCGCTCCCGCCTCGCCGGCACAGCGAAGGTGGGCTCCCATCTTCCCGATCCGCGATAGGCGGATGTCCCATCGAATCACACCACTGTCCCGGCCCGCCGGGGCATGTCTCTAGCAAAATTGGAGCAAACATGGCTGAAATTACCGCTGCCCTGGTCAAGGAACTGCGCGAAAAGACCGACGCGCCCATGATGGAGTGCAAGAAGGCCTTGACGGAAGCCGAAGGCGATCTGGTCCGCGCCGAGGAAATCCTGCGCGTCAAGCTGGGCAACAAGGCCAGCAAGGCTGCCGCCCGCGTCACCGCCGAAGGCCTGATCGGTCTGTTCATCTCCGCCGACGCCAAGCAAGGCGCCGTCATCGAAATCAATTGCGAAACCGACTTCGTCGCCAAGAACGACGACTTCGTGGCTTTCGTGAACAAGCTGGCCGAACTGGTTGCCACGCAGAACCCGGCCGACGTGGCCGCTCTGTCGGCGCTGCCCTACGGCGACGGCACGGTTGAATCCACCCGTACCGCCCTGATCGGCAAGATCGGCGAAAACATGGCGATCCGCCGCTTCGAGCGCATCGAGACCCCCAACGCGCTGGCCAGCTACGTGCACGGCGGCCGCATCGGCGTGCTGGTCGAGTACTCGGGCGCCGAGGAAGTGGGCAAGGACCTGGCGATGCACATCGCCGCGACGAAGCCGAAGGCCCTGAACGCCGACGGCGTGAACCCCGCCGACATCGCCGCCGAGCGCTCGGTCGCCGAGCAGAAGGCCGCCGAATCGGGCAAGCCGGCTGAAATCGTCGCCAAGATGGTCGAAGGTTCGGTCGCGAAGTTCCTGAAGGAAGTCACCCTGCTGTCGCAGCCGTTCGTCAAGGACGACAAGTCCACGGTCGAGCAGATGCTGAAGGCCAAGGGCGCTTCGATCACCAAGTTCGTGCTGTTCGTCGTCGGCGAAGGTATCGAGAAGAAGACCAGCGATTTCGCCGCTGAGGTTGCCGCCGCCGCCGCTGGCCGCGCCTAAACGGTAGTTTGCTTACAGGCCGGCACTGACTAAAATCAGGCCGGCCTATTTCTTGTCTTACACTTTCGTCGGATTGTTCCTCGGGATATCACCTATGAGCAGCAGATCATACAAACGGGTTCTTCTCAAGCTTTCCGGCGAGGCGCTGATGGGCGAAGATGCTTTCGGCATCAATCGTTCCACCATCGTCCGCATGACCGATGAGATCGCCGAAGTTGCCGCCACCGGCGTGGAACTGGCTATCGTCATCGGCGGTGGCAACATCTTCCGTGGCGTCGCCCCGGGCGCGCAGGGCATGGACCGCGCGACGGCCGACTACATGGGCATGATGGCCACCATCATGAACGCGCTTGCGCTGCAGGACGCGCTCAAGCACAAGGGAATCGACACCCGCGTACAATCGGCCCTGAATATCGATCAGGTCGTCGAGCCCTACATCCGTCCGAAGGCCCTGCGCTACCTCGAAGAGGGCAAGGTCGTCATCTTCGCGGCGGGCACCGGCAACCCCTTCTTCACCACCGACACCGCCGCCGCCCTGCGTGGCGCCGAGATCGGCGCGGAGATCGTGTTGAAGGCCACCAAGGTGGACGGCATCTATAGCGCGGACCCCAACAAGGATCCCACCGCTACGCGTTATGCGCGCATCAGCTTCGACGAAGCGATCGTCCGCCGTCTGGAAGTCATGGACGCCACCGCGTTCGCGCTGTGCCGTGACCAGAAACTGCCGATCAAAGTGTTTTCGATCAATAAGTCCGGCGCCCTGAAACGGGTGGTCAGCGGCGAAGACGAAGGCACCTTGGTACACGTTTAAAGAAAAGGAAATTCCATGAGCGCCGCAGAAATCCGCAAATCCGCCGAAGCCAGGATGGCCAAGTCGCTTGACACGCTCAAGACCAACCTGGCCAAGATCCGTACGGGCCGCGCCCATACCGGCATCCTGGACCACGTTCAGGTCGAGTACTACGGTTCGCCCGTGCCGATCAGCCAGGTCGGCAACGTGAACCTCGTGGACGCCCGTACCATCAGCGTGCAGCCTTACGAGAAGCAAATGGCCGGCCCGATCGAAAAGGCCATCCGCGAATCGGACCTGGGCCTGAACCCCATCTCGATGGGCGACACCATCCGCGTGCCCATGCCCGCCCTGACCGAAGAGCGTCGCCGCGACCTGACCAAGGTGGTCCGCAGCGAAGGCGAAGACGCCAAGGTGGCCGTGCGCAACCTGCGCCGCGAAGCCAACGAAGCGCTCAAGCGCCTGGTCAAGGATAAGGAAATCTCCGAAGACGACGAACGCCGTTCGCAGGACGAAGTCCAGAAGTTGACCGATCGCAGCGTGGCCGACATCGACAAGATGGTTTCCCAGAAAGAAGCGGAAATCATGACCGTATAATTCCTGCACGCCCCGGGCGCGGCCTAGTCGGTCGGGTCCAGGGCCAGGAATTTCTTGCCTGCGCGCCGTCCTTTCCATTGTTTCGCAGTATCTCGTAGCGATGGAACGACGGCGCCGGCTTTTCCCCGTATTCCCGTTTTTCGCCGCTTTTCCGCGCGCAGCACCAGACCCATGGCAACCAGTTCGACCCAGGCGGTTCCCGCTACTCGCGATGTTCCCGAGCATGTGGCCATCATCATGGATGGCAATGGCCGGTGGGCGACGCGGAGGCTGTTGCCCCGCACGGCGGGGCATGCCAAGGGCGTGCAGGCGGTGCGGCGCGTGGTCGAGGCCTGCGGCCGCGCCGGCGTGCGCTACCTGACGCTCTTCGCCTTCAGTTCCGAGAACTGGCGCCGTCCCGCCGAGGAAGTGTCGTTGCTCATGCGCCTGTTCGTGCAGGCCCTGGAGCGCGAAGTCGGCAAGCTCGACGAGCAGGGCGTGCGCCTGCACGTCATCGGCGACCTGAGCGCGTTCGAGCCCCGGCTGCAGGAACTCATCTTCGCCGCCCAGCAACGCACCGCCCACAACGACCGCCTGCACCTGACCGTGGCCGCCAATTACGGCGGGCGCTGGGACATCCTGCAGGCCACCCGCGCCATGCTGGCCGCCGAGCCCGCGCTGGCGACGCAGCCGCAGCTGGTGGACGAAGAGCGCCTGTCCCGGCACCTGTCCATGGCCTGGGCGCCGGAACCCGACCTGTTCATCCGGACGGGCGGCGAGCAGCGCATTTCCAATTTCCTGATCTGGCAGATGGCCTACGCGGAGTTCTACTTCACGGACCGCTACTGGCCGGATTTCGGCGCGGCCGAACTCCAGGCCGCTTTCGACTGGTACCGCACCCGCGAGCGCCGTTTCGGCCGCACCAGCGCGCAACTCACCGAAGACGGCGCGCGCTGAGCAAGCGGACGGCGACAAGCGCGTCTTTCCAGAGCCGTACACGAGGAGACCGTCACATGTTGGGCCAGCGTATCGTTACCGCCGTCATTCTGTTGGCCGTCCTGGCCGCCGCGATGATGAGCGCCAATCCCTGGTGGTTCGTCGCCTTGCTGGCCCTGGCGGCCGCCTGCGCCAATTGGGAGTGGCTGCGCCTGACGCTGCCGCAACCGCCTTCCCCCCTGATTTCCGTCGGCGTCGCCGCGCTGCTGTTCGCCGGCATGCTGGCCCTGGCTTCCGCCTGGCTGGCCGGCGACCGCGGCGGCGTCGCCGATCCGGCCTGGGTGCTGCGCTACCTGGTGCCCGCCGTGGCCGCCGTCTGGCTGTTCTTCGGCGTGGCGGCGGTCGTGCGCGGCCGTTCCGACGCACCCCCGGCCAGCCTGGGCTGGTCCCTGTTTTCCATTCCCGCGGCCTTCGCCGCGTGGGCCGTGCTGGCGCAGATGTTCGTGGCGCATGGGGCCGGCTTCGTCGTGTCGCTGCTGGCGCTCGTCTGGGTGGCCGATATCGCCGCGTATTTTGCCGGCCGCGCGTTCGGCAGGCGTAAACTGGCCCCGCGGGTCAGCCCGGGAAAGACGATAGAAGGCGCCATCGCCGGCGTGTTGGGCGCGGTGGTCTGGATCGGCCTGTCCAGTTTGTGGGCCGGCACGTTCGGCCACGCCCTGGTCGAGCGCTGGACGTTCTGGCTGGCGTTGCCCATCGCGGCGCTGCTGGGCGTGCTGTCCATCGTGGGCGACCTGTTCGAATCGCTGCTCAAGCGTCGCGCCGGCCGCAAGGATTCCAGCACGTTGCTGCCCGGCCATGGCGGCGTCTATGACCGCATCGACGCGATCCTCCCCGTCGCGCCGTTCGCGCTACTTTTGTCTGGAGTGTTGTTTTGACGGCTTTTCAACGCGTCGTGGTGCTGGGATCGACCGGTTCGATCGGTGAAAGCACGCTGGATGTGATTGCCCGCCACCCTGATCGGTTGGCGGTTTTTGCCCTGTCCGCCTACAGCCGCATGGAGCGCCTGGCGGAGCAGGCCCTGGCCAGCCGCGCCGCCGTCGTGGTGGTGCCCGACGACGCCGCGCGCCGGAAATTCGCCGCGGCCTGGGCGGGCCCCCAGCCCATGCCGGAGATCCGGGTGGGCGCGCAGGCGCTGGCCGATACGGCGGCCGATTCCCGGTGCGATTCGGTCATGGCCGCCATTGTGGGCGCGGCGGGCTTGCCGGCCGCCCTGGCGGCGGCCCGCAGCGGCAAGCGCGTGCTGCTGGCCAACAAGGAAGCGCTGGTCGCGGCCGGCTCGTTCTTCATGCGGGCTATACGCGACAACGGCGCCGAACTCCTGCCTATCGACAGCGAACATAACGCGATCTTCCAATGCATGCCGCAGAGCGGCAAGGCGGTGGCGCCGGATGCGCCCGCGCCTGGCGTGCGGCGCCTGCTGCTGACCGCTTCCGGCGGCCCGTTCCGCGGCCGCGACCTGGAAGACCTGCACGACGTGACCCCGGCCCAGGCCTGCGCCCATCCCAACTGGAGCATGGGCCGCAAGATCTCGGTGGATTCCGCCACCATGCTCAACAAGGGCCTGGAGGTGATCGAGGCGCATTGGCTCTTCGCCATGCCCGCCGACCGCATCGAGGTCGTGGTGCACCCGCAGAGCGTGGTGCATTCCATGGTGGAGTACAACGACGGCTCGGTGCTCGCCCAGCTGGGCCAGCCCGACATGCGCACGCCGATCGCCTACGGCCTGGGTTTCCCCGAGCGGTTGGAAAGCGGCGTGAATTCGCTGGACCTGACGCGCCTGGGGCGGCTGGACTTCGAGAAGCCCGATCTGGCCCGTTTCCCTTGCCTGGCCCTGTCGTTCGCGGCCCTGCGAGCCGGGCAGGGCGCCTGCGTGGCCCTGAACGCCGCCAACGAGGTGGCCGTCGAGGCTTTCCTGAGCGGCCGCCTGCCATATACCTGGATTCCGAGGGTGATCGAGGCCTCCCTGGAGTGGCAGGCGCGGCAAGCTTCTGTTACGCTCAACAGTCTTGACGACGTACTTGCGCTTGACGCCGCCGCGCGCGCCTACGCGGGCAACCTGGGCCTCGCCTGACGGCGCCCGTCGCCGCGGCTGTCCGCCACCGATTCCCTAGATCTTCCGACACTGATGCTTTTCACCCTGCTGGCCTTTGCGGTTGCGCTTGGCACCCTGATCATCTTCCATGAGCTGGGGCACTATTGGGTGGCTCGGCTGTGCGGCGTCAGGGTCCTGCGCTTCTCGGTGGGGTTCGGCAAGGTCATCCTGCGCCGCACCGACAAGCACGGCACCGAATGGGCCGTCTCCGCCTTGCCGCTGGGCGGCTACGTAAAAATGCAGGACGACGCGCCTGCCGGCGCCAGCCCCGCGGAAGCGGCGGGCGCGTTCAACGGCAAGCCGGTGGGCCAGCGCATCGCCATCGTCGCGGCCGGCCCCATCTTCAACCTGATCCTCGCGGTCTTCCTTTATGCCGGGCTGAATATGGCCGGCACCGAAGAGCCGGTGGCCGTGCTCGCCCAGCCCGCCGCCGAGACGCCCGCCGCGCTCGCCGGCCTGCTATCGGGCGACCGCATCCTGGCCATCGACGGCGAGGAAGTCGCTTCCTGGTCCGACGCGCGCTGGCGTCTGATGGACGTGATGGCCACGGGCGGCAACGCCCAGGTCGAGGTCCGCACCTCCGGCGGCGCCGTGCATCGGCGCGAACTGGTGCTTCCCTCCAATACCATGGACCCGGCCGGCGGAGACCCGCTGGTCGCGGCCGGCATCCGCCTGGCCCAGCCCCGGCCCGCCGTGCGGGTCGTGAACGACGGCGGGGAAGGGCAGGCCGCCGGCCTGCGCCCCGGCGACCTGATCGTGGCCGTGAACGGCCAGCCCACCCCGGATACCGGCGCGCTGGTCAAGCAGATCCAGGAAAGCGCCGGCAAGACCCTGGCGCTGACCTTGTCCCGCGACGGGGCGCCGGTTTCCCTGAACGTCACCCCGCGCGCCGAACTGGTCAACGGCCAGCAGATCGGCCGCCTGGGCGTCCAGTTGGGCGGCGACGTCCCCATGGTGACGGTTCGCTACGGGGTGTTCGAAAGCCTGTGGCGCGGCGCCGTCCGCACCTGGGACACCGCCTGGTTCTCGCTGCGCATGATGGGCCGCATGGTGACGGGCGACGTGTCCTGGCGCAATGTCAGCGGCCCCGTGACCATCGCCGACTACGCCGGACAGACCGCCAGAATCGGAATTGTTGCGTACATCGCGTATATCGCCTTGATCAGCATCAGTCTGGGTGTTCTAAATTTGCTGCCCATTCCTATGCTGGATGGCGGCCATCTGCTGTACTATCTCGTCGAAATTGTGCGGGGTAGCCCGCCGCCAGCGAGGTGGATCGATATCGGACAGCGCGCCGGCATAGGTTTATTGGCAGGCCTGATGGGGCTTGCGCTGTTCAACGATTTCACGCGTTTGTTTACTTAAGCGCGATTTAGCATAAAATCCCCCGCCATTTGCACGACCGAGGATACTCAAGGATGTCTTTTCGCCGGATGTTTCATCACAAAAAGGGTGTACTGCCGGGTCTGATCGCCGCCGCATTACTGCTACCGGCCATCGCCCACGCCTTCGACCCTTTTGTCGTGCGGGATATCCGCGTAGAAGGGATCCAGCGAACCGACGCCGGCACCGTCTTCGGGTATCTGCCCGTCAAGGTCGGCGAGAAGTTCACTGAAGAAGAGGCGACGGAAGCCATCCGCCGCCTGTACGGCACGGGCTTCTTCTCCGACGTGCAGATCCAGACCGACAACAACGTCGTGGTCGTGGTCGTGCAGGAGCGCCCGACGATCGCTTCCGTGAACTTCAACGGCATGCGCGAGTTCGACTCCAAGGCCATCACCACGTCGCTGGCGCAGGTGGGCTTCGCCGAAGGCCGCATCTTCGACCGCTCGATGCTCGAACGCGCCGAATACGAACTGAAGCAGCAGTACCTGTCCAAGGGCAAGTACGGCGTCGAAGTGACCTCCACCGTGACCCCGCTGCCGCGCAACCGCGTGGGCGTGAGCTTCGACGTGTTCGAAGGCTCGGTCGCGCGGATCCAGGAAATCCGATTCGTCGGCAACAAGGCCTTCTCCGAAAGCGATCTGCTGGACGTGTTCCAGCTGACCACGCCGGGTTGGCTGACCTGGTACACCGACACCGACAAGTACTCGCGCGAAAAGCTTGAGGGCGACCTGGAGCGCCTGCGCTCGTACTACCTGGACCAGGGCTATCTCGAATTTTCGGTCGAGCCGCCGCAGGTCACGATTTCGCCGGACCGCAAGGACATCCGCATCACCATCACCGTGCACGAGGGCGAGCCCTACAAGGTGCGCAGCGTGAAGCTGGCGGGCAACCTGCTGGGCCTGGACAAGGAAATCAACGCGCTGCTGCAGGTCAAGCCCGACGAGACCTTCTCGGCCGCCAAGGCCAACGATTCGGCCAAGGCCATCACCGACTACCTGGGCGAGCTGGGCTACGCGTTCGCCAACGTGAACCCCAACCCGCAACTCGACCGCGCCAAGCACGAAGCGGACCTGACGTTCTACGTCGATCCGAGCCGCCGCGTCTACGTGCGCCGCATCCAGATCGGCGGCAACACCCGCACCCGCGATGAAGTGGTGCGCCGCGAAATGCGCCAGCAGGAAGCCGCCTGGTACGACGCCAAGGACATCAAGACCTCGCGCGACCGCGTCGACCGCCTGGGCTACTTCAGCGACGTCAACGTCAAGACCGATCCGGTCCCGGGCTCGCCCGACCAGGTCGACGTGAACGTGGACGTGAAGGAAAAGCCCACCGGCATGATCAACCTTGGCGTGGGCTACGGCTCGTCCGAAAAGGCCATCCTTTCGGCGGGTATCAGCGAAGACAACGTGTTCGGCAGCGGCACCAACCTGACCCTGCAACTGAACACCAGCAAGACCAACCGCGCGATCGTGCTGTCGCACACCGATCCGTACTGGACCAAGGACGGCATCAGCCGCACCTCGTCGGCCTACTACCGCGTGACCGAGCCCTGGAACAACAACGACGGCGACTACCGCGTCAAGGCCATGGGCCTGGGCATGAACTTCGGCGTGCCGATCTCGGAATACGACCGGATCATGCTGGGCGCGAACTATGAACGTAACCAGATCGATCTGTTCAGCAACTCGCCGGCCGCATACGAGAAGTTCGTCAATGACTACGGCGATTCGACCAACTCGGTCATCTTCTCCACCGGCTGGACCAAGGACACGCGCGACAGCGCCCTGGCTCCGACCAAGGGCGGGTACACGCGCCTGAAGGCCGATCTGTCGACCATCGATCTGCAATACACGATGCTGACGGCCCAGCAGCAGTATTACGTGCCGCTGGGCGGCTCCTATACGCTGGCCTTGAACGGCATGGTCGATTGGGGCCAGAGCTACGGCAGCAAGGATTACCCCGTCATCAAGAACGTGTACGCCGGCGGTATCGGCACCGTGCGCGGCTACGAGGGCTCGTCGCTGGGCCCGCGCGACTCCAAGACGGGCGACTACCTGGGCGGCACGCGCCGCATCGTGGCGAACGCCCAGCTGTACCTGCCGTTCCCGGGCGCGTCCAAGGATCGCACGCTGCGCTGGTTCATTTTCTCGGATGCCGGCCAGGTGTCGGCGGGCAGCGGCCTGTCTTGCACCAACGGCAAGCCCGGCAGCGAAGTGGAAGATCCTTGCGGCTGGCGTTTCTCGGCCGGTATCGGCCTGTCGTGGCAGTCCCCGATGGGGCCGCTGCAACTGTCCTATGCCCGTCCGCTCAATTCGAAGCCGGGCGACGACAAGCAAAGCTTCCAGTTCCAGATCGGGACCGGTTTCTAAGCGCCGTTACGCTTGAAAACAAGGGAGGAGACCGGCGCGCCGGCTCCCTTGCTGTTTAGTGGCACAATACACACTTTGGCTTTGCCTTACTGGAAGGTGAGATTTTCATGATGTCTGATTCCGCACTTAAAACATCGAATTCGCTGGGTGCCAAGCGCCGCGGCAAGCTGGGCGGCTCCATTGCCCTGGTGGGTGCGCTCATTCTCGGTTCGGCTGCCGCGATCCCCGCGCAAGCACAAGGCACCAAGATCGGTTTCGTGAATACCGAGAGGATCCTGCGCGAGTCGGGTCCGGCCAAGGCTGCCCAAAGCAAGATCGAAGCCGAATTCAAGAAGCGCGACGACGAGCTCCAGCGCCTGAACAACAACCTGCGTTCGCAGGCCGAGAAGTTCGACAAGGACGCGCCCGTCCTGTCGGAATCCGACCGCGTCAAGCGCCAGCGTGAACTGTCCAACCTGGATACCGACCTGCAGCGCAAGCGCCGCGAGTTCCAGGAAGACTTCAACCGCCGCCGCAACGAAGAGTTCTCGGGCATCGTGACGAAGGCCAACGACGCCATCAAGCGCATCGCCGAACAGGAAAGCTACGACCTGATCATTCAGGACGCCGTGACGGTCAACCCGCGCATCGACATCACCGACAAGGTGATCCAGAGCCTGGGCAAGTAAGTAACACCCGTCACGTCATGCCGGTTTTACTGGATCTTGTCCGCGCGCCGACGCTTGAAGCACTGTTGAGCGCCGCCAATACCCAGGGATTGGACTGGCGCATCAGCGCGGCGCCGGGCGCAGACCCGCTGCGGGTCTGCGGCATCGGAACCCTGTCATCGGCGGGGCCCCAGGAAATCGCGTTCCTGGCCAATCCCCGCTATCAGAGCCAGCTTGGCGCCACCCGGGCCGCGGCGGTCATCGTCTCGAACGACGTGGCCGAGGCCCTGGAGGCCGAAGGCAACCTGCCGCCGTTCGCCCTGGTCGTCTGTAAGCATCCCTACCTGCTTTACGCCCGCGTGGCGCAGTGGTTCGACGCCGCCCGGCGGCCCGAGCTGCCCGCCAGCACGCACCCGTCCGCGGTGGTGGCCGACGACGCCACGATCGAAGAGGGCGTGCGCATCGGCCCGCAGTGCGTGGTGGAGTCCGGCGCCCGGATCGGCCGCGGCACCGTGCTCGGGCCGGGTTGCGTGATCGGCGCAGGTTCCTCGGTGGGGCCGGGCAGCCGCCTGCACGCGCACGTCACGCTGTACGAAGGCGTCACCGTGGGCGCCCGCGCCATCATCCATAGCGGCGCCGTGCTGGGCGCGGACGGCTTCGGCTTCGCGCCGGATCCCTCGCTGGGCAAGGGCGCCTGGGGCAAGATTCCCCAGCTGGGCGGCGTGACCATCGGCGACGACGTCGAGATCGGCGCGAACACCACGATCGACCGCGGCGCGCTCGAAGACACCATCGTGTCCGACGGCGTGAAGCTGGACAACCAGATCATGGTGGGCCACAACTGCCGCATCGGCGCGCACACCGCGATGGCGGCCTGCGTCGGCGTGGCCGGTTCGACCACCATCGGCGAACGCTGCACCATCGGCGGCGCCGCCATGCTGTCGGGCCACCTGACGCTCGGCGACGACGTGCACATCTCCGGCGGCACCGCGGTGACGTCCAATATTTCGAAGCCAGGCCGCTATACGGGCGTGTTCCCGTATGCCGAGCATGGCGAATGGCAGCGCAACGCCGCCGTGATACAGCAGTTGGCGCAATTGCGCCGCCGCGTGCGGACGCTGGAAAAAGAGTAGGGCGCGGTTGCCGCCCCGGCGCGTCCGCGCCGCGAAATTATTTCACTTTGCAGGAAAGCATAGAAAAATGGAACTCGACATCAAGGGGATCATGGAGAGGTTGCCGCATCGTTATCCGATGCTGCTGATCGACCGCGTCGTCGAAATGGTGCCCGGCAAGTCCATCGTGGCCATCAAGAACGTCTCGATCAACGAACCGTTTTTCAACGGCCACTTTCCGCATCACCCGGTGATGCCTGGCGTGCTCATCGTGGAAGCCATGGCGCAGGCCTCGGCCCTGTTCTCGTTCACCGACGAGAATGGCGGGCTGAAGTGCGAGGGTTCCAAGACGGCCTACTATCTGGTCGGCATCGACGGCGCGCGCTTCCGCCGCCCCGTGGTCCCGGGCGACCAGCTGCGCATCGAAGTCGAAGCCGAGCGTCTGAGCCGCAGCATCTGTAAGTACCAAGCGCGCGCGACGGTGGACGGCCAGGAAGTCGCCTCGGCCAAGCTGATGTGCGCGATCCGCAGCCTGGAAGAGTAAATGGCAGGAAACATTCACCCCACCGCTGTCGTCGATCCGGCGGCAAGACTCGACCCGTCCGTGGTCGTCGGCGCCTTCGCGACCATCGGTCCCAATGTGACCATCGGCGCGGGCACCGAGATCGGCCCGTACTGCATGGTGGACGGGGTGACGACCATCGGGCGCGACAACCGCTTCTACCGCTACTGCTCGATCGGCGGCATGCCGCAGGACAAGAAGTACAAGGGTGAAGCCACGCGCCTCGAAATCGGCGACCGCAACACCGTGCGCGAGTTCGTCACGCTGAACACGGGCACCGTGCAGGACGGCGGCGTCACCACGCTGGGCGACGACAACTGGATCATGGCGTACGTGCACGTCGCCCATGACTGCCACATCGGCAGCAACACGATCCTGGCCAATTCCGTGCAGCTGGGCGGCCACGTCCACGTTGGCGATTGGGCCATCGTCGGCGGCCTGACCGGCGTGCACCAGTTCGCGCGCATCGGCGCGCACTCCATGACGGGCGGCAACAGCTCGCTGATGCAGGACTCGCCGCCGTACGTGCTGGCCGCGGGCAACCCCTGCCGTCCGGTCGGCGTCAACGTCGAAGGCCTGAAGCGGCGCGGATTCACACCGGCCGAGATTTCGGCGCTGCGCGACGCCTACAAGATCATCTATCGCCGCGGATTGTCGCTGGACGAGGCGCGGGCCGAACTGCGCGCCCGCCAGCAGGAGGAGCCGGCCGTGGCCGACCGCCTGCAGACCTTGCTCGATTTCCTCGACGTCGCCAGCCGCGGCATCATCCGTCCATGAGCACGCGGATCGGCATGGTGGCCGGCGAGCCCTCGGGCGACCTGCTGGCCGGGCGCATCATTGCCGGTCTGCAAGCGCGCGACGCCGGCGTCCGCTGCGAAGGCATAGGCGGGCCGCAAATGCAGGCCCGCGAGTTCGACGCCTGGCATCCCATGCATGCCCTGACCGTGTTCGGCTACGTCGACGCGCTCAAGCGGCTGCCCAGCTTGCTGGGCACCTACCGCGACGTCAAGCGCCGCTGGCTGGCCGAGCCGCCCGCGGTCTTCGTCGGCATCGACGCGCCGGATTTCAACCTGCGGCTGGAGCACCAGCTGCGGCAGGCCGGCACGCCCACCGTGCATTTCGTCGGCCCCTCGATCTGGGCCTGGCGCTACGAGCGCATCCACAAGATCCGCGAATCGGTGTCGCACATGCTGGTGCTGTTCCCGTTCGAGGAAGAGATCTACCGCAAGGAAGGCATCCCCGTCACCTACGTGGGCCATCCGCTGGCCGGGGCGGTGCCGATGCAGCCGGACCGCGCGGCCGCGCGCGCCCGCCTGGGCATCGACCAGGACGCGCGCGTGCTGGCGATCCTGCCGGGTAGCCGTTCGTCCGAGATCCGCCTGCTGGCGCCTCGCTTCCTGCAGGCCGCGCAATTGCTCCAGAAGAAGGATCCGGCGCTCCAATGCGTGGTGCCCATGGTCAACGACCAGCGGCGCGCCGAGTTCCAGGCCATCCTGGCGCAGCACCCCGTGCCCGGGCTGCGCTGTGTGACCGCGCAGGACCTGCACGGCGAGGGCGGCGAGCGCCAGGCGCCGGTGGCCTGGTCCGTCATGGAGGCGGCCACGGCCGTCCTGGTGGCCAGCGGCACGGCCACGCTGGAAACGGCGCTGTACAAGCGGCCCATGGTGATTTCCTACGTGCTCTCGCCCTGGATGCGCCGCATCATGGCCTGGAAGTCGGGCCAGCAGCGGCCCTACCTGCCGTGGGTCGGCCTGCCGAACGTGCTGCTGCGCGATTTCGCCGTGCCGGAACTGCTGCAGGACGACGCCACCCCCGAGAAACTGGCCGAGGCCACCTGGGCCGCGCTGACCGACGAAGCGCTGACCGCGCGCGTCGAGGCCCGCTTCACCGCCTTGCACCAGGAATTGCTGCGCGATACGCCGGCGCTGGCGGCCCAGGCGATCCTGGAGGTGGCGGGTGGAGCAGCCTGAACTTTTCGCCGCGCCCGAGCAGCCCCCCCTGATTACCGCCGGCGTCGACGAGGCCGGCCGCGGCCCGCTCGCGGGCGCGGTCTACGCGGCCGCCGTGATCCTGGATCCGGCCCGGCCCATCGGTGGGCTGGCGGACTCCAAGGTGCTCAAGGCCGCCACGCGCGAGGCCCTGGCGCTGGAGATCCAGGAGCGCGCGCTCGCCTGGTTCATCGCCAGCGCCAGCGTGGCCGAAATCGACAGCCTGAACATCCTGCGGGCCACCATGCTGGCCATGCGCCGCGCGGTGCAGGGCCTTTCCGTCCTGCCGCAGTTGGCGCTGGTGGACGGCAACCAGGCGCCCAAGCTCGGCTGCGCGGTCCAGACCGTCATCAAGGGCGATGCGCTGGTGCCCGCGATCTCCGCGGCCTCCATCCTGGCCAAGACCGCCCGCGACGCGGACCTGCTGCGGCTGCATGCCGTGTACCCGCAATACGCTTTCGACCAGCACAAGGGCTATGGCACGGCGCTGCACCTGCAGATGCTGCGCGAGCACGGCCCTTGCGTCGAGCATCGCCGCAGCTTCGCGCCCATCAAGACCCTGCTGCCATGAAACACATCAGCTCCCGCGACAATCCCGCCGTCAAGGCGCTGGCCAAGCTGGCCGGCACGGCGGGCAAGCGCGGCGCGCCCGTGCTGCTGGACGGCGTGCACCTGTGCCAGGCATGGCTGCAGCATCATGGCGCCCCGGACCAGGCGGTGTTCGACGTGGAACGCCTGTCGCAACCCGACATCGCCGCCCTGGCCGCGGCCGTGCCCGACGCGCGCAGCCTGGCCCTGGACGCGCGCCTGATGCAGTCGCTGGCCAGCGTGGAAAGCGGGCAGGGCGTGGCCTTCCTGGTCACGCCGCCGGCGATCGACCTGCCCCGCGAGGTGGACGAGAACTGCGTGCTGTTCGACCGCATCCAGGATCCGGGCAACGTTGGCACGCTGCTGCGCACCTGCGCGGCGGCCGGCGTGAAGCGCGTCTTCCTGGCCACCGGCACCGCGGCGGCCTGGTCGCCCAAGGTGCTGCGCAGCGGCCAGGGCGCCCATTTCGCGCTGGCCATCCATGAACACGTCGATCTGGAAGCCTTGCTGCCCCGCCTCAGGGTGCCGCTGGTGGCTACCGCCCTGGAAGGGGCCCGGGACCTCTACGAAGCGCGCCTGCCCGCGCGCTGCGCCTGGGTTTTCGGGCACGAAGGCCAGGGGGTGGCGCCAGCCTTGCTGGCGGCCGGCATGAAGGTGCGGATCCCGCACGAGGCCGGCGCCGTGGAATCCCTGAACGTGGGCGCGGCCGCCGCGATCTGCCTGTTCGAGCAACGGCGCCAGGCGAGGGCGGACGCGCCGTGAAGGCGATGCGCTCGCTGGCGGCCTTGGCCTGCGTCGCCGCGGGCCTGGGCGGCTGCGCTTCCGAATCGCCGCAGCGGGCCACCTACGTGCCCGTGGTCGCGGGGGACGCCGAAGGCCTTTCGCAGTTGTCCCGCGACGTGACGGTGGCATTCTCGGACGGAGAGAGCCATACCCTGCCGGCAGGCTCGCGGTGGCGCCGCGTGGGCGCCCTGGTGCAGGGAGACGTGTACCGTCCGCTGGGCGAGCCGCTGCGAACGGGCAGGGGCGGCGGCTCCGAGGCCTACCTGGTGGTGTCCTCGGGCCGGCTGCAGGGGTTCTACCTGCCCGCGGGCAGCCTGTTCAAACCCCTCTCCAAGCCGGTGCCGCTGCCGTTCTCGCAGCGGCAGTGAGCGGCGATCAGCCCCGGTCCAGGCCCACTTCCTGCAGCACCGTGGTCGCGATCTCCTCGATCGATTTCGTGGTGCTGGAGAGCCAGGAAATGCCTTCCCGGCGCATCATGCGCTCGGCCTCGGCCACTTCGTAGCGGCATTGTTCCAGCTTGGCGTAGCGGCTGTTGGGCCGGCGTTCGTTGCGGACCTCGGCCAGGCGCTCGGGCTGGATCGACAGGCCGAAGAGCTTGCCGCGGTGCGGGGCGATGGTCGAGGGCAGGGTGCCGCGCTCGAAATCGTCGGGCGTGAGGGGGAAATTGGCCGCCTTGATGGCGTATTGCATGGCCAGGTACAGGCTGGTCGGGGTCTTGCCGCAGCGGGAAACGCCCACCAGGATCACGTCCGCCTGGTCCAGCTGGTTCACGAACTGGCCGTCGTCGTGCGCCAGGCTGAAGTTGATCGCATCGATCCGGTTGCGGTACTTTTCCGAATTGGCCTGCATGTGCGAGCGGCCGATGGAATGGCTGGACTTCAGCCCCAGCGCCTGCTCGATGTGGCTCACGAAAGTGCCGAAGAGGTCGAGGAACACGCCGTTCGCCTGGCGAACACGCGCCAGCATGTCGGGATTGACCAGGGTGCTGAACACGATGGGGGGCACGCCCGCTTCCAGGGCGCTCCGGTCGATCCGCATGGCCACTTCCGCGGCTTTTTCCAGGGTGTCGACGAAAGGCAGCCGCACCGGCTTGAATTCGACGCCTTCGAACTGGGAAAGCACCGACTGGCTGAAGGTTTCTGCGGTGATGCCGGTGCTGTCGGAAACGATGTATACCGTGCGTACGATCGGGGTAGATGTCATGTGTAAAAAATTCCAACCAGGCGGATGGCCGGACGTACTCCACCGAGTACAATCAGGCCCCTATAAGTCACCCCAAGGGCGGTCCAAGGCCAGTTTGGTCAGCGCGTAGAGTTGGGGCTGTGATCCAGCCACCTGACGCATTGACCAAACTCGCTTTCATTCCATTGTAAAAGGTGACTTCAATGTCGTATGTTGTTTTGTTCGAGCAGCTCCGCATGACGGACGTGGACTCGGTAGGAGGCAAGAACGCATCACTAGGCGAAATGATCAGCCAGCTGTCTGGCGCGGGTGTCCGCGTGCCGGGCGGCTTCGCCACGACCGCGGAAGCCTTCCGCGACTTCCTCAAGGCCTCCGGCCTGGACAAGCGCATCGCTGATCGCTTGAGCACGCTGAACCCCGAAGACGTCCGCGAGCTGGCCAACGCCGGCGCGCAGATCCGCCAATGGATCGTGGACGAGCCGTTCTCGGCCGACTTCGAAAAGCAGATCCGCGACGCCTTCGCCAAGCTCGACGCCGACGGCAAGGGCTCGTTCGCCGTGCGCTCGTCCGCCACGGCCGAAGACTTGCCCGACGCTTCCTTCGCCGGCCAGCAGGAAACCTTCCTGAACGTGGTCGGCATCGACGACGTGCTGGACAAGATCCGCCACGTGTTCGCCTCCCTGTACAACGACCGCGCGATCTCCTACCGCGTGCACAAGGGCTATGCCCACGCCGACGTCGCCTTGTCGGCCGGCATCCAGCGCATGGTGCGTTCCGACAAGGGCAGCGCCGGCGTCATGTTCACCATCGATACCGAATCCGGCTTCCAGGACGTGGTGTTCATCACCTCGTCCTACGGCCTGGGCGAAACCGTGGTGCAGGGCGCGGTCAACCCCGACGAGTTCTACGTCTTCAAGCCCACGCTGGCCCAGGGCCACTACCCGATCGTCGGCCGCCGCATCGGCTCCAAGCTGATCAAGATGGAATTCGATCCGGAACGTCCGGAAGGCCGCGCCGTGCGCACGGTGGACGTGCCCGTGTCCGAGCGCAACCGCTACTCGCTGACCGACGACGAGGTCAATGAACTGGCCCGCTACGCCGTCATCATCGAAAAGCACTACGGCCGCCCGATGGACATCGAGTGGGGCCGCGACGGCGTCGACGGCAAGATCTACATCCTGCAGGCGCGTCCCGAAACGGTGAAGTCGCAGCAGGGCGCCAACGACGTCCAGCAGCGCTACCGCCTGAAGGCCACCGGCCAGGTCCTGATCACCGGCCGCGCGATCGGCCAGAAGATCGGCTCGGGCCCGGTGCGCGTGGTCGGCGACATCTCCGACATGGACAAGGTCCAGCCGGGCGACGTGCTGGTCACCGACATGACGGACCCCAACTGGGAGCCCGTGATGAAGCGCGCTTCCGCGATCGTGACGAACCGCGGCGGCCGTACCTGCCACGCGGCCATCATCGCGCGCGAGCTGGGCATTCCGGCGGTCGTGGGTTGCGGCAACGCCACCGACGTGCTGAAGGAAGGCCAGGCCGTGACCGTGTCCTGCGCCGAAGGCGACGAAGGCCGCATCTATGACGGCCTGATCGAAACCGAGGTCGAGGAAGTGCGCCGCGGCGAGATGCCCGCCATCGATCTGAAGATCATGATGAACGTGGGCAACCCCCAGCTGGCGTTCGACTTCGCCCAGATCCCCAACGGCGGCGTCGGCCTCGCGCGCCTGGAATTCATCATCAACAACAACATCGGCATCCACCCGAAGGCGGTGCTGGATTATCCGAACGTGGACGGCGAGTTGAAGAAGGCCGTGGAATCGGCGGCCCGCGGGCACGCCAGCCCGCGCGCATTCTTCGTCGAGAAGATGGCCGAAGGCGTGGCCACCATCGCCGCCGCCTTCTATCCCAAGCCCGTCATCGTGCGCATGTCGGACTTCAAGTCCAACGAGTACCGCAAGCTGGTCGGCGGTTCGCGCTACGAGCCCGAGGAAGAGAACCCCATGCTGGGCTTCCGCGGCGCGTCGCGCTACATCGCCGACGACTTCGCCGAGTGCTTCCGCATGGAGTGCGAGGCGCTGAAGAAGGTGCGCGACGACATGGGCCTGACCAACGTCGAGATCATGGTGCCCTTCGTGCGCACCCTCGGCCAGGCCGAGAAGGTGGTGAACCTGCTGGCCAAGCACGGCCTCGCCCGCGGCGAGAACGGCCTGAAGCTCATCATGATGTGCGAAGTGCCGTCCAACGCCATCCTGGCCGACGAGTTCCTGCAGTACTTCGACGGCTTCTCCATCGGCTCGAACGACATGACCCAGCTGACGCTGGGCCTGGACCGCGATTCCGGCATGGAGTTGCTGGCCGCCGACTTCGACGAGCGCGACGAGGCCGTGAAGTTCATGCTGCGCCGCGCGATCAAGGCTTGCCTGGCCGCCAACAAGTACGTGGGCATCTGCGGCCAAGGCCCCAGCGACCACCCGGACTTCGCGCAATGGCTGAAGGACGAGGGCATCCTGTCGATGTCGCTCAACCCGGACACCGTTGTCGATACCTGGCAGCGCCTGGCCAAGAACTGATCGGTCCGCCGGTCTGAAAAAATGCCGCGCCCGGATGGGCGCGGTTTTTTTTTGTCGGATTGCCGACAACGCACATATTGCTTGGCAAGCCCCAGGGCGCGGTAGGACAATCTGTGCCATTGCCGGCTCGCGCAGTCCGCCGGATCCGTAAATGCCGAGAGCGTCCGTGGCAACGCCACGAAAGGGGAAAGCATGAAAACGGCATCTGTGATCGCAGCGCTGTGCCTGGGCACCTCGCTGCTGGGGGGCGCTGCCAGCGCGTCCGAGGTTTCGGGAGGTGCGACCATCGTGCCGATCGCCAACGATCTTCCGTCGGGAACGTTCGATATCAAGACCGATGCGGCCTCGATTTTCCTGGAGCGAGCCGTCCTGTTCAAGGAGAACGGATGGTTCACCAAGGACAAGGAGGTGGCCATCACGGCGAAGATGAGCATCAATTCACGCAAGCGGAACAGTTCATCCACGACACTCACCATCAGCCGGGTCTACAAATTCGACGTTAAGACCTACGACGACGGCCGCGTCGAGATTCCCATCAAGAGCTTACCCTTGCTGGACACGTTCAATCTGAGCGGAGAAGACTATCTGGTGACCAGCATCGTGATGGATCTTTTTCTCAGCAAGAGAAAAGAGAAGACTGAATTCACGAAGACGTTGGAAACCGTCATCGAAGTCAGTCGGAAGATCCCCATTCCCGTCAATCCCTATGCGGAGTACGCCTCGGTCTTCGGCGATTCGTTCAGCCAGGTCGTCGAGCGGGCGATCAATGAGGGGGCGGACACAGTGCCGTTCGCGAGTTTCGGCCTGCGCTTCCTGCAAGGTGGCAGGGCGGCCGCCTACACGGAGAGGCCGGGCGTTCATGCCATCCTGATCGCGGGCAAGGCCCAGGAGCCGGGCGTGGTGCCCCTGGAGAAACTGAATGGCAAAAGCCTGGTCTATGACGACATCGTCGGCCTGACTTACGACGGCAATCGCGTCAAGAACAATCACATTATCGTGCGGGTCATTGCCAGCACCGATCCCTGGAAATCGTGGGCCTCAGCCAAGGACACGCTGGAGCGCCTGTCGGTTGAAGGAAAGAGCGCGCTCGCCTTTTCCAAGGAGCAAGGCATCCCGGCCCCCAACCTGGCGGCAATCCTCAAGCGCCAGGACACGGCGGACTCCGTTTTGCTGACATCGACCGAGAACGGCCAATTCGAATCCGCGATACGGGAGTTCAACGACATCCGGGCGGCGTCGGCCTTCAGGTTCTGATCCGCCAGGCTCAGGCGGCCGGACGCAAGGATCTCAGGCTGCCAGGGCTTCCCGGGCGATCAACTGGCGCTTGCGGTCTATGCCCCAGCGGTAGCCGGCGAGCGAGCCGTCGGTGCGCACCACGCGGTGGCAGGGGATGGCCAGCGCGATGTGGTTGGTGGCGCAGGCGCGGGCGACGGCGCGCACCGCCCGCGGCGAGCCGATGCGTTCGGCGATGTCGGTGTAGGTGGCGGTTGCGCCCACGGGGATCTCGCGCAGCGCCTCCCAGACCCGGCGCTGGAAGGCGGTGCCGCGCACGTCCAGCGGCAGGTCCAGGCCTCGGGAAGGGTCTTCCACGAAGCCCACGACGGCCGCCACCCAGTTCTCGAACTGCGCGTCGGCGCCGATCAGGCGCGCCGCCTTGAAGCGGTCCTGCAGGTCGCGCACGAGTTGCTCCGGGTCTTCGTGCAGGGCGATCTCGCAGATGCCGGTGTCGCTGGCGGCCACCAGCAGGGCGCCCAGCGAGCATTGGGCGACGGCGAAGCGGATGTCCACGCCGGCGCCGTTCCTGCGAAAGGCGGTGGGCGTCATGCCCAGGATGGCGGGCGCGGCCTCGTAGAAGCGCCCGCTGGAATTGAAGCCGGCGTCGTACATGGCGTCGGTGACGCTGGCGCTCTGTTCGAGGCGGGCGCGGGCGCGGTTGGCGCGCAGGGCGGTGGCGTAGGCCTTGGGCGTGATGCCGGTGGCCGCCTTGAACACGCGATGGAAATGGAAGCGGCTCATGCCGGCCTGCTCGGCCAGCGTGGCCAGGTCGGGCGGCTGCTCGGATTCCAGCGCGCGGCAGGCGCGCTCGACGGCGGCGGCGTGCTGTTTGCTCAACGAGGCTGCGGCGTGGCTCATAAGGGACTCCTGAGGGTTGCGCAGAGGGCTGCGCTTGACCATATCGTCTCAACCCACGCCGTCCGCCGCACTCCGGTTGTTGCGCGGACGCAGCGCCCGGGCCCTAGGCGGGGGCGTAGGCGTCCAGGAAGCGGCGCAGCAGGCCGCCCGCCACGGGCGTGGCGCGCACATTGGCCGACAGGCCGGGCACGTCCAGGTTTTCGGCGGCGTAGCGGCGGCCGAAACGCTCCAGGTGGGCGCGGATGAAGTCGGGGCCGAATTCGGGGTGGAACTGGGTGGAGAACACGTTGCGGCCGATCCGGATCATCTGGTGCTCGTCCAGGTCGGAGCGCGCCAGCACGGCGGCGCCGGGCGGCGGCTGCAGCACGGTCTGGGCGTGCAGCATCTGGGCCGGGAACGTGGGCGGCAGCCCGGCCAGCAGCTTGTCGCCGGCGGCGGGTGGCAGCAATTCCACCGTCTGGGTGCCGACTTCGCGGCCCGCCGGGTTGTAACCCACCTTGCCGCCCAGGGCATGGGCCAGCAGCTGGTGGCCGTAGCAGACGCCGAACATGGGCAGGCCGGCGGCGGCGGCTTCGCGCAGCCAGGCGGCGGTGTCTTCGCTCCAGGGTTCCTTGTCGGTCACCATGGCGGGCGAGCCGGTAATCAGGGCGGCGCGATAGCTGGCGGGCGGGCGCGGCTTGCGGCCCTCGTGCACGGCCACGATCTCCATGGCGTCGGGGGTCAGGCCCGCGGCCTGCGCGAGTTGGTCGGCATAGCCGCCGAACTGGCTTTTGAGCGTGTCGTCCGGATCGCCGGTATGCAGGATCAGGACGGGAAGGGCGGAAGGAATTGCTGCGGTCATTGGGGACTTTGCGTAATGGGTGCGGGCGCCGGATCCTGATGGACCGCCACCGCCAGCGCACATCATAATCCAGGGCCATTGTCCTTGAGGCGCGGCGCCTTCACCGCTCCGTCCCGGAAATACGTACAATCCGGCACAAGCACTCATCCTTTCGGGCGAACGAAGACTATGTGGATATGGCTGGGACTGGCTGCGCTGGCCCTGATCGGCGAACTGGCGACGGGTACCTTCTATTTGCTGCTGGTGGCGCTGGGACTGGCTTCGGGCGGCGTGGCCGCCTGGTTCGGCGCCGGGCTCGAATGGCAGCTCGTGGCTTGCGGCGTGGTGCTGCTGCTGGGCCTCCTGGTCCTGCGCAAGACCCGCGTGCTGAAGAAGCGCGAGGTCGATTCCGCCAGCAATGCCGACGTCAACCTGGACATCGGCCAGACGGTTTCGGTCGAGGCTTGGTCTGATAATGGCACGGCGCGCGTCTGGTATCGCGGCGCGCATTGGCAGGCCGAGCTGGCTCCGGGGCAAGCGCCGCAGGCGGGTGAACAGACCATTACCGAAATGCGCGGCTCGATCCTGGTGCTGACCCCCAAGGGCACGCCCGGCCCGGCCTGAGCAGAGCGCCGGCCCGCCGAGAGCGGGGCCGGCAGCAGGCCCGAGCCGATCCGGCGGGCCCTGTGAACAGATTTATCAGAAGAAGAGGTTCCGCATGATCGATCCTTCCACTATCGTCCTGCTCGTCGTCGTCGCGTTGGCGATCCTGATCGTCGTCAAGGCGATCGCCATCGTTCCCCAGCAGCATGCCTGGGTGGTCGAGCGCCTGGGCAAGTTCGACCGCGTCCTGTCGCCGGGCGCGGGCTTCGTCATCCCGTTCATCGAGCGCGTGTCGTACAAGCACTCGCTCAAGGAAATCCCGCTGGACGTGCCCAGCCAGGTCTGCATCACGCGCGACAACACGCAGCTGCAGGTGGACGGCGTGCTGTACTTCCAGGTCACGGACCCGATGCGCGCATCCTACGGTTCGTCGAACTACATCTCGGCCATCACGCAGCTCGCGCAGACGACGCTGCGTTCCGTCATCGGCAAGATGGAACTCGACCGCACCTTCGAAGAGCGCGACTCCATCAACAGCAACATCGTTTCGTCCCTGGACGAGGCCGCGTTGAATTGGGGCGTGAAGGTCCTGCGCTACGAGATCAAGGATTTGACGCCGCCCAACGAGATCCTGCGTTCGATGCAGGCGCAGATCACGGCCGAGCGCGAGAAGCGCGCCCTGATCGCCGCCTCCGAAGGCCGCCGCCAGGAGCAGATCAATATCGCCACCGGCGAGCGCGAAGCCGCGATCGCCCGCTCCGAAGGCGAAAAGCAGGCGCAGATCAACCAGGCGCAGGGCGAGGCCGCCGCCGTGCTGGCCATCGCCGAAGCCACGGCCAAGGCCATCACGCAGGTGGCCGACGCGGTGCGCCAGCCGGGTGGCATGGAAGCCGTGAACCTCAAGGTGGCCGAGCGCTACGTCGAGGCGTTCGGCAACGTGGCCAAGGAAGGCAATACGCTGATCCTGCCGGCGAACCTGTCGGACGTGGGCGGGATGATCGCCTCCGCCATGACCATCGTGAAGTCCACCCGGAACACCTGACAACCGCGCCCGCGGGCGCACGGACGATGATCGCTCCCGTTAACTTGCTTTTGGTAGCAGCGCTGGCGGGGGTGCTTGCGCTGTGCGTGCTCGGGTCCCTGGCCCGCAGCGGCATGGCGGGCATCAAGGAAGCGATACGCGCCAATCTGTTGACACTGGCGGCCTTCGGCGCGTTCGCGTTCCAGGCCACCGACGCGCCGCTGTTCCTGTCGGTGATCCTGGCCAATACCGCCGTCGCCCTGGCGCTCTGCGCCTACTACGCGGGTCTGTGCCGGCTGGTCGGCCGCCCGGTGCCCAGGCATCTCATGGGGCTGGCCTCCGGCATCACGCTGCTGGTGCTGGCCGCCTACACCTATATCGAGCCGCAGGTCGGGGCCCGCATGGTGGCGATGTCGGTGCTGATGACGGGCTTTATGGTGGCCGTGGCCGTCACCGTGGGGCACGGCATGCCCATGAACCGGTCGCGCTACAGCTACCATTTCGTCCGCGTGGTGGCGATCATCTCGGCCGTGGTGTGCGCGGCGCGCGCGGTGGTCTACCTGCTCCAGATCGCGGAGCCGCAGGCGCTCTTGCTCCCGACCGCCTGGAACATCGCGTTCATGACGCTGGGCGTGCTGACCATGCCCTGTCTGACGCTGGGCACCATCATGATCATCCACGACCGCATGCTGGCGGACCGCGAGCAGGAAGCCAATACCGATTTCCTGACCGGCCTGATGTCGCGCAAGGCGTGGTGGCTGCAGGCCGAGCGCTTTTGCGCGCAGGCCTTGCGCACGCGCCGGCCGCTGGCGATGCTGCTGCTGGACATCGATCACTTCAAGCGCATCAACGATACCCACGGCCATGCCGCCGGCGATGCCGTGCTGCGTCATTTCGGGCTGCTGGCCACCGCCACGCTGCGCACCGGCGACCACGTGGGGCGCGTCGGGGGAGAGGAGTTCGCCGTGCTGTTTCCGGACCTGCGCGGCGACGCGGTGATGGAGGTGGCGGGGCGGCTGCTGGATTCGGTGCGGCGCACGCCTTGCGCGCACGGCGGCAGCACCATCTCGTATACGTTCAGCGCCGGGGTGGCGAATTGGGTGCCGGGAGAGAGCCTGCAATCGTTCTTCGAGCGGGCGGACCGCAAGCTCTATGCCGCCAAGGCGGCGGGGCGCAACCGCATCGTGGGGCCGTCGGCCGACGCCGAGCGCCAGCCCATGCCCGCGGTCGCCGCCGTGTGACTCAGTCGTCCTTGCCGCGGCGCGGAGCGCGGGTGTCGTGCTTCATGATGCGCTCTTTCTCGCGCTGCCAGTCCTTTTCGCGCGCGGTGTCGCGCTTGTCGAACAGCTTCTTGCCGCGGCCCAGCGCGAAGTCCAGCTTAATGCGCCCGTTCTTGTAGTGCAGGTTCAGCGGCACCAGCGTGTAGCCGCGCTGCTCGACCTTGCCGATGAGCTTGCTGATTTCCTCGGCCTTGAGCAGCAGCTTGCGCGTGCGCATGGCGTCGGGGTGGATGTGCGTGGAGGCCGTGGGCAGAGGGCTGACGTGCATGCCCAGCAGATAGAGTTCGCCATCGCGCACGATGACGTAGCTTTCCTTGAGCTGCACGCGGCCGTCGCGGATCGCCTTGACTTCCCAGCCTTGCAGCACCAGGCCGGCTTCGTAGCGGTCTTCGATGAAGTAGTCGTGCGTGGCCTTGCGGTTGTCGATAATGCTCATAAAGCCTGTTCTGTACGTGTCGTCGGAGCCTGCCGCCGATAGGTTATCGGAAGGGCTCCAGTTCATGGCTCGCGGTCGCTTGCAGAGGGTTCCCCCACATTGAGCCCCCGCGCGGGCCCCGGCGTGAACTCCCCGCGCGGATCCGGCTTGGCCGGTCCGCCAGCGGCGCCCTTTGAGGGGAAAGCGCGCAGCGCTTCGGGGGGGTACCTTCGGCCGTGGGCCATGCCTACATCATGCCCGCCGATGCCTATTGGTAAAATCCTGCCATTCTAGCCATTTGCGATAGTCGATGCACAAAGTACAACGATCCGTCTTGGTGCCCTACAGCGCCGCCCAGATGTTCGACCTGGTCGCCGATGTGGAGAAGTACCCCGAGTTCATGCCGTGGTGCGGCGGCGCCGAGGTGCAGAGCCGCGACGAGCACGGCATGCAGGCGTCCATCCTGATCAGTTTCGCGGGCATGAAGCAGCGCTTCACCACGCGCAACAAGCACGCCTATCCCGACCGGATCGACCTGGAGCTGGTGGACGGCCCGTTCTCCAGCCTGGTCGGACACTGGGAGTTTCAGCCCCTGGCCGAAGACGCCTGCAAGGTGCTGTTCACCATGGAATACGCGTTCTCCAACCGGGCGCTGGAAATGGTGGTGGGGCCGGTGTTCAACCGCATTGCCACCAGCTTCATCGATTCCTTCACCAAGCGCGCGCAGGCCAAGTATGGCGAATGAGCCGTCCGGGGCGCGGCCTCTGAGCGTCAGCGTCTGCTACGCCTTGCCGGGCCACGTCTGGATGAAGGAGCTGCGCCTGCCCGAGGGCGCCACGGTGGCGGACGCGCTGGCGGCCAGCGGCTTCGGCGACGCGTTCCCGGTGGTAAGGCCCTGGGAGCGGGGCGTGGGCATTTTCGGCCGAGCCACCGAACCGCAAGCCCCGCTGGCCGACGGCGACCGCGTGGAGATCTACCGCGGCCTGAGCTTCGATCCCATGGAATCGCGCCGGCGTCGCGCGGAGCACCGCCGCGCCAAGACCGCCCGGAACGGGCGCGTGCGCCCGGCCGGCCTGCTGTAGTCCCGGACCCGGCGAAGGGGCCGGGCAACACATTGTCGCGGGTGAGACAAATCACGCCGCCGCTTCAGGCGTAACATAAACGTCGGTACGCCCTTACGTTTACGTCAACGTCATGTCAAAATCGACGTGCTGGCGTTCACGAGACGGCAGCAACGCCAACAGACAATACCGACTACAACAGGAGACAGGCTGTGGACTTGGAACTGACCGACGAGCAGCGGGCTTTCGCGCAAGCCGCGCGCGACTACGCGGAGGGCGAGCTGGCCCCCAACGCCGCGCGCTGGGACGCCGAAGGCATATTCCCGCGCGAGGCCTTCGCCCGGGCGGGCGAGATGGGCTTCTGCGCCATCTACGCCAGCGAGGACATCGGCGGCCTGGGGCTGCCGCGCCTGGACGCCACCCTGGTATTCGAGGAAATGGCGGCGGTCGACCCGTCCACCACGGCGTTCCTCACGATCCACAACATGGCCACCTGGATGGTGGGCAAGTGGGGGCAGCCGGGGCTGCGCGAAGCCTGGGGTCCCTTGCTGGCCAGCGGCCAGAAGCTGGCGTCGTATTGCCTGACCGAGCCCGGAGCGGGCTCCGACGCCGCCTCCCTGTCCACCCGCGCCCAGCGCGACGGCGATCACTACATCGTCAACGGCGCCAAGGCCTTCATCTCTGGCGGCGGCGACACGGACCTGCTGGTGGTCATGGCCCGCACCGGGGGCGAGGGCGCCGCCGGCATCAGCGCCTTCGCCATCCCCGCCGATAGCGAGGGCATCGGCTACGGGCGCAAGGAAGAGAAAATGGGCTGGAACAGCCAGTCCACCCGCCCCATCACGTTCGAGAACGTCCGCGTGCCGGCCGCCAATATGCTCGGCCAGGAGGGCGAAGGCTTCAAGATCGCCATGAAGGGCCTGGACGGCGGGCGCATCAATATCGGCACCTGCTCGGTGGGCGCCGCGCAAGGAGCGCTGGACGCGGCCCGGCGCTACATGGACGAGCGCAGGCAGTTCAACCGGCGCCTGGCCGAGTTCCAGGCGCTGCAATTCAAGCTGGCCGACATGGCCACGCACCTGGTGGCGGCCCGCCAGATGGTGCGCCTGGCGGCGTGCAAGCTCGATGCCGGCGCGCCCGACGCCGCGACCTACTGCGCGATGGCCAAGCGCTTCGCCACCGACATGGGGTTCCAGATCTGCCTGGACGCGCAGCAGATCCACGGCGGCTATGGATACTTGCGGGACTATCCCTTGGAGCGTCTGGTGCGCGATACTCGCGTTCATCAGATTCTGGAGGGAACCAACGAGATCATGCGTGTGATCATTTCCCGCCAATTGTTGGAAAAAGGAGCCGACATAAGATGAACGCACCGGTGCTGTTCGAAGAAAAAGCCGCTGCCAATGGAATGCGCTTCGGGATCGCGACGCTGAATTCGCCGCAGACCCTGAACGGCCTGTCGCTGGAGATGGTGGACCTGCTGGCCGCGCAGCTCGACGTCTGGGCAAGCGATCCGGGGGTGGCCCTGGTGGTGCTGCAGGGCGCGGGCGAGAAGGCGTTCTGCGCCGGGGGAGACCTGCACGGGCTCTACCGCAGCATGCGCGAGAACGAGGGCAAGTCCGGCTGGAGCAATGCGTACGCGCGGCGCTTCTTCGAGCACGAGTACCGGCTGGACTACCGCATCCACAGCTATCCCAAGCCAGTGCTGTGCTGGGGCCACGGCATCGTCATGGGCGGCGGCATCGGCCTGATGATGGGCGCCAGCCACCGGGTGGTGAGCGAAACCTCGCGGCTGGCGATGCCGGAAGTCACGATCGGCCTGTTCCCGGACGTGGGCGGCAGCTGGCTGCTCAACCGCATGCCGGGCCGCATCGGCCTGTTCCTGGCGCTGACCGGCGCGCACATGAATACGGCCGACGCATTTTTCGCCGGCCTGGCGGATTTCCGCCTGAACCACGCGGACTGGCCCAAGCTGCTGGCCTCGCTGCAGGAGCAACCGTGGGCCGGCCAGGCCGCGGGGGCGGCGGACGACGCCATTCCCCCGCGTTCGATCAACGACGGCCTGCTGCGCCGCGCCCTCACGGCGCTGGAGCCGAAGACGCCGCTGGAAGGCGGCAATCTGCGCCAGCACTCGTTCCTGATCAACAGCCTGTGCAGCGGCAACCGTCTGGACGACATCTACGAAGAACTGGCGGCCCTGAAGGACCACGAAGACCCCTGGCTGGCGCGCGCCGCGTCGACCATGCTGGCGGGCTCGCCGGGTTCGGTGCGCCTGTCGTTCGCGTTGCAGCAGCGCATGCGCCTGCGCTCGCTGGACGACGTGTTCCGCGCCGAGTACATCGCGGCGCTGGCCTGCACCGCGCATGGCGATTTCGCCGAAGGCATCCGCGCGCTGCTGATCGACAAGGACAAGACGCCGCGCTGGAATCCGGCGGTCATGGACATGGCGACCGACGCCTGGGTGCAGAAGTTCTTCGACGAACCCTGGCCCGAAGGCGAGCCCCATCCGCTCGCGGACCTGGGCAAGGAAGGACGCTAGCCCATCCGGCGGCCGGGCCGGTTCCCCTTACGCAGTACACGATGATTCCATACCTACAGCAATGGCAACAGGAGACAAGACATCATGAGCAGTATCGCGTTTATCGGATTGGGCAACATGGGCGCGCCCATGGCATTGAACCTGGTCAAGGCCGGCCATAGCCTCACGGTCTTCGACCTGGTGCCGGCGGCCGTGAAAGGGCTGACCGACGCAGGCGCCAAGGCGGCCGCCTCGGCCGCCGAGGCCGTCAAGGGCGCCGAGGTGGTGATCTCGATGCTCCCGGCCAGCAAGCACGTGGAGGGGCTGTACCTGGACGAGGACCTGCTGGGCAAGATCCCGTCCTCCGCGCTGGTCATCGAATGCAGCACCATCGCGCCGGACTCGGCCCGCAAGGTGGCCAGGGCCGCCGACGTGCGCGGCATCGCCATGATCGACGCCCCGGTCTCGGGCGGCACGGGGGGAGCGGTGGCGGGCACGCTGACGTTCATCGTCGGCGGGCAGGCCGCGGCCCTGGATCGCGCGCGCCCGGTGCTGGAGAAAATGGGCAAGAACATCTTCCATGCCGGCCCCGCGGGCGCCGGCCAGGTGGCCAAGATCTGCAACAACATGCTGCTCGGCATCCTGATGGCGGGCACCTCCGAGGCGCTGGCGCTGGGCGTGGCCAACGGGCTGGACCCCAAGGTGCTGTCCGACATCATCGCCAAGAGCTCCGGCCGCAACTGGGCGACCGAACTCTACAACCCATGGCCCGGCGTGATGGAGCATGCGCCGGCCTCCAAGGGCTACGCGGGCGGTTTCGGCGTGGATTTGATGCTCAAGGACCTGGGCCTGGCGGCAGAGGCGGCCCTGTCGGCGCGGGCCTCCATCCCCCTGGGCGAACTGGCGCGCAATCTGTATTCCCTGCACAGCGCGGGCGGGTCGGGCAGGCTCGACTTCTCCAGCATCGTCAATCTGGTCAAGCGCGAGCAGGACTGAAATGGCGCAGCTCCAGGCATCCTCGGACCCGGCCTCCCGGGTCCGGTCCAGCTTCGACCGGCAGAGCATCATGGCGCTGCTGGGCGCGGGGCTGGACGTGGTGGAACCCGGGCGGGTGGACATCGTCCTGCCCTACCGGGCCGACCTCTGCCAGCAGAACGGCTTCCTGCATGCCGGAATCTCCACCACGATCGCGGACAGCGCTGGCGGCTATGCCGCCTACACGCTGTTCGAGCCGGGCGAGGACGTGCTGACCTCGGAGTTCAAGATGAACTTCCTGGCCCCCGCCAAGGGCGACCGCTACGTCGCCAGCGGCCGGGTGGTCAAGCCCGGCAAGCGGCTCTCGATCTGCCAGGTCGAAGTCCATGCGTACGAGGGCGAGCAAGCCACGCTTTGCGTGATAGGCTTGCTAACCGCGGTGCGCGTGACGCCGCGCTGAACTCCCGCGCGGGGCGGTCCCGGCCACGAAGGCGGGGCCGCCCCGCGGCTTGTCGCGCGTAGCATGGGTAGCTGGCAATGCCTCCTAGAGAACATCATCGGATTTTTCGCAGCAACTGGCTGCGCGCCGCCGTGCTGGGCGCGAACGACGGCATCGTGTCCACGGCCAGCCTGATTACCGGCGTCGCGGCCGCGCAGGCCACGCATGGCGCCATCCTCACGTCGGGCCTGGCCGGGCTGGTCGCCGGGGCCCTGTCGATGGCCGCGGGCGAATACGTCTCGGTGCGGTCGCAGGCGGATACCGAGGCCGCGGACCTGCGCCTGGAACAGCGTTCGCTCAAGCGCAACTCCAGCGAGGAGCTGGCCGAACTCATCGATATCTACGTCGGACGAGGGCTTACCCGGGACCTGGCCACGCAGGTGGCGCGCCAGCTGACCAGCCACGACGCGCTCGATGCGCACGCGCGCGACGAACTGGGCATTTCGGTGCATAACCGGGCCCGGCCGGTGCAGGCCGCGGTGGCGTCGGCGGCGTCGTTCGCCGGTGGCGCGGCCTTGCCGTTGCTGGTGGCGACGCTGGCGCCGATGCCGCAGCTGATCGGCTGGGTCATTGGCGCGTCGGTGGCCTGTCTGGCGGGGCTGGGCGCCCTGGCCGCTCGGGCCGGGGGCGCGCCCAAGGGACCGGCCGCGCTGCGGGTGACGATCCTGGGCGCCCTGGCGATGGCCGCGACCGCCGCCGTGGGCGCGCTGTTCGGCGTGGCGGTCTAGCGGGCCTCAGGGCGCGATGGAGTAGGGCAGCGGAGCGGCCGCGATGCGCGGGCCGTCGGCCGCGCCCAGGCGCAGGTCGCCGTCGGGCAGCGCGGCCAGCGCGGTCTCGAACAGCACCGACACCACGCCGTCCTCGCTGGCGGCATCCACGATGCGGCCGGTGGGCTCGCCGGGCTGGGCGGCGTCGTAGACGTCCACGCCGGCCAGCGCCGCGCCTTGCGCCTCGGCGCCGGCGATGGTGCCGTAGGCCATGCGGCGCTTGACCGTGCCGCGATAGTGGCTGCGCGCCACCACTTCCTGGCCCGGATAACAGCCCTTGGTGAAGCTGACGCCCTGGATCAGGTCCAGGTTGACGGTTTGCGGGATGAAGACGTCCTGGGTGGCGGCCGTGATCCAGGGGATGCCGGCGGCGAGGTCGGCGGCATGCCACTGCGCGGCGGGAATCCGTTGGAGCGCGCCGGCCAGGGCGGACGCCTGGGCGAGCTGCTCGTCCGAGGCGATCCACCACCAGCGCAGGCGCGCGTCGGCGGACGGCGCGGCGATCCAGGTGCCCGAGGGCAGGTCGGCGCGCTGCCAGGGCGCGCGCGGCAGGGCGCCCGCGGCGGCTTCCAGCCTGGCGGCCTGTTCTTCCGTGGCCAGCACGCCCGCCACGCGCAGCGGCGTGGCCGCCAGCCTGGCCTTGGCGCGCAGCACGAACATCGACAGGCGCTTGATCAGGGCCTGGGCGAGATCCTGGCGCACCAGGCCGTAGAGCCGGGGCGCGTCATCCGCGTCCGAGGCGGGCGCGCGCCACATCACCAGCGTGGCCAGCAGGCGGCCCTTGGCGGTGCAGTAGCCGGCCAGGCGGGCGGCGTCGGCGGGCAGGCCGGTGACGTCCTGCGTCAGCTGGCCGTGCAGGAAGGTCAGGGCGTCGGCGCCGGCGGCGGAGAAGACCAGGAAATCATCGAGCGGCGCGCATTGCGCGCAACCTTCGGCGCTGGCGGGAATCGAAGAATGGAAAGCATGCATGGCGGCGGGGGTATCGCGACATCAAAACGCAGATGATAGCCGCGTTCCCCGCTCGGCAGGGCCATGTCCCCGCCGGGCAAAGGGGCGGACGGCGCGCTCCGGCCCCTCTTTTGGCCCGACAGGCCCGCGCGATCAATTAAACTTCCGGGACTTATGAAGAAGCGACTCCGTTTTTACGTCTTGTGGTCTTTCCTGCTCCTCGTGCTGGCCGCCGCCGCCGCGGTGGGCGCCGCCTGGCATTGGATGCACAGGCCCATGCAGCTGTCGGCCGACAAGATCGATTTCGTGGTGGACCCGGGCAGCAGCCCGCGCACGGTTGCGCGCGTGCTGAACGAGGCCGGCGTCCCGATGTGGGAGCCCGGTTTCGTCTGGATGGCGCGCCTGTCCGAGCTCGACAAGCAGATGAAGGCCGGCGGCTACCAGGCGATCAACGGCGATACGCCGTGGCTGCTGCTCGAACGGCTGGCCCGCGGCGACATGACGCAGCGGCAGATCACCTTCCTGGAAGGCTGGACTTTCCGGCAGATCCGCCAGGCGCTGCGTTCGCATCCGGACGTCAAGCAGACGCTGGGCGACGTGTCGGACGAAGCCCTGATGGAACGCCTGGGGTCCGACATCAAGCATCCCGAAGGGATGTTCTTTCCGGACACCTATATCTTCACGCCGGGCAGCACCGATTTCGACCTGCTGCGCCGCGCCTACCAGGAAGGCCAGCGCATCCTGCAAAGCACCTGGGACCAGCGCCAGTCCGACCTGCCCGTCAGCACGCCGTACGAAGCCCTGGTGCTGGCCTCCATCATCGAAAAGGAAACGGGCCACGGCCCCGACCGCCGGCGCGTGTCCGGCGTGTTCACCAACCGCCTGAAGATCGGCATGCTGCTGCAGACCGACCCCACCGTGATCTACGGCATGGGCGAGGCCTACCAGGGGCGGATCCGCAAGCGCGACCTGCAGACGGACACGCCCTGGAACACCTACACGCGGCCGGGCCTGCCGCCCACGCCGATCGCGGCGGCAGGCCGGGCGTCGCTGCTCGCGGCGGTGCAGCCCGAGCAGCACAAATTTCTCTTCTTCGTTTCGCGCGGCAACGGCACCAGCGAATTCTCGGTCAACCTGTCCGAGCACAATCGCAACGTGTCCCGCTACATCCTGGGACAGGGGCAGAACACGGCTCCGAGCCGCAACGCCGCGCCGAGTCCGGCGCCCGCCGCAGCCCCGGTCTCGCCGGCCAGCCCGGAGCCGGCCGACGAACCCGACTCGCCGCAAGTACAACAAGGACAAGACCAATGACCTCGCGTGGACGCTTCATTACGCTGGAGGGCGTCGACGGCGCGGGCAAGAGCACGCACACCGACTGGATCGCCGATTTCCTGCGCGCGCAGGGGCTGGACGTGGTGTCCACCCGAGAGCCCGGCGGCACGCCGCTGGGCGAAAAGCTGCGCGCCTTGCTGCTGGCCGACCCGATGGGCCTGGATACCGAAACCCTGCTGATGTTCGCCGCCCGCTGCGAGCACGTCCGGCAAGTGATCGAACCGGCGCTGGCGCGCGGCGCCTGGGTCGTGTGCGACCGCTACACGGACGCCACCTACGCCTACCAGGGCGGGGGGCGCGGCCTGGGCGCCGAGCGCGTGGCGGTCCTGGAGGACTGGATGCGGGCGGGCCAGCCCGACCGCACCTGGCTCTTCGACGTGCCGCTGGAAGTGGCCAGGGCGCGGCTGGCCGACGCCCGCGAGCCCGACCGCTTCGAGCGCGAAGGCGCGGCTTTCTTCGAGCGCACCCGCGCGGCCTACCATGCGCGCGCCGCCGCCGACCCGGGCCGCATCCGCATCGTCGATTCCACGCGCACCATCGCCGAGGTCCGCGCCGGGCTGGAGGCGGGGCTGCGCGAACTCCTGGGGCAGGCCGCATGAGCGCGGCCCGTTCCTCCACCGCAGCGCCTGCCGACGGCGGTTCCCCCGGCGCGCCGCAATTCCTGCCGTGGCAGATGGAAACCGCGCGCGCCTGGCTGGGCAACCGCGACCGCTTCGCGCACGCCTGGCTGGTGCATGGCCTGGCCGGCATCGGCAAGCTGGACTTCGCGGTCGCCGCGGCGGCCAGCCTGCTGTGCGAAACGCCGGAGAACGGCCTGGCCTGCGGGCGCTGCGCCGCCTGCGGCTGGTTCGCCAGCGGCAACCATCCCGACCTGCGCCGCATCCGGCCCGAGGCCGTGGCGCTGGAAGAGGGGGCCGACGCCGCCGAGCCCGCGGAGGATGCCGAACCGGCCACCGGCGCGAGCAAACGCGCTCCGTCCAAGGAAATCCGCATCGACCAGATCCGCTCGCTGGAGTCCTGGTTCAACACCGCCACGCACCGCGGCGGCTGGCGGGTGGCGCTGCTGTATCCCGCCCACGCGCTGAACGTGGTGTCGTCCAACGCCCTGCTCAAGGTGCTGGAGGAGCCGCCGCCGCACACCGTTTTCCTGCTGGTGGCGGACGCGCCGGACCGCCTGTTGCCGACCTTGGTGTCGCGGTGCCGGCGCCTGCCGCTGCCGGCGCCCGACCCGGAGACCGCGCTGCGGTGGCTGCGGGAGCAGAACGTCGAGCCCGCGCGCGAATGGCTGGCCGCCGCCGGCGGCGCTCCGTTGGCCGCGCTGCGCCTGGCGCAGTCGGGCGAGGCCGCGTGCCCGCCCTGGCTGACGCAACTGGTGGGGCCGCTGGCCAATGGGCAGGCGCCCGACGTCGGCACCCTGGCCGAGGCCCTGGAGAAGGTGGCCGCCAGCGAATGGATCGACGCCTTGCAACGGCTCTATACCGACCTGATGCTGGCCGGCGCGGGCGCGCCCGCGCGCTATTTCCCCGCCCTGGCGGGCAGCGTGGCGCAGGTCGCGGCGCGCATGAATCCGGCCCGGGTGGCCGAATCCGCCCGCTGGCTCACGCGGCAGCGCGCGCTGGCCACGCACCCCCTCAACGCCAAGCTGTTCGCCCACGCCACCCTTCAGCGCGTGGTGCTATCCTGCCAGGCGTAAGCCCTTGATCCGACGGCGCTTTGCCCGGCCTGGGGCGGGGCGCCGGCACTTTCATCCCGATTCACCATGTACGTCGATTCCCACTGCCATTTGAATTTCCCGGAGCTTGCCGCCGACCTGCCCGCCATCCTCGAACGGATGGCCGCCAACCAGGTGACGCACGCGCTGGTCGTCAGCGTCAATATGCCGGAATGGCCCGGCCTTATGTCGCTGGTCGAGCCGCAGGGCAACCTGTGGGCCTCGGTGGGCGTGCATCCCGACTACGAAGACACCCCCGATCCCTCGGTGGAAGAACTGGCGCGCCTGTCCGCGCATCCGAAGGTCGTGGCCATCGGCGAGACCGGCCTGGACTACTACCGGCTGTCGGAGCCGCTGGATTGGCAGCGCGAGCGCTTCCGCCGCCATATCCGCGTGGCCCGCGATACTGGCCTGCCGCTGATCGTGCATACGCGCGCCTCCGCCGAAGACACGGTGCGCATGCTGCGCGAAGAGAAGGCGGCCGAGGTGGGCGGCGTGATGCACTGCTTCACCGAGAGCTGGGAGGTCGCGCAGGCGGCACTGGACCAGAATTTCTACATTTCGCTGTCCGGCATCGTCACGTTCAAGAACGCGCAGCTGGTGCATCAAGTGGCCGCGAAGGTGCCGCTGGACCGGCTGCTGATCGAAACCGATTCGCCTTACCTGGCGCCGGTGCCGTACCGCGGCAAGCTGAACGACCCGTCCAAGGTGATACACGTGGCGGAGAAGATCGCCGACCTGCGCGGGATCCCGGTGGCGGAGGTGGCGCGTGCCTCCACGGACAATTTCTTCCGTCTTTTCAATAAGATAAAGAAATAATCCAATCCATTTTAGTTAAAGTAAATTCTAGGATGCCCATGCCTATCAATGTCGCTTCCGCCCATCGGGCCCTGCTGTCAGGCTGCCGGGGGGCGCTGCTGGCGCTGGCGCTCGGGATGGCCGTGCCGGCGGCCCAGGCCGCCAATCCCGCCGATTGGTGGGTGTACGTCGCCAACGACTACCCGGACGACATCCGGGACCTGCTCAAGCAGGGCGCGGATCCCAATGTGCGCTACAAGAACGGCCAGCCGGCGCTGATGCGGGCGGTGGTCGACGGCGCCTGGAACGTGTTCGACGTGATCGCGGCCGACAAGCGCACCGACGTGAACGCGGAGAATCCCGCTGGCGAGACGCCGCTGATGTACCTGGCGATCGCGGGGCAGACCGAAAGGGCGAAAAAGCTGATCGCGCGCGGCGCGCAGGTCAACCGGCTGGGCTGGACGCCGCTGCACTACGCGGCCTCGAAAGGGCAGATGGAGATGGCGCGCCTGCTGCTGGCGCAGCACGCCATGCCTAACGCGCCCGCGCCCAACGGCGAAACGCCCCTGATGATGGCGGCGCTGTCGGGCCGCAAGCCCATGGTGGACCTGCTGCTGAAATCCGGCGCGGACGTGGGCACGCGCGATACGAAGGGCCAGACCGCCGCCGATTGGGCGCGCACCGGCAAGTCGACCGCGCTGGCAACGCAACTCGACACGCTGATCGCGCAGCAGGACGAGGCGCGCCGCAAGCGCCGCGCCGGCGGCCCCGTCGATG
>NZ_BCTQ01000042.1 GCF_001571365.1 Achromobacter denitrificans NBRC 15125 | reverse complement strand
GGGTTCAGGGTATCGGCCGGCGCGTCAGGCGACGCGGCGGGCTCGGCCTGCGCCGGCTTGGGCGGCGGCGCCTTCGCGCGGCTCGCGGGCGCCGGCTGGGGCGCGGAGGCGGCCTGCGCATCCGGCAGGAAGCGCTGCAGCAACTGGAAAAATCCGTCGTAGAACTGCGGACGGGCCACCGTCTGGCTGGCCGTCTTGACCAGCGAATCGTCGCTGGCGCCGAACGGCATGGACACCTGCCCCAGCACGCTCACGCCCACGCTGGCCGAATTGGCGGTGCGCTTGATCGAATAGCGGTCCTGCACGGCGTTGGCGAACACCGTCGCGCGCTCGTTGGAGCCGCTGTCGGCGGCGCATTCGATGTTGAAGCTGATCTGCGTGTGCTGCCCGTCTTCGGCCTGGAAGTTCTTGTGGCCCGTGACCCGGGCGGACTCGAAGCGGTCGATGTTGTAGCCCTGGCTCAGCAAAGCGCGGCGGCCGGCATCGCAGGCGGCGGCGCTGCCGGCGGAAACAGTCCGGGAATAGGTATCGCTCTGGGCGAAGTCTTCCTTCTCGAACGCGGGCTTGGGGGACGAACATCCCGCCAGGACGCCCGTCAGGACGACGAGCAGCGCTACAGGGGTACGGCGGATGAAACGGGGCATGAATCGGGGCCTGCCGGCGGCGGCACGGCCATGCACGCTGCCGGTCGCCGCCCCGCGTGGGGCACTAATGCGTAAAACGTCGGTTATAGCGCATCGCCCCGCGCGATGCTTTTACGAGGAATGTACAGTTCAACGGAGAGGTAACAGGGGAATTTTGGGGACACTTCCCCTTTGCGCCGGCACCCCAGCCCTGGTATTAACCCTTAGTCCCACAATCCGGGATTTTGGCTATCCTGCCCGGGTCGATCCAAAACCCCGCAGAAGAGACCTGCCCCGCCGCAGGCGCCGACGGAGCAACCGCCCCGGAAACTCTCAGGCAAACAGGACTGCGCGGTCTAGACAATCTGGAGAGAGGCGCCCTGCGCGCCCACCGAAGGGGAACCCGCCGCCATCCGCGCCGCGGGTGAAGCTCTCAGGTACAGAGACAGATGGGGTGCTGCGGCCGGGTGGCCGCGGCCACTCGACCTTGGAGCGACCATGCCCCGCATCGCCATCATCGGCGCCGGTATCACCGGCGTCACGTCTGCCTATGCCCTGAGCAAACAGGGTTACGACGTCACCGTCTACGACCGCCAGCGCTATCCCGCCATGGAAACGTCCTACGCCAACGGCGGCCAGCTGTCGGCCAGCAACGCCGAAGTCTGGAACAGCGTGTCCACCATCATGAAAGGCCTGCGCTGGCTCGGACGCCACGACGCGCCGCTGCTGCTCAATCCCCGTTTCAGCTGGCACAAGTATTCCTGGCTGGCGCAGTTCATCGGCCAGATCCGCCACTACCGCCAGAACACCATCGACACCACGCGCCTGGCCATCGAGGCGCGCCAGCACCTGTACGCGATGGCCGAGGAAGAAGGCATCGACTTCGACCTGGAGCGCCGGGGCATCCTGCACATCTACCATGACGCCGCCAGCTTCGAGACCGCGCGCCGCGCCAACGCGCTGCTGCAGGAGGGCGGGCTGGAACGCTACGCCGTGACGCCCGCGGAAGCCCGCAGCATCGAGCCGGCCCTGCAGACCACTTGCCACGGCGGCTTCTACACCCCGTCGGACGCGACCGGCGACATCCACAAATTCACGAGCGGGCTGGCCCGCGCCTGCGCGCGCCGGGGCGTGCGCTTCGTGCAGGACGCCGACATCCGCGACATCATCCCCGAGCGCGGCGGCTACCTGCTGGACCTCGCGGACGCAGACGGCGCGCAGCCGGGCCAGCGCGAGTCCGCCGACGCCGTCGTCATCTGCGCCGGCGCCGCCAGCCGGCAGTTCGCCAAGCGCCTGGGCGACACGGTCAACATCTATCCGGTCAAGGGCTATTCCATCAGCGTGCACCTGGACGACGAGGCCAGCCGCGCTTCGGCGCCCAGCGTGAGCCTGCTCGACGAAGCCGCCAAGATCGTCACCAGCCGGCTGGGCGACCGGTTCCGCGTCGCCGGCACGGCCGAGTTCAACGGCTTCAACATGGACATTCGCGCCGAACGCGTGCAGCCGCTGGTGGACTGGACCCGCAAGCACTTCCCCGGCATCCGCACCTCGCGCGTGGTGCCGTGGTGCGGGTTGCGCCCGATGACGCCGAACATGATGCCCAGGGTCGGCCCCGGCAAGCGGCCGGGGGTGTTCTACAACACCGGCCATGGACACCTGGGCTGGACGCTGTCGGCCGCGACCGCGCAGTTGCTGGCCGCCAGCGTGCAGACGTCCCTGGCCGGGGCCTGACGCCCGCGCGGCGCTCAATGCGCCGCGACCGCCTCCCTCGCGCCCTGCCCGGCGGCCTGCTGCGCCATGCCGTCCGCGGCGCGCGGGCAGGCGTCCTTCCATATCTGTCCGTCCTTCATCACGAGGCTGATCCGGTTGGGGTCGACCAGCAGCGACAGGTCCTCCAGCGGATTTCCGTCGACCATGACCAGGTCCGCCAGATAGCCGGGACGCAGCATGCCGATCTCGTCCGGACGCTGCATGATCTCGCCGCCCAGCCGGGTGGCCGACACCAGCGCCTCGGTCGGCGTCATGCCGATGTAGTCGACGAAGTACTGCAGGTCGGTGGCGTTGGTTCCGTGGGGCATCCAGGCAAAGCCGTAGTCGCCTCCGGGCAGGATGCGGATGCCGCGCTCGCGCATCTTGCGCAGCGACTCGGCGGCGATTTCCAGCTCGCGCTTGTAGCCCATTTTTTCGGCGATGGCGGGCGTGATGCCGTACTCGGACGCGTGGAAGGCGGTCCTGACCAGCCAGCCTATGCCCGGGGCGACGAAATGCTTGTCCTTGTTGGCCTCCAGCATGTCGAGCGCCTCGTCGTCGGCAAAGCTGGCGTGATAGATCATTTCGATGCCGTGGCGCACGCACTGCTTGACCGATTCGCTGGAGCGCGCGTGGGCCGCCACGCGCTTGCCATAGCGCCTGGCCTCGCCGGCCAGCATGGCGATCTCGTCTTCCGCGAAGGGCGACATCTCGGCCGGCAGGCCCGCGATGTACTCGCCCGACAGATTGATCTTCAGGTGATCGACGCCGTACTTGATGAACGTGCGCGCCGAGCGCCGGATCTCTTCGGGGCCGCTGCACACGCTGCCGAAGCTGAGTTCGTCGAACGGCATGTGCGGCAGCGTGTTGTCGCCCAGCGCGCCGATCGTGGTGATTTCCTGGCTGCCCGCCAGGTAGCGTGGCCCCGGGCACTCTCCGGCGTTGATCGCGTTGCGCAGCACCACGTCCAGGCGCGGCTTTGCCGCCGCGGCGCCGATGGCCGAGGTCCAGCCCATTTCCAGGTAGCGCTTGGCCACGCGCACGCACCAGAGGATGTGCTCTTCGGGCGGCATGAACTGGATCGCGGCGAGCGAGGGCTGGTCGTTCCAAGAAAAATGGGTGTGCGCCTCGGTCATGCCGGGCATCAGGAAACGGCCTGCGCCGTCGATGGCGCGCGCCCCTTCCCTGCCTACCTGCCGGGGAGCGCGCGCGACCTCGACGATGCGCGTGTCTTCGATCAGCACCTCGCCTTTGAAGGGCGCCGCGCCGCTGCCATCGAAGATGGTGACGTTGGTAATGGCAATTCTGGACATGACAAGTCTCCTTCAGCCCGCGCCGCGGGCCGATTTCTTATGTTGAAACGCCAGGGAAAGCGGCGGCTAGCGCAGCGCCGGGTAAAACTCGCGCAAGGCCTCGATGCAGGCCTGGGGCTTCTCGTAGGTCGTCCAGTGGCCGCAATCGGCGACGACGATCCGGCGGCTTCCGGCGATGCGGGCGGCCAGGGCCTCGACATTGGCCGGCGGCGCCACGCCGTCCTGGTCGCCCGTCACCAGCAGCGCCGGCACGTCCAGCCGCTCGACGGCGGCGGGTTGCGCGCCGGCCAGCGCCTCGCAGCTCTGCGCATAGCCCTCGGGCGGCTGCCGCATCACGCTTTCGCGCACCAGCGCCAGCACCGCGGGCTGGTCTGACTTGGTCTGGGCGCTGGTCGCGCCCTTGACGATGGCATCCGCGATTTCCTGCATCGCCGCGTCGCCGCCGCGGGCCAGTTCGGCGCGCGCCCGGATGCCGGCCCTCCCGGCATCCGGCGGCGCGGCCAGCGGCCCGAAGAGCGCGAGCGACTTGACCCGGGCGGGATGCGCCACGGCGAAATGCTGGGCCACGATGGTGCCCAGCGAATGCGCGGCGATGTGCAGCGTGTCGACCTCCAGTTCCGCCAGCACGCCGGCCAGCGCGTCGACGTAGGCTTCGATGGACAGCGCCTCCCGCGCCAGCGGCGAGCGCGCGCTGCCCGGCAGGTCCGGGCGGATGACGCGCATGCCCTCGAAGGCGCCCATCACGGGCGTCCAGGTATTGGACGAGCCGCCCAGCCCGTGTATGCACAACAGGGCCGGCCCCTGGCCGTCGATCTCCACGGCCAGGCCGTTGATGTCGCTCGTGCTCATGATTGCTCCTCGATAAAAGTGTTTTCGATCGCGCCCAGGCCGTCGATCTCCACGCGCACCACGTCGCCCGCGGCGAGATAGCGGGGAGGCTGCATGCCCATGCCGACGCCGGCGGGCGTGCCGGTGGCGATCACGTCGCCCGGATACAGCGTGATGCCGCGCGAGATGGTTTCGATCAGGCTGGGGATATCGAAGATCATGTTCTGCGTGGGGCCGTCCTGGCGCAGTTCGCCGTTGACCCAGCAGCGCACCCGCGTGCGGGTGCCGTCGAACTCGTCGGCCGTGGCGATCCACGGGCCCATGGGGCAGAAGGTATCGAAGGACTTGCCCATGTCCCATTGCTGGTGGCGCATCTGCACGTCGCGCGCCGTGACGTCGTTGAGCGCCGTGTAGCCGAAGACATGGGCGAGCGCATCGGCGCGGGCGATGTTCTTGCCGCCCTTGCCGATCACGACCGCCAGCTCGGCTTCATAGTCGATCTGCGCCGAAACGCCGACGGGCAGCTTCACGTCGGCACGCGGCCCCACCACGCATTCGGGCACCTTGGTGAAAACGATGGGCCAGGATTCCGGATTCGCATCGTTGTCCTTGAAGACCGAGGCCGAGAGTTCCTTCGCATGGGCGTGATAGTTGCGCCCCACGCACCACAGATTGCGGCGCGGCCTGGGCAGCGGCGCCAGCAACCTCACCTGGTCTAGCGGCAATGCCGCCCCCGCTTCGGGCAGGCTGCCGCCCGCCGCAAGCAGATCGATCACCGCCTGGGCGCCCAGGCGCTTGCGCGCCGCGTCGAACGCCAGGGGCGCCACCGTCGCGCCGTCGGCGGACACCAGGCCGACCTCCTGGCTGCCGTTCACCATAAAACTAGCAATGCGCACTGCCGTCTCCTTCTTCCACCTGAACAATCCCCCGACGGCCCGCGGCTCGCCGGTAGGTGCTGGGGACTTTATCGGGGCCGGCGGCGACGCGCTTATCTCGGGGTGCGCGGACTTATCGCAGAGTCAGATCTTGTGCTAGGTGAATACACCTACGCCGAAATCGCGCGCAAACGCCCATAAAATTCTCGCAGGCGCCGCGCCCGCGCGACGGCGGCACCGCCCCCGGCAAGCTCGCTGGCGCGACCGGGGGCAGAAAAAAACAGGAGACAGAGATGCAGGAGACCTATGCCTTGCACGAAGGCGCGTTCGGCCGCGCCGTCGTGCTGGAGCTACGCGACGACCTGATCGCGCATGCGCACGCGGAAGTGCAGCTCGCCCTCTGGCTGGGCGGCTCGCGCGTGGAAGGCCACGTCGGCCAGACCCTGGTCCCCTACAGCGAACACCTGGCGCTGGGAACCAACACCTACGAATCGCACGATGCCCGCTTGCTCGAACGCTCGGGCCCGGCGATCTTCCTGGTGCTCTACATCGCCAAGCCCTGGCTGGACGAGCGGCGGGCGGCCACCGGGCGCCCCTTTCATTTCGCGGCGCCCGGCGTTCCCATCGACGCCGCCGTGCGGCAAAGCTGCTGGCGCCTGCTGGACAAGATCGTCGCCCCTCACGAGCATCCGGGCGCGGACCTCGACGCGGAGGTCGAAGCGCTGCTGCTGGCCGCGATCGAATCGTCCACGGGGCCTGAGCGCGCGCGCGGCCCGGTGTCGGCGGCGCCTGCGCTGGATCGCCGGCTGCGCGCCGCCATCGCCTACATGCGCGAGCACGTCCACGAACCGATAGCGGTGGAAGACGTCGCCAGCCGCGTGGGCCTGTCGCGCGGGCATTTCTTCGCGCTCTTCCGCGACCAGCTCAACACCACGCCGCAGGTGTTCTGGAGCGCCGTGCGGGTCGAAGAAGCGGTGCGCCTGCTGGTGCACCAGGAGCAGCCCCTGACCTCGGTGGCGCTGGACCTGGGCTTTTCCACGCCCGGCAACTTCTCCCGCTTTTTCCGCGAACACATGGGCGTGTCGCCCTCGCGTTTCCGGCGGGCCGCTGGCGGCCCGCCGCAGCATCTGCTGACCGGCGTCTGTTGAACCGGCCCTAGGCGGTTGCGCGGACCGCCGGCAGATCGCGGTTGAAATGCGCCCCGCGGCTTTCGCGGCGCGCGCTCGCGCCGCGCACGATCAGCTCGGCCACCAGCGCCAGGTTGCGCAGCTCCAGCAGTTCCAGGCTCAGGCCCTCGCCGCGCAGCCTCGCATCCAGCCCGGCGCGCAGCGGGCCGACGAAAGCGGCCGCGCGATGCAGCGCGGCGTCGCTGCGCACGACGCCCACGTCGCGGCTCATCCGCTCGCGCAGCTCCCGCCGCAACCGCGCCAGGTCGGGCGACGGCCGCGCGGCCATCGTCAAGGCCTCGGTCTGTGCCGGGCCCGCTTGCGGCCCGCGCCTTGCGGCATGCTGCAGGATGTCCTGCGCCGCCGCCCTGCCGGTAACCACGCACTCCAATAGCGAATTGCTGGCCAGCCGGTTCGCGCCGTGCAGGCCGGTGCACGCGGCCTCGCCGATCACGTAGAGCCCCGCCAGGCCGCTGCGGCCGGCCACGTCGGCCACCACGCCGCCGCAGGTGTAGTGCGCGGCGGGCGCGACGGGGATGGGCATGGACGCAATGTCGATGCCCAGCGCGAGGCAGCGCGCATGGATGGTCGGAAAGTGCGCCAGCAGGAATTCCCGCGGCTGGTGGCTGACGTCGAGGTGGACGCAGTCCAGGCCATGGCGTTCCATCTCGGCCTGGATGGCGCGGGCCACGATGTCGCGCGGCGCCAGCTCGGCCCGCGGATCGTGCGCCGGCATGAAGCGCTCGCCGCCGGGCAGGCGCAGCACGCCGCCCTCGCCGCGCACCGCCTCGGAAATGAGGAAGCCTTCGGCTTGCGGATGGTGCAGGCCCGTGGGATGGAACTGCGTGAACTCCATGTTGGCGACCCGGCATCCCGCCCGCCACGCCATGGCGATGCCGTCGCCGGTCGCGGCGGGCGGCGCGGTCGTGGTGCGGTACACCTGGCCGGCGCCGCCGGTGGCGAGCACGACGTGCGGCGCGATGGCGTCGAACACGGTTCCCGCCCGCAGGTCCAGCAGCCGCGCCCCGCGGCAGGCCGCTACGGCGCTGCCCGGCTCGCCCGCCAGCAGCAGGTCCACGGCGCAGTGATGCTCCAGCAGCGTGATGCCGCCCTGCCCGCGGGCGCGGCTGCCCAGCGCGGCCACGATGGCGCGGCCGGTCGCATCCGCCGCATGCGCGATGCGGCGCTGCCCATGGCCGCCTTCGCGAGTGAGATGCAGGCCTTCGCGCTCCGCGGTGAACGCGACGCCCTGCCCGCGCAGCCAGGCGATGGCGCCGCCGGCCCGGGAGATGATCTCGCGCGTGGCGGGCAAATCGCACAGCCCCGCGCCGGCCGCCAGCGTGTCGCGCACGTGCGCGTCCACGCTGTCGCCCGCGGCCAGCGGCGCGGCGATGCCGCCTTGCGCGCGATTGCTGGCGCTGTCGGCCAGCGCGCCCTTGGACACGAGGGCCACGCGGCGCCGCGGCGCCAGTTCCAGCGCTGCGGCCAGGCCGGCCAGGCCGCTGCCGATGATGATGACGTCGAATTCCATGCGCCGGGTCTCCGATGAATGCGGCGCGCTACGCCGGGCCGACGCGCGCGAACAGCGCGGTGTCGCGGGCCAGGTCCCCGCTGGCCTGCACGCGGCGTTTGCGCCATTCGGCGAAGTCCAGCATGCGGTCGATCGGGGCCTTGGCGCGCAGGCCCAGCGCGGGGTCCAGGCGGATCTCGTGGCGGCCGCCTTCGAGCGCGTCCGCCAGGTTGGACACGGCGTTCATGGCCATCCACGGGCAGTGCGCGCAGCTCTTGCAGGTGGCGCTGTCGCCCGCGGTGGGCGCGGCCAGGAAGGTCTTGCCCGGCGCCTGCGCCCGCATCTTGTGCAGGATGCCCTGGTCGGTCGCCACGATCAGAACCTGGGTGTCCAGCTTGCGCGCGGCGTCGATCAGCTGGGTGGTCGAACCGACCACGTCCGCCTGCGCCAGCACGGCCGCGGGCGACTCGGGATGGGCCAGCACCCTGGCCCGCGGATGCTCGGCGCGCATCAGCTCCAGTTCCGTGCCCTTGAATTCGTCGTGCACGACGCAGGAGCCCTGCCACAGCAGCATGTCGGCGCCGGTCTGGCGCTGGACGTAGTCGCCCAGGTGGCGGTCGGGCGCCCACAGGATTTTTTCGCCGCGCGCATGCAGCTCGGCGATCACGTCCAGGGCGATGGACGAGGTGACGACCCAGTCCGCGCGCGCCTTCACGGCCGCGCTGGTGTTGGCGTAGACCACCACCGTCCGGTCGGGATGGGCATCGCACCAGGCGGCGAATTCCTCGGCCGGGCAGCCCAGGTCCAGCGAACAGGTGGCGTCCAGGTCGGGCATCAGGATGCGCTTGCCGGGGCTGAGGATCTTGGCCGTTTCGCCCATGAAGCGCACTCCGGCCACGACCAGGGTGCGCGCCGGATGGTCCCGCCCGAAGCGGGCCATTTCCAGGGAATCGCCGACGCAGCCGCCGGTCTGTTCGGCCAGCTCCTGGAGCGCCGCATCCACATAGTAGTGCGCCACCAGCGCCGCGCCCTCCCGTTCGAGCAGCGCCCGCGCCCGATCGGCCGCGGCGGCCTGTTCGCCGGCCGGCAGCGGCTCCGGCACGCGCGCCCAGGCATGGCCGACGGCGCTTGGGCAGCCCGCGGTGGCGGGCAGGTCGAATTCGATGGACCGGGGCTGGCGGGCTTGCATGGCTGTCTCCTTATATGCTCATTTTGAGCATTTATTGGCCAAAAAAAAGGGCACGATTTATGCTAGTGATGAGCATAAATCGTGTCAACCCTTTTTTGGACACGGGTGGCGACCATTCCGCCGCAGCCCACGCCTCGTCACACTACGTCGAGCACAACGGTTCCCACCCCGCCGAACTCCGCCGTGTATCGATCCCCCGCCCTTGCCGCCGCCAGGATGTTGCAGGACCCAGAACTGACCACGTCGCCTGCCCTCAAAGGCACTTGGGCAGCCCGCAAGCGATTGACCAGCCAGTGGACCGAGCGGATAGGATGCCCCATGACATCATGCGAACTCCCCTGCCCCAGCCTTTGGCCGTTGCGCCGCAACGTGACGTCGATCCCCTGGTCCAGGCTGACGCGCCAGTCGGACAGCTCCGGACCTTGTATGTAGCGGCCCGACGCAAACCCGTCAGCGTACACGTACCACGCCGCGGGCAAGGCCTTGCGCGGATAGCGGCATTCCGCCACCTCGATCCCGGCATGCACCGCGGCAATGGCCCGCGCCACCTCGTCTTCGGCATACGCAGCGGCGCGGGGCGGCAAGGACGCGCCCAGCGTGAAAAAGAACTCGCACTCGATGACTGGATCCAGCAACTCATCGCGGCGCAGGACAGCCGGCGCCCGCAGATGGAAACGACGGAACGTGGCGCCGCATACGGGTCCTTGCGTGCGCAGTTTTTGCTGCAACGCAGGATTTGTCGCGGCGATCTTCCAGCCCTGTCTTTCCCAGCCCACCGCCTGGGCAATCTCCAACATCAGCCTGAAGGCGTCTTCCTCGTCGTCGATGGCGTAGATCGCTTCGACGCCTTCCACCTGATGGCCGAGGCGCCTGGCCCGCGCAAGCGTCTGCACGAACTCGCGGCGCCGTGCCGGTTCATCCGGCGATTCCGGACCCGGAGGATGGGCCTGCTCAGTCAATTGCCGCACCCGTTTCCTGAATCAGCTTCTTCCAGGACATGGTCTCGGCGGCCATTTTCCTGCCTAACGCAGCGCCTGACGGATCCTCCGGCAGCAGCAATCCGCGAGCCTCGAATTGCGAACGGATGGCCTTGTCCGCCAGCACCTCGCGCGACAATGCCTCCAACCGGGCGCGCGCGGCTTCGGGAATGCCCTTGGGCGCCACCAGCGCAAAGAAGACATTCACGTCCATGTCTGGCATGCCCTGTTCCCGCAGCGTCTTCACGTCGGGCAGCAGATCCGAGCGCGCCGCCGAGGTCACGCCCAGCACCTTCAGCTTGTGCGCCTGGATATACGGAAACGCCGTATAGACATCCGTGAACGTCATCGTGACCTGATTGCCCAGCAGCGCCTGCAGAGCGGGCGCCGAGCCTTTGTACGGAATGTGGGTCAGCGAAACGCCGGAGGACTTCGCGAACAGCAGGCCGGCCAGGTGAGTCGTGCCACCGCTGCCCGCCGACGCATAGGTGGCATTGTGCTCGCGGCTATAGGAGGTCAGTTCCTGCACCGACGACACAGGCAGGCTCTGGTTGACCAGCACCGCGTTGGGCAAGCTGCCGAAATCCGCGATGGGCTCGAAGTCTTTCAACGGATCGAACTTGAGATTGCGGTACAGCCCCGGATTGATGACCAGCACCGGCGATGAGCCGAACATCAAGGTGTATCCGTCCTTGGGCGCCCGGGCCACATAGTCCCCCGCGATGTTGCCGCTGGCGCCCGCCCGATTCTCGACGATCACCGCCTGGCCCGCGAGTTCGCCCATTTTCTGGGCCACGGAGCGCGCCAGCAGGTCGGCCGGGCCGCCCGGAGGATAAGGGACCACGAAGGTCACGGCGCGCGCCGGATATCCGGTATCGGCATGGGCGGCAGGGGCGACGAAGCCGGCGGTGCAACACAGCAAGGCCATGAGCCTCATTTTCATTTTTTGTCTCCTCACCAAGAGTGGTGATGCATTCTAGGCAGGCGCAGATTCACCAATGATTCGATCTTCGAATGCGGCGATACGCAGTTCGTATCGAACGCCAGGACGGCGCTCCTAGAATTCTGCAGAGCAATCGGGCGTCTCGATTGAAGACCTACTACGGACAGGGACAAATATGGATTTGCGCTTCGGAGCGCTGACCGGCATCAAGGTCATCGACGCTTCACGTGTGCTGGGAGGCCCCTACTGCGGGCAGATCCTCGGCGATCATGGGGCCGACGTCATCAAGGTCGAAGGACCTTCCGGCGACGACACGCGGCAATGGGGACCACCCGACCTCGGCCCCAACGCGGCGTACTTCGCGGGCGCCAACCGCAACAAACGCAGCATCGTCCTCGACCTGCAGCGCGTCGCCGATCGGGAGCGCTTCATGGAAATGCTTGCGGAAGCCGACGTGCTGATCGAGAACTTCAAGCCTTCGACGCTGCGCAAATGGGGTTGGCAGGCGGATGAGTTCGTCGCCAGGCACCCGCGCCTGGTCCATTGCCGCGTCTCCGGATTCGGGCCCGATGGCCCGTACGGCGGCCTGCCGGCCTACGACACAGCGATCCAGGCCCAGTGCGGCCTGATGAGCGTGAACGGCAGCGCCGAATCCGGTCCGCTGCGGGTCGGGCTCCCCGTGGTCGACATGACGACCGGCTTGAACGCCGCCATCGGAGTGCTACTGGCCTTGAGAGCGCGTGAAATCACCGGACGCGGGCAGTCTGTCGAAACGACGCTGTACGCCAATGCGATTTCGATGCTGCATCCGCATGCGTCCAACTTCCTGGGCACGGGCGCCTGCCCAGCGCCCACCGGCAATGCCCACCCGAACATCTATCCTTACGACAGCTTCGAGACGTCGTCGGCCAGCATCTACCTGGCCATCGGCAACGACGCGCAGTTCCGCACACTCTGCCGGCACCTGGACTTGGACGCGTTGCCGCTGGACCCTCGCTACGCCACCAACCCGGCAAGGTCCGTCCACCGGCAGTCGCTGCGACCCGTTCTGGAAAGCGCGCTGCTGCCCGTCGATGGCCGCGAGCTGGTCGGCCGCCTTGCGCGCGACGGCGTGCCGGCGGCGATCATCGGCAATGTGCGGGACGTGCTGGAAGATCCCCAGACCCGCCACATGGGGCTGCTGGTCGACCTGGAGCCTGGCTACCGGGGGATCGCCTCGCCGATCCGCCTGTCCGACACGCCGCCCACGTACCGCTGCCCTCCCCCCGTTTTTCCAGGAAGCTGATCCCATGACGGACACCCCGGAACCTCTGCGCTACGCCTACGGCTCGTCCAGGCGCTACCATCTGCACCACCCTCACGTGATCTGCGCCGACATCGACGCGACGGTCGCGTTCTATCGGCGCTGGTTCGAGGCCGAGGTCGCTTGGGACGGCGCTTTCGCCGGCACCCGGAACGTCTTCATGAAGATCGGCGTGGGTGCCATGCATCTCTACGAAAAACAGATCGATCCCGCGCCGCGCAACGCCGTCCACCACCTGGGCATACAGGTCGCCGGCTTGCGGGACCTGTATGAGCGGATGGTCCTGGCCGGCCTGGACATCCCGAAGGGCATACGCGAATCGCACGGTGGGGGCTACTTCATGCTGGAAGCGCCCGACCGTGTCCTGCTGGAGATTTTCGAACCCGGCCCGCAGCGACCGCCCGAGGTCCTGGAATACTACGGCTACGCACCATCATGAACCTGGACGACGGTACGTTCTTCGGGATCCGGGCTCCCGTGGCGGAGCTGTTCGATCTCAAGGCCCAGGCGATGTCGGAAGATACGGCCGCGGCGATCTTGCCCTGGTCCGAGCGCTTCCTGAATGCCGCGGGCACCATCAGCGGGCCGGCCATCATGGCCCTGCTCGACTTCACGCTGGCCGCGGCCGCGCGGGCGCACGATCCATTGCATTGGCGGGTGGCGACCCTGGACCTGTCCACCAAGTTCCTGAGGCCCGCGCGCTCGACGCTGCTCGCCGAATGCCAAAGCGACTACCGGGGCGGGCGGACCTGCTTCGCCAGCGGCGTGGTCTATGATTCCGAAGGAGCGAAGGTCGCCATCGCGAATGGCGTTTTCATGCTGACCCGGACCTGATACGCCATGCACAAGGAAGCCATAGAACTGCGCCACCTCCGGTACTTCGTCGCACTGGCGGAAGAATTGAGCTTCAGCAAGGCAGCCGCGCGCTGCAACGTTTCCCAGCCGCCGTTCAGCGTCGCGATCCAGCAGCTGGAATCGTTCCTAGGCCAGAAGCTGATCGTGCGCAATAGCCGCAACGTGGAGCTTTCCGATGCCGGACGGGCCTTTCATTTCCGCGTGCGGCACCTGCTCGCGCAGGCATCCCAGTCCTTTGACGAAATGCGGGGCTTCGATGGCGCCTTGCGGCGGCGCCTGAACGTCGGCTTCCATGCGTCGATGATCTACCGTGGGCTGGGATCGCTGATGCAGGCGTTCCGCGAAGCCCATCCGGACGTCCAGGTGTCGCTGCACGAGATGTCGACCATCCGCCAGCGCGACAGCATCCTCCACGGCGACCTGGACATGGGGTTCGCGCATTCCCTGGTCCAGCACGACAGCCCGCGCATTGGCTGCATCAATCTGTTCCGCGAACGGTTCCTGGTGTGCATCCCGTCGTCGTATCGCGTGCCGGAAGGCCCGGTCCGGATAGATCTGTTCCGGGACGAGAACTTCATTATCTTCAACCGGGAATCGTCTCCCTTCTATTTCGACACGATCCTGTCGATCTGTTCGGAGGCCGGCTTCGTGCCGCGCATCGAGCACCAGGTGGCCCAGTGGCTCACCGCGGTGTCTTTCGTCTCGACCGGAATGGGCATCGCGGTGGTGCCCGAATGCCTGTCGCGCACGGGCACCAACGGCGTGGCGTTCCGCCCCATCGTCACGGAAATCGCCTCGCACGTGCAATGCATGTATGCGCTGGGAACCAACGGCCCGCAGATTGCGTCCATGCTGGAGTTGGTCCCGAAGCACATCCGGCCTCACGCATAGCGCGAGCGCGCCCCTACACCGAGCGCACGAACAGCGCCCGCAGCTTGCTCCAGAAATCGCCGCCCAGCACGAAGAAGCTCGCGATCAGCATGATGTCCCCCAGCACCTGGAACTGCCACTTGTCGGGCCGCAGGCCCGGCCACATCTCGTCGATGTAGGGCTCCAGCATGGCGGTCAGGATGGGGATGAAGAACATGATCAGGCCGATGACGTGGCGGGCCGGGCCCACTTTCTGCACGGGCGCCAGGCGCTTGGCCTGCCCGAAGACGATGCCCTTGAGCCGCTGGAAGCCTTCCTTGCCCATGACCGCGACGCAGCTCAGCAGCAGCACTTTGTTGGCGATGAAGATGGTGCCCGTCAGCGCCGCGATGCGCGGACCGGGCACGTCGAGGGCGGCCGCGATCGGAATCAGGAACCACAGCGCGAAGGCGAGGATGAAGAGTCCTATCCCGCATTTGAAGCGCCATCCTGCCGAAGGCGCGGGTTGGGTCGTATTGTCTGGCGATGACATGGCTGACTCCTCTTCAGGCGTCTGAGGGAGCCGGGTCGGACAGCCCCGGCGGTTGCGGCGCGCGGCGCCGCGGTTCGAACAAATGCAGCATCAGGCAGGCGTAGAGGGTGACGGCGATGAACAACCCCATGCGCACGGCGAAAGCGGTGTAGACGTCCTTGCCCGCGACGCTGTCCTGCACCGACTGGCCCAGCAGGATGACGAGCGTGACGAGCGTGTTCAGCCAGAAGCTGGCCGGATGCCGGGTCGGGCTCAGCCGATACAGCTTGCGGGCGGCCAGCAGGCCGAAAAGCAGCATCCAGAGAAAGAACATCCACAGGCTGACGAACAGGCTCAAGGCGCACCAGAAGGCCACGGCCAGCAGGCCGCCGAGCAGCGTGGAACCGAGCAGTTCGCGCGCCGCGCCATGCGCCGCCGTGACGCAGCTCTGCCGGCCCAGGCTGACCGATTTCAGGATGATCGGCATGTAGCCCAGCGGATCGGTCAGCGCCAGCAGGAAGGCGGGCAGCACGACCAGCGTGGCGCGCAGGGCCATCCTGCTGGCCTGGGGCGCGGGCAGGACGGGCGCCGCGGGCGGCGCCGGCGCATCCGCGGACTCGGGGAACAGCCAATGGCAGCAACCCAGCACGGCAACCGCGACCAGCAGCCCCTTGGCCAAGGCTTCTACCGCCGTGGCGGCCAGCCGGAAGTCGATGGTGCCCGCGGCGGAAATGATGGTCAGGCCGATGATCAGGAACAGCGAGGCGAGGCCGTTGCCGCCGCGCAGGCCCCAGCGAAAGGCGAGGAAAAGGCAGAGGCCAATCAGCAGCACGCCGCCCATCGGGTAGTAGCGCAGCAGCGGGCTGAGCAGCAGGCCGGTCGCGGTGGTGAACACCACCACCAGGACCAGGGCGAGCCCGCTCTTGAGCGACAAGGGGCGGTTCATCGAGGCCAGCAGGAACACGCCGAGCACGGGCGCGACCATGGGGATGGGCAGGTCGAAGCCGAAGCCGATCGCCAGGCAGAGCGCGGTGCCCACGCCCAGCCGCAGCGCGCGCGCGCCGCGGGGATCGTGCCGGGGGGCCGTGGCGTCAGTAGGCATAGGAAAGCCAGCTCATGAAGCGCAGGTAGATCCGGCCGAGCGGATTGAGCGGGTTGCCGGAACTGGGAAAGGCCATGACCTCGGCCTGGCCGCCCACGCGCACGTCGCGCAGGGTGGGCAGATCGTCGCGGTCGAACTCTACGATGACCGGAAAGCGCTGGGCCGGACGCAGCCAGTCGCGGCTGTTCTGGACGGTCGGCAGGCTGCCCGGCGGCGTGCCCGGCCCGACGTTGACGCCATAGCCCACGCTGCGCACCCGGCCGTCGAAGATGCGGCCGGGCAGCGCGTCCAGGATGATCCCGACCGGCGTGCCCGGCTCGATGTGGCCGAGGTTGTTCTCCGTCATCTCGGCGCTGATCCAGACGTCGTGGATGGAGATCAGCGTCATGACCGGCTTGCCGGCGGCGGCGAACTGCCCGGTATCGGTGCGCAGGTCGGTGATCAGCCCGGCCGAGCGAGCGCGCACCTGCGTGTTGGCGAGGTCGAGCTCGGCTTTCTCCACCGCGGCGGCGGCGCTGCGCAGCTTGGCGTTGTCCTCGTCGCTGCCGCCCTCCTGTTCGCGCGCGCGCTGCACTTCGGCGCGCGCCGCCGCGACCTGGCTGATCGCCTGCTCCAGGCTGGCCCGGGCGATCTCCAGGCGGCGCAGCGAAATCGTGCCGCGGTCTTCGCGGTAGAGCCGTTCGAGCCGGCTGCTGTCCTGCCGCGCCTTCAATTCATTGGCCTGCGCCGCGCGCAACGAGGCCTGCGCGGAATCGATGCCCGCCGTGCTGGCGCCGATCTGCCTGCGCATCGAGTCCAGGTCCGCCCGGGCGCGGTCCACGGCGATGCGGTAGTGCTCCGGATCGACGTCGAACAGCACCGCTCCCGCCTGCACGTCCTGGTTGTTGCCGACGTACACCCTGGTGACGCGACCGGACACTTCGGAGGCCACCGGAATGACGAAGGCGTCCACCCGCGCCTGCTGGGTATAGGGCGTGTAGCGGTCGGCCAGCAGGTACCACACGAGGCTCAGCGCGATGAGCAGCACGACCCAGCGGACGCCTTTCCTGGCGGGATCCGGCTCGGGCTGCGCGGGCGGGACGGCGGGCGGCGCGGGTTTACTCATCGGGTCTTCCCTTTTTCGCGAGGGGCGTGGCGGCTGGGTCGGGCTCGACCAGCAGGTCTCCCCAGTCGGTGCGGCGCTGCATCTGCTCGCGGGTGGCCGGATCGAGCACCGGCTCTTCGCTGTGCCAGCCGCCGCCCAGCGCCTTGTACAGGGCGATCAGGTCGCCCACCGCGCCGCCGCGGTTGGCCACGTAGGCGTCCTGCTGGGACGCCAGCGCGCGCTGCGCGTCCAGCACCCGCTGGAAATCCGAATAGCCTTCGCGATAGAGGGCGTTGGCCAGCGTCAGGGAGCGCTGCGCCGCCTGCGCCGACTGCCGCAGGATGCCGTCGCGCTCCAGGGCCTTGATCAAGCCGCTGGCGGCGTCGTCGGCTTCGCGCGCGGCCTGGCGCACGTCGTCCTGGTAGGCCACGATCAGCTGCTGGAGCCGGGCGTCCTGGACGCGCACATTGTTCTGCAGGCGGCCGTGGTCGAACACGTTCCAGCTGAGGGCCGGGCCGCCCAGCAAGGCCAGGCTGCCGCCGGTGCCCGCGAGCGAGGTGGCGGTCCAGGCGATGCTGCCCAGCAGGGTCAGCGAGGGATAGAGATCCGCCTTGGCCACGCCGATCTGCGCGGACTGCGCGGCGATGCGCAATTCGGCGGCGCGGATGTCGGGCCGGCGCAGCAACAGCTTGGCGGGCACGTCCTGCAGGACCGCGCGGTCGATCAAGGGCACGACCGCCTCCTTCTCCGCCAATTGCGGGATGGAGCCGGGCGGGCGGCCGATGAGCACCGCCAGCGCATTGCGCGCCTGCAGGATCTGGCTTTCGAAATCGGGAATGGTGCCCAGCGTGGTCAGGTACTGCGTCTTGGCCTGCTGGAGATCGAGTTCGTCGCTTTCGCCGCTGGCGTACAGCTTCTGGGTGATTTCGTAGCTGCGCTTCTGGATGACGGCGTTGTCGCGGGCGATCCGCAGCCGGGCCTCGGTGGTGCGCAAGGTGAAATAGGTGTCGGCGAGCTGGGCATGCAGCAGCACCAGCACGTCTTCGCGATTGGCCTGCGCCTCGAAATAGGCGGCATCCGCCGACTCGATCGCGCGGCTGAAGCGTCCCCAGAAATCGAGCTCCCAACCGATGTCGAACCCGGCGCTGTACTGCCAGAAGCTGCTGGGCCGGGGATTGCCTTCGGCGGAACGCGAGGAGCGGCGCACGTACAGGGCGTCGCCGCTCACCACCTGGACCTGTGGATAGCGGCCGCTGCGGGCGATGCCGAGCTGGGCGCGGGCTTCCATGATGCGCAAGCCGGCGATGCGCAGCCCGCTGTTGTTGGCGTCGGCCTGGGCGATCAGGTATTCGAGGACGGGATCGTCGAAGATCCGCCACCACTGCCGGGCATCCGGCTGCGCGTCGGCACGGCTGGCCTGCTGGAGCGCGGCCGTGTCCCAGTTGTCCGTCCAGGGTTCGCGCTGGGGCTCGAAGTCGGGCCCGAGCTGCACGCAACCGCCGAGGCCGATGACGCCGAGCACCAGCAGCCGTTTCAAACAAGTCCGCAGCGACATCGAGTATCCGGTCGGTCGAGAGCCTAACCGCAACCGTCCGCGCCGACCCGGATACCGCCAGGCCTGCCGCGCGAACACCTGGGGACCCGGGCGGGCGCTATCCGGCGACTCTGCCGGCCCCGCGCAAGCACCGGGCGGTCGAAATCGAAAGAGGCCTGTTCTCCTTGGCTGGGTGCCGCCGTTTCAGGATGGAATTTTCAACTCGCCAATCGATTCTATTGAGCTTTTCGGCTTCTCGCCAGAGGGGGGCGGACACGAGGTTTCCTCCCCATGTACAACGCCGGGCGGCGGCGCTACATTCGAAAGCGCGCCACCACGCGCAGGTTCCCGAAGGTTCCCAGCAATGCATTCTGGAGTGCCATCATGACCGCTCGGAAGAAGGCCGCAGGAAAAGAAGAAAAACCGCCCGCGCAAACCAAGCTATCGACCAAGGACTACGAGAAGGAACTCGCCCGCCTGCACGTGGAACTGGTCAAGCTGCAGGAATGGGTCGTGCGCACGGGCGCCAAGGTCTGCGTGCTGTTCGAAGGACGCGACGGCGCGGGCAAGGGCGGCACCATCAAGGCGCTCACCGAGCGCGTGAGCCCGCGCATTTTCCGGGTGATCGCCCTGCCCGCCCCGTCCGATCGCGAAAAGACGCAGATGTACATGCAGCGCTACCTGCCGCACCTGCCGGCGGCCGGCGAAATCGTGATCTTCGACCGCAGCTGGTACAACCGCGCCGGGGTCGAGCGCGTGATGGGGTTCTGCTCCAAGGAAGAGGTCAAGGTCTTCCTGCGGGCCGTGCCCCTGGTCGAGCGCGCCATCATCGGCTCCGGGGTCCTGCTGCTCAAGTACTGGCTGGAAGTCAGCGAAGAGGAACAGACCCGCCGCCTGCAGGCGCGCATCAACGACGAACGCAAGATCTGGAAGCTCTCCCAGCTGGACCTGGATTCCTACAGCCACTGGTACGACTATTCCCGGGCCCGCGACGATATGTTCCTGGCCTCCGACACCGACGTGGCGCCGTGGTTCGTCGCGCAATCCAACGACAAGAAGCGGGTGCGCCTGAACATCATCAGCCACTTGCTGGCGAGCATTCCGTACGAACCCGTGCCCAGGCGCAAGGTCAAGCTGCCGAAGCGGCAGAAGCAAGGGGATTACCGCGAGCCGAACCGCCCGTTGCGGCACGTGCCCGAACTGTACTGACCGAGGCCGCTCCCGGCCCGCGGGCCGGCCTTCCTCCAAGGAGATACGATCTTGGCCGCCCTACTCATCAATCCCGTCGAGGAAAGCACCAGCGACGACGACATCCGCGAGTTTCTCGTCAAGTACGGCTTTCCCGTGTACGACCGCATCCAACGCGTTCCCAGCACCGGGGAACGGCCCGCCGTCCTGGTGACATTCGACGACTGCAGCGCCGCGGCGCTGCGCACCCTGCTGCCCCGCATCCACCGGGTCTTCTGGAAGAACCACACGCTCTCCGCGCTGGTCATGCGGGAACCGATACCCTGAGGCCGGACAGCCCGGACGGAGCCGCCCCGGCCCCGTCCGCATAACCCTGCACGCAGCGCCACTACTCGCGGCCCTGGCGCGCCCCTTGCCTAGAATGGACCGAAAACGCGCGGGGCAGGCGCCGCCTTCCCGGGCCGCGCAGGCGGCCGCGCCCTATCGTTCTTTTCGGCGGGATACCCATGCTCCAGGCCATCGAGACGTTCCATTGGGGCGCCATCTTCCAGATCATCCTCATCGACATCCTGCTCGGCGGCGACAACGCCGTCGTGATCGCGCTGGCCTGCCGCAACCTGCCGCCGCGCCAGCGGATCCGCGGCATTCTCTGGGGCACGGCGGGCGCCGTGCTGCTGCGGGTGCTCTTGATCGCCTTCGCGCTGGTGCTGCTGGACATCCCCTTCCTCAAGGCCCTGGGCTGCCTGCTGCTGGTATGGATAGGCATCAAGCTGCTGGCGCCGGAAGAAGACGCGCACGGCAACGTGGCCGGAGGCACCACGGTGCTGTCGGCCATCAAGACCATCATCCTGGCCGACTTCGCGATGAGCCTGGACAACGTCATCGCCATCGCGGGCGCGGCGCAGAACACCCAGGCCGACCATCAGCTGTACTACGTCATCTTCGGGCTGTGCGTGAGCGTGCCCATCATCGTGTGGGGCAGCACCCTGGTGCTGAAGCTGATCGACCGCTTTCCAGTGGCCGTCACGTTCGGCGCGGGGCTGCTGGGATGGATCGCGGGCGGCATGCTCATCACCGACATCTTCATCGTCGAGCGCTGGGGCCAGCCCGCGCCGCTGCTGAAGATGGGGGTGGAACTGGCGGGCGCGGCGCTGGTCATCCTGGCCGGGAAATGGCTGGCGGCGCGCCGCCGGCGCAAGCGGCCGGCCGGCGGCGAACCGGCATCGACTTCGTAACGGGATGTGCATATTCAGGGTTTCCCCCAGGCTGAACCCTGTCGATTTCCGGTCCACTGGTACGTCGTGTCAGTACGCACAACTTCCCGAAAGGCGGACTCACCATGACTACCGGCACTGTCAATCTCCATCGCGTCATGATCGCGGCGCCCGACCGCATCTACCGGGCCTTCCTGGAACCCGACGCCATCGCGCGCTGGCTTCCCCCCTACGGCTATACCTGCCTGGTCCATCGCCTGGACGCCAAGGTCGGCGGCACGCACAAGATGTCGTTCCGCAACTTCGGCACCGGCAAGAGCCACGACTTCGGCGGCGAATACCTGGAACTGGTTCCGAACGAGAAAATCCGCTATTCGGACGAGTTCGACGACCCGAACCTGCCGGGCCGGATGCAGACGACCATCACCCTGCGGCAGGTTTCCTGCGGCACGGAAGTCAGCATCCGCCAGGAAGGCATCCCGGACGTGATCCCGACCGAGATGTGCTATCTGGGCTGGCAGGATTCCCTGGACCAGCTCAGGCGCCTGGTCGAACCCGATATCCCCGACTGAAGCCCGGAGCCGGCCCACGACCGACAAGCGACCCGCGGCGCCAACCAAGGCCGCCGTCCGTGACGGCGAGCCCTAGCGCCGGCGCAGTTTTTTCGCGGGCGCGCGCGGCGCGGCCGCGTCGGCCAGCAATTCCTGCACCAGTTCGATGACGCGCTCGGCGGTGGGCGACAGCGTGCGGCGCGCGCGGTGGATGACGCTGTGGGTGAGCTGGCCCGTGGCCGGATAGGCCAGCGGCAGCGGCGCGAGCAGGCCCTGCGCCAGTTCGGCGGCAATGGCCTCGCGCGTGCAGAAGAGCACCACGTCGCTGCCCAGCGCGACATCGCGCAGCGCGGCCACGCTGTCGCATTCGAAGGCGATGGGCAGTTCGTCGTGCCGCGCCACCTGGTAGAGGCGGGCCAGATAGTCGCGCGCCCGGGGCGGCAGGTCGGTGGCGGCCAGGCGGTACTGCCCGAGCGCGGCGCGCAGCCGCGGCCTGGCCACGCCCTGCAGCGGATGACCGGCCCGGGTGAACAGGCCGCCATGCTGCGGCGGCAGCAGCCGGACCGCGAAGTCGTCCGGCGGCGGCAGGCTATGGGTGACCGCCACCGCGAAATCCAGCTTGTCCTGCAACAGCTTGTCCAGCAGCCGCTGCCAACTCTCGACTTCCACGTGGACGCTCAGCCCCGGATGCTCGCGCGCGATGCGCACCAGCAGCGGCGACAGGAATCCGGCCGCCGGAAAAACGCCCACGCCCAGGCTGACGCGGCCGGTGTCGTGGCCGCGGATCAGTTCGGCCTCGCGGCGCAGGTCGCGGGTTTCTCCCAGGATGCGCTGCGCGCGTTCCAGCACCGTGAGCCCGGCCTGCGTGGGCACGACGCCGGTGGAGGCGCGGTCGACCAGCACCAGGCCCAGGGACGCTTCCAGGGCCTGGATGCTGCGGGTCAGCGCGGACTGCGTGAGGTGCAGCCGCTGCGCCGCTCGCGAGAAGTGCTTTTCCTCCGCGAGCACCGCGAAGTGCTGGAGCGACCGTATCGAGAGGGTCATGCATTTTTCTCATTGAGATTCGGCTCAATATGCATTTGATTGCGGTCAATGGCAAGACTAAAACAACTTGCCGCGACCGAAAAAAGCAGCACCGGCCGCCCTGTGGCGAACCCCGATACAGAGCAATGCGCGACATTGCCTATCCCCAGGAGGAGACAACATGAACCGCAAGCGTTTCTTGGAGTTGTTGGGCAAAGGCGGAGCTGCGATGCTGGGCGCCCTGGCCTGTCTTTCGGCGGCCGCCGCCCCCACGCCGCAGGCGCCGCCCTGGCCGGGCAGCGGCAAACCCATCCGCCTGGTGGTGCCGTTCCCGGCCGGGTCCGGGTCGGACGCGCTGGCGCGCATGCTGGCGATGAAGGTCACGCAACGGACCGGCGCGCCCGTGATCGTGGACAACAAGCCCGGCGCGGGCACCATGATCGGCGCGCAGGAAGTGGCGCGCGCCACGCCGGACGGCTACACCCTGCTCTACACCATCGTCGTCACGCATACCCAGAACCCGCATCTGTACAAAAAGCTGCCCTACGACCCGGTCAAGGACTTCACGCCCATCCTGCAGGCGGTGCGGTCGGCCACGGTGCTGGTCGCCAACAAGGACGCGCCGTTCTCGACCACGGCGGAAATGATCGACTACGCGCGGGCGCACCCCGGCAAGCTGAACTTCGCGTCGTACAGCCTGGGCTCCACCTCGCACCTGAACGGCGAGATCCTCAAGCAGCAGACCGGCATCGACATCGTGCACGTGCCCTACAAGGGCACGGCCGACGCCAGCCGCGCGCTGCTGGCCGGCGAGGTGCAGGTGTATTTCGACGGCACGGCCACCGCCGTGGAGAACGCGCGGGCCGGCAAGGTCAAGCTGCTGGGGCCGGCCACCGACCGCCGGCTGAGCGTGCTGCCGGACCTGCCCACGCTCAAGGAACAAGGCATACCCGGCCTGGACATCGTCGGCTGGCAAGGCATTTTCGGCCCCGGAGACATGCCGCCGGCGCTGGCCGAACGCGTGGCCCAGGTGTTCCGCGAAGCGCTGGACAGCCCCGACGTGACGCAGAGCATCGTGTCGCAGGGCAACGAAGTCAGCGGCGCGGGGCCGAAGGCGTTCGCGCAGATCGTCCAGAAGGACAGCGAGCGCTGGGGCGCCGTGATCCGGCGCATCGGCCTGGTGCTCCAGTAACCCGCTCGAATCTGAAGGAGAGCGCAATGCATGATCTGGTCATACGCGGCGGCACCCTCGTCGACGGTTCGGGCCAGCCCCGCCGCACCGCGGATCTCGCCATCGACGGCGGCCGTATCGTCCAGGCGGAAGGCAAGGCCGGCGCGGCTCGGCGCGAAATCCGGGCCGACGGCTGCCTGGTCGCGCCGGGCTGGGTGGACATCCATACGCACTACGACGGCCAGGCCACCTGGGACCCGTACCTGAGCCCGTCCACCTGGCATGGCGTCACCACCGCCATCATGGGCAATTGCGGCGTGGGCTTCGCGCCCGTCAAGCCCGAGCGCCGCGATTGGCTGATCAAGGTGATGGAGGGCGTGGAGGACATTCCCGGCTCGGTGCTGTCCGAGGGCATCCAGTGGGAATGGGAGACCTTTCCCGAGTATCTCGACGCGCTGGACCGCCGCCCCAAGGCGCTGGACGTGGGCGCGCAGATCCCGCACAGCGCCGTGCGCGCCTACGTGATGGGCGAGCGCGCCATCCATCATGACGAGGCCTCGCCCGCCGACCTGATCGCCATGCGCGAGCTGGTGCGCGAGGCGCTGGACGCCGGCGCGGTGGGCTTCTCCACCTCGCGCACCTTCCTGCACAAGTACGACGAGCGCAAGTACCCGCCCGGCACCTTCGCCACAGGCGAGGAGATCACCGCGCTGGGATCGGTGATGGGGGAAGCCGGCCACGGCGTCTTCCAGATGACGGCGAACCACCCCGCCATGGAGGGCGAGCTGCCGTGGCTGGAACAGCTGGCGCGCCACAACCGCCTGCCGGTGCTGTTCAACCTGCAGCAGACCGACGCCGCGCCCGACGTGTGGAAGCAGATCGCGCGCAGCCTGGACCGCGCGCGCGAGGAAGGCTTGCCGCTGCTGGCGGGCATCAGCGGACGCCCGCTGGGCATCCTGTTTTCGTGGCAGAGCTCGCTGCATCCGTTCATCGCGCATCCGGGCTACCAGGCCCTGCATGCCCTCCCTTTCCCGGAAAAACTCGCCCGCCTGCGCGACCCCGGCACCCGCAACCGCATCATGAACGAGCAGCGCGGCCTGCTGGACCGCCGCGCCGAAACGCTGTTCAGCAGCTTCCACAAGATCTACCGCCTGGGCAGCGATCCCGACTACGAGCCGCTGCCGGAGGAAAGCGTGGCCGCCATGGCGCGCCGCAGCGGCCGCCCGCCGCTGGAGATCGTCTACGACCTCATGCTGGAGAACGACGGCCAGGCCATCCTCTACTACCCTTCCTTCAACTATTCGTACGAGAACCTGGACCATCTGCACCAGTTGATGCAGCACCCCAACACGGTCAACAGCCTGTCCGACGGCGGCGCGCATTGCGGCTACATCTGCGACGTGAGCATGCCCACGTTCATGCTCAGCCACTGGACCCGCGACCGTCGCCGCGGACCGCTGCTGGAGCTGGAGCACGTGGTCCGGCGGCAGACGCGCGACACCGCCGCCGTGTACGGCCTGCTGGACCGCGGCCTGCTGCGTCCGGGCTACAAGGCCGACGTCAACCTCATCGACCCCGACGCGGTGAAGGTGCATTGCCCCGAGATGGTGTTCGACCTGCCCGGCGGCGGACGCCGGCTGATCCAGCGCGCCGACGGCTACCTGGCGACGCTGGTCGACGGCCAGCCGATATTCGAGCGGGGCGAGGCCACGGGCGCATTGCCCGGCAAGCTGCTGCGCGGCGCGAGGCGGCAGGATGGTTGACGACGGCGCCGCTACCCCGAAGGCGGCGCGGATGGCTTCCTGCGCGACTGGGGATACGCCGCCTCGGCCGCGCGTCAGGCGCGATCCGCGCCGCGCGCCGGCGCGTATTGGCCCAGCAGCTCCGTGATCCACTCGATGAACACGCGCAGCTTGGCGCTGACGTGGCGGTTCGGCGGGAACGCCACGTACATCGGCATCGAATCGAGGCGCCAGCCGTCGAACAGGGGCACGAGCTCGCCGCTCTCCACGTGGGGCTTGGACATGTAGTCCGGCAGCCACAGCACGCCCAGCCCCGCCAGGCCGGCCGCCAGGTAGGCGTTGCCGTCGTCCACCGCCAGCACGTGGCGGCCCTGCACGTTGATGCGCTCGGCGCCGCGGCGCATGGCGTAGGGAAACGCCTTGCCCGTGCGCGACCACAGAAAGCCCACGATGCGGTGATGCGTGTCTTCCAGCTCGCCCGGATGCGCAGGCGTGCCGGCGCGCTCCAGGTAGGCGGGCGCCGCGTACACGCCGAGCCGCAGGTCCGCCACGCGCCGCGCCATCAGCGACTGGTCGGCCAGTTCGCCGCCCCGCACCACGCAATCCACGTTCTCGCCGATCAGGTCGACGATGCGGTCGCTGACGCCCATGTCGAGCTGGATGTCGGGATAGCGGGCGTGGAAGGCCGGCAGCGCCGGCACCAGGACGAGCCGGGCCAGCGGGCTGGGCACGTCCACCCGCAGGCGCCCGCGCGGAAGCGCCGAGGCGCCCGACAGGCTGGTCTCGGCGTCGTCCAGGTCGGCCAGCAGGCGCAGCACGCGCTCGTAGTAGGCGGCGCCGTCGGCCGTCACGTTCACCTTCCGGGTGGTGCGGTTCAGCAGCCTCACCCGCAGCCGCGCCTCCAGTTGCTGGATAAGCTGCGTGACGCTGGTCTTGCTCAGGTGCAGCGTCTCGGCGGCCTTGGTGAAGCTGCCGGTTTCCACCACGCGGGCGAATGCCTGCATCGCATCGAATCGGTCCATGCCCGTCTCCTGTCTGCTGATTGTTTGGATTCTACAAACAGTGATGGGTGGAGTTGCCCGTTTATCGGTCCCGGCCGGCCCGCTTACAGTGACTTCATCGTTGATGCCGGGCCGCAACGGCCCTTTGATGGAGGACACTCATGGCAACTCGCGACGTCGTTTTTCCGCCCGGACGCCGGGCGCTTTATGAACGCAACCGCTATTCACCGGCGATCCGGTCCAACGGATTCCTGTTCGTGTCGGGCCAGGTGGGCAGCCGGGAGGACGGCTCGCCCGAACCCGACCTGCGGGCCCAGGTCCGGCTTGCGTTCGAGCATCTGCAGTCCATTCTTGCCGAAGCCGGCGCCACCTTCGACGACGTGGTGGACGTCACGGTCTTCATGGTCGATCCGCAATCGCAATTCGAGGCGATCTGGGAGGTGGTGCCGGCGTATTGGGGCGAGGCGCCCCACCCGACGCTGACGGCGGTGGGCGTGACCTGGCTGTACGGCTTCCAGTTCGAGATCAAGGTGATCGCGAAGCTGCCGGACGCGGCGGGCGGCTGAGGCCTTTTTCCCGATCCCGGCCCGCCGGCCGGCCGACGCGGCGGCGCCCGTCGGCCGCCCGGCGGAGTCCGCCCCCGGCCTTTCGCCCCCGTCCAGGCGGTCGATGGACGGATGGCGCGATATCCCGCACCCTGGCGGACAGGCAGAAATAGATACGTTCGCGTCTTGATTCTCAGGGCGACGCGTCAAACGCGCAGGGGCGCGCTCAAGGTCGGGGAATCAAGATGAACATCCTGCTGGCGTTCGCGCCCTTCATCATGTTTGTCGTCATAGAAAGGGCTGTCGGCGTGCTGGAAGGATTGGCGGCAGGCGCGTTCGTCTCCGCGGGGCTGGTACTGCGCGACTGGATCAGCCCCGAACGCCGCCTGAAGCTGATGGAGACCGGCACGCTGGCGCTGTTCACCGGGCTGACGATCTACGCGCCGATGGTCGACGCCGAATCCTGGACGATCGCCGAAACGCGCCTGCGCGTGGACACCGGCGTGCTGTTCATCGTGCTGCTGTCGATCGCGCTGCGCAGGCCGTTCACGCTGGAGTATGCGCGCGAGAAGCAACCCGAGTACGTCTGGAAGAGCCGCCGCTTCGCGCGCATGAAGTATGCGATCGCCATGGCCTGGGCGCTGGCGTTCGCGGTCATGGCGGCGACCGACGCGCTGCTGGTCTACCGGCCGCAACTGCCGCAGTCCATCGCGATCGTGGTGACGGTGGCGGCGCTGGCCGCGGCGATGAAATTCACCGCTTGGTATCCCGACCGGGTGTGGGCTACAACGTCAAGGTAGCTTTCGCGGGAGACCCCGGTGAAACCTTTGGGAAATCACGTCGAAGTCGTCCTGGCCACGCGGGCCGACGACACCCTGGTCGCGGCGTTCGCGCGCCTGCTGCCGCAGTTGTCCCGGACCGCGCCGCCGCTCACGCGCGAGGCCCTGGACGAGATCATCCGCTCGCCCGCCTGCCATCTGTTCATCGCCACCATGGGCGAAGACCGGCGCATCGTCGGCACGCTGACGCTGGTGCATTTCCGCATCCCCACGGGCCTGCGGGCCTGGATCGAGGACGTGGTGGTGGACGAGCAGGCGCGCGGGCTGAGGGTGGGGATGGCGCTGACGCACGCGGCCATCGTCAAGAGCCGCGAGTTGAAGGTCCGGTCGCTGGACCTGACCTCCAATCCCGGCCGGCTCTCGGCCCACCATCTGTACGAATCGGCCGGCTTCATGATGCGCGATACCCGGGTGTACCGCTACCAGGGCTGAAGCGGCGCGGGCCCGCGCGCTATTGGTAGTGATAGCGCTCGCGGTAGCCCACCGGCGACATGCCGCAGTATTTGTTGAAGATGTCGCGGAAGGCCTTGGTGTCGTTGTAGCCCACTTCGTACATGACTTCCGCCACGCTCTTGCGCGAGGTCTCCAGCCGCTTCTTGGCGGCCTCCACGCGCACGCGCTGCACGTATTCGACGATGCTGTTGCCCGTGGCCTGGCGGAACCGCCGCTCCAGGGTGCGCCGGCCCAGGGCGTGGCGCCCGGCCAGTTCCTCGACCGTGATCTTTTCCGTGTAGCGGCCTTCGATGTAGTCCTGCACGGCGCGCACCACCTCGTCGGCATGCGCCTTCTGCCCCATGAACACGGAAAACGGCAACTGGCTCTGGCGGCTCCAGTCCAGCTGGAAATACTTGGCGCACCAGATGGCGGTGTCGCGGTCGGTGTACTTCTCGATGAGGTGCAGCACCAGGTGGGCGGCCGAAAACGCGCCGCCGCTGGTGTAGATGCCGTTGTCCGCCATGACGACGCGGTCGCTGACCCATTGCACGCTGGGAAACAGGCTGGCGTAGAGGTTCTGCGCCACCCAGTGCACGACGGCCTGCTGCCCGTCCAGGATGCCGCCGGCGGCCAGCAGCGCCGCGCCCATGCACAGGCTGGCGACCTCGCCGCCCTCGCGGTGATGGCGCGACAGCCACTCGATCAGTTCGCGGTTGGAGAGCACCGCGTCGGACACCGAGCCCAGCAGCGGCGGCGCGATGCAGATGTCGATGCCGCTGGCGTCGGCCAGCACCGTATCGGCCTGCACGGTGATGCGCCCGTCATCGAGCTTGACCTCGCGCGTCAAGGCCAGGGTGCGCACCTTGAACCTGGGTTCGCGCCCGTGCGCGGCCAAGTAGTCGTTGGCGACCAGGAAGCCGTGCCGGGCGGTTTCGAGCGACGCGATGTTGGCCCCTTGGGGCAGCAGGAACGCGATGTTTTTCATCCCGCAAAGCATACGCCTGCAGGCTGTCGCAATCCACCCTCAATAATGTCGCAATCGCCTATCTGAAAGTGCGCGCGATCCCGATACAGTGATACTCACCGGAGCCAGATCCGGGTTGCGCGGCGGGCGGCTCGCGGGTGTCCCGAAGCGCAATAGAACAACGCGGACCAAAGGAGTCAACGATGGAAAAGTACATAGACGGTTACCTCTTGAGCGTGCCCAAGGCCAACCTGGAGACCTACCAGAAGATGGCGCGGCAGGCCCAGGCGGTCTGGCTGGAACACGGCGCGCTGGACTACCGCGAAGCCGTGGCCGACGACATCGACGGCGAAGGCTTCGGTTCGTTCAGCGCGGCGGCGGGCGCGCGCGAGGGAGAAACCGTCATATTCGCGTGGGTCCTGTATACCAGCAAGGCGGAGCGGGACCGCATCAACGCCAAGGTCATGGCGGATCCCCGCCTGAAGGACACCTGCTGCGAAGGCGTTTTCGATTTCAAGCGGATGTGCTTCGGGGGATTCAACACGCTGGTAGGCAACTAGGGCCTGTCAACACTACAAGGAGCCTCGATATGGGCACCCCTGCAACCCGAACCATCCCACAAGGCATGCACACCCTGACCCCGCACATCGTGTGCGAGGGCGCGTCGGACGCCATCGCCTTTTTCAAGAAAGCCTTCAACGCCGAGGAGCTGGCGCGCCTGCCCGGCCCCAACGGCAAGATCATGCACGCGGCCGTGCGCATCGGCGATTCGGTGCTGATGCTGATGGACGATTTCCCCGAATGGGGCAGCCTCGGCCCCAAGGCGCTGAAAGGCTCGCCGATCACGCTGCACCTGTACGTGGACGACGTGGACGCCGCCATGAAACAGGCCGTGGCGGCCGGCGCCCAGGTGACGATGCCCGTGGCGGACATGTTCTGGGGCGACCGCTACGGCCAGGTGGTGGATCCCTTCGGGCACCGCTGGTCCATCGCCACGCACAAGATGGACCTGACGCCGGAGGAGATCCAGCGCAACATGGCCACCATGGGCGACATGGAAGGCTGCGGCGACCCGTCCAAGAAGCCGTCCTAGGCCTGCGGATACGGCCCCAGGAAGTCGAGCTTGCCGATCTTCACGCCGGCCTGCCGCAGGATGCCGTAGGCCGTCGTGACGTGGAAATAGAAGTTGGGCAGCGCGAAGGTCAGCAGGTAGTCGTCGCCGCGGAACTCCGCCTTGAAGTCGCCGAAGGCCAGGCTGACCTTGCGGCTTTCGGCGCCGTCCAGCCTGTCCGCCGGCACGTCGCGCAGGTAGGCGATCGTCGCGGCGATGCGCTCCTGCAGTTGCTCGAACGTGGTTTCCTCGTCCGGAAACCGGGGCGCCTCCACGCGCGAGAGGCGCTGCACCGCGAACTTGGAGGCGTCGCTGGCGCGCTGCACCTGGCCGGACAGCGGATACATGTCCGGCGCGAGGCGCGCATTGATGAGTTCGGCCGGATCGGTGCCCGCCGCGGCGGCGTGGGCGGCGGCTTTCTCCAGCAAGGTGGACAGGACGGTGAGGCCGCGGATGAAGACAGGCGCGCTGGCCTGGTGCATGGACAGGGGCATGACGATGATTCCCTAGGATACATGGGGCCGGCGCGAGGCGCGTCGGTCCGTCGAGCATACCCCGTTCCCGGCGCCGCGCGCGCCGCTCAGCCGGCGGACCGGCGCTGCCCCTGGAAGAAGCGCCAGATCAGCGCCGAGGCGTCGGGCCCGCCGCGCGCATGGTAGCGGATCGACGCGTCGCCCCCGCTCCAGGCGTGCTCCAGCCGCGTGATCTCGCACAGGCGCAGCACGGTGTTCTGGCCGCGCAGCATGTCCACGCGGCGATAGGCTTTCTCGGTGCCCAGGCCCAGCACGTGCTCGATCGGCGTGCTTTCGGGCGGCAGCGCGTTGAGCGCGCGGAATTGATCGAACAACTGGCGCGCGTTGCGCGGCGCCACCGCCGGATCGAGCTGGCCCTGCAGGATCAAGGCGGGCATGCCGAGGCGGAAGACGGCGGGATCCGACACGCGCTCCAGCAGCGGCAACAGCGGCTTGAGCGTGCCGCGGCGCATGATGCCGATGCCGCTGGCCGCATTGTGGGCATCGCCCACCACCGGGCCCGAATGCATGGCCACGGCGGCGACCAGCGCGGGATGGCGCAAGGCCACCAGCGCCGCCATGCCGGCGCCCGCCGACAGGCCCGCGACATAGATGCGCTCGGGGTCCAGCTGGAAGCGGGCCGACTCGGCCCGGATCAGTTCGGCGATGAGGTCCGCCTCCGCGCCGCCATGCGCGTCGTCCGGCTGGAACCAGCGCCAGCAGCGCTGCACCTGGCGCGCGAGCGACTGCTGCGGGTACAGCACCATGAAGCCGCCGGCGTCGGCCCACTGGTTCATGCGGGAGCCGCGGGCGAAAGCCTGGGAAGTCTGCCGGCAACCGTGCAGCATGACCACCAGCGGCATGCCGGCGCGAGGACCGGAAGCGGGCGTATAGCGGGAGAAGGCGAGGCGCTGGCCGCGGCTGCCGGAAAACTGCCGGGCGGTTTCCCAGCGGCCGTCGCCCAGGGAGGACGCGGCGGGCGCGGCAGACTTGGCGGACTTGGCCGCCTGCCGGGCGGCGACGGTGGCCTTGCGCCGGGTGGCGCTGCGCCGCTTGGCGGCCTGCGGAGCCGCCGCGCGCAGCGCCGCGCGTTGCAGCCTGCCGAGTTTCTTCGCGGTTTTGAAAATCAGGCTGGTAAAACTGCGCGCCATTCGAGGCCTCGGCCAGTACACCCATTGAGCAGGACACCGCCAAAGACTGTATCACACCGTAACGCCCTTATCGGGCCCGCAAGCGCCCGCGAACCGCCCCCGGTTTGCACAAGATCAAATCGGCGGCGCATCGCGCGCGCAAACCGCCGCGACGGCCTTGAGGCGGGAGGGCAAAGCGCCTAAGGTGGAAGCTTCCGGCCAACCAAGACGCATTCATGTTTCCCGACGACAGACCCCAGACCCTAGGCGAAGAGATCGCCAATACCATCAGCCATGGCGTCGGCGCGGCCGCCGCCGTGGCCTCGGCCCCCATCCTGATCGTCGCGGCGGTGCGCCAGGGCGACGCCGCCTTCATCGCGGGCGCCGCGGTCTTCGCCGCGTCCATGTGCCTGCTGTACCTGGCGTCCACCATCTATCACGCCCTGCCCCGCAGCCGCGCCAAGCAGTTCTTCAACGTGCTGGACCATTCCGCCATCTACCTCCTGATCGCCGGCACCTATACGCCGTTCGCGCTGGGCGCGCTGCGCGGCCCCTGGGGCTGGACGTTGTTCGGCCTGGTGTGGGGCATGGCGCTGCTGGGCGTGGGCCTGAAGGCCAGCAAGCGGCTCAACCGTCCCGCCATTTCCACGGGCCTGTACCTGGCCATGGGCTGGCTGGTGCTGATCGCCGTGAATCCGCTAATCGAGCGCGTGCCCACCGGCGGCCTGTGGTGGCTGGTGGCGGGCGGGCTGGCATACACCGGCGGCGTGGTGTTCTTCGTGCTCGACAACCGCTGGCGCTACAGCCACTTCGTCTGGCATCTGTTCGTGCTCGCCGGCACCGTCTGCCACTTCTTCGCGGTGCTCTGGTACGCGGCCTGACCAGGGGGACAGGCCCTAGCCCGCGCGCAGGTATTCGGTGGGCGCGCGCCCCAGCACCCGCCGGAACATGGTGGAGAACGCGGCCGGGCCCTGGTAGCCGAAATCCAGCGCGATGGCGGTGACGGACGCCCCGGAGGCCAGCCGCGACAAGGCCAGGACCACGCAGGCGCGCTGGCGCCATTCCGAAAACGCCATGCCGGTCTGCTCGCGGAAATGGCGGCTGAAGGTGCGCGGACTGACGTGCAGGCGGCCGGCCCAGGCTTGCGGCGCCGCGCGCGCGTCGGGCGCGGCGATGAACGCCCGGCACAACGCGGCCAGGCGCTCGTCCGCCGGCAGCGGTATGTGCAGGGGCAGAACCGGCGCGCGCTCGACCTCGTGCAGCAGCAAGGCCGCCAACGCCCCGTCGCGCCCGGCCGGGTCGTAATCGGCGGGCATGTCCACCGCGTCCATCAGAAGCTGGCGCAGCAGCGGCGACACCTCGACCACCTCGCAGGCCAGCCTGCCCGCGCGCGCCGCGCCCGGCTCGATATAGACGCTGCGCGTGCTGACATCCAGCATGCGGACCTCGTGCGAGACGCCTGCCGGAATCCACACGGCGCGCTGCGGCGGCACCACCCAGTTGCCGTCGCGCGTGGCCACCTGCATGACGCCGGTGGCGCCGTACAGCAATTGGGCGCGGCGATGCTCATGCGCGGGCAGCAGCTGGCCGGGCAGATAGTCGTTGCCGATGGCCACGACGGGGCGGTCCAGGCGGTCGTAGCGGTCGATGTGGGCATTGCGCATGGCGTGGGCGCCGCGGGCGGGCGGCGGATCTGTGGCCGAAATGCGAACATTATTGTCCGATCCTCGAAAGCGAGCCAAGCCCCGCGGCCGTATCGTGACGCTTTCCCTGGAAGGACGGGCGGCATGGTTTATCTGGTTCTGGCTTTTTTCGGTTGTCTCAGCGGCGTGACGACGGTGCTGTTCGGCTTCGGCGGCGGCTTCGTCGTGGTGCCCGTGCTGTACGGCGTGCTGACCGCCACCCACGGCACGCAGGACGCCATCGGGCAAGCGGCCATGCATATCGCCGTGGCCACCTCCACCTGCGTCATGATCGTCAATTCGGCCGCGGCCACGCGCAAGCACCAGCGCGCGGGCAACATCGTGCGAGCCTACGTCTGGCCGCTGGCGGGCTTCATCGCGGCGGGTTCGCTGCTGGGCGCGCTGGCCGCCACCCAGGCCAGCGGCGGGCTGGTGCGCGACGCCTTCATCGCCTATCTCGGCCTGACCATCCTGGACTGCCTGCTGCGCCAGGGTTTCCTGGCGCAAGGCGGGGCCGATCCGCGCCCGCTGGGCCCGGGCGTGCTGGTGGGCGGCGGCGTGGCCATCGGCGTCGTCGCGGCCTTCCTGGGCGTGGGCGGCAGCGTCATGACGGTCCCGCTCCTGCGGCGCCGGGGCCTGCCCATGGCCAAGGCGGCGGCGATGGCCAATCCGCTGACGCTGCCGGTCGCCGTGGTGGGGACGCTGGCCTACATGGCGGCGGCCCGCGGCCTGCCCGAGGCGCTCGCGCCCTGGATCGTCGGCTACGTGGACCTGCTGGCCTTCGCGGCGCTGGCGCTGGGCTCGCTCGCGGGCATCCGGCTGGCCGCGCCGCTGATCCCGCGCATCCCCGACCGCCTGCATGCCCGCGTCTACGTGCTGCTGCTGGCGCTGGTGATGCTGAGCATGCTGCTCGTCTAGGGCCGAAAGGCGCACACCTAAGGAAACATCGCGGCCAGCAGCGACTACGAAAGCGCGCAAAACGTTTCCGCCGCGCCCGGGGGGCCGCCCTCCCGGAATGCGCGCGCGTCTGGTGGCCTGCCGAAACAGGAAAACACATCGCGAAACTTGCCCCTGGGCCGGCCGGGTCGTCATCATGGTTCGACACTCAACCGGAACAAGGAGGTTTCATGCAGCGTTCCACTTACGCATTCCTATCCGCCGCCGTGCTGACGACGGCGCTGTCCGGTGCTCCCGCCTTTGCCCAGGCGGCCGGCCAGGCGCAAGCCCAGGCCCAGGCTCAACAGCAAATGGCGCCCCCGCCCGCGATGCAGCCGACCGATCAGCAATTGCAGCGCTACGCCGCGGCTTCGCAGAAGATCTCCGGCGTGGTCGACGAATACCGTCCGAAGGTCGACGCCGCCAAGACCGACGAAGCCAAGCAGAAGGTCGTGCAGGAAGCGGACGCCAAGATGGTGCAGCTGGTCCGCGCCGACGGGCTGTCCGTCGAAGAGTTCAACGGCATCGGCCAGGCCGTGCAGCAGGACCCGCAGCTCAAGCAGCGCGTCATGAACATGAGCAAGGGCGGGCTCGCCCCGCAGTAGCGCCGCCGTCGCCCCCGCCGCGGCAGACGCCACACGCCTTCGGGCGCGTGGCGTTTTTTCGTTCTCCAGTTATCCTGTTTCCGTTTCTCTCCCCCAAGTTCTCTCGAAGGAGCGCGGAATCTTGATGCCGGACCTCACCCTCTATGACCTGGCGGGCGCCGACCCGTCGCTGCGCTTCAGCCCCCACTGCTGGAAGACGCGCATGGCGCTGGCCCACAAAGGCCTGTCCGCCGAGACCGTGCCCTGGCGCTTCACCGACAAAGAGGCCATCGACTTTTCCGGCCAGAAGCTGGTGCCCGTGCTGGCGCACGGCGCGCACGTGGTCAGCGATTCGTGGCAGATCGCCTGCTATCTCGAAGACGCCTTCCCCGAGCGGCCCTCGCTGTTCGGCGGCGCGGCCGGGCGGGCGCTGAGCCTGTTCGCGAATTCCTGGGCCGATACCACGCTGGTCCCGACTCTCGCTCGCCTGCTGCTGCCCAGCATCCACGGCCTGATCCACGACAAGGACAAGGACTACTTCCGCGCGACGCGCGAAAAGCGCTTCGGAAAGCTGGAAGACCTGCCCGCCGGCTACGGCGAACAGATCGCCGCGCTGCGCGCATCGCTGCTGCCCCTGCGGCAGACGCTGAGCCGGCAACCGTGGCTGGCCGGCGAGCGGCCCGCCTACGCGGACTACGCGGTGTTCGGCATGTTCATGTGGGCCCGCTGCACCAGCCCCCTGGAACTGCTGGCCGCGGACGACCCCGTCCACGCGTGGCGCGAGCGCTTGCTGGATGCCTTCGACGGCATGGCGCGCGCCGCGCCCACGGGCGCTTCCTGATCAGGTCTTCAGGCGGTAGCCCGTCTTGAAGATCCAGCGCACGCCGAGCAGGCAGGCCACCAGGAAGCCCAGCGTCATGCCGACGCTGATTTCCACGCTGACGTCGGACACCCCGTAGAACGCCCAGCGGAATCCGCTGACGAGGTACACGACCGGATTGAACAGCGTGACGGCCTGCCAGAACGGCGGCAGCATCTTGATGGAATAGAAGGTGCCGCCCAGGAAGGTCAGCGGAGTGATGATCATCAGCGGGATGATCTGCAGCTTTTCGAAGCCGTCGGCCCAGATCCCGATGATGAAGCCGAACAGGCTGAAGGTCACGGACGTGAGCACCAGGAAGCCCAGCATCCAGACCGGATGCGCCACCTCGAAGGCCACGAACAGCCTCGCCGTGGCCAGCATGATGAGCCCCAGGATGATGGACTTGCTGGCGGCCGCGCCCACGTAACCCATGACGATCTCCACGTAGGAGATGGGCGCCGAATGGATTTCGTAGATGGTTCCGGAGAACCGCGGCATGTAGATGCCGAAGGAGGCGTTGGCGATGCTCTGCGTGAGCAGCGACAGCATGATCATGCCGGGCACGATGAAGGCCCCGTAGCTCACGCCGTCGATCTCGACCATGTGCGAGCCGATGGCGGAGCCGAACACCACGAAATACAGCGAGGTGGAGATCACGGGCGACAGCACGCTTTGCATCAGCGTGCGCCACGCGCGGGCCATTTCAAACAGGTAGATAGCGCGGATGGCGTAGAAATTCATGATTGACCGTGCACCAGGCTGACAAAGATATCCTCAAGCGAGCTTTCGGAAGAGTTCAGGTCGGTGAACTCGATCTCCAGCCTGCCCAGTTCGTGCAGCAGCCGCGAGATCTCGCCGCCGCCCTGGTTGTCGTAGGTGTAGACCAGCCTGTAGCCGTCGGCCGACAGGTCCAGCTGGAAACCGTCGAGCGCCGTCGGGATGCCGGGCAGCGGCGCCTTCAGGGTCAGGGCCAGCTGGCGCTTGCCCAGCTTCGTCATCAGGGCGTGCTTTTCCTCGACCAGGATGATCTCGCCCTTGCGGATCACGCCGATCCGGTCGGCCATTTCCTGGGCTTCCTCGATGTAGTGCGTGGTCAGGATGATGGTGACGCCGCTTTCGCGCAGGCGCCGCACCATCTCCCACATGCCGCGGCGCAGCTCGACGTCCACCCCGGCGGTGGGCTCGTCCAGGAACAGGATCGCGGGCTCGTGCGAGAGCGCCTTGGCGATCATGACGCGGCGCTTCATGCCGCCCGAGAGCGCCATGATGCGGCTGTCCTTCTTGTCCCACAGGGACAGGTCGCGCAGCACTTTCTCGACGTAGGCGTGGTCGGTCGGCTTGCCGAACAGGCCGCGGCTGAAGTTGACGGTGTTCCAGACGCTCTCGAAGGCGTCGGTGGAGATTTCCTGCGGAACCAGGCCGATCTTGGCGCGCGCGGCGCGGAAGTCGGACACGATGTCATGGCCGTCGGCCAGCACGGTGCCCCCGGACGGATTGACGATGCCGCAGATGATGCTGATGAGCGTCGTCTTGCCCGCGCCGTTGGGTCCGAGCAGGGCGAAGATCTCGCCCCGCTGGATATCCAGGTTCACGTTCTTGAGCGCCTGGAACCCCGATGCGTACCGCTTGGATAGATCCTGGACTGAAATGACCGGCTGCACACGCGCCCCCAACTTGATCGACAGCCAGGGATTTTACCCGCCGCGCCGCCGGGGCTTGTTTGGCGTGGCGGAACAGTGTGTTTGGAAAACCGCCGTGTGCGGCCCCTAGCGCCCCCAGCGCAACACCAGCGGATCCAGCCGGCGGGCGGTTTCCAGCAGGCCCTCCCGGACCTCCGGGCGCATCGGCGGGTACGGATGCCGGGGCGCCTCGCAATCGATGACCCCGCCCGCCTTCATCAGGGCCTTGGCGGTGAGGATGCCGCCCTGGCGGTTCTCGACGTTGATCAGCGGCAGCCAGCGCTCGTACAGGCGGTAGGCCTCGTCGCGGCGGCCGGCCCGGTGCGCCTCGATGATGGGCCGCAGGCCGTCGGCGAAGCCGCCGCCGGTCATGGAGCCGGTGGCGCCGGCGTCCAGGTCGGGCAGCAGGGTGATGGCCTCCTCGCCGTCCCAGGGGCCTTCCACCGCCGCCCCGCCCAGCGCGATCAGGTCGCGCAGCTTGGAAGCGGCGCCCGCCGTCTCGATCTTGAAATAGGAGACCTGCTCGATCTCGCGCGCCATCCGCGCCAGCAGCGCGGCCGACAGCGGCGTGCCGGCCACCGGCGCGTCCTGGATCATGATGGGGATGCCGACCGCGTCGGAGACGCGCTGGAAGAAGTCCCGCACCTGTTCCTCGGGCACGCGGATCGTCGCGCCGTGGTAGGGCGGCATGATCATCAGCATGGCCGCGCCCTGCTCCTGCGCGCGCCGGCCGCGCGCCGCGCAGACCCGGGTGCTGAAGTGGGTGGTCGTCACGATGACCGGCACACGGCCCGCGACGTGTTCCAGGATGGTCCGCGTCAGGATCTCGCGCTCGTCGTCCGAGAGCACGAACTGCTCGGAGAAGTTCGCCAGGATGCACAGGCCGTCCACGCCCGAATCGATCATGAAGTCCACCGCCCGCTTCTGGCTGGGCAGGTCCAGTTCGCCGGACTCGGTGAAGGTCGTGGGGACGACGGGGAAGATGCCGCGGTAACGCGGGGTCTGGGAGAGCGTCATGGCGTCCTACTCGATGATGTTGAAACGGTCCAGGTATTCCGTCTTCAGGGTCAGGCCCAGGCCGGGCTTGTCGTCGTCCAGGTCGATGAAGCCCTCCCTGGCCTCGGGTTCGCCGTCGAAGATGTAGTAGAACAGCTCGTTGCCGACTTCCACGTCGAACATGGGAAAGTACTCGCTCATGGGCGAGGCCAGCGTGCTCATCGTCAGGTGGTAGTTGTGCATCTGGCCGGCGTGCGGCACCACCGGCACGCTGTAGGCCTCGCACAGCGCATTGATCTTGTGCGCCGCCGTGATGCCGCCGACGCGGTTGGTGTCGTACTGCACCACCGAGACCGCCTTGCGGTCCAGCAGCTGCTTGAAACCATACAGCGAGAACTCGTGCTCGCCGCCGGAGATCGGGATGGAGGTCAGCTGGTTCAGCTCGGCGTAGCCGTCGATGTCGTCGGCGATGACGGGCTCTTCCAGCCAGCGCGGCTCGAACTTTTCCAGCTTGGGCAGGATGCGCTTGGCGTACTCCAGGTTCCAGCCCATATAGCATTCCAGCATCAGGTCGGTGTCGTAGCCGATCACCTCGCGCACCGCCTCCACCGATTTCAGGTTCTCCGACACGCCCTTCTGCAAGTGCGCCGGCCCGTAGCCGAACCGCATCTTGAAGGCGGTGAAGCCCTGGTCCAGGTAGGTCTGGGCCTCTTCCTGCATGGCCTTGAGGTCGGTGCGGTAGAGCTTGGAGTAGTAGACGGGGATCTTCTCCTTGGTGCGGCCGCCCAGCAGCTTGAAGACGGGCTTGCCCACCGACTTGCCCAGGATGTCCCAGATGGCGAGGTCCACGCCCGAGATGGCGGCCATGGTAACGCCCTTGCGGCCCCAGGCGTGCGTGGCGCGGTACATGCGCTGCCACAGGTATTCGTAGTCCCAGGGGTCTTGCCCGACCACGAGCGGCGCCAGGTACTGGTCGATGATGGCCTTGGCCACGCGCGGCGCGAGCGCCACGTTGCCCAGGCCCACGATGCCGTCGTCCGTTTCCACTTCCACCACGGTCCAGCCGTGGAAGCGGAAGGTGCTCATGGTTTCCTGCCGGGAATACAGCAGGTCCATGGCGTTGGAGCAGAAGTTGCCCTGCGGCGGCACGGTCTTGCCGGTCCATTCGTAGACGCGCGCGCGTACGGATTTGATCTTCATAAAGGGTTTCCTGCCGGGATTGGAGTGGAAAGAGAGGCGGGGCTCAGGCGGCCGCCAGGCGCGAGGCGCGATGGGAGGCGCCCATGCGGCACGCGATCAGGAAGGCCTGCCAGGTGGCGTCCAGGTTGGCGCGGCCCTGGCCGGCGATGTCGTAGGCCGTGCCGTGGGCCGGCGTGGCGATGGGGATGGGCAGCCCGCCCTGCACCGTCACGCCGCGCGAAAAGCCCAGCAGCTTGAGCGCGATCTGGCCCTGGTCGTGATACATGGTGACGATGGCCTGGAATTCGCCGGCCTGGGCTTTCAGGAAGATCGTGTCGGCCGGGAACGGCCCTTGCACGGGAAGGCCTTCCTCGTTGAGCTGCCTGACGGCGGGCGCGATGATGTCCACCTCTTCGCGCCCGCAGGTGCCGCCGTCGCCGCCGTGCGGATTGAACGCGGCCACCGCCACGCGGGGTTGCGCCACGCCGTTGGCCTGCAGCGAACGGTAGATCAGCCGGGTCGCGGCCTTGATGCCGTCGATGCTGAGCGCGCCCGCCGCGTCCTTCAGCGGAATGTGCGAGGACACCCGCGACGTCCACAGTTCGCCCAGGGTGTTGAATTCGCAGAAATAGCCGGTCACGCCCAGATACTCGGCGAAGTGGTGCAGCTCGTCGCCATGCGCCATGCCGCCCAGCTTCATCGCGTACTTGTTCAAGGGCGCGAAGCAGATGGCGTCGATGCGCCCGTCGAGCGCCGCGTCCATGCAGGCGTCCAGCACGCGCAGCACCGACGCCCCGCCCGCCGCCTGGGCCTGGCCGAGGCTCACCTGGGCGGCCTGGATGGTGTCCATGGCCAGCCAGGCGGGCAGGCCGATATCCGGCCGGCCGCGCACCGATTCGATGCGGTCCACGGGCTGGGTGGCAACCTGCACGCCCGCCACCCGCTGGCCTTCGCGCCACAGCCACTCGTCGCCCACCAGGACGATGTTCGCCCGCTGCGTGGCGTCGGGCCTGGCCAGCAGGCGGGCGATCAGTTCAGGGCCGATGCCGGCGGGGTCTCCCAGGGTCAGGGCGACGACGGGCTTTTGCTGCATGTTCATGTCAGGCTCATTCCACGGAAATGCTGTTCTTCTTGATGATGCCGGCGTAGCGCTGGTTCTCGCTCTTGTGGAACTGCGCGAACTGCTCCTGGCTCATCGGGTTGATGTCCGCGCCGATCGCCAGCAGGCGGGCCTGGGTGTCGGGCTGCGCCAGGATGCCGTTCACGGCGTCATGGATGCGCGTCTGCACCGCCGCGGGCGTGCCGCTGGGCATGTAGATGCCGTACCAGGCGCTCATTTCCACGCCCGGCACGCCGGCCTCGGCCATGGTGGGCAGGTCGGGCAGTTGCGGGTTGCGCCTGGCGCTGAGCACGGCCAGCGCGCGCACCTTGCCGCTCTTGATGTGCGGGATCACGGAAGACGCGGTTTCGAAGGCGATCTGCACCTGCCCGCCCATCAGGTCTACCAGCGCCGGGCCGCTTCCGCGGTACGGGATGTGCGTCATCTGCACGCCGGTGGCGTCCTTGAACAGTTCGGCGGCGATGTGCTGGGTGCTGCCGGAACCGCTGCTGGCGAAGTTGTATTCGCCCGGCTTGCGCTTGAGCAGCGCGATCAGTTCCTGCACCGACTTCACCGGCATCTGGTCGTTGACGACCAGGATGTTGGGCACCGCGCCCACGAAGACCACCGGCAACAGGTCGCGGTCGTTGTCGTAGCCCAGTTTCAGCAGGTGCGGCGCGATGGCGTGGGCGGTGGACACGCCCATCACCATGGTGTGCCCGTCGGACGACTTGGCGGCCAGGTCCGCCGCCAGCGTGTTGGACGCGCCGGGCTTGTTCTCGACCACCACCGTCTGCTTGAGCAGCGGGCCGAGCTTGTCGGCCACGGCGCGCGCCATGGCGTCGGTGCCGCCGCCCGGGGCGGACCCCACCAGCAGGCGCAGGGGCTTGGCGGGCCAGTCGGCGCCTTGCGCCTGGACGGGCGCCACGGCCGAGAGGCACAGCGCGCCTGCCGCCATTGCGGCCAATAGCCGAGTCTTCATGGTTGTCTCCTTGGTCGATGTTCTTTGCCACAGGGCGGGCAATCTTTTGTGACTCCATCTTAGAAAGAAGCTCCGTTTCCGTATACTGAAACTTTTGCACCAACCGTTCACCTGAGGCGATCAATCATGGAACGCGCCCTCCCCGTCCCCGCCCTGCTGTCCCGGCTGCGCATGCGGCAGATCGTCCTGCTGCTGGCGATCGAGGAACGCGGCACGCTGCGCGCCGCCGCCGCCCAGCTCAACATGACCCAGTCCGCCGCCAGCAAGATGCTGCACGAACTGGAGCTGGCCATCGGGCAGGCCTTGTTCGAGCGGGTGGGCCGCGGCCTGGCGCTGACGGCCGCCGGCGATTGCGTCATGGAGTATTTCCGCGGCCTGCGCGGCACGGTCTCGTCGCTGGCCCGCGAACTGGAGGAAGTGCGGCTGGGCAGCACGGGCAAGCTGTTCATCGGCAGCATCATGGCGGCGTCCCCGGGCCACCTGACCGATGCGCTGCTGCGCCTGAAGCAGATCTATCCGCTGCTGGCCGTGGAGATTTCCACCGGCACCAGCGACCTGCTGATCGGCCGCATGACCGAAGGCAAGCTGGACGTGGTGATCGGGCGCATGCTGACGCTGTCGGACCGCCACTACGTGTTCCGGCCCATCGGCGGCGAAGCCTTGTCGGTGATCGCCGCGGTGGACCATCCGCTGGCCGGCCGCAAGCGCGTGGGCTTCGACGACATGCTGGCCTATCCCTGGATCCTGCAGCCGCACGGCAGCCCGATGCGCGACGTGATCGAGCAGGAGTTCCGCTCGAACGAGGCCGCGACGCCGCGAGGCCTGATCGAATCCGCGTCCATCCTCACCACCACCAACCTGGCGATGAAGTCCACGATGCTGGGCGTGATCCCGGAATCGGTGGCCGGCCGATACGCCGCGCACGGCCTGCTGGCGATCCTGCCCTACCGGATCCGGCACAGCCTGACGGCGTTCGGCAGCATCGTGCCCAAGGACAGGCCGCTGAGCGCGGCGGCGCGGCACTTCGTGGCGCTGCTGCACGGCGACGAAGGCGCCTGATTGCGTCCGATGGCGGCGCCGATGCGCGCCGCGGCGCCGTATACTTACGGGTTGCGCGAATAGCGCCGTTTACATGAGAGGTTTACACGTGAGCGCCCTGCCCGCCTGTCCGAAATGCCAATCCGAATTCACCTACGAAGACGGCGGCAACTACATCTGCCCGGAATGCGCGCATGAATGGTCCCCGCAAGCGGCCGACGCCGCCGAGGAAGCCAAGGTCTACCGCGATTCGGCCGGCAACGTCCTGCAGGACGGCGACACCGTCACCGTCATCAAGGACTTGAAGCTGAAAGGGTCCGGCGGAACCATCAAGATGGGAACCAAGGTGAAGGGGATCCGGCTGGTCGACAGCGACCACGACATCGATTGCAAGATCGACGGCTTCGGCCCCATGAGCCTGAAGTCGGAGTTCGTCAGGAAGGTCTGACCGGCCGGCGGCGCCTGAGGGCGCCGCGGCGGCGCGCGACGGCCGGCTTACAGGTCGTCGCTTTCCTCGGGCTTGGGCATCAGGTAGGCCGTGAGCGTGCTGGACAGGCCGGCCATGATCCACAGCACGAAGAACGACACCGTGTAGAAGCCCGTGCGCCCCGTCGGGACATGCCCGAAGATCGCCACGTCCAGCGGATCGATCAGGGCGAAAATCAGCGCGCTCCCCGCCGCGGCCGCCATGAACGACGGCCACAGTATCCACATCAACGATCGCAAGCCCATCTGTGCACTCCCGGTTTACGGATTGGCGTTCGGCGCGGCCTGCTCGATGACCAGGCCGCGCTTGACGACGCCGTCCTGGATCGGCTGGTTGCTGAAGTTCGTGAACGCGAAGTAGATCGTGACGAAGCAGCCTATCATGGCCACGAACGGCCCGGCCATCAGGATCCACGGCCAGGGTTCACGGTACCAGGGTTTGGCGGGCTGCGCGGTTTGGGCGGAGTGCATGGACATATCCTTTTCAGTGCTCACTCGGGGACGTAGAAGCTGGCGGCTTCGTCCGTTTCGATCTGGCGTTCCTCGCCGTCCTGGCCGCGCGCGCGCAGCGTGATGGCGTGGGCGCCGGGCTGCGCGCCGGCCGGGGCGCGGATGACCATCGGCACCAGCTTGTTGGCCGCGGCCTCCACGTCGACCGTGTCGGAACCCTGCTGGCCGGCCAGCACCGTCAGGCCCGGCATGCCCTCGGCCGTCAGGCGCAGGTGCATCGGCTGGTCGGAGGTGTTGATGATCTGCAGGCGGTAGACGTTCTCGATCATGCCGCCGGCAACCTCGCGGCCCAGCGCGCCGCGGTCGCGGATGATGTCCACCCGCAAGGGGTTGCGCATGGCCAGCGAGACCACGAAGGCGACGGCCAGCGCCAGGATCAGCGTGCCGTAGATCAGCACGCGCGGACGCAGCAGATGGGAACGCGCACTCTTGGCGGACAGCCCGTCGAGCATCGCGCGCTCGGAGGTGTAGCGGATCAGGCCGGGCTCGTACTGCATCTTGTCCATGACCTGTTCGCAGGCGTCGATACAGGCGCCGCAGCCGATGCACATGTATTGCAGGCCGTCGCGGATGTCGATGCCCGTGGGACAGACCTGCACGCACAGGCTGCAATCCACGCAATCGCCCATCCCCGCGGCCTTGTGGTCGACCTTGCGCGACCGGCCGCCCCGCGGATCGCCGCGGCGCTTGTCGTAGGTAACCACGAAAGTGTCGGGATCCACCATCACGCTCTGGAAGCGCGCGTAGGGGCACATGTACTTGCACACCGATTCGCGCATGAAGCCGGCGTTGCCCCAGGTGGCGAAGCCGTAGAACAGCATCCAGAACCACTGCCAGGGGCCCAGTTGCAGGGCGAAGAGTTCGTGGCCGAGTTCGCGGATGGGCGCGAAGTAGCCGATGAAGGTGGAGCCGGTCCACCAGGCCAGCGCGATCCACAGGAAGTGCTTGGTCACCTTCAGGCGGGCCTTGCGCCAGGTCCAGGGCGATTCGTCCAGGCGGATGCGCGCGACGCGGTCGCCCTCGACCTTGCGCTCGATCCACATGAAGATTTCGGTATAGACGGTCTGCGGACAGGCGTAGCCGCAGAACAGGCGCCCCGCCACGGCGGTGAACAGGAACAGCGCCAGGGCCGAGATGACCAGCAGCACGGCCAGGTAGACCACGTCCTGCGGCCACAGCACCAGGCCGAAGAGATAGAACTTGCGCGCGCCCAGGTCGAACAGCACGGCCTGGCGCCCGTTCCACTGGAGCCAGGGCAGGCCGTAGAAGATCAGCTGCGTGAGAAAGACGAACGCGATGCGCCAGCGCGCGAAGATGCCGCTGACGGACCGCGGATAGATCTTGCTGCGCACGCCCGCCAGCGTCTGCTCCAGGGTTTCCTGCCCGGGGCGGGGCGGACGCGTGTGCGGGCGCCAAGGCGGCGGGTCACCGCCAGGCGAATTGCCGACGCTTGCGGTTGACCCATCTTCCATTTCCTGCTCCCTGCTGTAAGTCCAGTTGTTATGGGGGCGCGGCTGCGCGCCCCCATCTAAGCGCCGCGCATGCCTTTACTTCGCCGCCTCGGCGGTTGCCTTGGGCGCCGCGTCGGGCTTGTTCGACAAGCCCCAGACCCACGCGGTCAGGATCTTGATCTGCTCGGGCGACAGGATGTCCTGGTGCGCCGGCATGCGGTTGTCGCGGCCATCGAGAATGGTCTTCACGATGGTGGCTTCCGAGCTGCCGTAGAGCCAGACGTCGTCCGTCAGGTTGGGCGCGCCCAGGGCCTGGTTGCCCTTGCCGTCGACACCGTGACAGGCCACGCAGTAGTTGGCGAACTCGCGCTTGCCGCGGAACACGCGCACCGGATCGGCGGTCAGGCCCGACAGCGAACGCACGTACTGCGCGATGTCGCCGGCGGTCTTGGCGTCGATCGCCGCCTTCCAGGGCGGCATCACGCCGACGCGGCCGCTGGTGATGGTCTGCATGATCGCTTCCGGCGAACCGCCGTGCAGCCAGTCGCCGTCGGCCAGGTTGGGGAAGCTGGGGCCGCCCTTGGCGTCGGAGCCGTGGCACTGCGCGCAGGTGTTGAGGAACAGGCGCTGGCCGATTTCACGGGCGCCCGGATCCTGGGCGATCTGCGGCACGTCCATGGTTTCGAAGCGCGCGTAGATCGGACGCACGGCCTCGGCCATCCTGGCCTGCTGCTGCGCCACTTCCTCGGTGCTGCTGTAGCCCAGCTGGCCCTTGTACTCGCCCAGGCCGGGCATGAAGAACAGGTAGCCCAGCGCGAAGGCGCAAGCCAGCAGGTACATCCAGGTCCACCAGCCCGGCACCGGGTTGTTGAGCTCGGTCAGGTCGCCGTCCCAGACGTGGCCCGTGTCCTCGACCTGGCCGTTGGCCGGCTTGGTGCTCAGCCAGCGGCGCTGCGTATACAGCAGCCAGACGCACCAGAGCACGCCGCCCACGGCGACGATCGAGATGAAATACCCCCAAAAGCCATTAACGAAATCGCTCATGACCGATTCGCTCCATCTTGTTGTCCCGGCCCGAATTCATCGGGCAGTGCGAACGGCAGCATGGCCGAGTCGCGATTGGCGCTCTGGCGGCCGCGCGAGCAGGCCCACCAGACGATGCCGAAGAAAGTTGCCATCGAGATGGCGGTGACGATTGCGCTCAGGTAGCCCAGCATGATCAGCCTCCCGCGGCGGCCGGCTGCGGGGCGGACTGGGCCGCCTTCTTGGCCGCTTCCGCCTGCTTGGCCTGCTCGGCCTGCTTGGCCTTGCGCACGCCGACACCCAGGCCCTGCAGGTAGGCGACGAGCGCGTCTTCCTCGGTCTTGCCCTCGATGGCCTTGGGCGCCGCGGCGATTTCCTCGTCGGTGTAGGGCACGCCCAGCTTGCGCAGGGCCCGCATGCGCTGGTCCACGTTCTCGCCGGTGATGACCGTCTTTTCGAGCCACGGGTAGGCAGGCATGTTGGATTCCGGCACCACCTTGCGCGGGTCGCGCAGATGGATGCGGTGCCAGTCGTCGGAGTAGCGTTCGCCCACGCGCGCCAGGTCGGGGCCGGTGCGCTTGGAGCCCCACAGGAACGGATGGTCGAAGACCGATTCCGCGGCGATCGAATAAGAGCCGTAGCGCTGGACTTCGGCAGCCAGCACCCGCACCTGCTGCGAATGGCAGCCGACGCAGCCTTCGCGGATGTAGATGTCGCGGCCCATCAGCCGCAGCGGGCTGTAGGGTTCGACGCCCGCGACGGCCTGGGTCGTGCTGTGCTGGAAGAACAGCGGGATGATCTGGACCAGTCCCGCGAAGGACACCACCAGGATGCTGGCGATGATCATCCAGCCGATGTTCTTCTCAAGCGTCTCGTGAGAAAAGAAGCCGCGTTGCTTATTGGCCATGATGTCCTCGTCAAACAGTGGCCGGCACGGCGGTCGCGGGGACCGACGGACGCACGGCATGGGGATCGTCCACCGGAATGGCGGGGTTGACCGGGCGCGCGCCGCGCACCGTCATCCACACGTTCCAGGCCATGACGAACACGCCCGACAGGAACAAAGTGCCACCCAGCAAACGGATCAGGTAGTACGGGACGCGCGTCTTCAGTTCTTCCACGAAGCTGTAGACCAGGGTGCCGTCGGAAGCGGTGTCGCGCCACATCAGGCCCTGCTGCACGCCGGCGATCCACATGGCGGCGATGTACAGCACCACGCCGATGGTCGCGATCCAGAAGTGCAGTTCGATGGCCTTCACGCTGTACATCTTTTCGCGGCCGTACAGACGCGGGATCAGGTAGTAGAGCGAGCCGAAGGAAATCATGGCGACCCAGCCCAGCGCGCCCGAGTGCACGTGGCCGATGGTCCAGTCCGTGTAGTGCGACAGCGCGTTGACGGTGCGGATCGACATCATCGAACCTTCGAAGGTCGACATGCCGTAGAACGACAGCGCCGTCACCATGAACTTCAGGATCGGATCGGTGCGCAGCTTGTACCAGGCGCCCTGCAGGGTCATGATGCCGTTGATCATCCCGCCCCACGAGGGTGCCAGCAGGATCAGCGAGAAGGTCATGCCCAGCGACTGGGTCCAGTCGGGCAGCGAGGTGTACAGCAGGTGGTGCGGGCCCGCCCACATGTACGTGAAGGCCAGCGCCCAGAAGTGGACGATGGACAGGCGGTACGAGTAGATGGGGCGGCCGGCCTGCTTCGGCACGAAGTAGTACATCATGCCCAGGAAGCTGGTGGTCAGGAAGAAGCCCACGGCGTTGTGGCCGTACCACCACTGCACCATGGCGTCCTGCACGCCCGCGTAGGCGGAATAGGACTTCCACAGCGTGACCGGCATCTCGATGTTATTGAAGATGTGCAGGATGGCGATCGTGAGGATGTACGAGCCGAAGAACCAGTTGGCCACGTAGATGTGCTTGGACCGGCGCTTGATGATGGTGCCGAAGAACACGATGGCGTAGGCCACCCAGACCAGCGTGATCAGGATGTCGATGGGCCATTCCAGCTCGGCGTATTCCTTGCTGCTGGTGAAACCCATGGGCAAGGTGATGGCGGCGGCGACGATGACGACCTGCCAGCCCCAGAACGTGAACGCGGCCAGCGGGCCGCAGAACAGGCGCGCCTGACAGGTGCGCTGGACCACGTAGTACGACGTCGTGAACAGCGCGCTGCCGCCGAACGCGAAAATGACCGCGTTGGTGTGCAACGGACGCAGGCGGCCGTACGACAGCCAGGCGGTATCAAAGTTCAGCTGCGGCCAGATCAGCTGCGCTGCCAGGAAAACGCCCACAGCCATGCCGACGATGCCCCACACTACCGTCATGAGCGCGAACTGCCTCACGACCTTGTAGTTGAAGGTATCGGCCTTGCTTGCGATTGCGGCGCAATCGTTCATCACCTTCCCCTAGAAGAGAAACAAATAGATCCAGGTTGCAATGATGGGGGCTGGCAGGTAAACGGACGTTGATTTGGATCAAACCCTACAGCCAGTACAGGGGAACGCGCGTCCGGCGCAACAGATCAATGGCCCGCGGCGGCTGGCGGCGCAGGCGAGCGGCCTCGACCGCGACGGGCGGCGAGGGGCGCGGCCTGCCTCGGCCGGGGCGGGGGGTCGAAGCGCGCGGACGGTCTCAGCCGCGGCCGGCGGGCCCGCTGTCGTCGTCGCGCAGGATGGCCGTGCCGGCGTCGTCGGTATCGTCGTACTGGCCGTTGAAGACGGCCCACCAGAGCGATACGCCGATGGCCAGCACGAACAGCAGGGACAGGGGCAGCAGCAGATAGAGAATGGTCATGGCGCGGCTTCCAGCGCGGTGCCCGAGGGCAGCCCGCCGGACCAGTCGCGACGGCACAGGCGCCAGGAGTTGTAGGCGACGGCCAGCGACGACACCAGCATGGTGATCGCGGCCAGCCAGGGCGTGACCCAGCCGACCAGCGCCAGCGGCGTCATCAGCAGGTGCCAGACCACCGAACCGTTGAGGTTCTGACGCGCCTTGCGCCGCGCTTCGGCCAGCAGCGCGTCCAGCGCGGCATCGGGCATGCCGGGGTCGGCGGCCAGCGCCGAATGCGCCGAGGCCATGGCGGTGGGAACCGCCATCGACATGGCGCAGGGACAGCTCATGACCAGCAAGGCCACCATCACGGGGATGCTGTGCGCCGGATCGATGTAGGCCCAGGCGGCCGCGGCGGCGAGCGCCAGCGCGACCTGGACCATGACGAAGCGCGAGGCCAGGCGGTCGGCGCGGGCGCCGAGTTCGAGGCGCTGCGCCTCGACGCGCTCGTGACGCAGGCCGCCCGCGGCGCCGCCGAAGGACTGGCGCGCGCACAGTTCCAGGTAGCGCGCGGTCAGCAGAAAGGCCACGAACATCGTGACCGAATCGAAATACACCTCGCCCCGCCCCGTGTAGGTGGCGTAGACGCTGGGAATGAAGGCGGCGACGATGCCCAGGGCCACTGGCACGTCCATGCCGGCGCGGCCATGCCGCAGGTTGTCGCCCGCGTGGCGCCAGATCGGCCAGGCCGAATAGAGGACGACGGGCACGGTCAGCGCCAGGCTGGCCCAGTTCATCAGCACGATGGCCCAGTCCAGCGTTTCCAGCGCATCCGCGGGAATGCCGTCGTGCCGCAGGTAGCCGGGCCATGCGAACATCATGACCTGCATCATCGCCAGCCACGCCAGGGACAGGCGCACCAGCGCATGGCGGCGCTGCTGGCGCTCGGCCGGCGCCAGGCCGGCCGGGACGGCGAAGATCGATTTTGCTCGCATGCGCCGATGGTAACCAGCGCCCCGCGCCCCCGCCTTGATCTGGATCAAGGCGCCCGGGCCGGTTTGCCGGGCCACCGCGCCAGGGCGCCCGGGGACGCCGGCCGGGGCATCGTCCGAGGCATCGCCCGGCAGGGCGCCGTCCCGCCCCCCTGCCCCGATCAGGGGCGCTGCCCGGCCAGCACGCCGACCACCGCCCGGAGCAGACCGTCCAGGTCGTCCTCGCCTATGGTCAGGGCCGGGGTCAGGTAGACCACGTTGCCGAACGGCCGGACCCAGACGCCGGCCTCCACCAGCCGCCGCTTGAGGGCCTCGCGGTCGGCGATGCCGTCCAGCTCCACCACCCCGATGGCGCCCAGCACCCGCACGTCGCGCACCCAGGCCAGGTCCCGGCAAGGCGCCAGCCCCGCCGCCAGCGCATCGGAGAGGGCGCGGGCCTGCGCCAGCCGCGGCTCGGTCTCGAACAGGTCCAGCGAGGCATTGGCCGCCGCGCAGGCCAGCGCGTTGCCCATGAAAGTGGGGCCGTGCATCAGCGCGTGCGAAGGATCGTCGGACCAGAAGGCATCGAACACCCGGTTGCTGGCCACCGTGGCGGCCAGCGGCAAGGTGCCGCCGGTCAGGGCCTTGGACAGGGTCAGGATGTCGGGGCGGATGCCGGCCTGCTCGAACGCGAACATCGTGCCGGTGCGCCCGAAACCGGTGAAGATTTCGTCGAAAATCAGCAGCAGCCCGTGCCGGTCGGCCAGGCGGCGCAGCCGCCGCAGCACTTCCGGGTCGTGCAGCAGCATGCCGCCGGCGCCCTGGACCAGCGGCTCGACCAGGATGCCGGCAAGGCTCTCGCCGTGGACGTCCAGGTGGGCTTCCAGCGCGGCCAGTTCCGCCTCGCTCCGCGGCAAGGCGAGGATGTCGTGCCGGGCCAGCATGCCCCGGTACAGGCTGTGCATGCCCTCGTCGGGATCGCACACCGCCATGGTGCCGAAGGTGTCGCCGTGGTAGCCGCCCCGGAACGCCAGGAAGCGGCGGCGATTGCGCTCGCCCTGGTTCAGCCAGAACTGCAAGGCCATCTTCATGGCGACTTCGACCGCCACCGAGCCGGAATCCGTATAGAAGACGCGGTCCAGGCCCGGCCCGAGCAGGCCGGCCAGCCGGCTCGCCAGGGTCAGCGCCGGCTCGTGCGTCAGCCCGCCGAACATCACGTGGGGCATGGCGTCCAGCTGCGCGCGCACCGCCCGCGCGATGTGCGGATGGTTGTAACCGTGGCAGGCGGTCCACCAGGAGGCCACGCCGTCGATCAGGCTGCGGCCGTCGGCCAGTTCGAGCCGGCTGCCCTGGCTGCGGACCACCGGCAGCGGCGGGGTCGCCGTCTTCATCTGGGCATAGGGCAGCCAGATATGGGGCTGCCCCCGGGCCACCCAGTCGGGCGTGTGCATGGATCCTCTCCTGAAAACCGGCGGCCCGCCCCGGCCCGGCGGCCGGGCGGCGGGGGCGTCCGCCTCCACTACAATGGCCCGCATTCTACGGCCTGGCGCGGGCGTCCTTCCCCGTCCGGCCGCCGCGGGATAAGTCGATGTCAAAGCTGGATACGCTGTTTTCTTCCGAGTTGGCGCGGGCCGAAGCGCGCCGCGTGCGCCGCCGCCTGCGCACGGCCACGGCCGCCGCCCCCGGGCGCATCGTGCTGGGCGGGGCGCCCGTCCTGAATTTCTCCAGCAACGACTATCTCGGGCTGTCGCGGCATCCGCTGCTGGTCGAGCGCGCCCGCGAATGGACGGCGCGCCACGGGGCCGGCGCCCAGGCTTCGCGCCTGGTCTGCGGCAACCTCGATCTGCACGAACAGGTGGAAGCCAAGCTCGCCCGGCTCAAAGGCACCGAAGCGGCGCTGCTGCTGGCCTCGGGCTGGCAGGCCAATGCCGCCGTGCTGCCCGCCCTGCTGCGCGCCGCCGCCGGCCAGGGCGAGATCGAGCTCTACGCCGACAAACTCAACCACGCCAGCCTGCATCACGGCTGCCAGGCCGCCGGGGCCCGGCAGATCCGGTTCCGGCACAACGACCTGGACCACCTCGAAAGCCTGCTTGCGGCGCGCGCGGCCGCCGCCGACAAGCCGGTGTCGCGCTTCATCATCACCGAGAGCGTGTTCAGCATGGACGGCGACCGGACCGACGTGGCGCGCCTGGCCGACCTGGCCGATCGCTACCAGGCCTTCGTCTACCTGGACGAAGCGCACGCCACCGGCGTGCTCGGCCCCGGGGGGATGGGGCTGGCCGGCCTGGCGCCGGGGCGGATCGACCTGGCCATGGGCACGTTCAGCAAGGCGCTGGGCGGCTTCGGCGCCTACGTGGCCGGCTCGCGGGCCCTGTGCGACTACCTGGTCAATGCCTGCTCCGGCTTCATCTACACGACGGCGCTGCCGCCCGCGGTGCTGGGCGCCATGGACGCGGCCCTGGACCTGGTCCCCGGGCTGGACGCCGAGCGCGCCCGGCTGGCCGCCGCCGGCGACCGCCTGCGCGCCGCCCTGCGCGGGATGGGGCTGGACACCGGCGACTCGTCCACGCAGATCGTGCCGGCGCTGGTGGGCGACGAGGCGCGCGCCCTGGAGATGGCGGCCGGACTGGAACGGCAGGGCCTGCTGGCCGTGGCGATCCGGCCGCCGACCGTCCCCGCCGGCACCAGCCGCCTGCGCGTCACGC